>NZ_QLZR01000002.1 GCF_003289955.1 Planococcus halotolerans | reverse complement strand
TGGTATATGTCGATTATCCTTGATAAATGGGGAATTTTAAAACGGCGTTATTGGGTATTTTATCACCGGCAGTGACACCCCTATATTAAACACGACTCAGTTTACTTACGACAATAATAAATCGTGCCCCTGTGTCAGACACAACTCAGTTTAATCACGACAATTGAATTCAAAAGAAGCCGTCTGCATCAATCCCATCGGTTTTCAAATACAGCTTTCCCAATTTTATTCAGGATCGTAAATAGTCATAATTGAGCCGGACACAATGGTTAACTCCCTTAAAGTAGAGGTATAGTGTAGGATTTTTTGTATAAAACTATGGTGGGGCAGTTGGAAAACGGGAAAACGAAAAAGCGTAAAGCGCATCATACCGTGGAAGAGAAGCTGTAAGCCGTAAAACAGGTGATGTATCAAAATCGCCAACGGGTGGACGTTGTCATCGAAATGCAAATCTCAATGGGTACCATGAACAATTGGCTGCGTCGCTACCAAATTGAAGGTACCGAAGGGCTGCATCCCAAAAGGGATAGCAACTTGAAAGAGGAAGGGAAAGAGGAACTCGAACGGCTCCGGGTAATTGAAAAGAAATACTACGAGGGGCAAGAGGACATTGAAATCCTAAAAAAGTTCCAGGCCTCTCTAGGGGTGAACGGAAAGGGAAATGCTTCAAAGCGATAAGGAACATGAAAGGCGAGTATTCCGTCAGGAGCCTCTGTCGAGCTTTTGGTGTCTCTAAATCTGGGTACTTTGCGTATACGAATCGGCCAAAAAAGGAACCGAATCTGCGTGACCAGAAAGATTGCCAAATGATTTGGAAAGTCTATCTTCGGTCTAGAGGAGCGATTGGAGCCAAGGCTATTGCAGGTACGTTGAAGAGTCAGTTTCACTATGTGATCAATCACAAGCGTGTCGCTCGGCTGTTAGATGAGATGAATCTGAAATCCAGAATCCGAATGAAGAAGTCTCCGGAATTTACCATGCTGAAAGAGATAAAGAAAGTCTATCCGAACCGTTTGGAAAGGGATTTCGATTCACTTCTTCCAAACCGGAAATGGGTGGCGGATCTTACCGAATTTGCTTATTTCAATCAAAAGTTCTATGGCTGCGCAATCCTCGATCTGTTCGACCGTCAAGTAGTGGCATTTTGCCTAAGCGACCGTCCGAATGCCCTGCTGGTACAAGAAACGGTACAGGCGGCGATGGCAAATCGTCAGATGACCACATTGGATGGTCTTTTGAACCACACTGGCCGTGGCACCGTCTTTGCCTCAACGGCTTATCGAAAGCTGTCTCTGGAGCTGAAGTTTCAGCCGAGTATGTCACGGAAGGCCAACTGTTGGGACAATGCCGTTATTGAAAGCTTTTTCTCGCACTTGAAGACTGAGTTTCCGTTTCATTCTCAGCTGACTTCCAAAAAAGAAGTCGAAGCAGATTTGCATAAATTTATTACATACTACAATACAAAAAGAGGACAAAAACGTTTGAGCTACCTGTCGCCACAGATGTATTACCAAGCGTTTTTGGATAATAAAATCTCTTGATTTTACCGTCTCTACTTTTAGGGGGCTAGACTACAGGGACAATCTGGGAACTTCTGGAAGCCGCCCGCCTACATCACCGGCGGCTCCATATCCTCCACATGCTTGTCTTCTTCCGCATTCTGCGCATACGTCAGGCAATACATGCAATACGCCGTGTTGTTCTTCTCAAACGGTTCCGGCAATAATTCCCGCAGCAACTCCCGGTCCAAGAAAGCCGGAGCGGCCAGCGTATCGTCCCAATAAAGCGGGAACGAACTGTATGGATACTGCTCCAGCCGCTCGACCATCGGCTTCTTTGTCTGGATCGGATTGCGATGGATATAGCTGCTGACGGTGAGAAGACCGAGCCGGGAATCGACTTCCGTCGCAAAATAACGCTTCTGATATATGCGGCCAATGTGGTTGTAACGCTTCGCATAGGACATACTATAGCGCCTGTTGACCAGACTCATGATTTTGTGGAGCGGGTCCTGCAACGGCTTGATCAGGATATGGTAATGGTTCGTCATAAAACACCACGCCAGAATAGTGAACGGATAATCTACATGGACATGCAAAAAGACGCGCTTCAGCTCATGCATATCCTCTTTCGTGCGAAAAATCGGCTGCCGGTTATTGCCGCGCAGGATGACGTGATAATAGGAACTTGGATTAAATTCACGCCGTCTCGTCATGATCATTCACCGCATCAATGAATTCTGCGCAACCGAAGCGGAAATTTTCCACTTCAGCGCTTCATCCACCGCAGCGTCCGACACGGCATCTTCATTTCGCACATCGGCAATCGTCCTTGCCAGCCGCAAAATTTTCAACGTCGACCGGCTGCTCAGGTTCTCTTCGAAACTGGCCGCTTCGATCCGCGCCAGCTGTTCGGGGCTGAATGACACGGTTTCCTCGAACATCTTGACCGGCACAATGGCATTCGTATAGTTTGCGCCGTAGCGGAGCCGCTGCCGGTTACGTGCAGCCGCCACCCTCTCCCGCAATTCTTCGGACGTCGCCGAAGTCCCTTGTTCGAACACGCTCTGGCTCTTCAAAGCCAGCACAAAGTCGATGCGGTCGATGATCGGTCCGGTGATTTTCTGCATATACTTCAAACGGATTTTGTCACTGCAGACGCAATATTTCTCCCGCGCTCCGTAATAGCCGCAAGGACAAGGGTTGGTTGCAGCGATCAGATTGATGCTCGCAGGAAATCGGTCCGATCCTTCGACCCGGTTGACGACCGCAAATCCTGATTCGAGCGGCTGCCTTAAAGTATCGATGACGCGCCGCGGAAAATGCCCCAATTCATCAAGGAATAAAACACCCCGGTGGGCAAGCGACATCTCTCCGGGTTTCGGGTAACGCCCGCCGCCGACAATCGCACCTTCCGAAAAAGAATGATGCGGCGACCGGAACGGCGGACGGTCCGACAAGCTGCGCGCCTGTTTCGCCAGCTGGTAGATGCTGTAGACTTCCAGCACCTCATCATGTGTCAGATCCGGCAGAATCGTGTGGAACGCTTTCGCGAACAGACTTTTGCCGCAGCCGGGCGGACCGCTCATCAGCACATGATGGCCGCCAGCCGCAGTGCCCGTTTGGCATCCGTGTGTCCGCGTATTGCCGAAAAGCAGATATGCGGTGTTTTTTCAGTATCTTCGTAAACCGTTTCCGTTTGGAGCAGGGTGATTTCACTGTCAAAAAGGGAAGGCTGGCCCTTGAGGTGGGCGAGCAATGAGGACATGTCCGGCATGCAGATCAACTCGATATCCGCTGCTTGGGCAAAAAGGGAGATTTCAATGGGTGGAATGTAAATGTGCTTATATGTGAGGCATTGAACAGCATAGTGATTGTCCACACATTTCTGAGATATGCTATTCTAAAAGTATTGAAGTTGAAAAGCGAGGTGCTTTTTATGAAAAAAATGAAAGTGAACCCTGATTTTATTCCCTGCCTGCCAGTCCTAGGAGATGAAATGCTCGGTGGCTTCCCATTCAATTGGCATATCACCAAAGCAACTGCGTGGATCAAAGAGAATGGAGACCAGGTCGAGCTATCCAAGGTGCAAGTCGGGCCACCTGGTCCAGGAGCTGATTCAGCGAAATTGGATGAAGATTTTTTGCCACAGGCTGATTTGATGAAGCCGATCATCATGGTCCGCATGCGTCCGGAATTTTTCCGCTTGATCGACGGCAACCACCGTGTGGCAAAAGCGAGGCGGATGGGGGTGGCTGAGTTGCCGGCCTACTACCTGACACAGGAACAGCACCGGCAATTCTTCACTTCCGAAGACATGGACAAGAGGTATGTGGAGTATTGGAATGGTAAGCTAAAGGATTTCAGGAAAGACAACGGGCGATGGGGCGTTGTCGGGGAAGTGGGAGTTTAAGTGAATCGCTGATAGGATAGAATTGAATAAAAATGTGTCCCTGTGTCAAAGACGAATCAGTCTGTTCACGATAATTGCATCCCAAAGAAGCTGCCTCCAGAAACCCCCAAAGGTTTTCGGAGACAGCTTCTCTTTATTTATCCAGAAAAGTAAATAGACATAAATGCGTCTGACACCGAGTGTGCCGGTGACTGTCACCCCGAACTCAAAAACATAAAACCCGGGAATCGATCGGATTCCCGGGTGTATCTTTAACCTTATTTTATTATGCTTTTGACCAAGGATTTGGATGAATAACAGCCACTTGTGATTTGATGGACCAAGGATTTGGATGAATAACAGCCACTTGTGAATTGATGGACCAAGGACTTGGATGAATAACAGCTGTTTCGGCTGCTATGGCATTCACGCTTTCTTTTGAAATTGAATTATTAGTTTCGTAAGAAGTATCTCCGTCGACTGTTAGAACGCCGACCAATCCGAATGTGAATACTGCTAAAGTTAACCCGACTTTTTTTATCATTATGATGTTACCCCCATTTTATTTTATTTAACTGATAGAAATTACTTTTCTATAAATATCCCCGGATTTCCGGTATAGCTCCATTGCTTTTTCCTTTTGTCCAACCTCGCGATAATAGTTAGCGACCAGTGTGCAATAGTATGCGTATTCCGTATCATATCCATTGGAAGCAAAAAGAGGAAGGATTTCCATCTCCGCAAGATATTCAAAGCGCTCATGGTTCTCGTAAATCAAAGACTTCATTAAATGGAATTGATTGAATACATCGGCGACGACTTTATTGGATAAAGTGCTTTCTTCCATTTCAAACGTAGTCTGCGTACCTACTTCGCACCATTCCAAGGCTTTGTCTTTCCTGCCCAACTCGAAGTTGGCTTTGATCAAGCTTGTATAGCAACGGATTTCGTTAATTATGCTGCCCGATTCGCTCGTTTTCAAACACTTTTCCACATGACGGATCGTCGATTCAAAATCTTGGAATTGAAAGTAAAAATAACCCAAGTTGTACTCGATTAGAAACTCCAGTTCTGGCAAGTGAACCTCTTCAACTACCATTGCGGCTTTCTGCATATGATTAAATCCATTTTTAAAATTACGTGTTTTATGTTCCGCTAAACCAATACAAATGTGACATTCTGCTATTCTCTTTGGGTAGAACATATCCTGATACAATTCAAGAGCTTTTCCCGCATAACTTACTGCATCAAGTGGTTCTACAAGGTGACCGGATGTGATGCCCAACGTATAAAGCAGGTCAGCCATTTCAGGTGAAGGCAAATCTAAAGGAGCGGATGTCAAACAGCTTTTGTAAATATTCAGTGCCTCGAGGTAATTGCCTTCCGAGTAACAAATGTTTCCCCTGTATTTATTTAGGAAGAACAACTGTTGACTATTCATCAGATCTTTAAACTTACAAGCCTTTTCATATGTTTCCAAAGCGGCACTTACATCACCAGTAACGACGTAGTATCGGATTGTATGTATCAATAACTCAATGCGGTAAATTTCCTTCAAATGATCTTTTTTTTGATTTTGAACATTATCGAATGCTTCAATCATTTTAGAGCGGCTCTTAATGTGCGTCAGCAATGACTTCAACTCTAAAATACCCGTTTCCACTAAAGGCAGTACAAAAGGATCCAAAGGAATTCCGAGGCGAAGACAGAGCTTTTTATAAACTTTATCCTCTAACGGAAATTGCTCCATTTCAGCCAATCGTAAATTTTCTTGTGAAAGGTTTCCTGCAGCAAGTTCTTTTAGAGATAAACCTTGTTCAATGCGATGATACTTTACTCTTAAACCTCTGCCGTAATTTTCGAATTCTGATTTGTATGTACGACCTCCTTCACTCTTATATATAGTAGAACTTGAAGATGTTTCACGCAGCATAGTCATTAAATGACTTCCCCCTTGCAATTATAAACCGCATTCTCTATCTTTTTTGGGTCTAATAAGCTTTATTCCCTTAAATATTATACCATCAGATAGGAACCAATTCACTAAATTTATCCAGTATAACAGCCTATTTTCAATGACATTAGTCATTGGAATAACAAATCGATTGTAACTTTATACCTAATTTTTATACAGAAAAGTAAATGGGCATAATTGTTTCGGACACAGGAACAATCTAAGAACTGCTGGGAAAAAGATAAGAAGCGGCCTTCCTATACCTTTGACGGCTCCATATCTTCCTCCTATTTGAAAAAATGTATTTCTATGTCGGACTCTTATCATTTATTTAAGGAAGCGGTTCGGATCAATTATGGGCGGCAAGGTGATAAAGTAAGAGGAAGAATATTTACTGGAATGAATTTTAATGACTTTCTACTATTAAGAAATGGTCTTCCGTTTTTACTTATACACTTACAACAAATGTTTTTTGCTTTCCAGGTGATGATGATTAAGAAAAGTCTAAGCTGATCCTTGCTTGCCACTATAATACTTATATGTAATAGTAAGGGAAATGATGAAGTGACTTTAAGGAAAACAGGGGGATGACAATGGCTTGGCTTATTCGTATTTTGATTTCAGCAATAGCTGCCGGACTGGCAGGAATCAGCATTTTTTTAGCAACTCTAGGAGCTTACGCCTTTTATGGTAATGAAATTGCGCAGCTTCCTCCATCGGAACCTGGAGAATTCGGGGATGGTTTTTTAGTTCTCATATTTGCGGGTTACGGTGCATTGCTGGCGATTCCAATATTATTTATCATCTTCATAATTTTTTACAAGCGGCTGAACATGCTTGGTTTGCTGCTTGGTCTGGGATTCGGATTCTGGCTCACCCGATTGGTCCAGCTCCTCGCTGCGTGGACTCAAATGGTAGATGGAGACAATCCATGGATTTATGACTATCTCGATATGAGCGCTTTCATCTTTATGCTGGTGGGCCTGTTTTTCATTAAGCATGATACAAAATGGTTCAGTCTGGCAGGAACTGTTGCCGGCGCTGCAGGCGGATTTCTCATTTCTTACGGGGCAGTGATCGCGTATCGCTGGGTGGATAACACGCTGATCTCTTATAGAAATTTTGGTCTAATAGAAACTAGTGTCGTGTTGTTCGGTGTATTATTGTTTGCGTTGATTGGAAACGCAATCGGTAAAAAGTACCGACGAAAACCGAATGACCACAGTGTCCTTCAAGAATCTACATAATAAAAATCACGCCCCTGTGTCAGGCAGGATTAAGTATATTCACGCCAATTGCATCCCAAAAAAGCTGCCTCCCGAAACCATCAAGGTTTTCAGTGGCAGCTTCTTTATATTTATCTAGAATAAAGGAATCTTGGGAGCGGGTGTTTTTCTCTTCTATTCTGCGTCTTCCTCTTCGCTTTTACGAAGTTCCCGATCTTTCTCATCATCATCTTTCGGTTTGTAATCTTCTTTATAAAAAGCCTGTTTTGCGCCTGCTGCTATTTGCTGAGCCGCGTTGACATCCATTTCATCTCCGGTCATGTCTTCATCCAGCTTTTTCTTATCCCTCATTCCAGCAGCTCCTTTCGCTTGAAGAGTATAGTATTTTATTTCCCTTTTCGGTCGTCGGCTAAACAGTCCAGCGATGCCTTAAAATCGAGTATGAATATATGTTGTTATGCTAATGGATGTGTTTATCCAAGAAGGATCTATTTCCTTTTTTTGTTGAATTTATTTAAGTGAAGTTCAAGTTTGAATAAGGAAGGAAATAAAGGGAGCTGCAAAATTGTTACGCTGCCAGCCTTTCGGGCAGTAGGATTGAAATGGGAGGGTACGACTATACCGTATTTAGAGAAGTCGATGTAGATTACCATGGTCCATAAATGTCGATTAAAGATGTATATTATCCAGCCGATCAAGATCCGGATAATCCGCATTTTGATATTTATATACCGATTGTAAAAAGATAGATCGTGCCACTGTATCAGCGCAATTCAATTTATCAAAGACAATTTCATGCTAAAGAGGCTGTATCCAGAAACCCAATGGATTTGGGATGTAGCTTTTTTATATTTAACGGAAATGGCAGAAAATAAAATTAAAAAAGAAATTATAGAGATTATTCGAGCGAAAGTAAAGGTTTGAGGGGAGTCGAGATAAGGAAACATAAAGATAAAATTTAAGGTGATAAATAATTTAAAATAGTTAGACATTTAAGGATATGTACCTATATAATTAACAAAGTAAGGACGTAGAGGAAGAACATGAGAGGAAGCTGAGTGGGTAACGAATAGCTGAAGATAAATATCTCCAGAGCCTAGATCAAGGGAGTGCAGATCACAATATTTATTTTATCAAGCTAAGAAGGGGCCATAAACGGTGCTCGGAAGTTTGGGGAATGCATTAGGAAAACATTATCTTCATTTTAGTTTAAAATGGGTCATATTAACTAATGGCAATCTGCAAGCGTATAAACACAAAGGAGGTGAGTAGGATGTGAGGAAGAAAACAGTGCAAAAGAAAAACCCCCGGGTGTGATAGTCGTGGGGACATCACCCGGAGGCAGCAGCTGGAGTATACCAACTATCTGTTAGTATACTCCTTTTTTGGCAGAAGTTTAAGTGCTAATTTCAAAAAGGGGGTTATGGAGATGAAGAAAAAAGAGATTATTAAGATGAAACAGGAATATGCAATCAGTTCGGAAACGATCATGGTCGTGCCGAACTACGATGAGAATGGGGTACTGACTTCTTTATTGGGCAAGAAGAACGGTGTGACGAATGCCGGTTTAAGCCCTCTTGACTTGATCGATACAAACCTTCGCTACCGCGGATCCAGTATGCGGGGAGCGATGGATGGTGCTCAGGCAATCCTTGAGAAAAAGAATATGAATCCCCTGATTCTGGACCGCGAGCAGGATATCATCCTGTTCCCGTGCCGGTCACCGTTTCGTCCGGACTGTGTATGGCTGTCGCTTCGCCATGTGAAGAATTACAAAAAGGCCGGAACCAGCCATACGCAAGTTGAGCTGAGCAATGAAAGTACCATCACCATCGATGTAAGCAAACAAACTTTTGATAAGAAAATGCAAAGGGCGTATGAGCTGCGCTATAAGATGCAAGCGCAGACGCAGCAGTTTGAGGGGAAGGCGATGGAGGCGGGGACGGTCTATCATTTGTTTAAGAATGTAGACCGGCTGAATTATGAGGGCGGGCAATCAGAAGAACAGGAATTTGCAGAAAGCCTGTAATTGTCCAGATGATCCGAGTTCCTGAGAAAGACAGAATTCCATACAGTTTTGAGCCAGTCGACAATTGAATATAAAAACATCCCATTCTGGAAATTTCTCATTCCCGGGATGGGATGTTTTATTATTGCAAAGAGTGGAGTATGAATGATTCCAAGGTTGAAACTATGAAGACGAATAATCATGCTGTGAAACTCCAGGAGTAACTTTGAGTCTTCATCTGCCTTCCAGCATCTTAGCAGCTCAATCCTCGCGGTCGATTAAAGTCGGATGCGTGATTCTGCTGAAATTGAAAGCACTGAAGTTCTCTTCAGTATAATCTGTATCAATTTTCTCCAATGCTGTAAAAATTGACAGAGTCGTCCCAGAAGCAACACCGATATAAGGGAAAATCTTTGCATTTATTATCTTCAATATTACTTTTATTTTATTTGTGTAAAAGGGGATTTAGAAGAAGGAGAATCGGTTATGTACGGAGAAGGTAACATCAATCTTTCGGTGCTGAAATCCTTGGAGCCACTGGACTTATGCAGCTTGTGTTTTTTGACATAAAGGAGGATGAATTATGCCGAGCATGAAAGACAAGGGAGACTATCTCGAAATTACAACAGGAGCCTCGAGGGTGATTTTTACGAAGCAGTGCAAAATCACAAGGACGATCAATGATTTACTCGTCGGGATATTCTTCGTGTTCGGCAGCTTGCTCAATTTTCTGGGCGCAGCTGAGTTCTATGGCAATATGCTGTATCTCTTCGGCAGTTTGATCTTAGCCAGCCGCGCGATCTACAGCATTAAAGAAAACATCAGGGTGGAGCATGAAGTGAAGCAGGCGAATTTGGATAAAACGAGTGTTTGAAGGAGAGATTCGAGTTAAAGAAAGTGAGAGTGAATGTTGAAAAGCCATTCTCGGTAAACTTGAGTAATGCGCCTCACAAAGAAAGAAACGATTCTAAAAAGTACTGGTATGTCAGTTCAATTCAAAACAAAAAACAACCGATCCCAAGAATAAATCATTCTTGAAATCGGTTGTTTTTTTATCGTTCTTTCCACTCGTAATAGTCTTCGATACCTTCAGCGACCGCTGAAGCTGCACGTTCTTTGTATGTGGAAGTAGCCAATTTTGCTGCATCTCCGGAGTTGGTAAGGAAACCTAATTCAACAAGAGCGGCTGGAAGCGGGTTGGCTTCAATAACGCGGTAATCGTATTCTTTTACGCCTCTGTTCGTATGTTCCATCGCTTTGTACAAGCGGTTTTGGATGAATGTTGCAAGTTGCTTGCTGTCGTTTGCAACGGAAGCGGAATAGAATGTTTCAGAACCGCTTACCCCTGCTGAAGCAGCGTTGGCGTGAATGCTGACGAATGCATCAGCTCCATTTTTAACGCCATAAGCAGCGCGGTAATCCAAGCTGTAGAATACGTCGGTTCTGCGAACCATCAAGACTTGGATGCCTTTCGCTTTTAACATTCTTTCGACGCGAAGTGAAACATCAAGGTTTACATCTTTTTCACGTAAGCCGTTTGCTACTGCACCCGGGTCGCTGCCGCCGTGGCCGGCATCAATCACCATTACGCGTGAAGGTGTAGCAACGACTTTGCTCAAATAGCTGAGGCTGAAGTAGCCGGTCACCGTTCCGGATTTTCCGTAAGCCCAGTTGCCGTTATAGCCATATACTTGAACTTCAGCGCCTTTTTGGATCTGGCCGATTACATTATAGCCGGTTGAAGGGCCGGTACGTGCATTTAAATTATCAGTAGTTGAATATAATTTAGCAATTGTTGCATTTTGGAAAGTCACTTTGAATTTAGTGTCCAGGGAACGTGCCAGGAAGATTGCAAATTCTTCTCTTGTCAATTTCTGTAATGGTGAGTATTTTCCGTCGCCTGTTCCAGTTGAAATGCCGGCTGTCGTTATTTTATTCACTGCCGTGTAAAGGCTGTTGCTGGCATTGTTGACTTCAACATCTGCATAGAACACTGAACTGGTTTGTGTTAAATAGAATGCACGGCTGAGTAAGCGGGCCATTTCCCCGCGTGTCATAATCTGCGAAGGTTTGAAGCTTCCGTCAGGGTAACCTGAGATAAATCCCTTTTCAACAGCTGACTGAATATATCCTGAGCCGTAGCTGGTTGGATTCACATCGGAGAATTTGGTGTTTCTCTTTGTTCCATTTAATCCAAGTGCACGGCCGATCATAGTAGCTGCTTGTTCGCGAGTTACCAAATGGCTGGGTCCAAATTCGTATTTGGATATTCCTTGGATGAGCCCTCTGTCGTAAAGATAATCGATTTCTACATCTTCTGCGCCTATATCCTTGAAGACTGTCCAAGCTGAAGCGGGGCTTGGTCCTATACTTGAAATCACTAACAGAGCAGCGACGAGAAACAACATTACCTTGCTTATGAAATTATTCATCTTTCTTTCTTTTTCCCCTCTCGGTTCATGCTATTTTTCTAACTATGATAACTTTATCATGATTTTATGCTAATTTATGTATTTTTTTATAAAATAATTAATTTGTATGGTTTAAAAGTCAAACTCGTTTTTTTAGTGCAGAGATATGAGACTAAGGTATTATAGAATAATCGTATACTGATATCTCCTAGTAACAGCGATAATAAGAGTGTTTATTATTTGTAAAAACTGTTAGATATGGACAAACTGTCACGGTAAAAGAACTTGAAACATTCGCAGAGGAAAAAAGCTTTGTGCAAGTATGTGCAACGGCGCAGCTTGTTCAATGAAGTGAAAGAAAAAACCATTTACAAATAGATATATCTACAAAAATTAAATTAAAAATTGGTAATATGATATTATAAAATTTGTGTATTCATTATTGCTAAGGAGTTGCAAGAGTTTATGGAAACAAAAAGACGTATTCGCCCTGAATTAGAAGGCTTACGGGCAATCGCAGCGTTATTAGTGGCAGTTTACCATATATGGTTTAACCGGGTTTCAGGTGGAGTAGACGTGTTCTTTGTTGTATCCGGCTTCTTAATTACGACTTCTTTGTTATCGATGTACCAGAAAAACGGCAAAATATTTTATTTTTCTTATATCGTAAAGTTGATGAAACGGCTTTTGCCGACTGCCTGGCTGATCGGGATTACGACTTTTATCGCCAGTCTGTATCTCCTTCCGGTCTTTATGAAACAACAGAACCTGAATGAGTTTTTAGCTTCCGCGTTTTATTTTCAGAACTGGCGGCTTGCGAGCGATTCAGTCGATTATTTAGCGCAGAACAATACAGCTTCTCCGTTCCAACATTTCTGGGCGTTGAGCATTCAGTTTCAATTTTATTTGATTTGGCTCTTATTATTCTTTATAGCTCTGACTGTGATGCGGCTGGTTTCAGGCAATCATATGAAACGAGTGCTGATTGTTTTGATTTCAGTCATTGCAGCCGTGTCGTTTGGCTACTCGGTTTATCTGACGAATGTCAATCAGCCAGTGGCCTATTATCATACATTTACCCGTGTATGGGAATTTGGAATTGGCGGGGTATTGGCATTGACAATCCACAAAATAGTGCTTTCTACGCGTCTTGCCTGGTTGTTCGGCTGGACGGGGCTGATCGGGCTGATCAGCTGTGGCATCATCTTGCAAGTTTCCGAGCTTTTTCCAGGGTACGCCGCGCTTTGGCCGGTATTATCCGCAGTTCTGATTATTGTGGCCGGAAATTATTCTGTGAATTTCAGCGCGTTCCGTTTGCTTAGCTGGAAACCTTTAGTGGCATTCGGCAGTATTTCATATGCATTTTATCTATGGCATTGGCCGTTGCTGATTTTCTATTACGCTGTGTTTGATATGGAAACGGTATCTGTTTTTCATGGATTGCTCATTATCATTACGGCTGCGGTTTTTGCTTATATGACTATCTATGGATTTGAATCACCGATTCGCAAAGTTCAGCTATCCATCTGGAAGACTGCAGGCATCATCGCCGTTTTTTCTGCTGTGATATGGATTTCAACCTTGTCGTATCAGGAAATCGCTTTGGAAAGCGCGTCAGTCAACTCAGAACTCCTGAATGAAAGTTTCAGCACCCACCCTGGAGCAGCCACCTATTTGATAGATGGCCGTTTAACTACGGTGAATGAATACGAAGAGCCGATGCTCCCAAGTCTCGAAGTTGCGCCAAAGGATATGTCGGAAATTTACGGAGACGGCTGCATCTATGCGAAAACTGAACCAAAGATTTGTGAATACGGTGCATTGGAGAATTATGAGTATACGGTCGCATTGGTCGGTGGATCCCATTCAGCCCAGTGGCAGCCTATGCTTGCAGAAGTGGCTGACGAACACAATATTAAAATCGTTACATATCTGAAAGGCAATTGCCGTTTCAGCTTTGAAGATTCCTTGGATTTTCCTGAATGTGATGTGTGGTTTGAAAAAGTGACAAACCTACTTGTAGAACTGAATCCTGATCTTATTTTCACAGTAGGAGATGTAGGAGAGATGAAAGAGGAATTTGATACAGTCCCTGAAGGCTTTATCGAGGCCTGGAAATTTTTTGAAAAGCAGGATATCCCTTTGTTTTTAGTACAGGATACGCCTTGGTATAAAGAGAACAATTTAATCTGTCTTAGTGAAAACGCAGATGCTCCGGAAAATTGCAAGAAGAAGAAAGAAGAGGTATTCAGAGATCCGAGTCCGCTGTCCCAAGTTGATTATTTACCGGAAAGTGCGACCACAATCGAAGTGGCTGAATATTTCTGTGACGACGAGTATTGCCATAGTGTAGTCGGCAACATTATCACACATTTTGATAACAACCATATAACCGCCACATTTGCTAAAAGTTTTGCGCCAGTCTTTGAAAAACCGCTTTTGGAAGCATTGGAAAATCCGTAACTCACGCTAAAGTAAAACAGCCATTCCAAAAATTCTCTGGAGTGGCTGTTTTGATGTCCTTTTGCTGCAGTAACTTCTTATTTTAGTTGATTACATTCTAATCTTAAGTACAGCCTTTTAATGAATCTCAAAAAGAAGAAAGAAGAAAAAGGGGAAACCGGATGAAAAAGACTATTTTACTGACCACTGGGGTCATTGCTGCACTCATTATAGGAGTTGTTATTTGGCTGGTCGCCGATTATTTTATCGAATCTCAGATTGAAGACCGGAATGCACGGGAGTTTATAGAAGAGAAATATGATATGGAGGCTGTCATTATCCGTGAAACCAATGCCGATTTTGTGAACGGGCACAGCTACGAAATGGCGTTTGAAGAACAAAGGGATGTGGTGTTCACCGTCACGGTGGATGTCGAGAATTACTCCACCATTTACCGTGATGATTACGAGGCTGTCCGGAAACTTCACGAACTTCGTGGGAATATGGAAAAACTGATGCCGGAAATCGAAGCAATCGGCTTTACGGAGCCTTCCACAGTTGAACTGGCGGAACATGTCGTAAAAAGCATGAAGACAGGCGAAGCGGTCCGCTGGCTGAACTTGGAAACAGAGGACAGCTATGAAACCATTGAAAGGCCGGAAGTTCAAAAGGTGAAGGAGCTGCTGGACCTGCAGCGGAAACACGGCCTCGATGTCCAAAAAATCCTGATCGACAGTAAAAGCGGAGGGAATTCTGTAACAATGGATCTGCGCACAATGGAAGAAGTCCATAGCGTCGAAGAAGTGGAAGCACACGTCATCGGTAACGACCTCACGCTGGCCGGCAAAAGGTTCGAAGAAAAATGGAGTAATGCCGCCGCTGAGGCCGAAACGGAACGCTTCAGTTTTAATGACGAATTTGATGATAATTGGGTAAGCTGCCATCAGGTTAATCATAAAGGTGACTGCATCAATTTACTGGCGAATGTTACTTTTGCTCCAGGCGAACTGAGCCGGCAAAACCCACATCTCGAGGAAGACCTGAACGCCATCTTTAATTTTTTTGACAGCATCGAGCCCAAGATGATGCAAGTAGATCTAGTGATGAACGACCTGGAGACGGAAGGGAACACGGTGCGTTTGTTCTTGCGAGAACGCAAAAATTACGAGTCCACTGAGGCGTTAATCGAGGATTTGGTGAAGGGTTGACCAGTCGTAAAATCGTGGCAGTGAGTTAACTAAGGTTCAGACTCTTGCTGCTATGTACATTTCTAAGAAGCTGTATCCAGAAACCCCGACGGTTTTCGGATGCAGCTTCTCTATGTTTATTTGAATGTTAGGGAGCAGCAAACTATAAAGCAATCTTTTTAAAATCATGGATATGTTATAATTATTGGATAATTTAATGGTTTATTAATTCTGATAATTTAGGAGGGCTTTTTTGATAAAAAAGATTTTAGCAGGCTCGATTTTATTGGTTATAATCCTTGTCGCTGCAGTACTGATGATGACAAGGGAAAAAGACAGCACAGCGCCGGAAGTGCAGGGGGTGGAAAAGGATTTATACAATGAGCCGGTTACCCCGACTTTCAATGAAGGCACGGCTGAGTTGAACGGTGACGGGTTCAGCAGCGGTACGGCCATTTCAGAAGACGGGGTTTATACTTTGGAAGTGACGGACGACAATGGGAATACGGCAGTTAAAGAATTTACGATTGATCAGACGGCTCCGGAAAAACCGGCTGTCGGCGGAGTGGATAATCAGACGGAAATGATAGAAGGAAGTGCAGAAGCAAATAGCAAAGTGAAAGTTTGGTCGGACGAGGAGCTTTTGGCGGTAGGTATGTCGGGCGATGACGGTAATTTCAGTTTGCCGGTAGAGACGCCGCCTGCAGGATCTACTGTTTTTATTGCAGCGATCGACCCGGCAGGGAACCAAAGCGCCATGACCAAAGCGGAAGTCAGCGATGTCACAGCCCCGAATGCGCCGGAAGTGGCTGAAGTATCTGACAGACAGGATCAAATCGAAGGGCAGTCAGAGTCCGGCTCAACGGTATTCATCTATGCCGGAGACGATAAGCTGGCTGAAACAGAAGCTGAAGAAGGGAAATTCTCCGCTCCGGTCGAAAATTTGGAGGCTGGGAAAGAACTGACGCTGCACGCAGTGGACGATGCAGGCAATAAGAGTGAAGCGGTAACTGTGACCGTCAAGGACCGGACTGCGCCAGATGCGCCGGAAGTCAATGCGGTGACAGAAGAGTCGACTGCCATTTCCGGTAAAGCGGAGCCGGGAGCGGCGATTCGGGTTTTTGCGGGTAATGAGAAGATAGGTGAAACCACTGTGAATGACAATGGTGAATTCAAGGTGGAAATTGCCCGGCAGACGAGCGGGACGGAACTTGAGGTTATTGCCATTGATGAGGCGGGTAATGAGAGTGAAGCGCGAATCGTGAAAGTTGGCAGCAGTCAGGGGCAGGGGAGTGGATCGGCCGTTGAGCCGACCTATATAGATGGCATTCTGGTCGTCAATAAAAAATATGGCCTGCCGCCAAGCTATGCACCCGGCGTCAATCAGACAGCCCAGTCAGCGCTGAACCGTATGCTAGCGGATGCTGAAAAAGCCGGTCATGAACTTAGTGTCATCAGTTCCTACCGGTCCTATTCGTATCAGGAGGAACTGTATAATCGATATGTAAATACACATGGCGAGGAACAGGCCAAAAGATTTGCAGCGCTCCCTGGACATAGTGAACATCAGACGGGTCTTGCTTTTGACCTGGGAGGAACAGAAAGCCAGGATGATTGGCTGAGCGGCTCGTTCGGCGACACGCCGGCTGGCAAGTGGCTTGCGGAGAATGCGCATAAATACGGTTTTATCGTCCGTTACCCTAAAGGAAAAGAAGCCATCACTGGCTACATTTACGAGCCGTGGCATTTCCGCTACCTGGGAGTCGACACCGCGACGGATGTTTATAACAGCGGTTTGACGCTCGAGGAGTATTTGGGGGTTAGTGGGAGGTAACAACAACGCTCCCTGTGTTAAGTACAATTCTCTTTATACAAAACAAAGAAAATGCATGAAGGATCCTGCTCTTCCAGTAATGGAAAGAATCCTTCATGCATTTTTATGTCTTGACGTGATGAGTCATAATGGCACCGTACATAGTAAAATTGCGCCTCAGTATCAGATGCGATTTAAGTTGCAGAATCAGAAACTTGGCCTTTCAGGGGAAGAAAAAATTATATGGAATTCCATCTGTTCGCGATAATTGAATTGCCAAGAAACTTTTATTTCCATTGAATACAAGGCTTATGGCGAAAGATATTGAACTTGACAATCCTTATCATTCCACTATACTTTATTCATGTATTCCGATAGGAAAGGTATGTTTTATTATGTTTATCGATATAAAGGAAATCAATAAAATATATATGGATCAAGACCAAAAGCCAAATACAGTGCTGAAGAGCATCAATTTATCTATCCGAAAAGGCGAATTCGTCTCAATTTTGGGTCCGTCAGGGTGCGGCAAATCGACTTTGCTTTCAATGATAGCAGGACTGACCGATGCCACATCCGGTGATATCTTCGTCGACTCCAAAAAAGTTGTAAAACCCGGCAAGGACAGAGGTATGGTTTTTCAGGAAGCCGCTCTTTTTCCGTGGCTGAACGTCAGTGAAAACGTCATGTTCCCGTTGCGGAAAGAAATGTCCAAAGAAGAAGGGTTGGAAAGAGCCCGCCATTTCCTTGCAATGGTGCAGCTCAGCAATTATGCCAATCTTTATCCGCATGAATTGTCTGGAGGTATGCAGCAGCGAGTATCGATTGCCCGTTCTCTTGCGATGGACCCGGCTGTTTTGTTGATGGACGAACCTTTTGGCGCGTTGGACGAGCAGACAAGAAGCCGTCTCCATGGTCAATTGGAGAAAATCTGGACAGATACGAAAAAGACGATTGTCTTTGTTACACACAGCATTTCTGAATCGATTAAATTGTCAGACCGCATCATCGTCATGGGAACGCGGCCGGGCACTGTTCTGACTGATATAAAGGTGGACATACCCCGCCCACGTGAAGAGCATAAAACGGAAATGGCAGTGCTTGAAGAAGAGATAATGGAACTGCTGAAGAAAGAAATTGACAAAGTGGTCGATGAGGAGCTTGCATATGAAGCCAGTAGTTAAACGCATCATCTTCTTTGCAGCGCTTATCGCTTTCTGGGAACTTGGATCGCGTCTTGAATTATGGCACGAAACCATTTTGCCGTCACCGCTCAGTGTCTATGAGTCATTAGCCGCGGGCTTTTCCGACTTTACGCTGGTCTATGATCTGGCGGCAAGTTTTCGGCGGCTGCTCATCGGCCTTGTGGTTTCTCTATTGATCGGTACAGCTATCGGTATTTTGCTTGCACGTTCAAAAACGGCTGATGACACACTCGGCACGATGGTTTTGGCCTTGCAGAGTGTGCCAAGCATTGTTTGGCTGCCTCTTGCGATGATGTGGTTCGGACTTGGCGAAGGCGCTATTATATTCGTTGTTATTCTCGGTGGAACATTCGTCATGATTTTAAATGTCCGGACCGGCATCAAAAACGTCAATCCGCTTTATATCCGGGCAGCCCGGACTATGGGATCGAGCGGCATTGATTTATTCATGAAAGTTATTATCCCCGCTTCAGTCCCTTACCTGGTGACTGGCGCGCGTCTTGCCTGGGCGTTCGCCTGGCGGGCGTTGATGGCCGGGGAACTGCTGAGCGCTGGTCCGGGGCTGGGGTATACGCTTCGGTATGCATCCGATTTCGGGAATATGTCACTCGTCATCGGCGTCATGATCATCATTGGAGTCGTTGGCGCGGTGGTCGATCAATTGATATTCCAGCGCATCGAAAAATCTGTTCTCAGACGTTGGGGTTTGGAAAACTGATTTAAGCTGGAAATGAAAAGACTTAACGGAATCGCGCCTGACAGCAAAACTTTTTTACGGGATACCAGCAAGCAGCTAACATAGTCAAAGACTATATAAAACCTTTAGGAGGAATTACAAAATGAAAAAAATCATTTTATTGATTGCCATTATCGCTTTAACTGGAATTCTGGCGGCTTGCGGGTCGTCGGAAGCTTCAAAAGAAGACGCTTCAACAATCACAATAGGCTATTTCCCGAACCTTGATCACGTACCGGCAATGGTTGCCAAAGAAAAAGGGCTATATGAGAAAAACTTGCCGGAAGGCACTAAAGTCGATTATGTAACATTTGCTGACGGAGCGGATTTCATGACTGCTTTGAAAACAGGTGATATCGATGGAGGATTAGTGGGACCTGGTCCAGCGATGAATAATTACACGAATGGCGCTGACGTAACCATGATTGCAGGCGGGGCTTCCGGTGGAACTGTAGTGATGGCAAGAGACGGCAGCGGTATAGAGTCTGTCGAAGATATAGCGGGGAAAACATTCATCACCCCACGCGTAGGCTGCACGCACGATGTTCAGTTTGAAACGTTCATGAAAGAAGCGGGCATCACTTCCAACCGCATCGGTGGAGAAATGATTCACCAAACCGGCAAACCGGCTCAATATGAAGCTATGTTCGCCACTGGAAAAGTCGATGTTGCTGTAGCTCCTGAACCATGGGCAACCGTTCTGGAACAGAACACTGGCGCCAAAGTCATTATCGAAGCGGATGAAATATCATTCGGTACAACATTGCCGGCTTCAGTATTGGTCACTTCCGGCAAATTGATTGAAGAAAATAAGGAAATGGTCCAAGGTATTGTGGACGCGCATAAAGAGGCGACTGCCTTTATTTCTGAAAACCCTGAGGAAGCAAAAGAAATAGCAATCACTGCAATTGATGAAATCACTGGCCAAAAGCTGGACAAATCAGTGATTGATGGTGCTTGGGAAAACATGATATTCGATACTGCACTTGCTCCTGAAGAAATCCAGGCTTTCGGTGATTCTTCTTTCGACCTTAAATTCCTGAAAGAACAACCTGATTTCTCAACTCTTGCGGATACACAATTCTTAAATTAATAACATCAAAAGCCGACAAAATTGAAAATCTGCCGGCTTTTCTAATTTCAATCGCCCTGCTTGTGTCAGCCGCCATTCAACTTGTTCCCGACAATTAAAAACATAAAGAACATCCAATCCCGTGATAGTTGAATTCACGGGGTTGGATGTTCTTTTATTGGACAGTCAATTTATTCTGCTGATACCAGTTCTGCCTGCACAATATAACGGTCGGGGGCAGAACCGATAAAATCGAATGGGTGACAAGTGATCAGCGTGAGCGTTGGCTTGTCTTTATTGACTATAACGGTACGGTCATCCTCATCGGTGATCCATATTTTACGTATCTGGTAATCGTACGTTTTGTCTTCATAGTCAACGTAAAGGTGATCACCTTCTTGCAACTTGCCAAGCTGCCGGAATACCGTGTCGCGATGTCCCGCGAGTACTACATGGCCAGATTGGTCAGGCGTAACGGTCCACTCGCTGTCGTACATGCCGACACCTTGCTTTAAGGTGTCGATGCCAGTGCCCCAGTAAACTTCGTATTGCTGTCCGATAAGGGGGATGTTCAAGGTCCCGACTTTGTCACCGGTATTGTATTCTGGTACTGGGGCCGGGGCCTTTTTAGTATCCGTCACGTCCTTTTCAGCAATAGGCAATTCTTGCTGGTAAGCTGTTCTGTCCCAATCCTTGTATGGCTCCGGAACTTTTTCTGTGCTGTAAGTGGCAACTGCCTGTGTCTGTTGCCAGAAAGAGTAGCCATTCCAGGCAATCATGATGAATCCGGTCAGCAAAAGCAGAACTCCAAGTTTCTTCATCTGCATCCATCCTCAGTCATTAAGCAATGCGTTTTCTGCGGGAGATCAGCACGAGTGCTCCTGCTGCCATGAGTGCACCACCGAAAGCAATTGCATTCGGAAGGGAAGTCGCAGTGTCAGGCATCTCTCCGCCGTTGTCAGAAGAAGATACGATATCCATGCGATTGCCGAAAACCCATTTGCCGGCTTCATAGCTGTATGTGATAGTCAGTGTATATTCTCCTCTTAAAGCATTTTCACCATGCTGCGTCAGCTTGTACTCATCGTCGCTGATTTTTTCCAGCGTGTAATCTTCATCCATGTTCAAACGGATAGGCCCTTCTGTAGGAATCAGATATACATTACCGTCCCTTTCCTCAAAATAAGTATCCAAATAATGATCTGCCAATGGCCATACCATAATGCTCTTCATGTCTTCTTCTAAGCGGTCCAGGGAATCGTATTGCTCCACTTCGTAATTTTCCGCGGTGTCCATGTAAATCAAGTCATAAAACTGCTGTTCCAACTCTTTGACCGGTGGTTCGCCATGGTTTTCCGCAAATACAGGGATCTGCAGTCCAGTAAGTGTCACCAGGACCAGTACTGCCACAACTAATTTTTTCAACAAAATAAAACCTCCTTAAAAGTAGTTACATTACTTTTATCCCTTAGATTTGGTGTAATAAACATGAATTTGCAATTTTTTTAACTTATTTGTAGCTTAATTGTTATGGAATATAAAGGAAGTGCGTCATTTTACCTGCTGAAATCGCTGTGTGGCGGGGTGTGTGGGTGTTTACAGGCGGTAATTGGAAGAGGAAGTTGGGAGGGAAGTTGCGGCATAGAAAAGAACTAACCCGGTGTGTGCGAGGTTAGTTCTATCTTATTTTGGAAGTTTTAGCTGGTGGCTGGAGCATGGAAGTTTTTCGGAGGCGAGAAGTGATAAAAAACAGAAGGAATATGCCGGTTCAAAAACTGGATGCCTAAAAACTTATTTTCATTCTTAAGCTGGGAGAATTGGCGAACGTAGATATAATCTGCTGAACGTTGATATAAATTCCTGAGCGCGGATATAAATCGCTGAACGCGGATATCCGCTTTTATTCCAGCAATGGACTGAAAATAGCAGCTGAAAAAACAGATACTAGCTCATATCGGAACCACTGTTCTTCAAATGTTAAGATCAAGAGACATAAATGGATGCTTTTCGCAGGCGAAAAGCGAAAAAGAACAGAAAAAAATTTAAAAGAGAGAATGTGCGGTTAAAAAAGAAAGGCAAAACGCTTAATTTTATTTTTATGTGCTGAGAATTGGCGAACGCCGATATAAATCGCTGAACGCCCGAATATTTTCCTGAACGCCCGATTAAATCGCTGAACGCCCGAATATTTTCCTGAGCGCCCGATTAAATCGCTGAACGCCCGATTAATTTTCTAAATGCCGATATCTCCTGATATTTAGGCGTTAATAAGAGAAGAACTTTGTATAAAACTGAAATCAGCCTCTTTAAGGCGATCATTTCTTCAAATATGAAGTTCAAGAGACATAATGGATGCTTTTCGCAGGCGAAAAGCGATGAAAAACCGGGCGGCTGTTTCGAACCCAATTCAGTTTGTTCACAACAGTTTCATATAAAAGAAGCTGTCTCCAAAAAGCCCATAGGCTTTCGGAGACAGCTTTTCTTCTTTCAGCAAATTTGTTTCATTAGTTATGCGTTAGATTCTTCTTCCTCAGCAATTACTTGTTCCAATGCCTGGACGAATAGTTCAGTAGGCTGCGCACCAGTTAACGCATATTTTTTATTGATCAGATAAAACGGGACACCGTTTACCCCGATCTGCTGGCCTTCCTTCTCATCTGCGCGAACGGCATCCGCCATGTCATCGCTTGCAAGCATCTGGCTGACCGCTTCACGGTCCAAGCCGACTTCTGCTGCCAAGTCCGTCAAGGTTTCGTGATCCCCGATATGCTTGGATTCAGTGAAGTAGGCATGAAGAATCCGTTCGGTCATTTCTGTCATCAAGCCATGTTCTTTCGCAAACATAGTTAAGCGATGGGCGTCGAATGTGTTCGTCAAAATTAGCGTATCCATCTGGTAGTCCAATCCGACCTCATTCGCCATTTCCACCATGTTTTGCGTATTCGCTTTCGCTTGTTCAATACTCATGCCGTATTTACTGGCCAGCTTCTCGTACATATTTTCTTTTACTTCACGGTTCATTTTCGGATCCAGTTCGAAGCTTCTGTACGTCACTTCGATTGGATGGTCAATCTTCTGAATAGCGTCTTCCAGACGCCGTTTGCCGATATAGCAAAACGGTCAAGCAAAGTCAGTCCACATTTCAATCTTCATGGTCATATATATCCCTCCAATAATGTTGTTAATTAAAAGGATATAAGAAATGGGTGGGATTTACACGTGATTAGGGTTGGGGAGTATAAATATTGTGGGAGTGTATTACATAGATAGAGCCCTTGGGAACTCCTATTCGGATTTCCAAGGGCTTAAAGTGCATTATAAAGTTTAATTTTAAGTTACTTGATCCAGTCACTTTTTAGAGTTTTAGTGCTTACTGAAGAGGTGGTAGTCTCAGTTACTTCGCCTGGGGTTACGACTTCAGTATCTTCACTGCCAAGTAATACTTTTTCTCCGGCAACGGACGTTACATCAATGACACTTACTTCACTCAAATGTTTGCCATTGCTGCCGGGAGCGCCACGGTGTGTGGATGTGGTGGTAGTTGTTTCTGTAATAGTTACTAGCGTTTCATAAGAGTAATGAGTTGTAACAGTAGTTGTATCTTCCCATACTCTGGTTGTCGTCGGAATTGAAGTTGTAGTTTCAGTTACGATTTTGTACCAATCTTTTGACGGATGCTTTTCTTCATAGGACTTCACGGTTACCACTGGTTCACCGACAATAGTTTCACTAAAAGGTGTACTTGTGACGGATGTGATTTCTGAAAAAGTTTCTTCTATCGTATCGTATGAAACTTTTTCAGCTACATCGACAAGGGTAGTGATGCCTTTAGAAAAGTTTTCGCTTTGGCCAGGTGCTTCCGCCAGTCCAGCGCCTTTGCCGTTGTTTGCAAGTGCACTCGACGCAAAGCCCGTTGTCAGCATTAAAGATAACGCGATTACTGTAAATTTTTTGCCTTTGATCATTAATATCCCTCTTTTCACATGATTTTTTATCCAATAATAAAGACCATAGTAACGGGAGAATTGAAAAAGAACAGCATTACAGTGATGGGTAATTCTAATTACCAAGAGAATGAGTCATTTATAGGGTGGCCACCTCAAAAAAATAGGTCATATTCTCTAATATGATTGTAAAACAAGAAATCAGAAAAAGATATAATAATTTGAATAAAAAGAAAACTTATGCTTGCAAGCCTGTATCAGCCGAAGTTTTAGGGGATAAAGAATTACTGGATAGAAAAAACCGCCGAAAAAGTTCCAGCGGTTTAATCAGAATCATACAGGACTTTCTATTGAATTCTTCATTTTTATTTTCGACAACATTGTTTTATTGGTCATCCGTAGCTCCTTCATCTTTAGTAATAACTTGAGAGGGGATTAATCACATGATTTGGGTTGGCGTGATAATGAGTTTTCATAGATGCCAACATAATCGGCTGAATGCGGATATAAATTGCTGAACGCGGATATAAATCGCTGAACACGGATATAATTTTCTGAGCGCGGATATATTTTCCCGAACGCGGATATCCGCTTTAATTTCAACAATGGACTGAAAAAAGCAGCTGTGAAAACAGATAGCAGCCTATATCGGAATCACTATTCTCCAAATTTAAAGATCAAAAGACATAAATGGATGCTTTTCGCAGGCGAAAAGCGAAAAAGAATAAAGAAAATCAATAGAAGAAATTTGCCGGTTCAAGAAGTGGAAGCCTGAACGCTTTTTTTCAAACTTAAGCTGGGAGAATTGGCGAGCGCCGATATAAATCGCTGAACGCCCGATTAATTTCTTGAGCGCCTGATTAAATCGCTGAACGCCCGATTAATTTCCTGAACGCCCGATTAAATCGCTGAGCGCCGATATAATCTCCAAAGCGAAAAATTAGCCTCCGAAAAGCCAATATCCGCCACTAACAAGACACCAGAAATAGAAAAAACCGCCGGAAACGTTCCCGGCGGTCTAAAATATCATCAAATTGTCTTTTCTTCAGTATTCTTCACTCTGATTTTTTCTTCTTTATTCAATTGCTCGAGCAGTTTTTCTCCTTCGATGTCTAAGTCCGGGAGAATCTTGTCGAGCCATTTTGGCAGGTACCAGATTTTGTCGCCGAACATGGACATGACGGCCGGAACGAAAATCATGCGGATCAGGAAGGCATCCACGAGAATACCGAATGCCAGGGCGAAGCCGATTTGCTTGATCATGATGTCATCTGTGAAGATGAATCCGGAGAATACGGAGACCATGATCAGGGCTGCGGCGACGACGACTTTGCTGGCGGTTTTATAGCCGCTGACGATTGCGTTATTGCCTTTTTCACTGTGAATATAGGCTTCACGCATGGAAGAGACAAGGAATACTTGGTAATCCATAGCAAGACCATAGAGGATACCGGTTACCAGGATCGGGATGAAGCTTAGTAAAGGGCCGCCTGTATCAATGCCGAATATAGATCCGAGCCAGCCCCATTGGAATACGGCTGTTGTTGCACCGAATGTCGCCATGATGCTCAACAGGAAACCGGCAGTTGCTTTGATCGGAATGAGAATCGAGCGGAACACTACTAACAGGATCAGGAGTGACAGCACAACGATGATCGCAATATAAATCGGGAACACTTCAGACAATTTCTCTGAGATGTCGATATTGATTGCAGTCATTCCAGTCACGCCAATTTCAGCATTCGTGTTTTCAGTGGTTGCCGCGTCTGTGCGCAAAGTTTCAACCAATTCTTTCGTTGCTTCATCTGTCGGTCCGTTTTCCGGAATGATTGAGATGATGGCGATTGTTCCGTCTTCATTGAATCCACCTGGAGATACTTCAGCAATGCCGTCAAGTTGTGAGATGTTGGACAGCAGCTGGAAGTATTCCTGTGGATCGACAGCCGCCGCGTCTTGGTCTTTTGCGACGACCAGGAGCGGTCCGTTATAACCTTCGCCGAAACTGTCAGCGATGATGTCGTAACTTTGTCTCGTCGGTGTGTCTTCATTGGCGCTTTCACCGGATGGCATGCCGAGATTCATCTGGGCAACCGGAATCGCGAGCGTACCAAGAATTGCGATGACAAGCAGCACTGCGACCCACTTCATTTTCAATATACCTGTGATCCACCCTTGAGCAAAGCTCGCTTTGGAACCATTTTTCGCTGCTTCTTTATTTCTTGTCTTCACTGAAACAATTCGTTCACCAATCAATCCCAGCAAAGCAGGGAGGAAAGTTAACGCGACAAGTACATCGATGAACACGGTCAGTGCGGCGACGAGCGCCATGCTGCTCAGGAATGAAATGCCGATGACCAATAAACCGCTTAACGCGATGATGACGGTCAGGCCGGCAAAGAATACCGCGCTGCCTGCTGTGCCGATTGCACGGGCAGCCGCTTCTTTAGCGGACAGTTTCTGGTCGATGATCAGCTTGCGCTGTCTGTTGACTATGAAGAGGGCGTAGTCGATTCCGACTGCAAGACCGATCATCAGTCCGAGAACCGGTGTCAGGCTGTTGATTTCGAACATGCTCGATAAGGCGAATGTACCGCCGACACCTACACCGACTCCGATCAATGCCACCATAAGTGGTAAACCGGCTGCGATAAGTGAACCGAGCGTGACCACTAAGATGACTCCCGCGATTGCGAGTCCGACGATTTCATGCGTGCCGCCGATCGGAATGTCGACGCCTTGCAGCGTGCCTGTCGGAATGACAGTGATGGAAGAGCCGTCTTCAGCGATGGCTGCTGCATCAGCGAGTTCTTCGCGTTCGCCTTCACTCAGATCTTCCGCTGTTTTGGTAAGTTGAAACTGGAATAATGCGACGCTGCCGTCTTCCGAAATCTGGACGCCGGGAACCGGCATATCCTGGATAACTAACGGACGGTGAGCAATTTCAGTCGTCTGCAGCTGGCTCAGCATGCCCTGCATTTCCTGCATTTGGGCCATTGCTTCTGGATCCTGCATCATATCCATCGGATTCACGACGTGATCCAATTCATAAATCTCATTTATTGCCATTGCAAGAGCTTGCGCGTTTGCAGGATCGTCAATGGCTTCTCCTTCAGTTACTTTAAAAAGATAACTTCCCTGGCCACCGGAGGCTGCGGGATATTCTTCCGCCAACTCGTCGAGCACGTCCTGTGCGGCGGTTCCGTCAATTCTTGTTTCACTGCTTGTGCTCACGCCATTCGTTACGATGGCAGTGATGATGATTCCTAAAATGAGCAGCCATCCGGCAATGAATAGCCAGGGCTTGCTGTATGCTGTTTTTCCTATGCTGTAAAAAAATCTCGACACATGTGCAACTCCATTCTCTGGTTGGTTTAATTTATTCAGCTGAATCCTTTTCGTAAATGAGCAAAGACAGTATCCATATACTGATTGAACTCATTATTTTTTTCGGTCTGTTCTTCATCCTCCGGCAAATTCACGTCAAAGCTTTCGTCCAGAACCGGAAGAATCGCGCCGAACACAGCTCCAATCAAAATATGATAATACTCTTTCGGATAATCGCTGCCGTATTCTTCACTGATGTTGCGTCCTGCAAAATCCTGCATTTCCATTAACGCACCGGTGACATACAGCCTGAGAGTCGGATACTCCCAGGACAATGAAATAAGGTGATTCAGCCGCTTCAGTTTATTGATCGTGAAACTGCGGCGGATGAAAATTTCAATGGTACTCAACGGTGTATGGTCTTGAGGAGAAAATTCAAATTGTTCGCCCGACTCCAAATAATCATCCAGACTCAAGGAGTTCGCAATCGCTTCTTCCTTGCAGGAAAAATAATTGGCGAATGTCCGCCGCGAATAGCCGGCTTTTGTCACAATGTCTTCCACTACAAACCCATCGACACCGCGCTCAGCAGCAAGTTCGAAGGCAGCTTCAGCCAATGCCTTCCGCGTCGCTATTTTCTTTTTATCCCGCAAACTGTTTTCTGCCATTTCATCACCTCGTTTAAGATACGTTAAAGTTATATCACGAAACTGCACAAAGGGCAATTTTTCTCTTTGTGCAATTATTATTATTATTATGCTCAGTGGTGAGAGGGAGTTTTAGAGTCCAACCTCCTGCTTACAATAAGGAACCAATAAGTTTTGTTACAATAATAACTCTTTTATTACTATTTGGATAAAGTTTCCGAGTTTATTATTTAATAGGCTATAATAAATTTCGTAGAAGAAACTAAAAATATGCTGAAGGAGCCTATTATGACTAACAAAGCGAAAACACTATTCAAAAGGCTGAATTTTATTGCTGCAGCAGTATTGCTGTTCTTTATTTTTACGGCATCACCGTCATTGGCCGCTTCGTCGTTCTCGGATGTGTCGAAAAGTTATTGGGCGCACACCGAGATTACGGAATTGGCGGATAAAGGCATCATCAAAGGGCATACGGATGGCACTTTCAAGCCGCATGATGCGGTGACGCGCGCACAGAGCGCCATGATGATCGTGCGGGCTTTGGACATTCCGACTGCCAATCGGCCGGATCCGAACTTCAAAGATGTAACGCCTAAAACTCCGGGCTATGCCGAAATCGCGGCGTTAGTTGACTTAGGCGTGTTCACGAAAGATGTGAATTTCAATCCGACACAGCCTGCGACTCGAGCGCAAGTTGCCAAAATTCTTGTAGAAGCATTCGATCTGAAAGGATCGGGTTCAGGGATCAAGGCATTTACTGATGTGTCGGCGTCCCAGTGGTATTATTCTTATGTCGATACACTGGTCCATAACGGTATTACCGCCGGTACGACGAAGACGACATTCAGTCCCAATCAAAACGTCGACCGCGTCCAGATGGCGGTATTCATTTATCGGAATTTGAATGCAGAAGGTCCCACTTCACCGGGGATTCCAGCCGGAGAGACGGCTATGATGACCGAAGTATTGAACCTGGTCAACCAGGAACGGGCGAAAGTCGGTGTGCCTGCAGTTAAGCTGCATAAAGGTTTGCAGGATGCAGCATTGCTCAAATCGAAAGACATGGCTGACAATAATTATTTCAGCCACGAGTCGCCGACATACGGCAGCCCGTTTGATTTGCTTAAGTTAAGAGGTATTTCCTATACTGCGGCGGGTGAGAATATCGCTGCGGGACAGCGAAGCGCTGAAAGCGTTATGTCATCGTGGATGAACAGTCCAGGTCATAAAGCGAATATCTTGAACAAGGATTATACGCATTTGGGTGTTGGGATTTACAAAGGCGGCTCGTATGGGATATATCATACGCAGTTGTTTATACGGCAGTAGAAGGGAAGACCACTTCAGGGATGGGGTGGTTTTTCTTTATTGTCGTAAATGATTCTGTATCTGCAGGAGGCTGTTCCAATCGGTAAATCTGCTTTAAAATAAAGAAAGGAGGCGAACGCGATGACTAAGAAAATGTTTGCAAGCGATAATAATTCAGGGATCCACCCCGCCATTATGGAAGCAATTGCACAGGCGAATGACGGGCATGTTCCTGCCTACGGAAGTGATCTTTACACGGCTGCGGCCATCAAAAAGTTCAAGGAGCACTTTGGAGAAGAGAGCGAAGTCGAATTTGTTTTTAACGGAACCGGCGCGAATGTAACGGGACTGAAAGCGATGGTTCGTTCACATCAGGCCATCATCTGTACGGACGGCGCGCATATCAACTCCGATGAAGGCGGCGCAGCGGAAGGATTCATCGGCGGTAAATTGCTGGCTGTCCCTTCAGCGGATGGCAAACTGACCGTCCAAGGGATCGAGCGGCATTTGCACAATATCGGCAACCAGCAGCGAAGCCAGCCGAAAGCCGTTTCCATTTCACAATGTACGGAACTTGGAACTGTTTATACGATTGAGGAAATTAAAGAAATCACTTCTTATGCGCATGCAAATGGATTTTATGTACATATGGATGGTGCGAGGCTAAGTAATGCGGCAGCGCATCTGGGTTGCAGTCTGGCCGAAATGACCGTGGATGCCGGCATCGATATGCTGGCGTTCGGCGGAACTAAAAATGGCTTGATGATTGGCGAAGCGGTCGTTTGCTTCAATAAAGAATTGGCGTCTGAGCTAAAATACATCCGAAAACAAGGGATGCAGCTGGGCTCTAAAATGCGTTTTCTCGCTGCTCAATTTGAGCGGCTATTGACAGATGGCCTGTGGCTGGATAATGCACGACACGCCAACAAAATGGCTGGGTTGCTTGCAGAAGGTTTGATGAAATTCGAGGGGATTTCACTGACTCAGCCCGTCGAGTCGAACGCTGTCTTCGCATCAATGCCTAAAGCACAGATCGAACAGCTTCAAGAAAAACATTCATTTGCAGTATGGAACGAAGCAAAGAATGAGATTCGGCTGGTCACTTCTTTCGATACTTCAATGGAAGATGTGGAAAGCTTTCTTGGGGATGTTCGGAAGAGCTTTTCTTAAATATGAACCTGAAAGAGTGCATGAAGAATCCCGTGAAAGGGAGTCTTCATGCATTTTTTAAGTAAGAGGAATGGAATGCCGGATGTTTATACCCGGGCAAGAAGGGAATAAATATGATAGAAATAGCTGATGCTAGTTCAAGTTTAAATATGAATTTCAATTTTGGAGGTAATAAAATGAGTAAAACAATTCAAGCAAAAGTTATGGAAGAACAACAGGTTATTCTCTGCAAGAGCCAGGAAGAGTTTGCAAAGGCTTTGAGAGAAGGCACAGCAACAGCTGAGGAAAATGGATTTATGGAAGAAACGGATGAAAAGTAATAACGAAGCGAAGCAACTCCTATAGGGAGTGCTTTTTTATTTTCGCGGCAATTTCTAGCCTTGAAGTATTGAAGCAGCAGACGCCTTTTACCGATACAGCAAAACCGACAAGCAAAGTCTTTCCGTATTTTAACCTTCATTTCTATTCCCCCTCATTTTGAATTTAATTTAAAGTGAAACAGAATTCTATCCTTCCAGTTCAGGAAATTGATATGATGATTGGAGTAAAAAGAGGCGATGAGGTGGAGACGATGAAGAAAATACATAGCGATATTGTGCAGTTCCGGGGCAGCCATTACGATTTGGGATATTTGCATGGACAATACTTAAAGGATTCGATCACTCTTGAGAACAGAAGAAAGCAGTGGACGGCGAAGCGGCCGCGATTTGAAATTGATGTGAATGAAACGATGAATGCTTTTCGGCAGTTTGCGCCAGGCGTCTGGGATGAGTTGATGGGTATGCAGGAGAGTCTGGAGCTGCCGATGGAAGAGGTGCTGCGCGATTACGGCGGCTACCGGATTGATGCTTTGCCATCGGGATGTTCGATTGTGGTCGGTGATGATTTTCTGGTGCGCAATTACGATTTTCATCCGCAGACTTATGAGGGGCGCTATGTTTTATTTCAGCCGACGGACGGTCATGGCTATGCGACAATCGGACCGGCTCAGCGGATTACCGGCAGAATGGACGGGATGAACGAGAAAGGGCTGGCGATGGGCTATAATTTCACGCATCGCAAAAAGCCGGGGGACGGATTTGTCTGTTATACCATCGGCCGGATCATTTTGGAGACGTGCGCTGATGTGGATGAAGCGGTGGCGTTGTTGAAGGAAATTCCGCATCGCGGTTCGTTCAGTTATGTAATGAAGGACCGGTCTGGAAAGAGTGCCATTGTCGAGGCGAGTCCGCGGGCTATTGATGTGCGGTCGGCGAATGTCTGCACGAATCATTTTGAGATTCAGCAGGCGGAGAATCGTAATTATTTGAAGGATTCTTATGAGCGGCTGGAGGCGATGACTGGTCGGCCTGAGGAGACGGCGGATGTGGAGAGAGCTTTTCGTTTGTTGAATGATAGCGATGGTGGTGTTTTTGCCAAGCAGTATAAGAGCTGGGCGGGAACGATCCATACGTCTGCTTATGTGCCGGAGAAGGGACAGGCTTGGTTTGCGCTGGGTGGAGATAAGGAGCCGGTGGTGTTTGATTTTGATAGTTGGCTGCAGGGTGAGGATCTACATGTGGAGAAAGTTTACGGGGAAGTGGATACGGATATTGGATTTGGGCATCTGGATCGGCTATATGGGAAGGTTGTGTCGAGGGGATAGCTTTGTATTTGTGCAAGGTTATAGGTTGAGGAGGTTTGACTGAAGGTTTTAGCGGCCGTCGGCACGACGGGCCATGTTTTTTGCAGCTGGATTTTGGTTTGGTTTTTTGCGAAGTGTAAATGTGCTGGGGGAATGGCGAACGCCGGAATAATCTTCTGAGCGCCTGAATAATTTTCTGAGCGCCTGAATAATTTTCTGAACGCCTGAATAATTTCCTGAACGCCCGATTAATCTTCTGAACGCCCGAATAATTTCTAATCGAAGATATCTGCTGGATTATAGCCAGGAAAATAAGGAAAAACAGCTGAAAAACTGATACAAACTAGGGTGGGAATGAGTATTACTTCAAATAGTAAGATCAAAACCTCATAATGCCTGCTTTTCGCCAGCGAAAAGCGAAAAAGAAAAGGAAAGACCAGTGAAAGAAAACAGGCATGTGAAACGAATTTTAAAATTGGTCAGAAACATTGAGAAAGTGGTTGGAGCGGGTTAAGTAGTGAAATGTGCTGCTTTTTTATGGGACTATCAAGTAAATTTTTATTACAAAAAATAGCCGTCTGCGGAAATTCTTCATTTCCGCAGACGGCTATTTCGTTTAAATGAAATTTTATTATGCTTTATATCCGTCATCATACTTTTGTGCGAAATCTTGATCTGACAGTACTAAGTAACGGATGCCCTCAATTATTCCCAGGATTGCTGGTATGTATGTCCAAAAGAAAACCAAGTAAACAATTCCTTGAATCCACTTGCCAAAATAGAATTTGTGGGCTCCAAAAGCACCAAGTAAAATCGCCAGTAATCCTGCAGCTACTTTACTTTTTGTAAATTGAGGAGCCCAAGCTGCCTCTCCACCTACACTAGACGATGCACTGGCAGCGCCTCCGCCGCCTCCTGCATTCATGAATACCATAGGTTGCTGTGCTTTGCTGCTGTCTTCTAATTTGTCCATTTTTCTTTTGTTTTCTTCAAACATTTCATCGACGCATTTTTTGCATGTGTTTTTGCCTTTTAACTCGGTGTTGCAATTTGCACAGATAAATTTTCCGCAAGATACACAAGTGCCAACAGATGATGCCTCTTCATGTACATAACAAGTACTCATTATATTCATCTCCTAAGTTATATAAAATATTTATTTTATGACTGCATTACAATAAAGCTGAAAAACAGTATATAAGTCTCGCATCTAATTACTTAATATTATATCCGTCGAACTAGTCTTTGTATATAAAAAAATATAAAAATATTCCATTTTATATTAACTATACTTTTCTGGCTCTCTTATTTTAAATTTATGATAATAAAAGCTTTTCGTGCGCAATGCAAAAAGAAAAGAAAAAAGGCCCGTCATTTAGCGACGGACCTTTACTGTATGGCTATTTAATTTCCTTTACCCTTCCCTTTACCCTTTCCATTATCTTTCCCTTTCTTCAGATCAATTCCGATGGCTGCTCCGTTTCGGCTGGAGTCAGCGACACCTTTGAATTCACCGGTTTCTGGATCGATTTGGATGCTCTGGACATTTCCGATGACTGTTGGGGAAGCACCGAATGAATGTCCCATGCTGTTTAATTGTTCTAAAACATCGGCTGAAATGCCGGTTTCGTAACGGTAGGAATTGATGTTATTTGTGTAAATGCGCGGTTCTTCCACCGCGGCTTTTAATTCCATATCGTATTCGATTGCATGGAGGATCGTCTGCAGCACGGATGTGATAATGGTCGGTCCGCCTGGAGATCCGACGGTTAACACCGGTTCATCTCCATCAAAGACAATCGTTGGCGTCATTGAACTGAGTGGCCGTTTATATGGCTGCACTTCATTGGCACCGCCTGGCACTGCGTCAAAATCGGTCAACTCGTTATTGAGCATAAAGCCGTATTCGGGAACCATGATGCCTGTGCCGAACACTTGCTCAATCGTTGTTGTGTAGGAAACGACGTTGCCCCAGCGGTCAGCTACCGTAAAGTGGGTAGTTTCGCCGTACTGGTTTTGGTCCGGCTGCTCGGTTGCTCCATAATTAGGCGTGCCATTTTCGTATTGCCACGGGTCACCGGCTGTCGGGTTTTCATTGACTGAATTTAGGTCAATCAAAGCGCGGCGTTCCGCAATATAGTCGGGATGCAATAAACCGTTGAGCGGCACGTCGACAAAATCAGGATCGCCGGCGTAAGCGGCACGGTCCGCGTAAGCGAGGTGCATAGTTTCAGCTAATAAATGATATTTCTCCCATGATCTAACGTCATATTGGGAAAGGTCGAAGCCGTCCAAAATACCAAGCATTTGCAGCAGGAAGACGCCGCCTGAACTTGGAGGGGGCATTGAAGCGATATCATAGCCTTGGAATTCGCCCCAGATCGGTTCATCAATTGACAGTTCGTAATCAGACAAGTCGTCTGCAGTCATGGAACCGCCGAAGTCCTGTACAGTTTCAGCCAAAGCGTCAGCGATTTCGCCTTCATAGAAAGCATCAGCCCCGTGGGAGCGGATGAGTTTCAGGGTTTTTGCCAAGTCTTTTTGAACAAGCCAGTCGCCTTCATCCAGCGGCTGCCCATCTGGCAGGAATACTTCTGCAGCAGCACTGCGGCTGAGCTTGCCTGAGTTGCTTTCAATTGCATCGGCAAGTACCGAGTCGATAGGGAATCCTTTATGCGCGAGTTTGATGGCTGGGTTGATTAATTGCTGAAAAGGTTTCGTACCCCAGCGTTCATGTGCTTCTTCAAGTCCTTTGACTGTTCCGGGCACACCGACGGCCGTTCCGCCGGTAGAGCGTTCACCGAAAGGAATCGGATTTCCATTTTCGTCAAGGAACATGTCAGGAGTTGCGCCAGCCGGAGCGCGTTCGCGGCTGTTGACGATTTGGGTTTCGCCAGTTTCAGCGTCATATACCATCATGAATCCACCGCCCCCGATTCCGGACATCATCGGTTCGGTGACCGTTAACGCAAACTGGATGGCAATCGCGGCATCCATCGCATTGCCGCCTTTCTCCAGAACTTCAGCGCCAATTTCAGAAGCCAGCGGGTGGGCGGTTGCTACCATCCCATCTTGTGCAATAGCGACTTCATCGTAGCTGTCGTAATCGATAGCTTTGTTTTTTGCGAGTCCTGTTGGTGTAAACATTCCAATGACTAAAACGGCAATGAGCAACAAGAAACCGGTTGATCTGAGAAAAGTCTTCATTGATTTCCTCCTTTAAATTTAGGTTCTTCTTTAAAAATAAGTAAAAATTAGGAATTAAGCAATAATAAAACTAAGTATTCTGAAAGATGAATAGTTAAGACTAGCAGACATGTAAAATATTGGGCTTAAAGAATCAAGTTGCTGTCTGTACTAAAAATATATCTTTTGTAGATTATGCTGTTTGAATTCCACCGATGATTAATAGCGGTTTTTATATTAAGAGGTGTAATTACTTGAATAAGGTAGAAACAATCATCTTTCTTGTTTGCTGTATTGAGTGAGTTTAAGAAGCGAGGTGAGTTTAACGTCTGTTATGGCGAACGTTGATATAATCTCCTGAGCGTTGATATAAATCGCTGAACGGAGATATAATTTCCTGAGCGTAGATATCCGCCAATTCACAGGCAAGAGGAAGAGAAAAGCAGCTGGAAAAGCCAATATCATCCCACTCTTCTGCAACTAACAAAATCAAAACCATATAATGATGCTTTTCGCAGGCGAAAAGCGAAAAAGAACGAAAGAAATCAATGGGAATCGGCGAACGCGGATGTTTGCTTCCACCCCGAAATTTGACTATGAAAAAGCTCCAAGAAAAATGATATTAACCTAATAGAGATCTAAATACTAAAAAGTTAAGATCAAAACCTTATAATGATGCTTTTCGCAAGCGAAAAGCGAAAAAGAACGAAAGAAATCAGCGGTAAATTGCCGAACGCCTGAATAAATCACTGAGCGCCTGAATAATTTCCTGAACGCCCGAATAAATCGCTGAGCGCCCGATTAATTTCCTGAACGCCCGATTAAGTCGCTGAATGCCGATATCTGCTAATATCAATCCACCAAGATGCGAAAAACAGCTGCAAAAATCTGATATTAGCTTATAGTGGGTCCACTTTTCCAAAAATATTAAGATCAACCCCCATAATGCATGCTTTTCGCAGGCGAAAAGCGAATAAAGCAGAAAAAAATAGTGAAAAGCCGGTCGCTAGCTGACTGGCTTTTATTATTTTATATAGATAGTCATATTTACGCGGTTGGCTGTCATCACGTTGCGACTTTTTAACATTTTTCGATTAAAAATTCCATTTATTGTTTAATGGTCCCGCGATGCGGGAAGAATTTCTTATCGTACATATTGAGGAGGAAATATTTTGGATCGATTTTTGCAGGGCATTGCTGATTTTTCGGCATGGTTGTGGGGGATTCCGCTCATTACCATGTTATTGGCGTCGGGTCTCTACATGACTTTTAAATTAGGGTTTTTTCAATTTCGTTATTTCGGATACATAGTGGGACAAACATTCGGCAGCATTTTCAAGAAGCCGAAAGGTGAAGGGACGGTCACTCCGCTTCAGGCGCTGACTTCCGCGCTGTCATCCACAATTGGAGCGGCAAATATTGTCGGCGTGCCGGCGGCTATCATGTTTGGTGGTCCCGGTGCGGTTTTCTGGATGTGGGTTATTGCATTGATTGGTATGGCTTTGAAGTTTTCGGAGAGCGTACTGGCGGTCGAGTACCGCGAAATCAATGAAAAGGGCGAGTATGTCGGCGGCCCGATGTATTACATGACGAAGGGCTTGGGGATGAAATGGCTGGGTGTCTGGTTTTCATTCGCATTGATGATTGAACTGATCCCGAGCATCATGGTGCAGGGAAATTCGGTGGCCAATACGGTGGAAGCGTCGTTTAATATTCCGCCGCTTTGGACGGGGATTGCGAGTGCGATTCTGGTATCTATTGTTGTTTTCGGCGGCATCAAACGGATCGGGAAAGTTACTGAAATCTTCGTGCCGTTCATGGCATTGTTTTATGTCGGCGGGGCGTTCGTGATTCTTTTGATGAATGTCAGTGCTGTGCCTGAATTCTTTATGCTGATTTTCAGCAATGCGTTTTCTCCGGCTCCTGTCATGGGTGGTTTTGCCGGAGCGGCGATTGTTGAAGTTATCCGCTGGGGCTTTGCCCGCGGTCTTTATTCCAACGAGTCGGGACTTGGTACTGCACCGATTGCCCATGCAGCGGCGACGACGGACCATCCCGTGCGTCAGGGATTCTGGGCAGTTATCGGAGTGGTAGTTGATACGTTGATCGTCTGTACGGCTACTGCGTTTGTGGTCTTGTCTTCCGGTGTCTGGATGGAAGAAGGGGCGATGGAAAATTCATCGGCTTTGACGACGTTGGCATTTGAATCGTATTTCGGTACATTCGGCGGCATCCTGGTGACGATTGCACTTATTTTCTTCGTGTTTTCAACCATCTTAGTAGTCATCTTTTATGGTGCAAAGCAGGCCGAGTTTCTGTTTGGGTTGAAAGCGTCCTACGGAATCCAAGTGGTTTACATTTTGGCAGTGATATTGGGAGCAGTCGGCGCAGCTGAAGTGATCTGGGGCTTCCTGGATATCATGCTCGCGGCAATCCTTATTCCTAACTTGATCGCCATTCTGCTGTTGAGCAAAAAAGTGAAACAGCTGAAAACGGAGTTCTTTACATCGGACAAGTATTATAAGAAAGATATGAAAGAGAAAAAAGCGGCAAAAGCGAGATAAGCAGGACTTGCAAATAGCCGTTCGACATCGGATGTATACAATAAAAATGCATGAAGAATCCGCATTTCCTAATAGGGACGGTTCTCTTCATGCATTTTTATGCTTTATTGTAAATTGTCATAATTAAAGATGTAAATGCTAATATTTACGAAATTCCTTGAAAATTTTTTTCAGAAAAACATTATATCATAGTTATTTTCTTACAAGGTTTCCTCTTTATATATTTTCGACGATAGCCAGTAACTGGCATTGAGTGGATTATTGCTAATCAGATTGAATACCCATTCATTCACTTGGAATTAACGCGGCTGTAGAGGTTTCAAAAAAAGGAGGTAAGAATTTTAGTAGGTAAAAAGAGTGAGAGAAAATATTTTTACCAGTCTTTAGCCAGTTACTTTTCTGAATGATTTATAGGTTGAAAGTATACAAGAAAAACAAATTAATTTCTGAATTATAAGAATTTTCAATAGCTACTTTACATATTTTACCCAGTGATATAGGTTAATGGTATTGGTAAATGAGCTTTTACCTTATACATTTTTGCTCTTTGTTGTTAATCGTTTATCTTTTAAGGGGTGTATTGTAATTATTCATTTTTTGGAGAAGAAAGAAAAAATAGAAGGAGTGGGTGGAATGGCAGGAACGGATTCCCTGGCATTGACGGCTGAGACCGACAACGGATTTATGGGCACCGAGGTGGAATTGGACACTGAATTTTTGAAGCTTCATAAGAAACGGCTGATCAAAATACGCAAGAGTTCCCACGCACGGGCAAAATTGTCACTGGAACTTACAATTCCCTTGAAAATATTCCGTGATGACATGGAAGCTGTCAACGAAGCTGAAATCTTTCTTCTTCCAAAAGAACTGCCGGTTTTTACGCAGGCACTCATCCGGCACCCGATTTTACTTCCTATCAGTTTTTCGCAGCACATGTCAATGGAACGCGGCATTTATTGCATTCGCTTAAAATCTCAGGAGCCTTATGAAGATTTTGCTGCACGCCTATATGCAGCGCTTCGCAAACTGGGGTAGAAGAAAGGGGCAGTGATCCGGACTCACTGGCAATTCACAAGTAGGAAAATCATTAGCTGAATCGCATTTCGAATGGCAAGAACCTGAAACACTGTCTCGTTGAAAGTCATGGACTGCTGCTTTTAAGCCAAATGATTATGATGAACCATACTTAGGAGGATGAATCGGATGACTGTTATAACTAATGAAGCAACAAAAATGGATGGCCTGACTAAAACGTATTTGGAAATGTACGTGGAACATATCGATGGATACAAACAATATAAACTGGAGAAAACTTCCGGGAACCTTGAAGCACTGCAGGTCGAAGGTATTGAGGAAGCCGCGAATTAAGCTGGCGATAAGCGTAGTAAAATATAAATAAATACATTAAAAGCCGCGTCTGAATCCCCAATGCCAGGGTGTCGGACGCGGCTTTTTCATTTCTTTTTCTACTTCACCAACGCCGGTTCAAAAAACTCCTGATACAGTTCTTTCAGGATTTTTGTCTCGTCGTGTTTCAAGACGCCGAACACCAGGCTGACTTCAGACGACCCCTGGTTGATCATTTCGATATTGGCACCGGTGCGGGCAATTGCACTGGCGGCGCGTGCTGCCAGGCCGATTGTGTGGTTCATGCCTTCGCCGACGAGTACGACCATGGAAAAGTCGCTGCGGATATGGACATCATCGGCATGCATTTCGGTTTGGATGCGCTGGACAATGCGCGCTTCTTTTTCCGGGGTCAATTGATGGCTGCGGATGATGACCGATAGATTATCGATGCCTGACGGAATGTGTTCATATGAAATTCCTTCATCTTCCAGAATCTGCAGCAAATTCCGGCCAAAGCCGATTTCGCGGTTCATTAAGTATTTGCTTACGTACAATGTGGAAAATCCGCTGTCAGCTGAAATGCCAGTGACGGGCCGTTTGCTGTAATCGCGTTCTTTGACAATCATCGTGCCAGGGGCGGCAGGGTGATTGGTGTTTTTGATGCATACTGGAACGGATTCCTTGAAGGCGGGCATTAAGGCTTCGTCATGGAAAACGGCGAATCCCGCATAGGAAAGCTCGCGCATTTCCCGGTACGTCATCTTTTCGATTTCGACGGGATTGGCTACGGTATGCGGATTGGCTGCAAAAACGCAATCGACGTCGGTAAAGTTCTCATAGAGTTCCGCTTTCACGGCAGCCGCTAAGATGGAACCGGTGATGTCGGAGCCGCCGCGCTCGAAAGTGCGCAGCGTGCCGTTTTTGGTGAAGCCGAAGAATCCGGGGAATACGCTGACGGCTTCACTGTTTCTGAGAGTGGCAAGGCGCTCGTATGCTTCCGGCAATGCCTGGGCGCGCTTCGGTAAGTCGTTGACGATCAATCCTGCATCACCCGGGTTTACATACTTGGCCTGCAAGCCGGAGGCAGCGAAATAAGCGGCAATCAGTTTCGCGGAATTGTCTTCGCCGCTCGCTTTGATGCGGTCCATATATAATTCCTGATTGCTTTTATCAGCACTCAATCGATTCCAGAGATCGGTTTGGATGGCTCGGATGACAGCGGGATCAAGATTTAACTCTTCAGCGATCTGGGCATACCGCTGTACTACTTTTTCAAGCGGCGCTTCGACCCTTTCACCGGCAAGTGACGCCCTGCCAAGCTCGATAAGAAGGTCGGTAACTTTGGTGTCACCGCTGAACCTTTTGCCGGGAGCTGAAACAACGACAATTTTACGGCTTGGATCGCTTTGGACAATCGCCGCCACTTTTTTGATCTGCTCTGCGCTTGCTACGGAAGTTCCGCCGAATTTACATACTTTCATCTTATCAAGTCCCATCTTTTTCGGAATGGATTAAGGGTTGTTTTAATTTAGATACAATACTATAATGTCTTTATGGGAAAGACAAGTGTTTTTTCACAGTGTACATAATGTAGGGGGAATGGTCAATGAAGAAAGAAATTTCAATCGGCTTGTTGGGGCTAGGAACAGTGGGAGAAGGCGTGGCGAAAATTTTGCATCAGCACCAGCAGGATTTACGCCATAAACTGGGCGCAGAAGCTGCCATCAAAAAAGTCCTGATCAAAAACAGGAAAAAGGAACGGATGGCTGTTCTTGATCCGGCTGTCTTTACGACTGATATTGATGAAATTTTAAACGATTCTTCATTGGATATCATTGTAGAAGTGATGGGTGGAATCGAGGGCGCCAAGGAAGCGATTGAAAAAGCGCTTAAAGCAGGCAAGCAGGTGGTCACAGCCAATAAAGATGTAATGGCGGAATTCGGTCCGGAGCTGTTGAAACTGGCGGATGAACAGAAATGCGATTTATTCTATGAAGCGAGTGTGGCAGGGGGCGTTCCCATCATCCGCACATTGGAAGATGGACTGGCTTCCGACCGGATTACAAGTTTAATGGGAATTGTCAACGGCACGACAAACTTCATCTTAACGAAAATGAAAAAAGAGAATATGACTTACGAAGCGGCATTGGCCGAAGCGACACGGCTGGGATATGCAGAAGCGGATCCTTCGGCGGATGTCGATGGATTAGACGCCGCACGGAAGATGGTCATCTTGTCATCGCTGGCGTTTTCAACAGTTGTCCATTTGGATGATGTGCTGGTACGCGGCATGAAAGAAATACGCGACGGCGATTTGGAGCTTGCGGAAAAATTCGGCTATACGATGAAAATGGTCGGATCTTCAAAGAAGAACGATGAGGGCATCGAAGTGGCAGTAGAACCGATTTTCCTACCTGATTCGCATCCGCTTGCAGCGGTCAATAACGAATTCAATGCCGTATACATACACGGCGACGCTGTCGGCGAAACGATGCTTTACGGACCCGGTGCCGGATCGCTTCCTACAGCGACGTCGGTCGTTTCGGATATTATCGCAGCTTGCCGCAACCTGCAATTAGGAGTCAACGGCAAACGTGCCCACGCCGCTCAGCATGAACGCGTCATCAAACCGGACAACAGCTGCTATGCGAAATATTTTTACCGTTTGCTTGTGAAAGACGAAGTGGGTGTGTTATCCGAGCTGACGTCCATTTACAGCAACAATGATGCAAGCCTGCAATCGGTCATGCAGCATCCGGCAGAAGTCGACGGCAAAGCGGAGATTATTTTATTGACCCATCGGATTTCAAGGCAGCAGCACCTGGATTTACTCCGGAATTTAGAAGGGACGGCGAATATCATCAGCCATTACCGCATCGAAGGGGAGGAAACAGCATGAGATGGCCTGGATTGATTGAACAATATAAAGAATGGCTGCCGGTAACAGAAAAGACACCGGCATTGACGCTTCAGGAAGGACATACGCCCTTGGTCCATTTGGAGAAATTATCGGAACTATGGGGTATCCAGCTGTACGTTAAGCTTGAAGGCGCAAATCCGACGGGTTCGTTCAAGGACCGCGGCATGGTGATGGCAGTGGCCAAAGCGAAAGAAGAAGGGAAGACGGTATTGATCTGTGCATCGACAGGCAATACATCCGCTTCCGCTGCTGCCTACGGGGCGCGGGCAGGCATGCGGACAATCGTTGTCATCCCGGAAGGGCGCATAGCGCTCGGGAAATTGGCACAGGCCAAAATGTACGGCGCAGAAATTTTGGAGATCAAAGGCAATTTCGATGAAGCTCTTCGTATGGTCAGGGAAGTCGGACAGGAAGCGGGCATTGCGCTGGTAAACTCCGTCAATCCGTATCGTCTGGAAGGCCAAAAAACGATTGCGCTCGAAGTGATCGATCAGCTGGACGGGGTGCCGGATGTGTTTGCACTGCCTGTCGGCAATGCCGGCAATATCTCGGCTTCATGGAAAGGGTTCAGTGAATATGCGGCGAGAACGGGTGCGGAACGCCCAACTCTTCTCGGCGTGCAAGCGGCGGGGGCAGCTCCGATCGTCAATAACGAAGTGGTCGATAACCCCGAAACAGTGGCGACAGCAATACGTATCGGGAATCCTGCCAGCTGGCAATTGGCGTTAAACGCATTGGCGGAATCAGAAGGAACTATTTTAGCGGCGACAGATGAAGAAATTCTGGAAGCCTACCAATTGATTGCGGCGACAGAAGGGATTTTCGCGGAACCGGCATCGTGCGCTTCGATTGCAGGCATTAAAAAGCAAGTGGAAAATGGCATGCTTGCTAAAGGTTCAACGGTAGTGGCCGTGTTGACCGGCAATGGCCTGAAAGATCCGGATACGGCGATTTCGGTCAATGAACATAAAGCACTTCTTGTACCGGAAGATATGGAACGCTTTTGGGAGGATTTAAAGAAAGGTGTGAAAGCATGAGTGTGAAGGATTTTTCTGTCATGGTCCCGGCATCCACTGCTAATCTCGGACCGGGATTCGATTCGATCGGCTTAGCACTGGACCTCTGCATGACTGTCCAAGTCACCAAAGCTTCCGCCTGGTCGGTGGAATATTTAACGGAAAGCTATCAATCCTTATCCGGCACATCCGATAATTTGCTCGTCACGACAATTCAATATATAGCAGAGCGCTACGGCAAAGAAATGCCAACAGCAAAACTGGAAGTGACAACCGATATTCCCCTCGGCAGAGGACTTGGCAGCAGTGCATCAGCCATCGCCGCAGGCATCGAAATTGCGGATCGTTTGCTGGCATTGGAATTGTCGATGCAGGAAAAGCTGGTCATCGGCACGGAATTGGAAGGCCATCCGGATAATGTCTCGGCTTCATTGCTTGGTGGATTGACGATTTCCCATTGGGATGGAAAAGAGCTGGCAATCAGCCATATTAAAAACGTGGATATTGCTGCCATCATCCTGGTGCCGCCAGTTGAATTTCTGACTGCCGAGTCCCGAGGCTTATTGCCGCAGGAACTTCCATACACTGCAGCCATCCAAAGCAGTGCGGCGGCCAATGTGTTTTCCGCTTCGGTCGCTGTCGGTGACTGGAAAACCGCTGGCCGGATGATGGAAAACGATCAATTCCATGAGCCTTTCCGAAAAGGCAGATTTCCAGACTTTGACGACATCCGAGCGACCTGCAGAGAACATGGCGCTTATGGCTCGGTAATCAGCGGTGCGGGGCCGTCTTTGTTCATCGCGATTGAACCGGGACAGGAACTCCAGCTGGCATCAGTATTGAAAGAACAATATCCGCATTACGAATGCCTTGTTACCAAACCGGCTCGCAGCGGAACCCGGTTTTGTGAAAAAGTAGTGTGAGTGATGGAACGTGAGTCCGGTATTATACCGGGCTTTTTTTATTGGGCATTAATAAAAATAGACTTCACAATAAAGTGACATATTACCCATGAGTAATACGTTATTTTTTAAAAATGCAGGGTGACTCAGGGGAAAAGTAATGATATGATTATCTTTATTTATTGGAATATTCAGTTTTTTAAGTAGATTTGATTGTGTTAATAGGAAAATATAGAAAGAAGGAGTGCAAAAAATGTTCCCAGTCTGGAAAAGGATTTTCGATGTTTCGGTCTCTTTGGCAATTATTGTCACGTTGGCGCCTATATACCTTCTATTATGTATTTTCATCAAACTGGATTCCCCAGGACCGATTTTATTCAAGCAAAGGCGCATTGGAATCTGGAAAAGAGAATTCCATATTTTAAAGTTCAGGACGATGAAAATCGATGCACCGAAAGATATGCCGACCCACCTGCTGGAGAAACCGGATGCTTACATAACACGTTCAGGTAAATTTCTGCGTAAGACGAGCCTTGATGAGCTGCCTCAATTCCTCAATATCCTGAAAGGGGAGATGAGCCTCATCGGGCCGCGGCCGGCTCTGTGGAATCAGTTCGATCTTATTGAGGAGCGGGATAAGTACCAGGCGAACGACGTGCTGCCGGGTTTGACGGGATTGGCACAGATCAACGGGAGAGACGAACTGCCGATCGAAGTAAAGGCGAAGATTGACGGGGGGTACGTCGAGCACATGAGTACGATGCTGGATTTAAAGATAATGGTGTGGACTACTGTGTACGTATTCAGGAGGGAAGGGGTCAAGGAAGGGGAAAAAGCTGCACCGAAACTATAAACATATAATAATTGGAAAAAGCGCTTAGGCAAGGCTATGATTTTCGGTAGATAGTAATGCGTGAAGAACCTGAAAAATCCAGCAATGGAGCGGGTTCTTCATGCATTTTTGTTTTTTCTTTCAGATAGCCATCATCGTGCAGATGGCTATCTGTCAACTCCATGCTATTTGACTATAATGTTGTTATTCGGTATTCTTAATAACTATATATCAAATAAATCGTTAACAGGAGGCAACATGAAGAAAGCTACAAAAGTCTTTTATATCACATTTGCGCTGGTGATCTTAACGGTCGTTTTCGGTGTTGCCGCACCTGACATTTTCGAAGAAGCCACAGGCAACATAAGATCGTTCATCAATACAGCTTTTGGCTGGTATTATCTCGTGATTATGGCTGTGCTTTTAATACTGGTATTTGTCATCATCGTCAGCCCTTACGGAAAAATCCGTCTCGGCAAAGACCGTGACAGACCGGAATTCTCCACGATTACCTGGATGGCTATGCTGTTTTCAGCCGGAATGGGGATCGGGCTCGTCTTTTACGGTGCATCCGAACCTTTATCGCATTTTGCAAGTCAGCCTGCGACGGCAGAAGCGGGAACAGATGCCGCGTTTAAGGAAGCTCTTCAGCGTTCGTATTACCACTGGGGTATCCACGTTTGGGCTATGTATGGCATCATTGCGTTATCCCTTGCCTTTTTCCAGTTCCGCAAAGGCGAACCTGCGTTAATTTCGTCCACATTGAAACCCATTTTCGGAGACCGCATGAACGGGCCGCTCGGCACATTAGTCGATATTCTGGCTGTTTTCGCAACTGTCTTCGGTGTAGCGACTTCGCTCGGTTTCGGAGCTGCACAGATTAATGGAGGAATCTCCTATTTATTCGGGGTACCGCAAACGGAATGGATGCAATTGGTGATCATCGGCGTCGTCACTTTGCTGTTTATCATTTCCGCCTGGTCCGGATTGAATAAAGGAATCAAGTATTTGTCGAATACCAATATGGTATTGGCCATCACCCTATTGATTCTTGTATTGATTCTCGGTCCGACGATTCTTATTTTGAATATGTTCACCGAAACATTCGGAGGATATCTTCAGAATCTGATAAGCCTGAGTACCCAGTCGGCTCCGCTTAATGCGGAAAACCGCAACTGGCTCGATGGCTGGACGATTTTCTACTGGGCATGGTGGATTTCCTGGGCGCCATTTGTCAGCATGTTTATCGCACGTGTCTCCAAAGGGCGCACCATCCGCGAGTTCCTGATCGGTGTCGTGCTGGTACCGACCATTTTCGGCTCATTTTGGTTTGCCGCTTTCGGTGTAACAGCAGTCGATATTCAGAAAAAAGGCGTGGATTTAACGGCTCTGCCGATTGACCAGACGCTTTTCGGCATGTTCAATGAAATGCCGATGGGAATGCTTCTCTCCATTTTAGCTATTCTGCTGGTCAGCACCTTCTTTATCACATCCGCCGATTCAGCGACTTTCGTGTTGGGAATGCAGTCAACAAACGGTTCGTTATTGCCAAGCAATCAGATCAAAATCCTGTGGGGCGTTGCGCAGTCGTTGGTTGCGGCAATCCTGTTATGGGTTGGCGGACTGGCGGCTGTTCAGAACACGATCATCATAGCGGCGCTGCCGTTTTCGTTTGTCATGATTCTGATGGTCATTGCGTTGTTTAAAGCATTGAAAACAGAATTGGCTTCGATGAAGCTGAAAAAATAACAGAAGATAAAAATGGCCGCATCCGGGTAATTTGGATGCGGCTTTTGTAATGAAATTTTATTCATCATTGTTTTTCACTGCTCAATGGAATGATCGGATTTTTCTCAAAAACCACATAATCTTCACGTTGAAGCTGCGCGATGGTTTCATTGTCCATTAATCCTAAAGCCTCCAGTTCGGATATGCTGACGGCAGCGGGGTAGCTACGACGTTTTAAGTTGCCGAACCTTTTTTTATTGTACAGCCGGTTCATAGAGAGGATGACGTAAAAGACAATGAAGATGGCGAGCCCAAGAATCACCAGATTACGGATATCACTGTTGATTGTATTGAAGGATGCATTGACGATTCGTGTCAGGCTGTTATCGAACCCGAACGTTGCCGACAGGAAAAAGATGACGACAAGCAGGCTGTAGCCCCAGAAAAACAAGGTGAACAGAAGGTCGATGCAGGCGTGGAACCAGGAGCGGTTGCCGACGATCAGGAAGTTTTCTTCTTCATGCCGCGGTCTGGGCTGTGCCATACTGCATAACCTCCTTTCAGACGGGATGAGATGGCGCGCGGAACGGCTGCCATGACGACAGCTGTGTTAACCATCCAGTAAATGGCCGGATACCAGGCTGCCCAGAAATAGTATTTTAGTACAGGGTTGTAGCGGGAATCGATCAGCAGCGCGACAAATAACTGGATCAGACTGATGAATACCAGTGCAAACGAAGTGATGGTGAACCAGATGAGCATCTGTTGAAATGTTTCAGCGGTAAACAGCAGCAGCAAAGTGACGAATAGCCAGCAGAACGCCCAAATGATGCTGATCCATTGTTCAAGGTAGATCAGCCAGATTCTTCGTTGCTTCCAGGTGAACAGGACGCGCCAATGGCGTATAATGACTTCCTGTCCGCCTTGAGCCCAGCGTACAGGCTGTTTCCATATGCCGGACAGGGTTTCGGGTACGAGCATCCAGCAAATGGCGCGTGGTTCATAGCGGACATCCCAGAATTTTTTCTGAAGTTTCCAGCTGACGGCAATATCTTCCGTAATCATATCGCGGTCCCATAGGCCGACGTCGACTAACGCTTTTTTCCGGAATGCCACAACGACTCCGGAGACGGTCATTACTTTCCCGAGCAGACGCTGCGTCCGTTTGATCGCGCCGATAATGGAGGCGTATTCGTCCAATTGCATTCGGCTGAGCAGGTTGTTGCGGTTGCAGATCGCCGGATTGCCGGTAACAGCTCTGAGCCTTTCACCGCATTTAAAGAAATGATTGATCAGATAATAAGGGGCAGTATCGGATAACAGGGCATCCGATTCGACGCAGACGAGATATTCGGAGCGGGACGCGAATAAGCCGACTTGCAGGGCATTCGCTTTGCCGCGGTTTTCCATCAATTGAATGGCTCTTACACTTGGGTGCCGCTCTGATAATTTCTTTATCAGTTCACTCGTCCGGTCTGTCGATCCGTCATTGATCAAAATGATTTCTTTTTTTAGGATATGACAGTCCCGTAAGGTTTCGGACAGTTTCTTCAATCGTTTCTTCTTCGTTATAGCAGGGAACCAATATGCTGATCATCGGCCAGTCGATTTCCTCAAAATTCAATGTATCGTTTTTCTGCTCTTTTGTGCGGATAAAAAGAATCGATCCGGCCATCCAAAAAAATTCATGGATGTCCTCCTGTAAACGTTTCACGTATAGTTTTATCTCTATTACTATACTCGAAAAGTTATGGAAGTATCATTAAAAATTTGATAAGTTTTATAAATAATATGAGATCTTGAATAGAGAGGGTTATCAGGGCGTTTGGGACTGCTCTTCTACCCGGGTCCAGCTAGCATAGAAGAGTTTTTGATCGGAAGAGGACAAAACATGTATATCCTGCAAAAACAGTATGTATGACAAGTTATGGAATAATAGTTATGCGCCGTTAGTAAACGGGAACTTCCTTTTAAAAATTTGTCAGCGAAGTTCCACCCAGCCGTTTTTTAAAGCTTGGACGACAACCTGTGTGCGATCTTTCAGGCCCATTTTCCTTAAGATGGTGGAAACATGGTTCTTGACCGTCTTTATGCTGATATCCAAAGCTTCGCTCAAAGCTTTATTGCTGCAGCCATCTGCCAGGAGTTGCAGAACTTCAGCTTCACGGGCCGTGAGAAGATGATATGGCATTTTGATTTCTGTTTGAATGAAAGCGCCTACATTTTCATCGAGGGCAAGCCTGTTGAACTCAGTCAAAAACTCCTTCGTGATTTTCGGATGGAGATAAATCCCTCCATTGATGACCGTTTTTATGGCATCGGCAATGGAAGCGGAATCCATTGCTTTCAATAGATAGCCGGAAGCTCCCGCTTGAATAGTCTGGGAGACATAGTGGAAGTCATCCAAAACTGTGAAAATTAGTACGACTGACTGCGGAAAGTGCTGAATAAGTTCCCGTACTGCTTCGATTCCATTTTTTCCTGGAAGATTTAACTCGGTTATAACAACATCAGGCTGATGTTCCTTATATAAAGGAAGAAGTTGTTCTCCATTTTCCCCTTCAGCTGCTATATGTATCCTGGAATCTGTTTCCAGGACACGCTTCAGACCTTCGCGAAAAAGAGGATGCGGTTCAATGACTAATACATCGATTTGTCGAACATAATTTGAATTCATTTGTAAGTGGTTCTCCTTTTAATGGTCTATTGACTGAAATTATATGATTACCAATATAAGTATAACACAAAAAAATTTGTATAAATTTGTATGTTTATTGGCGACAGAAAGGTACCTGAATTGTAAGACTATAAATAAAAATGAACAGCCCTGGTCATCCAAGTGATTGTAGCTTAATACACGATGAATTATCAGACATTTCGTTCCATTGTTGCTATACTGTTTAAAATCTTTTAAAAACTGGCTGCAAGAAGGTGATTGGAATGCTGGAAGAATTGATCAGGAAATGGTTGAAGAAGATAAAACAGGAGTGGAAAACGGCTTTTTTAGCAGCGGCGATTTTCGGGTTGCTGACGCATCTGTATATTTTCACAAATTACATGCCGCATCACGATGGCATCCTCAGCATTTATACCCCGCAACAGGGATTTCAGATGGGACGTTTTTTCCTGACACCATTCAGTGGAATCGGCTCTTATTTTGATCTGCCCTGGCTCAACGGTATGCTGTCTGTTTTCTTCTTGGCGTTGACTGCAGTCGCGCTGACGGAACTTTTTCGGTTGCAAAAGACACTATCTATCATTCTGACAGCCGGACTGCTCACCACTTTTCCGGTGATTACTGCCACACTGTCGTACACATTCACAGCTGACGGCTATATGGCGGCTTCGTTTGTGACGGTGCTGGCACTGCTGGTTGCTTCGAAATACAAATACGGGTTTCTGCCGGGCGCATTCTTGCTGTACATGGGCGTCAGTGTCTACCAGGCCAATTTTCCATTCTTGCTGACTGCGGCTACAGTGTTTCTGATCAATGAAATTCTGTCTTACGGCATAAATTCGAGAAAAGTTATAAGTTATATTGCCCGTTTCGGGTTATTGTCTTTAATTGGCATGGGACTGTATTATCTGACATTCAAGCTCTATACGGATGTTTTCTCAGGGGAATTGCTGGAGTACCAAGGCGTGGATGAAGTCGGCAGCAGTTCAGCCGGTGTTCTCGAAATTATCCCGCTGATAAAGGAAGGAATGGTCGAGTATTTCTTCAGGGGCATTCCGGCGGATGTGCCAACGAATCTGTTTGAAGTGCTGAATGTTCTTTTGTTCATTTTAATTGTACTGGCAATCGTGGCAGCGGTGGTCGAAAAACGGATTTACGAAAGCGGCTGGAAGCTGGCCGTTGTGATGGTATTGTTGTTCAGTCTTCCATTCTCGGCGTACAGTCTCTTTTTTATCTCGCCTGATATCTGGTATCATTTTCTGATGATTTTAGCGGTGATTGGATTTTATCTGTTGCCGGTGGTGATTTACGACAAATTAAAAGTTCCTTCAATATTATTAAAAGTCACTTCCTGGAGTACTGTACTCCTCTTTGCCGTCATCATTTTCAATTTTGCCATTATCGCCAATATCTCATATTTGAATATGGAACTGAAATTCGAGAAATCGCAAGCACTGGCGCTGCGAATTCTTGACCGGGTGGAGCAGACAGAAGGGTTCGATGAAGATACGCCGATTGCAGTTTACGGCAGCGTCCCTATTGAATCGGAAATCTCAACTCTCGTCAGCCAGAAAATTCCGCCGCTTACAGGCCCGCTGCAAAGAATCATGTTGCAGGATGCACGGCATTTCCAGTCAATGATGGACAATTTTTTTGGCGTCCCTTATGAATTTATCCTCGATGAAGAGGATCTCCAGGAAATCGTCCAAAGCGCTGCCTATGAAGAAATGGAAGCGTGGCCGGCTGAGTCGTCCGTCCAGATGAGCGACGGTGTGCTGATTATTAAATTGGAAGAGTAATTGATGAGCATGGCATAGCCGAATAGCCGTATCCGGAAACCTCGCAAGGCATATTCTTCGTTAAAGCAAGGGACCAATATGCTGATCATCGGTCAATTGACTTCATCAAAATTCAATGTATCGTTTTTCGGCTCTTTTGTGCGGATAAAAAAAATCGATCCGGCCATCCAAAAAAGCGCCATAATAAACGGGTACCAAAATACAAAAGCAGTTACCAGGCCGTAGGAGCCTGAAAAGAGCTGGGAAAAATTCATGGATGTCCTCCTGCGAAACGTTTCAAGTGATTAATTCAGCTTTATCACTGTACTGAATTAGAAGAAAACATCAAACTTTTTCTTTCAGTAAATCGTGCAAATGCCGGCAATGGGCAGCTGTGGAATTAGATAAAAGGATACTGTTGCATTACTGCCTGGCTAACAGCAGCATGTAGTAAGGTGTACAGTTGTGTTATACTTTTTAATATAAAAATGCAGTATTTAGTATTAAAGGTTTATCAATTGTTTTTAATAAAGAATTGAACTTCAAAAAAGTGCGATGAAAAGGTGATTTTATGCAAGTTAAAAAAGCGATTATACCGGCTGCCGGCTTAGGGACCCGTTTCCTTCCGGCAACAAAAGCCATGCCAAAGGAAATGTTGCCGATAGTCGACAAACCGACTATCCAATACATTGTTGAAGAAGCGATTGCTTCGGGGATTGAAGATATCATTATTGTGACAGGAAAAGGGAAAAGAGCGATTGAGGATCATTTTGACCATGTGTATGAACTTGAAGATGCCTTGTTGAAAAAAGGCAAAATGGATATGCTCGACTCGATTATGAGCACTTCTAAAGTGGAAATCCATTATATTCGGCAAAAGCAGCCGCTCGGACTGGGGCATGCCATTTGGTCGGCCAGAAAGTTTATAGGAAACGAACCGTTTGCTGTTTTATTGGGCGATGACATTGTGGAGAATCCGGAACCCTGCTTAGCTCAATTGATGGGACAGTATGAAAAAATCGGCAACAGCATTATAGGCGTTAAACAAGTGTCTGACGAGGATACACAGCGATATGGAATTATCGATCCCGTGTCCCGAGACGGCAAATTGATGGAAGTCAATAAATTCGTCGAAAAGCCTGCCAAAGGGACAGCTCCTTCGAATTATGCAATCATGGGCCGCTATATTCTGAATCCTGAAATTTTCGATATTTTGGGTGAGCATACAGTAGGAGCAGGTGGAGAAATTCAGTTGACGGATGCTATTCAAAAGTTGAACGAAATCCAGGGAGTTTACGGTTATGAATTTGATGGCCGGCGTTTCGACGTGGGAGAGAAGTTTGGGTTTATTGAAACAACGATTGAATTTGCATTAAAGCGTCCGGAATTGCGGGATCAGTTACTGGAATTATTCGAGCAAAAGTTGAAAGCGGCTTACGAAAGCCGTCGGTTGTAATCAAGGATTAAGCGCTGATGATGGCTAATATTTGATTTTTCTCAAAATGTTGTCAAAAAAATGTAATTAAATACATAAATTTATGATAGTATGATTAATGGTAATGATGATATTATTGTATCTTTGCAGCACACCGGAGGTTAGTTATGGATGGAATCAAGCTTCCATTCTGATAAAACAGCGGCTTCCGGATTAATGCTTCTAGGCCAAAGCTTGATTGGCGTAAAGGCAATGGAAGAGAGGATTCTTGTGAAACTAATTACTATAATGATACCTGCATATAACGAAGAAGAAGTTTTGCACCAATTACATTCGCGTCTGACGGACGTGTTGAGTGAGCTTGTTGGTTACGAATTTGAAATGCTTTTTGTAAATGATGGAAGCCAAGACCGGACATTGCCAATTTTAAAAGGATTGAGAGAAATGGATCCCAGAATATCCTATGTCGATCTATCCCGGAATTTCGGTAAAGAGACGGCTATGCTCGCAGGTTTCGACCATGCAAGAGGGGATGCTCTTATCATTCTGGACGCTGATCTCCAAGACCCGCCGGAACTTATCCCCTTGATGATTGACTTGTGGGAACAGGGATATGACGATGTCTTTGCGAAAAGAAATTCCAGAACGGGAGAGACCTGGTTTAAGAAATGGACTTCCAAAAAGTTTTACCAGATACTTCAGAAGGTCTCTCATATTGATATTGAAGAAGATACGGGGGATTTCCGCCTGCTTGATAAGCGTTGTGTGGAGGCATTGCGGAAAATGCGGGAAACACAGCGTTATACAAAAGGGATGTTCAGCTGGATAGGCTTCAACAAAAAGGAAATCATGTTTGACCGGGATGCACGTGCTGCTGGCACTACTAAGTGGAATTATTCGAAGTTGTTTGATCTGGCAATTGAAGGGATCACTTCATTTACAACTGTTCCGCTGCGCCTTTCTTCTTTCGCCGGGTTTATCGTCTCATTACTGGCATTCCTTTATATTCTTGTAATTGTTTTCAAAACCATTTTCTTTGGAGAAGAAATTACCGGTTATCCATCTACAATGAGCGTCATACTATTTTTGGGTGGTATTCAAATGCTTTCACTCGGAGTGATCGGCGAATATTTAGGACGAATTTTCAATGAAACGAAAAACAGGCCATTGTATTTCGTGAATGATTATAATGGAGAAAGAAAATTTATCAGTTCGCCGGTGGAATCTTCAGAACGTGTAATTGAAAACCGGGATTATGTCCTGTCATCCATAGAAACTTCAGAATTGACAAGAGAATACCAGTTGAATGAAAAAAAATAGAGAAATAGTCAATTATATTATTATGGGTATTTTAACGACCGGAGTAAATATTGTCAGTTATTACGTATTGACTGAAGCCGGGGTTTTGGATTACCGGATTGCCACTGTGATTGCTTGGGCCGTTTCCGTATTATTTGCTTATGTAACAAATAAGAAATATGTTTTTGGGTCCCGAACTTCCGGCTTGAGAGAATTGCTGCATGAAGTCAGCAGCTTCTTTTTCTTTAGAATACTTTCTTTAGGCATAGATTTCATCATGATGATAGTGTTGGTGGAATTGGTCGTGATGGATGACTTCCTCGCAAAAATCATAGCGAATGGGGTAGTCATTGTCTTTAATTATGTAGTAAGCAAACAAATTATTTTTAAAAATTCGGTGTCAGCCAAAAACTGAACCGGCAGCTGAATAATGAATAAGAAATAGCCGCGGCTTTCGAAGGAATATCGAGAGCTGCGGCTATTTTAGTTATTCACTGAATTTGATGACCACTATATCTCCGAACAGCTGAACAGAACTTTCGGCTGGCCAAGGTTCCATGCTTTCAAATGTGTCGCTGGCGGCAATGAGCGCATATTCGTCCTGGCTGGCAGTTTTGTAGTTGACGCCAAACTGGTTTTGCATCATGTAGAAATAATGATATGGAAGCGGAAGAAGATAATTTCCGCTGGATCCGGTCATACTCGGGATGCTTTGTGGAATGATTGTGTCGGTGAGATTGGATTCAAGTGTGTTTCTGCCGAATATCGCCAGTTTATCTGCTTCCTCAAGTCCATTCACCTGCTCAATTCGGTCAATCACCCGGTTCAAAGCGAAAACGGTACTTTCATATTTCAGGTGAAGATTATAATATGAGATATTCGCTATAATGGCGAAGTTAAATACGACGAGCAGGGAAACGATGACAGTGATCCACGAAAAGCTTTTATTGGTAAATGCAGCGAATGAAAACTTATCATATATCAGAATAGGAAGCAGGTAGAAACTGAGCACTGACAGCACCATTAACATATGGTAAATCACATCGGCCGAAACAAAGTATAGACAGTAGGCCGAGAAAGGCAAACTCAATAACATCAGCACCGTCAGTATGGAAAAGGGAAGGCTGCGATAGACTTTGTTTTGATAAAAAGTCAGGGCAGCCCCCGCAATGATCAACAAAACGACAAAGAGGTTCAGTATTTCAAACAGATTTACAGGCATATCCGTGATAAAGCCCCTGAAGAAAAATGTCTTTACCGAGTCGATCAATTCCTGGACTGTGAGGGAAAGGCTTTGCGAACTTTCACCAATGTTATTAAGCCCCTGGTAATTTGATATTTCACCCGCGAACAGGCGGTTATAAAGGTAAAAAGTGATTCCGTACAACCCCATACCGATGACGGCAGTTGCCATAAAGCGGCCCGTGGTGATTAAAAATACTTTTACGGAAACGTTTTTCGTAAGTGCCTCCATTAAAAGGAAGATGGTGGCCAGAGTCAATAGAAATGGCAAGTTCGCCTGATAGACGCCTACACCCATGTAAAATAAGACGGCTCCAGGAATAAATCCATACTTATACTTTTTAGTGACCAAGAGCGCAAGTGCGGTGACGAGTGATCCTGCCATATAACCATCAGCTGTGAACATATAAGAAAACGTGGCGCTGATGGTCGGGAAAGTGACGACCAGGCCGGACACAAGGAAAATGGAAAGGGCTTTTCTGAGCTCAAAGAATTCTGTGAGTATCACGGCAATAAGGGACAGGTAAAAAATCGCCAGGACACCGATGACTACCGGGATGTCAAAATAAGAGCTGATGCCGGCGAAGGGAGATAAAAAGAATCTGCCCAAACTGAATTTCTCCTGAGGGCTGTATGTATTTACTATGCCATCGTGGTTCGGCAAACTATTTGTGAAAACGAATATGTGGGTAAGTAAACCGATGATGAATGCAGTAAAGAATGCAATTTTCCATTCGGGTTTTATCTGGGTCTTCCACTTGTTCAATAAATGTTCAGGCATGTTTTTCTCCTTTTTCTTGGGATGATGTGGGACGTAAGAGTCTATTATACCAGAAAAACTTTGCCGAATAACATACCTGTGACATGTTCAGTGAAAAGTTTATAAATCAGTGGAAGAGCAGAGAACACATGAAATCCTGGTCTATCGTATGCGGAGGCAGGCTGCCTGTCTTCCTGGTAAATGATTTCTTCAAGAGAAGGCAAAAAAAGGAAAGACCCGGCAATGTTGCCGGGTCTTTCCTTATAGAGTTCAAAGTTAAAATGTCCACCGGTTATTCACGGTTGCAATCAGCACCCATTCACCGTTGCTGTTTTTCTCGAATACTATGTTCAGCCTCTGACAGTCCATTTCCTTCGCCGTGAGCTTTGGCAACTTTCCTGAAGCTTTCATAAATCATCGGGACTGTAGACTTTAGAGATTAATCTCCTCGCAGATGCACCATTGGAAAATTCGTTCCAATGGTCCCTGTAACGGTTGATTTTATTGTAGTCAATATAGGGATCTTTGATGTGAGCAATCACTTCTGCAGTTGTTCTGGCAACCGGGCCAGGGAAGAATGAATCATTTATGGACCACAAACCTTGGGTATCGTTGTATGCTTCCAAATCATAGGTAAAGAATATCATTTTCCTTTGCAATAGAGAGAATTCAACAGGGATGGAGGAGTAATCGGTCACTAAAATATCACTGGCGAGTAAAAGGTCATTGATTTGCGGGTAATCGCTTGCCAAAAGTACGCGCGGATGAACAGGGATCCGGGCTGCTTCATGAACAGAGGGATGGATTCGAATCAATAAGACATGGTTGTCATCAACTGAATCGAGAAAAAGCTTTATATCATATTCCATATTCATTTTACGAAGCCCATCTTTCCGGAAAGTCGGAGCATATAATATGACTTTTTTCCCTTTTAGCTGTGGATAACGGGCATATACTCGTTTCAAAGCCTTTTGCTTTAAGTTTTCGTCAAAGTAAAAATCGGTTTGTGGCACTCCTGTATATAGAAAATGCTTTTGGCTTAGATGGAAAGCTTCTGAGAAGATATCCGCCATATGCTGCGAGCCGACCGGTATATATTGGAACTGATTATAGACTTTTTGAAATCTTTTTTTCGCTCTGGCGCTTCTTTGAAAGGTTTCGGGATCGCTCCAGCCGAATTTTTTTACAGCTCCGGCCGCGTGCCATAATTGTACGCATTTTACTTCTTTTTTAAATTGGACAGCTGCCAATGCCCCTACGTAATTATCGATGAAAACGTATTTTGATGTCGCCAGGTGATAAATGGTATGGAGAAAATCTGATAAGTTTACAGTGTCCGTAGAGTAAAAATTTTTTTGGTCGGTAGGTATGACCGAGAAATCCTCTTTGCATTTAGGGCTGTTTATGAACACAAGCGGTTGCGAACTGGATATCGCTAATTCTCTGCCAATATAAAATGCATTATCTCCAAAAGTGGAAAGGAAAACAGTTTTGTTTTTTAAAGGCAATAATTTAAAAAGTGAAAACAGAAACTTGAATACAGCAAGGTATAAAGCAATTAGGATTTCTTTCATCAGCGTTTGTGGTATAAATCTGTTTTTATTTTTGTTGTGGAGATGCCATCAGTCCTTGGCAGGTATATAACTTGGCAATGAGATGATAATTCGTCGAATTTCCCTTCCCAGTCAGAGCCCATGACAAAAATAGCCACCTGGTTATCCCGGATATCCATTTCCTTTTGGGCCCAGTCATTTTCAGGAATAACCTCATCCACATATTTAATGGACTCCAATAACATTTTTCGGTCCTCATAGGAATGGTAAGCAGCCTTTCCTTTTATGAGATTAAATTCATCTGTTGACAGACCGACTATCAGATAGTCACCGAGCTGTTTTGCCCCTTTTAAGATATTTATATGACCATGGTGCAATAAATCGAATGTACCGTAAGTGATGACCTTTTTCATAGATTAACTCACTCCAGTAAACGTTATTTTATTAAATGTAATAAAATGTTGTCATTATATAATATATGTTATCATTTAAAATAGCTAATGAAAATAATAAGCAAAAGAGGAAAAATTATGGTCCTATCCAATGAAATCCAAATTACAACCGAAAATGAGTACGCGATTGAGTTTTCACTGTTTCCGGAGGAAACAGTTTTTCAGGTTGGTTTGGAAGATCTTGTTATTGGGGAAACTTCCGTTATAGGCAGCATAATGAAAGAGGACCAGGTATTATTCCTGAAAGATTTCAGCGCGGAATCCTATACTTTTTATATAAAAAATAATCGGATACTAGCCGGCAGCCTTTCTTATAACTTGAATTTTTTGCCTGGAGCCACCTCTTTTGCGTTCGAATATGAGGCTTATATAAAAGGAATTTCCTTAAAACAAACAAATGAAACCTCAGTTTCTCTTTTTACTTCGGCAGAACAGAAGCTCTACACTTTTAATGACATTGCGGCTTATGAATCTCCTGAACACAGAATTCCAGTAGACTTGGAAATGACCTCTGTAGAATCCCGGTACCTCCTAGCAGGAAAAATAACTTATGGCCAATTCAACACATTCTTGATATATGACTTGTTTAGAAAAGAAATGATCACCCGGAATTTTCGCTTTAATATTCTGTCCAATAAAGCGGGTCTGGACATTAGATTGAAAGGGCCTGAAGTACTTGATGTCTCCTGTAAGGAAGACCGGGCGGCAATTGATTTCATGAAAATAACCGGTAGAGGAGTAAAGGTCTTCGATTTTTATCAATTGGAAGAACATCGCGAAAAACATTTGCTTGCTTCTTTTTCGATTAATGATTTGAAATATTATATTCATAACAAGCAGAATGGCATTTATCTCACAAAAGGAAATGCTTCAAAAATCAGTGGCTATGAGTCAGATTTGAAAGCATTATTCACCAGCAAGCATCTGTTTCTGTATGGAAGAAGTACACATTATGCCTATAAAGCCAGCAATGACTACGACAATTTATATATCGACGGCAGGGAAGAGGCCATTGCAACATTTAAAAGACCTTGGAAAATTAATTTTTTCAGGCGTTTTGGTTTTTTTAAGATTCCGGTTTCGGCAATTGCTGCGGCGGATGAACAACAGCGTGCCCTTTATATTGGAGATGATACCCAGCCCTTGCATCCCTTAAAATTAAATATGGATTACAATAAAGAAAAGATAGTGTCCCTTAAAAAAAGAGAAGGCGATGTGCTTCTTCTTGTTTCCTCAAAACGTGGCAATGTATCCATCGGAACAAGCCTCCATCCGGAAGAATATACCTTGCAAAAGAGGATGCATAACTGGTTCCGCGAATTGAAAAACAATAAAAGAGTGCTGCAACTGTTCAAAATCCTATTCGTATTAATCGGACGTTTACCCAAAACACAAGATATGGTCATCTTTGAAAGTTTTCATGCCAAGCAATACAGTGATAGCCCGCGCGCAATCTATGAGTATATGAAAGAGCATCACCAGGATTATCGTCTGCTGTGGAGCATCGACAAAAGTGCTGAAAACATGTTCAGGGAATTTGGGGTACCTTATCTGCGGCGTTTTACAATTCCTTGGTTTTTTCACTTTCCCCGTGCAAAATACTGGGTGAATAACGTCCGGTTACCGGCGTGGATGCCCAAACCGAAAGACACAGTATACATCCAAACTTGGCATGGAACTCCGCTGAAAAAACTTGGCGTCGATATTGAGGAAATTCATATGCCCGGCACCAATACTAGTGCCTATAAGAGGAATTTTGTTCTGGAAGCACGGAAATGGGATTATCTTGTATCACCTAATACTTATTCGACAGAGATTTTCAGAAGGGCTTTTCGTTATCCAGGCAAGATTATCGAGTCAGGATATCCTCGGAATGATGTGTTGTCCAATCATTCAGAAACCCTTGCCAGTAATTTGAAAAAGAAACTGGGGATACCCGAAGATAAAAAGGTCATGCTTTATGCGCCGACTTGGCGGGATAATGAATTTTATGAAAAAGGGAAATATAAGTTCGAGTTTCAATTCAATTTGGATAATTGGAAAAAAGAATTTGGAGATGAATGGGTTTTATTGTCCAGAATGCATTACTTAGTAGCTGAGAACTTTGATTTTTCTGCTCATGCAGGCACAGTCTATGATGCATCCTCATATCCAGATATCCGGGATCTTTACTTGATCTCAGATTTACTGATAACTGATTACTCCTCCGTGTTTTTTGATTTTGCCGTATTAAATCGGCCGATAATATTCTTTATGTATGATTTCGAACTGTACCGTGATCAATTAAGAGGATTTTATATTAATATTGAAGAAGAAGCACCTGGGCCGATCGTTGAAACGGAAAAAGAACTGTTCTTGGCGATAAACAGCCTGAAGGATTCGAATGTTCAATCGGATTCCAAATTTAGCGGGTTTAAAGGTAAATTTTCTTCATTGGAAGATGGCCATGCTACCGAACGGGTAGTAAAAGCTTTTTTGGAGTAACGTGACAGAAAAAAGAGTGGGTGAGGAACCAGGATGAATTCAATGATGAAAATAATAAGGGAACAACTCCGCTACTTCTATTTGGTAAGAAGGCTGTCTGTCTATGAATTACGGAGTTTGACAAGTGGAAATTATTTGGGGATGGCCTGGGAAATTATTAATCCCGCTATCCAGATAACGATTTACTGGTTTGTTTTCGGATTCGGAATCCGGCAAAGGGAACCTATTGGCGATATTCCTTATTTGCAATGGATGCTTGCCGGAATCCTGGTATGGTTCTTTATTACCCAAGCTGTTATGAAAGGGTCCAAGTCGATTTACAGCAAGATAAAGATGCTGGCCAAGATGAATTTTCCAATGAGTGTCATACCGGGCTATGTAATTTTCGCCCAGTTCTATCCTCATCTGGTTATCCTGGGTCTGGGCATGGTTTTCCTGCAATTTATCGGCTATCCAGTATCCATATACTACATTCAGTTGCCGCTTTATATGCTCAGTCTGCTCGCATTCCTGTTTAGCCTCGTGTTGATAACTTCAACGTTAACAACCATTGTCCGGGATGTCCAAATGCTGCTCCAGTCAATAATGAGAATGCTTCTGTATTTATCTCCGATACTTTGGCCGCCGACACTATTGCCGGAAACGTGGCAGCCTTATATGAAGCTCAATCCTTTTTATTATATAATTGAAGGATACCGCTATTCTTTACTTGGTGAAGGGTGGTATTTTCTTGAGAATCCGGTTTATACTGCGTATTTTGCAGGAGTAATACTGTTGACATTCTTTATCGGTTCTTATCTGCATATTAAATTCAGAAATCAATTTATTGATTTCCTTTAAAATGGGAAGTGATGCAAATGGCAAAGTCAGTGGATGTTCAGCATGTATCGAAACGCTATAAACTTTATAAAAAAAGATCGGAACGCATTCTGGACCTGATCATCCCTGCCAAAGAGTATGGAGAAGAATTTTTTGCGCTGCGGAATATCTCTTTTCAAGTGGATGAAGGAGCGATTGTAGGACTTATCGGTATAAATGGTTCAGGTAAATCGACTTTGGCCAATATAATCGCCGGAGTCATCCCGGCAACGTCCGGCAAAGTAGTAAGCAAAGGAAACGTAGCGCTTATTGCGGTGAATGCAGGACTGGATAATAAATTGACTGGCAGGGAAAATATTGAGTTGAAACTTCTGATGCTGGGTTTTTCAAAACAGGAAATTGAAGAGATGGAAGAAGAAATCATTGAATTTGCCGAAATTGAAAAGTTCATCGACCAGCCTGTAAAAACATATTCCAGTGGGATGAAGTCCCGGTTAGGATTCTCAATTTCCGTGAGAGTGGATCCTGACATTCTGATTATAGATGAAGCACTGTCCGTCGGCGACAAAGCCTTTGCTGAAAAAAGCCTTAATAAAATGATGGAATTTAAGGAAAAAGGAAAAACGATGTTTTTTGTCAGCCATTCCATTTCACAGATGAGGAAGTTTTGTGATGAAATTGCATGGTTGGAATTCGGAACACTTAAAGAGTATGGCAATGCAGACATCATACTTGAAGAGTACGAGAAGTTCCTAGAGGAATATAAAGGAATGTCAAAAAAAGAAAAAACGACTTACCGATATGAAGTACTGCAAAAACATGCTTCTGAAAGAGAAAAAATCCTTTAAACGGCTTTGTTTAAAGGATTTTTTATTCGCTTTTTATATCAACTTTTCCATTAACTCTGGTTGAAGCCAATTGTAACTCTATAAATGCTTGCATATTACGTCACGCTTTGGTTATTTTAAAACCCAGATTGGAGTTGAGCGTCGTATAGAAGTTAAGAAGCCGCTTGTCGATTTGAAGCTGTTCCGGCCGCAGGATATTAATTTTCCGGTAGACATCATAGCGGATAAAAACTTCGAAACTTTTTGTCGGCAATTTGTCGAGTTCTGCGACTTCAATGGAAATGCTGGCGATGCGGCTTTCGTCCGGCTGGAGCGTAAAGGCGTATTCTTCGTTGACGTCCTGGCGGTTCCGGAAGACTAGTTCTTCGACTTTATCGATTTCCTCCCCGAAAATCTGCACGGTGAGGTGATAACTGTCGCCTTCAAAATAACCGCTTTGGTAGATGGCGAGGAGCGGGACCCGGATGTTTTCGGCCAATGTACCTTCAAAAGGCGTCGTTATATAGGGCAGTCCGTCTTTGATGATGTGTTGCTTCTGCTTCGTCTTCTTATTCCAGCGGATGAGATCGATCATTTGCTGGTAATCTTCCTGCAGGAACAATCGATAGACGGTCCGGTTAAACGGGTGGAAGAAGTTATCGGAAATCTCGTAGTCCAGGTCGCTGGCGGTAGCGAGAACTTCCCGGAACTTGTCGAAATAATCTTCCTTGGTTTCGCTTTTCAGGAAATGCTGCCGGTCGAACAGCCGTGTGATGCAGTCGAATTCATAGAGCCGGTTCAAAATCATCTTTTCCTGCTCTTCCGGAAGCTTTTTCTGTTTTACATACTTGATCACCTGGATATTGGTGTCCGTCTTTTCCATAACCGTTGTCTTTGATGTCAATGAACTCTCATTTTCATCGAGCCGATTGGCGTAGTAGGCGACTTTTTTGGTCGTGGAAATGGTCGGGCAATTGATCAGCACATCGATGAAAAATTGCTTGTCCTCCGCAAATTTCAGATGGGGGAAGCGTATATTTTTATCCAGCAGCAACTTCCTTTTCATCATCCGGGCAGTGGGGCCAAGATGCTGGAAGATATGTTTGATCGTAAAAGGGGACACGCTCCGCCTCTCAATAGCCGATTGATGCTCTCCCACAATCTTAAAACCGCCGGACTCCGCTTTCATCGTTCTTCCGGCGACATAATTATCCCCGGTTTCCTTCGCCAAATCGTACAGCGCTTTGACGCCTTCTTCATGGAGCCAGTCATCAGCATCAAGAAACGTCACCCAGTCCGTTTTTGCCAGTTCAATCCCGAGGTTACGGGGAGCGGCGGGGGAACCGGTATTTTTCTTCAGGAAGACAGCTTTGATATTCGGATATTTTGCCGCGTAATCCCAGATGATTTGCCTAGAGCCGTCAGTTGAATGGTCATCGACGATGATGAATTCTATGTTTTTAAAACCGATGGACTGATTGATGACCGACTCGATGGTCTTCTCGAGAAAAGGCTCGGCATTATACACGGGCGTAATTACTGTCACCAGCTTTTTCCCGGCGAAAAATCCTCCTCTATTTTTGATGTAATAACCTTCTTCGTTGTACAGGGTATCCAATTGTTCGATCATGGCGCTCGCTCCTTTGCAGATGGTCTGTCCGGGGCAGTACTTATATAGAATGGATTACCCGATATGCGGTTTTTTAGTCGGAATGGCGGACAGGATTTTCAGCAATAAAGTTCCAAAAAGTAATTTAACTGAATAATCAGATTTAATTGTATCTATTTACATGAATTAGGATTATGATAAAGGCAAAGAGATGAACGGCAAGGGAGGAGGGAAATCAATGGAAGCCACCTTCGGACTGATACCAATGCTGATCGTGTCAATCTTCGCGGTAATTGGCATCCTGTCCTATTTTTTCATGCACCACTGGCCGAATTGAAGCTGAATCGGTAAAAGCCGTGCCGGAAACCAATGGTTTCCGGCACGGCTTTTGTGTTTCCCTTTCGCAATTAAAAAAGACTAGTTTAAATAACTGGACAGGGTTATAATCAATTAAACATAAAAAACAGAAAATTCAGTACACGAATAAAAATATAAGAGAGTAGGATGATGAATATGCATCCCTATCAGAAATATAAAGAGAAGCTGGAAAAAGGACATAGTAAAAGTATGGAAGAAGTGATCCGGGAATTATACATCGAACGTGATGAAGGGCCATCGGTAACAGCACGGGAACTTGGCATTCCCCGGCAAGCCGTCCTGCATTTTATACATGAATACGATCTGCGTAATGAAAAACATGAAAATATGGCTAAACATAATAAGCTTAAACAATAGGTTTATCAACATGCTGCAATTTTAACCATGCTGTATCTGATTGTCATTTTGGACCCTGCAGTGAAAAATGACCCTGATATTAAGGAAGACCCGGCAAATTTAATTGCCGGGTCTTTCTCATTACATTCAATTCACAAACTAAATCGTCCAGCGGTCATTCACAATCGCAATCAGCACCCAATCACCATTGCTATTTTTCTCGAATACCATGTTCAGGCTCTGCCAGTCCATTCCATCGTATTCATCGGTGCCGGGATAGTAGAACTCGACAACAGTCGCCTCAGGATATTTTTGGTGAATCAGCTCCTGTGTCATCGGGTGTTCGCTGCGTCCATAGCGCTCTTTGGCGTTATAGTCTGCTTCCATCAAATACTCATCATAATACTCGGCAGGTGTCAGATTGATCTCAAAACCACTTCCATCTTCGTATCCCCATAAATAATCATTCGAATCATTCATGAAGCCGGGAAGCTGCGCTTTGGTGAAAGTGACACCGCCATTGTCAATGCAGCCGCCAGCGTACGGGCAGAATGTCAATCCTTCCGAGGAGCTGACATATGCGGCAACATCTTCAAAATCTTCGGCCTGCAGTTCTGCCAGAATTTCATTGGCTGTCATCAGCAAGTCTTGTTTTTCAGGAATGAAACTCGGCTCGATGGCCCGTGCCAGAAAAGCCGCAAACTGTGCGCGTGTCACTGCAATGTCCGGACGGAATGTATTGTCAGGATAACCGCGTGCAACACCTTGCTCAGCGAGTCTCGACACGGCATCAAATGCGTAATGCCCTTCATTCATATCCCGGAAGTTATTATCCGCTGCATCCGGGAAGTGGAGGGCGCGGTCCAGCATCGTAACTGTCTGGGCACGTGTCACAGTCCAATCCGGGCGGAAGTAATTGTGCGGGTAGCCTACAATAATCCCTGTATCAACGGCAGAAGCGATGTAACCCGAGAACTCATGGCTGACTGATACATCCCGGAAACCTGGGTCACGTGGCGAGTCATCCAGATTCAATGCACGTCCAATCATCGCGACGGCATGCGACCGGATTACTGGATCGTCTGGCCGGAAGGTGCCATCTGTGTGGCCATTGATGATTCCTTCTTCATGCAGGAACGCAATTTCCAGGGCAAATGGATGGTCACCGGGCACGTCATCAAACAGTACAATCGCTTTGGCAGGAGACGAAAACGAACTGATCATCAGGATGGCAGCTGCGATTAAAGACAAAAACGTCTTCATAATCTATCCCTCCCTGTTTGTTTTCATTTTATCATATCAGTAATCAATAAGTAATAATTAATTATTATTATAAATAAAATATTGACAATTGGGAATGTGGATAATAGGGGAGACATTAAATGTTTGGGCATTTCACCTTTCATTTTAGTAGTAAGGTTTTTGGAATGAAAAAATAATGAAAGTGCTGCAAGAAAAGAGTGAATATACAGAAAACGGGTGCATTATCTGTTGGCAGCTGTTAAAATGGAGGCAACAAATAAATGGAACGGAGGAGATGAAATGACAAAGAAGTGGACAAGTGTGCTGATTGTACTGCTGTCATTGCTGCTGGCTTTCCCTGCTGCCGCCGCCTCGGATTTATCGGAAGACCATCAATTCTATGAGGAAATCACGTATCTGATGGACAGGGGTGTCATCGAGGGCTATCCGGATGAAACGGTTCGGCCAGATGCAGAAGTGACTCGGGCTGAAGCAGTCGTGATGATTGGACAATTGATGGATTTTGATGAAACGCGAAGAGCGACGGAGTTCAGTGACGTACCGGTGAGCCATTACGCCAGCGGCTATATCGCGGAAGCTGCGGAAGCAGGATATGTGCTAGGGGTTGGGAATGATTTATTCAATCCTGAAGCTCCCATTATCCGAGGCGATATGGCGCTGATCATGGAGCGGGTATTTGACCTTGCCCACACGATCGATGTGTCGTTCACGGATGTGCCGCAGGATGCTTACTACGCAGAAGCGATCAGTAAGATTTTGGCGATCAATATCACGAACGGTTATCCCAATAACACATTCCAGCCGCAAGAAGAAGTGACGCGTGGCCAATTTGCAGCTTTCCTTGCACGGGCGCTCGAGCCGGAATTTAAAAATGACGCGGTCATAGAAGGCTCACATCAAAAAGACAAAACCAAAGTCTACACCTACGAAATGGCGGATGGCACAACAGCAATCCACCGCTTTGAAGATGTGCCGGACCGTGGCGATTTGACTTACGGTTATATGTGGACGGTGGAAATGGACGGCACCGACAATGACTATGAATATCTCGAGCTTGAAAACTATGACTTTTTTGCAATCGGCTACCCATATTCCGAACGTGATTTGAGTCTCGTTTACCCAGTTGAAGTCGGCAAAACTTTTACAACCGGATTGGGCGATCAAGCCATCACGCTTGAAATCACGGATGTCAATGTAACCGTGGAAACAGCGTACCAGACTTTCACCAACGCAACAGAAGTGACAAGCCAGGATGACGGTTCCAAATATTACATGGTGGAAGGCTTTGCCTCTGTTAAATCTGTCGATGCCGATGGAGAGGTTCAAAGCGAATTGGTGAGTGTGGAATAGAAGAATATGCAGTCTGATGAAGAAACAGGAAAAAAATAGCTCCTTCAGTATTGGCTTTTGCCGCCGCTGGAGGAGCTGTTTTTATAGCAGTTTAGAAAAACTGCCTCAAATCATTAAACTGTAACTTTTGATTTCTCCAATTCTTTGCCTAGTAGTTTCGCCAGCTCCAGCATACCGAATTTGCCGGCAGCCGCTTCCGCGTCCGAATTGTAATTCGTATTGGTGTTGACGTCGTAAGTGAAAATCTCCCCCGCAGCATTGCGGATAAACTCGATCCCCGCTACGGCAATGTCGTTTTGACGAAGGAACTCTTCATACTTCGCGATGATCGGATCATCAAATCCTTCGACCACCTGGAATTTCGGTGTCTCTTCGGGCTGCTCGCCGACTGGGCAGAACAGGTCGTCGATGCGGCAGGCATCAGCCGGGCACAACTCGAATCCTTCCGAAGTGTCCACTTGTACTGCATAGACGAATTTTCCGCCGACAAATTCACAGCGAGTGATGAACGGCTCCGGCGCCTGGATGTATTCCTGGATCAGCGTGATACCATCGATTGACGGATCAAATTCGCCGCCATCGAGGTATTCCTTGAGCGCATCAATGGAATGGAACAGGCGAACGCCAAGCCCTTTACCGGCACGGTTATGCTTAGTGATAAAAGATGGTGCGTCCAGTTTTTCCGCGGCCGCAATAATCTGTTCACGCCCATTGGCTGCAATGGTTTTCGGCGTGCGGATGCCCGCCGCGTTCAGCGCCATATACTGGTTGACTTTGCTGACTTCAAGGCGCAGCGCGCGCGTGCCGTTAAATACGGTGCGTCCGTGATGCTCGAGCCATGCCAACAGCGAAGCGGCCATTTCCGGTGCATAACGGTGGCCGCGAGTGTGTGACGAAGCACTCATGCGGCTGTAAAATACGCCTTCAGGAGGCGTGTCATTCAAATCGACCAATCCTTCGTTGATAAACCAGTCCTCATAAGGCAACTGGAGTTCATCCAGCCGTTTAAACAAATGCGTTGTCCATTCTTCATTTTCGTGGATTACATATATTTTTTCAGTCATCTAAAAACTCCTTAGTTCGAAAGCGCCTGCAGCGCTTCGCGTTTTTGTTCAACCAGCGGCATCACTTTTTTCGAAAAGCGTTCCATTTCCTCCAGCTGCGGTGAAAACTGCAGCAGCAATAAATCAAGGCCGGCCTCTTCATAAGCGAGGATACGGTCGGCAATCTGTTCCGGTGTTCCAATCAGATTCGGGCGCAAGCCGCGGTTGGACACCGAATAATCCTCCAATTTTACTTGCTGCTCCAGCTGTGATTTACTGACGAAATCGTCATAGCCGACATAGCCGCTCGACTCTTTCATATCCACAATGCGCGCGTATTCCGCAGCGACTTCTTCTTCCGTATCCCGGCATACGACATAAGCCGCCATTCCGAATGACTGAAGCGGCGATTTGCCGGCTGCTTTACGCAAATTCTTCATGTCATCGATTTTCGCCTGGATTTCTTCAACCGTGCCGCCGTGCATTACGTAAGCGTCGCAGCCTTCCACAATCGACTTCTTGCCGCGCGGACTTTCGCCCCCAGCGTACAGAATAGGGTTCGGGCGTTGAACCGGTTTCGGTGAAAGCCGCGCATTCTGGATATCATAGTATTTCCCTTTGAATGAAAACTCGTCTTGCGTCCACATGCCTTTCATTACTTGGAGGAATTCATCCGTCCGTTCGTAGCGTTCGTCATGCTCGGTAAACTGGCCGCCGTATTGGCGCGCTTCTTCCGCCCACCAGGCAGACACGACATTCAGCGTGAAACGGCCATTCGAAATCCGGTCGATATTCGCCGCCATTTTCGCCGTCACCGCCGGGTTATGGAAAGCCGGACGGATTGCCGTCATAATCTCAATCTTCTCCGTCACTGCCGCAAGTCCAGCCGCCGTTGACCAAGCCTCCAGCGAATCAGCTTCCATACCTTTAATATCATTCAAATTCAATTCAGCGATCAGCGTCGTATCATAACCCCATTGTTCAGCCGACTGCACCACTTGTTTCGCATAGTCAAAAGTCGCCGGCATATTCTCATCTTCCACATTGCGCAGCCATCCGCCGAATATCGGCAGCCAAAATCCATATTTCATCTATCATCGATTCCTTCCATAAAGAAATTTTGTTCTCAAATAATTCACTCAATTAGAGTATGAAATCATTATACAATAAAACCTTTTATTCTGACCAGCTAACTTGGTTATAAACTTAAAAAATTTTAGAATATATAGTCTTTGTATATTTATCAAATGTCGGATAGACGGATTTGCATCAATAACTGTGAACTAAACAGAAGTCGACTAAATTTCTTTGAATGTGTAATAGATGATTTAGGTTATAAATGGAAATGAAAAAACTAATTAGTATATTTTGCCCATTTTTAAAATAAGATAAAAGTCTATAATTCTTATATGTAAAAAAAGTATAAAGGACTTAAGTATTGGTATTTTGAAAATGTCAATATTCAGTTAGACTTTTTATCAAATTTACATAAATTCATGACTTATTTAAATAAAGCTTTGAATAATTTAGTTGAATCAATAAAAGTAAAAGTGAAAAAACCCCTTGTGTAAGGAATTCTATATTGCTTATGTCTATGATTATTAAAGCTAGTGGAGGTCAACATATTGAAAATGACAGAGGAAGAAAACGAATTGATTATGAAATTGAAAGGGGAGCAGACACAACTGGATGCTGCATTCTATAAGGATATGTTTGAAGTGATGGTTCAGCATTCACCTGTTAGCATGTATATCTTAAATGACTGGTCTTTCTCGTACGTAAACAAGCATTTTTGTGTACTGACTGGCTATTCAGAAGAGGAAATGCTAAATGATGAAAAGCAGCTGAACAAACTTATCCATCCAGATGACTTATTCATAGTAAAAGATAGAATTCTTAACAGTGAAGAAAACCAAGAGACCTATGCACGTTACCGATTGCGGCTATACAAAAAAGATGGTGAAATGATTTATATTGAGGTTCATTCGAAAAAGATCTTTAAAAATGGACAATCCTTCCTGTTCGGTTCCGTATTTGAAGTGACAGGGGAAGTTATTGCAGACCTCAAGCTTAGGGAGAACCAGGAACGCTTTGAATCCCTTTTTTATAACAATCCTGATGCAGTCTTCACCTTTGACCTGGAAGGCAATTTTACAGATTTAAATCCAGCGTGCGAGGAGCTTACGGGGTATTCCAAACAGGAATTGATGGAGATGAGTTTCTCGCCATTTATCGTACCCGAAGATATGGAAGTTACCCAAGAATATTTTGGGCAAGCAGCAAAAGGGATTCCTAATAATCATGATATTACAATGCTTGATAAAGATGGCAAGCGAAAGAACATTGAAATCACAAAATTCCCAGTGAAACAGGCCGGAGAAATTGTCGGGGTCTATGGCATTGCAAAAGACATTACAGAACGAATTGAACATAAAAAAGTCATGGAGGAACTTATTTTCTTCGATTCACTGACAAAGCTGCCGAATCGAAAGTTATTTGAGGACCGTCTAACACAAATATTAAATTTTTCAGAACTGAACGGAAAGCCGACTGCTGTCCTTTTCCTCGATTTAGACCGCTTCAAGTTCATTAACGATTCATTGGGCCACCATCTGGGAGATGAATTTTTAAAAATTGTTTCAAAAAGATTGTCAGAGAATGTCCGGCTTACAGATACGGTCGGAAGATTTGCCGGAGATGAATTTGCCATTCTGCTGCCGAATACTGGAGAGGAAGAAAGCATTAAAATGGCTGAACGCCTTAACCAAGTACTCGTGGAGCCTTTTGATATAAACGGTCATTCCTTGTCTATTTCGGCAAGCATCGGCATCGCTTTTAGTAAAGGGATTGGAGAAAGTGTCGATGAACTGGTCAAAAAAGCGGATATAGCCATGTATCACACAAAAAAATATGGAAAGAACAGTTTTACCGTTTACTCAGAGGAGCTTGACCAAAACACTGCCTATAAACTGGCAATTGAAGAAGGGCTGAGGTCAGCAATCGACCACCAGGAATTTGTTCTTCATTATCAGCCTATAACAAATTTGAAAACCGGAGAACTTAGTGCAATGGAAGCGTTGATCCGCTGGAATCATCCGGATTTGGGGATGGTGCCACCTGATCAGTTTATACCGGTTTCCGAAGAAAGCGGCCATATCATTTCAATAGGCACTTGGGTTCTACACACCGCCTGTTCACAGAACAAGGCTTGGCAAGAAGAAGGGATACACCCTTTTAAGATTTGTGTGAACATCTCGACAATTCAGCTGCAGCACCCGAATTTTTTACAGACAGTTAAAAAAACACTCGAAGAAACAGGACTGGATGCTGAATGGTTGGAGCTTGAAGTCACAGAAAGCATTTTAATGGAAAATACTGAAACACTTAAAGAAAGTCTGGCGAACTTAAAGTCCTTAGGCATTTCAATATCCATCGATGATTTTGGAACAGGTTACACTTCACTCAGCTATTTAAGACAGTTCTCCTTTAATCGTGTAAAAATCGATCGCAGTTTTATCGGAGATATCAGCCACGATTTAAACGGTAAGGAAATTACATCGACCATCATATCGCTGGCTCATAAATTGAATATGGATGTCACTGCCGAAGGAATTGAAGATGAAATACAATTGACTTATCTAAGGGAAGAGAATTGTGATGGAGGACAAGGTTATTTCTTCAGTCGCCCTTTACCAGTTGAAATGCATAAACTGACTAATACACCCAAGAAATTTTGGTAGTGCCAAACGAAAAATAGCACCCATATATTAGCGTGGTAGTACTGATAGAGTGAATGTACCGATTAAGAGTGGGATTTTCTTATATAATATGCCGTATCCAAAGCCTCTAAGGCTCCCGGGTACGGTTTTTTATGTATTTTATCCCGAGCGGTAAATAGGCATTATTTGTGGGTGACTGTCATATGATTTAGATGTAACCAATTCACAAGTTCTAACGTCTAAACGAATAAAGAGGAGACTTGCCATGAAGAAGCTTTTACTAATATTGCTAGTGTCAGGCGTTCTTTTGCTTATTACTAACCTCGTCTTCTCATTCCATGACTTTAAAGAAGTCCCGGTCCAGCTGGAAGTATCGGTTTATGATTCTGCGAACGATGAATTTGGAGAAGCAGTTTTGATTGATGATCAGGAAGAAATTGAGGATTTTATACAATCAGTCAATAAAGCCGGTCATGAAAATGGTGCGTACGAAGTGACGCGATTTGAAGATTATAAAGTAAGGATGGTTTACAAGGATGGATCAACTGATACTTTAAGATTGTGGCTGAATTTCGGTGACGACTTTGACATGTTTCAAACAGATAAGACAGTTGGAATTTATAAGCTGAAAAACGATGGAGCAAGAGAGGTTATTCGGGAGATATTAGAGTAGCGTCTTGAGATTACCGGTTGCAAAAACAGCATGTTATCCAAAGCCAAAACCCCCACAACACCGCATTTTTTTGATGTTTTTCAATTGACACCAAACTGATTTTGAATATAATTTTTATTGAAAACAGATTACACACAAAAAGGGAGGGATTGGCCAAACGGTTCAGATCAGGATAATCGGAGAGTTGCCGTAGCCAATGGTTTTAAAAACTATTCCAATGGAGGCGAGCCAGCTATGAGAAGATTATTGCCAAGCAAACGCGACGATTTCTTCCCAAGTTTGTTTGAAAGTGGATTTGAGACCGATTTGTTCGACCGGTTCTTCCGGGAATCCCATTACCCAAATGTCGACATCAAGGAAACCGATAATGGGTACGAGATGAAGATGGACGTCCCCGGCTTCTCCAAGGACGACGTGAAAGTCGAGTACCGCGACGGCTATCTGGAAATCGAAGGTACGCGCGAAGAAAATAAAGAATCGAAAGACGAAGACGGCCACTACATCCGCAAAGAGCGGTCATACGGTTCCTTCAAGCGGAGCTTCTACGTAGGCGACATCGACGACGATGCAATTACCGGATCGTTCAAGGACGGCATGCTACAGCTGGAAGTTCCAAAATCGCGTGACGACGAGAAGAAAAAAGGAAAGCAGATCCGGCTGGAGTGAGTGACCGCATGAATAGCGAGTTTTAAAGCTGCACCCGTGTTGTGGGTGCGGCTTTTTGTTTTTAATCGCTTTTTGCCTGCGATAAGCATGTAATTTTTTGGGGGGTGTGAGAGGGTGATTTGGCTTTGGAGTTGGGTGGAGTGGGGAAGTTTTCATCTAATGGATAAACAGGAGAAAGTGGTGATGACTTTTAGTGTTTTTTAAAGCTTTTAATCGCTTTTCGCCTGCGAAAAGCATCAAATTGAGGTTTTGGGTGAGTGTAAGAAGGTGATTTGGCTTTGAAAGGAGGGTTGGAGGCTAATTTTGGGGAGGCGAAATAGCTTGTAGAAATTATTTCAGCGTTCAGGAGAATAATCGGGCGCTCAGGAGAATAATCGGGCGTTCAGGAGAATAATCGGGCGCTCAGGAGAATAATCCGGCGCTCAGGGAAATAATCGGGCGTTCAGCAATTCGGGCATAAAAAAACGCCGTTTTTAGACGGCGATCATGATTATTCTTTTATTCGATATCGTCGTGACTTGGTTTCACCAAACACTTCAAAGTCATACTGAACCAAAATCCTTTTCGCTACATCAGAAGACTCCAACAAACAAAACTCCCTAAATTCTTTATTCGTAACACTGTCATCCACAAACGAAAAATACTCCTGCAGCGCAAAATGATGAGCAGTCGAATTTTTCGCCCCGCAGCGGAGGCACACCCAATTCCGTTTACTGCGCACCACTTGGTATCCCTTGCAACTCGCGCAATAGACGCCTTTTTGCAAGTCGCTATATGCAATTTGATACGTTTCACATAGCGGCCTTCGCACATATGGCGAGTGACTGGCCTCGATTAATCGCTTGATTTTATTGACTTTCAAAGGTGTAGGATCTGGAGGAAGGGAATGAAGGATGTTGTAGAGATAGTCGTTCATCTGATACGTTTTGCAAATCGGCGCGCCGGACGGCTTCGAGTGGAACAGACACTGATTTGCTGTATACACAATCAGTCCCTTCACACGGACATCGATTTTCCGCTTCCTGAGCCAGCGCCTCAAAAACAGTATATTCTTGTTCAGCTGAAACACCGGATTATCCAGAATCAGCCGCTGCCCTTTCGAATCCATGCGAATAAATTCACCCGTCTTCTCATCGAAGTGGAGATCTTCGCTGACATTCTTCGAGTCGAGGATGATTATGCACTTTTCCGTCATTACCAGCCCGTCAAACTGCGTCTTCCAATCGCCGTCTATCAGGCCGATGTCCCATAACGCCGCAAAATTCTCGTCCAGGTGAAACTCCTGAAATTTTTTCCGCATCTTATTTTCCCCACGCTCGCCGGCCGTTTTGCGATGCAGCTGATTTTCGAGGTATTCTTTCCTGGGGTGCTTTTCCGGCGGCCTTGCAATAAAATACTTAATGGCCTGTCCCTGCGGCAAAATTTCAATCGGCTCTTTTATAATCGCCACCTCTTTCTGTCATGTGAATAAATTATAGCATTCCGAAACGATATTATTTAAAAATTCTAAAAATAATTTAGCTGAAGTAAAGCTTGGCTTTTACGCTTTTCGCCAGGGCGAAAAGCATCTATTTGTCACTTTCTTTCAGTATTTGAGTTAGTGGGAGTGGTTTTTTCTCTTTAACCGATAAAATGACGGCGATTTTCCTTTTGAAAAGGGGCGGGGAGGATTAATCAGGCGCTCAGGAAGATAATCAGGCGCTCAAAAAAATAATCGGGCGTTCAAAAAAATAATCGGGCGCTCAGGAAGATAATCGGGCGTTCAAAAAAATAATCGGGCGCTCAGCAAATCCCCCCAAAAAACACACCACAAAAAAACCCCCGCAAGCCGAAGCCCCCGGGGAAAATAACACAACATCACACAAACACACTCTCAAATTCTAAAACAACCCAATAGCTTCACCATCAGGCCCAACATCCATCTTCAACGCCGCCGGCTGCTTCGGCAAGCCGGGCATCGTCATGATGTCGCCCGTCAAACACACTAAAAAGCCCGCGCCAAGTTTCGGCATAATTTCACGGATCGTCACCGTAAAGCCTTCCGGGCGGCCGAGCAGTTTCGGCTGATCGGACAGCGAGTACTGCGTCTTCGCCATGCAGATCGGCAGGGCATCCCAGCCAAATTTCTTCAATTCCACAAGCTGCTTCTGCGCTTTATCGGTCAGTTGAATATCAGCGCCGCCGTAAACTTTCTGCACAATCACACGAAGTTTCTCTTCAACTGAATCGCTTTCCTCATACAGCAGAGAAAAGTCTTTCGGCCGCTCCAATTCCTCTTTCACGAGACCGGCAAGTTCCAGACCGCCGGCGCCGCCTTTTTCCCATACATTCGTCAGCGCAACACGCACGTCAGCCGCCTCACACCACGACATAATCTCCGCAATTTCTTCCTCGCTATCGGCAACAAAACGGTTCAATGCCACCACCGGCTCAACGCCGAACTGGCGAATCGTATCCACATGTTTGGCCAGATTGACCATGCCGCGTCGCACTGCATCCGCATCCGCGCCACCAAGCAACGATTTCTCAACTCCGCCATGCATCTTCAACGCCCGCACCGTCGCCACAATCACGACCGCATCCGGATGGAAGCCGCCTTTGCGCGATTTAATGTGCATGAATTTTTCAGCACCCAGATCCGCGCCGAATCCCGCTTCAGTAACCACAATGTCCGCGAGCCGTCTCGCCGTGTTCGTGGCCATCAGTGAGTTGCATCCGTGCGCGATGTTCGCGAATGGTCCGCCGTGAATGATGGCAGGCGTGCCTTCGATCGTCTGCACCAAATTCGGTTTGAAAGCTTCCTTAAGCAATAAAGTCAACGCCCCCTCAACACCTAGATCACGCACCATAACCGGTATTCTTTCATACGTATAACCAATCACCATGCTTGCCAGACGTTCCTTTAAATCTTCCAGCGACGTCGCGAGGCACAGCACGGCCATAATTTCAGAAGCCACTGTAATATCGAAACCGTCCTGACGAGGGATGCCACCAGACGGTCCACCAAGCCCAATCGTTACTTGGCGAAGCGCGCGGTCGTTAATGTCCAAAGTACGCTTCCAAGTAATTCGCCGCGGATCGATGTTCAAGGAATTGCCTTGATGCAGGTGGTTATCAATAAAAGCCGCCAACGCGTTATTCGCAGACGTGATGGCGTGGATATCGCCGGTGAAATGCAGATTGATGTCTTCCATCGGAAGCACCTGTGCAAATCCGCCACCCGTCGCGCCGCCTTTAACACCCATAACTGGTCCGAGTGAAGGTTCGCGCAAAGCCACAATTACCGATTCGTTCAATTGCTTGAATGCATCAGCAAGTCCGACTGTCACCGTGGATTTCCCTTCGCCCGCAGGTGTCGGGCTGATTGCCGTCACCAGCACGACTTTCCCTAAACCGACAGCCGCCGGCAATGAATTGACATCTATTTTCGCTTTGTATTTTCCGTATAATTCCAGCGCTTCATCCGGAATTCCGGCCCTTTCCGCAATTTCCTGGATGGGCAAAATCTTCGCATCAGCAGCAATCGATAAATCCGTAAACGACATTCATTTTCCCACTTTCATTTTTTATTTATTATAACCATAATGCCTTAACGAAAAGAACACCAGCGCTTTTACCCGAATACAATGAAAAATGGAAATACCCGCTAACCGTTGGCTATTGCCGCCATAAAACGGTATCATAAAATTATCTACAATTAAGATTTTTAAGAAGGGGGCCCACCCATTGCCTTATCAATTACGTAAAAACTTCAAACTGTTCACCTTGAATTCCAACCCCGATTTAGCGCAGGAAATTGCAGATTTGCTCGACGTTAAGTTGGGCAAAAGCTCGATCACCCGTTTCAGTGATGGGGAAGTCCAGATTAATATCGAAGAAAGTGTCCGCGGGGCAGATGTTTATCTGGTCCAGTCGACCTCCCAGCCGGGCAATGAACATGTGATGGAGCTCCTCATCATGATCGATGCGCTGAAGCGTGCATCCGCTAATACCATCAATGTGGTCATTCCTTATTACGGCTATGCGCGGCAGGACCGGAAAGCGAGTTCACGCGAACCGATTACGGCAAAGCTTGTAGCTAATATGCTTGAAAAAGCAGGCGCTACCCACATCATCACACTGGATTTCCATGCGCCTCAGATCCAGGGATTCTTCAATTTGCCGGTCGATCAGCTGCGCGGCGGCAAGATTCTAAAGAAACACTTCGCTGATAAAAAACTGGAAGATGCCATTGTGGTAGCACCGGACAACGGTGGTCTGGGACGGGCACGTAATTTGGCGGATCATCTGAATGTGCCGATTGGCTTTATCGATAAACGCCAGGAAGAGCCTGGTGCACCTGAAACCGTAAATATCGTCGGTGACATCAAAGGCAAGAACGTCATCATCATTGTGGATATCGTCGATACCGCAACAACGATTTCGCTTGCTGCCGATATGCTCGTGGAAAACGGCGCGAAAGCCGTTTACGCCTGCTGCACGCACCCGGTTCTCTCAGGTGAGTCGATTCAGAGCATCGAGGATTCGGCTCTAACCGAGCTTGTAGTCACCAACACCATCGACGTGCCTGAAGAAAAACGCACACCGAAAATTACGATTCTTTCAGTAGCGCCGTTATTGGCGGAAGCGATTGAACACGTCCATAACGAGAAGCCGGTAACGCCTTTATTTGAATAGGTTTTGAAGGCGAAAGGATACAAATGAAATCTGAGGGGACGGTAAAAATCGTTCCCTCATTAAAAAAACACCCTCCGCTAAGCTGTTGGTATTTCCATACCAGCTTCTCAGCAGAGGGTGTTTTGTTATTTCAACTTAACATCAGATCGAATCTAGGTTGGGTGCAATCCGTTTTTTTGAAGCCTGTTCATAGGAATAGGCAAGCTCAACCAGACGCGCTTCGCTGAAGGCTTGCGCCGTGAAAGTTACGCCGACCGGATGGCCGTTGCTTGTGTAACCGGCTGGAACAGTAATTGACGGGTAGCCGGCTTTTGCAGGCATGCCGGCGCCGCGGTTATCCTGGAATAAGAGGGCGTCCAAATTGTATTTGGCTAATGCGGCATCTATGCCTTCGACTTTTGCCGTCCGCAAATCGGTTTCGCGGTGTTCCAGGTATCTTGGGTCGGACGGATCATCACTCATCGACTGTGATTTTTCCAGTTCCGCCTGGCCGAATTTCATGCGGCGCTCCGGATCCTGTTTATTGAATTCGATAACGTCCGCCAAAGTTTTGACAGGGACGTCATCGGACACTGTGCTCAAATAGGCATTGACGCCGCGCTTGAATTCATACCAAAGAACGTCTGATTGGAAAGGCTCTACGGGAATCGTCACTTCTTCGACGGTTGCACCAAGCGATTTCATGAGTTCAATCGCCTGGTCGATGATTGCGCGTTCTTCCGGCTCTTCGTCGTTTAAGAACGATACATCGACGCCAATCCGTGCGCCTTCCAATCCGTCAGTTTTTAAATGAGGCGTGTAATCGGTCAATGCTTTTTCGGCGCTTGCTTGAGTTGCCGGATCGCTCTCGTCGACGCCGGTCAACACACCCAGCATAATCGCCGCATCCGTAACAGTGCGTGCCATGGGACCGGCTGTATCCTGGCTTTCAGAAATCGGGATGATGCCTGAGCGGCTGATGAGGCCGACCGTCGGCTTGATGCCGACGATGGAATTGGCACTGGCAGGGCTTAATATCGAGCCGGAAGTTTCGGTGCCGACACCGACAACCGCAAAATTCGATGCGATGGCTGCACCCGTTCCGGAACTCGAACCGCCGACATCCCCGGCTTTAAATGTGCTGACGCCGTAAGGATTGAGAACCTGGCCGCCAAGTGAGCTGTAGCCGCTCGGCACTTCATGCGCCATAAAATACGCCCATTCGCTCAAATTGACTTTGCCGAGAATGATGGCGCCGGCTTGTCTTAATTGTGCCGCCACAAATGAGTCTTGTCGGGCTAAATTGTTTTCAAGAACGATGGCACCGGCTGTCGTCGGCATGGCGTCCGTCGTTTCGATATTGTCTTTTAAGAGGACCGGAATTCCGTGTAAGGGCCCCTGACCATCCTGTCCGCGCATTTCATCCAGCTCGGCAGCGATTTTCAGTGCGTCGGGATTGAGTGTCAGCACCGAATTGATCTTCGGACCGTTCTTATCGTATTTTTCAATCCGATCGAGATAGCTTTTCACCAGCTCGACTGAAGTGAGGCGGTTTTCCTTGAAAGCCTGCTGAATTTCATTGATTGTCGTTTCGTTTATTTCGAATGTAGTTGTTCCCATCTGCATGCCCCTTTGCTGATTAATAAAATCCTAATGTTAGTGTACACTATTTGGGTTTGTTGGATGCCAGAATATTGTTTGCTTTAAAATGTGCCTTAATTTATTGTGGAAAAGGGTAGTATAAGTATTATAGAAGAAATCCCTGGGCAAGAGGTGGTACATAGATGATCAATGTCATTGGCATTACACACGACAATAAATTAGAGGCGGATGTTCCGCTGGAGCAAGTGGATTTTTCACGGTATCAATGGTTCTGGACGGACTTTGATCAGCCGACGGATAAGGAGCTCCAGCATTTGGCGTATACGTTCAAGTTTCACCCGCTGGCAATCGAGGACTGCATTCACAGGCTGCAGCGGCCGAAACTGGACTATTATGATGACCATACATTTTTTGTTACGCATAATGTGCGGGAAGAAGAGATGGATCTGGTGAAGGAAGAATTGGACTTTTTTGTAGGCGATCAATTTATCGTCACATTCCATTGGCACGCTTCCAAGGAAGTGAAGCAAGTTTGGGACCGGCTGCTGGCTCACCGGAATCTTGATAAATGGAATCCGTTCTACGTGTTTTATGAAGTGTTAGACAAAATCGTCGATAATTATTTTCCGCTGGTATATGAAATCGAAGAAAGCCTGGCGAAAATCGAAGACAATACACAGAATAAATCGATGGACGTGCTCATGACAGAACTATTCGATTCCCGCTCACTGCTGCTCAGTTTGCGGCAGACCGTCAATCCGATGCGCGACCTGCTGTACCGGATGCTGAATTCCCATCATTTAAATGAAATCCAGGACCGCCGAGAATACTTCTCGGATATTTATGACCATCTGCTGAAGCTGTCAGAAATGGTTATGTCGAACCGCGAATTGACGGCGGATATCCGGGACAGTTATCTTTCCCTTAATTCGCATCAGACCAATAACGTCATGAAAGTCCTGACCATCATCACGTCGATTTTCGCGCCGCTCACGTTCATCGCCGGAATCTACGGAATGAATTTCGAGAACATGCCGGAGCTGACGTGGCAATATGGCTACTTTGTCGTATTGGGGATTATGGGGATTGTTGCTGTAGCGATGTTTGGGTGGTTCAGGCGGCTGGGCTGGTTTAAGTAGAGGCGAGCGTTGTGGGTTTATTTCTGGGAATATTATGAAATAAATAACTAATGAGTTATCCCTTCAAAACTGCTTTGCGATGGGGAGTTCGAGCTAGAAATCTCTAATGGTCTTCCGTCAAGAAAGTGGACACGCCTATTTGCTCTTTTTTACTTTCCAAATCGCTACCGCACTTGGTTTGGTCGGACAGTCGATGGCATTGGTTCAAATCGAACCAATGCCCTCAACCGTCATTTTGATCATGAAACGAGTATTTGGGTGTACAAAAAATTGTGCGCTTTCTCGTAATTGTTGGGTGACAGATAACCGAGTGTGGAATGGCGGCGACGTTGATTATAGAAGCTGTCTATATACCAGCCGATGGCTGCTTGCGCTTCGGCACGCGTCTTGTAGCGGGTTCGATAGATCAGTTCTTTCTTTAAACTGGCATGAAAAGATTCAATGCAAGCATTGTCATAAGGATCTCCTTTTCGGCTCATGCTTACTTGAATTTGTTTTGTCCCTAAACATTCGACGTACTCATCAGAACAATATTGAGAGCCCCGATCGGAATGATGAATCAGTGTCTCATCTGGGTTTCTGAGCACCATCGCCTGTTCTAAGGCTCCGAGAGGAAGCTCAGTTTTCATGGTGGCATCCAGACTCCATCCGACGATTTTACGGGAGAAGAGATCCATTACGCTCGCCAGGTAGAGCCAGCCTTCCATCGTCCAGATATAGGTGATATCGGCAACCCAGGCCTTGTTCGGTGCTGCAACTTGGAACTTGCGCTCCAATAAATTCGGATAGACAAACTGCTGATGCGCCGAATCCGTCGTGACTTGGAATTTCGTTTCGTGTAGCGCACATAAGCCCAGGTTTTTCATGTACCGGCCTACGGTTCGTTCGCACACCGAATAACCCCACGCCTTCAGATCCTCGTAGATGCGGGGGCTGCCGTAAATGCCATGGCTTTCATGATAGGAACGGGCAATTTTTTGCTGAATCTCTTCCCGTTTGGCCCGCTTTTCCGAAAGCAGGCCAGTGAATAAGCAATTGTGCCATTTGTAGAATCCACTTTTGGATACACCAAGGACGCTGCACATCTTCACGACGCGATATTCATTCCGGTGTGCCTGGATGAATTCAAAAATCACGTTTGGTCTTTGTTGAAGACACGCATGGCCTTTTTTAGGATCTCGACCTCTTCATCTCGCTCTTTTAGACGCCGTTCGGTGTCTGCGAGTTGTTTCTGTAAGTCAGAGTTGCTCATCAGCCGCTCGCTGTCTGGATTCGCCAATCGTTCTTTCTTTTTCCGGTAATCAGCTGCCCAGCGGCGGATCGACTTTTCATTGAGCTCCATTTCGTAAGCCAGTTGTGTCGCTTTTCTTCCATCGTCTACTATCAGTTTGGCGACATATTCCCGAAACTCAGGTGTTTTGTGTTTTTCCATGTTCGACACGTCCTTTGGATTAGTAGTTTCAGTATGTCGAAACTCATTTGGTCGTGTCCACTTTTAAGTCTAACCCCACTAATGGACAGTATTTCGGTACTAATGGACAGTATTTGGTCCATAACGGACAGTATTCCACTCGCAACGGACAGTATGTCCAAATAATGGAAATTTGAGCAGCCGTAAGCTGACTCAAACCCCTTCAAAACCCCAGAGCCAAAGACAAATGGATGCTTTTCGCAGGCGAAAAGCGAAAAACCAACAATACAACAGGGATGAAGACCGTTTCACAATACTTTAGTCCATATAAAAAATCCGGATGAGTGATCATCCGGATTTTTCTATCACCGTACATTCATTTCAACGGGATGTGCACCTTTGCGTCGGTCTTTATTCAAGGCGTTAATCTGTTCCATTTCATCCGCTGAAAGTTCGAAGTCGAAAACGTCGAAGTTTTCTTCGATGCGTGACGGAGTGACAGATTTCGGAATAGCAATAGTGTTGTTTTGCAGGTGCCAGCGAAGCACGGCTTGAGCTGGCGTCTTGCCATGGGCTTCGGCAATTTTGCGGATGGTTTCATCCTGCAGCACTTCGCCGCCTTGCTCCAGTGGGCTCCACGCTTCCACATAGATATTGTGTTTTGCGCAGAATTCCTTAAGTTCATTTTGTGCCAGGTATGGATGGCATTCCACCTGGTTCAATACCGGCGGCACGTCGCATTCCGCAAGGAGTCGCTCCAAGTGCTCAATTTCAAAATTGCAGACGCCAATCGCTTTGACGCGGCCATCGTTATACAATTTTTCCATCGCTTTGTATGTATCGATGTAGTCATCGAATTCAGGCGTCGGCCAGTGAATCAGGTAAAGGTCAACATAATCAAGCCCAAGGCGCTCCAAACTTTCATCGAATGCGCGCAAAGTATTTTCATACCCTTGGTCACTGTTCCAGACTTTGGTGGTGATAAACAGATCTTCACGCGGCACTTTGGTGTCTTTCAGTGTTTTTCCAACACCGATTTCATTTTTATAGATCATGGCGGTGTCGATCGAAGTGTATCCTGTTTCCAGTGCTTTCGCTACGGCTTCCGTCGCTTGAGCATCTTCCACTTGCCATACGCCAAAACCGAGCTGTGGCATTTTTAAATTATTGTTCAACGTAACATAATTCATCAGGCATTGCTCCTTTTCCATTTTAATCTTGCTAATGGTAAACTTACCCTTAAATTTTAAACGATAAGCTTTTTTCTGGCATTTAATTTGAATTAGGCTGAGGGAGTTGAATTAAGCGGGTGAAAGCAACTCCAAATTTTGTCAGGCTAAATGAAAGCAGCCAGTAATATTTTCCTGTATACTTGGATAGGTCATATAGCATAGTTAAATACGGTTTTATGCAATTATAAATTTCTTGCAAACCTTGCTGACGATGTATAGGAGGGATAATCATGAAAAAACTTATGCGAACGATATTATTGTCATTCATAGGATTGCTGGTGCTCGGCGGTGCAGGGTATTGGTTCGTGCAGGACTTTTTCGCTGACGACGGCGGAGAAATCAGTAAAGTTGCTGAGGAAATCGAAGAGCGCGAGGTTAGTGCGGAGACGACAGACACGACGCAGACAAAGAAATCCGTGGATAAAGCGGATGCCGATATGGACGAAGAACGTGTGCAGATTTATCTTCACCAAATGACGCATCAGAAAATTGTTGCTGACAAGAAACGCGGGTCAGTTGAAATGTCCGAAGAAAATATCACGAATATGCTGAAGATTGTCAAAGAGAACTACGATTATTATGAGCACAGCGATTTTTACGAACAGACGCTTTTGGCGTGGCAGGATGGCGACTTCAGCAAAGCGGTGTCGGTTCATAATACTATCTGGAACTGGCATAACGGTACAGTCGGACGGGCGACCGGATTGATGACTGCGGAGCAGGAAGAGGAGTATGTGGCAGATCATTTTCGGTGAGTAAGAGAGAGCTTCAGCTTTTCATAGATAAATGGGATGCCACTTTTTATCCTGATGTTATAAAAAAATTTAACATGCAATATTCAAGAACATGCAAAAAACCCGTGCCCTTCAAATCCGGTTGATTTGAAGGGCACGGGTTTTTTGTTTTATTCATGAAAGCTTAATTAGTCTGTTGTTTGGCGTTATTCTTCACAAGCACTTTCAAGCCTTGCGCCATATCGGAAGCCAGTACGTAATTGCGATCCACGAATACACCCCAGACATCTGCCTGGTCAGGCGCATATTGGCCGATCTGTTTCGGATTGGCTGGGTCGGTGATATCAACCGCATAGACACCGCCGGCATAATGGCTTAAGTAAAGCGTGTTGCCATGGACTTTCGGATCATGCACTGTATTGGCGAACGTCGGTCCGTCTTCAACTTTCTCAGTCAAATCTGTTTTAAACTCACTCAATAAAACAGGATTCGCTTTATCCTTGATATCAAAGATTCGCGTATAGCCATAAGATTCCTCGTATCCCGGACGCACAGGGGAAGAGACTTCCCGGGTTTCAATCAGCACATTGCCGCCTTTGGCCAGTGCAGCCGAATGCGCAGAGCCTTGTTGATTCGAGGCATAGTCAGTGTTGCTCAAGTAAACGGGATTCTCAGGGTCTGTAATATCAAAAATGATGGTACCGAGATCCCACATGGAGACATAAGCATATTGCGCATTATTGTCGGTGATTACACTGTGATTGAACACCGGGCGGGTTTTGCCATCCGGCGCATTCCAGTGGTAACCATTGAAGTCGGCAGGTACATCGTCAAGAATCCGCGGATCGAATTCCCAGAGTGTTTCCGGTTCAGCAGGATTGGAAACATCGACGATGGTAAAGTCTTTATGTTCGCCGTGGCTGTAGTAATCAGCATATGGATTGGAAGTAAGTACAAGTGCCTTGTTGCCTTGCATCGTCAAATAGAGTTCATGGGTTCCACGTGTGTTTTCATAAGTTTCCCAGTAGCCGAGCTTTTCGGGATTGGTGGGATCAGTCACGTCATACAGAAGGAAGCCGCCGGAAGTATCCTCCGCATTGCGGTTCAGCTGCTGGACGCTGACAACGGCCAGGTCGCCTTTGAAGTCAGGTGTATTGATGCTTTTGACAATGACTTTTTCCTGCCACGTATTTTCTACATCCTCGTTTGCGAAGACAGCGACTTCCACTGGGTTAGCGGGGTCTTTCAAGTCAAAGACCCGGACTCCGCCGTTGCCACCGTTGGCTGTATGGGTGCCGACATAAGCATAGCCTTTATGGGCGAATACATCAGCTGTATTATTCTGGACGCCGTCAATTTCTTTCAACTGTGCGGCGCCAGCTTCCTTAAGGAATGAAAGATTTTTGGATCCTTCCACTTTTGCTTCGCCTAAGTTAGCGATTTCTTCATTGGAAAACACTTCGTGCTCTCCCTTGGAAACACCCGAGCTATCAAGTTCATCGTGCGCAAAAGCGGAAGGCACCGCTGAAAGCGCAAGTACTGCAGCAAGCATTACACTGGCAAATGGCTTTTTGATCGTCAATATATTTCCTCCTTTTGGAAAATTAATTTTTATACATTTTTATTCTTATAAATGGAAATAGGTTATACAACAGCCTTTCATTAAATAGTTTGAATATTTGTGAAAATAAACCATATGATACAGATGAAAAGCAGACTACTGAACCACAAAAGGAAAAATCCAATGGTTCATTTGACGGTATGGCAAGAGAATAACCGGGATGTTTGGTGTTAGTAGATGAGAGGAACGGAAATACTTTCACATCATTTATGAGATAAGAAGCAATTACCGGATATCACGTTTAATGTTTTTAAACAGGGGAAAAAGATTATATCCTATAAATATTTCTGGAAATTATTTCATTATTGAACAGGAGGAATTTGAGATGGATATACATCCACTCTTATTGATAGTAATAATTTTCACGATCAGTCTCAGTTTTGTCACCTTGTCGACAATTCGTATGATTTTGACGCTGAAAGGGTATCAATATTCGGCAGCTGGTTTGTCGGTACTGGAAGTCATCATTAATCTTCTTGGTCTTGGACTGGTCCTGGATAATGTCGGGAATATCCAGAATCTACTGGCTTACGCGCTTGGTTTTGCTTCCGGCATCGTCGTAGGTTCGAAAATTGAAGACAAGTTGAGCCTGGGGTACGTTACAGCGAGTGTCATTTCGCAGGATAACAGTGGAGCACTTGCGATGCAATTGCGTGAGAAAGGCTATGGTGTAACCGATTGGGAAACAAACGGTTTTGAAGGGAAACGCAGTTCGCTGCAGATCCTGATGCCGAAAAAACAGGAAGTCAATCTCTATAAGACAGTAAAAGAACTGGATCCAAACGCGTTTATCGTGGCTTATGACGCGAAAACGATTTACGGGGGATTCTGGATCCGGGCGATCAAGAAACGGAATATTGTGAGGTAAATTGAGCAGATGACTGTTAACCGTATGAAAAAAAAAGTAATAACGCCTCCCCTGTTTTCGGCAGGGGAGGCGTTATTACTTTTTGTGAAGTTTGAGGTGTATTGCATATACTGAATTTGCTGGATTAAGGAATGAAGTTCTGGGTAATAGCCAGACAGTAGGTCAACAGCGCTTTTTAAAAATACTGTTCCATAGCGCGGAGCTGATTCCGGCGATGGCCATGCTGGCTAGAACCGGGTGTTTCTCAGCCATTAAATATAAGCTTTTTTTCCGGACCACTCCTTTATTGGTACCGCGTTCATGCATGCCGTAACCAGGTTCGTAAAGGGCGTTGTCAGTGACTGAGCGAGACGGGCGATCTGCTTGCTGGGTTCGGAACATAGTGAGCTCCATGAATTTATCCATGAAACGAGGTGCGACATTGCCGACGAAAGCACCGAATTTCGCCTGGAATCCGACGAACATATCCCGTTTTGGATGTTCTGCTGCAAACAGGATGGCATCAGCCACTGCTTCCGGTGCATACATCATGCCGATATGGGCTGGCTGCTTGTCGAGATAACTGCGGGCGTGTTCATTATAGGGGGTGTCGATTCTGCCGGGGCGGACAAGCGTGACGGATACGGGTGCTTTTTCCTTTTCCAGCTCCATCCGCAGGTTTTCCGTCCAGCCATGTACAGCGAATTTGCTGGCCGAATAAGTGGACTGCAGGACGACGCCCCTGTCTCCGTAAACCGTACCCACATTAATTAAAGCACCAGGAACGCCTCTTTCCTTGAAATGATTGACGGCGGCTCTTGATCCATACACCACACTCCAGAAATTCGTATCGAAATCCCGCTTCATATCTTCTATTGTTACATCCATGGCTTTTCCAAAAATAGAAACTCCTGCATTATTTATCCACGTGTCAAATCGGCCATATTCGCTTAAAGCTGCCTCTGCAATCCGGTTGATATCTTCTTCATTGCCAACATCGGCTTTTATCCAAACTGCAGAGTGGCCTTGGTTTCTCAGTTCTTCTGTCAGCTGTTTAAGCGCTGCAGCATTTCGCGCTGCCAACACCAGCTTTGCACCTTTGGCAGCCGCCATACGTGCTGTTGAAAGTCCGATGCCGCTCGAAGCACCGGTAATGACAACCACTTGATCCTGCAGTTTCTTTAAAGAAAGTTTCTTAAATTCTCCATGCTGCTCACTGGCCGGGGCGGAAGTTTTTTGGTTCGGCATCATTAAACTCCTCCTTAAGCTTGATTTTCTACTCTACCCGCTTTCTGGCTGGAATAAGCAGGGGGAGTGCGGCAGTTTGGAGAAGTGAATTTTCTTGGTGACTATCACCGGGATACGCCCTGGCGCATTCTGTTATTTCTTCACCTGCGAAACCGTCATGCCATCACCGACCGGCAGGAGCAGCGATTCCAATTGCGGATGCTTCACCACCGTTTCATTGAATGACTTCATGATTTCTGTGTTTTGGCGCGGCTCGATGGCTGAGTCTGCGACACTGCCGCCCGCCAGCACGTTGTCTGCGACGATGATTGCGCCAGGCTCTGCCAGTTTGATGCAGGCTTCGAGGTAATTTTTGTAGTTTCCTTTGTCGGCATCGATGAAGAAAAAGTCGAAGCTTTCGCTCGATTCGCTTAGTTTGTTGAGGCTTTCCAGAGCAGGTCCTGTCAGGTAATTGACCTGATTTTCAAAGCCCGCTTTTGATAGGTTGCTTTTCGCCAGTTCAGCGTAGCTTTCTTCAAGTTCAAGTGATGTTAATTTTCCTTCGGAACCAAATCCTCTCGCCAGGCAAATCCCACTGTATCCGCCGAGAGCTCCGATTTCCAGAATGTTTTTCGCGCCAGAAATGGAGACAAGCATCGTCAATAGCTTGCCGGAAGCAGGCGGTACGGAAATTTGTCGCATGCCATGTTCTTCGATGGATTTGATGACCCCTCCGAGAACTTCGTCTTGTTTAGTGAATACATTATCGATATATTGGTTAATTTTTTTCATCTACTTCAAATCCTTTCTCTGCATGTGGCTAGGGTATTGGCCTTCTCTATCAAATTCTTCAACAATTGCAATAAAACCTTCTTCGATAAAGACCTAAGAAAAGCCAGAAAAGCGGTTTTACCCGCAATCCTGGCTTTCTGCTGGTTATTTCTTTTTTTTATTCTCATCATCCGGAGCTAATGGCGCGGTATTGTTTGCGACAAACGGGACAGGCGAAGATGTTTCGTCATGCCGTTTTTTATTATCATCAAATTCTTCTTGAATGTCCAAATTGGCTTGAGTGGCTTCATCTTCAGCACGATTCTTTTTATCGTCTTTCATCCGGATCTCTCCTCACGTAATTTTAATTGTCGGCGCAGCCAGTGGAATTGCGTACTTCACATCGGCTTGGGTGCCCAGCCGATGCGTATTAAGACTGAAATGATCGATTGACTCGCCTATGTTTCTTGCTTGATCTCGCAGGTTTGGGTCAACGAATGGCACGTAGTCAATTGAAATCATCGCTTCCGAAATGTCGATGACCCGAACGGCCTGCTCGTCCAGCACCGCTGCAATCTGCAGGAATGTCCATTGTTCACGCGCCGCAATGGAGTTGAAATGGTTATGGCCGTTAATATATAGGCCAGCGTTCTGTTTTTTATTCAATATATCCCACATGGGAATGTCGGGTGAAATGGAACGTTTTACTTTGCTGGAATTTTTAGTGGTGCCGTAAACCGGATGATGGCCGAAAACGAGCAGCGGGCGTGTGCCGGATTCTTCAACGACATCGGCGAGCCAGTATTGCTGTTCAAGACTTAAGGTTCCGCCCCAGTCTTCATAGTTCTGCTCCTGTGCCGTGTCGAGAAAGGCCAGCACCGCGGAGTCAGTCGACAAGGAATGAAAGCGGTCCTGCTTTGTAATCTGCAGCACTTCTTCGCGCCGCATGGCATAGAGGTCATGGTTTCCAAGGACATGGACAAAAGGCTTCTGGTGTTGGTCGATAATTGTATAAATTCCTTCCAGTTCATCCCGTGTGCCGAAATTAGTCAAGTCACCGATGGATACATAAAGGTCAGCCGGTACCGAGAAAAAATGCGCCATAAAGCTTTCATAAAAGATTTGCCGTTTCTGCTGTGACAACACATATTCCTCTTTGACCGTCGGATAATGCAAGTCGCCAATCACTGCAATTTTCATGCTTTCTCCAGCTCCTTTCATTCTCTTGCCAGCTCTATTATCCCAATGGTTTGTGAAGGGGGTGATACAGCGGTGTTAAGAATTGTAAAGGACATGCTGTCACCATTCCTCGATACGGATTATTTTGCAGCCGAAAGGGTAAAGAGAGAGTAAAAGCTTGAATGGGAGGAATTCACAATGGCAAGAAACGATAATGGCGACAAATCAATGGTCGATAAAATTCTGGATAGCGTCAATCAAAAAGAAAATATTGACGGTGAACGCCACGATCACCGTGATCGGAATGAAAAGCATGTGATCGAAAATGAACACGAGAACGCGCCGGATGAAGGAAAAGAAGACGTGCCGACAGAAGACAAGATTATTCGGGATCCGGAGACCGGGGAAGAAACTTTCATTAAAAACGACAATAAGAATTGGAAACTGAAATAAAGCAAGGTATGCGGGACCGCTATCGATACAAATCCGATGGCGGCTTTTTGATTCCGGTGGCTGGCAGAAATGAGTATAAGAAGAGTTGGGGATGCAAAAAGTGAGCAGGATAAGATCCATGGAAGTCTCAATTAGAATGGATTGTGATTTTCGGGTTTATTTGGCATGGATTAAGAGAATACAGAGTAAGGAAGACATCCTACATATATGTCAAAAAAGATGAATGGAAGGGGACATGAAACGATGAGTATGCAAAAGATCCAGACCAACGATTTGGTGAGGGACGAATACGGCAACCATTACCTGGTGGTGGGGACGAACGAAGAGGAAGGCACATTGAAGAATATTCAAGTGTCGAACCTTTGGTATGAACAGGCTTTCCGTGAAAGTTTTGAAGAGGCAAGTGCTGGCAAATCAATCGGCATCCAGCTGCAGGAAAAGGTGAACAATTATATTGAAGAAATGGAGCGAAACGAGCGTCCGATTTATGGCATCCGCGACCTGATTGTGAATCAGATCGATGTGTATGCCGTGGACATTACGAAACCACATCCGAATAGCGTGTTATAAGAAAAGAATTCAGCTTTTCAGCCATTTTCGGCAGACTTTTGTGTCTGTTGGGGATGGTTTTCTTTTTTTAGGGAGGTTTTTTTCAAGATAGATGACCGTAAGTGGGGATACTTTTGCTTACGGTGTATTTGTGCGCAACAAAACAACTATGCGTTTAAATTGATAGAAAAATGATATCATCATGAACTCACTGATTACCGATTCGGGGTCTCATTTACCCAAGGTCAAGCCATGGTAATGGATGCATTTCGCCCAGAACCAGGCGAAATGCGAAAAATCTCAAGCCCTTAGCGGATGGCTTTCGCAAAGCGAAAACCATCCTTCTTTTAAGGAAGCTTTCGCGGACGGCGAAAGCTTTTTCCATCCTTCTGGTCTTTTTAAAACCGTATAAAAAGAAAATAGGCAGTATAAAGCAAAAAGCTGCGTTGTTTTCCTGTTTTATTACTACTGTCTTGCTATTTCATGACAATATTCATAAGATATAGGTAGAAGATGTAAATTCAGGGGGTGTGTATTGTGAAGTTGAATATTGAGCAGCGACGGATAGTGGAGCTGGAGCCGTCAGGGCCGATGCTGGTAAAAGGGGTAGCGGGATCCGGGAAGACAACGGTTGCAATCCGCCGGATAAACTTTTTAAAGGACCATTATTGCCATGAAGAAGATGATCGGATCCTATTGGTTACTTATAATAAGACTTTGCTTCATTACATAAAACATCAATATGCTCGAATGGCTGATGCTGACCAGATGGAAGCGGCGCGTTTTTTCTCTTCGGATGCGGAAGTGGAGATTGCGACGATCGACAGCCTGATGTTCAAAGAGTTCAAGCGTCATGAAAAGCGTATAGGCAAGCGGTATGAAATCGCGAAACAAGAACAGGCGAGAAAGACAATAATTTTGGCAATCCATGAAGCGAAGAAATCGTATCCGGATGTAAAATTGCTGACGCCGAAAAACAGCAAATTTCTGATGGATGAAGTGGAGTGGATTCTGGCTTGTTCAATGAATGATGTGGAAGCTTACCAGTCTGCTGACCGTGTCGGTCGTGCTTCAGGGGACGGAGGGACACCTCAAAAACTGTTGAAGAATTCCCGGCTTCGTGCTGCAATTTTTGATGTTGCCCATCATTTTATGGAGCTGTTGGCGAAGGACGGCCTGGTAACTTTTAAGCAAATGAATTTGCTTGCGCTTGAAGAAGTGCGGCGAGGAAATACCAATCGCTATACGCATATTATTATAGATGAAAGCCAGGACCTTACCCGAGTACAGCTCGAATTTCTAAACGAACTTTACCGGGAGAAAAACCATTCATCGCTTATGTTTGTGGCGGATAATACGCAAAGCATCTACCCGCAGTCATGGCTTGGAAAAGGCAGGCCATATACAACGATAGGTTACGATATGAGCGGGAAGTCCAGGACTTTAAGCAAGAATTACCGGACCACAACAGAGATCTCGACAGCTGCATTTAATCTGATTGAGAGGGATGAAAATATCCAGTCGAATGTGGATTTCGTTAAACCGGCATTGATTGACCGGCATGGCCATCCGCCGATTTATCGTTTCTTCAATACTCCAAAGCAGCAGGCAAAGTTTATCGCTGAAGAAATTACTGTGCTCCGTAATGATTATGAGTTGTCCGATATTTGCGTTGTCGCCCGCGGCAATCGCCATATCGAGAGCGCCGCGGCTGATTTGGAACTTGCGGGCATTCCCTGTGAAATTTTGCAGAATCAGAACCCTGATTTCGAATCCGATAAAGTGAAACTTGTGACGATGCACTCCATTAAAGGCCTCGAGTTTAAGGTGATTTTCTTGATAGACCTGAACAAAGGGTTAATTCCGCAAGAGTTGTATGAAGACGAAGAGGATCAGAAAACGATTGAAACGGATGAACGTAAATTGCTGTATGTCGGTATGACTCGCGCCAATGAATTATTATATATGTCATCAGTGAAACTGCCATCGAAATTCGTTAAAGAAATCAACAGAAACCATATGCGAATGAAAAAAGATGCAGCGCTTCGCCCATTTGAGTCGATCAGCATGGCCAATTATCAATTGACTGAGCAGCTGGTTGATCTCCATTCGAAAGAGGAAGTTGTCCGCCAATGGCTGATCCGGGAACTCCGTGAAGTTTATGGGTATCCTTATGAGCTGTTGGAGTTGGAGTACAAAGTCCAGCAGTTTTCGAAAAAGGGTTATTGTGATATCGCCGTAAATATTTATTCCGGTGGAGAATCGCGGCCGTACATTATTGCAGAAGTGAAGAGTTTTGGAACCGGAATCGAAGATGCACTTGTGCAGTTGAAATCTTATATGGAAGCAGACAGCCGGGCATTTTACGGAATCGCAACGGACGGACTGGAAGTCAAAATTATCGACAGGCAAGGAGAAGAAGTACAGGACTTGCCGAAATGCCGTTCGCAATTTCTGCCAGATACCAAAAATAAACGTCTATACATGAATCTGAAAAACGGCCGTCAATATGAGTATGCAGTGGAAAATGATGTGGCCGATCAAATCGAAATAAAAGAATCCGGCGAGGATGTTTTATTGCAGGTCCACGAAACTATTGCTGTTCCGTTGATCGGAAATGTAGCTGCAGGAATGCCGGCGCTCGCTTCCGAAGACTATGAAGCGATGAATTATTTGCCGCGTGAATGGGTCGTGTCGCCAGCAGATACTTTTTCCCTGACGGTGACCGGTGACAGCATGACGGGAGCAGGAATCGATAAAGGAGATATCGTCATCGTTCATCAGCAAAATACGGCTACCAGTGGAGACATTGTCATTGCTGTAATCGATGAAGAAGCGACCATGAAAAAATATATGCCAATGGGAAGCAATATCCTATTGATGTCTGAAAACCCCGATTATGAACCAATCTTGATGAGGAGTGAAGATGTTCATATCAACGGGCGTGTGATTGGAGTATTGAAGAAGTGAATGAAGATAAAAACCCGCCTAAATTTCCCGGGAAATAACCGATGCCTGAAATGTTTAGACTCGCGCCAAAATGTAAAAACAAATAAATAAGAAATAAATTTGAGAAAGGAGATTTTAAGATGGCAGTGCATGAACTGAAAGATGTACAGATGACCCGCAGCGGGGAATCAGTCGATTTTGTTCATGGCTATTTGGTGGAAAGTGAATTGGAAGGAAAAAAACTTTTTGATATGACTCTCAAGAATGTTGTTCAATATGAGATGTTTCGGACCAGCCAGATGGACGAAGAACGGGTCCAGGTTACTTTCACGACTCTCGATGATCAGACAGGCAAGGCAGAGATGGAAGTTCGGACCGTAAACAAACAGGACCCCGATGACAATATTGTGGAACTCGTGACAATGGACAATATTGAATTTCATTAAGCAAAATAAATCCTTTAAAAAGCCGTCCCTCGACAAAAGAGGGACGGCTTCTTTAATCCAGTTATTCTTTCTCCATGCCAACTGCAAACCCAAGATACATCAAGGCATTGCGTGCTTTGAATGTAGTGGACAACGCCAGGCGTTCGAGTTCGGACTGGGTCATCTGGTGTTTTCGGAGGTCGCCCGTTTTTGCGATTTCCTCCTGTTTCGTAATGACCTGCACGAAACTGCGCTCCATTTGGTCACGCAATTGGAGCGAACGGATCATGGCGAGGTTCTGGGATTCAGAGCGTTCGTAACCGTAGATTTCTTTGGACAGCCAGTACAATGCCTTGAGTGCGCTGTTTTTGGTGTCACGGATAAACGGCTTCAACGGATTTTTCGGATGTTCTTCTTCGAACCAGATGCGCTGCATGACCGCATGCTGGTTTTTGATATCGAGCTTGTAGTAATGGTTGACGAATTGAGCGGTTTTATTGAATAGCGTGAAGGATTCACGGTAAACCGTCTTCAACTGTTCATTGCGCATCGGTTCGGATTTATCGAGTTCAAGCGCGTCGTACAGTTTCTCGCGATGCGCCGTGAATTCGGCAATAAGTGAATTCATGAATGCCTCGAGGAACACGCCGCGGTCTTTATCCTGGCCTTTGTAGCGGTAGCGCAGTGTATCGAGTTTCATTGTGCCTTCCGGATCGACTTCGTTATCGTGATTGAGCAATAAATGCTGCTTTGCGCACCAGTCGCGGTATTCTTTCTCGCGCCCTTCGAAAAAGTTCGGCTTGTAGTTCGCCGTGACATCGACGGGACCGATTTCATCCAGCATTTTCTGCGCCAGTTTGAGGCGGTCCGCGTAAAGCGCGCGGCCATTGGTATCAGTAATCCCTTCGGCTCCCTCGCTCAGCAATTCCCGCGCCTTATGAAGCGCGTCGGCTTTTTCTTCCTTGCCGGTCAGGAATGTGGAATAAAACAGGAGACCCCAGCCTCGTTCCGCTTCTTTCCGCTGATAGGACGGATCCTCGTTTTCATGCTCGACCATCTGTTCGAGCACATGCAGGCCATCCATTGAACGGCCGACATATATCAGTACTTCTGCATAGTTCAGGCAGATCTGATTCCAGATTGTCGGCGGCACTTTGCCACGGAATTGAAAGAACAAACTTTCAAACAGGAAGAGCTGGCGCTGCTTCATCGGGCTATTCCACTCTTTCTGCAATTGGTGGCGGATCCCCAGCTGGCTTGATTCGAGCAGAATTGCCAGCGGATAAGCAGCCTGGCCTTCCAGGCGTTTTTTCAAATGGTCGAGTATATCTTTCAGCTTTTCCGGTTCCGTCTTTGTTTTTTGGAACTCCTGCAAAAGCATTTGAGTCGCTTGGTATAAATCCTTTAATTCGAATTGCCCGTAATCATCTGAGTGGGCAATTTCCTGTAAATTCGTCATCGGGAAGCCTCCTTGGGTGTTTGGTCCATATTTAAAGAGATTCATGGTGTCACGTTTCACGTTCACTTTCTATTGTAACGAAAAGGGAGGTGAAGGTCACCAACTATTATCAGAATTGTGTGGAAGTAATAGAGGTGACTGTCCCCCAGCAGACAATTAAGGTATTATAAATAGGTATACATAAAATTCAGGCATCTCAGAATAAACTAATAAGAATACAGGGGGCAACAAGATGATCATATTTCCTAAGCCGACAGTGGAGCAGTTTTTCCGTACATATACAATTTCCGATTTTACAGTAAGCCGTGATGAGCAGCGGTTGATTTTCAGTTCGAATCTGAATGGCAATGTGAATTTATGGGCAATGGATTTGCCGAGCGGATTCCCTTATTTATTCGCACAGCGGAATGAATCAGTGAGCTTCATCAAAATCGATCCGGAAAACCGTTTTGTGCTGGCCGGCTACGATAAGGACGGGGATGAAAACCACCAAATCTATGCGTTGCCTTATGAAGGCGGGCTTCCGCAGCCGCTGATAACAGGCGAGCTTGACGAGAAGTATTTCTTCTCTCACTTGAGTGATGACGGCAAACGCCTGTATTACATGACTTCAAACGGAAATCCGACATTCCTGAATACGCGCGTCCGCAATCTGGAGGACGGTTCCGATACGCTTTTGCTTGAAGGAGAGGGAGGAGTTACGGAGCTATCGGCGGTATCTGACAATGAAGAAGCGTTTGTTTATTCACGTGCATTCGCCAACACTTACGTAACGTCATTCGTGAAAATTGGCGATGAAACGCATAACCTGACGCCTGATGCATCACAGGTGCACATTGCATCGGACCCGGTGTTCACGGATGATAACACGATTTATTTCGTGACGAATTTTGACAGCGAGTATAATTATGTAGCGAAGTTTGAGATCGAAACGAAAGAGTTTTCACGCGTAGTGTCCATCGAGGATGAAAGCGTGGAAAGCTTGAAATGGCATAAGGAAAGCGAGACTTTTTATATCACGACGGAAAAAGGGGTATCCGACTACCTTTATCGTGCGGATCTGAAAATGGAGGATCCGGTCAAATTGGAAGCGCCCGCGGCCAGCATCGATAAAGTGCTGGTGACGAAGTCAGGTGCCGTATATCTATTGGGCCGCAGCGCGACTGTGCCGCATAATATTTTCCGTTTGGAAGGCGGGACAGAATGGACGCAATTAACGAAGAATAATGTCCTTGGCCTGGAATCGGAAGATATGGTGGAACCCGATGTGGTCACCTATAAATCATTTGACGGCATGGAAATCGAGGCTTTATTGTTCAGAGCCAAGCCGGAACACGACAACGGCCATACAATTTTCTGGCCGCACGGCGGACCACAGGCGGCGGAACGCAAAATTTTCCGGTCGATGTTCCAATGCTTCCTGAACCGGGGTTACTCGATATTTGCACCGAACTTCCGCGGCAGCACGGGCTACGGCGCGTCGTTCGTCAAACTGGTGGAGCAGGACTGGGGCGAAGGGCCGCGGCTCGACTGCCTGGCGGGAATCGAATGGCTGTTTGAAGAAGGAATCAGCGACCGCGAAAAATTATTCCTGGTCGGCGGAAGCTATGGCGGTTATATGGCGCTGTTGCTGCACGGACGCCATCCGGAATATTTTAAAGCCGTCGTCGACATTTTCGGCGTATCCGACCTATTCACGTTCTATAATTCGGTGCCGGAACATTGGAAGCCGATGATGGAACGCTGGATCGGCAATCCGGAACGTGACAAAGAACGCTTCATCAAAGACACGCCTACGACGTACCTCGACGGCATGGTCAAGCCGATGCTTGTTATACAGGGGGCGAAGGATCCGCGTGTCGTGAAGGAAGAATCCGACCAGATTGTTGCTAAGCTGCAGGAAGCCGGCCGCGCCGTTGAATATCTGGTGCTGGAAGATGAAGGGCATGGCTTTTCGCGGAAAGAGAATGAAATCGAAGTTTACAGCCGGATGCTAGATTTTTTAGGGAAGCATCAGGGGTGAATTGAATAAATATTAGGTAGAAAACCGGTGCCGGCGGATTGAAATCTGCTGGCATCGGTTTTTTACTGGGTGAAAAGCGTTGAAAGATGCAACTTCCTGCTGACAGGAAAGATTTACTTGTGCAGAATCAGGTTTATTTGCTCAGAATCGAATTTGTTTGCGGTAATCTGGATTTACTTGCGCAGATTTGAATTTGTTTGCGCAGAATGATTTTTATTTGCGTAGCGATACTTTTCTGCTCATTAGATAGTCTGTTTTTAATAATATTTTGATATCCTCGTCCTCGCACGAATAAAAAAGACCCCACATCAGCGGAGCCTTCATTCATTCCTTATATCTCTATCCCAAATCCTAAAACGCACCCGATCCGCCGCCACCGCCGCCGACTCCTGTTCCTGTTCCGGATCCGGCAACGCCGCCGCTTGCGCTGGCACTGGTGGTAGTACCTGCGGAAACGAAGATGGCCGTCATAAAGATCGGATTCATGACAAAGCTTGAACCGTCCATCTGCGATTCGGCAGAAGTGAAGACAGCCGCTTTGCGTTCTGCCGTTTTCTGGTCGCTGCCAAGCAGGTAGGCATAAGCCCGCTGCTTTTCATCTTTCGTCAAACGGTTCCATTGTTCGGCAGGCAATTCTTCCATTGCCGTTTTTAATTTTCTCCAATTGCGCCGCACTTCATGTCCTTCGAAAGTGATTGGTGAATAGCCGATCGCAAAGCCGAGCGCCAGCATCGCCAGCACAATGGACACTGCCATCCACGGGAAGATTTCGTATATGCCCGTATAGATGGCGAGCCCGATAAACAGTACACTCATGACGCCGGCTGCCCAGCGTAGCGCCGGATGTTTTTCGTGAAAATCCTTTGCTTTCACTTCGGCACTGACTTCTTTATTCCATTTATCAATCGCTTGGTTATAATCAGCGTGGTTGTCCTCATTCTTCGCATATTCCTCGACTTGTTCAAGCGTGAACTCGCGGCCGTCACCAATCTGGTTGAACAGCAAACCGATTAAAGTTTCTTCATGCGCATGATCGGTCTTCCTGCTGATCAGTTCAAAATGGTCCTCCGACAGCTGCTGGACATTCCCTTTTCGCATCAGCTCCATGATCGCCGCCGAAATGACATTTGGCGACAGGTAGATGGAATTAGTGAAATGGAGCAGCGCGGGAATGCTCATCGATTCCTTCGGCACGAAAAATTCATACGGATAATTATTGATCTTCCGTTTCCGCTGAGCGGAACGCCGCCATGCCAATAAAATCCCGGCGAGCAACAGTGCGCCGGCTATTGCAATGGAGGGAATCCCGATGTTTTTGGCGGTTTGCTGATTCTGCGCGAAAATCGCCGCTTCGTTTTCCAGCTGTTCACGGTCTGCCGCCAAGTCATCCCGGATCGTTCCGTCCTGAGCTGTTAACGCCGAGAAAAGTTCCGGTTCAAAAATCGCGCGGACAGTGACGTTTTCACCGTCTGGAACATATTCCAATTCAAAAATCGCCGCGCCTTCATTTGTAATCATTTCTGTGTTATAAGCTTCGTCGTATCCGAGTGCCGCAGTGCTGTTGGACTCAGCAGGCGGGAGAACCGAAATCGTCATGTCACCGTATTCACTCTCGTTGCTTTCATCAACAAACGACCAGTAAAACTGTGCGCCATCCTCGAATTTCTCTATGGCACCGACAATTTGGTAAGTCAATTCGACCTGGATCGTCTCGTCGTCCTCACCAGCCCGGTAAATCTTATAGACGCCGTCATCCATTTCTACTTTCAGCGGATTGTCATTTTCGGTGGCTGAGAAATTTTCGATGGTGGTGCCTGTCTGTTCGATCAAGCCGCGCGTGATGCCTTCAAAATCATCTTCAAATTGATAAATGAAGTTTTCCGTTACATCCACTGTGCCGTCTTCATTCAACTGCGCATCGATCTGGACTTCAGTAATTTCAAAGTCGACAGCGAGTGCCTGCGTTGGAATCAGCAGCACCAAAACGAACGCCAGCAGAAATGGGAATATTTTTTTGCCTGTCATGATCCATCACCTCTTGCATAGTAATACGGGCGAAGTGGATGAAGGTTTCACCAGAAATTTTGAGGGTGGCCGGCTACCGGCTACCATATAAATTTAAAATATATCAAAATTAAATACTTTGAATAATATGGATGTTATTGGGCAGCTGCTTTATAATTCACCTAAAGGTATTATGAGAGAACCGAAAAGAGGAGAAAACTACCATGAAAAAGCAGACGATTTTCAAGAAAGCTGCATTGTCCATAGCTGCCGTAGCCCTGCTTGCTCCGTTTATGCCGCATATCGACAAGTCAGGACTCACTTCCAATAAGGCAGAAGCCGCTGCCACTTTTCCGGATATAAAGGATTTCAAGGCGGAAATCGATTATCTGACCGGTTTTGAAATCATTCGCGGATACCCCGATGGCACGTTCCGGCCGACAGCCAGTATCACCCGGTTGGATGCAGTTCGGATGATTTTGCGGGAGATGGAAATTGTAAATCCGGAAGCCGCCAATCCAGGATTTGCAGATATGAACTCGAAGATGGAAGGCTTTGCTGAAGTGGCAAAAGCTGTGGAAATCGGTTTTATTGATGGTAAAAAGACTAGAGATGGCAAAAAAGTTTTTGATCCGAAAGGCCAGCTGACGCGTGCTGAAATGGCGAAGATCCTGACTGAGGCTTATGCGCTCGATGCCAATAATAAAGTTGAGTTCGTCGACGTCAACATGGGCCATTGGGCAAACGCATATATCAGCCGATTGGCCACTGCCAAAGTGACGGTCGGTTACCCGGGCGGTTATTTCAGACCTGAAAGCAGCCTCGAACGCCAGCACTTCGCTGCGTTCATGGCGCGTTTATTGAACCCGGCGAAATTCCAGGCAGGGCCTGTGGTGATTCCGCCACCGAAGTATCCGGCGCCGCCGACGAATACACCAGGGAAGTATGTTGATGGCATTCTGGTCGTCAATAAAGTCTACGCATTGCCGTCGACTTATAACCCGGGAATCATTCCGGTCGCACAGCAGGGTGTCAATGCAATGGTATCAGCGGCAAAATCGAATGGCGTCTATTTAAGCGTCATCAGTTCATACCGCTCATATTCCTATCAGTCTACGCTTTATAATAATTACGTGAAGCGCGACGGCCAGGCAGCGGCCGACCGTTACAGCGCACGTCCCGGCCACAGTGAACACCAGACGGGTTTGGCGTTCGATTTCGGCGGAACGAACCAGAACCACTGGCTGGAATCTTCGTTTGCCGATACGTCAGAAGGCAAATGGCTGGCAGCCAATGCGCATAAATACGGTTTCATCCTGCGCTATCCAAAAGGCAAGGAAAGCATAACCGGCTATATGTTCGAACCGTGGCATTTCCGCTACGTGGGTTCCGGTGAAGCGCCGAAGATCAAAGAAAGCGGCAAAACGCTGGAAGAGTACCTGAACGTTAGAGGAAGTTAAGCGGAAATTTTAAAATTTCCACTGTAAAACGGCATTCACTTTCAAGTGGGTGCCGTTTTTGAATTGGGTGGAAAATAGGTGCTTCGATGCTGAATGCCCGAATATTATCCTGAACGCCCGATTATCGCGCTGAATGCCCGAATATTATCCTGAACGCCCGATTATCGCGCTGAACGCCTGAATATTATCCTGAACGCCCGATTATCGCGCTGAACGCCCGAATATTATCCTGAACGCCCGATTATCGCGCTGAACGCCCGAATATTATCCTGAACGCCCGATTATCGCGCTGAATGCCCGAATATTATCCTGAACGCCCGATTATCGCGCTGAACGCCTGAATATTATCCTGAACGCCCGATTATCGCGCTGAACGCCCGAATATTATCCTGAACGCCCGATTATCGCGCTGAACGCCCGAATATTATCCTGAACGCCCGATTATCGCGCTGAATGCCCGAATATTATCCTGAACGCCCGATTATCGCGCTGAATGCCTGAATATTATCCTGAACGCCCGATTATCACGCTCAATGCCCGATTCCACGGCCACCGGGTGACTGCCAACTCTAAAAATGGTATACTAGCGGGAAAATGTCCTATTTTTCAATACATATTTGGCATTAAAAATGATGAAAAGAGTGTAGAGTTACCATGAAAATACCTAAACTTAACAAAACGGCTACGAGAATTTTAACACTTATCTTTATGGTCGCGCTGCCGCTTGTGACATTGATAGCAGCCGAGCTGATTGTTCGGAAAGTGTTGACGCTGCCGATCGGTCAATGGTACACCGATTTTGATAAGCGCGTTTACGTTAACGTATTACTTGTTCTGGCACTGTTCAATATTTTCTATATTCTGCCGCGTCGGTGGTATATGCTCTCAGGTGTTATTCTCAGTACTTTGCTGCTGATTTTCGCATTCGCAAACAAAATTAAAATGGAACTCCGCAGTTCACCGGTTGCGCTTGGAGATTTTTATTTGCTGGATGAACTCGGCGGCTTTGAATTGCCGGTTGATTTCAATATATTTTTATTAGTGCTGGCAGGGATTGGATTGCTGTCGGTTCTCGCGGTAATTTTCCTGGCAAGTCCGCAGCTAAAAGAGAATTGGTTATTAAAAATAGCTGTTTTTTGTTTATCCGCATTTTTCCTTTTCGCTTTATGGACAGATAAACCTTTTTCTCCAATGCAGGAGGCCAATTTCCAGACTTCCTGGTGGAAGCTTGAAGTTGCTCTTATGCAAAATGGTGTTCTTGGCAATTTTGTCTTGCTTGCTAAGGAAGCGGAAGTTGAACCGCTGGAGAATTACTCTGTCGAGATTCTGAATACGATCGGGGCGGAATACGAGCCGGCTCCGGCTGATAATGACGGGGAAAAGCCGAATGTCATTTTCCTCATGAGTGAATCATTCGTTGATCCTTATTTCTTCGGTGAAGAGCATTTCAAACAGGACCCGATTCCGAATTTCAGAAAATATTTTAATGAATCTTTGCACGGTTACATGTATTCTCCCGAGTTTGGCGGTGGTACAGCCAACGTCGAATTTGAAGCTTTGACAGGTTTCAGCATGCAATTCATGCGTGCAGATTTTGTGCCATACCAGTTGTTTGTCAAAAAACCTTTGCCATCTGCTGCTTATACATTCCGTGCTGCGGGTTATGAAACCACCGCAATTCATACTTATTTCGGCTGGTTCTATCAGCGGGAGACAGTTTACAAACAGCTGGGATTCGATCAATTCATTTCCGGTGATTTCATGGATCTTGACCGTCCAAACAATTCCTCCCAATCATTCCCGGAAGACAAGCACATCACTAATTCCGTGCTTGAAACTATCGATTATACTAAAGGTCCTGATTTTATCCATGCGGTCGCAGCCGAAGGGCATATGCCCTATTTGGAAAAAGGAGAATCGGAATTCGTGAAAGAAGGCGCCTTGCCACCTGAAACACAGCCGTATCTAAATTATTACACCGATGTAGCGAATAATATCGATGAAGAGCTCGGCCGGTTCATCGAAAATCTGGAACAGCGAGATGAGCCTTCGATTGTCGTTTTCTTCGGCGATCATTATCCTGCTTTCCCGAACGGCAATGAGTTATACGGTGCTAACGGTGCAGGTATTGTGGATGATATGCTGAATAATTATGATGATTATGTCGCCACGCACAAAGTTCCTTATTTCGTCTGGCAGTCGGAGGGCAATGAAGCTCAGGAACTCGATATTTCGCCGAATCAATTTGGTCCAATCACCATGGAAATGGCGGGAGTAGAAGGGAATACGTTTACTGCCATTCTGGATCGCATGCGTGAAAAGGATGAAGCGGTCATTCCTTATGCGCAGTGGAAATCGCAGATGGGCGATAATTCAAAGGAAATGGAAGACTTGGAAGTCATACAATATGACTGGCTCCACGGTGAGCGCTATTCCGCCGACTTGTTGCCCAATATGGAATTTTCACCAGTTTCCGATTATCATCTCGGACTTTACCCTGAAATGGCCGTCCAGCGTGTAACAGAAAAAGGCACTCTTTATGAAATCTTCGTTGAAGGTGCTCCAAAGTATGCTAAATTACTTGTTGATGGTGAAGAAGTCGAAGAAATAGCCTGGCGTAAAGCGGAACCTGGAGTGGCTGCTTTTTCTGTCAGCCAGGATCGCATCAGTGCAGGAGCAGACGTTCAATTCGCAGTTCTCAATTCCCGCGGTGCGATGCTCAGCCAAACCGAATCATTCAATATATCGACAATGCTGCAGGAATAGTTCCAGTGGCTCAATAGAAAACTCGCCAAGCGCATTAGAAACCCCTGATACCTTCTGGATACCGGGGGTTTTTCTCTCTATTGTAAAAGCCCCACGCTAGCGCGCCTCTTCAATCTTAGCCAATAACTGTTCAAAGGAACCGGCTCTCTCCTGAGAAGCCGGTTTTTTTATGTTATTTCTATGAATTTTCATAAAATATCGTAAAATTCAGAAATTTTGTTGACAATTCCTGAGTTACTTGTTAATTTAATAGTTATTAAGTTGTGGAGCCACGGATTTTTTCTTTTTACCCCTTTTAAATTTAGGACTATATAACTTATTTATGGAAATTTAAAGGGATTATGAAGGGGTTAATTGAAAGTAGCTACGTGAAATCAAGGAGGTCTGGGAAATGGAGAAGGTTGACCAGAAGAAGATTCTTGTACTCGGTGGGACAAAACATATGATTAATGTGGTGGAAACCGCAAAGCGGATGGGCATGTCACCAATTGTGGTCGATAATGTCATCGGTTCACCGGCTAAAAGCTATGCCGACAAATCTTTCAACACGAGTACAGCCGATATTGAAGGCTTGGCGAAGATCGTCCAGCAAGAAAAGGTGGACGGTGTATTCACAGCCTTTGAAGATATAAATACCTGGAATGCTGTTGCCCTGTGCAAAAAAATGGACTTGCCATTCTATGCGACTGAAGAGCAGTTGGGCATAACGTCGAACAAAGATAAATTCAAGGAAATCTGCCGGCGCTTTGATGTTCCTGTCATTGAAGAAAAAGAACTGGCAGGCGAACTCGAAGAAACAGCTGTTGCGACGTGGGAATTTCCAGTCATCATCAAGCCGGTTGACAGTTATGCCAGCAAAGGCATAACCGTTTGCTATGATACTGAGGAAGTTAAAGAGGGTTTCGCCAAAGCGATGGATTTTTCAAAATCGAAAAAAGCGATAGCCGAACGCTTCATCGATAATTCTTACGGCGTCCAAATGTTCTATACGATACAAAACAGCAATATCGTCCTGACGGCGGTGTGCGACCGATACGTCTATAAACATTCCAAAGAGCATCCGCCACTGCCGACGGCTATGGTGTTTCCTTCAAAGCACCAGGATACATTCATCGAAACGCTGGATTGGAAAATCCGAGACATGATCAATGGCATCGGTATTGAAAACGGTACGGTTTTCATCCAGTCGCTTTATGAAGACGGCAATTTCTATATTTATGAAATGGGCTTCCGCCTCAGCGGGGAGCAGCATTACCACATCATCGAAAAGCAGACGGACATCAACATCCTCGAAATGATGCTTGATTTTGCTGTCAGCAACCCGATAGATAAATATGATTTGCGGGATTATGACAACGGCCATATGCCTTTGCCGTCCTGCAATCTGCCGATTCTTTTAAAAGGCGGCATCATCGGTGAAATCTGCGGACTCGAAGAAGTCAAAGCGATGCCGCAAGTGATTTCCTGCGTCATCAATGTGGACCAGGGCGATGAAGTCGTCGTCACGGGTTCCTATACGCAAATGTTCGGCCGCTTCAATATTGTCGCGAATTCGACAGCTGAACTTTATGAAACAATTGAAAACGTCTATAATACCTTGCAAATTGCCAATCAGGCCGGTGAAGATATGCTGTTGACAAAATTTGTGCCGGAGCCGCTGCCAATTGGACAGGAATAAATAAGGAAGTGACAAGGAGCGGCAAATGTGCTGCTCCTTTTTTGCAGGATAAAAAATTTATTGGCATTGGAAGCGGGAATCTATGTCCAGACTCCAGCGGCCCAGCCCCTCGAGTCGCTTCGGATTTGCCGCCAATGGCAAAGAACGCCAAGTAATTTATTGAGCTATAGGGCTGCTCCTGCATCGCTGCGCTGCTTCGTCGCAAATAGATGGCTCAAACTACCTTTGAGCCATCTATTGCTTGTCGGGGCTTAACGGGCGCTTGCGCTTTTCTAAAGATGATATAATGGAAAACAGCTGTTTAATTGACTGAGAAAAGGATGTACATAGATGAAAAATAAATTAATAGCCTGGGTCGCAGTTGCCAGCTGGATGAGCATCATTTTCATCCTGTCCCATCAGCCGGCATCTGTATCAAGCGACCTCAGCTCGGGCATCACCGAATTTTTATTGGGCATAATCGCTGACTGGTTCCCTGGAAGTGATTCCCGCGTAGAGGAATTCCATACATTGGTGAGAAAGAACGCCCATTTCATTGCTTATTTTATATTGGGTGTTTTGTTGGTGAACGCTCTTGGCAGATGGGGAGAGTTAAAAGGGAGAGTTCTCATGGGCGCTTTTGCCATTTCGGTATTGTATGCAGCGTCTGATGAATTCCACCAGCTGTTCATCGCAGGAAGAAGCGGTGAAGTGCGGGATGTGCTCATCGACAGTGCAGGAGCAGCCACAGGCATTGTCATCTGCTGGGCAGGCAGCCTTGTTGCCCAAAAAAGAAAAGATGGTAAAAAGATGAAAGGCTGATGGGGTTTTTCTCCAGATAAATAATATATCGAAAATTTGGCTGCAGGTTAACTGCTGGATGATTGAACTTTGTCTATAGATTGTCATATCAAAAGCCCGTACAGAAAAAATTTCTGTACGGGCTTTTGATTTTTGGTTTTTTGCTTATCTGATAAAAGTCGTCACATAGGAAGGGCGCGGGAAAATATTCGGAACTTTGTCAATGCCCTCGTCGGTGCCGCGTTTTGCGTGGGCGCTGCCATAAGCATTTGACTGCTGCCAATTCTTGAAGGATTGCTCATCTTCCCACAGCGTGAGGATGACATAAGTATCTGAATTAAGTGGACGTAGCACGCGGATCGCTTTGAAACCGGGTTCGTCTTCGATTTTGCGGGCGCGATTCTGGAATCTTTCCTCAAATCGTTCCTTGCCTTCTTCTGTTACCGGAATATTGTTGAATACCGCAAAGTAACCGGCATTGATATCCCCGCTTGCATCGAGAATCTGATAGGCGTCAACTTCGGGTAACAATGCAGCTCCTTCCGTTTCATACATCAGGACTGCATCCTGTCCATTCATCAGGTAGATTAGCCGCGAATTCGGCAAACTGGCGACGTAGGCCATCGCCTTGTCGATATGGCCGCTCCATTTATGTAATTCCATGTCAAAAACCTCCTGCATTCATTTCTTACTATAATCTTATCGTTTTTATTTTCCTTTAGCCAATTTTTTTACCTTAGTTTAACCATAGGTGTTTAAAATCGGAAACTAAGCATAGTTCGAATTGTCATCAATCATAATAGGCGAGGTGAAAATATTGACGGATATTTATTTCAATAAAGATTATGGAATACTTTATGAAAAAATCGAGAATGGAAAATGTCAAAGCTTTGAATTTCAGAATGAGCTGGGATCGGTCCGGCATCTGTTTATCAAAAGGGAAATTCCCATACAGCTGGGGGGAGAGACATATTACGATTTGATCACGCCCTATGGATATGGCGGTCCGGTTATGCAGCCAGCGGAGGGAGCAGATAAAAAGGAATTGGCGCAGGCTTTTGTGCGGGATTTCGAACAACACTGCAAAAGGGAGAACATCGTCAGCGAATTTGTCCGGTTCCATCCTGTATTGAGGAACGCCGTGGATTTCGGCGAGTTCTATGATACAGTCTTTATGCGCAATACCATCCAGACCCGGCTTGCTGCGACAGCAGATCCCCTCATGAGTGAGTATTCGCCTTCAATCAGAAGGTATATACGTAAAGCTCTGAAGCAAGGTGTCGAGTATCGGGTTTATATGAATCCGGACAACCTCGATAAATTCCAGGAATTGTATCTGCAGACGATGGACCGCAATAAAGCGGACGACTATTACTATTTTGATGAAGAATATTTCAGTCAATGCCTCAATCTGCTGGGGCCGCAATTGGTAATGGTCGAAGTGACCTGGAAAGAGAAGGTCATCGCTATGAGCCTGAATTTTGCCAGTGACGGCGTGCTGCATATTCACCTGACGGGCAGTCTTGAAAATTACCATGATTTATACGCGCCGAATATTCTGCAGTATGCTTTGCTTCGGTGGGGTATGGAAAACAACATCGAACTGATCCATCACGGCGGCGGCCGGACGAACGAACCGGACGACAAATTATATCTCTACAAAAAGAAATACGGCCGCGTGCAGGAACTGGAATTCCATGTCGGCAAAAAGATTTGGAACAAGGAGATTTATGAACTTTTGTGCAAAGAAACAAATATGGAAAAGGAACCTTCTTTCTTTCCGGCGTATCGGAAAAACCTGAGGGTCAGGGAAGAGATCAAGTAAAATATGCAGCGGCTAAATATAAAACAGCATCCGAGTCTATTGCAGACAGACTCGGATGCTGTTTTTCATCTTTGAAGATAATTGGCTAACCCCGGTAAATCGGGAAATGTGCAGTGTTTGTTTCAGGATCCGCCGCAACTTTTGCCCGTGAAATTTTTTCATAGACAGCTGCATTCCTGATTTTTTTGCCGGTTAAGATATCCAGCGGCTCAGTCTTTGTAAAACCTCCCTTGAACCGGTAAAGCGGTTCTGTGCTGGCTCCCCCGAGATGCAATTGCTTCTTGCCGTTATCGACGCCCCAGCGGCATGCTTCGGACAGCACCAGGCTGTTGGCGGCAAACTTGAAATATGCCGGGTCATTGGCGGCGAGATGGTAATGGAGGTAATCGCCATGGTGGACCATCAGAGCTGTCGAGATCCGCTTGCCTTCATGAAGCGCGTTGATGATGAACTGTTTGCCTGCAAGCTTCCTGAAACTTTCTTCAAGAAAGCTTCTGCTGAAGAGATAATATTCCGGGATGCTGTTCCTTTTGGCCATCAGTTCATAGATGCGGCAGAAATCGTCCAGTGTCTCACCGGTGAAGTCAAACTCGATGGTAACTCCGTTCTTCAATGCACGCCGCACTTGCTGGCGCGTCCCGGATTTGAATTCATCCATGAAGTAATCTCCAGCCGACAAGTCGACGTACATTGCGATGCCGCGTTTGTCGATGCCATAAAATTCCCCGAAATGTTCGATATTGCCCACCCAAGGATTAAAGCGGATATATTCAGCAATGATCCGGTTGTCAGTGCAATACTGCTGGAAAGCCTCATCAAATGCTGCTGCCAGATCTTTTTCATGTCCTGGCTGGCATTCCGTAATAAGCGGGCCGTTCAGCCCGAAAGGTGTAATCGTATCAAAGTATGCAGTGGTGCCTGGCACCAGGCGTTTGATGAACGGGTAATGGATGCGTCCTAGGCTATGGGCGAATTCAAACGATACCGCAACCCCATCGTCCTGGCTTTCATATGCTTCCGCCCATTCCGGCAAAAAGAAGATATCGGGTATTCCTGTTTTTATGCTTACACTCAAAACTCTCTCTCCCTTCACAATGTTTCATTCTCATTTTCCATGCTAATAAAAGAGGGTTAAATCTGGGTAAAGTTATCAACTTTTATAAATAGAATATTCTGAGTAATTTTAACTCAGTTTTAACCTGGCTGTTGGAAGATACTCAAAACAGCATAAAAAACAATGTGGGGAGAGATCAGAGATATGTCGGAATTGTTCTTTACTCAGGATTACGGCAAGCTGTACGAAAAGATGGAAAAAGGAGTTTGTGAAGTATTCAAATTCAGCCATCCTTTCGGCATCGTGCATCATTTATTCATCAAACGGGAAATTCCTTATACAGCGGCAGGAGAAAAATTCTACGACGCCATTACGCCTTACGGCTACGGGGGGCCTGTCATCAAAAATTGCAAAAAAGGAGGAAAGACCGAGCTGGTCCGCCAATTTCAGCAGGCATTCGCAAATTACTGTAAAAAACAGAATATCGTTTCTGAATTTATCCGTTTCCATCCTATCCTGCAGAACGTCGAAGACTTCCGTGAATTTTATGAAACCGCCTATATGCGTGAAACGACAGGCACCACTTTAAAGGATCACGAAGATCCGGTCGCATCTGAGTTTTCCAAATCAGCCAGAAAGACTATCCGAAAAGCCTTGAAGGCCGGTGTTGAATACCGCGTAACCGTCAATCCGGGATCACTCGGGACTTTCAAGGAAATCTATTATGCAACGATGAAACGCCTCAATGCGGATTCCTATTATTATTTCGATGATAAATATTTCAGCAATTGCTTGAAATATTTTGGCGACAGGATTGTGCTGGTCGAAGCGCTCTATGAGGGAGAAGTTATCGGGGCGGAACTGCATTTCCTGTGCGGCAGTTTTATGCATACCCATTTGTCGGGGACAGTTGAAAACTGCAATCATCTTTCACCGGTCTATGTCATGACTTACGCTGCCGCACTATGGGGCAAAGAAAACGGCATTGATCTCATCCATGCCGGTGGAGGCGTAACCAATAATCCTGAAGATACTCTGTATCTTTTTAAAAAGAAATTCGGTCAAAATACGAACTTTCAATTCCATATCGGGAAAAAAATATGGAACCCGGAAATTTATAAACTGCTATGCGAAGAAGCTGAAGTCAGCACCGAGGAAGAATTTTTCCCTGCCTACCGGGCCAAAGCATCAAAACTGATGCCACAGGAAGAAGGCATACTGATCGAGCAATAGGAAGTGGAAAATTGAGTGTATAGAAAGAGTTGAGATAATCCCTGCTCAACTCTTTTTTGCATTCTTCCACGAATGAAATAATGGTGATGGAAATCCGATATTTGGATTATTTTTTGATGGAATTTACTTTTTTACGGAAAATAGGATTGTTCGGGGAGATTTCGAGGTATAGAATAAGAACAAACGTTCTTATTTGAGGAGGTAGTGACTTGAAGACGAAGGAATTGCCTGAACGGACTGTTGCCTGCCTTGATATGCGAAGCTTCTACGCCAGCTGTGCCGCCATCCAGGAAGGACTGGATCCGTTGGAAGCCCATATCGCTGTGGTCGGCAACCAGGAGCGGAAAGGCAGCGTCGTGCTTGCCGCGTCGCCGCGGATGAAAAAAGACTTTGGCGTAAAAACGGGCACACGGCTGTTCGAGATTCCGGACGATCCAAGGATTCGGCTGATTGAACCCAAAATGGAATTTTTTCTGCGGGTCTCCATGGCTATCACCGAACTCATTACGGAATTCGTGCCGAAAAAAGCTGTCCACGTCTATAGCGTCGATGAAAGTTTCATTGATTTTACCGACGTCGGTTCGCTATGGGGGGATACCGAAGCGCTCATTGCCCATATCCAGGACGCCTTGCTGCGGCAGTTCGGTCTGCCTTCTGCGGTCGGGGTCGGGCCGAATATGCTGCTCGCCAAATTGGCGCTCGACCAGGAAGGCAAAAAAATAGGATTTGCCAAATGGACCTATGACGATGTGCCTGAAAAATTATGGCCTCTCACGCCGCTCAGCGAAATGTGGGGAATCGGTTCCAGGACTGAACACACCCTCAACAGTATGGGTATTTTTTCGGTGGGCGATCTTGCCTGTACAGATGTTAAAACATTGGAAAATCGCTTCGGCATACTTGGCCATCAGCTTTACCAGCACGCAAACGGCATCGATTTGTCTGGCATCGGGTCACCGCTTGTGGCTGGACAGGTCAGTTACGGAAAAGGCCAAATTCTTTACCGCGATTACACAGAAGAAGAAGACATCATGACCATCATCCTCGAAATGTGCGAAGACATTGCCATGCGGACCCGGCAGGCCAGAAGGGCGGGACGCACCATCCACCTTAGCGTCGGCTACAGCAAGTCAGCGTTCGGCGGCGGTTTTTCCCGTTCGCGTTCTTTAGAGGAAGCCACCAATGACACCCTCCAGATCTACAAAGTTTGCCAGATGATTTTCAGCGAGCATTTTCAAAAGAAGCCCGTACGCCAAATCTCGATTTCGATCGGCAACCTTGAAGAGGAATCTTCCATGCAATTGAGTCTTTTCGAAGCACGCAAATGGGAAAAGCGGCGGCTCGGCGCAGCGATGGACCAAATCCGCAGCAAGTACGGCTATTCCGCTATTTACCGGGCAGTCTCCGGGACCGAAGCCGGCACCGCCATCGCCCGGACCCGTTTGATCGGCGGGCATCAGAAGTAGCGGCCGTCGATTATAAAAAAATTTACGGACCATAAGAAGCCAGTACAGGAATTCATTTTCCTGTGCTGGCTTTTTTAAAGGGGTAATTTTTGTTAAATTCAAATAATTCTTTATTCCTTAACCTCTTTTTAACCTGCCCTGCTTAACATAAGCCTTAATTATAAAATCTATGGTTTATAAAGGAGCGGTAGTATGGAAGTTGTTTTCATCACATTAGGATATCCCGATAACGGTCGGCACGGCAACCTTTACTACGATCTCATGCATGAATTCAAGCGAAACGGGCACGGGGTCACCGTTGTTTGCCAGACTGAAAAGCGGCACAACCAGCAGACAGAGCTGAAAGAAGTGGACGGTGTCCCGATCCTGAAAGTGCGCACCGGCAATGTCACAAAGACCAACCTGATGGAAAAAGGCGTCAGCACGCTGCTTCTGGAAGATCAGTTCATCAATGCGATCCGGACGTACCTCGGTGGCAAAAAATTTGATCTGATACTTTATACAACACCGCCGATTACATTCGAACGGGTCATTAAATACCTGAAAAATATGCACGGTGATGGAATGACGTATTTATTGCTGAAGGATATTTTCCCGCAGAACGCGGTGGATATCGGCATGTTGAAGGAAAACAGCCTGCTGCACAATTATTTCCGGAGAAAAGAAAGACGCCTCTATGAAATCAGCGATATGATCGGCTGCATGTCGGATGGCAACAGGCGCTTTGTGCTCCAGCATAATCCCGAAGTTCGGGCGGATAAAGTGGAGATTAATCCAAATTCCATCCATCCGGCTGACAGGTCCCTGAAAAAAGGGCGCACGCACATCCGCAGAAAACTTGGGATTCCGGAACATGCACTCCTGTTTCTCTACGGAGGCAATCTTGGAAAGCCGCAGGGCATTGATTACCTGATCCGCTCGATTGACCTTTACCGCAACCAGGACGATGTGTTCTTCCTGATTGTCGGTTCGGGTACGGACTATCCGAAAATCGAGAATTATGTTCAGCAGCGGAGACCTTCAAATGTACGGCTGGAGAAATTGATGGAGAAAGAGGATTACGACAAGGTGGTGGATTCGGCAGACATCGGGATGATTTACCTTGACCGGCGCTTCACGATTCCGAACATCCCATCGCGCTTGATGGCTTATATGGACCGCGCCAAGCCGGTTTTGGCAGTGACCGATCCACATACAGATCTGAAAGATATCATTTACGATGCTAGATGCGGTTATTACGCAGAGGCGGGGGAATTGGCTGAATTCAGGGATGCCATCGAACAGGTCAAACGGGACCGCGGAAGATTGCAGCAGCTGGGTGAGAACGGACGACGCTATTTGGAAAAAGAGTTCAATGTAACCGAGTCATACGATATCATCATGCAGCATTTTATCAAAGATGGGAGTGGGGAATATTGTTCAAAGACAAAATATTACTCATCACAGGCGGCACAGGGTCTTTTGGAAACGCCGTAATGGAGCGCTTCCTGTTCACGGATATCAAGGAAATCCGGATATTCTCAAGAGATGAGAAAAAACAGGATGACATGAGAAAACGTTATAACAACGACAAGTTGAAATTCTATATCGGCGATGTGCGGGATCTGGCAAGCGTAAAATATGCCATGAATGATGTAGATTATGTGTTTCATGCGGCAGCGCTCAAACAGGTGCCGTCCTGTGAATTCTTTCCGATGGAAGCGGTCAAAACCAATATTATCGGTACGGAAAACGTTCTGAACGCATCAATCGGCTGCGGTGTCAAAAAAGTCATTTGCCTGTCGACCGACAAAGCGGCGTACCCGATCAATGCGATGGGCATCTCGAAGGCGATGATGGAAAAAGTGTTTGTAGCGAAAGCGAAGACGGTGTCTTCCGAGAAGACGCTGATCTGCGGCACACGCTATGGCAATGTGATGTGTTCAAGAGGATCGGTGATTCCGCTGTTCGTGGAGCAGATCAAGTCGGGCAAGCCGCTGACAGTGACTGATCCGCATATGACTCGTTTCCTGATGAGCCTTGAAGACGCTGTTGAACTGGTTGTCTTCGCTTTCCAGAACGCCAATGCCGGCGACATCATGGTGCAGAAGGCACCTGCTTCGACAATTGAAGATCTGGCTCAGGCATTGAAAGAATTGTTCGATGCGGACAATGAAGTCAAAATCATCGGCACGCGCCACGGCGAGAAGGAATTTGAAACGCTGCTGACCCGTGAAGAACATATTGTCGCTCAGGACATGGACGGCTTCTACAGAGTACCGGCCGACAGCCGCGACTTGAATTACGAAAAATACTTCAATAAAGGCGACGAAAAACTTTCCACAGAAAGAGAGTATAACTCGCATAACACGAAAAGGCTCAGTGTAAGTGAAATCAAGGACTTGCTGCTTCAACTGCCGTACATCCAGGAAGAATTGAAGGCCATTAATCCGGCACTGCCGGCCACTGTCAATTACGGTATTCCGAGTTGAAAATCCTGGTTACCGGCGCGGAAGGCTTTGTCGGCAGGAACCTGGCCGCGGAACTGAAGAATCAGGGGTACGAAGATTTATTGCTTTATACCAGAAAGAATACGGCCGCCGATCTGGAAAGATACGCACAGGAATGTGATTTCGTCTTCCACCTGGCGGGTGTCAACCGCCCCGAAAAAGAAGAAGACTTCCTGAAAGGCAACCATGACCTGATTTCAGAATTATTATCATTTCTGAAAAAACACGGTAACCGGTCACCGGTTGTTGTCACTTCATCTATTCAGGCTGAGCGGGATAATCCTTACGGCCGCAGCAAAAAAGCCGGGGAAGATGTGGTGTTCGAATACGGAAGGCAAACAGGAAACGATGTATTCGTATACCGGCTGGTGAATTTATTCGGCAAATGGAGCCGGCCGAATTACAACTCGGTTGTCGCCACCTTTTGCCATAATATCGCCCGGGATCTCGAAGTGCAGGTGAATGATCGCGGAGCAGAACTCCAATTATGCTATATAGACGATGTGCTGGAAGAGTTTAAGCGGACACTCAAAGGACAGCCGACAAGGGATGGCAAGTTTTGCAGGGTTCCTGAAACGCATAAAATAACCGTTAGTGAACTGGCTGACAAAATCAGGCTTTTCAAAGAAAGCCGACGGAATCTTGAGCTGCCGGATATGAAAGATCCTTTGACAAAGAAATTATACAGCACTTATTTGAGCTATTTGCCGGAAGACCGCTTTTCCTATCAATTGAAAGTGAACAGTGACGATAGGGGATCGTTTACCGAATTTCTCCGCACCAAAGGGCACGGCCAGATATCGGTGAACCGTTCCAAACCCGGCATCACCAAAGGCAATCACTGGCACCATACGAAAAACGAGAAATTTCTGGTGGTGAGCGGCAAAGGGGTCATCCGGTTGCGGAAAGTCGATTCGGATGAGGTCATTGAATACTTTGTCGACGGCAAGGATATGGAAGTCGTCGATATACCTGTCGGCTATACACATAATATCGAAAATCTGGGTGATACCGAAATGATCACCATCATGTGGGCAAATGAGCTGTTTGATCCGGAAAAACCGGATACGTATTATATGGGGGTTTAGCATATGGAGAAATTGAAGGTCATGACAGTGGTGGGCACAAGGCCGGAAATCATCAGGCTTTCAGCGGTCATCAATAAGCTTGAGGCTTCAGAAGCCATCGACCACATACTTGTCCATACCGGGCAGAATTACGATTACGAATTAAACGAGGTATTTTTCAAAGATTTCAATCTGCGTAAGCCGGATCATTTCCTGAATGCCGCAAATGGTGCTGCCATCGAGACGATTGGAAATATCCTGGTGAAAATTGATCCGGTGCTGGAACTGGAAAAGCCTGATGCGTTTCTGGTGCTCGGAGATACAAACAGCTGTCTGTGCGCAATTGCTGCCAAAAAGAAAAAAATCCCGATTTTTCATATGGAAGCCGGCAACCGCTGTTTCGATCAGCGGGTTCCGGAAGAGACCAACCGGAAAATCGTCGACCACGTGGCGGATATCAATTTGACGTACAGCGATATCGCGCGCGAATACCTTCTTCGTGAAGGCTTGCCGGCCGACCGCATCATCAAGACAGGCAGCCCGATGTTCGAAGTGCTTGAATCACGAAAAGTGGAAATCAGCGAATCGGATATCCACGAGCGGTTACAGCTTACAAAAGGGGAATACTTCATTGTTTCTGCCCACAGGGAAGAAAATATCAACTCTCCTGAAAACTTCAGTGACTTGGTGGAAAGCCTGAATGCAGTAGCAGAAAAATATGCACTTCCGGTAATCGTCAGCACACATCCCCGGACGCGCAAGATGATTGAATCGGAAAAAACGGAATTCCATCCACTTGTGCAGACGGCAAAGCCTCTTGGCTTTATCGATTACATCAGCTTGCAGCTCCATTCAAAAGCAGTGCTGAGCGACAGCGGCACAATCAGTGAAGAATCATCGATCCTTGGCTTGCGGGCGCTTAATATCAGGCAGGCGCATGAACGTCCCGAAGCTATGGAAGAAGGCAGTGTCATGATGGCAGGTCTTAAAAAGGAACGGATTCTCCAGGGGCTTGCGGTGCTGGAATCGCAGGAAATGCAAACCTTGCGGCCCGTGCCGGATTACAGTATGCCGAATGTATCGGACAAAGTATTGCGCATCATCCTTTCTTATACAGATTATGTAAATCGGACAGTATGGCAGAAGAACGGCGAAAAAAGGAGGGCATTGGCGTGTATCGATTAAAGGAATTACTCCGTATGTTTGCACAGAACTCAGCCCATGGAAAAAAACTTTGGACTTTTCTGGTCAAGGTGAAGCAGATTGTGCACAACGACCGCAGATTCCGGAGGCTTCCGCGGAATATGACAGTTGCGCAGTTCATCGAACAATTAAATAAAAAAGGCTGCCGATACGTCATACTTCGGTGGTTCGAAGATCTTCCCCATGTCGAATACGGAGGGGATATCGATCTTCTCGTCCATGACGATGACGCAGCCATATTGGACAGTATACTGACCTGGTCGCCGCGAAAAGGTGGTATCCCCTGCGATGTCTACAGTGTCAGTGGATTGCCGAGTTACGCCTATAAAGAAATCGCTTATTATCCGCCAGTTATCGCCCAACAATTGCTGGAGCGGGCGGTGCAGCACGATTCAGGCGCCAAAGTTCCATCTGAGAGCGATTATTTTTATAGTCTCGTATTCCACGCGCTTTACCACAAAGGATATGAATCAGGATTATCTGAGGATGGTATCCAGGCCCCGAAAGTAACCGAACCGGGCCATGATTTTCAAACTATTTTAAAAGAGATGGCTGAAAAGCACGGTGTCGCTGTTGACATCAATATGACTGCACTGGATGCGTTACTGGAGGAAAAAGGCTGGCGGCCTACGTTGGATATGCTCGAAAAACTGGGCCATGACAATGAATGGTGTACGAAACTGACCAATGAAATTTTGAAGGATATGCCAGAAGTGCCCGGCCTGGCGGTATTCATTATCCGGGAAGAGGCAGCTTCACCGGCTGACGAGCAAAACGTAAAAGAAGAGCTAGAAAAACATGGTTTCCAAATTGTCAGAAGCAAAAAATTGAATGAACAGGAAAAACAGCATGCTGCCCAGCAATTGCGGGGGGGAAATTGGGGAGAAAAATCAAGTGTGCTGTCCGGCGGATTGCCGGCGACGATCGTCACGGCAATCGATTTCAATCCGATCGAACCTTCAAGTGAGCTGAAGAATAAATATCCGCTGCTCGATAACCGGCGGATTGCAGATGTCAAAAAGGACATGCGAGAAAAGTATTTTAAAAATATTATCCATTCCAGCGACAGTGCACGGCAGGCCGCCCATTACCTCGAAACGGTCATGCCGGATGAAACAGCTGAAGTGCTGGAAGCAGCCAGGAGAGAACTGGCTGCCCGCCAATCGGCTCCAACAGGGATTCTGCTTGAAAAAACGATGTGAAAGAAATAAAAGGAGGTTTGCTGATGAAGATTGCGCTGGTGTGCCCGTCGAATATACTGTTCATGCCGTACGTGGGCAATTACACAAAAGTGCTTGATGACAGCGGGATTGATTACGATGTCATTAATTGGGACCGCAATGGCACAGAAGATCCGAATAATCCATTGAAGTACCGGGACAGTAAGACAGCCCTCCAAAGGGGATTTATCGATTATCTTAAATTCAAAAATTTTGTGCTGAGAATTCTGAAAAAAAATAATTACGATAAAATCATCGTCTTCGGTATCCAACTATCCTATTTTTTGAAACCTTACCTCTTAAAGAAAAAAAGAGGCAGTTACATTTTGGATATCCGGGATCATAACCGGATTCTGAAGGCATATGACATCCGGAAGGTGGTGGAAGGCTCGGCTTATACGGTCCTTTCTTCACCGGGCTTCAAAAAATGGCTGCCCGACAGCCAAAAATATTTGATCAGCCATAATACGACCATCGACAATGTTGAAGAGCTGAAAGATTGCGGAAGCGCCTTCCTCCAGAAGGAAAAAGTAAAAATCGCTTTTATAGGCGCTTTGTCCGATTACCAGGTGAACATCGATTTCATAGATTCAGTCAAAGATTGTAAAAAAGTCGAACTCGTCTATCACGGAGAGGGTCTTTTCAATAAAGATCTGGAAGCATACATTACACAGAATAAAGTAAGGAATGTGGTCTTGACCGGCCGCTATACAAAAGAGCAGGAAAATAGCCTGTATGATGATTCAGATCTGATACACGGGCTGCGGTACAACGAAAATATAAATTGCAAAACTTTGCTTCCGAATCGATTATACAATGCAGCCTTGCACGGCAAGCCGCTGATTGTGGCGGAAGATTCCTATCTTGCGGAACTGACGCAGCAATATGGGCTTGGGCTGGTGGTCGATTCGCTGGCTGATCTGGAAAAGAAAGTCGGCAATTATTTAGCTGAATTCAATTTCGAAGAATATAAAGAAAAGCGCAAAGCTTTTTTTCAAAAAGTTGTTGAAGACAATCTGCTGTTCAGGGACAGCATCAATAAGTTTCTAAGATTCTAAAAAACTTCTCGAAGAAATGGCAGGGCTGGCTATGATCATATATATTGCATTCTTAAGTGTCATATTCGGATTATTGCTGTTCGAATTGGTGGCCACATGGAAAATATCCTATAGCGGAAATTTATCTCTCGATAAGGGAAGGTTTGTTGAACCTTCCCCTTTGGCAGAGGGAGTTCCGCAGCAAGGTCCGCAGAAAGCGGATGGCACCTATACGGTGACACTGATTCTGGCCTGGACTGTGATTTTCCTGTTTTCGTCGCTTCGCTATAATGTCGGATGGGATTACGAAGCTTACTATGCAACGGTCCGATATAACCTGGTAACAAATATCGTCAGCAACGGGGAACTGGCGACCATCTTCCTGATTGAACTTGCCAGGGATATGAACATGACCAATCTGTATTTTTTCCTCAATTCATTGATATTCATTATGCTCGTTGCTTTGACTGTTAAAAGATACAGCCAGGATTACTGGATCAGCATCATTTTCTTTGTCTGCTTCCCGCTATTCTTCCTGAATTCCTTGAGTGTGATACGGCTTTTCACAGCTCTTGCCATTACGTTCTACGCGTTTAAATTCATCGAGCGGGGGCAATTGATGCGGTATCTGATTGCGGTGGCATTTGCCGGCATGTTCCATGCTTCGGCGTTTATCGCCATAGCCTTCTATTTTATCCGCAACGTCAAGCTCGACATTCTGAAGCTGGTAGTCGTGCTGTTCTCTCTGCCTTTTGTCGGCAAGGTGGTCAACTCATTCGTCGTCGCATACTTGCCGACTTATGCTCCCTATACGGAAGCGGCGGGAGGGCAGGAAGGGACAAAAGCGATTTTCGTTCTGCTGTTCATTGGTGTTGTAGCCTTGTTCCTTCGCGATAAAATTTTGGAAAATGACCGAATCGCCAATATGTATTTTAACTTCTATTTCGTTGGACTGGGAATTTACCTGATGTTCTTTTCCCAAGGAACTATGGGGCACCGGTTATCACTGTACGGCACATTTTTCTCGCTCCTGCTGATTCCAAAAATTGTGTCATTGTTTAACCTCGACAGCAACCGCGTGTTGCTGAAAGTCGGGATCTCCCTTTTCAGCATTGTGATTTTCCTTTATATCGTTTATGTAGGAGCTGCTACATACGTTCCGTACAAGACGATTTTCCAGATAAGGTATTAGCAATTCATACAAACGCGGAAGGTGTGAGGATAGTGCCAAAAGTTTCAGTGATAATGCCTATTTATAATAAAGCGGCAAGGCTCCGCTTCAGCATCGAATCTGTACTCCAGCAGACTTTTAAGGATTTTGAACTAATCATGATCAATGACGGATCAACCGACAGCAGCCATGAAATAGCACTCGAATATAAGAGAAAAGATTCAAGGATCATCTATTTCAAGCAACGCAACCAAGGTGTTTCCGTTACCCGCAATAATGCGATCGACCTGGCAAGAGGTGAATATATTTCCTTCTTGGATGCCGATGATATTCTGCATCCTGATTTCCTGTCGAAGATGGTATGGAAAGCCGGCGGTGAAAACGTCTGTTATTGCGGACATTCCTACGTGACGGAAAAAGGGAGAAAGAAAGCCAGGCTCAATTTTGCGGAAGGCGATATTCTGGAGAAATTCCTGCTCAACACGTGCAATCCACATTTGAATTCATGGCTTATCAAAAAATCTTTTCTCGATGAGTACGGCATCCGTTTCAGTCCGGGAGTCAGCTGGGGAGAAGATATGATTTTCTTTTCCAAAGTGCTTGTGAACGATACGGAAGTGCTGGCGGTCCGGGATTACCTGACTGAATACCATATCGGCCAGCCGGGGAGCCTGAGTGAGAATTCGATGGACAAGATTAAAAAAGATATTGAATGGATGGAAGCGGTTAAACAGTATATTTACACCCGGGTGAAGGATCAAAAAAGAAGAAACGAAGCGATTGCGGCCATCGACTCCTATCGCATTGCCGGTGCGATCCTTTATCGGCTGGACCGCAACAGCAGCCTGCTCTATAAAGAAGATATCAAGGAGCTGATCAGCAATTATGATGATTTCATCCGGATATTCAATCTATCGAACGGTATCCGGAGTATCAAGCTCATGCTCGTATACTTAAAAATGCGCGTCCAGCTGTTATTGTGAAAACGCGTTCCAAAGAAATGAGGTGAAAAGATGAAGAGATTGGTGGAATATTATAATCGAAAAAAGAAAGTTGTTGATGGCTTCTTAGAAAATCAACAATTCCTTTTTCCAGGGAGTTATCGCTTTGACGAATCCTTAACATATATCCATCTCGATGATAAAAACATTTCGAAAAAATCCAATGAATTATTCAGCCAGGGACTCCCAGTCATAAATTTTGTCAATGGACGATCTTTCACCAAAACGACGATGACAAAAGCGATGGCTATTTACTTTAATAAAAAATTATTCATTGAGCATAAAACAAAAACTAACTTTAAAGGCAAAGTCTATTTGCCCGGAGGAAACGGGAATGATGTGAAAATTTTTGATTTTGAAAACAAAGAGATCCTAATAGCTTTTAGTGATAGAGGGACTTTTAAGAGAAAAGTAGCTTTTTATAAGCAATTCAGCCCTCATTTTCCAGTACCTCCAATAATCGATATCATTGAAACTAGACAGATGATTATTGAACGCTATACAGACTATAAGGCTAGCTCTTACTGGGATAATTACGATTTTAATTTCGTTGTAAATGAAATTTTCCGCAGGTACTTGGAGTATTTCGAAAAAGTGGTATCCTACGGAGATTTCCAATGGGTGACCCCTGAAGAGATTTGGGGAGAATTACCTTTAAAAAATCAATTTCTTGAGGACATCTTTAATGGAATAAGCTATGATTTGCTGAAAACGCCATTTGTCACTGTTAATATCCACGGAGATCTTTGGTCTTCGAATATTCTGATTGATAAGGAAGAGTCCAATAAAGTCTTTTTCATAGACTGGGAGTTAGCAGGGAAATTGTATCTTTTTTATGATTTCTTCGGCTTTATGTGGAATGAAGCCATAAATAATAAACGATATTCATTTATCAGAAGTTATATGAACGGAGACTATGACGACTATTATTCCCATGCTTTTGAACTTTTCGGTATGGAGTTTGAAGCAGAAAGAAAAGATGAATATTTAAATATTTTCTTTTTGAACATGTATTTGAGGAGATGGACCAAAACAGAACCTCTACATCTTGAATGGCTCCACAACGAATATCGGAAATTCATGGAATACGTGGTTTCACTTGATGCACTGCCTGATATGCCCTGGCGAAAGTAATAAATTTCAAGTTAGAGAGCGGAAGTGAGAACATATGAAAAAAACAATCATTGCCCTAATGGCGGTAACTATCATTGTCAAGATTACCAGCCTGATCAAGGAAATCGTTTTTTCCTATTATTACGGGGCTTCCAATATAACAGATGCTTATATCATTTCATTGACGATTCCAGCAGTCATTTTTGCACTGATCGGTGCAGGCATCGCGACCGGCTATATACCTCTCTACAGCAAAATTGACAATGAGCAGGGAAAAGATGCAGCGATTGAATTCACAAATAATGTATTGAATTTTATCCTGCTGCTGTGTACGGTCATCGTGGTCGTCGTGTTCCTTTTTACAGAACCATTGATCTTCCTGTTTGCTTCGGGGTTTAGAGGGGAAACGCTCGAATTGGCAATCCTGTTTACCAGAATAAGCATCGTCTCAGTCTATTTTACTGGCATGCTTTATATTATGGATGCCAATCTCCAGGTCAATGATGCCTATAAAGTACCTCAGCTTGCTGTCATTCCGATGATTTTAATAACAACAGCATCCATTGCCTTGAGCGCCACTTATGGTGTTTACATATTGGTTTATGGCAGTGTGCTTGCCGTCATAGTACAGGCTTTGATTGTCATCGTTTATGCTTATAAAAAGGGCTATTACTATAAGTTTAGAGTAAATTTTAAGGATTTTTATTTGAAGCGGATGATCGTACTGTCAATACCCGTGATAATCGGCTCTTCGATTTACCAACTGAATATCATTATTGACAGGACGCTGGCTTCGCAAATTGCAGTGGGAGGCATTTCTGCTTTAAATTACGCCTTTAAAATTGAAACTTTCATCACGGGATTGTTCGTAGTGAGTATTGTCACTGTCATGTATCCGAGCATCTCGAGAATGGCGGTCGTCCGCAACTTCAAGGGAATGAAAGAGGCATTATCAAAATCTATTACTGCTATAAGTTTGTTTGTTGTCCCTGCCACAGTCGGGGTGATGATTTTCTCTCAACCCATTATCAAACTGGTATTCGGAAGAGGGGAATTTGGCGCAGAAGCGGTGGCAATGACTTCGATTTCCTTGCTCTTCTACGCTGTGGGTATGATTGGAATTGGCATCCACTCAACTTTGGTGAAAGCTTTCTACTCACTGGAAGATACCAAGACGCCAATGATAATATCGTCAATCTCAGTGGTGATTAACATCGTTTTTAATATTATCCTATCCAGATTCCTCGGAGTCGGTGGATTGGCACTGGCAACTTCCATAGCTGCTTTGACAGGTGCAAGTTTAATGTTTTATTGTCTTCGCCGTAAGATTGGTCCACTCGGTGCAAGGCAAATGCTCGTTTCATTTGCGAAAATCAGCTTTGCTTCCGTAATCATGGGCATCAGCGCCAAACTGATTTTCGAAGCACTGACTTTGGCTATTCATCAGAATATTGCGCTGCTGCTGTCGATTGCCGCAGCCGCAGGCATTTACTTTATGGTCATTCTATTTACTAAAATAGATGAGGTAAGCATTATTGCTGAAGAAATCAAAAAGAAGTTCCGCAAAGCGGATACAGCAGTTGAGCAAGGAAAAATCTAATACACCAGGAGGGAATTATTATGCAAATCAGAAAAGCCATCATTCCAGCAGCGGGACTCGGTACACGGTTCCTGCCAGCGACAAAAGCGTTGCCGAAAGAAATGCTTCCAATCGTCGACAAGCCGACTATCCAGTATATCGTTGAAGAAGCAATCGCTTCCGGAATTGAGGACATCATCATTGTCACCGGTAAAGGGAAGCGTGCGATTGAAGATCATTTCGATCATGCCTATGAACTGGAAGATACGCTTCGGAATAAAGGGAAGCTTGATATGCTCGATTCGGTTACGGAAACTTCCCAGGTGGAAATTCATTATATCCGCCAAAAACAACCGCTTGGACTCGGCCACGCCATATGGTCAGCGCGCAAATTCATCGGCGATGAACCATTTGCGGTTTTGCTCGGTGACGATATCGTTGTCAATGAAGAGCCATGCCTTGCTCAATTGATGAATCAATATGAACAAACGGGAAAAAGTATCATTGGCGTAAAACAGGTGCCGGAAGACGAAACGAGCCGTTACGGCATTGTCGATCCACTCGAGCGGGACGGTAAGCTGATGAAAGTACGTAATTTTGTCGAAAAGCCGGCACCGGGGACTGCGCCTTCCAATTGTGCAATCATGGGCCGCTATATCCTGGATCCGAAGATTTTTAAATACCTGGGTGAACATCAAGTTGGAGCTGGCGGCGAAATTCAATTGACGGATGCCATCCAGAAATTGAACGAGGAACAGCAAGTATATGCCTATGAATTTGATGGCCAGCGCTACGATGTTGGAGAGAAATTCGGTTATATCGAAACGACCATCGAATTTGCATTAAAACGCCCGGAGCTGCGCGATAAATTATTGGAACTTTTTGAAAAGAAATTGAACGAACCTTTGATTATGAAAGAATAACGGCAGTCTTGATGAAATATATGAAGTTGAGGCAATTGGCTGGAGGAGGGAAGAATCCTGCATGATGACGGAAAATTTAATAATAGGCGTTATTGGATTAAGGTTTGCTGGATTGCCGATTGCCAATGACTTCGCGAAGATGTATCCGGTCCTTGTTTATGACCTGGAAGGGGAATTTGATGGAGACCCGGATTTTGGGCAGTCACAACATAACGTGCTGAGGGGTTCGACAATTGAAATATTGGATAATCCGGAAAGGATTGCCGAAGCTGCACTGTTGATCATATCGGTGCCTGTCACCATCAGCGTCAGTAAGCATCCGGATTTATCGTTGTTATTGAAAGCCTGCGAAGTCGCCGGCAGCCATATGAAAAAAGGAGCGGTAGTGGTTATTTCATCAGCCGTATACCCCGGTGTTACGGAAGAAAAATGTATCCCTGTTCTGGAACGTTTTTCCGGATTGGAGGCTGGAAAGCAATTTTTTGTCGGCTTTTCCCCAGACGACTTACGTGAACAATTCGATAGCACGGCTGCCGCAAAACCCGCCAAAATAATTGCGGGACAGAACAGTTCGGTGCTGGATTATATTTCGGAAATTTATATGAATGTGTTTGGGCAAAGAGTCCACAAAGCAGAGTCGATCAGGGTCGCAGAAGCAGCTGAGCTGGTCAATACGGTCCAGCAGACAGTTAATACGGCTTTGATGAATGAGCTCGCTGCAATTTTCAAATTGATGGATATCGATACCCAGGATGTGCTGCGGACTGCAGCGGTAAAAAAAGATTTTTTAAGATTCAGCCCCGGATTTAGCGGCAATCACGGAAAAGCCCAGGATTCCTATCAACTGACTCACCGTGCACTTGCAGTCGGGCATCATCCGGAAATCATTCTTTCGGCTCTAAGGGTCAATGATGGCATTGGTCAATCCATTGCCAACTCCATCATCAAAGAAATGAACCAGCTCAGCCTGCCGCTGCAATCAGCAGCGGTAGTAGTAATCGGTGTAACCAATAAAGAGGATTCTGCGGTTATCGAAAAATCGAAAGTCTTTGACATGATCGAGGAGTTGCAGCAATTTGGCCTTCAACTCCAAGTGGCGGACAGCCTGGCAGATCCGGAACAGGTGGAGCTTCAATTCGGAATACGGCTGACGCCATGGCAGGAACTCGCACCTGCAGATGCTGTGATTCTCGCAGTTCCTCATAAGGAAATACGTGATGCAGGCTGGAAACCCATCCGGAAATTGTTGAAAAACGAATCCTCTATCGTGTTTGATATCAAGAGTGTTCTTAACAAGAAAAATAAACCGGAATCATTGAATTTATGGAGACTCTAGAAGCTATAAAAAGGGGAGGTAAAGCAATGGTCACTGAAAATTTACGATTTACACATAAACGTCGGTCCCTGTGGTCTGTATATCTCGGACGCCTGGCGGAAATCTTCTTTTCATCTCTGTTATTGTTTTTGCTTACACCACTTTTTGTTATCATCGCGATTGCCATAAAGGCGGAATCAAAAGGTTCCATATTTTTTACTCAGAAGCGTGGAGGAAAAGATGGGAAACATTTTATCATCTATAAATTCCGGACTATGTATAAAGCGAATGTAGATGTCCATAAGGTATTGGTGGATAACGACCCCCGAATCACAAAGGTGGGCAACTTCCTTCGGAAAACCAGTCTCGACGAGTTGCCGCAGCTTATCAATATCCTGAAAGGCGATATGTCCTTTATCGGGCCAAGGCCGACGGTCACAGGGCAGACAGATAATTATAACGAGTACCAGATGCAGCGTTTGCAGTTAAAACCTGGCGTGACGGGCTGGGCACAGATCAGCGGCCGTAACCTGTTGACTTGGGACGAAAAAATCGATTTGGATATTGAATACATCCAAAAAAAGAGTTTAAAGCTGGACTTCTACATTTTGATGAAAACTTTCGTCAAAGTGTTTAAATCCGATGAAGTCTATATTGCACCCAAAACTGATAAAAAATAAGGCAAGCGCAAGCCGGCAACTTCCGGCCAACGCTTGCCTTTTCCGTTTTAGGGTAAAGGAATAAAGAATACGGTTTTATTCATTTTTATTGAAGAGATAAATTATCTGATCGGAGGGGGATAAGTTATGGAGACAATTCTTGCAATATGCATCGGTCTCGCGCTGAGTGCGACTGTAGGCTTTCGGATATTTACCCCTTTGCTGATAACCGGAATTTTTGTCAGGATCGATTGGACCACTTTATCGGAAGGTTTCAATTGGATTGGCAGCACGCCGGCATTGATCGCTTTCGGTGCAGCTACATTATTTGAAGTTGCAGTAAATTACATTCCAGCAATCGGTTCCTTTATGAAAGTCCTTGCCACACCGCTTGCGGCAATCGCCGGCATACTGCTGACGGCGTCTTTTATCGGTGATATGAATCCGCTGCTCGAATGGAGCATCGCAATCATTGGCGGGGGCGGTATCGCAACAGCTTCACATACTGCTGTCACTGCAGTAAAAGGAGTCAGCGAAGCTGCATTTCTCAGTCCCGCCGTGGCGGCAGCTGAAGATGCCACTGCAATATTGGTGCCGATCTCGATTTTTCTCGTTCCTTTATTGGCGATCGTGTTTGTGGTGCTGATTCCTCTGGTGATTTTCCGATTCTACAGAAAGCGGGAGCGGAGGAGCGTATAGAGGGGAGGAAGTTTTCACTTTATCTAGTGGAGGCTTTTTCTTTGTGTAGGAGTGAAGTGGTGAAGACGATTTTTTATTGGTTAATTTATCATTATTAAGGGCGGATCTGCGGCTGAAAAGTGTAACCCGCACCCCAAACGCTTCGACCCGCACCCCAACCAGTTCAAGCCGCACCCCAAATATTTTCCCATAAAAAAGCCAGGCTTAATGCCTGGCTTTTAACACTTGTCTTTATTACCGGGGAATGATCAAGACCTGTCCGATGCGGAGAAAGTTAACATTCGTGATATTATTGGCAGCGGCAATTTTAGCAACAGTCGTGTTATAACGAACGGCGATGCTGTATAAAGTGTCGCCTGCTTTGACTGTATATTTGACCGTTGTGGCTGCCGGCGGTGTTGTGGTCGTGCCTGGGATTTTCAACACCTGGCCAATGCGCAGCAAATTGACGTTTGTGATATTGTTTGCGGCGGCAATCTTCGCAACGGTCGTGTTATAGCGGTTGGCGATAGAATAAAGCGTGTCACCGGCTTTAACAGTATAGGTTGTTGAAGTAGCTGGCGGCGGTGTTGGTGTTGGCGCTGTACTTGTGCCTGGGATTTTCAAGACCTGTCCAATCCGCAGCAGATTGACATTGGCGATATTATTCGCAGCTGCAATTTTGGCGACAGTGGTGTTGAAGCGCTGGGCGATGGAATACAAAGTATCACCGGCTTTAACGGTATACGTCGTGCCTCTGCTCGCTGGCGGCGATGACGGCAGGTTCAGCAATTGGGAAACTGTGACGAACGAATAGCCTTTCGCTTTGAGTTTGGTGATGATATTTGGCAATGCCACCGGAGTTCCCGGTGCCCCGGCGCCTGTGTGCATCAGCACAATGCTGCCTGGTACGATATTATTCACCACTTTATTGGTGATGGTGGTGGCGGAATCGCCGCGCCAGTCAATAGTGTCGATATTCCATTGAATAGTATAGCCGTATCCTGCTGCTCCGACTCCGGCCAGTACGTTCGGGTTCACCGCGCCGTATGGTGCTCTGAAAATAGGCTTGGTCGATTTGCCGGTTAGATTTTTGATAATGGTTTCAGTACGGTCGAGCTGTGATTTCATCTGGGAGGCTGATATGGTACGGAAATCCGGGTGGGAATAGGAATGGTTGCCGAGCTGATGGCCTTTGGCTGCAATGTTCTTAATCGCCTGTGGATGTTTTTCCGCTCCCGATCCGGTAAGGAAAAATGTAGCTTTGACGTTATGCGCTGACAGGATGGCCAGGATCTTATTAATGTTGGTCCCATCAGATCCGTCATCGAAGGTCAATGCAACTACTTTGCTGGACGTGTTGCCTTTGGTAACATAAATCGAACTGGCTGCATCAGACTGGCCGCTGAATGAAAGTAAACTGAACAAAACCAATAACATGACCGCTGCAATTTTACCGATTTTCGTCCCCACAAAACTCACCCCTTATTTATTTACACCAATAGAGTTCATTAGCGTATGTATAAAGTTATGTGAGCATTACTATCTATGTAATAGCATATTTATAGCCAGAGTTGAATGTCCGATAGGTCAATCCCATTATACCATAGCATCAGCAAATTAAATATAAGTAGTTAGACTTTTCTGATAACTTTATTTGTGAAACGATGCATAGCAGAAAGCGGTATGAAACTTCGTTACATGACAAATAATAGGTAGAAAGCTTGATTTATTGTTACGAGTGTTGTAATATAATTGTAATATAAAAGCTTATAGCATATAAGATGAACTTAAGATAAATAGAAAGCTCACTATATTTGCAAAGCTGTACTTACAATTACATTGAAAATTGCAGCTGTGTCAGTGTGACACAGCTATTTATTTTGTAAGAATAATTTACTGGGGGAACAGTATGTATTTGCGTGTTCTTATAATGTGTTTCATGATCTTATTAATTCCATTTACTGTGAATGCGGCGGATCCCGCCAATGATTTTGATGTTAAAGTTTTGCCTGCCGAAGGACAGCACAGTTTTTCGGAAGGTTATTTCCATCTGGATTCGGAAGCGGGCAAGACTTTGTCTCTTGATATCCGTATAACGAATAAAAGCGGGGAGCCCATCAATTTGTATGCACAGGCCGTTGATACGCAAACAGCCGACAAAGGTGGCATCATCTACAGCCTTGATGAAAGCTCCAAAGAACCGGACCATCACTATCTGTCGGATTTGATTGATATCCCGGAAACGGTGACCGTTGCGCCAGGCGCAGATGAAATTATCCACTTTCACCTTGCAATCCCTAGTTCTGCAAGCGGCACGCTTCTTGGCGGAATTATGCTGACAAGTATTGATGCACCTGATGATCTGTCTATGGAATCACTGAATAAAGGCGGAAGTAATTATACATTTGAACAGCCGGGACAACGTCTGGTAGCGATCAAATTGAATCTTCCTTCCAAGTCTGCTTCCGGATTTTCGTTGGGTGATGCGAAATTTAATCCTTTTGAAAATCAACTGGCACTGAAAGTGAACAACGGCAAATCTGCCGTAATCGAGAATGTCCAGGGTACTTATACCGTCATGGACAAAGACAGCGAAATTCTTGTCAGCGGAGTCATTAAACCATTCGCAATGGCACCAACATCCAAAATCAAATTCCCGGTTAACCTGAAAGGCAAAACCCTTGAAGAAGGAAAATACGTTTTGATGGTCAAAGGGAAAGCGGACGAAAAGGAATTTTTTGTTGAAGAGAAATTTACTGTAACAAAAAGTCAGGAAGCAGGCATTGTCAGCGAGACCGAGGCCGCTGCTTCTCCATTCAATCGGGAAAACATTTCCCGCACCATTGCAATAGCGCTGGTTTCCTTGTTTCTGCTGTTGCCGTTGCTGTTGAAGTTCGATAAAAGAAATGAAAAAAAGAACTCCCTGACATTTACAGAAAAAAATCATATGTAATATTTAAGCTGCGCCTGACTTGTTCAGGCGCAGCTTTTACTTTTTGGAAAAGGCTATTTGAATTTAATCGGAAAATGTTTTTGAAAAAAACCATCGGGTAAAGTACAATACACCGTTTTCATCAAACTGAAAAGGAGGAGCAGTGATGGCAGAAAATAGTAATAACAACGGCAACAATAATGAGTACTTTGAAGATCGGGCTGGAACAGAAGACGCACGGTATCACGTTGTCCCTCATGAAGAAGAAGGCTGGGCCGTCAAAAAAGAAGGCCAGGATCAGCCGGAATCGACTCACAAATCCAAATCAGAAGCAGTAGATGAAGGCAAACGACTGGCTCAGGAATCAGAAACCATGGTTTATATCCATAGTGACGAAGGGCAGATTGAAGAACAGGAAAACTATAAGAAATAAGCATGTCAAAATCCTGTGGAAGCGTAAAATTTTCCGCAGGATTTTTTACTTTATTTTTAATAAAATATTTTGAGAATTAGGGTAAACTGAAGAAAAGGAGGATTTTAAATGATACATAATGTGAAAAAAGAGCAGCTGGTGGCAACCTTTTCGATAATTGGCGCCGATCCGAAAACCGGAGAAGTGGGAGTGGCTGTCCAATCAAAATTTCTTGCAGTAGGTGCCGTTGTGCCATGGGCCAAAGCGAATGTCGGCGCAGTGGCCACCCAGTCATGGGCCAACATGAAATTCGGACCTGAAGGGTTGGAGCTTCTTGAAAAAGGCCTGTCACCGGACGAAGTCATCGAAAAACTGGTGGCTGACGATCCAGGCCGTAATCTGCGCCAAGTGGCGGTTATCAATGCCCAAGGTGAAGCGAGCGCATTCACCGGCGAAGAATGTTTCGACTGGGCCGGCCATAAAGTCGGCAAAAATCATTCCGCCCAAGGCAATATTCTAGTCAGCGAAGAAACCGTCGCCGCTATGAGCCGTTCGTTCGAACAATCGACCGATCCACTTGCGGAACGCTTGATCAAAGCACTGGCTGCAGCGCAACATGCGGGCGGCGACAGCCGCGGCAAGCAGTCCGCAGCCGTATATGTTTTACAGGAAGGGGCTGGCTACGGCGGTTACAACGATGTCAAAGTGGACCTTCGAGTCGACGACCATCCCGAGCCGATCGAAGAACTATTGCGCCTGTACGAACTCCATAAAGTATTCGGCGAAAGCTCCGACGAACAGCTTGCCATCGAAGGCGAACTGTTCGAAGAAATCAAAGGCCATCTCGTCCGCCGCGGCTTGCTCGATTCCACAGACCATGCCGGATACAATGAAACCGTCAAGGAAGCGTTGAAAACCTTCACCCTCCGTGAAAACTTCGACGACCGCTGGACGGAAGAGCGGCTGATCGACGAAGTGGTGCTGGATCATTTGCGGAAATGAATTAGGATAGTTAATGACTATGGGGAATAAAGAGTGAATGACTAGATAAAAGAAAAATGAACGAGTGGATTTAATTGAAGGGACCGGTTGGCTTAAGGGCTGATCGGTTTTTTTGTGGAAGTGGACGATTGGAAAGAGAATCTTCTTTTGGAAATATTTTCTATATATATTTAAGTGTTAATCTGGGGTGCGGGTTGAAGCGTTTGAGGTGCGGGTTGAACCGTTTGAGGTGCGGTTAGACATATTCGAGGTGCGTTTAGAGTATAATGCCTCAATTTTAAGTTGTCCATAAAATAAACTGTTTTATATTTCCAGGCAAAAACCAATTAGTTGCGCTCATAAAAATAAAACCACATATCCCATCCAAACCAAGAATCCTCCAAACCCACACCCAACACCATCCCACAAAAATAGGAGCCCTCCGACCGGAGGGCTCCATCCATCCATCTATCATTTGAACTTGAACTTGAATTTTTTCGCAAACTCAACTTCAATCTCTATCTATCTCTATCCAATCTCCAAATCCTATTTAACATCCTTGCGTCTGAACTTAGCAGTCACTTCATAAACAATCGGTACAATAACCAATGTCAGTAAAGTGGAACTGATCAAACCGCCGATAACCGTGATGCCGAGTGCTTGGGAAATCAAGCCGCCGCCATCGCCTTCTGCGCCAATGGCAAGAGGGATCAGCGCGCCTATTGTCGCCAAAGCTGTCATCAGGATAGGCCGGAGACGTGTGACGCCGCCTTCAAGAAGTGCTTCGCGCGTAGTGAGTCCCGCTTGCTCCATATGAATGACACGGTCGATCAGGACAATCGCGTTGGTAACTACGATACCGATCAGCATCAATACACCGATCAATGCGTTCACACTCAATGCTTCTCCCGTAATCCATAATGCTACCAATACACCGATTACAGTGAATGGCAATGAAAACAGGATAGCAAATGGTGCAAGTGCTCCGCCAAATGTTACAACCAATACGAAGTATACAATGGCAATGGCTGCAAGCATTGCAAGGCCAAGCTGCGAGAATGATTCGTTGATTTGTTCTGTGACGCCGCCGTGGTCGATTGATACACCGGACGGCAATTCAAGATCCGCGACTTCTGCATCAATTTCAGTTGTAATTTCAGCTGCGTTATTGCCGAGTACTTCCGCTGACAAGGAAGCGAACATTTGGCCGTCTCTGCGGTTGATCGTGTCAGGAGATTTTCCTTCTTCGACTTCCATTACATCTCCGATTGTTACTGTAGTTCCAAGAGCAGTTGGAATTTCAATGCCCGTTACATCATCGATATTCGAGTACTCAGTTTCTTCTGTTTCAACATATACGTTGATATCGTTGTCTTCATACTGAACTGTCGTCAAGACAGGAGCTTCGTCGACATCGCTTAAAGCCATGCCGATTTGTGCGGCAGTCAAGCCGTTTTCGCTCAATGCTTGCTGGTTCGCCACTAGAGTGAATTGATCATACGCTTCTGTCAAACTCGACTCAGTATTTTCCAGTCCTTCATGGTCTTCCATGATTGGCTGGATTTGATCGATTGCTGTTTGGATGTCTTCGATACTATCGCCGTAGACGAATAATTCAAATCCGCTTGCGCCCATAGCAGCAAAGTCGAGGCTGCTCCATTCGCCGGCTTCAGTAGAAGCATTCAAGTCTTCGATCAATTTTGTGCTTTCATCGCTGAATTCTTCAAAATCAGAATCATATTCGATATAGAATAATGCGGAATTATCTCCGCCTCCGCCCATCGCTGCCATCGGATTGCCTCCGCCTAGCGAATACTGGTACGAAGTGACGCCTTCACGGCCATCGATTGCGCTTTCCGCATCAAGTGCGATAGCTTCGACGTCTTCACGTGTCTGGCCCGGTTCAGGGCTGTATGTCGCCATGACCATTTTCTGTTCCTGTTCAGGAAGGAAAGTGACGCCGATTACCGGTAATAGGAACATACTTGCGGCAAGAAGGACAGTTGCCCCTCCGAAAGTGATGATCTTATGGTTCAAAGACCATTCCAATACGCGTTTATAGCCGGCTGCCATTTTGCCTGGTTTGTGTTCTTTTTTCGAGGCTTTATTGGCATCAAGATTATTCAATTGCTTGCTGTACATCAAATGCGCCATCATTGGCACAATTGTTACCGCCACAATTAATGAAGCGGATAATGCAAAGACCATTGCAAGCGCGAATGGCAGGAATAATTCACCGATTTGTCCGCTGACGAGTGCAAGCGGCAGGAATACCGCGATCGTAACGATAGTCGATGAGAAAATCGGCAGGAACATTTCGCGTGTTGCCTCACGGACCAACTCTTTGCCACGCAATTTTTCGCCAGGCAAGCCCATGCGGCGGTAAATATTTTCAATGACGACAATGGAATCATCGATAACCCGTCCGATTGCGACAGTCAATGCCCCGAGCGTCATAATGTTTAGCGTTATATCCATTTGGTTCAATAAGAATATTGCCATCAATAAAGATAAAGGAATCGATATGATGGAAATTAACGTCGTTTTAAAGCTGCGTAAGAACAGCAAAATGATAACGACAGCGAACAGGATTCCGAAGAAGGCTTTGCTGAGCATTGTTTCAACCGACTTCTCAATTGGTTCACCTTGGTCAAACGTTGTCGCAACCGTTAAGCCATATTCTTCTTCAACATCAGCAACGATGTCTTTGACGTCATTTACAACTTCTACTGTATTGGCATCAGGTGCTTTAACAATGGAGATTCCGATCGATTCTTCACCGTTTGTGCGGGAAATCGATTCCGCTTCACTGACAACTTCAATTTCTGCCAGTTCGCTGAGTGCTACAGTCGGTACACCGGCAGCGGCAGGTGTCTGAGGTGCAGCCGGCGTGTCAGCCGGTGCTTCTGTCGGTGGAGCCTCCGGTGTCTGTCCAGGAGCCGCAGGTGTTTCACCAGGTGCTCCGGCGCCAGGAGTCTGTGCCTGCTGCGGGATTGCCGGAATCTGCAGATTACGAAGATCATCGACTGTTGTGATGTTGCCGTCAATGACCAGGTTTTTCACTTCGCCGCCAAACTCGGTCAAACCGAGCGGGAATGTAAGATTCGATCCCTGGATCAATTGCTGGATCGTTTCCTGAGTCAATCCATATTGCGCTAACGCTGCAGCGTCAAAAGTCATGCTTACTTTCTGCATGCGCTGACCGGAAACTTGAGCGTCCGATAGGCCCTCGACTCCTTCGAGCATAGGCAGGACATTGTCTTCCACGCTGGCAGTCAATTCTTCCAGCGAACTTTCTGAATCACTGATGCTCAATGTTAAAATTGGAAAAGCATCTATACTTAAGCGTGATACCTGTGGCTCATTGGCTGCATCCGGAAGGGAAATTTCCGATAAGGCATCTTCCAATTCGCGCGTTGCTTCATCCATGTCCACTTCAAAATCATATTGGACTTGAATGGTTGATGCGTTCGCCATTGATGTGGACGTCGTAAGTTCAACGCCATTCATATTCTGGATCCGCTGTTCAAATGGAACAGTGATTTCGTCCATCACTTCATCCGGTGCAGCACCAGGGTAGACAGTTACAACAGTAACGGCCGGCAAAGTGATGCTCGGAATCGATTCCTGTTTCATCGTCAATCCTGCGTAAAGTCCTGCCACGATGACCATGATGGTCAAGATCCAGATGGCGAACTTATTATTTAATGAAAAATCGATAATCTTCTTCAACTATGACACTCCTCAGCGATGATTCTTCAATAGAAGAACTTCTTTTTCAATTTGCTTTTCCTGCGACAGATAATCCGTCAACGCTTCAATAAGAAATTCGCGCGGCTCATCCTGCAGCAGTTCCTGGCGCAATAAATCCAGAGACGCCAGCAATCGGGCTGTGTTTTTTGAATACAGCTTGATCTTTGTCTCCATGTCCGCGAAAAGGCTGTCGATGGAAAAGCCATTTTCGCTCGTCTCCGTAAAAACGGCTTCCATCGAGTCGAGCTGCATCGTAATCGCTTCAATGGAAGAAGCGATAAAGCGGCTCAATTTGTCGATGGACAATTGCCGATTTTCAAGGATGATCGTAACCAGATATTCTTTTTGTATTCCTTCAACAATTGTGGTCAAATCCTCCAAAAACGGCTCGATGCGGGAGCCGAATGCATCCAGCAGCATTTTTTTATGGAATTTTGAAGATGAACTGCGCATTTCCTGCATCAGGGAAGTCAATTGTTCATTGCCATCGGTCGGCATGTCCTTGAACACCATGATGAAGAAATCCCGATCACCCAGAATACTTTCCAACTCAAACGCCAATTTTTTCGCAAACGTTTCCTTTGGCGAGAGGCCTTCTGAGATATCCAAATGCTCCAGCCCTTCAAGCGTCTCAGCCTGGTAGCGCTTCAGAATGCTCACCAGTAAACTCTCTTTGGAATCATAATGCTTATAGAACGCACCTTTTGAGATATCCACGGCATGGGCGATTTCTTGAACCGATGTCTGATGGAAACCTTTAATGGAAAAAAGATGTACTGCCGCATTCATCAATTCCTGCTTTTTGTCCATTTGATCCCTCCTTGTAACTAATTGGTCACGTTTTGTGACTGCTTGGTCATAGCTTAAATCATAAAGTTAATAATTACCAAAGTCAATTTGATTGGCCGCGGATTATATGGAGAATTTGTGACTGGATTTAATGGATCTATATAACAATGAAGTATGTGGGACGGCTGGCAACTTGTCTCCGAAATAAAAGACTAACTTCACTAAATGAGGGTATTTCAATAATAAAAGTTCGTGATTACAGGGAAGGGGATGTGAAATGACTACAAAAATCAGTGAAGGGCCAAAAGTGGAAACAAGAAGGGAACAGCCCTATGTAGCAATACCTCTTGAAGTGGAAATTTTGGACTGGAATCAAGTCAGGGGACTGATTGATGAAGTTTACAGATGGCTGAAGCATCACAAAATAGAACCGGTCGGCGAACCATTCTACCGTTATTGGGTGATAGGTGGGATAGAAGAGGAATTCAATCTTGAAGTAGGAGTTCCAATCGAGAGAATGGTTTCTGGGGATGAGCATGTCATTACAGGTTTTATTCCCGGAGGAAATTACGCAACAGCAAAACATAAAGGGCATCCGGATTATTTGGAAGATTCGTTGTATGCGCTTGAGCAATGGGCGGTGGATGAAGGGCTCGAGCTCGACAAACGCTATGAAGGCGACACGGAAATATGGAATGGCCGATTCGAATTTTACCTGGACAAACCGGGAACAGGCAGGCTGGAGGAAATGACGATAGAAATTGCTTTTCTTTTAATGAGGGATGACGCTGCTTAATAGAACATATCAAAAGGCACCGGCGCACAGAGAGTTTTGTGTGGGCGGTGCCTTTTCGTATTGTCCAGACTCCGGCGGCCCAGCTCTTCGGGTAAAAGGCTGCTCCTGTCTCTGCATCGCTTCGCTAGCTTCGAGACATGAAAGGGCGTTGCATCGCTGCGCTGCTTCGTCGCAAAAGATAGCCCAAACAAGTTTGAGCTATCTCTCGCCGTCGCTCTTCTTATTGTCCAGACTCCGGCGGCCCAGCTCTTCGGGTCATAAGTCATCCCAGCTGCGTGGCAAAGACCGCCATTACGCTGGTCCGCCTTATGCCTTTCAGAGCTAAACGGGCACCGTCGCTTTTCTTATTTCCCAGGAAATAAATTTTACCAGAAAATAGTATGTTTTTTGACAATTTGTTTTGCTGCACAAAAAATTTCCGGTTATACATATTGAGAGTTTGGGCCAGCCAAACTGAAATCCAGGTGATTCGCTTTAAAAAAACCCTTATTCTATTCTGAATTTACCCGGGAATACTCGAACGTTCAGAAGGAATAAAATATGGAAGATTTTATTGGCACAGATAAATTCAAAGAAGTGGAAGAGCAATATGCACCGATGATTTCAGCGTTGATCCGTAAAGTGAATATATACCGTGATTTTGAACTTTACCGCCAGGTCGGTAAAGTGGCACTGTGGCAGGCTTGGATGCGTTTTGATGGAGAAAAAGGTGATTTTACGCCATTTGCGTTCAGGACAGTCCATGGCGCATTGCTTGATGAGCTGGCCAGGGAAGGGAAATACGCAAAGCTGTTTATCCTGTCGGAAGGCGGGCATTTCGATGAACTGGAGGCGCCACTGCGGGAAGAAAAACTTCCGGAATGGATCGAGAGTATAGATTTGAAAGAGAAGGAGCGTAAATTGCTGAAGGAATTATTCGTCGAAGACAAAGCGGTCAAGCAGCTGGCTGAGCTTTACGGAATATCAGTGGCAGGCATGAAAAAGAAAAGAGCCCGTCTGCTGGAGAAGATTAAGGATAGCGATTCATTTCGGAATCGTGACTAATTTTCTCGAAATAATTATTTGAGGAAAAAAGTTTTATGATCCTGAATTTCCTGTATAATAAGTTCCGCATAAGCCCTTTGGAAAGCAGGTGAAGTATTTGTTCGAAATGATGACCGGCATGATCAATAATATATTTTTCATCATTTTCCCGATTGTGCTTTACCAAATGCTGGCCGGAGCTGGTAAGCGTAATTTCTTTGTGGATTACCGGGTGACGATGACTATCCTGTTTTCTATTTCCATCATTTTATGTATGGTGTTTCCTTATCAAATTCTGACAGACGACTATATATTCGACTTGCGGCAAGTGCCGTTGATTGTCGGCGCCTTGTACGGAGGCCCAGTCATTTCTGCTGTGCTGTTCCTGGTTTCTGCAATCGGCCGGATTCTGATTGGCGGCGATGGAATGTATATTGCCGTGCTCAACCTTTTTGTTGTCGCTGCCGGAGTGCCATTCCTTCGTCCCGCATATATGCGGATGAGCAGAGGCAAGAAGGTCGCGACAGTATTCATAATTTCTATTCTCTCGTTACTGTTCAATATGTTTGCCGGCCATTTGCTGTTCGGTGATCCGATTCATGACATAATCAACATTTGGCTCATGCTTATGCTGAATCAAGGAATGATGATTGTTCTGACGGCGTTGTTGATCGAACATATTGTCCGGCAGGAGTTATTGCTAAACACATTGATGAAGCACGAAAAGCTCGAAAGCGTCAGCCATTTTGCAGCGGCGGTTTCCCATGAATTGCGGAATCCCATGCAAAGCATCAAAGGTTTTATTCAATTGATGCAGGCTTACGATTACAGCCGTGATAAGCAGCTGGAGTTCCATGAAACCATTCTGGATGAAATTAACTCGGCGGAAAGCCTGATTGATGATTACCTGATTTACGCCAAGCCGGTATACGGGGAGCTTGACCGCATGTCAGTCAATGATGAAGTGTGCGGCGTATTGAAACTTTTGGGGCCATATGCAAACAGCCTGGGTGTAGAGCTGTTTTGCCATCCAGCGGAATCCGAGATTTATATCCGTGGAGACCGTCAGAAGTTCCGTCAGGCGATGGTCAATATCATTCGGAATGGTGTCGAATCCATGCCTGAAGGCGGCGAAATGATAGCGCGCATAAAAGTGCAGGCATCAAAAGTGATTGTGGAAATTGCCGATCAAGGCGTTGGCATGACGAAGGAAGAAGTCGAGCGACTGGGCGAGCCGTATTTCTCGAATAAAATCAAGGGTACCGGTCTCGGCATGATGGTCACTTACAGCGTCATCCATCAAATGAAAGGCATTATTATCGTCAATTCCGAAAAAGGATTGGGCACGGTTTTTAAACTAGTGTTCCCAAGGCTGGAGTGAACAAAATAAACCGCCTGAGAAAAAGTGATTTTTCTCAGGCGGTATTTTTGTGTCCATATCAATTATCGGTTTTTTCCTTCAGCAGTTTAACAAACGGCATGACGGATTTCTCTTTTAATTTGGCTTCAAACATGATGTCCGCATCGGTGCCGTCGAGCAAAGTCAGCAGTTCCTCGAAATCTTTTTCAGATACAAGTTCATGATGGCGGAGGTCGGTGAAACCTTCCTTGCCGGTGCTGATATGGATTTTCGGAGTGCCGTAGCCTTCCCAGGTAGCTAAAATCTCAGCAAAATCCACAGCAGTTCCGTCATTATTGCAGTTATGGTGATGAATGTCGAAACAGATTGGCACGCCGCAAAGTTTATGGACATCCAAAACATCACGTATCGTAAATGTTTTATCATCATTTTCAAGACGAATTCTTTTCCGTATCCTTTCAGGCAATTTCAGATACGTATCGGCGAATTGCTGTTTCGCTTTTTCTTTGTCGCCATATGCGCCGCCTGTGTGGATGATGATATCGTTTCCTCCCATCAGCGAGATGAGCTTTTCATGATAATCAAGATCCTGGATCGATTTCTCGACCACTTCAGGTTTAGGTGAATTCAAAACTGTATATTGTCCGGGATGAACCGAAACCCGCATTTGATGGGTCTCTACGATATCACGTATTTGCCCGGCTATAAAAAGGAAATCCGGATCTTCCCACCAGATCCATTCATTTACCGGATGCGTTGAAAGCGGAACAATTGAACTTGACGCCCGGTAAAAATAAATGTCGTTTGCAAGATTCCAATTGATGATATCCAAAGTCGTCTGCATATTTTTTAAAGTAAGTTCTTTAATTTTTTCGGTACCTTCCACTTCCGCAGTAGCAACCCGCAAAGTCCGGAAAACGGTTTTTAATTCTGTATTCATACACGCATATCCTAATCTCATTCATATTCAACTCCTTGCCCACTGTATACCCGGATCTTTGTTACATTATCCTCACACAAGGGTATACTTATTGAAAAGTTGAAGACGGAGGGGAAACGATGAGAGCGGAAATTACACAGCTGGAGAAGGGTTACAAAGCCGTGTTCGAACGGCAGTTGGCACAGGGAACCGATAAAGTCTGGAGCATGCTGGCCGATAACAGCCGACTAAAACAATGGTTCGCCGAATTGCAGATTGCTGAACCAGGGAAGGGCGGCAAACTTGTTTTCGATATGGGCGATGGGAGTATTGAAGAGTTGGCGATCACCGATTACGAAGAAGGGCGCGTTCTCGCTTTTGAATGGTGGGATGACCATGTTCGTTTTGAAGTGGAAGAAGAAAATGGAGGGAAAAGTGTGTTGCGCCTGATTGAAACGATTGAGCGCATTACTGATCAGACGGCTAAAGACCTAGCCGGCTGGCATGTCTGCCTCGATGTAATCGAAGCAATTTTGAATGGCAGAGAGATAAATCGTGAGGAAGAGTGGCAGCATTGGCATGATGAATATAAGCGCCTTCTCGACAGTATGACTGTCGAATTCGAATAGAACCAGCTGACGAATCCGGCCATTGCGATGAGCCGGGTTTTTGTTTGGAAAATTTTCTTATTAAAATTGTTGAGGTGCGAAAATTGCGGTTTGAGGTGCGGAAATTGGTCTGCGAGGTGCGGTTATGAGCATTTGAGGTGCGCTTTTCACCGTTTGAGGTGCGATCAGCCTGATTTATGACAAATAAAAACAGTAGCCAACGTAATTTTCAGCAGCAAATTTAATTATGGATAATTTTAGAGTTATTTTAAATTTAGTTGCGCGATTTACCGAATTAGTTGCGGTCAGGCTCAATTTCTTCAAATAAAAAAAGGAACCTTCAAAAAGGTCCCTCTCCAATCTCATTTCCTCCTCGATTGAGATACATTTTTCGATGAAGCCGCCTCCGGTTTATGAAAACAGTCCAGCAAAATGTAGCCGAATACGATTCCCGCAATGGCAGCGATGGTTGTCATTGCATATTCGCTTGTCAACATGTACGACGGAATACGCAATCTCAGTGAAGTGAAAGGCAAAAAGGTCATCAATACTACGTAAAGGGAAGGCAAACCGACTGCCAGAAACTTGAACCAATCAAATCCAATTGCCCGACGTTCTTTTCTTTCCAGCAGGAATTTTGGCAAGCGCATCAAAACCCCGATTACCACAGGGAATAAAGCAAGAAACACGATAGGTGGTAATAAAATAAAATTCTGGCTGGCAGTTTCAGAAATATCTGCCTGGATAAGTGTTCCCATATATACAATAAAACCAATAACCAATGTCCAAATTAAATAATACAGAAACCTCTTCAAAATAAACTCCTCCTCTACGCAATTCTCTATCCGATAATCACTCTATATACTGAATACGAATTACATAGGGGAATGGTTTCATTATTCTGTAAATTCAACTGATTCATTTCAATCCGGCTTAACCAGTCTTCTTGTATATTTTCACGGCAGCCACTCACGTAACACGGAACTCGTATACTTGCTGGCCGGAGAATTCGCCTTTTTCATAAACACGTTCTGCGAATGTAATATTATCTTCATAATCCACCAGCAGCACAGTCGCTGATCGTGTACCGTAATCAGCTGTTTTGATGAAAATCGGAGACAGCATCCGTTCAAATTCCAGGCCGACGCCTGTCACTGGCAGATGTGGATCAGCGGCCTGTTCAGCATCTCGTAAAATTTCAAACAGGTCGTCTGGGTCGACGTTAACCCGATTCTCCAAGTAACTTTCCATACGTGATTTGCCTTTCAACACTTTTGGCCAGGGTGTATTGAGAAAATGATTGCTCAAACCATGGGTGCCCGGTGAAACTTCAACTATTTCCTGTTCAAGATTATTATAATAGAACAGTTTTTCCCTATCGCCCAACAGCACATTGAATCCTGTGTAAGCATCGGGTTCAAGGGACTTTAGAAAAGTTGCCGGATCCGAATCGGCAGCAAGATAATCTTTGACCAAAGCGCCTCGGGAAATCTTTCCTGTTTCCGGTAGGGAAGGATCACGGAAATTGGTCAAGGCAGCAAAACGGCCGGATTTTGTCACACCCAACCAAGTCCCCATTTGTGATAAGTCCCGTCCGGCCAAAATATCCGGCTGGTCGTCCCAAAAATGCGCTTCCTGGGCTGGCCGTCCGTAAAACTCATCGCGGTTTGCAGCAACGACTAATTTGTACTTGGGATGTTGTCTATACTGAAAGTTAATCAGACACATAGAAGCTGCCTCCTTTTTGTTTACATTATATAGAAGGAAACATTGAGAGGACAGTGCCGGGGATTATGTTCTCACCGGCGGGCGTTCCGGCCATATCCTGCAACTTCAAAATCTCTTACGATCTGAAGTCCTTGATCCACCTGGCGCAAAGCATTGAATGCGAGTTATTGGCCGAAGGGGTAGAAAGACCCGAAGAAGTATTATTTTTAAAAGAGCATTCCTGTACAGTGTTCCAAGGCTACTATTATAATAAACCTTTACAGATCAAGGATTTCGAAGAAAAGTGTCTCCTGAAATCTTCGCTTTTGCCATAAAATGAATAAAAATATTTATGGGTCTAAAGATTTATTTTAGAATGGAATCTGTTAAACTAGATGAAGGTATGTAAAAGGCGATTCCGAATACATCAGCAAGGGTGTGGGGATATATATGATTCAGGATGCAGCGAAGTTATCTATAGAAAAAGCCTTAATGGACGGAATCCAGGAAATGGTTTTTATAGTCCGTCTTGATGATGGCAAAATGATTTATGAATTTGTGAATCAGTCGGCTATGAAAAAAACGGAATTGGATCAATCGGCAATCGGCAAGACCTTCTATGAAGTTCAATCGTATGAATTGGCCGACAGGGTGCATTCCCAATATTTAAAAGTATTGGAGAGTGGCTGTTCCGCTATCTATGAAGACAGTTACGTGGATCCGGAAGGGAATATAAGACATTCAAAAACCCGGCTGACTCCGATGTTCAACATGGAGGGTGATTGCACCCATATCGTCAGCATCGTTCAGGATATTACCAATGAAATGCAAGCAAAACAGGAAAGTATAGACGCCTGGAAAAGTCTTGAAGAAAGCCGTTCCTATTACCATTCGCTGTTTGAACACAATGCGGATGCAATTTTGACATTGGATTTGAAAGGGCATATCAAAGGTGCCAACCCGGTTGGCCAAAAGCTCAGCCAGCATCCGATGGAAGAGTTGAATGGACGGCGTGTGCTGGATTTTGTTGTTCCTGAAGACCGCAGAAGAACCCTGAAGAATTTCCGTAAAGCAAAAAATGGGATATACACGAATTTTCGTGTCACAATCATTCAGAAAAATAATAACCGTTTAGGGGCGCTGGTGAAATTCATCCCCATTAAAATCCGGGAAGTGACTACGGGCTTTTATGTAATACTGAAAGATATGCGCGAACTTGATCAAATGGTTGAATTATATATGGAAAGTGAAAAGAATTTCAGGATAATCGCCGAAAATGCCAATGACGTAATTATACTGATCAACCACCGCCAGGAGTATCTGTATATTTCTCCATCGTTAAAGAATATCTTTGGCTATTCCCCAGGGGAATATGAAGGCAAAGAGCCGTTTCATAATGTCCATCCTGAAGACCTTGAAAAATTATACGGCACATTGAGTGCTTCTATAAAAAATGGCAGCATCTGCAAAATGCGGGTACGTGTCGGCCATATAGATGGGCACTGGATCTGGTCTGAATTGCATGGCACTCCAGTTTTTGATGACGAAGAAAAATACAGCCATATGGTGATGATTGTCCGAGACGTATCCCTGCAGAAGGATTATGAGACAAAGCTGGAATTCTACGCTTACCACGATCCATTGACAGGTTTGCCGAATAGACGGTATTTCCAGGAAACGCTGGAAAAAGCATTGGCTGATTATCACGAAAAAGGCGATAATTTTGCAGTGCTCCTTCTTGATATCGATAAGTTCAAGGGGATTAACGATAAGTGGGGACATGAAATCGGAGACGCAGTCATTCGTGAGTTTGGCAAGCGGCTGACAGCCGGCATCTATAAAGAGGATCTGGCAGCCAGGCTCGGAGGAGATGAATTCATCATTTTATTGCCTGGCGTCGATTCTGTAAAATCAGGAGTTCTGGTGATGAATAAAATCAGGCAGGCAATGATGAGTGAATGGAAGTTGGATGATATTGTTTTATCTGTTTCCACCAGCATCGGTATGACGATGCCAAACGAAAATTCGACTTTATCATCGATTCTGAAGGAAGCGGACAAGGCGATGTATGAAGAGAAGAACCTTAAAAAAAGAGATACTGTTATGGACCGTCTGTAAGGCTTGCTGCCTTGGACGGTTTATTTTTTTGTTAAAAATTGAATGAAGAATTAGGAAAAAAGTATTATTAGAATTTTCTGAATAAAAAATATTCACAATTCATGAGCTTAATGGTATGATAATCATAATTCAAATGCCTACTAAATTACCATAAAATGTATCTTAATATATTTAAGATTCTCTTTTGAAGCATCATGAATCCCTGTATACCAATACTTTTAGGGACTGAGTAAAAATAACTGGAAATTATTGTATAGAATTATTTGAATTTTTAGATAGTTGAGGTGTTTAGCGGATGGCCAAACTTTACATAAAATATCCGATTCCAGTTAAAATTTTTTTGGCACTGCTGTTATTAGCGCTTTTGGCAGAGCCGGGAAAAGAGTCAGCGCAGCCTGCAACTGCGGATGGTGCTGCAGTTTTGACTGATTCAGTGGATAAACTGCAAGTAAATCAATCAATTTTCACATTAAAAGACGCTCAAAATGCATACACAATCGATGAAGTGGCAACTCCGCCTGTCAAATGGAGTTTCATGCCGAATGATGAAGGCATCTTCAACAAGGGATTCACGGAAGCTTCCTATTGGGTCCAGTTTAATATTGTGAACCAAGCGCCGGCCAAAGATTGGCTGCTCGAATTGCCGATTCCCTCACTTGAACGTGCAGTCCTTTACTCACCTTCAGCAAATGGTACCTTTGAAGAAAAGGAGATTAGCAGAGAAGTTCCGGTGGCTGAAAGGGAATATTTCCATCGCAATCTGATTTTTGATCTGGATTTTGACGGACAGGATCAAGCAACTTTCTTTTTGAAAGTTGAATCAGATGGACCATTGCAGCTTCCTATGACAATCTGGGATGCTGAGGCGTTTCAAGCGCAAACGAGGTCGGTTACCGCTTTGGTGGGCTTATTGACAGGCATCGGAATCATACTTTCTGTTTATTATCTCGGCCAATTTGTCAGGCATCGCCAGAGAGTTTATCTCTATTTCCTGATTTTTGCTTTTTCGGTGTCTTTCGGGCTTGCGGCTATGGCAGGACTGACGCTTTCGTATATTTGGCCGGAACATTCCTGGTTAAATGGAACAATTGTCTATGCCAGTATCGGAGTAACCAGTATTTTCGCATTGCTTTATACGGAAAGTTTTTTGGATACAAGACGCCATTTCCCTGCTTCAAGGAATATTATCAAAGTATTGGTATGGGCCAATGCCGCTTTAATCATTCTTTTGTTCCTTTTTGAAGATATTATCAGGCAGCTGCTGCCGCTTTCGTTGATTGCCAGTGGCGCATTGATGCTCGCAGTATCGGCAGCAAGCTGGAATAAAGGAATAAAGTATGCACGTTATTATACAGCAGGTTCGGTGCTGTTCCTTCTCGGAACAGGCACAGCCATTTTCCAGATGTTTGGAGTAAGCCCTTTGAGCATGGAAGCGAAAAATGCGGTCTATCTTTCAATTGGAGTATCTATTTTCCTATCCGCTATTTCACTGTCGGACAAGGAGGCCGCCAAGATAAACGACAAGCTGAAAAGAGAGAAGAAAGCGGTTGAAAGGCAGCGCCTGGCGATGGAATCGCTGAAACATGCAAACGAACGGAAAGACGAACTATTGGCCATCACCTCACATGGTTTGCGGACTCCGCTATACGGCATGATCGGAATTGCAGAAACCTTGCAGGAATCAAACGCAGGAAGAATTTCGCCAGCAGTCAATCATCAGCTTGGCACTATTGCTGATAACGGAAAAAAACTGGCTCATATGATCAATTCCATCCTGGATTTTTCAAAACTGAAGCAAAACTCCTTGGACATCCATGTTGAACCGGTGAAAATCCATAAGCTGACGGAAAATGTCCTCGAAATTTGTAAACCATTAGTTAAAAATGAAAATGTGCGGATATATGAAACCGTACCGCACAATCTCCCGGAAGCAATTGCAGATCCGGATCGCTTTCAGCAGATACTTTATAACCTGGTTGAAAATGCAATCAACTATACAGATTCCGGAGAAATCGTGATTTCAGCCAAAAAATCTGGCAAACAAATTTTGGTTTCCGTCCGTGATACAGGAAAAGGTATTGAACAGGACAAGCTTTCCAATCTATTTGAAGCATTCCATAAAACAAGTGAAGAAAATAAAGATAATAAGTCAGGCACCGGCATCGGCCTCAATATCACAAAACGGCTGGTTGAACTTCATGGAGGATGGCTTAAAGTGGAATCGGCTGTGGGCACGGGATCAACATTCAGTTTCACATTACCCATCTATTCACCGAACGAAAGTGAAGAGGGTTACCCGCCTGAGGTTCAAGTGATAGAAGAGCTGAGTGCGGCAGAGATTACTGAAACTGTAACCGCCCGCAGAAAAAGCGGTGCCCAAATACGTGCACTAGTTGTGGAACAGGAGGAAGTAAACCGGCAAATGCTGATCTATCAACTGGAGCAGGAAGGGTATTCAGTGTACGGCGCCAGCGGAGGGATAGACGCCATCCGGTTATTGGAAGACCAGCCCATTGATCTGGTAATTCTTGATTGGTCACTTGAGGACATGAGCGGAGACGAACTGTGCCGCCATATCCGAAAAGATTACACATTGACGGAATTGCCGATTCTGATGCTCTCAGAACGTGCGGGCTTACGTGAGAAAACCGAAGCATTTACAGCTGGAGCAAACGATTACCTTTTGAAACCGTGTGATAAAGAAGAGTTTTTGCTTCGAGTGGATACGCTGTCGAATCTGCGGACATTGACCCAGGAAATCACGAGCTTGAACTATTTCCTGGAGCGCAATGTCAAAGAACGGACAATGGCACTCGAAATAACCAATATGAACCTTGTTACGGTAAATGATGAAATACAGGAGATCGAAAAATCCCGTAATGAGATGCTGTCGACGATTTCCCATGAACTTGGAACGCCGATTACGCTTATTCACAGCTATATCCAGGCAGTAAAAGAAAGCATCATTGACGAAAAGAATCCAAGGTACCTGGATATGATACACAATAAATTATTGATGCTGGAGCGATTGACGGAAGACCTGGTGGAACTGGCGAAATACAAATCAGGCAATATGACGCTGCGTTTTGAAAGTGTCCGTATCGGAGATTGGCTGGACAGGCTGATCCAGGGAATGGAAGCGGACGTCACACAGAGCGGACGGATATTTGAATACGTTGAAACCGGTAAGGAAGAATGGCAGGAAGACTATACTTTGTCCATAGATGTGAACCGGGTAGACCAGGTATTTTCAAATATACTTTGGAACGCCGTTAAACATACTTCGTCGATAGACGGAAAAATTTCCATCAGCACTGAAATTATCAGCCGCGGCAAGGAAGGAGCTGTGCTTGAGCCAGGACAGTTTGATGGTGAAGTGATTATAAAAGTTTCCGATACCGGAAACGGGATACCGGACGATGTCCTTCCCCACGTTTTTGACAGATTCTTTAAGATGGATGTTCCTAACAAGCAGCAAGGAAGCGGACTGGGATTGGCAATAGCGAAAGAAATCATTCTATCGCATAAAGGCGAAATCTGGGCGGAAAGTGAAATGGGGAAAGGGAGTACATTCTATATTGCATTGCCTTTGACGATATAAAACAGCTACAGGAGGGATAATATGAGTGAAGCCACTGTATTGATTGTTGAAGATGAAGAAGGCATCCGTGAATTGATCCGGCTGTTCCTTATAAAGAAAGGATATCGCATCATTGAAGCGGAAGACGGCTATGAGGCGATGGACCAGCTTACGAAAGAAGATGTGGACATAATCCTGCTTGATATAGAAATGCCCGGCATGAATGGGCTTAAGACGTGTGAGCAAATTCGCCTCCAGACAAAAGTGCCGATTCTCTTTGTCAGCTACCTGAAGGATTTGAACCATAAAATTCAGGGGCTGGATGCAGGAGGCGACGATTATATTACCAAACCTTTTGACTTCAATGAACTTGAGGCGCGCATAAAAGCGATCCTGCGGCGCAATGGCTGGACGAATGGGGAAGAAGATAAATTGGCTGTACTGGAATACGATGACCTCCAAATCCACCTTGACGCAAGGGAACTGTATGTTGCCGGCAAGCCGGTGAAATTATACCATAAGGAATTCCAGCTTCTTTTGCTGCTGGCACAGACGCCGAACAGGGTATGGACCGCGGAGCAATTATATGATCACGTGTGGGGCTATTATTCAGAAGGGGATATCCAGACCGTCAAAGTCCATATCAGCAATCTGCGGAGAAAAGTGGAAAAGGATCCTGCCAAGCCGATCTATATCCATACAGTCAGAGGCTTTGGCTATAAATTTACTGTTCAATAACTGGTTTGGATAGTGGGGGAAACTAAATGATAAAGATGGAAATAAGCTGTGGAAAAGCCATTCCGCAGCTTATTTTTTATGGTCAAAAATAAAAAAAATAACGTTTTTATAATTATTCGAATTATTAATCTAATTTAACTTGATTTTAACCTTGTCTATTTAGTATTGGCTTTAATGAACGAGGAAAAAATGTGAGATAAAGGAGGAATTATAGTGATCGAAAACAATTTTAAACTGCCGGAAGAAAAACGGATGCAGAACTTTGAAAGCCAGACTGTCTTCAAACGGCCGCAGCATGCCGACATAAGAGTGCCAGCCGAAACATCACTCGGACTGTCGGAAAATATCGCAGGGTCACTGACCTATTTATTCGGTTTTATTTCCGGGTTCATCATGCTGCTGGTAGAGCGCGAAAATCATTTTGTCCGCTACCATGCCCTTCAATCAATTTACATTTCCATCGTTTTTGTCAGCGCCTATTTTCTGCTGGGGATGATTCCCGTCATTGGCTGGTTCTCAAGTATGTTTTTGGCACCCGCAGGCCTTGTACTTTGGATTATTCTGATGATGAACGCCTATAAAGGAAAATATTCAAAAATGCTGTATATCAGTGATTTTGCAAATAAACAATTATGACGTGTCAGCAGTAAACTTTAACTAAAACTGAAACCAGAGGTGCATAAGATGAAGAACCCGTTAAACATTTTGGAGGTACTGAAAAGCATCAGAAAAAGAATTCCGCTGATTCTGCTGTTGATGATTACATTTATAGCAGCAAGCGGAGCCATCAGTTACACCTTGATGAAGCCGGTGTACCAGGCATCCACCCAGATTCTTATCAATCAGAATGACGCCGCCGCCCAGGAATTCACTACCCAGGATATCAATACGAATCTCCAATTGATTAGCACCTATAACCTCATCATCAAAAGCAAGGTGATTCTGAATGATGTTATAGCCGAGTTGAATTTGGATGAAACTCACCAATCGCTTAACGATAAGATTGCGGTCAGCAATGTCGAGAACACGCAGGTGATCACGATTGATGTAACCGATCCGACGATGGAAAATGCCGTTCTGATCGCGAACACGACAGCGAGCATATTCGAGGAAAAAATTCCGGATCTCATGAAAGTCGACAACGTCAAGATTCTGGCCTCAGCTGAAGTGCCTCCTGTACCAGCGCCGATTAAACCGGATCCGGTGATGAACATGCTGATTGGCGCAGTGCTTGGCCTGCTTTTCGGAGCCGGGTTGTCTATCTTGATTGATCAGCTTAATACCACTGTACGAACAGAAGAAGATATAGAAGAAATTCCGGGTCTTCAAGTACTGGGCATTGTCAGCAGAGTGACTGACCTTAAAAATGATAAGAAAGCAGAAGAAAGTTATAGAGGAAGGGAGATGGAACCGTATGTCGAACAAGAAAAAATCCAGCCGGCAAGCAGTGCGAAAATTGGTGGTACGTACTAATCCGCATTCAATATCAACTGAGCAGTATCGCACTATCAGGACAAATATTCTGTTTTCCATGCCGGCGGATGATATGAAAACAATTCTTTTCACTTCCCCTTCCAAAGAGGAAGGGAAATCAACGACCTGCTCGAATATGGCAGTCGTTTTCGCCGAATCAGGCAAACGAGTGCTGATGATCGATGGTGATATGAGGCGTCCGACTTTGCACCATACTTTCCATATGAGCAATAAATCAGGTCTTTCCAATCTGTTGCTGGGTAAAGGCCGGCTGGCGGATACGATCAAAAAGAGCGGTGTTAAAAATTTGGATTTGTTATTATGCGGACAAATTCCAGGCAATCCAGCCGAACTGCTGCAGTCTCACGAGATGGATGTCCTATTGAAAGAAGTGAGAGAAATGTACGATCTTATACTTATTGACTCACCTCCGCTTCTCGCGGTGGCTGATTCAAAAATTCTTGCCAATAAATGCGATGGTTCAGTACTTATCATCAATACCGGCAAAACAGAAAAAGCCAGTGTTGTAAAAGCGAGAGATGCACTGGTGACCGCAAAGGCATTCGTCATCGGCGTTGTGTTGAATAACTTCGATTTGGCAAAAAATCATTCTTACTATCAGAATTACGGCAGTTAAATCACGAAAATGAAAGACGAGATGAGGTAATGATATTGACGATTAAAAGAAGATATCTTTTGTTATTCACAATAGATTCACTGATTCTTCTTTCATCCATATTTCTTTGTTTCCTGTTCCTTTATCCGTACGAGAACGTATTCAGCAATGAGATCCTGCTGATCAGCATGACCACACTTTTCATCGGTTACCATTCGTTCGCCTGGCATTATGGCCTTTACAAAAAAATGTGGATCTATGCATCCATTGAAGAACTGAAGTCTCTTGTTAAAGCAGTCACGCTGACTCTATTTGCAACGATGGTAATGCAATTCGCCTATTCGGGGCATCTTTACACACGCACGCTGATGCTGACATGGATGCTCCTGATCCTGTTATTGGGTGCCTCACGAATGTCACTGCGGATTTACAATGAATGGATGATCAACCGTGAAACAACGGATAAGAGCCGGACTTTGGTCGTCGGAGCTGGGCAGGCGGGAAGGATGATTGTAAGACAGATGCAGCAAAATCCCGAATGGGGGAGAAACCCTGTCGTTTTTGTGGACGACGATCCCCGGAAGTGGGGGCTCGAAGTCTATGGGCTGCCGGTAGTGGGGAGTCTCAAAGATATCCCTGAAGTGATCAGCCCTTACCATATCGATCAAATTGTGATTGCCATCCCTTCAATGTCAAAAAAAGAAATGGCAGAGCTCACGAAGCTATGCATTAATTCCGGCATGAAAACGCAAACGATTCCGAGAATCGAAGATTTGATGCTAGGAAAAATTACTGTCAATGATATCAGGGATGTGAAAATTGAAGATATACTGGGCAGGGAAGAAGTCAAGCTGGATATGGAAGCCATCAAGGAAAAATTGAAAGGCAAGACGATTATGGTTACTGGTGCGGGAGGCTCCATAGGTTCCGAAATCTGCAGGCAGATTGCCAACTTCAAACCATCCAGTATCCTATTGCTCGGCCATGGTGAAAATTCCATTTATACGATCGACAGAGAATTGCGGGCGAAACTTCCAAAGAGCATCAAATTGGTTCCAATCATAGCAGACGTGCAGGACCGAAAAAGGATTTTTAACATCATCGAGTATTATAAGCCCGACGTCATCTATCATGCTGCAGCCCATAAACATGTTCCGCTAATGGAAGCAAACCCATTGGAAGCTGTAAAAAATAATATTATGGGAACAAAAAATGTAGCAGAAGCAGCTGATGCATTCGGCATTGGAAATTTCGTCCTAATTTCGACTGACAAAGCAGTCAATCCGCCCAATATAATGGGGGCCACCAAACGTTTTGCTGAAATGATTGTCCAAAATCTGGCCAAGAACAGTGACACGACTTTTGCAGCTGTGCGTTTCGGAAATGTTCTCGGCTCCAGAGGGAGTGTTGTTCCTCTATTCCGTGAGCAAATCGCCAACGGGGGTCCAGTTACAATAACAGATCCGGAAATGACGCGTTATTTCATGACGATTCCTGAAGCTTCCAGACTCGTTATTCAAGCAGGGCTGCTGGCTTCCGGCGGTGAAGTGTTTGTTCTGGATATGGGGGAGCCGGTAAAAATCCTGGACTTGGCCCGCAATATGATCCGGCTTTCAGGCTATGAGGAAAATGAAATCAGAATACAATATACGGGCATGCGCCCAGGAGAGAAACTTTACGAAGAGCTGCTTGATGACAGTGAAATTCAATCGGAAAAAGTATATCCGAAAATCTATATCGGAAAGGCCACACCTATCAGTGAAATCGAGTTGAGTGCAGTATTGAATAAACTGCCGGAAATGACAGAAGAAGAAGTAAAGGAAAAACTTCTTAGCCTGGCAAACCGGAACCCGAGACCGGTCGAAAAGCCGGTAGACAATCTGGAGAAACAGTGGAAGCCCAAAGAGGAGTTCGCTTGATCCCGAACAAACCGCTTATTTGCAAACAAGCTCACCAATAGTGTGCAGATTGAGATTCAAATCAGTTTAGGAGGAAATGCGGATGCGTAACCTGCAAAGTCGAATATATGAAAATACGCCGATTTTTGTCCAAAACGTTTTGACGAGCTGGAACGGTTACCGTAAGACGCGCAGCCGCTACGGCAACCTGTATTATTCCTTTCTGATCGAGTTGGAGAAACGGCAGTATCTTAATGAACACCATGCAAAAAAGTACCAGGAACAGGAACTCCAGCGCCTTCTGCGCTATGTGACCGAAAAAAGTCCATTCTACAAAGAATTCTATAAAAACATTGATATTGAAAAGATCAGAACAGTTGAAGATTTAAAAACGCTTCCTGTTCTTGATAGGGAAATACTGCTTCACAATATCCAGGATATTTATACCGTGACCGAAAATACAGCCGCAGAAAGTGGGGTCACCTATGAAAAAGGGAATGTCCTTAAGCTGCTTTTCACTAAGGAAGATGTCCAAAAGAAAAAGGCATTCCTGGATTTCTTTAAAAAACAGCATGGGGCAGTGAATCTTGAGATGAAGAGAGCCTCATTCAGTTCAAGGCATATCATACCGGACAATCAGCCCGGAAAGATTTTTTGGAGAGACAATTACTTTGTCAGGCAACGGATTTACTCGAGTTATTATTGCACACAGGAAAATGCGGCCACCTATATCGAGGACCTGGAAAAATACAAACCGGATTTCATCGATGGACTGCCCTCAGCAATTTATGAATTGGCAAAGTTCATCAATCGCAATAAGCTCATCCTTACATTTAAGCCGGTAGCCATTTTTTCGGTAGCGGAAAATGTTTTACCTGAATGCCGGAAGGAAATTGAGGAAGCTTTCGATTGTCCGTTGAGGGACCGCTACAGCTCTTCTGATGCAGCCCCGTTTGTAATGGAGTGCGTAAAAGGGAGAATGCATTATAACTTATATTCCGGTGTAATCGAAACGACAGAAGAAGGAAAGATGATCGTTACGAGTTTCAATAATTATGGTACCCCGTTAATCCGCTATGACATAGGCGATAGAGTGGAATTTCCCGAAATAGATGCCGGCTGTGAATGCGGTTCTGTCCATCCTGTGTTTGAAAAAATTTTCGCCAAGCCATTCCGGCAGCCGCGTTCTGTCAGCGATGGAAACTTATCGACAGGTTACTATCCGGATCCCGTCCATAAAGTTCAGGGTACACTGAATAAATTCCATCTATTCAGCAATAAATTCTTACTTTTTAAAGAAGGAAGCGGCAATACCTGGTTTTCATCCATCACCAAAAAAAGCGCAATCGATTAACGACTGGATATATAGAAGTGTATGCTGAGCCATAATTTTTGAAATGAGGTGCTAAGATGAAATTGTTAGTGACAGCTATTCCATATTCCATCCCAAGGTCAAAAAGCAGGAGAGGTGCAGCTGCGTTATGAAGATATTGCCTTCTGCTGAAAGTACATTTGCTGCCCCGTCTCCGGCACCGATAAAAGAAGACTCCAAAATCCTGCTCTCATCACCGCATATGACAGGAAATGAAATGAAATATATAGAGGAAGCATTCCGCTCGAACTGGATTGCACCAATGGGACCGAATGTCGACAAGTTTGAAAAAGAATTGGCCAATTATACCGGTGTCAATGCTGCAGCTGCTCTTAGTTCAGGGACTGCGGCTATCCACTTGGCACTCCAAATTATTGGCGTTAAGCCTGGGGATAGAGTATTTTGTGCCTCATTGACCTTCATTGCCAGCGCAAATCCAATTTTGTATCTTGGGGCAGAACCGGTCTTTATCGATTCGGAAGAAGAAACCTGGAATATGTCACCCCGTGCACTTCGCCGGGCATTTGATGATGCTCTCTCGGAAAGGAAGCTTCCGAAAGCAGTCATAGTAGTCAATCTGTATGGCCAAAGTGCAAAAATGGATGAATTGATGGCAATTTGCAACGAGTACCGCGTTCCGGTGATCGAGGATGCGGCTGAATCTTTGGGCTCACGCTATAAAGACAAAGCAAGTGGGTCATTCGGCAAGTTTGGGATCTTTTCATTCAATGGCAATAAAATCATCACCGCTTCAGGTGGAGGGATGCTGGTCTCAAACAATGAACAGGCGATACAAAAAGCCCGCTTTCTGTCATCACAGGCTAAAGATGATGCCCCTTTTTATAAACACAGTGAAGTCGGCTATAACTATCGCATGAGCAATGTGTTGGCCGGTATTGGCAGAGCTCAGCTCGAAGCGATCGATGACCGGGTGGAAGCTCGGCGTGCAGTCTATAAACGTTACGAAGAAGAACTTGCTGATTTGCCGGCCGTCAGCTTTCAGCCGGAAATCGAAGGCAGTTTTTCAAACCGCTGGCTCACCGTTATGCTTTTGGATCCGGAAGTAACACGCGTTACGCCACACCGGCTGAAAAGAGCATTGGAATCCGATAATATTGAAGCCCGCTATGTCTGGAAACCGCTGCATACCCAAAAACTTTTCGAAACAGCGAAGTTCTATCGGCATGAAGGCAAGGTCCCGGTCAGCGAGAAACTTTTCAAATATGGATTGTGCCTGCCATCCGGTTCCAATATGACTTACGATGAGCAAACGCGCGTGATCGAAGGCATCAGAAAAATGCTTGTGTAGTTTTATAGAGCCGGTTATCGACCGCAGCACACACATAAAACTAATGAATAAAACCAGGCCGCCCACCGGCCTGGTTTTATTCGTTGTGAGCTCTTTTTAGCAATCACATATATCCCTTTGATGATACTATGTATAATATAGTATTGACGGGAACAGGGAGACGATGAAATGGCGAGCAAAGAAAACACAATGAGCAAAATTATCGGTGCACTCCCAGGGTTGCTTCTGAGCGGGGCAGTCATGGCCATGGGAATATTCAGCGCCCAGCTGATTGGTGTGCTGCTTGTGACGGGCGGTATCCTGCCTGCAGGAAGTGCCAGCCCCATCTCTGGTATTTTTACTGCCATTTTGATCGGGATACTTATCCGGAATTTAATTGGCTTGCCTGATTTCTTCGGTGCGGGCATCGACTTTGCACTTAAATATGCCTTGCGCGCAGGAATCATTCTACTCGGTCTGCGCCTCAGCCTAAGCGAAGCATTAAAGCTTGGTGCTTGGGGAGTGCCATTGATCATCGCCTGTATCTCAACCGGTCTTTTCGTAACATTGTATTTTACACGTAAGCTCAACCAATCGAGCCGTCTTGGCACCCTGATTGCCACCGGTACCGGGATATGCGGTGTCACCGCTATCATGGCAACGGCTCCGGTGATTAAAGCGCGTGAGAACGAAATCTCCTATGCCATTGCCAATATTACGATTTTCGGTTTGATCGGCATGCTGTTCTATCCATATCTTGCGCATATCTTTTTTGCGGATAATCCGGTCAAAGCGGGACTGTTTCTTGGGACCGCAATCCATGATACGGCCCAGGTCGCTGGGGCAGCATTGATTTACGCTCAAGTTTTTAACGCGAATGAAGTCATTGATGTCGCAACGATTACAAAACTGACCCGCAATGTTTTCATCATTGCAGTGATACCATTTGTTTCCTATCTTTTTTTCCGCAATCACAGAGAAAGCGAAGAGGGGAATGCAGGACAGTTGCCGAAATGGTATAAGCTCTTTCCGTTATTCATCCTCGGTTTTCTTTTGCTGTCGATGATGAGGTCAATCGGTGATGCGACCGCGTCAGGAAACGGACAGGCATTCGGCTTGTTTTCGCCAACCGGCTGGGAGGAATTCCATCGTTTTTGGAGTTCTTTCGGTTCAACATATATGCTTGGCATTGCAATGGCGGCTGTAGGGTTGTCAACTAATTTGAAAGCTTTCAAGGGAATGGGCATCACTCCGTTTTACATCGGATTGATTGCGGCGGTTGCTGTAGGTTCCGTCAGTCTGCTGCTGATCGCATTGTTCGGGGATTACGTCGCTGTGTAAATTAGGCGGCGTTTTTTAAAGCTCCGCCACGGGTATACTCGTATTAGCAGACAAGGAGGAGATTTTCATGGATATTCAACCAGAACGGGATATGTTGAAAGACGATTATGGCAATTATTATGTTGTCTCGAACGCTTCGGGCGATTCATTAACCATTATAAATGCCGCCTTGTATTATGCGTTCAACCAAATGATCGATGAAGAGTTTGTGGCAAAAGCGCGCGAGCTCTATCCGAATGATGTTGCATGCGGTAAGTTTTTCGCCGATCAGGTCATGGAGCATATCGAGGAACTTGAGAAACCGGAATCAACCGGCAATATCTATCCAATCGAAGAAGTGAAGAAGCACTACGATCTCCATGTAAAACCGATTTATGAAGATTCCTTCCATATGTAATGAGAAAGCCTTTGCCGATGCGAAGGCTTTTCATTTTATAGGGTCTGTGAATAGCGAATGATCTTCCTTCAATTCTTTTAATTCGGATGCCGTAATGTTATACTTTTATAATCAAAATTAGAAAAGGGAGGCCCATAAAAATGTATATCGTTACATCTACGGTGCTGGTGTCTCCGGAAAAGACGGATGAAGTGATCGGCATTTACCGGAAACGCTCAAGGCGGGTTGATGAGAATGAAGGTTTCCTTTCATTTAAACTGATCCAAAATACGAAAAAGAAAAATGAACTGACTGTCCATATGGAATGGGAATCAAAAGAAGCATATATGGCTTGGGTCAAGAGCCAGGAGTTTAAGGAAATCCATGATATGGAGAAGAATTATCCGGATCAGGAACTTGCCGGAATCATTCCGACAGTCCGTCAATATGAGGTAGTGGCCGAGTGAAGATAGAAACGAAGCAATTGATAGCCGCTGAAGCGGCAAAAAGTATATATGAAGCGTATCCGGATTTATGGGACCGTTTCGGCGAAAAAGGTTTTATCCACACGGAAAAGGATAATCATCACCATTTGGATCATTTGGAGACAGCTTTTTCAATGGCGGATGAGGCTATCTTTTTGGATTATACAAAGTGGCTTGAATCGGTTCTTCGGAGCCGGGGTGTTGAAACGGCCTTGATCATTGATAATTTTGATCGCCTGATAGCGATATTGCCGAAAAAAGTGGATAAGGAAGAAGAAGTGTTTATGCTTGGGTGTTTGAAAAAAGCGAACCGGCTTTTAGGACAGGTATGAGCAAAAGGAGGCTGGCATGACGGAACAAGCACGTGAACTGGCTGAAGTGTTTTTGGCTGGCGAAGACGAAAAAGCGATGGAAACCGTTCTTGGGTATTTGGAAGATCATTCGCATGATGAGCTATACCACGACTTACTGACGCCAGCGATGTATTTGATCGGAGACTGGTGGCAGGAGAACCTCATTTCAGTGGCGGACGAACATCTGGCGACAGCGATCTGTGATTTTGTGGTTTCGGCGGCAGAATTGAAACGGCAGCCGAAAAATGGAGTACACCGTAAAGTGATGGTCCTTGGCCCGGAAGGCGAAGATCATTACATTGGCTTGAAAATGGTTTCGTCTCTGTTCAAAGACCATGGGTGGCAGGTCCAGTATATGGGACCGAATCTGCCTTTGGATGCAGCGCTTGAATCTGCCCGGCGCTGGCAGCCGGATGTTATCGCAATGTCCGCTGCACTTGCTTACCGTTTGCCTTCTCTCAAAGCATATTCAAAGGCTTTCCGGCAACTTGAATTTAAACCGGCAATCATTCTTGGAGGGCGTGCGGTTGCTGCCGCTGATATTTCGAAGATACGAATTGAAGGAACGCTTGTCGTCAAAGACTTGCCCCAGTTAAAAAATTGGCTACAAACCGGAAAGGAAGCAGAAAATGACTTCGATATCTCCATTTGACAGCTGGCCGCTGCCGGCATATCAATTGAATAGCGAGCTTGAGATTGTTGAATCGTCAGGAACAGCGAAATCGATGTTCGGGGAAAAACCGCATTTTTTGGATCTTCTTGATGAAGGAAGTGTTTCAAAAGCTGCGAATTTTCTTCAAGCATCCAATTTTTCAGGTCCGTTTGAATTGAATTTTAAAAACACTGCTGGATATCTGCAGGTTTGCGACCTTCATTGCAAATGGGACAGTGATTTTACCCTGAATGTAATCGTTGTTCCGAAAGATAATCAGGTCTCAAAGATTTCTGCCCAGCTGTCCAGCCTGCGAAACCGTTTGAATGATACAAATTATGATTTGTTGCTTGAAAAAGAACGTACCGAGAAATTACTGCAGCGTGTCCGGGAATTATCGGCACCGACCATTGAACTTGGAGATGGGCATCTGCTGATCCCGTTTTTTGGCGATTTGGATTCAGCGAAAATCGAGTCGATCAAAAGCCATATCCTTAATGATGTCTATGCCAAAAATGCTGAAACTGTAATTCTTGATCTGACCGCAATGGATAAAATCAGCCAGGAAGGGATGGGCTATCTGAATGCACTTTTGCAGACTTTCAAAGTAATGGGAATCGACACTATCATTACAGGCGTCCATCCGGAGCATGCCAAGCAACTGCATGCCTTGCAAACGACAATTCATATGCGCTTTGAAGCATCACTGGCAGCTGTATTGTCCGAGCGGCGTTTAGTGATATAAACTCTTGAACAATGAAATGAATAAGCAGGAAAACCGGTGCCTGTGCTCCGGTTTTTATTTTTTCAGAAAAGCTTTTCTTCTTAAAATGTAGATTCCCTGAGCCGGAAAGATGCCTATTAATGGCAAATTCGCTACAATTGTTTTGAGAAGGAGTGAAATGTATTATGCCAATAAAGAAATTCAATCATATACCACTGGCTGTACTTGATTTGGCGCCGATTAATGAAGGCGACGAAACAGCACAGGCATTCAAAAATAGCGTTAATCTTGCTCAGCATGTCGAGAAACTGGGCTTTAATCGCTTCTGGCTTGCCGAGCACCACAATATGCCGGGAATCGGCAGTTCAGCGACATCAGTGCTGATCGGCCATATTGCCGGCCATACAGAATCCATACGTGTCGGCTCCGGTGGCGTCATGCTTCCGAACCATGCACCACTTGTTATAGCTGAACAGTTCGGAACGCTGGAAACAATTTATCCAGGACGCATCGACCTGGGACTTGGGCGTGCCCCGGGCAGTGACCAAGGCACTTCCTATGCACTGCGCCGGACTTTGGGCACAACGGGCGACGAATTCCCTCAGCTTGTCGCGGAATTGGAGAATTACTTCTCTCCGAATCCAGTTGGACGGGTAAAAGCCTATCCTGGCACCGACTTGAATATTCCACTCTGGCTGCTTGGTTCAAGCGGGTTCAGTGCGCAGCTTGCTGCACAGAAGGGCTTGCCGTTTTCATTTGCCAGCCATTTTGCACCGGATTATATGATGCAGGCCCTGCAGTTATATCATCAGAATTTCAAACCGTCGAAAGCTTTGGATAAACCGTATGCGATGCTTGGCGTCAATATCATCGCTGCCGATACCCAGGAACGCGCCGAATGGCTTGCCACTTCCCAGCAGCAGCAGATGTTCAGCCTTATGCGCGGGGAACCGACAACATTCCGTGCACCGATCGACAATATTGAAGAAGTCTGGTCGCCGCGTGAAATTGCGATTTACCGGGAGAAAATGAATTCCGAATCGACAATTGTCGGAACGCCGGATGTGGTGCATGAAAAACTGACAGCATTCATCAATAAAACAAGAGCTGACGAAATTATCGTCAACTCCCAAATTTTCCATCACGAAGACCGTTTGCGTTCTTACGAAATTGTAGCGGACATGATGGAGTAATATATGTAGAAAACCCCGCAGGAATGCGGGGTTTTTTAATGGGCAAGAACGTGAAATTTTTTTGTATGAGGATTCTTAGGAAAAGTGTTTCCTTGGTTAGACTCCAGCGCCCAGCTCTTCGGGTCATAAGCCAGCCCAGCTCTGCGGTCAAGACCGCGCCGCTGTTCTGGCTTGTGCCTTTCAGAGCTTGACGGGCGCTTGCGCTTTTCTTTTGTTATTGCAGTTCCCGGGCTTTATCGTCGTTGCGTTTTATCTCAGCAGGAGCATCGTCTTCTTCGTTATAAGGTGCATAATCAGGGGCTCCTTCACCGATCATATTCAACGCAGCGTAATAATCCTCATCCATTCGGCGTTCCATTTCCCTTAAATCAGAAAACTTGCGTTCCATAATTATCAGCCTCCTTCTGAATTAATATGCAGCACCGGCGGAAGAAGAGTGTCCCTTTACTCTTAGTATACTGATATTTCAGTTAATTTAAAGTGGAATGTCTTATAAAGATTTTCACAGGAAATATCGTATAATCAAAAGGTGGAGGTGGCCATATGGAAGCGGATGAAATACTCGAATTTCAAGTGAAAAAAGCACTGGAACATTCTTCCGGAAAGGTATCTTTAGCCATTGAGACAAAAAATGGCCGAATTGACATCAACAGCCATAAGCAGATGAAGTCTGCAAGCACGATAAAATTGGCCGTGCTGTTGGAGGCTTTTAGCCAGATTGACCGTGATTTGGTGAAGCCATACGATATCATAAGACTCCAACCGGAAGATTTCACGCAAGGGTCCGGTGTATTATTCCATCTGGGTTCTGTTAAAAAACTGTCCTTCGAAGATTTGCTGACATTGATGATCATCGTTTCCGATAATACAGCATCCAATCTAGTAATACGCACAGTCGGCATCGACAGAGTCAATGCGCTTTTGAATCGTCTTGGATGTAATGAAACCGTGCTGGGCCGTCAATTTATGGATATCCAGGCAGCCTTGGATGGGCTCGATAATTTCACATCGGCGGCAGACTTGGTGACAATGCTGAAAGCGGTGGATTCTGGGGAATTGTTATCGGAAGACAGCCGCAGGCGTGTGCTTCATATTCTGAAGAAACAGCAATTGCTTACGAATCTGCATGGCCGAATTGATGAAGAAGATGAAGTTTCGGTCGCTTCAAAATCCGGCAGTCTGCCGGGTGTTGTAAATGATGCAGGGATTTTTGAATACCGCGGCGATAAAGTCTATGCAGCTGTGCTAGTAAGTGATTCACCTGACAATCACAGCGGCCAGGAAGTAATCGCGGAAATCGGCGGCTATATTTATGACTGGCTGAAAATGCAAGAAAGCCCTGCTGGATAAATTCAGCAGGGCTTTTACTAATTTTGGGATGCTTCAGCATTCAATAGCATGGTCTCGAAATACAGGGAAGGGGACGTTTCGTTCCATTCCTGTGAAGCAGGGTCTGCTGTTCGTTCGTCGATATAGCCATATGCCAGCTGTGTGCGCGGGTCATCGGTGATCGGCAGTTTCACCAGAGGGCCTTCCGGTGTCAGCCAGTTGAGCTGCTGATAGCGATTGTCGAGGGCAAACTCGATCCAGTCTTCTTCCGCTTCCTTGCTTTCAAAGAAAGGTTCATCCGCAATCATCACCCAGGTGTGGAGGTAATGTTTTGGCGGTAACCAAAAACTTTTCTCCATAATACCTTCTTCAATGGTGAAGTTCGGGTTTTCTGTACGCAGTTCATGCGCCTGTCCATCATTGTCCTGTGGAATTATACGGGATACATACAAATTGCCCTGCAGGAAATGCTTGCCGCCAGCTGCGATTGTGCCAAACGGATTGCTGGTCGGGTCTTCTCCGAACACATCATCAGCCTCATTGGTTACCGGACGGGGATTCCAGGAATTAGTCTCTGCATTTTCGAGCTCTTTATGAATCAGAGTGATAGCGAATGGCAGCCAGCTGGAATTATGCAATTCATCAAAAAGGATGGTCACATCATTTTCCAATGTACGCTCGGTCATCGTATATGTGCCGACATCCAAACCGACAAATGTCATATCGCGGACGGTGGTGATATCCGTGTCCTGTTCCGTAATTTCCGGTTCGCCAAGCGTGATGAAAGTCGGCTTCTTGATGGTGAGTGTAACGCCATCTTCATCATATATCGTTTCTTCGTTCGTCAGGAACATGACCGCAGTGAAGATGATCATGGCCATAAAAAATACAACGAATAGTAAAATCATCAGTTTTCTGAACAAAATTTCCACCTCTTATTTCGTTTGAACGCATTGCTTCGATTATATCACGCCAATGAACCCAGCGCGGCAGACAGTTTTGAGCAATAGATGAACGTTGAATGGATGGAGAATGAATAAAGGAACATAAAAATCAGTGGAAAGTTATTTCCACTGATTTTTATAGGTTTGGCAATTTAATTGCTTACAGCACTTTCTCCAGGAATTCACGTGCACGTTCCGTTTTCGGACTGGCAAAGAAGGCTGCAGGCGAACCTTCTTCGACGAGGCTGCCGTGGTCCAGAAAAATGACGCGGTCAGCGACTTCACGGGCAAAGCCCATTTCATGGGTGACGACAACCATCGTCATACCGGATTTCGCAAGGTCCTTCATGACATCGAGCACTTCTTTGACCATTTCGGGATCGAGAGCGGAAGTCGGTTCGTCGAACAACAGCAGCTCCGGCTCCATCGCCAGTGCGCGGGCAATTGCGACACGCTGTTTCTGGCCGCCTGACAAGCTGGATGGATAGGCAGCTGCTTTATCGGATAAACCGACTTTAGCGAGCAGGAGACGAGCTTTGTCATTTGCTTCAGCCCGTTTCAGCCCTTTTACTTTAATCGGGGCGTATGTCAGATTCTCAAGCACCGTCAAATGAGGAAACAGATGGAAATGCTGGAACACCATACCGATCTGCTGCCGGCTTTTATGGATGTCCGCTCCTTTGGCAGTCAAATCGGTTTCATTGATCAGGACGGTTCCGGAAGTCGGTTTCTCCAATAGATTCAGACAGCGCAGGAAAGTCGACTTGCCCGATCCCGAGGGACCGATGACTGAAACGACTTCGCCTTGTTTGATTGTTACGGATATATCATTCAGCACCAGATTTGAGCCGAATTTCTTATAGAGGTTCTGTACTTTAATCACTTAACTTCAGCCTCCGTTCAATCATTCTTCCGATGACAGTGAGAACCATGACCATGCACCAGTAAATAAACCCGACAAATAATAATGGCTCGAAATTCCGGAACAGATCGGAACCTACAACCTGCGCACGGCGCATCAGATCTAGATAGCCGATAGTGGACACGATTGCGGATTCTTTAGTCAGGGTAATGAATTCATTCATAAGGGCAGGCAGTATATTTTTCAAAGCCTGCGGTAAGATGATGTCTTTCATCATTGCGCGGTATGGGATGCCAAGAGCCTGTGCAGCTTCCATCTGCCCTTTGTCGACTGCCTGTATGCCGGCACGGATGATTTCGGAAATATAGGCGGATGAGTTCAAGCCGAAAGCAAGGACGGCGGACGTAAATGCATTGATATCATAGCCAGTCAATTGAGGAACAGAATAGTAGATAATCATCAATTGCAGGATCAGCGGAGTTCCTCGGAAAATTGATGTATAGGCGTCAGCAAACCAGCGGAGAGGCTTTACTGTGCCGATTTTGAATAAGGCAAGCAACGTACCCAGAATGGAACCCACTATAATGGAGACGATGACAAATTGGATTGTTGTCCAGATCCCTTTCAGCATGAAGGGTATGTATGGGACTAGTTGAGAGAAATCGAGGTTCATGGGAGTCAGCTCTTTTCCAGGTTCAGATTTTTAAAAGGAAGGATCAGGGGAAAATTTTCCCCTGATCCGGATGTTTTCTATTTTTCTTCGCTTAACCATTTGTCCTGCAGTTCTTTCAAAAAGCCGCTTTCTTCCGCTTTTGCCAAGACTTCATTGACATCGTCCACAAGCTCGCTGCCTTTCGGGAAGGCTGCAGCCATGCCAGGTGAGCTTGTTGTAGGATCGTCAAAAGCTTCCAAATCCTGTTGTTCCAGGTAACCGAGTGCGACTTCCTTGTCCATGTATGCGGCTTCGATGCGACCGGAGAGCAGTTCTTGGATCAAAGCACCTGAATCATCCAAAGCTTTCAGTTCGAAATTGACGTTTTCTTCTTCAAGGATTTTGTTCGCGCCTTCTTCCTGGATAGTGCCAAGCTGTACGCCGACTGTCAGCCCTTCGAGATCATCGAGGCTTTTGACATCAGAACCCGCTGGTACAACGAACATTTCCCCGGAATGATTATACTCTGTGGAGAAATCCACATTTTCACGACGTGAATCCGTTGCGGACATTCCGGCAATAACGATATCCACACGGTCGTTTTGCAAGGCACCAATCAGGCCGTCGAATTTCATATCCGTAATTTTAAGTTCGTAGCCCAGTTCATCTGCTATGTAATGTGCCAAGTCAATATCAAAACCGACGAACTCCCCTTCAGCATTGATGGATTCAAATGGAGGGAATTCAGCTGATGTCCCCATTTCCAGCACTTTCTTCTCTTCTGTATCTGCAGAAGTATCGTCGCCACATGCGCCAAGCAGTAAAGCCGCTGATGTCAATAAACCGATGAACAATGATTTCTTTTTCATAATTGATTCCTCCAATGAATTAATTTTTATTCGTTAATATGTATAATAAGGGGTAAAATATGCAATGTAAAGAGTAAATATTCTATTTAGTGAATAATTATGTATTTAGATTATTCTGCATTTTAAAGTGGTTTGCTGTATGATTAATAATAAGAGGGGAGGCTGGGCAATGAAAAAGTTGCTGTTGACGGGCTTTGAACCGTTTCTGGATTTCTCAGTAAATCCAACGATGAAAGTAGTGGAAGAATTGGACAATGCTGTTGTTGGCGAGTACCAGGTAATTGGCAGGATACTGCCTGTTGACTTTGCGAAAGCAGGAGGTCAGCTGATAGACCTGATTGAGGAAATCGAACCGGACGCAGTAGTTTCCTTAGGGCTGGCAGCCGGCCGATTCAAGATGACGCCAGAACGGATCGGCATCAATCTCAAGGATGGACCGGTTGATAATGAAGGTAATCAGCCAGTCGATGAACCCGTACAATTGGATGGAGCGGCGGGATACTTGTCGACGTTGCCCATCCGAAATATGGTCAACCGCATGATTGAAGAGGGATTGCCATCGGATATATCAAATACAGCAGGTGCATATTTATGCAATAACGTTATGTACGAAGCATTGCATTACTTGGCCATACATAAGAAGGACGTCCCATCCGGTTTTATTCATATGCCCGCTTCACATGAACTGGCAATCGAACATGGCAATGTGCCAAGCTGGCCGCATCGTGATCTGGTAAAAGGGGTGAGGATTTGTTTGGAGGTTTTGGCGGCGGAAGAGGCGTCTGAGTCCAGTTCTGAAAATGCAGTTACCCAGTGATCAATCAAATGAAGGAGGAGCCTTGTGGAGAAAGTTAAAATTCATCCCTTGACCCAATTTGCGTTGATCATCAGTTCCATAACGATGGGGTTGTTTGCTTATCAGAATTTCAGCGCAGACAATACTGCTTATGGCATCGTATTTATCGTTCTGGCAATCTTGCTGTTAACCATGGTGGTTTACGGATTTGTGCGGAACCGAAAAGTCGGTGAGCAGCAGGGTCAGCAAAACTGATGAAAAAAGCAGACAGTATCACAGGTGGGTTGCCTGGATACTGTCTGCTTTTTATTATTGGATGATTTCCCAGTCACGCTTCTCTGCCACGTTACGCAGGCGTAGTTCTGGATGGACGGCAACCGGATTGCCGACAAGTTCGAGCACCGGCAGGTCAGAAAAGCTGTCTCCGTATGCAAAGCTGTTTGACCAATCAATCTGCTGGCCATTCAATGCTTCCTGGATCTTTTCCGTTTTTAATGAACCTTGGATGTGCGTTACAGGCGTCCGGTGATCCAGGATGCCGTTCTTATAATGAATTTCTGTTCCGATGATTTTTTCAATCGGCAATTTTTCCGTGACCGCATGAAGCAGCGGCATGAAGGCGCCGGATACGAGCATCACGTACACATTGTCGGCAACATGCTGGCGCAGCCGTTCAACAACCCGGCTGTTCATATCATCGTGCATCTTATCCGCGATTTCCGCGAAAAACTGTTCCAGTTCCGTCCGGCTGAATGTCTCGAGTGCCATCAGATACGCCTGCACGGAGCGCGCACGCATTTTCGCTTCCGGATAGATTTTTAGTTTGTGGCCAAGATAAGGAGGCATAATTGCGCGGTAAAATCGGCGATAGCGCAAACTGTGTTCCGGATGGTTTTTCAGATGTGCCATCATCAATTGGAAAGTTTCTTTCGAATACAGGGTTCCGTCAAAATCAAATATTGCTACTCGCACTCTCATCACTCCGGTTTCATTGAGTCTATATTCTCCATCATAACGGAAACCCAGTTCGTCTTCCAGTTCCCGGAAGATGTTTATTAAAATTCAGGGGCAGGGTATAGGACAGTAAAGCAGTATTAAAGAGACAGGAGGAAAAAGCATGCAAAAGCAGCAGATCACAGTGGGGTATATAGAATTGACAGAAGATGAATCAGAAAGTCTTTTTGAAAAGGTGCAAAAAGATAAAGGTATTGAAGGATACGCGGAACTGCAGGGATTAATGGACGATTTCGACTCGCGTGTCATCGAGCCGAGTGAGGAACCTCTGCAAGATATGCTCGGTGAAGAAGCTCCTGCCGAGGAAAGTGACAAAGGCACCCGCTACATCGAAGTCTTCAACAAACTCGAAGAGGATTCGCGTTACCGCATCAAAGCATCCAAACAGCATTAATAGTTTAAAAGCCGGGCAGATGATGCCTGGCTTTTTTTGTGGATGAATAAATGAGCATCCGCTGGCGGTTTGGAGTAAAGGTAAATTTAGATTTGATGGACGCAGCGCAAACAAATCAGAATCTGCGCAAATAAATCATCTTAAAAGATGTTGCCAGCACAAAAGAGAGGCAAGAACTTATAGAAGAGCCCTATTACTATAGACGAGAACAAATGCTAAACTTGAAATAACTAAAAATTGAAAAAAGAGGTGTCTGACATGGTCGTATTAAAAGGGCAAGCGCTGTCGGGTGAACGCAACTTCTACAGTAAAGACGAGACATTGAAAAAAATATTAGTTGATGTATTGCCAGCTGATTTCCTGGAATATGCAGACCGGGAGTTATCTTCATTCGGCAGGCTTGCCGCCAATGAAATCGACGAGCGTGCACGTCACACTGACCGGGAAGGCGGGCCGAAATTGGAAAAATACGACCGGCTCGGTGAAGATATCTCGCATGTGTGGGTCAATGAAGGATATAAAAAGACAGTCTCAGAAACATACGCAACGGGCATTGTCGGCTACGTGCATAAGGAAATCCCGGAAATAGGGCGCAAAGGGAATTATGTATACAGCTTCGCGCAAGGCTATCTGCTGTCACAGTCGGAACCCGGATTTTATTGTCCGGTGACGTTGACAATGGCGACGGCTTACTTACTGGACCACTTTGCGGATGAAGAAGTGAAGGCACGATTTTTGCCGCATGTCTGTGCCACAGAAGATGTGGAATTATTCGAAGGCGCCACTTTTCTGACAGAGCGGCAAGGCGGATCGGATGTCGGCGCAAACGAAGTGAAGGCAGTGGAGTCAGAGTCGGGATACCATTTATACGGTGAGAAGTATTTTGCATCAAATGCCGGCATGGCAGGTGTGGCTATGGTGCTTGCGAGAATAGAAGGCGCGCCGGAAGGTTCAAGGGGCCTGACTTTATTCGCGGTGCCGTGGCGTGTCGATGGTAAATTGAACGGCATTAAGATCCGGCGCTTGAAAGACAAACTGGGTGTGCGGGCAGTGCCATCGGGCGAAGTTGAATTCGACGGGGCGGAAGCGTTTGTTGTCGGGGATCCGGCGCAGGGGCTGAAGTACATGATGGAAGCTCTGAACTTGTCGCGGATTTGCAATGGGGTGGCGTCCATCGGCATCATGAAACGCGCGCTGGATGAAGCAGCGGAATATGCAGGTCGCCGCACTGCCTTTGGCCGCAAGCTGACGGATTTTCCGATGGTGCAGGACAGTTTGATGAAGCTGCGCGCCAAACAGGAATTTGAAACTGCCGCGATTTTTGACTTAATCACGCTTTATGACCGGATAACATCCGGTGAAGCTTCGTCTGAGGAGCAGGTATTAAACCGGCTGCTGATTGCAATTCTGAAAAAAGAGTCGGCCGAGCAGGCCATCCATTTCTCGCACGAGGCGATTGAGATGCACGGCGGCAACGGTTATATCGAGGATTTCGTGACGCCACGTCTGCTGCGTAATGCCCAGGTGCTGACAGTGTGGGAAGGGACAGCAAATATCCTTGGCCTTGAATTGATCCGTCTCGTCAATAAATTCAGTGCGCATGAAGTGTTTGGGCGGCATTTGATGGGACGTTTGAATAAGCTGGCGGCGACTGCTGATGTAGAAGTGGTGCGGTGTAAGCTGAAGGAATTGCAGGGTGAATTAACTACTTTTGCCGGTTTTGAAGCTGACTTGCAGACGTTTGAAGCGAAAATCTTGATGCAGAAAATGGCGCAGCTGTTTGAAAATGTGGTCGCGCTGGAATGGGCGGAGAAGCATGGCGGCGTTTATGTACCGCTTGCTGAAATTTTCACGGAAATGACGTGGAATACGCGTGAATTGGGCGCTGAAATGAAAACTGTGAAGTATTTTGGATATGTGATGGGTGGATAAATGGAGACCGGCCGCAGATTGGTGATCTGCGGCCGGTTTTTAATGTTGTTTTGAAGAGGTAATTCCCAGTTATTTGGATATACTGTCCGGAACCACTCAAATACTGTCTGTTAGAGACCAAATACTGTCCATTGTAAGTCAGTTACTGTCCAATAGAAGCCAAATACTGTCCAATACGTTTTGGGCAAGAAATATAGGAGGTAATTTCCCGCAAAGTTTACTAATTTGATTGAAAATAAACGAAATCACCTCCCATAGTAAAATTGAAAATCCAGTATTTGGCGATACTTTCCAATATGGCATAAATACTTTCCAAATTGGCTCAGATACTTTCCAATTGACGCTAAATACTTTCCAAAAAGGGTTAAATACTTTCTAATTGATTTTCTAGAATTAATTTGCATAATGCTGGAAATAGTATTGTCATCCCTTTCCCAGATATTTGGATATACTGTCCGCAAATCAAAAATACTGTCCTGAGAAGAAAAATGCTGTCCGGAACCAATTTCTCCCATAAAAAAGCGGTCCGCACTCAGCGGACCGCTTCACCGTACATATTCTATTCTTCGCCATGCCCCATGCAGCGTTCGCATTCGTAGACGATCGACTCACGCTGCTCCTGGATTTCTGCTCCACATTCGCGGCATTCTTTCTTAGTGCGTGTTCCGTAAGTTGTCTGCAAGTTTTTCATAATGATCTCCTCCAATAAATTAGTTTAGTTTGTCATACCCTGGCAGTGTCAGAAACTCAGCAAAATCACTTTCCAATGTCAGTTTTGCAAATAATTCTCGGGCAGCGGCATAGTTACCGGAAACATAAACTTCTTCACCGACGGCTTTTTTAATCTTATCGGTTTCTTCATCAAGAAAATCATGGAACAGGCTGACGTTAATCTTACGGCCGTCTTCAAGGATTCCTTTTGGATGGCGGATCCACTGCCATACCTGGGAGCGGGAAATTTCAGCGGTCGCTGCGTCTTCCATCAGGTTATTGATGGGAGCGGCGCCGTTGCCGGATAGCCAGGATGCGATGTACTGGATGCCGACAGAGATGTTGGAGCGCAAGCCTTCTTCGGTAATGGTGCCGTGAGGGACTTCAACGAGCTCCTCAGCGGTGACGTTTACGTCGTCAGGCTGTCTGTCGATCTGGTTCGCATTCGGCATATGTTCGTTGAATTGTTCCATCGCCACTGCGACCATTCCTGGATGGGCGACCCATGTGCCATCGTGGCCGTCCGTCACTTCGCGGCGTTTGTCTTCTGCAACTTTCGCAAAAGCAGCGCTGTTGGCAGCGTCATCACCTTTGACTGGGATCTGGGCAGCCATTCCGCCCATTGCCGGTGCACCTCTGCGGTGACAAGTTTTGATGCACAATAAAGTATAGGCTCTCATAAACGGTACAGTCATCGTCACCTGGGAGCGGTCCGGGAAAATATAATCCGGATTACCCCGCATCCGCTTGATGACGGAGAAGATATAATCCCAGCGGCCGCAGTTAAGGCCAGCGGAATGGTCATGCAGTTCATACAGGATTTCATCCATTTCAAAAGCCGCGAGAATCGTTTCGATCAGCACCGTTGCGCGGATGGAACCGTGCGGAATGCCGAGTTCCTGCTGGGCGAAAACGAAAACATCATTCCACAACCTCGCTTCGAGATGGCTTTCAAGTTTCGGCAAATAGAAGTAAGGGCCGGAACCGCGGGCAATCAACTCTTTCGCGTTATGGAAGAAATATAACCCGAAATCGACGAGGCTGCCGGAAGCGGCGCGGCCGCCAATTTCAATATTCTTCTCCGGCAAATGCCAGCCGCGGGGCCGCACCATCAATACGGCCGTTTCTTCATTCAATGCATATTTTTTACCCGTTTCAGGAATTTCGAAATCGATTTGGCGGCGAACTGCATCGTATAGATTCACCTGGCCATCGATTACATTAAACCAATTCGGCGCAGTGGCATCTTCCAGATCCGCCATGAACATCTTCGCTCCGGAATTCAAAGCGTTGATGAGCATCTTGCGGTTGGTCGGACCTGTGATTTCAACGCGTCGGTCTTTCATATCATCCGGCAGGGCAGCGACCGTCCAGTCACCGTCCCGGATGTGTTTGGTTTCCGGCAGAAAATCGAGTTTTTTGCCGGAGTTCAATTCTTTCTGGCGCACTTGGCGCCGGTCCAGCAATTCGCGCCGGCGCTGGTCGAAATTTTTATGAAGCTTTTCGACAAATTCAAGGGCTTCCGGCGTCAGGATCTTTTCCATGTCCGGCGTAATGTCGGCAGTGATTTTGATATCCGATTTGGTAATCAAACTACATCACCCTTTCACCGCTTGGAATTGAGCTGTTTCTGTAGATCCTTTCATTGCGGTAGTAGAGCTTGTGCCGCCGGAAATGATCTGTGATACTTCATCGAAATAGCCTGTACCGACTTCGCGCTGGTGACGTGTAGCCGTATAGCCTTTTTCTTCGCTGGCGAATTCAGCCTGCTGCAATTTCGAGTATGCGGCCATGCCGTTGTCCTTATAATCATGCGCAAGTTCGAACATGCTGTGGTTGAGTGCATGGAAGCCTGCCAATGTAACGAATTGGAATTTGTAGCCCATCTTGCCAAGTTCAACTTGGTACTTCGCGATTGTTTCTTCATCCAATTTCGCTTTCCAGTTAAATGAAGGAGAACAGTTGTAAGCAAGAAGCTTACCAGGATATTCAGCATGGATGGCATCTGCGAATTGCTGTGCTTCTTCAAGGTTCGGGTGCGAAGTTTCACACCACACTAAATCTGCATACGGTGCATAAGCGAGTCCGCGGGCAATCGCCTGGTCGATGCCAGGGTTCGTGCGGTAGAAGCCTTCCGGTGTGCGTTCGCCGGTGATGAAACGGTGGTCAGCAGGATCGATGTCGCTTGTGATCAAGTCTGCTGCATCCGCATCTGTTCTGGCGATCAGCAATGTCGGAACCCCAAGTACATCAGCTGCAAGTCTTGCTGAAATCAGATTGCGCACTGCGTTTTGTGTCGGTTGCAATACTTTGCCGCCGAGATGGCCACATTTTTTCTCTGAAGCCAATTGATCTTCGAAATGGACGCCGGCTGCACCAGCTTCGATCATCGCTTTCATTAATTCGAAAACATTCAGCGGTCCGCCGAATCCAGCTTCCGCATCAGCGACGATTGGTGCGAACCAGTCGATGCCTTCTGTGCCTTCGACATTATCGACCTGATCGGCGCGCTGCAATGCCTGGTTGATTTTCTTAACGACGTTAGGCACGGAATCGACCGGATATAAACTTTGATCCGGGTACATCTGACCTGCTGAGTTTGCATCTGCGGCCACTTGCCAGCCGCTCAGGTAAATCGCCTGAAGGCCTGCTTTAACCTGCTGTACTGCCTGGTTCCCGGTCAACGCTCCAAGCGCGTTAACAAAATCCATTTCGTGGATGGAACGGAAAAGACGATCGGCACCGCGTCTTGCGAGTGTATATTCAATTTGAACAGAGCCGCGAAGTTTCACTACATCTTCTGCCGAATAAGGGCGGGTAATGCCGTTCCATCTGCTATCCTGTTCCCAGTATTTCTTCAATTCTTCAATTTGCTGCTTGCTTACCATCAAATCATTCCCTTCGAATAAAAATTTTTATTTAACTGTATTAATACAGTTTGTGTTGATGTATATTAATATATAACAGATAATTCTGATTGTCCTGAAATTTGGATGAACAGTTTTATTGGAGGATAAAATGGTGTATTAGCAGACAAACGACTGGAAAGGGGCCGAAGGGATGGAAAAAGGATTAGTGGAACAGATCAGCCAAATCATGGGAGACTGGCTTCCGGAAGCCGCGTCAATCGCTGTAGCAGTAGGGGATTCGTATGTATATTTCAAAGCGGGGGAGCTCGATCTGCGGATACATGCAGGAGATCCGGTGCCTGCCGGAAGTGTGGCGGAACTGACGTTCAAAAAAAGAGGGAAGGTTGAAAAACTGGTGGAAAACTCGCCATTGGGTTTTCCTTATTACGGTATCGGTTATCCGGTGGAGTACGCGGGACAGGCAGGAGTATTGGTGGTTATCCTGCCGCCTAACAATGTATTGGCGAGAAAGCCGCAGCTTCGTTTTTTGACCGGCAAGCTCGAAGACAATTGGCGGCCAGTGCCGATTGAGCGTGTGACACATATCGAAAGCAGCCAGAAAAAGACCTGGTTCTATTCCGAAGAAGAAGCCTACAGTACAATCCATACATTGAAAGAACTCAGATATCAATTGCCGGATTATTTTCTGCCGGTCCATCGTTCCTTTATTGTGAACATTAATTATATAGAAGAAATCGCTCGCGACGTTTCTTCGAACTACGTTCTCACAATGAAAGACGGCTCGCTGCTGCCGGTCAGCCAAAATTATGCTGGATCAATCCGGGAACGCCTCGGCTTTTAAAACTGTATCAATTGATTAATATCCTGACAGCCGGGTAAAGTCCTATAAAAAGCTTTGGAGTGATTAATTGATGGAAAAAGCGAATTTCATTCATTTTGAAGATGATGGCATGATACCGAACAACGACTCATTGGGTGTGGCAATTTATCCCGGGGCATTTGAAAACAATCCGGAAAAGATTGAAGAGACGTTTAATAAGAATGGCTGGACGAACAGCTGGACAAATGGAGTATTTGATTACCACCATTACCACAGCAACACACACGAAGCACTTGGTGTGCGCTCCGGCTCGGCTGTTTTAATGCTTGGCGGCGAAGACGGACAAGAAATTGAAGTCAAAACAGGCGATGTTGCAGTTTTGCCTGCAGGCACAGGACATAAGAAACTGTCCGCCAGCGACGATTTCCAGATAGTCGGCGCATATCCGGGCGGTGTCAGCCCGAACAAGAAAGTCGGGAATCTGGATGAACGACCGTACGTACTGGAAGATATCCAGAATACACCTTTACCGCAGAAAGACCCGGTCTATGGCAATGAAGGGCCTCTGCTCGACAACTGGAAATAAAATATCCCCTGCTCACAATATCTGTGAGCAGGGGATATTTCTTTAGTTTTAAGACTGTCGGGATGTAGTGTTTTCCTGTCCAGACTCCAGTGCCTAGCTAGCTCTTCGGGTCATAAGCCAGCCCAGCTGCGTGGTCAGGACCACTTCGCTGCTCTGACTAAACCCTTATTGCTCCTGCATCGCTGGGCTAGCTTCGTCGCAAAGAGATGACCCAAATTACATTTGGTTCATCTCTTGCCTTTCTGAGCTAACCGGGCGCTTGCGCTTTTCAGTTGTCCAGACTCCGGCGACCCAGCTCTTCGAGTCATAAGCCAACCCAGCTGCCGTGGCAACGGACGCCACTCTGCTGGTCTGTCTTATGCTTTTCAGAGCTAAACGGGTGCCGTCGCTTATCTTTTATAACTGAATCGAAATATATTTTGTCTCCAGGAATGCTTCCAAACCTTCCTGTCCGCCTTCACGTCCGATGCCGCTTTCTTTCATGCCGCCAAATGGTGCCTGGGCCGCGGATGGCAATCCATCATTCCAGCCAACGATGCCATAATCGAGATTTTCAGCGATATAGGTTCCACGCGTCATGCTGTCGGTGAAGAAATAGGCAGCCAATCCGAAACGGGTGTCATTGGCCAATTTAACAGCTTCTTCATCTGTTTTGAATGTCATGATCGGTGCAACGGGACCGAATGTTTCCTCATTCATGACCAGCATATCGGAATTCGCGTTCAGCAACACTGTCGGATTATAGAAATAGGAATCGTTTTCTGCTTTGCCGTCGCCGCCGACAAGCACTTTGGCACCTCTGTCGACTGCATCTTTGACGTGTTCCGCCACTTTTTCGTAACCATCCTTATCGACAAGCGGACCGATTTGCACGCCTTCATCCAGACCGTTGCCGACTTTCAAGTCCGAAGCGGCTTCCTGCAGCTTGCGCGAAAACTCTTCGACAATACTTTCCTGGACATAGATCCGGTTTCCGCAGACACAAGTCTGTCCGGCATTGCGGAACTTGGATGCCACTACGCCTTTAACAGCTTCTTCAATATTTGCATCATCCAAGACAATAATCGGTGCATGCCCGCCCAGTTCAAGAGACAGGTTCAGCATCGTTTCTGAACTTTGTTTCATCAGCTCTTTTCCGATTTCAGTAGAGCCGGTGAATGTCAGCTTGCGGACTGACGGATGGCTGGTAAATACTTTACCGATTTTGCTGGCGCTACCCGTCACCATATTGATGACGCCTTTCGGGAAACCTGCTTCTTCAGCCAATTCATAGATTCGCACGGCTGTCAGCGGGGTTAACTTCGCGGGTTTGGCGACAAATGTGCATCCGGCTGCGAGCGCAGGTGCCATTTTTCGGGCCATCATTGCAGCAGGGAAATTCCACGGAGTTATAGATACCACTACGCCGACCGGCTGCTTGATCACTTGGATGCGTTTGCCGTCCTTGCTGGCGGGAACTGTCCGGCCATAAACGCGCTTGCCTTCTTCGGCAAACCAGGAAATGAATGCAGCGGAATATTCAATTTCACCGATCGACTCAGCAAGTGGCTTGCCCATTTCCTTTGTCATGATTTCTGCAACTTCCTGTTTGTTTTCCATAAGCAGGTCATGCCATTTCATCAGCAATTCTGACCGGTGATAAGCGGTCGTCTTCGACCATTCGGGGAATGCAGCAGCGGCTGCTTCAATGGCTTGGGTGGCTTCGTCTTCACCGCCGTTTGGGACTGTTCCCACCTGTTCGCCTGTTGCAGGGTTCAGTACGTTTATGACACCATCGCCGGCAGTTGACCATTCACCGTTAATATAATGTTTTCCTTCCATTCCTATAACCTCCTCGGATATTTTTCTACTCCAATCTTATACCCTGTTAGCAGAAATTTTAATTGCAAAGGAATAAAAAAGGGAAAGGAGTTACCTCAATTTTTCCTTTTTTCCGCTGAAATGTCTATTTGAAAAGAGAAAGGGTATAAGTAGTAAAGAATGGGAAAATACAAGTTTGTAAGCAGGAGGTTGAGATTGATGAAAGTCAGCGAAAACCATAAAGCAGTGTCTGGACCATTTACAGAACGCAGGATTGAAGAGATATGCCATGACTGTTTTTCGTCAGAATCCGAACGCATAGCAGAAACAGGAGAAAAATTTGTCAGTTACTTTGTGGTTAATGCATCTTCAGACGGTGTATTATTTAAAACAATTAAAGAGATTACGCATGATATAAATATTCCTCATCAATCTTTATCGAAAGTTTTGAAGGTCCTGGAAGATAAAAAAGTTATTTACCGCCGCAATGGAATCATTGGATTATGGAAAGAATGAGATATTAAATACTTATTTAAATGATTTTTTTTTAATATTTTAATATAAATATGGATGACTATTGTTACTTTATGTTACAGAACCTTATCTATTCAATCTTGCAGAGATTATTAAAGTGATTATGCGAAGCTTTATCCTTTATGGGGTAGGGCTTTTTTACATGGTGTTTTTTAATCGATAAAAGGAGGGTATTAATGCCTAAAAATGTAATATACGTAATATTTGTAATTATTGTAGGAGACTTTATGCTCATAATTCGATAAGTTTATTTCATTTTTATTAATTAAATAGTAGAAGTACTTAGGATTATGTGATATAAAGGTACTATAATAATCTGAATTTTTAGATATAAAAGAGCATAAAACTATTTCTTTTTAATAAGGAGGAAATTTTATGGCGGAAAAAGTCATGGTTTTTAATATGCTGAAGAGTCTAAAGAATCATATAAAGTTGATCATAGGAGTTGCAATTCTTTCCACAGGTACTATCTGGGCGTTGCTCACTTTTATATTTGCACCGAATTACCAAGCTACAAGCCAACTTTACATAGAGCAGCCAACTGCGGGGCTTCCTGAAGCAGGCCAGATAGAAAAGTCGGCTGATCCGCAGGTTGTAGAGGCTTATAGTGCAATGATCAAGAGCAGTGAAGTTTTGTCGGCGGCTATCGAGGAAACTGGAATTTCACTGACACCGGCGGAGTTGTTTGAAAAAGTGACAGTTTCAAATGTACCTTCCTCTCATGTCCTGAATATCACTGTAGAGGATAAGAGCAGGAAAGTTGCTGGCGAAATAACAAATTCACTGGCAAACCTGGCAGTTTCTGAGGGTTGGAAACTTATGAATGTTGATAACCTTGAAATCATTGCCAAAGCTTCCGTAGAAGAGGTACCGCCTGTACTGGAAGAAAATGGACTTTACGTTTTGTTGGTCGGTGGGATTTTCGGCACTATCGTGGGTATCCTGGTAGCGTTCATAGCAGAATTATTTAATATGCTAATCCGGACCGGTGTCCTCGAACGGAGAAGAAAAAGATCGAGTTTCCAGACAGTGTTTAAGTAATTTAGTTTTGAATGGGGGAACTTAAATGTATGAGCTGGTCTCTGCCAGCCAAACAAACCGCTGGCAGCAAATTTTAGAACTTTTTAATATCACGGATATCTATTATTCATGTGAATATTTCCATAGTGCCCTTAAATTGGATCCAGGTGAAGCGACCCTTTTTTACTTTGTGGATGATACCGGAGAAGGGGAGGTTGCCTATCCCTTCATTAAACGCCAAATTAATGAAGAAGAGTTCTCTTTTTATGATATAACAACTCCATTCGGATACGGAGGCCCTGTGCTGAAAGTTGATGGGGATGGCTATAGACTGGCCGCTAATTTTCTTGCTGGCTTCTCGAATTATTGCCAGGCTGAAAAAATTGTTGCGGAATTTATCCGTTTTCATCCTCTGGTGAACAATGCGGAATTCTTCAAAGACGAGCTGGAGCTCATTCCTGTTTGCAACACCTATACAGTTCCATTACAAGATTTTTCACCTCAAAATGTTTTCGGGGATAGAGAAGCTGTTTCTGAATATGCCGTAAAGAAACTGGGGACTGTTAAGCATATGTTCGATTTTTTGGTTCTGTATTATTCCACCATAAGGCTGAATGAGGAAAAAGACAGCTATTACTTTTTCACTAATGATTATTTTGAATCCCTGGTCAGTGCTCTTGGGCCGAACCTTCAGCTCTTTGGTGCTTATAAAGGCAATAAGCTTCTGGCAGCATATTATGTGCTCACAACAAAAGGCGGGATTATATACAATCACTTGAGCGGAAAAGCGGAAGGCGCGGAAGTTCCGGGAGCAGAAGAAGCGCTTTTAGAAAAAATAGCGGTGTGGGGAGCTGAAAATAATTATTTTCAATACCACTTGGCGGGCAAGCAAATTGGAGTTTCCGGACAGGCGGAAACAACCGGGAAACCGTCATATGCAACAGCTGCCTCTACTTATTACATTGCTCGATTGGTCCATGATCAGGAAGTATACAAAGCATTTCACCCATTAGAAGAAACAGAACTGATAAAACGATACGGCAATGTCTAAATCGATGTTCATGTGAATGTGAATAAATGATTGAAACGATTATCAGGGAGGGATCTATTTGAGGTATCTTCAATATAAAGGGGTAGTGGAACGGGAATATAAAATGTCATTAAAAAAAATCATGCATCAATTATGTGTAACGGAAAATTTAAATGCAGTAAACGGTGCAAAAAAATTAGGGATTGCCAAGGAGATATTCGTCTATTGGAGACGTTATTTCCGTTTAGAGGAAAGACAATTGCTTTTTGACCAGACCATTAATGACTTAAAGGAGTCGCAATCGCCTTTCACTGACGAGGCTGGCAAAGAGAATACCAAACCAAATATTGCAATGCCTCCTTCAAATACTATAGATGAGTTGGAGGATGTAGTGGATGCATTAATCGGGTATTATAAACATATCCATTACACAAGCGGAGGTTTATCACTCCAAACAGCCAAACTGCCTTTATATGAATTCAGCAAAACAGTGATTGTCGATTATAAGAATGGCGAACTTGCCAAAGAACTGCAGAAAGAAAGCTGAAGTAATGGAAATAGTCTAAAGAGGAAAGAAACTTTATGGAGGCTTTTACAAGTAAGGCGATACAAGTAATTCAAAATATACCTTCAGGCAAAGTAATGACCTATGGACAAATTGCTTCGCACGCCGGCAGTCCAAGAGGCGCGAGACAAGTGGCTCGTCTGCTTCACAGTATGAGTGCAAAATACGATCTGCCATGGCACCGTGTGATAAATGCAGCAGGTGAAATTTCGATTCAGGATGAAAATCAGCGCAAAATCCAGGCAGATCTTCTGCGGGCAGAAGGCGTAGAAATAAAAGCAGCGAGAGTCGATTTAAATCATTACCGTTTTAATCCCGAAAAAGATGCAGATTAAATACACGATGCAATTCTGCTGCAGCATTCGAAAACTGGCCGTTTTGACAAATGTTTTAGCTAAAGGTAATCAAGGGTATAGAAAGCAGAGTATATTTCGTTAGAAGTACTTCTCATATAAAATGATTCGCAAGAAGTGACTCTGCTGACAGGAAAGAGGTACCCATTTATGACAAACAGAAAAAAACCTGTGATAGGCATTACCGCACGCGTAGAAAAAGACCAGACATACACACTTGACCCAGTATACGGAAAGGCAATTCTTCAATCAGGAGGACTTCCGTTGATCGTTCCAATTGTTGATAAAGAAGATATACCATTATTATGTGAACGGCTCGATGGCCTGATTGTCACAGGGGGCGGGGATATTAACCCGACTCTATACGGCGAAGAACCGCATCCAAGCCTTGGAGCTGTATATCCAGGCAGTGATGAATATGAAAAAGAACTTATTATCGAATTTTTAAAATTGGATAAACCCTTCATGGGAATGTGCCGCGGACTGCAAATGCTGAATGTATCTCTTGGAGGTACTAACTATCAGGATTTGGAAGCTGAATATGAAGGTACATTATATCAGCATCTTCAACTGGCTATGCGTACTCACCGTACTCATTCAGTTGAGTTGGAAGAAGACAGCCGCCTGTATGACATCATGGGTGAAAAGAAATTCCATGTTAACTCATTCCATCACCAGGGAGTGCGCGATGTCTCTGACAAATTGAGAGTGTCTGCCCGTGCGGCGGATGGACTGGTCGAAGCGTTGGAAAGTGTTAACCATCAGTTCGTACTTGGCATCCAATGGCACCCTGAAGAGTTTGCGCTGCAGAATGATCAGGCTTCGATCAATATTTTCGATAGATTTGTTGAGGGATGTCTGGTAGATAAATATCAAAACCAATAATTAAATGAAAGCAAAATAAAAAAGCTGCTCAGTTAAGCAGCTTTTTTATTTTGTTATGCATTGTCGGACACGTTGCTCCAAGGCTGAGGAACTTTATCAGCCACATCGAATTTGAGACTCCAAGGCTGAGGAACTTTATCAGCCACATCGAATTTGATGTTCTCAGGCTGAGAGACTTTATCGGTTACTTGAGAAGAATACACTCCAGTACCAACTAATAGAAATGCAGCTAAAAATGCTGTAAAGGAATATGTAACAACTTTTTTCATGATTCTTTCCACTCCTCTTTGATAGTTAATAAATTTCTAAAAGATTGATTGGATTTTTTAAAAGCAGTTGTCGCTTTTAAAAAATCGCTTTGTTTAATGTAAGTATTTCCTAATAAGGTTAAATAAAAACCTAGTTCAAAATTTTTATTGTGTGATTCTAGAATAGGAACAAGATTTTCTAAAAGTTCTTCTTCAAATTTCTTGATTTCATTATTCAAAAAGTAAGAAAGACACATAAACTCAATGTAAATTTCTTTGAAAGTCTCATTAGAAGGACTAGAAAGACTTAAATTCTTCTCATTAATAGCGGCGTGTCCCTTTTCAAGTATATCTTTTGCGTCATCCCACTTATTTAATTCAATATAGCACTTTATCATGAGACAGTAGCCTAGAAGGATGTCAGATGTATATTCATAAGGTTTATACTGCATCGCTTTTTGTAAGTGCTCCAAAGCTAGTTCGAAATTTTGAAATTGGAAATAGAAGTGTCCATAATTATATTCAGTATCAAATTTTAATGGTTCATTATCTAATTTATTACTAATAGTAAGAGCGTGTTTAAAGTGCTCTTTAGCCTTCCTAAAGTTTCCGATTCTTCTTTCGTTAATCGCAAGATTTAAATGACATTCAACAATTCGTTTGGGAACAAACTCTTGTTGGTATATCCTTAATGCCATTTCTGAATATTTATTAGCCAGTGATATTTCCCAACATTGAGTAGATGAGATACCAATAGAGTAATATAAATCTGCAAATTCTGAAGGAGTTAATGTAGTGGGAGAAATTTTTTCGGCTAGTAAATATGTTTTCAAAGCTAAATTAAATTCATTCAAAATGTAATGATAGTTCCCAATATATTTATGATACAGATAGAACTGTTCCTGATTCATAAATTCTTTAAACCGCTCAATGTCTTTTAATTTTTCTTCTGCACTATCCAAATCTCCGGTTACAATAAAAAATCTAATTTGCTGTATGCAATATTCTAATTCAGTTTCTTCGTCACTATGCAATAAAGGATGGTCATGGATATCTGCATACTGTTCCATAACCTTTGCTTTATTTTGTGGATGCAGTAGAAGAGTTTTTAAATTTTTTACTAACACCTTGCCAACTGGATTGTCTTTAGGTGCCAGTGGAATCGCTAATTTCTTACATAATGCTTCAAGTTCTTTAAGGCCGGGTTCTTTTAAACCGGACTCAATTTTTTTCAGCTCTTTTGGGAGAAGGATCCCAGAAGCAAGATCTTCTAAGCTTATTCTTTTTTTCATTCTGTGATACTTGAGCCGCATTCCAGTGTCCATTGATTCTCTCCTTTCCGTTTGCATGGGCAGAACTTCAATCATCCATGTAGGAGAGTTACTCTCTAGTTTCTCCGGTGCATTGGAGAAGTAAGAAGTAGAAAGATTGCTTAGTACGATAATTTCCGCCTCCACATCTTAAGTATACTTTATTATATCTCTATTTTTACCATCTTATCATCAATTTTCTAAATAAACTGCTTTTTTTATTATCGTACATTAAAAATATAATAAAAAGGTAAAAAATACCTATCATTACAGATAGTTCAGGTAAGGAATGGCTCATGTTATTATCGGCAGTTTTTATGAAAAGTTTAACGGTTCCGGCCATATGGGTAATATATATGAAACGACAAATATCTATTTGGAGGTACTGACTATGGATAGAGAGAAAAATGTATTGGCAGTAGTTTACTCGGAAGAGGATCTATTGAGGAAAATCGAGGCTTTAAAAGCCCAGGGATATAAAGAAAGTGATATACATTTGGTAGCGCAGGATGGCGATCGTCTGGATTCGATTGAAAGCAAAACTGGAGCGGAAGGCGAAGAAGTTAATTCTTTCAAGGATAAATTCAAAGGCTTTATCAGCGGAGAAGGCAGTGTGCGTGAGGGCGTGAAATCCCTGGGCTTAAATGACCAGGAAACAGAACGCTATACTGCTGACATTGCAAAAGGCGGTATCTTGCTTTATACGGAAGAAGAACGTGCAGGAATATTGGAAGCAGTTGAAAAGGGTGAATTGAAAAATAATCAAGGAACCGAAACCCCGGAAGAAAATAAGCGCCATCAATTCATTAATTCCGTGGATAATAATTTTGATGAACAGGAAGACAGATTTGCACGCGGTGAGTCATTTCTCAATGATCCGATATTGATTAAAGATGAGGACCATGTGTCATTTACTACGCAGGAAAAACCAGAAGTTGAAAAAGCCAGAGGCGGTACTAGCGAAGCTGAGAAGCATACGAAGAGCGATAAAAAATACCGTTAATGTTCCATCCCCTTTCCTATTTAATATGAAAGGGGTTTTATTTTGAAGCGAAATTTACAGGACGAAAAACCCTAACTTCCTGCAGCAGGTTTTATTTTTCAGAAGGTTCGGGTAAACATTATATAAGACGATTAAACAGGAGGCTGAACTGAACATGACACCGAATAATAGAGAATTCGAAATGGTATACAGCCAGGAAGAGATGGAACAGCGCATCGAACAATTAAAAATGCATGGCTACAGTGAAAATGATATTCATGTATTGGCGAGAGATAAGGATGTTTTCGATTCATATGAAAGCCAGTCGAACGTTGATAAACAAGAAGCGGAATCATTTTCAAGCAAATTCAAATCTTTCTTTAGTGGAGAAGATACCGTCCAATCACAGTTGAGAGATTTGGATCTGGATCAGTCTTCAATTGACAGATATAGTGAAGATATTAAGAAAGGTGCTATCTTATTGTATACAGACGGGGATTCCTACAACAGAGACCGTGACAATTCTGCAGTCGGATACAGCTCCAGAACGGGTGGAATTGACGAGAGAAACAGAAATACTGCTTTTGCTCCATTCGGACGTGATATTGAACGGGACGGAAACAAATTTAATGATGAAAAAATCAGGGACGAGGATGTCAGGGCAGATGCAGATGATAATGGCACCAGAGCTGATGGACTTTCATCCCGAACGATTGCGCGGGATTCGGAACAAATCTACACTACCGAAGTCCGTCGGGAAGATCAGCACGGAGACCCGGGATACGGCAATAAGACGAAGGATTCCCGATTAGAGGGTGCGAACATCCATCCCACCACCGATGCAAAGCCTGAAGATGAAGGTTCTCTGAAAGAGAAAAGTTTTGACCATGAACCGCAATTGGAAACTGAAGCTCAAGAGGACGATCTGAATCGTGAAGAAGGTGTAAACCGCAGACAGGATGAACCATCTCCTGGTGTAGATCCGAATTTAGGGCCAGCGCCATTCGGTAGAGATTCCGAAGAAGAGCACTTAGTCAGAGACAACGATGACTATAATGACAGAAACGGAAGCGGACAGAAGGATCCGAAGCATGCGCTTGATGGCAATGATAATGTGGATAACCGACAGAATTCCAGAGACACACGGTCATTCCATGAAGATGTGGAAAAGAAAACTTCAACACCACCTACACCAAGACTTTTTTAAGCAGCTGCGGTCAGCGTCCTGCAATCAGTAAGTGAGGATGCAAAAAGGGTTCCGCTCATTTAATTGAGTGGAACCCTTTCTTTTGTAAATAAAAAAACTCTCAGTCGCTCACTGAAAGTTTTTGGTTATGGGCTGATTGTATATGGCTTCCAATGTTTCTTTAGCTGTGTTCTGTATATTGATGCAAAGATCTTCTTCTGCTAATCGATTCAGAGTTGTAAGTGGTGTAAAAGAATTTCTGGCAACACTTTCTCTTACTTCGGCATGCTGGTCCATGGATAGGTCGACAAGTAATCCTGCACAAGTGATGGATTTGGCAAGTTCGGCACGTTTTTCATGCTGCATTTTTAAAACTGCTGCTTCATCCCAACCGGTCCAATCCGTTAACCTTGAATAAAATTGCAGATTGCCATTCATGCTGTTTTTGCACCCCTATATTTTTTATAATATTCTAACTGAATTGTATTATAACAGGTTTGAGCTGAATAGCTACTATATTAATTATTAATTTGGAGGATGAGTTATGAAAATTCTTGTCATTGGCGGAACTTCATTTGTAGGGCGTCATATTGTTGAGGAAGCGCTAAAAAAGGAACATGCAGTCACCCTGTTTAATAGAGGGAAGAGTAACCCTGATCTTTTTTCGGAAGTACCGCGTATTACCGGTGACAGAAGGAAGGCTGCTGACAAACTTGAAAAAGAAAAGTGGGATGCAGTGATCGATACTTCTGCTTATACACCGTCTGATTTACTGCCAGTACTGAAATATATTTCTACGGACCATTATACATTTATCTCGACGATATCCGTTTATGACGATTTTAGCAAAGGCCCTGTGAAAGAAAACAGCTCCATACATATGGGGATTGAAGGGGAGGAAGTGACGGGTGAGACATACGGTCCGCTTAAAGTAACATGTGAAAAACTTGTGGAGGATCGATTTCCGGACAATTCATTGATAATCCGTCCCGGAATTGTTGCCGGCCCCCACGACCCGACAGACCGTTTTACTTATTGGGCATTGAAGTTGAATGAAGGAGGGGAAGTTTTGATCCCGGGCAGCCGTTCCAGAAAAGTTCAATGGATAGATGCTCGAGACCTTGCCGCATTCACCATCAGCAATATCGAAAATAGAACTAACGGCACATTTAATCTTGCTGCAAATCCGGTTACTATGGAAGAGCTTGTGAAAAATCTGGCCTCGCCTGATTTGGTCCCGCTATGGGTGAGTGATCAAATTCTGCTGGACACAGGAATAAAGCCTTTTGGGTTTCGACTTTGGATTCCTGTAACGAAGGAGCACCCGGAAGGTTTCATCCTGGCAGATAACACCAACGCCAAAGAAATGAGCTGGAAACCGAGAGGGCTGGCAGAAACGGCAGAAGCCGTACGCGAATGGAAAAAAGGTTCCAGCAGCAGCGATTTAACTATTGCTATTGATGCAGAGCTGAAAAACAAAATTAGAATTGCTGTAGAAAATGATCGTTAAATAACGGAACTATTTTCAAATGGGAACGTCTAATTGGAATAACTAGGAATTTATATGTATCATGTTAGAATCTGTGCTATAATAGCATTGAATTTCTATGTGTATATGAATTATTAAGGAGGAAAGGTATGTTATACCTCGTTTTGGTTGTGGCATTTATTGCTTCTATTGTGCTGACCCCGCTGGTTAAGCGCCTTGCCTTCAGGGTTGGAGCAGTGGACCGTCCAAATTACCGGAAAGTCCATGCACGCATAATGCCGCGTTTAGGTGGATTAGCCATTTTCGGATCGTTTTTAATCGGATATTTTATATTAAGACCTGTGGATCCTATATCCAATGCAGTTGAACCTGCGTTTATACCGATTACAACCGCCATCATCATTGGCGCATTTATAATCATCATCACTGGTGTTTTTGATGATATGCTTGAAATTACGGCAAAGGCGAAAATGCTGGGGCAATTATTGGCCGCGTCGATTGTCGTCGTAGGCGGCGGGCTTGAAATTTCGTTTATCAATCTGCCTTTTGGCGGAGAAATCGATTTTGGTTATTTCAGTATACCGTTGACTATTATCTGGATTATCGCAATCACAAATGCCATCAACTTGATTGATGGCCTGGATGGTCTGGCTGCCGGTGTTTCATCAATAGCGCTGGTCACATTGGCCGTCATGGCATTTATCATGGGAGATATTTTCGTAATGTCTACAGCCGCTATTTTGGCAGCCAGTTCCATCGGCTTCCTGTTTTATAATTTCCATCCGGCAAAAATATTTATGGGCGATACCGGGGCTTTATTCCTCGGATTCATGATTTCCGTCCTTGCCTTGATGGGCTTTAAGAATGTTACGATGGTGGCGCTGATTATCCCTGTCATTATGCTGGGCGTTCCCATTTCTGATACATTCTTCGCAATTGTCAGAAGGGTGCGGGAAAAACAGCCGATTTCTGCTGCAGATAAATCGCATTTGCACCATTGTTTGTTAAATATCGGATTCTCGCATAGCCAGACAGTGTTGATCATTTACGGCATAGCTGCTTTGTTCGGCTTGGCAGCCCTATTGTTCTCGCAGGCAACACTGTGGGGAGGAATTCTCCTATTGGGGGTCATGCTTCTTGCAATTGAATTGTTTGTAGAAGTGGTTGGACTGGCAGGCAAGAATTATCGTCCATTGATCAATCTGGTAAAAATGATAGGTAAATAAAAAACTGACCACAAATCACAGGATTTGTGGTCAGTTTTTTTGTTTATTGTATAGCTGCATACTGAAAAAGAGACGTTCCGGGAAGGAACGTCTCTTTTGGTTATTCATTATTATAGGCTTCATTTCCATATTCGCTCGAACTGTTATCTGAAAAAGAAGATGTGTCAGGCTTCAGACCTAAATGGCTTTGAAGGATATCCTGGACTTCCATTAATGATTCTTCATCAAGCTGCCAGTAATAGATGCCGGTCGACATGTCATCATATCCAATTAAAGAAATCGTTTCAACTTCAGGTTTGCCGTCTTTAGCGTATTCGAAGAATGCCTGCATATCTTTAAAAGAAAGATTCGTTTTCATGTTATCGCCGACTGCATCAATTACATCAGCGTATTTTGTGAATGAACCGGCTGATAAAGCCTTATCCATAATAGCCTGCAAAATCATCTGCTGGCGTTTGCCACGCTCGATGTCATTGTCGTAATGGCGAGTCCGTGCCAGTGCTAGTGCTTCACTGCCGTCGACTGTCTGGATTCCTTCTTCCAGGCTTATAGCGCCTGCATTATCGAATTCATCCTGCTCTTCGAGGTCATAAGGAACATCAACCCGGATACCGTCTAGGGCATCGACTACATCGATGAATGCTTCGAAATCCATTCTTACATAATAGTCAACGGGTATCTCCAGGAGGTTCTCGACTGATTCAATAGTAGAGCTGGGTCCATTATACGCATAAGCATGGGTAATTTTATCTTCTTTGCCCGCATCAGGTATGAAAGTGTAAGTATCACGCGGGATGCTTACAAGTTTTATGGATTTATCCTCATTGTTCAGTGTCGCAAGCACCAATGCGTCAGACCTGATGCTGCTGGAACTCTGGTCTCGCTTGCTGCTGTCATCCACACCGATGAACAGAATGGAGATATCGTCGTGGAGCGGCTCGACTTTTTCATCCCGTAAATCCGACATTTCACGATCGCCTGTTTCAAAAGCATTATTAGCGGCATTTTCGGCTTTTTTAACCAAATATATTCCGTACGCGGAAAGGCATAGCAATAAGGATACTGCCAGGGTCAGAGAAATTTTGATCATCGTCCTTTTTTTGGACGATTTAGCTTTGCGGTATTTTTTACGGTTCATGGTTATAGCTCCTCTAATTAGGAATGGGCTAACCGATTTGTGAGTTCAGGTTGTTCCAATCGTTTTTCTTCTATATAACAGTGCAAGCATTTTTTACCTTTAAACAACAGTATTATAATCAACTTATTATACAGTTTTTTTGCTTTCAAGTAAATCTTATTGCTCAATCTACAGGAAATTCCAGATATTCCTTTTCAGTACAAATTAAGGAAGCCTGGCCGTTGGTAAGTTCATTCATCCAGGCGGAGAATTGCTCTTCCAACGAGATAGGGACATGGATGTATAAATCGACTCCATCGGTATATTCAATGGTTTTTAAAGGATACTCAGACTGCCGGACTTCGTTTTCCACTTTTCCGAGCCAGGTATAATCGATGGTCACTTTCATCAAGGAATGCAATCGCCTTTCAATGATGCCGGCTGCTGCCAGAGCTTCGGAAGCAGCTTTGCCATATGCCCGGATCAAACCGCCGCTTCCCAGTTTAATGCCGCCGAAATAGCGGGTAACTACGATGACGGTATCTTTCAAGTGCTTCTTTTTTAAAACCTCGAGTATTGGGACGCCAGCTGTTCCACTGGGCTCCCCGTCATCGTTGGCTTTTTGGATCGAGTCATGTTCACCCAGCATATAGGCAGAACAATTATGATTGGCCGATCGGTGCTGCTCTTTAATGGAATTGATAAAATCGATTGCCTGCTGCTCTGTTTCGGCTCTTGCGGCATATCCGATAAAACGCGATTTTTGTATAAGCAGTTCAGCATTGGCCGAACTGCCTGCAGTCATGTAAGATTCTCGCAATTTAAACCCCCCTGTTGTAAAATGAAATCAGACAATTTGTAATGTATTTTTAATATAAGCTTACTTATATAGTGATATACTTGTTAAAGCCTATGCAGGCATAAAGATGCAAGGATTTGACATAATGCACGAAGATTATCTAAGGCGGTTTTGAAATGTCCAGAAAAATCGATGGAAAAGAGTTGGATTCCATTTACGATGAGCTGCTGGCCAAAATGGAGCAGTCAAAAAAAGATATTTTCATTATAAGTGAGCAAAGTCGCCAGGGTTACGAGGAAATGAAGGACGAGCTGGAAGATGTCCGTTTAAACATTTCTGCAATTATTAAAACCGGTGACTTATTGGAAGAGAAAACTCGTGCTGCAAGGAGACGCCTTGCGGAAGTATCGGGTTCATTCAATTCCTATACGGAAGAGCAGATTCGCCAATCCTATGAAAATGCTAATAATTTACAGGTGCAATTGTCTGCCAATAGATCCGAAGAAAAGAAATACCGCCAAAAGCGGGATAGGCTTCAACGGCGTCTGCAGACATTATTACAGACTATTGAACGGGCTGAAAAGCTTGTCAATCAATTGAATATCACCATGAATTACCTCTCATCCGATTATGAAGAGGTTGAAGATGCAATCGAAAAGCCGCAGCTAAATCACGATTATAGCCTGCGGATCATCGAAGCGCAAGAAGAAGAAAGAAAACGGCTGTCACGAGAAATTCATGATGGGCCTGCACAAATGATGGCTAACGTATTGCTGAGGTCAGACCTGATTGAACGGACTTACCGTGAAAAAGGGGCCGAGCAGGCATTCCGGGAGATTACTTCTTTAAAAGAGATGGTACGACATGCTTTGACCGAAGTCAGGAGAATTATTTACGATCTCCGCCCAATGGCGCTGGATGACCTGGGGCTAGTCCCGACTTTGAGGAAGTACCTGGATACTACCGGAGATTACAATCCGGGTACATTTCTAACTTTTGAATCCAATGGGACCGAAAGAAGATTGCCTTCAAGTTATGAGACATCCATATTCCGTTTAGTGCAGGAAGCGATATCGAATGCAATCCGGCACGGGAAAGCGACGGTTATAGAAGTTAAATTGGAATGGCTGAAAGAACATGTTAGCATTACTGTAAGTGATAATGGCACCGGATTTGATCAAAGCATCGTGAAAAATCAGTCATTCGGGTTAATCGGGATGAAAGAGAGAATCGAATTGATCAAAGGTGATTTCATCATAAATTCAAGTCTCGGGGAAGGAACAATATTAATGTTTCAAATTCCCTATGAATTGGGTATATAAGAACGGTATTTGAGGAGGACAACATAATGACGAAAATTATTATTGTAGACGATCACCAGTTATTCCGTGAAGGAGTAAAAAGGATTCTTGATTTCGAAGAAACATTCGAAGTTGTTGCCGAGGGCGGCGACGGGACGGAAGTCATTAAATTGTATGAGGAAAATCAACCGGATGTTGTATTGATGGATATTAACATGCCCCAGAAGAACGGTGTAGAAGCTACAGGGGAGTTAATGGAGAAGCATCCAGAGGCAAAAGTCATTATGCTGTCGATTCACGATGATGAATCTTACGTAACACACGCTTTGAAGACCGGTGCATTAGGCTATATGCTGAAGGAAATGGATGCAGAAGCAATCATCCAGGCCATCAAAGTTGTAGCAAAAGGTGGATCATACTTGCATCCGAAAGTTACACGCAATCTGGTAATGGAATTCCGCCGTTTAAGTGAACGGGAAAACAAAGGATCGTTCCATCAGACGGAAATCCGTCGTCCATACCATTTGCTGACGAAACGTGAAAGCGAAGTTTTGCAATTATTGACGGACGGCCAAAGCAACCGGATTATCGGGGAAACTTTGTTCATCTCTGAAAAAACGGTTAAAAACCACGTTTCCAGCATCCTTCAAAAAATGCAGGTTAATGACCGTACCCAAGCAGTTGTTACAGCGATTAAAAATGGCTGGGTTGAAGTAAGATAATCGGAGTTCTATGCGATGGCCATGCGCCATCGCTTTTTTATATTTTCAGTAAGAAATAAGGGAAATCTGCCGGAATTGACACAGTTTCTTCATTGAAATAAGCAAGTTCCTGTGTCAAAATGAAGCGCAGGAGGAGTGCCCGATGAAAAAAATGATAATGCTCGCAAGTATGGTGCTTTTGCTGTCTGCCTGTTCAGAGGAAAGTAGTACTGCCGAGAACGAAAACTCAGTAAACGACAGCAATCTTGAAAATGAAAACAATGCTGTGGACCATGGCATGGAAGATAAATCTGCCGGCTTCACTATGGACAGTGATGGTGAAGTGATCGAGGCGGAAGTTCCGAAAGAAGAAGAGCAAGCGATTCTTGCAGCGTATGACGAATATATCGCAGCTTTCAATGCGGAAGATCTGGAACGCTATATGGCTGTAATTGCAGAAGAGCCGGAAGGGTTTGACCGTGCAGAAGATCAACTGGCTTTGGAAGAAGCGTTTACTGCCTATGACACAGAATACAATCCATCTAATAAGACGATAGTGAAATATACTCCTGACCGCGCAGAGGTCTTCGCTGAAATTGAAGTGTCTGTAACAGCTGCTGAGGCTGGAGCAAATACTGAGCAATCCGGAAGGCAAGTAGTGATTTTCAAAAAAGAAGATGCTGACTGGAAAGTCAGCGGCCTTCATTTTATAGGCAATTAATAAAATTCTTCCCGCCATCAACGGGAAGATTTTTTTATGTGTAGTTATTTGAGTGATATTTGGTAAACTGTAGGAGGAGGATGATTTATGTTGAAAACAGCAATCGTGACCGACAGCACTGCCTATTTACCGGCAGATGTCCGTGAAAAATACAATATACATATGATTCCGCTGCAAGTTACTTTCGGTTTGGAATCTTTTGAAGAAGAACGGGAATTGACGGTTGATGAATTTTATAGAAAATCAGAAAGTGAAATGCCCAAAACCTCACAACCGCCAATTGGCGAGTTTATTAACTTATTTAAAAGGCTTTCCGAGAATTATGATGAAATTGTGACCATCCATCTTTCCAGCGGTATCAGCGGAACTTTTGCTGGGGCCATACAGGCCGGGGAGTTGGCGGAAAAAACAGAAGTGTATGCGTTCGATTCTGAAATTTCCTGTGCCATGCAAGAATTTTATGCACTTAAAGCTGCAGAAATGGCGAATAGCGGCAGTAATGCAAAAGCGATTTTGGAAGAATTGGAAAAAATGAAAGAAACGATGAAAGGCTATTTCATGGTGGAAGACCTAAAGCACCTTCAGCGGGGAGGCCGGTTATCCGGAGCCCAGGCGCTCGTAGGCGGTATGCTGCAAATAAAACCGTTGCTGCATTTTAAGGAAACGAAGATTGTGCCGTTTGAAAAAATCCGTACACGTAAAAAAGCGATGAACCGAATGGTCTATTTACTGCAGGAAGATGTACGTTCGGGAGATCAATTTAAAGCGACAATTATTCATGCAAACCGGGAAGAAGATGCAACCGATTGGAAAAAGGAACTGGAGCAGCAGTTTCCTTCAGTGGAATTTGATATTTCTTATTTTGGGCCGGTTATCGGTGTACATTTAGGAGAAGGCTCAATGGGTCTTGGCTGGGTAAAAAAATGACCGGCCAAGATTTTTTTATTATTTAGATTTATGGATAGGCAAGACAAAAACAGAGGAGTTGGCCAATGAAAGAGATTCAAGATTTTCTTGTCGGCAGAATTTGGCTGAGGGATTTCACCCCTTTTCCTGAAGAGGCAATTGAAAAAGCAATTAACCAAGGTTTTATTGCTGTGCAAAAAGGGATTACTGAAAAGTTGGAATGTGCCAGATGCCTCGAGAATTCGAGTGAAAAAATTATTCCGTATAATTGTGCAAAATGCGAAAGGATTTGTTATTATTGCCGGCACTGCATCAGGATGGGCAGAGTCAGCTCGTGCACAGATCTTATCACCTGGAAAGAACCTCTGGAATTATCCCCTTATTCCCATTCGTTTTCATGGAATGGCGAACTTACTAACCTCCAACAACAGGCTTCCGACGAATTGGATGAAAGCCTGCGAAGAAACAGATCCCATTTAGTATATGCCGTTTGCGGTGCAGGGAAGACGGAATTATTGTTTCCGCCGCTGCATAAAGCACTATCTGAAGGTAAACGGATCTGTATTGCGGCGCCGCGCACCGATGTAGTGCTTGAGTTGTCTCCTCGCCTTAAAGCGGCTTTCCCTGATACAGTCATGCATACGTTATACGGCGGAGCGATCTTTGAAGAAGGATTTGCCCAGCTGGTAGTGGCTACCACTCATCAGCTTTATCGTTTTCAACAGGCGTTTGACCTGGTAATTGTTGACGAAGCAGATGCTTATCCTTATTCCTATGACCTTGCGCTGGCAAGGGCGGTCACCAAATCCTTGAAAGAAAATGCTCCAATTGTTTATGTTTCTGCGACACCTTCAAAGGAAATGCTGAAAACAGCAGTAAACCAGTCGAAAATCTTCCGCCGTTTCCATGGACATCCGCTGCCTGTTCCTGAATACCGTTCCCTATGGAATTACCGGAAATCATTCAACACCAATAAAATTCCGGAAAAGCTGAAAGACTGGGTGAAACTTAGACTGGAGAAAAACGAACCTTTTATGCTCTTTTTTCCTACTATTGAAATGATCAGGCAGGCAGAGCCTTTATTCAAATTGATCGACAGTAGAATTGAAGCTGTCCACTCCAAGGATGAAGACCGAAAAGAAAAAGTAATGAAGTTGCGGAGAGGTGAAATCCCCGGTGTTTTGACTTCATCTATATTGGAAAGAGGGGTGACCATTGCCAATGTACAGGTGGGGATTGTGGGTGCAGACGAAGCAGTTTTTGAAGCTGCGGCGTTAATCCAGATGGCGGGAAGAGCAGGGCGTTCAAGTGCATTTCCGAATGGAGAAGTGATATTTTTCCATAACGGTATATCCAGGCAGATGGATGATGCCCGCAATCTCATAAAATTTTATAACCAGGAGGGGCAGCGATGAATTGCTATTTATGCGAAGGTGTTTTGGATTTGAAACCTTCCTGGCGGGATTTGTTTTTCATGGACCGGGAAGAAACGGTTTGTCTAAATTGCAGTGCAACATTCGAAAAACTCATACAAGGCTGTAAAATTTGCAGTGCTTCCGGTCCGGGAATCTGCGAAGAATGTACTCACTGGGAAACAACAGAATTTCGGGGAACCATTGACTATGGGCAATGCCTATATGTTTATAACGACGCTATGAAGGACTATTTTCATCAATTCAAATTCCTCCAGGATGTGGTGCTGGCTGAAGTATTTGCAGAGGAACTGGTAAAAGCGGTAAGAAAAACAAAGGCCGCAGCCGTCCCTATTCCGATGAACCCGGTAAAATTGAGGGAACGGACTTTTGCCCAAGTGGACAGCATACTGGAAGCTGGCGGAGCCGATTATGTCCATCTTCTACAGAAGAATGAAGAGGTCCAGGGAGAGAAAAACAAAGGAGAACGCATTAGTACCCGGGGATTGTTTACATTGAACGGCAATTCTGTTCCTAAAAATATCGTGCTTGTGGATGATATGTATACGACCGGTACAACACTGCGTCTCGCTGCAAAAATCTTAAAAGAGGCAGGCGCGGAAACGGTTGCGTTCGTGGCATTAATAAGGGCATGATATCAAAAAAGAAAAAAACGGGCAGATTCCGCCCGTTCTCCCTAATGTTCATAAATCATCTTTCTTGTCATCCCGCCGTCAATCGTTAAGCATTCAGCAGTGATAAAGGAGTTTTCTGGATTGCATAAAAAAAGGCACGCCCGCGCAATATCAGAAACGTCACCGACTCGTCCGCTCCAATGCTGCTGATGGTCAATATCTCTCAATTCTTCATTCGCTCCAGTATGAATCCAGCCCGGAGCGATGGAGTTCACCCTAATACCATTTTCACTCAGGGAAGCTGCAAGTGAATGGGTCAATCCGTAAATCCCGCCTTTTGATGCTGAATACAATTCCGTATGGGGTTCAGACATAAAAGCCCTTGTTGAGGCCATATTTACGATGGAACGAAGATCACTGGACATATACCTTGCAGCTTCGCGGCTGCATATGAATACTGATTTGAGATTGGTATCCAAAATCCGGTTCCAGTCATCTTCTTCAACTTCCCAAATCGATTTAAACTCTGAAACGCCTGCATTATTGATCAGCACGTGAATCGCTCCATATTTTTCATGGATCTGTTTCATCGTATTGGTCACTTGTTCGAAGTTTCCAACATCACATCGCATAAATGCAACGCCTTCAATTTCAACTTCTTCTATATCCAGGCCGATCACTTTCGCTTCTTTCTGAACGAAATGGCCGGCAATGCTTTTGCCGATTCCTTGTGCGGCTCCTGTAACGACGACAACTTTGTTTGTAAACATCGCCTTCACCTCCTTGCCATATAGTTTACCTGTAATTCATAATGCTGAAACTATTTACGTTTTAAGAAGGATTCAGCAGGGAACATATAGAAATGTAACAGTGTAAGAGATTAAGAAGGAGGAGTTAACATGCTGCAATTTAATATTAAAGGTGACAACATTGAAGTAACTCCAGCAATCAGAGACCACATTGAAAAGAAAGTTGAAAAAATCGAACGTTATTTCCCTGAGGGAACCAATGCTCATGCAATGGTGTACCTGAAGGCGATCAATAACAGCCAATCTAAAGTTGAGATAACTATACCGATGAAAAACCTGACTTTGCGTGCTGAAGAGCGGCATGATGAATTGTATGCAGCAGTGGATTTGATCGTTGGCAAGCTCGAACGTCAAATCCGTAAATATAAAACGAAAGTAAACCGCAAGTTCCGTGACCGTGAACCAATGGGGCAGGCATTCGCCAATTATGAGAATGAGGTGAACGGCGATGTTGAAGATGATACTGAGGAAGATTTCACAATCGTGCGCACAAAACAATTTGATTTGAAGCCGATGGACGAAGAAGAAGCGGTATTGCAGATGAATATGCTTGGGCACAATTTCTTCGTATTCACTGATGCGGAAACTAATGACACAAACATTGTTTATAAACGTAAAGACGGAAGCTATGGCTTGATCGAAACAAGTTCTTCCTGATTTGTAACAGAAATTTTTAAAAAAGACTTTTTAAAAAATAACATGGCTGGACAGAATTCAGATTCTGTCCAGCTTTTTTCTGCTAACTGAAAGAAATGCTCTGCTGTGGCTAACCATTTTCCAGGTTCCGTGTGGAGATATACTCTTTTTCATCCTGCTCTTCTTTGTTTGCACGCTTTTCTATGCAGTGTTAAAATGAGGAGTGAGATTTTTCGGAAATCAATCGATATTCCGGACTATTAATGATTCTTAATGATTCTTAAAGATTGCGATCCAACTGACACATAAATAACAGCAATAGCGATCTGGTCGGATAGAAGGACTGGACACTGCGCAAGGAGCGGTATAAATGTTAGGAGTATTAAATAAAGTATTTGACCCGAACAAAAGGGATTTAAAAAGACTGGAAAAAATTGCTGATACTGTGGAGGTCCTGGCGTCCGATTTTGCAGCTCTTTCCGATGATGCTTTAAAAGCAAAAACAGAGGAATTTATCAACCGCCACGCCAAAGGTGAATCACTTGATGATTTATTGCCTGAAGCATTCGCGACGGTAAGAGAAGCTTCAAAACGTGTGCTTGGATTATATCCTTTCCGCGTTCAGCTTATGGGTGCAGCTGCTTTGCACGAAGGCAATATCGCCGAGATGAAAACAGGTGAAGGTAAAACCCTTACTTCTACAATGGCAATCTATTTGAACGCACTCAGCAAAAAAGGTGCACATGTTGTCACAGTCAACGAATATTTAGCCAGCCGTGATGCTGAAGAAATGGGTAAACTGTATACATGGCTCGGCTTAACTGTGGGTTTAAACACAAACAACCTGACAAAAGAAGAAAAACATCAGGCATATCTGGCTGACATCACATACAGCACGAACAACGAACTTGGTTTTGATTATCTGCGCGACAACATGGTTCTTTATAAAGAAGATATGGTTCAGCGTCCATTAAACTTTGCCGTAATCGATGAAGTGGATTCCATTTTGATTGATGAAGCACGTACACCGTTGATCATCTCAGGGCAGGCTGCTAAATCAGCCCAGCTTTATATGCAGGCCAACGCGTTTATCCGCATGCTGCGCAAGGATACGGATTACACATACGATGAAACGACAAAAGGCGTTGTTTTGACTGAAGAAGGGATTGAAAAAGTTGAAAAGGCATTTGGCATCGAGAATCTTTTCGATATCAACCACGTGCGTTTGAACCATGCCATCAACCAATCCTTGAAAGCACACGTAACGATGCATAATGATGTCGATTACGTGGTGCAGGACGGCGAAGTAGTAATCGTTGACCAATTTACCGGACGTTTGATGAAAGGCCGCCGTTATTCTGATGGCCTTCACCAGGCAATTGAAGCTAAAGAAGGCCTGGAAGTTCAAAACGAATCAATGACAATGGCAACTATCACTTTCCAGAACTTCTTCCGTATGTACGATAAATTGTCGGGCATGACAGGGACAGCGAAAACCGAAGAAGAGGAATTCCGAAACATCTACAATATGAACGTCATTGCAATTCCGACAAATAAACCGATTATCCGGGATGACCGGGTCGATTTAATCTACGCGACCACTGAAGGGAAATATAAGGCGGTAGGCGAGGATATAGCTGAACGGCATCAAAAAGGACAGCCGGTTCTTGTCGGTACGGTCGCCATTGAAACTTCAGAAATCATCTCCAATTATTTGACGAAAAAAGGCATCCGGCATTCTGTGCTGAACGCGAAAAACCATGCGCACGAAGCCGAGATCATTTTGAATGCAGGCCAAAAAGGCGCGGTTACCATCGCGACGAACATGGCCGGTCGTGGTACGGATATCAAACTTGGTGAAGGTGTCATTGAAGCGGGCGGTTTGGCCGTTCTCGGTACTGAGCGCCATGAATCCCGCCGTATCGATAACCAGCTGCGAGGCCGTTCCGGCCGTCAAGGAGATCCGGGTGTAACACAATTTTATCTTTCTTTGGAAGATGATTTGATGCGCCGCTTCGGGTCTGACGCAATGCGCAATATGATGGGCAAACTTGGCATGGACGATTCACAGCCATTGCAATCAAAAATGGTCACCCGTTCAGTCGAATCAGCGCAAAAACGTGTTGAAGGGAACAACTTTGATGCCCGTAAACGTTTGCTTCAATATGATGATGTTCTTCGCCAGCAACGCGAAATCATCTACAAAGAACGTATGGAAGTCCTTGAAACCGATAATATGCGGGCGTTGGTTGAAAATATGATTGATAACACAGTCAGCCGTGTTGTTTATTCGCATACGACTGATGAAAAACCGGAAAACTGGCATTTGAAAACACTTGCTGATGTGCTTTCAGCAAACCTCTTGCCTGAAGATGCAGTGACTGAATCGGATCTGCAGAATAAAACGCAGGAAGAAATTATCGATTTCATCAAAGCTGAAGTTGATAAACACTATGATGAGAAAGAAGTGGAAATGACTCCGGAGCGTATGCGTGAATTCGAGAAAGTTGTGCTGCTCCGTTCAATTGATACGAAATGGATCGATCATATCGATGCGATGGATCAATTGCGCCAAGGTATTCATTTGCGTGCTTACGGACAGAACGATCCACTTCGTGAATACCAGCATGAAGGATTTGCGATGTTCGAGGCGATGGTTGAAGCCATTGAGGACGATGTCGCTAAATATGCAATGAAAGCGGAAATCCGCAATAATCTGCAACGTGAAGAAGTTGCTAAAGGACAGGCGGTCAATCCGAAAGAAGGCGGCGAAGCAGCCAAGAAGAAAAAAGAACCGATCCGCAACGATTCTGCAATCGGACGAAATGAACCTTGCCCATGCGGCAGCGGCAAGAAATTCAAAAATTGCCACGGTGCAACTGCATAAGGAATACCTAATTGCCGAAGAGCTCTATGCTCTTCGGTGTTATTTACGGGAAAAATATGAAATTTTAATATAGAAAACGGCTCTGGAGGGGCGACGTACTGCCCAGACTCCAGCAGCAACAAGGCGCTTGCGCTTTTCTTACGAGGAGGAAATATATAATGATGGAATTAGCAGATATTCGAAATGAGCTCGACAAATCTTCCGCAAAGCTAGCGGATTTCAGGGGGTCTCTTTGACTTAGAAAACAAAGAGGCCAGAATTCAGGAATTGGATGAAATGATGATCGATCCCGATTTTTGGAACAACCAGGAAGCAGCGCAAGTCGTAATTTCAGAATTGAACGGTTTAAAGGAAATCGTCAATACCTATCACGACTTTGTGGAATCTCAGGAAAACATGGAGATGACCCTCGAATTGTTGCGCGAAGAAATGGATGAAGAATTACATGAAGACCTCAGTGAAGAACTAAAAGAGTTTAAAACCAAACTCAGTGATTATGAATTACAGATGCTTTTAAGTGAACCTTATGATAAAAACAATGCGATTTTGGAATTGCATCCGGGAGCAGGCGGAACCGAATCCCAGGATTGGTGTTCAATGCTTCTCCGGATGTATACGCGCTGGGCTGAAAAACGCGGCTTCAAAGTTGAAACACTCGACTATCTGGCAGGTGAAGAAGCTGGGGTCAAATCCGTTACACTCGGAATAAAGGGCCATAACGCATATGGTTACCTGAAAGCGGAAAAAGGGGTTCATCGCCTTGTCCGCATTTCACCTTTTGACTCTTCAGGAAGACGTCATACTTCATTTGTATCATGTGAAGTCATGCCGGAATTCACTGGAGAAATCGAAATTGATATCCGTACAGAAGACTTGAAAATCGATACGTACCGGGCAAGCGGCGCCGGCGGCCAGCATATTAACACGACTGATTCAGCTGTCCGCATCACTCACCTTCCAACGGGTGCAGTGGTAACATGCCAACAGGAACGTTCACAGATCAAAAACCGTGAGAAAGCGATGCAGATGCTGAAAGCAAAACTGTATGCGTTGAAAATCGAAGAACAGGAAGCACAGCTTCTTGAAATTCGTGGGGAACAAAAAGAAATCGGCTGGGGAAGCCAGATCCGCTCTTATGTGTTCCACCCATATTCGATGGTAAAAGATCACCGCACGAATTTTGAAACAGGGAATCTGCAGGCGGTCATGGATGGAGACATCGATGGCTTCATCAACTCGTTGCTGCGGTCGAAGATGCAATAAAGAAAAGCGGAAACGGCCGTTCAGCTCCGACAAGCGTAAGGCGCTCTGGCGTAGCGGCGTGTTTTCAGCCGCCTAGTCAGAGAGACTTACGACTCGAGGAGTTGGCCGTTGGAGTCTGGACAGAGAAAAGTGACAACGCCCGTTTAGCTCTGACAGGCAAGAGATGGATCAAATGTAATTTGAGACATCTCTTTGCGACGAAGCTAGCGCAGCGATGCAGGAGCAATACGGGTTTAGACAGACCAACGAAGTGGCCTTGGCCGCGCAGTTGGGCTGGCTTATGACCCGAAGAGCTGGGCCGTTGGAGTCTGGACAAAGAAAAGCGATCCCGTAGACTTTATGTCTGCGGGTTTTTTCTTTATCCAGATGAAGTTCACAAGCAGCGTCCGCTTTGGTATACTCTGACAGGGCTTATCATTAATATTGGCCGAAAAGAATAAAGTACAGGAAAGAGGAAATGGATTAATATGGCTAAGAAAAATCAACGCAATAGAAAAGAAGCGCATCCATTTTTAACTGAATTCATGGATTACATATATGTCATCATCGGCTCAGCGCTGGTTGCGATTTCGTTTAACGTTTTCCTTTTGCCGAACGAAGTTGCTTCAGGAGGAGTCAGCGGGATCAGTACAATCCTGTTTGGGCTTTTTGAATGGAAACCGGCATTTGTGCAATGGGCATTTAATGTCCCATTATTTATTGCAGGGGTAATTCTGCTGGGGAAGAATTTCGGCTTGAAATCTGCAGTTGGAACCATCTTCCTTCCGTTTGTCGTTTACCTGACGGAAGACTGGGAAGCCTGGACGCTGAATCCGCTCTTGGGAGCATTGTTCGGAGGCATACTGGTTGGCTTGGGACTTGGCATCGTCTTCCGTGGAAAAGCTTCTACAGGAGGAACGGATCTGGCAGCTCAAATCATTACGAAGTTCACTGGTTTGACACTTGGTACGAGCATCGCGTTAATAGATGGAATGATTGTGTTAGCCGCAGCAGTTGTTTTTGATATTGAGAGAGGGCTCTACGCATTGATCGGGCTATATGTCACTTCAAAAACCATTGATCTGGTTCAGGTCGGATTTGGCAGATCAAAACTTGTCTATATTATTACAACGAAACAAATGGAAATTCGGGATGCGATTTATGAAGAAGTGGACCGTGGTGTTACAAAGCTGACTGCAACTGGCGGTTATACAGATTCCGAACGTCCAATATTGATGGTTGTTGTCCATCAGACAGAGTTCACGAAATTGAAACAGGTGGTAAAAAGAGTTGACCCTACTGCATTTGTCATCGTTTCCGATGCATCGGAAGTTTTAGGTGAAGGTTTCAAACGGGCATAGCTCAGGTATACTTGTACTAATGAATTATTTAGAAGGAGGAAACACGATGAAAAAAAGTTTAATGGCATTATTATTCGGTACTACGCTCATTCTGGGAGCTTGTGGAGGCGGAGAAAGTACAGAGCCTGCGGAAGAAACACCGGAAGAAACACCAGAAGAAACTCCTTCAGGTGGGGAATCTTCAATTGATGCGGAACAGATTGTAAATCAAAACTGTATTTCCTGCCACGGTGAAAACCTTGAAGGGCAAGGGAATTTCCCTCCGCTTAATGATGTGGGATCCAGATTATCGGAAGACGAAATTCTGACAGTCATTCTGGAAGGCCGGGGTGCAATGCCGGCTAAGATTATCGAAGGCGAAGAAGCTGAAGCAGTAGCTGCCTGGTTATCGGAACAGCAATAAAATCAGAAGTAAGCGATCAAACCGACTGAAAAGTCGGTTTTTTTATATGCGAAAATTATATTAAAATATAGCAGTTATCTTAAATGACAATAATATTATATAGGTAATAAGAAATGCAAAATTTACAAAAGTGTATCCAAAAGCACATGAATTGTTGCAAAACCTGACGTTATTTGATACAGAAATGTAATATAATAAGGGTTTTAAAAGTGCTACAATGGGTTTGCTGGTTTTTTAGGACACTTAATGTTTTTGTGAAATACAATATATATAGGTGGTTATAATAGATGATACAAATGAAGAACGTCTATAAAAAATATCCAAACGGCATAGTTGCTCTCAACGGCATGAACGTTGAGATCAAACAAGGTGAGTTTGTATATATAGTAGGTCCAAGTGGAGCCGGTAAATCGACTTTCATCAAAATGATGTATCGAGAAGAAAGCCCGACTTCAGGACAGATGCTGGTCAATGGAGTAGACCTTGCAAAGATTAAAAGAAAGAACGTTCCATTGCTGCGCCGCCAAATCGGCGTCGTATTCCAGGATTTCAAATTGCTGCCGAGATTGAATGTCTATGAAAACGTAGCATTTGCTTTGGAAGTAATTGAGGAAAAACCTGAAGCTATCCGCAAACGCGTGTTGGAAGTTCTCGATCTTGTAGGTTTGAAGCATAAAGCACGGATGTTCCCTAGAGAATTGTCCGGGGGAGAGCAGCAACGGATTTCAGTTGCCCGTTCAATCGTCAACACACCGAAAGTGGTTATTGCCGATGAGCCTACTGGAAACCTTGACCCTGAAACTTCATGGGATATCATGAATCTCTTCGAACGCATCAATGCTAGCGGAACAACTATTTTGATGGCAACACATAACCGGGAAATCGTGAATACAATGAGACACCGTGTCATCGCAATCGAAGGCGGACTAATTGCCCGGGATGAAGTTGGAGGTGACTACGGCTATGAAGGCTAGAACATTAACTCGGCATTTCCGTGAAAGCCTTAAGAGCCTTGGGCGCAACGGCTGGATGACATTTGCATCCGTCAGCGCAGTAACAGTCACATTATTATTGGTCGGGGTTTTTGTCCTGATTATGATGAACTTGAATAAAGTGGCAGATGACCTTGAAAACGATGTGGAAATCAAATCTTTCGTATCATTGGAAGCTGATGAAGCACGCGTAACAGAAATGGAAACTGCCATCAAGAGTATGTCCGGTGTTGAATCGGTCAACTACTCCACTAAAGAAGAAGAACTTTCTGATTTAGTATTGGACTTTGGTAAAGAGTTCAGTCTTTTTGAACAAAACAATCCACTTTTGGATGTTTTTTATGTAAAAGCGACTGAGCCGCAGCAAACTGAAAATGTTGCAAAAGAAATTTCACAACTTGAAGGCATTGAAAAAGTGAAATACGGTGAAGGTAAAATCGAGAAATTGTTCACATTCCTGAACACTGGCCGCAACGTAGGACTCGTTTTGATCCTTGCCTTGTTATTTACCGCAATGTTCCTGATTTCAAACACGATCCGTATCACAATTGTTGCGAGACGGCATGAAATTGAAATCATGAAATTGGTCGGTGCAACAAACTGGTTCGTCCGAATTCCATTCATTCTTGAAGGAATGTGGCTTGGCTTGCTTGGTTCGATCCTTCCGATCGGCTTGATCATTGCCCTTTACTACAATGTCACTGAATTCGCACAGCCTAAATTGAGTGGCGAAATGATCCAGCTTCTGGACTTTGCACCATTCATCTACCAGGTAAGTGCATTGATCCTCCTTATGGGAGTATTCATCGGAATCTGGGGAAGCTTCATGTCAATCCGCAAATTCCTGCGTGTTTAATAATAGAAGATAGTTAGTAAGAACAATATAAAGAGTCGTAGAGAGAGAAAAAGAGACAGATAGATAAGAACGTAAAGCCGAAAGGGGAACACGAACTTGAACTCGAAGTCGAAATGGATGTTGTCTGTTGTTTCATTATTATTGGCGATTACGATGGTAACCCCATCAGTAAGCGCCAATGATTTGAGCGACCTGAAAAAGGAACAGCAGGAAGCTGAAAGAAAAAAGAGCGAATTAAATTCGAATATCAATGAAAAAGCGAATGCAATCAGCGAAAATCAATCTACACTTGAAAAAATCGTTGCACAAATAAATGAGTTGGAAAATAAGATTACTGAAACCGAGGATAAAATCAATTCTGTACAAGCTGAAATTGACCAGACGATTGTAGAAATCGAAGAGTTGAAAGCCTCGATCGAAGAATTAGAGCGTAAAATTGCTGAACGCGAAGAATTGCTTAAGGAACGCGCACGCGCTATCCAATTAAGCGGCGGTTCGGTTGACTATATCGATGTATTGCTTGGGGCAAACAGCTTCGTGGATTTCATCGACCGTTTCTCAGCAGTAAATATGCTGATCGAAGCAGATCGTGATATTATGCGCGAACAGGCAGAGGACAAAAAACTTCTTGCTGAACAAAAAGCTGAAGTGGAAAGCAAATTGGCGGAGCAAGAACAACGCCGTGCAGAATTGGAAGATTTAAAAGCATCACTTGATAGCAAAAAGAAAGAACAGGCAGGCTTGAAAGCGGACTTGGAAGCAGAGCAGAAACGCCTTGCTAAAGAAAAATCCGATTTGGAAAAAGAGCATGCTGAAGTAATTGGCGTAAGCAATGCCTTAGCGAAAAAAATCGCTGATGAACAGGCACGATTGCAGGAAATTGCAAGAAAAGCTGAAGAAGAACGCAAACGCAAAGAAGCGGCTGAAAGAGCTGCAGCCCAAAAAGCGGCAGCAAGCAACCAGTCTTCAAGCTCATCAGTTACAACATACAGCGCACCGGTTCAAAACAGTGGTGGTTTCATCCGTCCAGCAGCTGGCCGTTTATCATCCAACTACGGTGGCCGTAATATTGGAGCGGGCCACGAGAATCACTTGGGTATTGACATCGCAAATGGAATAGGAACTTCAATCAATGCAGCAGCTTCAGGTTATGTATCCTATGCTGGCGCTATGGGAACCTACGGCAATGTCATCATGATTACACATTCGATCAATGGTCAGGCTTATACCACTGTATATGCACACCTTAGCTCGATTGGCGTATCTGTTGGACAAGGTGTATCTCAAGGACAACGCATTGGTGGAATGGGCAGCACAGGCCGTTCGACTGGATCGCACTTACATTTTGAAATTCACATCGGATCTTGGAATGGTGCACGTTCAAATGCAGTTAACCCTATCAATTATATCGGCGGATAAATTATTGACCGGCATCGTCACAGATGCCGGTTTTTTTACGGATTTTTATGCTTTTGCTGTCTGGACAGTAGCATACTGAATGGATTTTATCGTATGATGATATCCGAATGGAGTGAAAACTTTATGAAGAGAATATTGGGCTTATTGCTGGTTGGAGCTTTGATTGTCATACTGGTAGTAGGGATTGTACAAAAAAATGTTGAGGAGAGGCAGGCAACGGACCGTTTGAATGCGGGCAGCGTTGTGGATTTTCTCCCGACAGATGAAGGTTTGGCAAAAGGAGAGACAGCTCCGGACTTTGAATTGACCACACTCGCCGGGGAGTCTGTCAGGCTTTCTGATTATAAAGGAAAAAAAGTCATTTTAAATTTTTGGGCCACTTGGTGCCCCCCTTGCCGGGCAGAAATGCCGGATATGCAGAAATATTATGATGAGCAGGCCGATGGTGAAAACGTTGAAATCCTGGCCGTCAACCTGACAACTGCTGACAAGGGAATGGATAAGATAAATGCATTCGTTGAGGAATTCAGTTTAACTTTCCCGGTACCGATGGATACAGAAGGTGAAATCGGTGATCTTTATCAGGCGGCAAGCATCCCGACTTCCTATATGATTGATACTGAAGGCAGGGTTCAACAAAAAATTGTTGGTCCAATGAATGAAGAAATGATGGAAGAATTTATTGCAGACATGGAATAGGGGGAAATGAAAATGACATCAATCGAAACAAAATCTGTTCATACAGCACAAATGAAAGAACGGACGATACAGCCGAAAGTTATGCCGGTTTACCAAACTTCCGCTTTCGCTTTTTCTTCCCTGGAAGAATTGGAAGGCTATTATGAGGGGAATGGCACTTATCTTTATTCCAGAACAGCCAATCCGAATACGGATGCACTTGGACAGACAGTTGCCGACCTTGAAGGGGCACCAAAAGGGGTAGCTGCTTCTTCAGGAACTTCAGCAATTCTCGCAGGTATCCTATCAGTTGTGAAAAGCGGGGATCATATTCTGGCAGCGGAAGATGTTTACGGTGGCACGTTTCTTCTATTGAAAGAAGAACTTTCTTTAATGGGGATACAGGTCCATTTTGCGGATTTCTCCGATATTAGTGCGATTGAACAAATCCTCATCGATTACCCTGAGGTAAAGATGATATTCAGTGAGTCCATCACCAATCCGTTTTTACGCGTGGAAGACATGGAAGTGCTTGACCAGCTGAAAAAACATTATGGTCTGAAGGTGATGATCGATAATACGTTTGCCACACCCTATACGATGACGCCGTATAATAATGGCGCAGACCTGGTCGCCCACAGTGCCACAAAATACCTTGGCGGCCACAGTGATGTAACGGCTGGTGTATTGGTTGGAGATGAGGAGCTTGTTGCGCTTGCTGAAAAGCGCATCGTCAATATGGGATTCAATCTCAGCCCTTTTGAAGCATGGCTCACTATCCGCGGAATCAAAACATTGGCACTGCGAATGAAAGCACAAACTGAAAATGCCCAGGCAATTGCAAATTTCCTCAATGAAAAAACAAAAGTCTGGTATCCCGGGAAAGGTGCAATCGTCAGCTTTGAAGTTCCTGAAGCAATCGATGTGTCCGTTTTCTTCTCATCACTGGGATGGATAAAAATCGTGCCGACGCTTGCAGGTGTTGAAACCACGGTTTCCTATCCTTATGGCACTTCCCACCGGGCATTGTCAGAAGAAGAAAAGGCAAAAGTCGGCGTGACTCGCCGCATAATCAGATTATCAGCAGGCATCGAAGGCATTGAAGATATTTTGGAACAACTGGGTGCCGCATTTAGTTAACTTGAAACTTCCATAGAGCCGACCGCCTGCATAACCTGGACAAAAAGAAGTACAGTATGCAGGGGTTCTTTGGTACAATGGAAGATAACGTCAATAGCCGGTGAATGGATGGTGAACAAGGATGGTCATGGAAGCTTTAATGGATATCGGCAGATTTTTTGTCAATCCACTTTTATACATAGCGCTGCTTGCAGCAATTTTACTTGGTTATTTCAGGGTCAAAAAGGAAAGGAAGCTATTCCGCACCCGAATTGTTTGGGGCTGGAGAGAATTCGGCCACTTGCTGAAGGATGGCATCCTCTACGCGCTTATTTTTTCTGTCTTGTTCTCAGCAATCGGGTTGACGGTTTCATTGGAATGGCTCGTGGCATTAAGTCTAGTCAGTGCCCTGATAGTAATTTCAGGAATATACTACCTGGCTTCATTCGCCTATCTGGCTTTGGGAGCAATCGGACTCGGATGGCTGCTTGCGAATTATGGATGGACGATTCCATTTGGCCTTTTCGATTTCGGAGGTTACGCGGCAGCTTGGAATTGGCTGTTGCCTGTAGCGCTGATCACTGGGGCGATGGTTTTTCTGGAGGGTCGCCTTGTTGCGCGGCGAGGAGAGGAAGCTTCTTCTCCAAGGCTCGAAAAAACGTCTCGCGGACTGACTGCTGTCTTCTATAAAGCGAAAAGGTTATGGCTGATTCCACTGCTTTTAGTGGTGCCAGGCGACTTGCTCGATGCCTATCTGCCTTATTGGCCACAATTTACAATTGGCAGCAGCAGCTTTTCGTTTATTTTGTTTCCCGCTGTAATCGGTTTCCAAAGCAAAGCGCGCAAATCATTGCCTGTGCATCTCTATCCGAAGCTCGGCAACCAAATTTGGGTTCTGGGACTTGCCATTATTGTCCTCGCTCTGTTTGCCTATCTTTGGGAACCGATGGCATTAATCGCCTTAGTAGCAGGCGCAGCAGGCCGTGCAGGCATTTCGCTGTTTTCTTTGCTCAATGAAAATAAAGGCAATCATGCAGTAGCTCCGCAAGCGACGGGAGTTATGATAGTAGATGTTCTTGCCGACTCGCCTGCAGAGAAAATGGGGCTTGTTCGAGGAGAAATCATCCGTAAAGTGAACGGATTGACTGTTACAAACGAAACAGAACTTTATGAAGCAATCCAGATAAATGCTGCCCATTGCCGCCTGGAAGTGCTGGATCACAATAAGGAAATACGCCTTAGACAGCATGTTATTTTCAGGCATGACCATTACCGGCTTGGATTGATCGTTGTTTGATCTTACAGGCCAGTTTGCACAGTTCGACAGTTCGAATCAGAGGAGATGAATCCATGGAGTCGATGGTTACTAAATTCTTTTTGTCGCTGCTGGTTCCAGGGCTTCTCGTTATTCTGTTCACCCGAGTGACTTTCAATCATATTGTCGGCTTGGTTCTGACGGTAGCGCTAATTGCGGCCGCTGTTTACGCCGGTTACACCAATACATGGTTTCTTTACGTCGTCAATGCCGCTTCATTGACCGCAGGATTCTGGTATGCCACAACAATGTATAATCGCAGCAAAAAAGCCGACATTCATGAAGATGAATGACGGCTTTTCTTAATTATAGGAATAGACTGTAAACTGCAAGGACGGCGATTGAGCCTAAAACTACTATCATGACATTAGCTCCCAGCAGAGCGATGCCGAATGCCGCTGCTGCACCGATGACACCGAACCAGATATTGTCCTGGATGAAAAAAATCGCAGGGAAAATCAATGCACCGAGAACCGCAAAAGGGATGTTGCGTAAAATGTTCTGAATTGAAGAGGGGAGCTCCCGGCCCTCCAGAAAAGTCAGCGGTATGGCCCGCGGAATATAAGTAACGATGGCCATGCCGAGTATTGTCCACCAAATCCATGAACCCATTATGATCGTCCTCCTTTTGAAGCTATCAATTCAATGATGATGGCGGAAGCTAACGTAGAGACAAGAATTGCCCATCCAGTCGTCAGCCAGCCGGTAAAAAAGAAGAGTGAATTCAATAAGGCGGCAATGGCGGCAAGGCTGACGACTTTTCGATTGCCCCTCATCGAAGGTACCAATAGTCCGACAAACAAGGCGTATAGAGCAATTGACATGGCAGCCTGCAGGAATTCTGGAAGGTTGGCACCAATCAGATGACCGAGTGCCGTGAAAACGACCCAGCTTCCATAGGAAATGACAATAACGCCGGCTGCAAAAGTTGTGCGAAGATTATCTTCCTTCTGGATTGCCAGGACGGAGAAAGATTCATCTGTAATGCCAAATGCGTATAACGCCTTTTTCCAGCGCGCATCGGGTTGCATCTTTTCATTGAGCGAAGCCGTCATAAGAAAGTGGCGGATATTCACGATGAATGTGTTCAGAATGATTACTGCAGGAGCGACTCCCGCTGTGATCAACGTTAATGATATGTATTGGGCTGCTCCTGCAAATACAAAAATGCTCATGGCAGTAGCTTCCAACAGCGACAGCCCTGTAGTCTTTGCTAAAAGTCCGAAAGTCAAAGCCACCGGAAAGTAACCGATGGCGATACTGACTCCAGCTTTTAGCCCCGCAGAAAATCCGCGTTGTTCCATCTTCCTCTCTCCTTATGTAAAAGTATTTCTCTTTTCCAAATACGGGTAAAGAGTGTAAAGTAGTTATAATAGCATATCATAATAATATTCGAATTTTGAATCAAAAATTGAAAAATCTTATAAGCTTAAGGAATGAGCATATGTCAGAATTCTTTTCACAGGAAAACATTACAGCTTTATATGATTCTTACCGGTCTATCGGGCCATTCATCGGATTTTTGCTTCCTTTCATCGAAGCGTTCCTTCCGTTTCTTCCGCTTTTTGTGTTTGTATTTGCCAATGCGGGAGCATATGGTCTGCTTTTCGGCTTTCTAATATCCCTAGCCGGTTCAGTTGTCGGTTCATACAGCGTTTTTCTGATTATCCGCAAGTACGGCCGGGCTAAATTTTTGAATTTCATGACCAAACACCAGAAAGTTGAAAAGCTGATCCTTTGGGTGGAACGAAATGGCTTTGGTCCTTTATTTCTGTTGCTGTGTTTTCCATTTACTCCATCAGCGCTGGTGAATCTGGTGGCGGGATTATCCAATATCAGCAAGCGTTATTACTTATGGACTTTGATTGCGGGCAAATCGGTAATGGTATTCATGATTACATATGTTGGATACGATATACGGGCATTATTCAATAATCCGGTGAGAACCATAATAGTTATTACCGTAATAGTCCTTCTTTATATAGTAGGAAAAATAATTGAAAAAAGGCTGAACAGAAAAGTGGAAGAAGATTTCAAAAAAGCCGCAGATAAAAATTGGCAGGATAAAAAGTGAATAAATGCTGAAACTGGCTGGATGGTAAAGTTTGCGATAAAATAAGAACAAACGTTCTAAAAGGGAAGGGTGTTCGTATGTCGTTAAGAGTTATCTATGGGCGTGCAGGTTCGGGTAAAACTCGATTTATAATAGATGAAATTGTTGAAACCTTAAAGGGACAGCCAGATGGCGATCCGATATTTTTCATCGTTCCGGATCAAATGTCATTCTCTACAGAGTACCGACTCTCTTCGGCGGATGGCATGAAAGGGATGATCCGCGCGCAGGCAGTGACCTTCAAACGGCTTGCCTGGAGGGTATTGCAGGAGGCTGGAGGCATCAGCCGAAAGGAAGTGGACAGCTTTGGCTACCGGATGCTGATCCGCAGCTTGCTTGAGGAACATAAAGAGGAATTTCAGCTTTTTCGCCGTGCAGCAGGAAAACGAGGTTTTACCGATCAGATTGAACAATTGATCAAAGAGTTTTCAAGATATTGCGTGGACTGCGGCGAGCTTACGGAAATTCGTTCCTCGTTGGCTGAAGCAGGAGCACCAAGGACTTTACTGGATAAAGCTGCGGATCTTGAGTTGATACTGGCTGAGATTGAAAGTCGCTTGGGTTCAGTATTTGTAGATTCCGAAGGCCACCTGGCTTTATTGTCCGAAAAAATCCGGTTCTCTGACCAGGTAAAAAATTCCGATATCTATATCGACGGTTTTGTTACATTTACAGCCCGTGAATATGAAATTATCTTTGAATTGATGAGACATGCCAAATCTGTGACCATTGCATTGCCGATGGACGGAGCAGCTAATGCAAACGACGAGCAGGCCTTGTTTTTCCAATCCGCCAGTACGGCACGCCGCCTGGTTGACCAGGCAAAAAAAGAAGGCCTGCAAGTTGAAAATGCAGTCCATATGCCATCGCCGCGCCGATTCTCGAACCGTGAGCTGGCGCATGTTGAAAGGCATTTTGATGATTATCCATTGCAAAAAATCGAAACAGAAGGACATGTCCACCTGATTGAAGCAGCCAGCCGACGGGCGGAAGTTCATGCAATGGCCCGTTCAATCCGGGAACAGGTGCGAAATGGCATGCGCTATAAGGATATAGCTGTGCTATATCGCCAGCCGGAAGTTTATGATGAATTGATCAATACGATTTTCCCTCAATACGAATTGCCTTATTTCATCAGCCAGAAAAAATCCATGCTTCACCATCCGTTGATTGAGTTCTGCCGTTCCGTGCTTGAAGCGGTGCAGTCAAATTACTCTTATGAACCGGTCTTCCGCGCCATTAAAACAGATCTTTTCTTTCCGCAAGGAAGTGTGGGGAAATGGCGGGAACGCAGTGATGTTCTGGAAAACTTCGTAATAGCGAACGGAATTTACGGAGAACGCTGGTTTGATGAAAAACGCTGGTTCTATAAAAAGTATCGGGGATTGGAATTCCACACCGGAATCCAGACCGATGAAGAACTGGCGTTTCAGACAGAACTCCATGCAGTTCGTGATATGGTCCGCGAACCTTTGGCGATGCTGAAGGAGAAATTGGATGGCTGTTCAACAGGCAGGGAAATGGCAGAAGTTTTATTTCTTTTCGTCGAAGATATGGAGATCTATGATAAAATACTCGATTTGAAAGAACGTGAAGAATCGGAACACCGATTACTCGCTGCTGCGGAACATGAGCAGGCGTGGAAACAGTGGATAGAAGTATTGGATCAATTTGTGTTGATGTTCGGTGACAAGGAACTCGAATTGGCTTCGGCTGTTAAAATTCTTGATGAAGGGTTTGAAACATTGGAATTTTCACGAATTCCTCCGTCACTTGATGAAATTACTGTTTCAACAATTGATTTGGCGAGATTGATGGATATTAAATCGGTGTTTGTAATCGGCGTCAATGACGGCGTATTGCCGAAGCGGATTGAGCAGGAAGGCCTTCTCACGGATACAGACCGCGAGTGGTTTTCAAAAATCGGCTTTGAGCTTGCTCCAAGCACAAAAACAAAGCTTCTTGATGAGACTTTCATGGCATATCGCGCCTTCACTTCCGCTTCTGATTTTCTGACGGTATCATATCCGATTGCTGACGAGGAAGGGAAAGCGTTGCTGCCTTCAACGTATATTCAAAAGTTTATCGATATGCTTGGCGCCAGCCTGACGCCGGCCGTGGTGGATCCTGAGGAACTGGAGCAGGCAGACCATTTAAGTTATATTTCACACCCCCGTGCAGCACTGGCTTATCTCTCATCGCAAATCCGCAGTGGCTCGCTGACGCCGGAATGGCAAGCTGTGCTTTCTTATTATCAGGAAGATCCGTTCTGGTCATCAGTGGTTGAACGGATTATGGAGCCGGCGAAACCGAATATAGCCGATCAGCTCCGGGAAGAAATTGCTGAACCGTTATATGGATCACCTATTTCATCAAGTGTGTCTCGGGTTGAAACTTTTTACGGCTGTCCGTATGCGCATTTTGCAGCTTACGGACTGCGTCTTGAAGAGCGCAGCCAGTATAAATTGGCGCCGCCAGCTATGGGAGACCTTTTCCATGCTGCCATTAAATGGATTTCAGATGAAGTCAGCAGACTGGACGTTTCCTGGTCTTCACTCAGCAATAAAGACTGCCGGGAGCTGGCGAAACAGGCAATGGATCAATTGTCCCCTTATTTCGTTAATCACATTCTGATCAGTTCACACCGCTATCGTTATATTCAGCATAAACTCGAAGCGATCATCAGGCAGACAGCCTTTATGCTCAGCAAACACGCCAAGGTCACCGGGTTTACGCCCGTTGCTTTGGAAGTCGGCTTCGGGACAAAAGAAACGATTCCGCCGCTTGATGTTCCTTTGAGACGAGGCCGCAAGATGAATATCCGTGGCAGGATTGACCGTATCGATTCTACAGATATTAACGGCAAACCTTATATCCGTGTAGTTGATTATAAATCTTCCAGGCAAGGCCTGGACCTTGGGGAAGTTTACCACGGCATAGCGCTGCAGACATTTACGTATCTTGATGTCGCTTTAACGCATTCCGACCGTTGGTTGGGAGAACAGGCTGAACCGGCAGGAGTGCTGTATTTCCATATGCATAACCCGATGCTTAAATCGACGAAATTGATGACTGCAGAAGAAGTGGAAGAAGAAATGGCACGGTCGTTTAAAATGAACGGACTGGTCGTTGAAGATGAAGAAGTCATTAAAGCGATGGACAGTGAAATTGATGGCTATTCGAACGTCATACCTGTGCGCATGAATAAGAATGGAAGCATTTCAAAATCCCAATCCCGTACTGTCAGCAAAGAAGATATGAATATCATCCGCCGATTTGTGCGGAATAAACACCAGGATGCAGGCAACGGCATTTTAGATGGGGTTACTTCTATTACTCCTTATAAAGTAAAAGATGATACACCTTGCCAATTCTGTTCCTATCGGTCGATTTGCCAATTTGACCCGTCGGACCCGGAACAGACATACCGAAAACTGCCTTCTTTGTCATCAGATAAGGCAGTTGAACTGATTCGAAAGGAGACTGGCGAACATGATTCCGATAAAACCGAATGATGCTACGTGGACAGATGAACAGTGGCAGGCAATTTGGGCTAAAGGGCAGGATATGCTGGTCTCAGCAGCAGCCGGTTCAGGCAAGACCGCTGTTTTAATCAATCGAATGATTGAAAAGGTGCTTGATGAAAACGAGCCCATTTCTGTCGACGAACTGCTGGTAGTGACTTTTACCAATGCTTCTGCTGCTGAGATGCGCCATCGGATGTCAAAAGCTTTGGAAAAAGCAGTGGCTGAAAATCCCGAATCGAAACATTTGAGGCAGCAATTGCGTTTGATCAATAAAGCCCAGATTTCGACATTGCATTCATTTTGTCTGTCTGTAGTAAAACAATACGCTTATCTCCTTGAAATAGATCCGGGCTTCCGTATTGCTGGGGATACAGAAGCTGCACTTCTTCGGGACGATGTGCTCGAGGCGGTGCTCGAAACCGCGTACGAAGGCGAAAAAGCGGATGCGGTTTACCGTCTTGCTGACAGCTTCACTTCAGATCGCAGCGACCAGGCGATGGAAGTGCTGGTCAGCAAACTATATGATTATTCAAGAGTTCATCCAAATCCTGGATATTGGCTTCAGCAAGTGCCGGCACTTTACAATGTGCCTGACGAAGTCTCGATTGATGACTTGCCATTTATCGGAGATTTGAAAATGACGATCCGCCATGCTTTTGAAGAAGCGCTGCAGTTAACAAGGGACGGGCATGATATCGCCCTGGAGCCGGACGGTCCGGCAATATTAGCGGATACTTTTCAAATGGATGCAGAATTGATCAAAGCAGCAATAGATGCACTTGATCGATCATGGAACAGCATTTACGAATTATCACAGAACTTCGTTTGGCCAAAAGCAGGGAGCGTCAAGAAGGATTCATGTGATCCTTTACTTGCAGATGAAGCAAAAGCGCTGCGCAATGAAGCGAAGAAAATAGTGAAAGGAATTACGGATGCCTATTTTATCCGGAAGCCATCCAGATTATTGGATGAAATGCGTGAAATGGCTCCATTGATGCAGACATTGGTGGAGTTGACCAATAATTTTGCGGAACAATACAAAGCACTTAAAGTGGACCGGGCAATCGTGGACTTTTCGGATTTGGAGCATTATGCACTCGAAATTCTAAGTGAGGACGGCGAGCCTTCTGCGATTGCTAAAGAATACCGCAGCCGTTTCAAGGAAATTCTTGTTGATGAATACCAGGATACGAATATGCTGCAGGAAACGATATTGGGCCTCGTCAAATCCGGCGAAGAAACCGATGGCAATCTGTTTATGGTTGGAGATGTAAAACAGTCGATCTACAGGTTCCGTTTGGCAGAGCCAATGCTGTTTTTGGGGAAATATGGCCGTTTTACAAAAGATGCGGAAGGTACAGGCATGAGCATTGATCTCAACGCCAACTTCCGAAGCCGAAAAGAGATTCTCGACGGCACGAATTACATCTTTTCACAAATAATGGGGGAGCGGGTCGGTGAAATTGAATATGATGAAGCTGCCGCGTTGAAACATAAAGCTCCATATCCTGAAAAAGATATACCGATCGAACTGGCATTGATCCATGAACCGGAGATGGAAGAAGAACAATCGGAAGAAACGGAAGACTTGTCGAAATCCCAATGGGAAGCCAGATATATCGCTGGGAAAATTCATGAATTGATGGAACAGGAAACATATGTGCATGACCCATGGACAAACGAAAAGCGCCAACTGGAATATCGGGACATCGTTGTGCTTATGCGGTCGATGACTTGGTCAGGTGATTTTGATGACGAATTTAAAATGGCCGGTATACCGTTGTATACGGAATTGGCCGGTGGTTATTTTGATGCTCTGGAAGTGATGATCATGATGAATACACTGCGCGTCATTGATAATCCCTACCAGGATGTGCCACTCGTTTCCATGCTGCGTGCGCCGTTTATCGGATTGCGCGAAAACGAACTGGCTGAAATAAGGCTGGCTGCTCCGCAGGCGACATTTTATGATGCCGTAAAAACATTCATCCGGGGCGGCACGGGAATCGACCGGAAAGCTGCAGAGAAATTGCAGCGTTTTATGCTGCAACTGGAAGATTGGCGAAATCTTGCCCGTCGCGGTTCTCTTACAGAACTGATATGGCAGGTATACCTGGATACGAATTATTACGAGATGGTCGGCTCCATGTCAAACGGCAAACAGCGGCAGGCTAACCTTCGCGCACTGCATGACCGCGCCCTGGAGTATGAAAAAACTTCTTTCCGTGGCCTATTCCGCTTCCTGCGTTTTATCGATCGTATGAGAGAACGGGGAGATGATCTGGGAACAGCCCGTTCGCTAAGCGAGAAAGAAAATGTCGTCAGGCTGATGACGGTCCATAAATCGAAAGGACTTGAATTCCCTGTTGTCTTTTTTGCGGGAACCGGAAGATCCTTCAATGAAATGGATTTCCGAAAATCCTATATGTTCGATCAGGATTATGGCCTGGCTGTAAAAGCGGTCAATCCTGATACACGGGTCGAATACACTTCTTTGCCGTTTCTTGCAGTGAAGGAAAGAAAGCAGCTGCAGATGAAAGCGGAAGAAATGAGAGTACTCTATGTAGCGATGACCCGTGCCAAAGAGCGTTTGTTCCTGACAGCATCTGTCAAAGATCCGGAATCTCTTTTTGAACGCTGGAAGACAGCGGCACCGGATGTCCGGCTGCCTGATTTCGTCCGGTCCCGTGCCAAGGGCTATCTGGATTGGATCGGTCCTGCGATTGCACGCCATCCGGATGCAGAAGAATTGATGAATCGGTCAGGGCTTTTGCTGCCGCATCATTCCAAGTTTCAAGTGGAATTGATCGAAAGCCAATCGCTCCTGCCCGCTCCGTTGGTGTTAGAGGAGTTAGCGCCGTTGCAAGGTGAGATGCAGGATCTTGAAACTGAAATTAAAAACAGATTTGATTACCGATATCCACATCAGCAATCTGTCGAGAAACGGTCGAAACAATCGGTCTCCGAAATGAAGCGCTTGCAGATGCTGCGGCGCCTTGATGAACCGGAATCGTTCATCCAAAGTATCGGACCATCCAAGCGGACACTTCATAACCGGCCGGATTTCCTGCAGGAAAAACGTTTGGCAGCTGCTGACATCGGAACGGCAGTCCACTCGCTTATGCAGCATATTCCACTGGATAGACAGTTGTCAGCCGCAGAAATAAAAGAACAAATCGACACGTTGGTTGGTATGGAGATTCTGTCGCCGGAAGAAGGCAAAGCAATAAGAGTTCAGGAAATTGCAGCCTTCTATTCAAGTGAAACTGCGCACCGCCTGTTAAATGCCAAACAAATTAAACGGGAAGTTCCCTTTACCTATGCCAAAGAAGATGCGGAAGGCGATTATCAGATCATCCAGGGGATTGTCGATTGCCTTTTTGAAGAGGAAGATGGCTGGGTGCTGCTGGACTATAAAACCGACCGGCTGTATCAGATAGATGACATAGAAACAGAAATGTCAGCCCGCTACGAAGTCCAATTGTCGGTTTATACTGAAGCAGTAGAAGCTATTTTAAAGGTTTCAATTAAAGAAAAGCTGCTGTACTTGTTTTCAGCAGAAAAAGAGGTAACAGTCTAGGGGGATTTTTGTGAAATTACAACCGGTTGCTTTGGATGAACGGGTGGAAGCGATTGATTTGATGAGGGGATTTGCCTTGTTAGGCATCCTGCTTATCAATATGCTTGCTTTCCATTCGCCGCTTTACTATATAGACCCTTATACGTGGTTTGACGCTCCTGGTGATCCGCAAACTTTTACGTTTCTTGATATTTTTATCCAGGCAAGCTTTTATCCGTTATTTGCCATGCTTTTCGGCTATGGGTTAGGAATACAATTTTTGAGAGCGGAAGCAAGAAAAAAAGCTTTTGCTCCACTGGCTGTAAAACGCTTGGCAGTGCTATTGGTTTTCGGGATTCTGCATGCATTCCTTATCTGGTATGGGGACATCCTGATTACGTATGCGATTATGGGCTTTTTGCTCATCGGAATGATGCGACTTGAGTCAAAATGGTTATTGTGGCTGGGCATCATCATTTATGTGATTCCGCAGACTTTATTGCTTATTGTAATGTTTGCTGCTGTGGCACTGGATTCTAGTTTTTATGTCGGTATCCAGGAAGTGCAGAATTCGATTGCAGCATATGGCGGAGGGTCCTTTGCAGAGATTTTCAGACAGCGTTTTGATGACTGGATGTATGGGAATAACCCATTGAATTATATCATTCTGGTCGTCACTATCCTGCCATTTACCATGGTGGGGGCAGCTGTAGCCAAATGGCGGTTGATCGAACGCACAAAAGAATTGAAGAAAGTTTGGCTGGGTCTTGCAGCAGGAGGATTTTTAGCAGGGCTTTTGCTGAAACTTGCACCTTATATCTTTGAAACTAATATTGCGATGACTTATTTGCAGGAGATTTTCGGAGGGCCGTTGCTTGCAGTAAGTTATGCTGCTGTTATAACGCTTATTGTCCAGAATGCCAATGTGGCCAGGCTGCTTCGCCCATTGTCCAAAGTGGGCAGAATGTCATTGACTACTTACATCACACAGTCCATCATAGCAACAACAATCTTTTATTCGTATGGCTTGGGCCTATATGGACAGGTCAGCCTTTTGACCGGAACTTTGATGGCGCTCGGCATCTTCGCGGTTCAAATGATATTTGCTGAAATCTGGTTGACGAAGTTCAGCCAGGGGCCGCTGGAAATGATATGGCGAAAGATTACGTATGGATTAAATTTTGAAAAAAGCAACAAATCCAATAATTAATGTGTATAATTAATGGAACCAAAGAAAAGGAGTGTTTACTAAATGAAGCTGTTATCATTTCGCTATGAAGGAAAAGAAGCGTTTGGACCGAAAGTGAAAAAAGAAGAAGCCGTTTGGGACGTTTTAAAAATCCAGAATGAATTAGGGGTTCTTCCGTTTTTTCCGGCACAGCTGATTGAAGGATTATCACAGGGAGTAGAATTTGTTGAGCAAATCCGCAAACTGGCGGATGCTGCAGCCCATTCGGAAAATCCCGATGATTACAAACACTCTTTTTCGGATATCGAGTGGCTGGCACCAGTTCCAAGAACTCCGAAAAATGTAATTTGCATTGGAAGAAATTATTCTGAACATGCCAAAGAAATGGGCGGGGATGCGCCTGTAGATCTTGTCGTCTTTACAAAATCCCCTGCATCGATTACTGGCGATGACGCCACAGTACCGGTTCACAGCGAGCTGACAGATTCCTTTGATTATGAAGGAGAGCTTGCAGTTATAATTGGGAAAGGGGGCAGTTCCATTCCGAAACGGATGGCTTATGACCATGTTTTCGGATATACGATTGCCAACGATCTGACAGCACGCGATCTTCAGTCAAAACACCAGCAGTATTTTCTTGGTAAAAGCCTAGAGAAATCTTGTCCAATGGGCCCATACATCGTAACGAAAGATGAAATCCCTCAGGCACAGAACCTGTCGATTGTCACAAAAGTAAACGAAGAAATACGCCAAAACGGCAATACAAAAGATATGATTCGCCGAGTGGACGACCTTATCTCGGAAATTTCCAAATATACACCGCTTGAACCGGGAGATGTAATTTTAACTGGTACTCCAGCTGGTGTAGGAAAAGGATTCAACCCGCCAAAATTCCTGAAAGCCGGAGATACGGTAAAAGTATCGATCGAATCGATTGGCACTCTCGTCACACATTTGTCATAGTACCTGCCTGCTACCTGGATAGTAAGTTATGGTAGACTGGAATAGAACTATATCAAAAGAGGTGACGATTTGGAATTTTTAACTGACACTACGCATTTACACATCACGACTTGGGTCATTGCAATTCTGCTGTTTGTAATAGCGGCATTTATGGCTCCTGAAAGCAAAGGCCGCAAGATTATCCATATGGTGCTGCGCTTATTCTACATTCTGGTCATCATTACCGGATTGACGCTGTTTATCGCCCATTCTTCGTATGATGCCATGCAGTACGGACTCAAGTTCCTGTTCGGTTTACTGACCATCGGTATGATGGAGATGGTATTGGTCCGCGGCAAGAAAGGAAAATCCGTGACTTTGTTCTGGATCCTGTTTGCAGTATTCCTAGTTATAACAATGTTCTACGGCTTTAAATTGCCGATCGGCTTTAATTTCCTGGCTTAATAATGAAAAAAGTGGATGTCCTCGGGGCATCCTTTTTTTATGGCTGTTTTTGCCTTTGTATTCACAGTTTAGACGAAACTGGCAGGAGGTTAGAGGCTTTAATCCATCTTTAAATAGCAGGCAGGTCTGGAGTTTGTTAAAATAGACCGAGTGGTAAGCAATAAACCCTCATTGAAGGAGGATACAGGATTGAAAGCAAAATGGATTTCCGGCATCTTGAGTGCGATGCTGCTGCTGAGCTTGGCCGCTCCTGCATCAGCTGATGAAACAAGAGAGCTGAAAGATGAAAGTATATACGATGTTCTGGTTGACCGATATTTCAATAAGCTGGTTTCTAATGATTACGATGTAATTGCTACAGATCAGTCGGCATTCAATGGCGGTGATTTTGCAGGACTGACAAGTGAAATTTTGCATATTAAAGAGATGGGCTTTACGGTGTTATCGATAGGGCCGGTTTTTGCTTCAGCTACATATGATGGCAAGGAAGTAGTGGATTATACTCAATTTGAGCGGCATTTTGGGACAGAAGAAGAATTCACTGAATTAGTGGAAACTGTCCATGATAATGATATGAAGTTGATGATCGATATCCCGACACAGCAGATAAGCAGCCAGCATTTCTGGGTAATCGATAATCCTGAGTGGTTCACTGAAAATGAAGACGGGACTTTCGCTTTGGATACAGCAAATCCTGTTGCTCAGGACGCTTTGATCGAAGTCGTCAGCGGCTTTATCCAACAATATGAAATAGATGGATTAAGGCTCCAGGAAACAGAAAAATTGGACCCTGCCTTTATCGATCGTTTCTCACAAGAAATTAAGGAAATACGTGATATTTACCTGATCAGTGACGCAGAAATGGAACCGGTTGAGGGCCTTGATGCAGTTGTGTTGCCTGGGGTAGAGGAAACGCTGCGAAGCAGTTATAAGAACTTTGACCAGGATACATCCGGTCTGCCCGAGCTGATGGAAAATGCCGAAGGGAAATTGATTCAGGCTGATTCCCTGCGAAGTTCACGCGTCACCTCGGATATTGTCAGTGCACAAGGGTTTCCTCCGACCCGCATGCGTTTATTGTTTACGCAATTACTGACAATGCCTGGAATTCCGGTAGTCCAGTATGGCTCGGAAGTTGCCATGAATGGGGAAACCTTGCCCGAGTCCCACCAATTGCTGAATATGGCCGTTGAAAAGGAATTAATCGATCATATCAACAATTTGAATTCCCTGCGCAACTCTTCAGAAGCATTGCGCACAGGTGATTTGGAAGTTCTTCATGAAGAGGATGGCTGGCTGATTTACAAAAGGTCAAACGATGAGGAAACATGGATCGTTGCCATCAATAACTCTTCAAGCACCAGAAATTTCTCATTGTCCGTTGAAGAAATTGGAAGTGACAAGCAGCTGCAGGGATTGTTTGAAAATGACATTGTCCGACAGGAAGCGAATGGCGATTACAAAATTACGCTTGACCGCGAAATTGCCGAGACTTTCCATGTCATTGACGAACGTGGATTCAATAAAGCCTATATAGCAGCTTTGATAATTCTTTATGTTGTCTTCATGATTTTCCTTTGGGTTGTATGGAGAAAAGGGCGTCAGCGTAAAGCTGATGAAGCCGCCAAATCACAAAACGAAAATAGACAGTGATTAAAATTAGATATATTAAAAACGGCAAAGAATATATCCTATTCTTTGCCGTTTTTATGTCTTTATTTTTTATCTGCTTTATAGCCTGCCATGTTCACCGGGTCCTTTGGTGAAGAATAAGGCGGGGCATAGCACAGTTCAAGCGCCTGAAGGTCATCGACAGTAAGGCCTGCATACATCGCAGTTGCAATGACATCAATGCGCTTATCAACGCCTTTTGTACCAAGGCACTGTGCGCCAAAGATTTCTCTGGTATTTGGATCATAATGTATTTTCAGTTTCAGTTTACCGTGATCCGGATAGTAACCGGCATTCGAATTGCCGTTATGGATCAAGGAAACCGAAGGGATTTCAAGCTCACGCAATTTATTTTCATTCAAACCGGTCATTGCAGCAGTCAAGTTGAAAATCTTCACTATAGAGGTTCCAAGAAGGCCTTTTTTGGCAATCGGTTCGCCGATTATATGCTTAGCGACGATATAAGCCTGGCGGTGTGCAGGCCAGGCAAGCGGGACCCGTTTCGGTTCTCCGGTGACAAGGTCGAAATTCTCCGAAGCATCACCAATGGCATAAATATCCGGGTCATTGGTCTGCATATAGTCATTGGTGACGATACCGCCTGTTTCTCCGATTTCCAGTTCTGCATCTTTTGCCAGGCTGACATTGGGTGCCAATCCGACGCTCATGATGATGAAATCTGTTTCCAGCACACCACCGTTCGACAGCGTTTGTGAACGTCCATCGATTTCTGTGATATATGCATTGGTCTGCAAGTGGACTTCGTTCAACAATAATTCTTTTTCAATTTCCCGGGATATGTCTTCATCCAGGATCGACATGATGTAATCTGATTTGTGGACCAAATGTACATCAATGCCGAGTTCTTTTATATTTTCAGCCATTTCAAGGCCAATAAACCCGCCACCCGATATAGTGCAGCTTTGGGGATTGTGCGATTCGATATATTGCTTAATGGCCAGCATGTCGTTGTAGCTCCGCAAGCTGAAGATATCAGCCGTATCACTGCCTTTTATCGCTGGGACCACAGCAGTCCCTCCAGGAGAAAGAATCAGTTTGTCATAACTTTCGAGAAACTCTTCACCAGACATAAGGTTTTTTACCTGGATATTTTTCTTTTCGCGGTCAATGCCCATCACTTCATGTCTCAGATAGACTTCGATATTCCTTTTTTCCTTGAATTGCTCAGGGTCCGCCATTAGCAGGGTTTCTTCATCTTCAATGACTTCACCGATGGCATAAGGGGTACCGCAGGCAGCATAAGACATGACAGAATCGCGGTCAAATATCTTAATAACAGCATCTTTGTTATAAAAACGCAGCTGTCCAGCCGCTGTGGCTCCGCCGCCAACTGCTCCAACGATAAGAATCTTTTCCATTGCAAGGCACCTCTTCAGGAATTTAATTTATTTTGAAAGAATACCGCAAGGGTACCTGGTCCTGTGTGGGCCGCGATAACCGAACCTATCATATATATTTCTACGCTTTTTGGATGGAATTGCTCTTCGATCGCTTCTTTCATCAAATTGGCGAATTCTTCATCGTCTCCGTGGCTGATGGAGATGATTTGTTTTTCGAGCTGTTCACCGCGTTCTTCCATTAATTCCACAATCCGTTTAATGACTTTTTTCCGGCCGCGCAATTTTTCAATCGGCACCAGTTTCCCATTTTCCACGTGCAGCAATGGCTTGATGTTCAATAGACCGCCGACAAAAGCGCTGCCTTTTGAGATACGGCCGCCTTTTGCCATGTAATCGAGGTCTTCAACTGTGAACAGGGACTCTGTATGTTCAGCCATAAAACGGACGCGTTCAATGATTTCTTTCAAGGGATGCCCTTGTGAACGAAGTTTAACCGCTTCTTTAACAAGCATTCCGTATCCGAGGGAAGCCAGCTTTGAATCCAGCACTGTGAGCTTCAAATCCGGATACTCTTCACGAATTTGCTCAGATGCCATCATGGCGGTTCCATAAGTACCCGACAACTCGGAAGAGAAGGCGATGTAAAATCCTTCTTCACCGTCTTTAGCCAATTGCTCAAAGGCATTCAACATTTCATCCGGTGACACCTGCGACGTTTTTGGCCGAATATCATTACGGATTGCATCAAAAACTTTCAGCGAATGGATGGTCCGGATATCTTCGAACTCTTCATTGCCGATATGGACGCGGAGCGGAAATAATTCCACATTTTCTTTCTCAAAAAACTCTTTTGGCAAATCTGATGCACTGTCTGCGAATAATCTCATTCCAATCCCCCATTTCTTATTTTAAATGTAAGCGGTCAATCAATAATTCTGCTATTCCATCTTCATTATTGCTCAAAGTGATTTCGTTGGCTATATTTTTTAATGGTGCAATGGCATTTCCCATCGCTACACCGACTCCTGCAAAGTCGATCATCTCGAGATCGTTGTCTTCATCGCCGAAAGCAATGATGTTTTCTTTTGCAATGCCCAGTGATTTGGAAACCTGGTCAAGGCCCACAGCTTTGCTGAGGCCGCTTTTCACAATTTCGATAACGTGCCACGGGGCACCCCATCTCCTGTGGTCAATAACTTCAGCATGCACCTGATTCAAGTGGTCATGAATCTCACCAACTTTTTCGAAAGGCGCATGGATTAGCATCGATGTAGGGTCGACTTTCAAGTAACTACGCAAATCTCCTGTTGTGATATAAGGATTTCCGAACTTAAAGATATCCATCAGCTTCTCATCGTGATGATGGACATAGACATCATCCAATACTTCGGCGACAATATTATGGAAATTAAAATCATGCATCGACTCTACCACTTCGTGGACTATTTCCAAACCAATCGGTGTATGGAATCTTCCCCAGCTGTTATCGAGTGGGTGATGAACAAACGCGCCATTAAAATTGACGATTGGGGTTTTCAAGCCCAATTCTTTATAATACGGTTCACTGGAACGATAAGGGCGGCCGGTTGCAATCATTACTTGATGGCCCTGTTCCATCGCTTTGGCCAGCGTTTTTTTTGTTTTTTCGGAAATGACTTTTTGATCTGTCAATAAAGTTCCGTCCAAGTCGAGAACGATCAAATGCTGTTTCATGTAAAACGGCTCCTTTCTATATATATACAGTTTAGCGATAATGAGAAGGGTTAGTCAAAAAATCTTGAGTTCAAGCAATTCAATAAATTTGTAAATAGATACGTATTATATGAAAAAAAGGTCGAATATTGGTAGGATTAAACAAAAAGGAGGTAAGCGGCAAGTGAAAATTATTCAGGAAATATGGGAAGGCATTCCGTTGCTGCATGTCACTCCGGACGATGCTGCAGAGAAAGAGCTTCCAACGGTCATTTTTTTACATGGCCATATGAGTGCAAAAGAACATAATCTCCATTATGCTTACCAGCTGGCGGATAAAGGCATCCGTGTTTTATTGCCTGATGCCCATCTTCATGGCGAAAGGGAAGAAGGCCAGGATGCAATTCAGCTGAGTTTAAGGTTTTGGGAAATTGTTTTGACTTCTATAGAAGAAGTAGGGCTGATACATAAAATTGCGAAAGAAAAACAATTGGTGGAAGGAGAACCTGCTTTGGCAGGGACTTCTATGGGAGGGATTACAACTCTCGGGGCTTTGACAGTATATCCATGGATACCGGCAGCTGCTATTATGATGGGAGCAGCAAATTATGTCGAGCTGGCAAAAGCACAGATGTCCCAATTTGAATCACGCGGTTTCGCTTTGCCGATTACGGAAGAAGAGCGCGCCAATATGCTCGGGACACTTGGACAGTTCGATGGAACGAAAAAAATGGCTGCTTTCAAAGAGCGCCCGTTGTTTTTCTGGCACGGGGAACAGGATGTAATCGTTCCATTCGGGCCGACCTATGATTTTTATAAAAAATTAAAGCTGTCTTACGGTGAAGCGGAAGACAGGTTGCAATTTCTGCGTGAAAAAGAGACAGGCCATGCAGTAAGCCGTCCTGGAATGCTTGCGGCGACTGAATGGCTGGCCGAACATATAAAGGCATAAGCTTGTCGATTTCATTCTATCCTGAAATTTGTTAAGATGGGTTTAATAGAAAAAGGAGGGATTGTCATGGATCAAGAGATGAAAGACAGCATGATGGGAGCACTCGAAACTGTAATCGACCCGGAACTGGGTGTTGATATCGTAAATTTGGGCCTTGTATATGATGTTGAGTTATCAGAAGACGGATTTGCAGTGGTCACAATGACTTTAACTTCAATGGGTTGTCCAATGGGACCTCAAATTGTTCAAATGGTCAAACAAGCTTTGTATGAATTGCCGGAAGTTGAAGAAGTCGATGTAAAAATCGTCTGGCAGCCGGTATGGGGCAAAGAACATATGTCAAGATACGCGAAAATGGCGCTTGGCGTAAGATAAGCAGTACAGAAACCTTTTCGGAATAGTCTATTCCGGAGAGGTTTTTTTATGGGTGCAGAAAGTTGCATACCTGCAGGGAATTTCCTATAATATAATTAGTCAAAGAAGGTCAAATTATTTAAAGGGGGATTAATATGGTTCAATTTGCTGCTAATAATGAAGAACAAAAGTCGCCTTTGGAACAATTCGGACGCAATATGGTGGAACAGGCACAATCCGGAAAAGCGGACCCGGTCATCGGCCGGGACGGGGAAATCCGCAATGTAATCCGCATCCTGTCCCGTAAAACGAAAAATAATCCGGTCTTAATCGGAGAACCAGGTGTTGGCAAAACAGCAATTGTCGAAGGTTTGGCGCAAAGGATCGTCAGGAATGATGTTCCTGAAGGCTTAAAGGACCGTGTTATATATGAACTCGACATGAGTTCGCTGATAGCAGGAGCCAAATATCGCGGAGAATTCGAGGAACGGCTGAAAGCGGTGTTGAAGCAAGTCAAAGACAGCGACGGACAAATCATTTTATTTATTGATGAAATCCATACAATCGTGGGTGCAGGTAAAACTGAAGGTGCAATGGATGCCGGCAATATGCTGAAGCCGATGCTTGCCCGTGGAGAGTTATATTGCATAGGCGCCACAACACTTGATGAATACCGCATGAACATCGAAAAAGATCCCGCTCTCGAAAGACGCTTCCAGCAGGTGTTGGTACGTGAACCATCTGTCGAAGATACGGTTTCGATTTTGCGCGGATTAAAAGAACGGTTTGAGCTGCACCATGCCGTACGCATCCATGATCGTGCGATTGTTGCAGCGGCTGCGATGTCGGATCGTTATATCACCGAGCGTTTCCTGCCGGACAAAGCGATTGACTTGATCGATGAAGCTTGTGCGATGATACGCACAGAAATCGATTCAATGCCGCAGGAACTTGACCAGGTGACTCGCCGGCTGATGCAATTGGAAATTGAAGAACAGGCTTTGATGAAAGAAAAAGACGCCGCGAGCAAAACGCGTTTGGAAACGCTGCGCGAAGAAATCAAGGAATTAAAAGATTCATCATCCGACATGAAAAATCAGTGGACAGAAGAAAAAGAATCACTGCAAAAAATTCAGGAAAAACGGGAGCAGCTTGATCAATTGCGGCGCAAGCTGGAAGAAGCCGAAAATAATTATGATTTAAATGCTGCGGCTGTACTGCGGCACGGACAGATTCCGGAACTTGAAAAAGAGTTGGCTGTTCTTGAAGCTGATTTGGCTGCAGGAGGTGCTGAAAGACTCCTGCGTGAAGAAGTGACGGAAGAAGAGATCGCTGGCATCGTTGCCCGCTGGACAGGAATCCCGGTTACGAAACTCGTGGAAGGTGAGCGCGAAAAACTGCTGCGTCTGGATGAAACGCTTAAAGAAAGAGTCATCGGCCAGGACAAAGCGGTTGCGCTTGTGACCGAAGCGGTTTGGCGAGCACGTGCAGGGATAAAAGACGAAAGAAAACCGATTGGTTCGTTTATATTCCTCGGTCCGACCGGAGTCGGAAAAACCGAATTGGCCAAGTCTCTGGCGGCGAACCTGTTTGACTCGGAAGACCATTTCATCCGAATCGATATGTCGGAATACATGGAGAAACACAGCGTATCCCGTTTAGTCGGGGCTCCTCCGGGATATATCGGTTATGAAGAAGGCGGACAATTGACAGAAGCGGTCAGAAGAAACCCTTATTCAGTTGTACTGCTGGATGAAATCGAAAAAGCGCATCCCGATGTTGCGAATATTCTTTTGCAGATTCTGGATGATGGACGCATTACGGACAGCCAGGGGCGTCTTGTCAATTTCGCGAATACAGTAGTCATTATGACCTCGAATATTGGATCTTCCCATATTCAAGCCAACGACGAGGAACATGAAATTGAGGATATCGTCATGATGGAGCTGCGTAAACATTTCAAGCCCGAGCTTTTGAACCGAATAGATGACATTGTAATTTTCCATGCACTGGACAACAGCCATTTCTATCACATTGCCAAGAAAATGATAAACGAACTGGCTGAGCGGCTGCAGCAGCAGGAAATTGCACTCGAAGTTGATGATTCAGTCATCAATTACGTTTTGGAGGCAGGCACTGATCCGTTATTCGGAGCAAGACCGCTGAAAAGATTTATTCAGCGTGAAATTGAAACAAAAATCGCCCGTGAATTGATCAAAGGCGATATTATGCCGCATACCACACTCTTCTTGGAGATGGGCGAAGACAATGAAATGAAAATAACTAAAAAAGAAGCGTAGGCCATGTCGGCCTGCGCTTCTTTTTTTATTAGTGCTTTTCTGGAGCTGGTGATTCAGGAATGATTGAACCAATGATGAAAATTAGCACGGAAACAACAAGTGACATGTAGATTCCGGGCATAAAGTTAAAGTCTACGTTCTGAACAGCACTGACAACGTAGTTTAGTGTTGTGATCAATAAAGCCGACCAGAATAAAGTTCCGATAAATTGCATCTGTTTCACCTCTGCATAAAATGTCTAGCTTAATAATAGCATAGCTTCCGCTTTCCAGAAAGAAAGTTTCTTCATTCTTAAAAGATTTTGTCTGAATTATGTCGGTAACTTGAAAAAGCTGAAACAATGACGTATTATTAATACCAGGTACTAAACATTCAGAGCAAGTTGAAATGAGGGAATTAAAATGAATGCTGGCATATTAGGAATTGGCCGTTGTTTACCTGAAACGAAATTAACGAATTTCGAATTGGAGCAGCGTATGGATACGTCTGACGAATGGATCCGCACAATGACAGGAATTGAAGAGCGCCGTATTGCCGGAGACGAGCAGGATACATCCCATATGGCTCGGGAAGCCGCACAAAAGGCCATAGATGATGCTGGAATCGATCCAACAGAAATCGGTCTGATACTGGTGGCGACTGTTACCGGTGATCAGCCATTTCCTTCCATGTCGTGTGTAATTCAGCAGGAAATCGGGGCAGTCAATGCAGCGGCAATGGATCTATCAGCAGCATGCGCCGGATTTATGTACGGTGTAGTTACAGCTAAACAATTCATCGATTCAGATGTTTATAAATATGTACTTGTGGTTGGAGTGGAAAAACTTTCTAAAATCACAAATTGGGAAGACCGTAACACAGCCGTTCTTTTCGGAGATGGTGCCGGAGCAGTAGTCATCGGTAAAGTCTCTGAAGGCAGGGGCATCCTGTCGTTTGAGCTTGGTGCTGATGGAAGCGGCGGCAAACATTTGTATCAGGACGATTACCTCGTCATGAACGGACGGGAAGTATTCAAATTCGCTGTGCGCCAAATGGGCGAATCAGCAGTAAATGTTATCGAAAAAGCTGGTCTAGATAAAGAAGATGTCGATTTTTTAATACCACATCAGGCCAATATCCGAATCATGGAAGCCTCGAGACAGCGTTTGGAATTGCCTGTTGAAAAAATGTCTAAAACGATCCATAAATATGGTAATACCTCAGCGGCTTCCATCCCGATTTCACTTGTTGAAGATGTTGAAGAGGGAAGAATTAAAGATGATGATGTGATAGTGATGGTCGGATTTGGTGGAGGATTGACTTGGGGAGCCATTGCGATGCGATGGGGCAAATAATCAGGAATGCGAAAGGACAGATCAGAATGGCGAATCGTCGCGTAGTTATAACGGGAATTGGAGCGGTTACACCGCTTGGCAATAATATTGAAACAACGTGGGAAGCTATAAAAGAAGGCAAGTCAGGTGTCGGTCCGTTGACTCGGCTGAATCCTGACGATTACAGCGCCAAAATTGCTGCTGAAGTAAAAGATTTTTCTATAGAAGATTACATCGAGAAAAAAGAAGCCAGAAAAATGGATCGCTTTACACATTATGCGCTTGCAGCGTCCATAATGGCGATGAAGGATTCCGGTATGGAACTCGATGAAAAAACGGCATTGCGCACGGGTGTCTGGATTGGTTCAGGCATCGGCGGTATGGAAACTATTGAAAATCAGATGAACGTTTTAAATACAAGAGGCGTACGCCGGATCAGCCCATTTTTGATTCCGATGATTATTCCGGACATGGCTTCCGGACAAGTGTCGATCTATTTTGGTGCAAAAGGCATCAATTCCTGTTCGGTGACAGCCTGTGCTTCCGGAACCAACTCGATTGGAGACGCGTTCCGTGTAATACAGCGCGGTGATGCGGATGCAATGATATCAGGCGGAGCAGAAGCGCCGATCACACAATTATCAGTTGCCGGTTTCACAGCCAATACAGCATTGACGACAAATACGGATATCAATACAGCTTCACGGCCGTTTGATAAAAACCGTGATGGTTTTGTCGTTGGTGAAGGAGCCGGTATCGTGATTTTGGAAGAATACGAACAGGCGAAAGCGCGCGGAGCGAAAATCTATGCTGAAATCGTCGGTTACGGTTCGACGGGCGACGCCCACCATATAACTGCACCAGCGCCGGGCGGAGAAGGCGCGGCCCGTGCGATGGATCAAGCTTTAGCTGATGGCGGTGTCGAAAAAACGTCAATCGGTTACATTAATGCACACGGGACAAGCACACCTTATAATGATTTGTTTGAAACAATGGCGGTAAAAACGGTATTTGGCGAACATGCCTATACACTCGGCATGAGTTCGACAAAATCGATGACTGGCCATTTACTTGGTGCAGCCGGAGGAATAGAAGCCATTTTCACAGCTTTGGCGCTGAAAGAAGGCATCATGCCACCGACGATAAATTATGATACTCCAGATGAAGAATGCGATTTGGACTATGTTCCAAATGAAGCCAGAAAAGCGGACTTTACTTATGCCATGAGTAACTCATTAGGATTTGGCGGACATAACGCATCATTGGTATTTAAGAAATATGAATAGTTATATGTAGCCCTGCAATTTATTGCAGGGCATTTTTTTGTACCTTTTTACTGCTTTCCAACAAATAAATAAATTTGTCAAAGTCAGTGCTTACAAGGAAATATTCCCTTTTCTGATTTTTAATTGACAAAAAATTTTTTAAATTACAAAAAAGAGATTGCTTATGTAATGTTTTTGTAATAAACTTTATAAAAGTTGAATTAACAGAAAAAAAAGAATTTTGAGGTGTTCGCATGTCAGCTAAAAATACATCATTCACACAGACACCACTTTTGCAGGTTGAGAACCTTCAAACCGGCTTTAAGATTGATGGCGACTTCTTTAATGCTGTTGAAGGAGTATCGTTTGAAGTTAAACGCAAGCAAATAGTCGGTGTTGTGGGAGAGTCGGGTTGCGGAAAAAGCGTAATGTCACTGTCGATCATGCAACTATTGCCAACTGGAATCGGAAAAATCCGCGGTGGCGAAGTGAAATTTGAAGGAGAGAACATTTCCAAACTATCTGATAAAAAAATGAACAATATACGCGGAAAAGACATATCGATGATCTTTCAGGAACCGATGACTTCCTTGAACCCGGTTTTCACTATCGGCTATCAAATAGAAGAAGTCATCCTGAACCATGAAAAAATATCGAAAAAAGAAGCCCGCCTCCGTTCAGTGTCCTTGCTGAAAAGTGTAGGCATACCCCGTGCGGATAAAATTGTCGATGAATATCCTCACCAATTATCAGGTGGAATGAGACAGCGGGTTATGATCGCAATGGCCATTGCCTGCCAGCCGAAACTTCTGATTGCAGATGAACCGACAACCGCACTCGATGTAACGGTACAGGCCCAGATTCTTGATTTACTGAAAGGCATACAGGAAGCGAATGACATGGCAATTATTTTAATCACTCACGATTTGGGTGTCGTTGCCGAAATCTGTGATGAAGTCCTGGTCATGTATGCAGGGAAAATTGTGGAAAAAGCTACAGTTGATGAACTGTTTAATAACCCGAAACATCCTTATACGGACCTGTTGATGAAGGCCATTCCGAGAATGGATGAAGATGTTGAAGTTCTGGCAACGATTGATGGCCTGGTGCCTTCAGTAATGAACATGCCTGAAGTTGGCTGCCGCTTCGCGAACCGCTGCCCATCAGCAATGCCCGAATGTTTGACAGTGACTCCTAGACTCGGAGAAGTAGCTGCGCACCATGAAGCGGCGTGTCTGCTATATGACGAGAGCTGGCCAGAAGGCACAAAACCTTATAGAGAAGGAGCGTCCATGGCATGACAACTAGAGACTTTATACAAGACAGAATCGACAGCCTCGAGAATCGGGACGTGCTTCTCGAAGTCCAGAATCTTAAAACCTATTATCCAGTAAGAGGCGGTTTTTTTAAAAGGACCATTGGGCATGTAAAAGCAGTGGATGATGTTTCATTCACCATCCGTAAAGGCGAGACACTCGGTCTTGTTGGTGAATCCGGATGCGGCAAGTCGACAACCGGAAGAACAATTCTCCGGCTGCTGAAACCGACAGACGGCCAAATACTTTTTGAAGGAAAAGAAATCACAAAAATTTCGGGGGCGAAGCTTCAAAAGGCCCGCCGTGATTTCCAGATGGTTTTCCAGGATCCATATGCTTCTCTCAATCCGACGCAGATGGTCGGCGACATAATCGCTGAACCGATTCTCAATTATGAGAAGCGCAACAAGAAAGAGTTGGAGCAGGAAATTAAATCTTTATTATCCAAGGTTGGACTGCCGGAAGCGGCATATTATAAATACGCCCATGAATTTTCAGGCGGCCAGCGTCAACGCATCGGTATAGCCCGGGCACTCGCGTTGAATCCAAAATTGATTGTGGCAGATGAGCCGGTTTCGGCACTGGATGTTTCTGTTCAGTCGCAAGTTTTGAATCTGCTTAAGGAATTGCAGATTGAATTCGATCTCACTTACTTGTTTATCGCGCATGATCTCAGCGTCGTAAAACATATGAGCGATCGAATTGGTGTTATGTATTTGGGCAATCTCGTCGAGGTTGCTTCAAATAGAGATTTATACAAGGAGCCGCTGCATCCTTATACACAAGCCCTGATTTCTGCGATCCCCGAACCAAACACGGCGATCAAGAAAGAACGGATTGTGCTTGAAGGAGATGTTCCAAGTCCGCAAAATCCGCCAACCGGCTGCCCGTTCCATACGCGCTGCCCGATGGCAATGGAAGTCTGTTCGAAAGAAAAGCCTCCATTGAAAGAAGTGCGTCCTGGCCATCATGTTGCCTGCGTCTTGTATTGATCAAAAAAAACAGTAGGGGGAAAATCATGAAAAAGAACAAATCGTTATTATGGCTTTTCGCTTTGATTCTTGTCCTGTCTGCGTTCCTTGCAGCATGCGGCGGAGATGATAGCGGGTCGTCCTCGGATGATGCAGACAAAAAAGAAGAGACAGAAACAGAAACAGAAGCAGAAGGCACTACTGAAGGAGAGCCTCAAGCAGGCGGAACTTTGGTGTACGGTATTGACGCTCCACCAGAAGGATTATTCTCATCTGCTTTTTACGGTATCGCAACGGATTTTGAAGTAATTGATCTATACGATGAGCCATTAATTACTTATAACGAAAACCTGGAACCAATTCCTAACGTAGCTTCGTGGGAAACTGAAGACAATAAGGTCTTTACTTTCACATTCAAAGAAGGCGTTAAATGGCATAACGGCGAAGAACTAACAGTTAATGACTGGTTATTCGCACTAGAAACAATTGCAAACAAAGATTATGATGGTCCGCGTTACACGAACGTTCAAACAATTGAAGGAGCAGAAGCTTTCCGCAACGGTGAAGCTGACACTATTTCAGGGATTGAAGTTGTAAGTGATTATGAAATTAAAATCACTTTCGACCAAGCGCGTGTAAACAACTTAACAAACCTTTGGGTATATGCACTTCCTGAATCAGTAATGGGCGACGTGCCAGTTGCTGAAATGTCAGGATCTGAATGGGTTCGTTCCACTCCAATTGGAATTGGGCCATTTAAAATTGAAAATATTGTAGCTGGTGAATCTGTAGAACTTTCTAAAAATGAAGATTACTGGAACGGCGACGTCAACTTGGACAAAATTGTAGTCCGCGTTATCGACAACTCTTCTGTTGTTGGTGCATTGCAAAATGGCGATGTTGACATGCTTTCCCTTCAGCCGGTCTCTGGGCCAGAAGTAGAACCATTGGAAAATGTTGAAATCATTACTTACCCTGGACTGTCTTACTATTATGTAGGATTTAAACTTGGTAAATTTGACAACGATTCTCAAACGATCGTAGAAGAAAACCCTAAATATCAGGACAAGCAGCTTCGCCAGGCGATGATGTATGCACTGAACCGTCAAGAGTGGGTTGATGCATTCTTCTTCGGCTATGCAAACGTAGTAAACGCTCCAGTACCAAGCTCTCACTGGAATGCTGCTGATAACAGCGAATTGAATACTTATGAATACGATCCTGAAAAAGCGAAAACTTTGCTTGATGAAGCGGGTTATGTAGACCAAAACGGAGATGGTTTCCGTGAAGATCCAAATGGTGACGAGTTTATCGTTAAATTCTCACATTATGCTACTGGAAACCCTACATTCGAGTCACGCGCACAAGCAATCACTCAATATTTTGAGGAAGTAGGACTTCAATCAGAACTTGAAATGGTAGAAGTTAACTTGTACTATGACATGATCGAAAAAGATGATCCAGCAATCGAAACATTCTTTGGCGGCTGGGGAACTGGAGCAGATCCGGATCCTTCAGGTCTATGGAAAGCAGATCAGCTTTGGAACTACCCTCGTTACAACAATCCTGAAGCCGACAAATTGCTTGACGACGCTCTTGACATTGAAGTCGTTGGCACAGATCAGGCAAAACGTGCTGAACTGTATATTGAATGGCAGAAGATTGTAAACGAAGATTTGCCAATGCTTTATATCGCTGAACTTGAAGAAATTGTTGCTTTGAACAATCGTGTAGGCGGAGTTGAATATGACGTATCTGGTCAAAACAACCCTGCTGAATGGTTTGTAACAGAATAATACAGGTAAGAAACCTTCAACGATGGGCTGGCATTAGCTAGCTCATCGTTGAAAAATTATATGAAGCTCTTATGCACGGTAAGGGACGTTTGAAAGAAAATAACTCTTACCGTGCCGGAGAGCGGCAACAGAGAACTTTACAGACAAGGAGAGTATAAATGCTTAAATATACGATTAAAAGATTGCTCGGAACGATTCCTATGCTCATCCTTATTTCCATCGTAGTATTTTCATTGGCAAAATTAATGCCGGGGGATTCCCTGAGCGGAGAAATTGATCCATTGAATACAAATCCGGAATATATCGAGGAAATGAGAGAAAAACTGGGTTACAACGAACCGCTGCCAGTGCAGTATTTTAATTGGATTACTGGCTTTGTGCAGGGGGATTTCGGTAAATCGACAAAATATAAAACAGATGTCTTTGATATTATTATGGAAAAAGTTCCGAATACCTTGTTGCTGGGTGTCATATCTCTTATCATCACGTATATCCTGGCTTTTTCAATGGGGATGTATTCAGGCAGGAGGCCCTATACCATCGGGGATAATGCCATTGCGGGCATAAACTATATCATGCTTGCGATTCCGTCTTTCGTAGCTGCTGTAGTTGCCATTTATTTCTTTTCTTTCCATTTAAACTGGTTTCCATTTGGCGGATCGGTGGACATTCTAATTGAAAAAGGCAGTTTTGAATACTATTTAAGTAAATTACATCATGTTCTCTTACCGGCACTAGTTCTTGGTGCGATGGGAACAGCTTCTTATACGCAGTTTCTGCGCAACGATATTATTGAGAATTCACGGAAAGATTTCGTTCGTACAGCTCGCGCAAAAGGAACGCCAATAAGAAAAATTTATAATGTACATATTTTAAGAAATTCCATCATTCCTTTAGTGACATTTTTAGGGTTTGATTTTGCTGCATTGATCGGCGGAGCGATTATCACTGAATCAATTTTTACATATCCGGGAATCGGTATGCTGTTTCTTGATTCGGTGACCAGCAGGGATTACCCGACATTGATGGCTCTCACTATGCTTTTGTCATTCCTGACATTAGCCGGAAATTTAATAGCAGATTTATTATACGGCGTCGTGGATCCACGAATCCGCCTGGATTGAGGAGGAAGCAGAATGGCATCATCAACAACTTTAACTCAGCAAAAGAAGCCGGAACGAAGCTTGTCTCCCTGGCAGATTGCTAGAAAAAAGTTTTTAAAGAACAAATTGGCAATGATCAGTTCGGTGTTCATCATTATAGTAACTTTGCTGTCCATTGCAGCACCTTTTTTGGCTCAGTATTTATCGCCGCTGCCGGATATTGCAAAAGTGAATATCGGATCGATGAATATACCACCCAACAGTGAGCATATTCTTGGGACGGATAAAAGCGGCAGAGATGTATTGACTCGTCTGTTTTACGGCGGAAGGATCTCTCTGTTGGTCGGTTTCAGTGCAACATTGATGGTAATTGTTTTAGGAACTATTGTTGGCTCTATTGCAGGTTTCTTTGGAGGACTTGTTGACAATATCCTGATGCGGTTTACTGATTTAGTATTGACGTTCCCTTTTTTAGTATTTGTTATTGTCTTAAACACAATACTCTACGGCATAGTTGATGGGTTATGGGTTTTGATCATAGTCATCGGAATATTGAGCTGGGGAGGGGTAGCCCGCCTGGTACGGAGTAAAGTGCTCGCTGAAAAGGAAAATGAATACATTATGGCCGCTCTGTCCATTGGCTGTTCACCGTTCAAAGTAATTGTGAAACATTTATTGCCTAACGTCGCTTCGACGATTATTGTTCAGGCAACATTGATTTTTGCAAGCATGATCGTGGTTGAATCGGCATTAAGCTATCTCGGTTTCGGAGTGCCGCAAGCAACTCCAAGTTGGGGAATCATGTTATCCTCAGCTAACGAACCGGATGTGCTGCAAGGCAAGCCATGGATCTGGATGCCGCCAGCACTAATTCTGACATTGACGATTCTTTCTATAAACTTTATAGGAGAAGGATTGAAGGATGCATTGAATCCTAAATCCTTGAGATAAAAAAAGTTCCGCACAATTTAATGTGCGGAACTTTTTTGTGCTTTGATAAAATGGGAAAGTGCTTGGGAAGGGGAGCCTTCTTGTCCAGACTCCAGCGGCCCAGCTCTTCGGGTCATAAGCCACTTTGGCTATACGGCTGAAAAGACGCCGCTTCACCAAATCGTCTTATGCCTTTCAGAGCTTAACGGGCGCAGTCGCTTTTCGTGATTTTCTGCCAAGACCCATTGCGTTTTCCATTTTCTTAAGTGTTTTATTCGCAAGGTGTGCTGCTTTCTCTGCGCCTTCGTCAAGAATATGGTCCAGTTCATCTGACTCCACTAGTTGTGCGTAGCGTTCCTGGATAGGTGCCAGGTGATCAGTAACGGCTCTGGCTACAGAAGCTTTAAAGTCACCGTAACCGGCTCCGTCATACTTGGCCGTAAGTTCTTCTATTGATGCGCCGGTCAGGGCTGCTTCAATCGTAAGAAGATTTGAAACGCCAGGCTTGTTGACCGGGTCGAAACTTACGATACCCTCAGAATCCGTTACGGCACTTTTGATTTTTTTCTCGATTGTTTTCAAATCATCCAGCAATGTGATGATGGATTTCTTGTTGGTATCCGATTTACTCATTTTTTTAGTTGGATCCTGCAGTGACATGATTCGCGCGCCGTGTTTCGGAATCCGGATTTCCGGGATGGTCAGAACATCGTTGTATTTTTTATTGAAACGTTCCGCCAGATCCCGTGTCAATTCAATGTGTTGTTTCTGATCATCGCCGACTGGAACAATATTGGTTTGATACAGGAGAATATCCGCAGCCATCAGTGGAGGATAGGTAAGCAGTCCTGCAGAGACCGAAACATTCTTTAATGACTTATCTTTATACTGTGTCATCCGCTCGAGTTCACCGATCGTAGCGATGCACTGAAGCATCCAACCGGCCTGAGCGTGTGCAGGCACTTCCGATTGAATAAACAATGTAACCTTTTCTGGATCAATCCCTACAGCAAGATAAAGTGCAGCAAGAGCTTTGATATTCTTCCGCAGCTCAAGCCGGTCCTGCGGCATTGTTATTGCGTGCTGATCAACGATGCAAAAGATGCAATCATATTCGTCCTGAAGCTCTGTAAATTGTTTGAAAGCTCCGATGTAATTTCCGAGTGTTACTGTTCCGGTAGGCTGGACGCCTGAAAAAATTCTGTTCATCCCTAATTCCTCCTCAAAATAAAAAAACACAGCAAGCATCCCTGCAAAGGGACGAAGCTGTGTTTCCGTGGTACCACCCTAGTTGCCGTTTCCGGCCACTCTTCTTCATAACGTGAAGATAACGGAGCGGGCTACTGTCAATTTCACCTGCTCAGCTCGAAAGCCCATTCAATGCATTCCTACATCTGTTTTCACCAGCCACAGACTCTCTATTATAGAAGGAAACGCATTTACTCTTCTTTCTCAACGCTTAATATATTGTTCTTATTATAGTATAAGCAAGAAATGATTTGCAATATTATAATTCGTATACTAGCAAGGAAATGCTCATCATCAGAATTGTAACTATCCCGATTATAAGCAGCGGAGCAGCTGAAAAGGGAATAACTTCGGATGGGAGACGCATTTCCTCATCTTCCATTGTACTTTTTCGCCGATAAAATTTCCTCATGCTCATTGTAAAAATATCGAAGGCCCCTGTTTGGACAACAAAGATCCAAGCACCAAAGAAAACTAGAATTCCGCCATAAACAAATGATGTATTGATGTAGGACAAAAGAGATAAGTCTTCTGGACGAATAAAGATGGTCAGGAAGATTATCGCTTGAACTATTAAAATCCATATAAGTGTTTTTTTCAATTTTGCACTCTCCTCTAGATGATTGTAGTAGGAAAAGGAAAAAAAATCAAAAAGAATCTCTAGGAATTTCTGATAAGAAAACGCTTACAAACGTAATATTCAAGCGATTTTTTCTGTAATAAATGTCACACTATTATTATAATGACCGATAAAATATAAAAAAAAGCCTGTACAAGGTTAAAAGAATATGTATAATTAACAGTGTACCAATTTTTCAGAAAATTTAAGGGGGTCACCTAAGTGAAGAACAGCAAGCTATTTTGGCTACTTGGCCTAGTTCTTGTTCTCAGCATCTTCCTAGCTGCATGTGGCGGCGGAGAAGAAACTGACGGCGGAACTGAAACACCAGATTCATCAGAAACAGATACTAGCAATACTGATGATGGCGGAGATGACGCAGCATCTACAGAAGGCGGCGAGCCTGACGCAGAACAAGTATTAAACCTAGTTGAAGGTGCAGAAATTCCATCAATGGACTCAGCAATCGCTGAAGATTCTGTAGCATTCAACATTTTGAACAACGTAAACGAAGGTCTTTTCCGTTTGAATGAAGAAAACGTTGCTGAACCTGCTTTAGCAGAAGGCGAGCCTGAAGTTTCTGAAGACGGCTTGACTTACACGTTTAAATTGCGTGACGCTAACTGGTCGGACGGTACACCGATTACAGCACAAGATTTCGAATTTGCATGGAAACGCGCGCTAGACCCTGAAGTAGGATCACCTTATGGTCCATACATGATGGCTGGCACTATCAAAGGCGCTACTGAAGTATCAGAAGGCGGAGATCCATCAGAACTTGGTGTTGTTGCAGAAGACGAAAAAACTCTAGTGGTTACACTTGAGCGTCCAACTCCATACTTCATGTCTTTGATGGCTTTCGGAACTTTCTATCCACAGAACGAAGCATTCGTTACTGATAAAGGTGACGACTACGCTTCTAACTCTGATAACTTGCTTTACAACGGTCCATTCATGCTTACAAACTGGGATGGTACTGGCTTGACTTGGACTATGGAGAAAAACCCTGAGTACTGGGATGCTGAAACAGTTCAACTTGAAACTATCAACGTTGACGTTGTTAAAGAAACATCTACAGCTCTAAACCTTTACCAGTCTGGCGAGAAAGACCGTGCTGGACTATCTGGTGAATTCGCAATGCAATATGCTGACGATCCAGAAGTTGTAAAAGAACTTGAACCAACTTTGTTCTACCTTAAATTTAACCAAGAACGCAATGGTGAAGAAACACCACTTGCAAACGTAAACATCCGTAAAGCAATTTCTATGGCTTTCAACAAGCAAGATCTAGTTGACGTAGTATTGGCTAACGGTTCACTTCCAGCTAATTACCTTGTGCCTACTGAGTTTACATTCTCAGAAGATGGTGAAGATTTCCGTGAAATCAACGGTGACTTGACTGGCTTTGATGCAGCACAAGCTCAAGAATTCTGGGCTACTGGCCTTGAAGAAATCGGCGAAACAGAAGTAACTCTTGAACTACTTGGCGGCGACAGCGAATTGGCTGGTAAAATGGACGCTTACTTGAAAGAACAGCTTGAAACAAACCTTGAAGGTTTGACTGTAAACTTGAAAGCTGTACCTTTTAACGTACGTCTTGAATTAGACGAAGCTCAGGATTATGACATCCAAAACGCTGGATGGGGCCCTGACTATCAGGATCCAATGACTTTCGTAGATCTATTTGTTACTGGAGCTTCACACAACTTGATGTCTTATTCTAACGAAGAATTCGACAGCTTGGTTGAACAGGCTAAAGGCGAACTAGCTCAAGATCCTGCAGCTCGCTGGGAAGCTATGGCTGAAGCTGAAAGAATCCTGATTGAAGAAGATGCTGCTATCGCACCGATTTACCAACGTGCTACAATGGCTCTTCAAAAACCATATGTACAAAACATCATCTCTCACCCATTTGGCGGAGATTACAGCTACAAATGGGCTTACATTTCAGGCAAAGAATAATTTAATCTGAAGCCACGGTTTTAAAACCAAATAGAAGGAGAGTATATCGCTACTTAAGCTTGATATACTCTCTTTTCTAATGTAGGAAAGTTCACCGAAAATTAACCCTTTTCTGCTAAATTTGAAAAAAATAAGTTTTTGTTTCCATACATAAACAGAGCTTATATAATAGAAGTATTCTATTTCGGAGGTGCAACATGGCAAGATATATTGGTAAACGGATAATATATATGGTGATTACATTGGCATTGATTGCCACATTCACTTTTTTCTTGATGAAGATACTACCAGGTTCCCCTATCGCTTCCGCAGATAAATTATCTCCAGAACAAAGGGCAGTCGTAGAAGCAAGGTATGGTCTGAACGATCCCCTTCCAGTTCAATACTTTAATTACATGTTTGGCCTAGTACAAGGTGATCTTGGAGTTTCAATAAACCAATTTAAAGGCGCGAACGTAACTGATGTTATATTGAGCCGTATGGGTCCATCTGCACAAATTGGATTCCAGGGAATGGTTTTGGGAACAGTATTGGGCATTTTACTGGGAATGATTGCAGCATTGAGGCAAAATTCCTGGGTTGACTATTCAAGTACGGTTGTCGCAATCATCGGAATTTCAATTCCATCGTTTGTATTCGCTTCCATGCTTCAATATTTCTTGGGGTTGAAACTGGGATGGTTCCCTGTGGCCTTATGGAAAGACGGATTTATGTCCAGCGTACTTCCTTCGATTGCATTAGCTATGTTCCCACTCGCTACAGCAGCACGGTTCATCAGAACTGAAATGATTGAAGTCTTGGGATCGGATTACATTACGCTTGCTAAAGCTAAAGGCGCAAGCGGTTCTGAAATTGCATTCAAACATGCATTCCGGAATGCATTGATTCCTTTGATTACGGTCCTTGGGCCAATGGCTGTCGGTATTTTGACAGGTTCACTGGTTGTAGAACAAATTTTCGCGATTCCAGGAATCGGTGAACAATTCGTTAAGTCAATTATGGTGAATGACTTCTCAATTATCATGGGAACTACGATTTTCTTCTCGGTATTCCTGATTCTAGTAATTCTAATTGTCGATATTATGTACGGTATTATAGATCCTCGTATCCGTCTTTCAGGAGGTAAGAGTTAATGACTCAAAACTATGATAAATTGCCTCAAGGGTCTTTTGACAGAATAGAAAGAGATACCCAGCAGGCTGAACGCATCTCAAAACCAAGTGTCAGCTTTTGGCAGGACGCATGGCGCAGACTTAAAAAGAACAAAGGTGCCATTTTCAGTCTTATCCTGTTCGGATTGATTGTTTTCATGGCATTGCTTGGGCCGGTTATCAGCCCTTATTCACCAAATTCACAAACGATCACACACGCAAACCTGCCGCCTAAAATTCCGGTAATTGAAAATCTGGGTATTTTTGATGGCGTTGGTACACTTGGCGGTAAAGAAGTGGATTTATACGAAATGAAGAATGTTGAACAGAACTATTGGTTCGGTACTGATGGTCTTGGGCGCGATATGTTCTCGCGTGTTTGGAAAGGTACTCAGGTATCACTGTTCATCGCATTTGCCGCAGCGGCAATTGATATGTTGATCGGTGTAATTTATGGCGGTATCTCTGGTTACTTCGGCGGACGAGTCGATGACATCATGCAGCGTATCGTTGAGATTTTGACAGGTATTCCAAACCTTGTTGTTGTAATTCTATTCATCATGATCATGGATCCAGGTATATTGGCCATTATCATCGCACTGACCATAACCGGTTGGACCGGTATGTCGCGGGTTGTCCGTGGACAGGTGCTTAAATACAAAACACAGGAATTCGTTTTGGCTGCCCGTACATTGGGTGCCACTGACGGACGTATTATCTGGAAGCATTTAATGCCTAACGTATTAGGTGTTATCATCATCAACACAATGTTCACGATTCCTGGAGCTATTTTCTTTGAAGCTTTCTTAAGCTTCATCGGATTGGGGCTGCAGGCACCGGATGCTTCACTTGGAACACTCATTAACGACGGTTATAAATTAATCCAGTATCAGCCGCATATCTTGGCGATCCCGGCATTCGTATTGAGTTTGATCATGATCGCATTCAACTTGATCGGTGATGGATTGCGTGATGCCCTCGATCCTAAGATGAAAGATTAAGGAGGAAAGCCGAAGATGGAGAAAATTCTACAAGTTAAAGACCTCGAACTTTCCTTTAACACTTTTGGCGGGGAAGTAAAAGCTATACGGGGTGTAAATTTTGATTTATACAAAGGTGAAACTCTGGCAATCGTGGGGGAGTCGGGTTCAGGTAAATCTGTTACCACAAAATCCATCATGCGTTTATTGCCTGAGAGTTCAGCTGAGTTTAAAAATGGAGAGATTTTATTCGGTGGAAGAGACCTGACTAAACTGTCCGATAAAGAAATGCAGAAAATCCGCGGGAAAGATATTTCGATGATTTTCCAAGATCCGATGACATCGTTGAATCCAACGATGCCAATCGGCCGCCAAATTACAGAACCATTGCTGAAGCACCAAAAAATCAGCAAAACTGAAGCCCGCAAAGTGGCTATCGATTTGCTGCGCCTTGTAGGCATGCCAAAACCGGAATTGCGGATGAAGCAATATCCTCACCAATTCTCCGGTGGACAGCGCCAGCGTATTGTTATCGCGATTTCACTTGCTTGTAATCCGCAGATTCTGATTGCAGATGAGCCGACGACGGCACTTGATGTTACAATTCAGGCTCAAATTCTTGAGTTGATGAAAGACCTTCAGAAAAAAATTGATACTTCGATCATCTTCATCACACACGACCTTGGGGTTGTTGCCAATGTTGCGGATCGTGTAGCAGTAATGTATGGAGGCAAGATCGTTGAAATTGGAACTGTAGATGAAATATTCTACAACCCTCAGCATCCTTATACATGGGGACTATTAAGTTCAATGCCATCTTTAGACACTGAAGATGCAAAATTATATGCTATCCCAGGAACGCCGCCTGATCTTTTGGATCCTCCGAAAGGGGACGCATTTGCTCTGCGCAGTGAATATGCGATGAAGATTGATATGGAAATGGATCCTCCATTCTTTAAAATCTCAGATACTCATATGGCTGCGACTTGGCTGTTGCACCCGGATGCACCGCAAGTTGAGCCTCCGTTGAGTGTTATCGAAAGAATGAAAAAGTTCCCTGGTAGCCGTTATTATGAAGGGAGCGCAAATTGATGGCTGAGAAATTACTAGAAATCAGAAACTTAAAACAGCATTTCAATGTTGGTAAAGCCAATGAAGTGAAAGCAGTCGATGGCATCTCGTTCGACATTTACAAAGGTGAAACTTTAGGTCTTGTTGGAGAGTCTGGCTGCGGGAAATCCACTACCGGACGTTCTATTATCCGTTTATACGATGCAACTGATGGAGAAGTATTGTATGAAGGTGAAAATGTCCACGGCAAGAAATCAAAAAAAGATCTGAAGAAATTCAACCGCAAGATGCAGATGATTTTCCAGGATCCATATGCTTCATTGAACCAACGGATGAAAGTCATGGATATTATCGCAGAAGGCATTGATATCCATGGATTGGCCAAAAATTCAAAAGAACGCGAGCAAATGGTTTTCGACCTGCTGGAAACTGTTGGACTGAATAAAGAACACGCAAACCGTTATCCACACGAATTCTCAGGTGGACAAAGACAGCGTTTGGGAATTGCCCGTGCACTTGCGGTAGATCCTGATTTCATCATTGCCGATGAGCCGATTTCCGCATTGGACGTTTCAATCCAGGCGCAGGTCGTCAACCTGTTGAAAGATTTGCAGAAAGAAAAAGGGCTTACTTACTTGTTTATCGCCCATGACCTTTCAATGGTCAAATATATATCTGACCGCATCGCTGTTATGTACTTCGGTAAAATGGTGGAACTTGCACCAGCTGAAGATCTTTATAACAATCCAATGCACCCTTACACGCAATCATTGCTTTCAGCGATACCGCTTCCAGATCCGAACTACGAGCGCAATCGCGTGCGTAAATCCTACGATCCGGCTTCCCATAATTACACGGAAGGCGAAGATGTCCGTATGAGAGAAATCACTCCTGGACATTTTGTGGATTGTTCTGAACGTGAATTTGAAGCTTTGAAAGCTGGTTCTTTAAAAGTGTAAAAATTTTAGCAATGCCACATCGTGGTATTGCTATTTTTTTGTTTCAATTTGTCAAAATGATGATAAAATGGAATGAGAAAGACAACTGAGAGGATGTTAAGGTGAATATGAAAAAAATAAAATTAGCAGCAGCAACCGCTTTATTATTCAGTGGACTAGCTACGGCACCGGCTATGGCAGCAGATGAGAAAGCACAAGACTTCACAACACGTACATACAGTGCAATTGAAATAAATTCGGAAGTTCTGTCCAGCTCACAGTTATTCAAATACAACTCGGGTCTTACATTTGAATACCCAGACGCAGTCCGTGGAATATTCGTTACAGGACATTCCGCTGGGGGAGCGCGTTTTGACAGCCTGATTGATTTGGTCGGTTCAACTGATTTGAATGCAATGGTCATTGATGTTAAAGAAGATTTCGGTTATCTGACTTATGTACCTGAAGAAGGTTCCCAGATAGCTGAATATGAAATTGGCCAACCTTATATCAAAGATCCTCGAGCAATGCTTGAGCGTTTAGAACAAGAGGAAATCTATCCAATAGCGCGTGTGGTGGTATTTAAGGATTCAGCGCTGGCAGAAAACAAGCCAGAGTGGTCGTTCCAGGAGGGCGGTCAGGTATGGAAGAACCGCAGAGGGGAAGCTTTCGTCAATCCTTATATGAAAGAAGTATGGGATTATAATGTGGACATCGCCATTGAAGCTGCAAAATTGGGCTTCAAGGAAATCCAATTCGACTATGTCCGTTTCCCTGAAGGCTTTGAGAACCGTGCAGATACATTGCAGTATTCTAAAGGTGAGTACGGGGGCGACGAGTATGATGGAGTACAAAGCCGTGTTGCTGCAGTCACAGATTTTGTAGCCTATGCTCATGAACAATTAAAACCTTATGATGTAGAAGTTTCCGTCGACATCTTCGGTTATTCTGCGACTTTGCCTGAAGCACCAGGGATTGGCCAGAACTTCTCTAAAATCTCTGAAAACGTTGATGTTATCTCTTCTATGATTTATCCAAGTCACTGGACTTCGTATTTTGGAATTGCAAAACCGGATCTGGAACCATATAAATTAGTGGCTGAATATGCAAAAGTGGAAAACGCAAAATTGGGCGAGCTTGAGAACCCGCCGGTTTCACGTCCATGGCTGCAGGATTTCACTGCGTCTTATCTTGGGGCAGGGAATTACCTGAACTACGGAAAAGCTGAAGTTGAAGCCCAGATCAAGGCGCTGAACGATAACGGCATAGAAGAATTTCTTCTCTGGAATGCAGGCAATACGTATTCTCCGGGCGTAGATTATACCCCAAACAATTAATTGATGAAAAGAGGCTGATTTTTTTAAATCAGCTTCTTTTTTATGAAACTTTTTATTGTTTGAATCGTACTATTAAGTGTAGGATTTATTTTCAAAAAGAAACTTCTAATTGAGAATAAAAAAAATAATATTTTGGGTTTAACTGTTAAAAGAAGCGGGTAAAATTATAATGTAGCAGTTTATGATAAAGTAGAATTATAGCGATTATGTGACAAGTATTATGCATTTCCTATATTAATTTGTGATTTCTATATTCAATTTAAGTGAGTTATTGTATAATGAATGTAAAGCTTCTAAATTATATTCATTCTAATTTAGTAAGATATAAATGGAATTCCCCGAATCCGAAAGGAAGTGTTCAATTATGATGGTAACGCTATTTACTTCCCCAAGTTGCACATCTTGCCGAAAAGCAAAAGCATGGTTGGAAGAGCATGATATTCCATATACAGAACGCAACATATTTTCTGAACCTCTTACAATCAGTGAAATTAAAGAGATTTTACGAATGACAGAAGATGGAACAGATGAAATTATCTCAACACGTTCGAAAATTTTTCAGAAATTGAACGTCGATGTTGAAAGTCTTCCACTTCAGAGATTATATGAGTTAATCCAGGAACACCCTGGCCTGTTGCGCCGGCCGATCATCATGGACGAAAAAAGACTGCAAGTCGGTTATAACGAAGATGAAATCCGCCGGTTCCTCCCTCGTAAAGTGAGAGCATATCAATTGCTTGAAGCTCAACGAATGGTGAACTGAAAATAAGCTAAAAGCTGTCCGGCCTTTATGTCAATTCATAATGGATCTTTGGACAGCTTTTCTGTATTTAAATCAGTTATATATCTTGCAATTTTTGTTTAATTGGCATAAACTCTAAAATAATTATCCGCCGCCTGACTTATGGATATAGGCATTAACTTTCTCATACAGTTCAAAACGCGATATAATAAAGAAAGCAACACCGCACGGCTTATGAGGAAGATCCTCTTGGTCCAATTCGAAAGGAGAGGTGTAAAATGGAAATAGAACGCATTAATGATAACACAGTTAAATTTTACATTTCCTATCTCGACGTTGAAGAACGTGGGTTCAGCCGTGATGAAATATGGTTCAACAGAGATAAAAGTGAAGAACTTTTTTGGGAAATGATGGATGAAGTCAATGAAGAAGCCGATTTTGTTATGGAAGGTCCGCTATGGATTCAAGTCCAGGCAATGGACAAAGGACTGGAAGTTACAGTTACACGTGCCCAACTGACTAAAGACGGCCAAAAGCTCGATATGCCGGATGATATAGAAGAACGCCGCAGAATGTTTTCAAATGAGGACGGTGCATCAGCTGCTACAGAATTTGATGAATTCGAACCTGTTTTCAACGAACCGGATACCAAAAATCTTGAATACAGTTATGTAGTTACTGAAGTTGATGAATTGATTCCATTGTCACGCCGTTTGCAATATGTACCAATCGAAACGGCTTTATACCATTTTGAAGGCAAGTATTTCCTTCATGTCAGCTTTGACGAAATCCTGCATTCAGATGATGATATCAAAGACCATATCAGTGTCTTTACAGAATATCTTCAAGGTTCTCCTGTAACGATTCATCGTCTTGAAGAATACGGTAAGGAAATTTTCAAAAAAGATGCATTAGCTAACGTACTGCATTATTTCGGCTAATAAAAACTTATAAACCTATATAAAGCCCGAAAGAAAAAGCATTACTTTTTCTTTCGGGCTCTTTTATATGGTTTGTTGAAATCTGTCTGCGCTCTCTTTAATTAATTTGAATATTGTTTATATTCAGTCTTAATTCTATAATTGAGAAAAGGAGCGTGACAGACATATTAGTCGCTAAAACAGCTGAACAAAACCTGATCTATTTAACGGAGGAGCTTAACCGACAAGACTTGCTCATCTTGAGAAAGCTTCATAAGTTTTACTGTCCCGATTGTGGAAGCAGCGTGCTCCTGAAAATTGGTGATATTAAAATTCCTCACTTTGCCCATAAGTCTCTATCAGTTTGCGGTTCCAGCGAACAGGAATCTTCCTTGCACCTTCAGGGCAAGATTTTGCTTCAACAATTTTTCATCACTAAAGGCATTCCAGTGGAAATTGAATCGTATTTACCGGACATCCGGCAAAGGGCCGATGTATTTGTTGCTCGGCATACTGTGATTGAATATCAATGCAGCCCCATATCCGCAACAGACATAGTGAGACGGTCTGCTGCATACTCAAGGCATGGACTTGAATTCATCTGGATTGCAGGAAGCAAAGAAACTATGGAAAACAGAATCCAGATACTCAGAATCAGGGAATATCAGCGAGAGATGCTGTTGAATCATAATCACTCAAATTATTTAATGCTTTTAAATCCTGAAGTAAAGCAATTTCAATATTTTTCGAACCTATTCCATATCAGTGGCAGCAAATGGGCCGGAAAAGTTGTGACTTTGCCATTGGACAGGCAGACTCATCCGTTTGCGAAACCCAAACCTCTTTCTAAAAAAGATTTCGATTCCATCTGCACAATTTTTGTAAACGCACGCGCCAGTTTCGTCCAGTCCCAGTACTTCGCCAAAAGAAGATATCAGAATCCGTTCTGGCTTCTTTGCTACGAACTTCAATTGGATATGCGAAATCTCCCTGACTCGATCGGTGTGCCTATTTCAGGAGCCGATTGCATTGCAGGCCATGTGGTTATATGGCAATTGAAAATGCTCCGTGCATACCGCCAGGGAATTCCAAATGAAAAAGTAATTTCTTCCGGTATTATCAAGATTCAGGGTGCCTCAGATGCAAGGAAAGCAGAGGCGGTTCTAAACGACTATGCAGATTTTCTGAAAGAAGTGGAAGATGCAGAAGGCGATCAGTTAAAGCAAATAGATGCATTATATGATATCTATTGCAAAAGCGTACGAAAATTGAGAAAATAAGATGTAGTTCGACTCCCGAAAGAGAAGGACGAAGGAGGAAAATAAATGGCTAATAAAATATTGAAACGTGAAGAAGTACCAGTTGAATTAACCTGGAAGCTGGAAGACATATTTCCGACAGACGAAGCATGGGAAAGTGAGTTTAAAGAAGTTGCTGCACTCGCTGAAAAAGCAGGTTCATACGAAGGGAAATTGAAAGGGGGAGCAGAATCCCTGTTTGAAGTTTTGACTTATAAGGACGAATTGTCGGAACGTTTGAGAAGATTATATACATATTCTCATATGCGCTACGATCAGGATACGACCAATTCGAAATATCAGGCAATGGATAGCCGAATTAAGGCATTGTACGCAAAGATTGCGGCAGGCTTGTCATTCTTGACCCCGGAAATCCTTGAGCTCGATGAAGAAACTTTAAATGGATATGTGGAAGAACATAAAGGGCTCAAACTTTATAAGCATGCCCTGGAAGAATTGAACGCCATGCGTCCGCATGTTTTGCCGGCTGAGCAGGAATCACTGCTTGCTCAATTATCTGAAGTTGGCAGCGCATCTTCCGAAACATTTGGCATGCTGAATAACGCAGATTTGGAGTTTCCAGAGATTAAAGATGAAGACGGGGAAACGGTCCAGATTACACATGGCAACTATATCCGCTTCTTGGAAAGCAAAGACCGCCGTGTCCGTGAAGATGCCTTTAAAGCGGTTTACGCAACGTATGGCAAGTTCCTTAATACTTTTGCGTCAACATTAGCCGGAACTGTGAAACGTGATAACGTGAACGCACGAGTACGTAAATATGATTCAGCACGGCATGCAGCTTTAGCGGATGACCATATTCCGGAAAGTGTCTATGATAATCTTGTGGAAACCGTAAACAATAATTTGCATTTATTGCATCGCTATGCGGCTCTGCGCAAAGAAGTACTTGGCATCGATAAGGTCCATATGTGGGATATGCACACGCCGCTTGTTAAAGAAGTGAAGATGGAAATCCCTTATGAAAAAGCGACAGACATCATGCTGAAAGGTTTGTCTGCACTTGGGGAGGAATATACAGGGATTGTCGCTGAAGGCATACAGAACAGATGGGTAGACGTTCTGGAGAATAAAGGGAAGCGGAGCGGAGCTTATTCATCAGGCGCTTATGGAACAAATCCCTATATCCTGATGAACTGGCAGGATAATGTCGATAACCTTTTCACTTTGGCCCATGAATTCGGCCACAGCGTACACAGTCACTATACGCGCGCGTCACAGCCTTACGTCTATGGTGATTATTCTATTTTCGTCGCTGAAGTTGCTTCTACTACAAATGAGGCTTTGCTGAACGAATATATGGTGAAAGCAACGGAAGATGATCAGGAGCGTATTTACTTGCTTAACCACTGGCTTGATGGTTTCCGCGGTACCGTATTCCGCCAGACAATGTTTGCGGAATTTGAGCATACTATCCACAAAATGGATCAGGAAGGCGAAGCTTTGACAGCTGACCGCCTGACGGAAGTTTATTATGAATTGAATAAAAAATATTTTGGCGAAGATGTGGCAGTGGATGAAGAGATTGGTATGGAGTGGGCAAGAATTCCTCACTTCTACTATAATTACTATGTCTTCCAATATGCTACGGGCTTTAGTGCCGCCACAGCATTAAGCAAAGGTATTCTGGAAGAAGGGCAGCCGGCTGTCGATCGTTTCATCAATGAATTCCTGAAAGCTGGAAGCTCGGATTACCCGATTGAAGTCCTCAAAAAAGCAGGTGTCGATATGACTTCTTCATCTCCAGTAGAAGAGGCATGCAAAGTTTTTGAGGAAAAATTAATTGAACTGGAGAAGTTATTGCTTAAAAAATAATATTGTTTACGAGAGGCTCTTTCATAAGGGGTCTCTCTTTTTTTCGTTATTTTGATATAATTAAATAAATCTCATTCTACTTACTAATATGACAAATTTGTGAATTAGTTTGTGAATTATTGCATAAACAATTATTCCGTGATAAAGTTAAGTTGTGAAATAAATCACATACAAACATACACCCCTTTGTTTGAGCGTGAACATTTCTCCCATCCCCTTTGTGTAATGAAAAACGCCTGCCGGACGTGGCAGGCGTTTTTCTATAGTTACAAAAAAATAAGCACGGCGCCAATTGGCGCCGTGCTTATTTTATTTTCCATAAAGTTTCATCGGGCAGGCTGATGCGTTCAACTTTTTGCTGGAGCATCTGTTTTTTCATTTCCCGCTCTGCTGTTTCATGCGAAATGTTATATATAGAAGCGATTTCTTTTGTCGCAATCGTTGTGTATTTAGTAAAAAGTTGTTCGAGCGGCGGTGGCGCCTGTCGGTTCAATGTGTCGCTGCCAAGCATTTCCTGAAGAATAGTCAGATAAGTATCATATGAATGCAGTCCAGAAATTTTTACACCCTCATCTTCAATACATTCATTGAAAAAGACGATGCTCGGAACTTCCGTGATTTCCATCTCTCTAGTAATCTGCAGGTCGCATTGGAAAGCTTTTGCAGTATGGACGGAGTGGAAATCTTTTTTGAATTCTTCCTGATCGAGATTTGCTTCTTCAGCAATTTCCAATAGCACCTTATAGGAAGATACATCTTGCGTATTCAGGAAAAGCTGTTCCTGTAATTTATGCAGGAATTGATTGCCTGCACGTTTACCCTGCAATTCCGCTGCTTTGACTGCGACTGACGCCAGCACCGGATGGGTAAGGCTGTCGGTGGCAATCGAAGAGGTTTTTTGCTGGCTGTTTAAATTGAATAATTTCGTGCTGAGCACTACACGCATTGAAAAATAATGGCCATATTCGATCTGGAGCTTCCTCATGACGGATTGGAGTTCCCAGCATTCCGTATTGAGGGGATCTAAGAAAACATACAATTCCATAGGCTTTACAGGGTTCGGGTTGTCGTAGATCTCTTTCGCCAAGTCGAGGTTATTCAAACCATTTCCTCCTCACTGTCGGGCTCATTGACCATATGGTGAGCAGTCAAGACCAGCCGATTATAGAAGGTTTCACGGAATTTCCCGGTTAATCCGATTTCGTCCATTGCTTCGTTCATACATTCAAGCCAGGCCTGTGCCCGCTCTGGTGTAATGGGAAAAGGATTGTGCCTTGCTTTAAGTCTGGGATGTCCATGTTCTTCTGAATATATATTGGGACCGCCAAGGTATTGTGTCATAAATTGCTTTTGCTTTCTGGCGGTTTCTGTTAAGTCATCAGGAAATATGGGCTTAAGCTTTGGATGCATAGCAACGCGTGCATAAAATGCGTCCACTAATTGAGACAGTCGTTCCGCGCCGATTTCATCGTACGGAAGTATAGGTTTTCCAGTCATCATAATGTCTCCTTTGCTGTAGCTGTAAATTCATTCTAACAACGGAACAGTATTTTCTCAAATAAATCGATTAACCAATTTACATAAATTGGTATAAGAATGTTTTGATTGAATAATTTTATCTTATTATTAGTCCTTTTTTGACGCTTTCATGAAGCGGGCTATTTTTTTGTCTGTCTTACGGGAAGGGATATTGTATTCCGTCAGCAGGTCCTGAAACTTCTGTTTGCCTTCATTAAAATCTTCCACTTCATACTCCAGCTCGAAGTCTTCCATGCCATGATACTCGGAATGATCGAGCACCAACAAACCATTCCTGTAAGGAAATTCAATGCGATGGGTAGCCAGGCTGCCCAGTATATCAAGGTTTTCAGGAGGGACGCCCATTTCTTTTAAGGCATCCGCAACTTCTTCAGCAGCGAAATTACGCTTTTCAAGGATGTCTTCGGCCTGCTGTTGATCAAGGGTATCGGTAATCTCGTAATTACCATTTTCAGCCGGCACTTTCAGAGTACATTCATAGGCTTCACCTTTTTGCCGTATACGAAGCGCAGACTTTTGGCCGCGTAATTTAAAATCCGCTGTATCAAAATAATGATTGATTTGGGTATGTGCGTCAGTTGGGTTATATCCGAAGGAATCCAGCAGTTTTATGTATTCTTCCTGAGTCAATAAATTCTTGAACTCTATCTCAAGTTCTTTAGTCATCTTCAGCACCTCACTTGATTTTATTATGGGATAATTCCAGTCAAACTGCAACGAATGACAGTGCTGTGTTAAAATATCACTATACAAGGTGAAGTAAAAAGCCGATATTGCGCAAAACAGCTTCGCTTGCCGGGGACTCGCGCTGAACTAACTCGGGTCTTCGCCCGAGTGGATTTCAGCACTTCGCTTGCTCCCCAAGGCGTCTTCGCTGTTTTGCTCCATATCTAGAAGTGGACCACAGCACAGGCGCGTCGCCGGACTGGGCGAAGCAATAAGACGAGTGTACTTCTCGGCTTATTGCGGGAGCCTTGTCCAAAGCGCCGAAGCGGATTGTACAAAATAATGTGATTAAAAAAATGGAAAAGATGTGTGCACACGGAAGCGGGGGACCGGTTATGGGACAATGGGATCGATTTTTAGCGCCTTATAAACAGGCAGTCGATGAACTCAAGATAAAGTTTAAAGGCATGCGGAGACTATATGAAACGGATAATATCAACTCGCCTATCGAGTTTGTAACAGGCCGGGTTAAACCGATTGCCAGTATTTATGACAAGTCGCTCGAAAAAGGCATACCGTTTGAGCCGTCCGATGAGCTTGCGAGGGAACTGCAGGATATTGCCGGGCTGCGGATGATGTGCCAATTTGTCGGAGATATTGAAACGGTTGTCGACTTACTCAGGAACCGCAACGATCTTCGCATTGTCGAGGAAAAGGATTATATTTCACGGGAAAAGCAAAGCGGCTACCGGTCGTATCACGTGATTGTCGAGTACCCCGTTCAAACCATCAACGGGGAACAATTGATATTGGCTGAAATACAGATCAGGACTTTGGCAATGAATTTTTGGGCATCCATCGAGCATTCATTGAATTATAAATACAAGGGAGTTTTTCCGGACGAAATAAAGCTGAGGCTGCAGCGTGCAGCAGAAGCGGCGTTTCAACTTGATGAAGAAATGTCGCAAATCCGTGATGAAATCCAGGAAGCACAGGCTTATTTCACGGAATTTAAAGATTCGCCAAGAACACATTTTCCCGGGGACCAAGAAGGAGGCAGAACAAAGAGATGAAATATTTCATAATGTCGAGAAGTGATGATTTATCAAATGAATTAATGGACAAAGCACGTGCGTATTTGACTGACTTCGGAATGGAGTGGAATGAGGAGCAGCCGGATATTGTCTTGTCAATAGGCGGCGACGGCACAATGCTGCATGCCTTCCATAAATACTCGGACCAATTGTCGTCAGTAGCGTTTGTCGGAATACATACAGGGCATCTCGGCTTTTACGCTGACTGGAAACCGATTGAAATTGAAAAATTGGTGCTTTCGATTGCCAAAAAAGAATACGAAGTCATCGAATATCCGTTGCTCGAGACAAGTATCCATTACCGCAATAAAGAAGAACCTGCGGTATATCTGGCGATGAATGAATCGACTGTAAAGTCACCGGATGTAACGCTGGTTATGGATGTGCTTTTGAATGAGAGCCATTTTGAACGGTTCCGTGGAGACGGCCTATGCATGTCGACGCCTTCAGGAAGCACAGCCTATAACAAAGCACTTGGTGGTGCAATCATCCACCCATCACTTGAAGCGATGCAATTGACTGAAATGGCTTCCATCAATAACCGGGTTTTCCGGACGGTCGGTTCTCCGCTCGTGCTGCCGTCGCATCATCGTTGTGCGCTTCGTCCGGTAAAAGCGCCGGACTTTATGGTGACGGTCGACCATCTTCAATTACTTCATAAAGATGTGCGTTCGATCGAATACAAAGTGGCTGACCAAAAAGTAAGATTTGCACGATTCCGTCCGTTCCCATTCTGGAGACGGGTCCATGATTCCTTTATCGACAGCGAGGAAGCTCGATGAAACCATTTGAATTGAAATATGTTGCCGGTGAAAAAGGCCTGCTTCGTGAAGCTTTGCATAATTGGGGCATTTCGAAGCGGACGCTTGCTTCTGTAAAATATGGCGGCGGACAGATATTGGTCAACGGCAATGAAGTGACGGTCAGGCATCCCTTGGAATCTGGAGATGCGGTGACCGTTGTTTTTCCGTTGGAAGAGCTTGGAAAAGGACTGCAGGCAGAGAGTGGTGACTTGAAGATAGTCTTCGAAGACGACTCTCTTCTTATTGTAGACAAGCCGCCTTTGCAAAATACCATCCCTTCCCGCGAACATCCTTCCGGAAGCCTGGCGAATATAGTGGCCAAACATTTTGAAGACAATGAAATTCCAGCGACTTTGCATATTGCAACGAGGTTGGACCGTGACACCAGCGGACTTGTCTGTATTGCAAAAAATCGCCATATCCATCATATGCTGTCAATACAGCAGCAGGAGAAAAAAATGTCGCGTCGCTATGAGGCTTTGGCCCACGGAAAAATAGATCAAAAACGATTTACGATTACTGCACCGATAGGAAGAAAGAATTCCAGTATCATCGAAAGGGAAGTACGTGCCGATGGGCAGTTCGCAGAAACTGAAGTCAAATTGCTGAAAGCCTACCCGGAATTCAGCCATATCCAACTGAAACTGAACACCGGACGAACCCATCAAATACGTGTACACCTCGCTCACATCAATCATCCACTTGTTGGAGATGACTTATACGGCGGAACAAGGAACTTAATCAGCCGCCAGGCTCTTCATTGCCGCGAATTGGAACTGGTCCATCCGGTCACAGGCGAAGGCCTCCTGTTTGAATCGCCAAACCGAGAAGATATGGCTGCGCTCATCAGATGAAACGGTGAAAGCGTTCAGGTTGGTAAGGTTGCTTTGATGGGACGGAAACCAGTTCTTTTTCTGGAAAACGGAATGCAGTCAACGTGCCGCCGAAAACACATCCTGTGTCGATATTGGCGGTTCTGTTGATAATATATGGCTCTTCGGTAGGCGTGTGGCCATAAACGATCCACGGTTCGCCTTTATAGGATTTCGCCCAATCCCGGCGAACTGGACGGCCATCTGCATGGAACTTCCCGGTGATATCTCCATATAGGGTGAACACCCTAATGTTTTTGCTCATGGGTTCGCCGATCATGCCCTGTTTCAATCCGGCATGCGCTACGATCAAATCATCACGCAGCACCAGATATTGAGGCAATTCTTCGTAAAAGCGGATATAGCGTTTGCGGAACTTTTGCTGCTCTTTTTTGGGCAGCGCTTGCCATTCGGCAATTGTGATTTCCAGACCATGCGCCAGTTGAACGGAATTCCCTTTCATGAAACGGTAGAGTTTATTGCAATGATTGCCCGGGGCATATAGAAGGGTGCCTTTGTCCTGTCTTGTGAACAATAATTCCAATACCTTGAGCGAATAGGGGCCTCTGTCCATAGCATCCCCAACGAATGCGGGAAGCCTGCCTTCAGGATGGATATGAATTCCGTTTTCAAAGGTATAGCCCAGTTTTTCAAGCAATTCCATCAACTCATCAAAACAACCATGGATGTCGCCAATAATGTCATATTTCATAAAAACACCTCATTATTAAAAATTTCACTATACATAATTATAGTGTAACGTATAGACTACTAAAGCGGAGTGTCGCAAATTCGAAAGGAGGGAGCCATGATGCTGGAAGAACAAACAGTACGTGATGAAGAATTGAATGAAGAAATGCTGATGCAGTTGCTGGAAGAAGGGGAATTGGAGCAATTCAGGGAAGAATTCCTTTCCCACCATCCATATGACCAAGCGGGCTTTTATGAAAAGGCGGAACTTGAAACCCGCCAAAAGCTTTACGAGTATCTCTCTCCTAAGGAAATGGCGGATATTTTCGAGGCAATCGAATTGGATGATGATGAATACGAAAATCTCTTTAAAGAAATGAATTCCATGTATGCCGCAGATCTTCTGTCCTTTATGTACCGGGATGATGCGGTAGACGTTTTGAATAATCTTACCAAAGACCAGGTGGCAAGCTACCTCACCATTATGCCCAAAGATTCAGCCAGGGAAATCAAAGACCTGCTGCATTATGAAGAATATACAGCAGGTTCTATAATGACCACTGAATTTGTCGCAATACCGAAGAATTCCACCGTGCGGTCTGCGATGAATATTTTGCGGAACGCCGCACCGGATGCAGAAACCATCTATTATGTCTTTGTCATAGATGAAGCGAAACGGCTTGCAGGGATTGTTACCTTGCGCGACCTCATCATCGCTGAGGAAGACACCTTGATAGAATCGATCATGAATGACCGGGTAGTAAGTGTTTCGGTCGGTGAAGACCAGGAAGAAGTAGCACGCATGATCAAGGATTATGATTTCCTGGCGATGCCGGTTGTGGACTTTCAGAATCACCTCCTCGGCATCATTACGGTCGATGATATTATCGATGTACTGGATGAGGAAGCTTCTGATGACTATTCCAAACTGGCAGCTGTTTCCGATATGGATAATTTCGACAGAGGCCCATTCAGCGCTGCGAAAAAAAGGCTCCCTTGGCTGATCCTTTTGACTTTCCTTGGTATGCTTACCGCAAACCTGATGGGAATGTTTGAATCCACTTTGGATCAAGTGGCTCTGCTGGCCGTATTTATTCCGCTTATTGCCGGAATGGCAGGGAATAGCGGTACACAGGCACTGGCTGTTGCGGTGCGCGGGATTGCAACTGGAGATATAGAAGAAGAAAGCAAGATGAAGCTGCTGTTCCGTGAAGCAGGCACCGGTTTGATCACTGGTCTTGTCTGCGGTGTGGTGGTCGTTGGTTTGGTGTATTTCTGGAAAGGGGAATTACTGATCGGATTATTGGTCGGAACTGCTGTGGCAGGTTCCATTTTCGTCGCCACTCTCGCGGGATCTTTCATCCCTTTATTGATACACCGCTTGAAAATTGATCCAGCCGTTGCATCGGGTCCATTTATCACTACGCTGAATGACATTATTTCAATCTTAATATACTTGGGGCTGGCAACAACATTCCTGAGCAACCTTTAGAAAAGTGCAAATTGCACTTTTCTTTTTTATGATGTAATATTAGTACCAGGTAATAAACAGAAATCAGGAGGAATGACAATGTCTATATCATTAAAAGACAAAACGTATGTAATCATGGGAGTGGCCAATAAACGCAGTATCGCTTGGGGGATTGCCCGTTCGCTGGACCAGGCAGGCGCCAACTTGATCTTTACATACGCCGGGGAACGTTTTGAAAAATCCGTCCGTGACTTGGTTGCGACTCTCGAAGGCGAACATGATCTAATTCTTCCATGTGACGTTACAAGTGACGAAGATGTTGAAAAATGTTTTGGCACTATCAAGGAACAAGCCGGTAAAATCGATGGGCTGGCGCATTGCATCGCTTTCGCAAAGACAGAAGAATTATCTGGAGATTTTTCAGAAACTTCCCGGGAAGGTTATTTGCTTGCACAAAATATCAGTTCCTACTCACTTACCATCATTTCAAAATATGCTAAACCGTTAATGACTGAAGGAGGCAGCATTGTCGCCCTTACGTATATCGGCGGGGAGCGGGTACTGCCTAATTACAACGTAATGGGTGTGGCAAAAGCCGCCCTTGAAATGTCCGTCCGTTATTTGGCAGCGGATCTTGGCAAGCACAATATTCGTGTCAACGCCATCTCGTCAGGCCCTATCCGTACTTTGTCATCCAAAGGAGTCAGCGATTTCAACTCGATTTTGCATGAAATTGAAGAAAAAGCTCCGCTGCACCGCAATACGACTCCTGAAGAAGTCGGCGATACAGCTGTATTCCTGTTCAGCGAAATGTCACGCGGCATTACCGGTGAGACAATCCATGTGGACAGCGGCTATCACGTTCTGTAATTCTGCAGGATTGAAAAAAGAAATCGGTTTCTGAATGAAATAAAAAATCCAGCCCTTATTTAAAAGGGGCTGGATTTTTTTAAGTGGAGAAAAGTTTTAATTTTGTATATTTGCAATTACTCTGTAAGAGCGTATAGCTGTCCAGACTCCAGCGGCCCAGCTCTTCGGGTCATAAGCCACTTTGGCTATGCGGCTGAAAAGACGCCGCTCCGCCAAATCGTCTTATGCCTTTCAGAGCTTAACGGGCGCTTGCGCTTTTCGTTGTCCAGACTCCAGCGGCCCATCCCCTCGAGTCGCTTCGGGCTTGGCTGCAATGGCAAAGAACGCCATTACTTCCAAGCCCTCCAGCGCTTGTCGGGGCTAAACGGGCGCTGTCGCTTTTCTTTTAAGCATGCAGGTTCTTCTCCATCGTTCTGTGCGGGATTCCTGCGTCGAGGAATTCCGGAGAAGTTACGGTGTAATTCAATTTTTCATAGAATGGAATGGCGTATGACTGTGAGTTGAGTTTCAGGCTCGACATTCCAACGGAGCGTGCATGTTTTTCCATCGCATCCATCATCAGAACACCAACATGCTGTCCTCGGAATTCGGGCAATACAGAAACCCGTTCGACTTTTCCGATGCCATTTTCAATTTCACGGATACGTCCTGCAGCAATCGGCTGTTGGAGGTTATATCCAACGAAATGAGTGGCATCATCGTCATACTCGTCCATTTCAATATGCAGAGGCACTTGCTGCTCGTCTACAAAAACTTTGCGCCGGATTTCAAAGGCCTGTTCTTTTTGGAGTTCGCTTTCAGCGATTTTGACTTTCTGCAATTATTATTCAGCTCCAGTCAGACGGAATGTGTCATAGACTGTCCACGAACCATCTTCAAGTTTATATAGGAGGTGGATACGGTCGATTGTTTCTTCATGGTCGATGCCCGCCATTTTTAATTGGCCAAAGATATCCGAATGCTCGGAGTCAGACAATTTTTGGGCAATAGTAATATGCGGAACGAATGAATAATCCGGCATGCCGCCGAAGAAATCGGAATGCAGATCTTCATGCAAAGCCAACAATTCTTCATTCGGTTCTACTTTAAAGTAAAGCGTGTTTGTAACCGGTGAAAAAGAACTGACGCGAGTTGCGTGAAGCTTGAAAGGCTTTTGGCGTTTAGCGATTTTCGCCATTTCTTCCACGACTTCTTTGATTTCTGTGCCATCCGCTTCAAACGGTTCCTTCAAAGTGATGTGAGGTGTAATCAACTCATAATGAGGATCATAGCGTTTGCGGTAAGAATTGGCGAGATCCTGTAATTCTTTTGACGGAAATGCTGCAACACCATATTTCATAAATATGCCTCCTCTAAAATATATATCTTAACTTATTACAGTATAACAAAAGAAAGCTGGAAATTGCGAATTCGATTTACACGCCGAAGTTTTGCAACAATGCCCGCTTTAAATCAGGCTGCCAGTATTTCCAGGTGTGTTCACCATCCAATTCTTCATAAAATACAGGGAAAGATTTCTCTTTCATCAATTGATGGAGTTCCCGGTTCGGCTCCAGGAAATCGGCTGTTTCACCATTTGTCAATTTGACTGCTGTTTCTTCTTTTCCGATTACATGGTAGACAGTGAAAGCGTTGGCCGAATTGAAGTTGGATACTGCTTCCAATATTTCAGGCCCTACTTTTGGCGATTGGAGAATGACGCGTCCGAAAATGTTCGGATATTTCAATGCAGCCATAAGGCTGACAGTTGCAGCGAGGGAATCGCCAATCAATGTACGGCCCATGCCGACTTGATAAGTTGGATACTTCTCATCCAGGAAAGGTACGAGTTCGTGCGCCAGGAATCGCAGATAGGCAGCGTGCTGTTCACCGGCCGGTTCGTATTTTCTATTCCGGTCATCAACGTTCTTATACGGCACACCTACAAAAATGATATTTTCGATTTCGCGGTTTTCCAGTAATTCATCGACGACTCTAGGCACTCTTCCCAATTGGAAATAATCCTTTCCATCTGAAGCGATAACCAGGCTATATTTGTATAAAGGTGAATAATTATAAGGGAGATAGACTAATAATTGCATGTCTTCCTGTAGCTCTTCACTGAAAATAGTGATATCTTCTACATTTCCTCTGTTCATGATGAAGCCTCCTTGCTGGTTTTTGTATAAAAATTGTATCATATTCGGGCTGCAAGGTATAATGAGGGAGCAAGCATCAAATACAGAGAGGGGTTTTTGATATGGCAGGAATGGATGGCGGAAAATTTCGTGTACATTCAGACGAAGTGACGAAAGCGGCACATGAAGCGCTGGAAAGACGCGGGGTCTCAATTGAAGAAATTGCTAAAATTGTATTTGAAATGCAGGAACCATTTAATGAAGGGTTGCAATTATCACATTGCATAGAATCGGTGGAAAGCGTTTTACTGAAAAGGGAAATGCAGCATGCGCTTCTTGTAGGTGTGGAATTGGATGAATTGGCGGAGCAGGGAAAACTTTCAAAACCGCTGCAGCAAATCGTCGATACGGACGAAGGGCTTTTTGGCGTCGATGAAATGATTGGCCTTGGTGCAGTGCTGACGTATGGCAGTATTGCCGTAACGACTTTCGGGCACCTCGACCGCAATAAAATCGGAGTCATTCGTGAGCTCGATACAAAAGTAGGCGGACAAGTCCATACATTCCTCGATGATCTGGTATCAAGTATTGCAGCCTGTGCAAGTGCAAGAATTGCCCATCGGCAGCGCGACCTCGAGGAAAAAGGTAAAGGTTTCAAAGATATTTCACCTGAGGAAACAGCTCCTGAAACACATGTAGAAGGCGCAGACACATAATAAGAAGTTCAGTATACCTGTGAAAACGGTTGCGGAATCTGAATTTCGTTGACACTTGAACATAAAGTCATGGTATTATGAGGATAGAAACATGTAAAAATTATAACAAGGGGAGGTCAAATTATGGTAAACAAGAAATTTGGTTTATTCGCAGGAATTGCTTTGGCTGGTTCAGTATTTCTTGCTGGATGCGGCGATGACTCTGCAGACACTGATTCAGGAAGCGGCGGAGAAGGCGGCGGTTCATCAGATCCGGAATTCATCAGTATTTTGACTGGCGGAACAACGGGAACTTATTATCCGCTTGGCGGAGCAATGGCTCAAATTATTGAAGATGAAACAGGCATTGATACAACTGCTGAAGTTTCACAGGCATCTGCAGCAAACATGACGTCACTTGCTGATGGCACAGGAGAAATTGCATTCGTTCAAACGGATACAGCTTTCTATGCTTCTGAAGGTACGAATATGTTTGACGGCGAAGTAATCGATTCTGTTTCTGCAATCGGAGCTTTGTATCCTGAAACTATCCAGTTGGTAACGACTGCGAATTCAGGAATCACTTCTTTCGATGACCTTGCAGGAAAATCGATTTCTGTTGGGGCGCCTGGATCAGGTACTTACATCAACGCTGAGCAATTGCTTGAAATCCATGGCATGACAATGGATGATATCGATGCACAGAACCTTGACTTCGGTGAATCACAGGAAAGCCTTCAATCAGGCCAAATCGATGCTGCGTTCATTACAGCAGGTACACCGACTGGAGCTGTTGAAAGTTTGAGTGCAACTTCCGATGTAGTCATCGTGCCAGTTGCTGAAGACAAAGCGAACGAATTGATCGAAAAATATCCTTATTACGCACATGACACTGTACCAGAAGGCGTTTATGGTTTGACTGAAGATGTTCCGACTGTATCAGTATTGGCTATGCTCGTAGCACAAAACGACTTGTCTGAAGATACCGTTTACAACGTTACAAAAGCGATCTATGAAAACACGGATCAAATCCAGCACGCAAAGGCTGATTTCATCAAATCTGAAACTGCTCTTGAGGGTATCGGCATCGATATCCACCCTGGCGCACAAAGATACTTTGATGAAGTGAACGAATAAGATATTGTTAAATAATTGACGGTAAAGCGCAAGCTTTATCGTCGTTATTTATTTACACACACCGGAGGAGAATGAACTATGCGAATAGATTCCAAGCAGCGTTTTCTTCTGATTCTGGTTGTCCTCATCTTAATCAGCTCCGCATCCATATTCATCCCACTAAAACGAAGTATCACATTCATCAATAACGAGTCAGAAAGCCTCGCAGCTTATTCGCTATTGACTCAGCCCCGTTTTCAGATAAAATATACACATTCCATCCATTTATCCGAAGTTATAGAAAGTTTTGAGGTTCTTCCTGATAACACTTTGAAAATGACTGAACTTGAATATGAGGATTTTAATATTGGAATGCCTTCCAATGCAGGAGAAGGGGAAGTATTTGTCGAAAAAGACGGTAAGTATTTTATTAAAAATATGGATAGGCGAATACCGGAATTCAGCATACTGATCGGTGATGTCGATGCCGGTCTATCTTTGATCAAAGACGGAAAAGAATACGATTTGAAAAAGACACTCGTCAGAGGAAAGACGTATACGTTCCGTATTCAGCGGCTGTCATTTTTCCAGCAATTAAAAGGAGTGAATATTGATGACCAATAAATTACCGCCGGATGAAAGAGAAGAAAAGAAATTGCCTCCGGAAGATGATACATACATCTCAGCAGAAAAGCAGAAAGAAATACTGCAGAAATATGACCCAGAATCGAATACGCGTGATTTGTCCGGCATAATGAAGCATGTTGTGTTTTATGGCTTGCTGGCATTTGCGTTATTCCAATTATATACAGCGATTTTCGGTCAATATACAGCTTATATACAGCGTTCCATTCACTTAGGGTTCGCACTTTCCTTGATCTTTATCCTGTTTCCTGCACGCAAACGCAAAGGAATCCGCCATAAGGTTGCCTGGTATGATTACATTCTTGCGTTATTGTCTGTCGGGGTCGGTGCTTATTGGCCGATTATGTATGAAGACCTGGTTTTCCGTATCGGGCGGGTTACAGAACTCGACTTTATCGTCGGTGTCCTGGCTGTTCTGCTGGTGCTTGAAGCCACGCGAAGAGCTGTTGGTATGCCGATTACGGTCATTTCAGCATTATTCCTCACATATGCATTTTTCGGTCCATATTTCCCAGGATTCCTGCGGCACAGAGGACAGGATTTGGATTCGCTGATTCAATTAATGTTCTATACGACAGACGGGATTCTCGGAACTCCGATCGGAGTTTCGGCAACATTCATCTTTACGTTCCTGCTCTTCGGCTCCTTCCTGGTTAAAACTGGGGTAGGCCAATACTTCAATGACCTGGCTGTATCTCTCGCCGGTAATTTAACAGGGGGACCCGCGAAAGTGGCCATCTTCTCCAGTGCATTGCAGGGGACGATTTCAGGAAGCTCAGTAGCCAACGTTGTAACTTCCGGATCCTATACGATTCCGATGATGAAAAAATTGGGATATAAAAAGGAATTTGCCGGCGGGGTTGAAGCGGCAGCTTCGACAGGCGGGCAATTGATGCCGCCGATCATGGGTGCTGCAGCCTTCCTGATGGTTGAATTTATCGGAGGCGTCACTTATTGGGAGATTGCCAAAGCGGCTGCGATTCCTGCGCTTCTCTACTTCACAGGTGTTTGGATCATGACACATTTTGAAGCGAAACGGATTGGCTTGAAAGGCTTATCGAAAGAAGAGATGCCGGACCGCAAAGAAGTGTTGAAGAAAATCTATTTGCTGACACCGATATTTGCCATCATCATTTTCCTGTTGATCGGTATTCCGACAATGCAGGCTGCATTATGGGGCATTGTTTTGACAATCGTTGTCAGTTCATTTGATAAAGAAACACGTTTGAATTTTAAAGATATGATCCATGCACTGGTTGATGGTGCGCGGACAGCGCTGGCTGTTGCAGCTGCCACGGCCGCTGCAGGGATAATCGTCGGAGTTGTCGTCAAGACCGGCCTGGGCTTAAGTCTTGCCAACGGTCTGGTCTCTGCGTCTGGCGGAAACGTCCTGCTGACATTATTCTTCACCATGCTTGCAGCCATCGTTCTTGGGATGGGCTCGCCGACAACGGCAAACTATGTTATTACATCTACAATCGCAGCACCGGCAATCATTACATTGCTGATGCTTGAATATCCTGAAGGGGCAGCGACACCGTTAGTTGTAGCTCTATCTGCCCATTTATTCGTATTCTATTTCGGTATCATTGCCGATATAACGCCACCGGTTGCACTTGCTGCATTTGCTGCAGCCGGTATATCAGGCGGAGAACCGATCAAAACAGGTTTCAATGCTGCCAAACTGGCCATTGCCGCGTTTATCATTCCTTACATGTTCGTATTGTCCCCATCCTTGCTGATGATCGATACGACGTGGCCTGAACTGATATGGGTGCTGATAACCGCCATTTCCGGAATGATTGCAATCGGTGCCGGATTAATCGGTTACTGGTATCGCAAGCTGTATTGGTTTGAACGGATCATCACATTCGCGACAGGCCTTGCACTGATTTATCCGGAAGGTTTATCCGATACAATCGGCGCAGCACTCTTTATCGTATTGTTCGCTATTCAATGGTTGGCACGCGATAAAAAAGCACCGAAAACAACTGAAGCATAAAACGACCCCCGGAAATCTCTCTATAAGAGATTTCCGGGGGTTATTTTCTAGAAAAAATTACAATAAAAAAACCGGCACCCGAAGGTGACGGTTTTTTTCAAGCAGATTCTGTTCCTAAAATCTGCTGCGGGTTTGGCACCCAATGATTCCTACTGGGCTCGAACCAGCGACCTCTACCCTGTCAAGGTAGCGCTCTCCCAGCTGAGCTAAGGAATCGCAATTACAAGGACATTTTTAATTATAGCGCGCCCTTGGAAAAAGTCAATACTCCTACCAGTAAATTATATTTTAAAATAATAGATTTGTACTTTTAATTTTAATCAAGGAAGATGCTCCAGTCATTTTCCGTTTTTCCGTTGAGGATACTCCAGCATTCGATTGCGGTCACTGTGGCAGTGAAAGGCTGAAATTCCATTGAAAGGCGGGAGAAAAGTGGACCCCAGAACTGAGCAGCTGTACCATTTACGACAGTGGTGTGGGGAACCCATTGATCCGGTTCGTATAAAGCGACTGAGTCGTTAAATTCACGTGTTGCCAGCCTAATGGACTGGTGGAGATTGGTTAAAGCTTCTGTATGGGTCGGCGCAAGAAAGAAAGTGCCCTTTTGTTTGAAGAAACCTAGTGAGGAAAAATTGATCATCAGCTGGTTAGTTTTCTTTGCACAAGGCTGGATGGCCTTCTTCAAATCGACCGGATTGGTTTGTATAAAGGATTGCAAAGTAAGATGAGGCGGCAGCGATGTAACCTTTTTCAAACTGCCTGCATTAATCTGTGTCTGCAACTCTTCAATTTTTGCAGAAGATTGGTAATCAAAGCGAAGAACGATAGTCTGCATGGTTATTCTCCTTTTCTACTGGCCGGCGCTTCGAAATCCATGGTCTCGTGCTTCTTGTTCTGAACAGAACCATTCTTCCGGATTTGTTTGCTCATAGGAAGAGCTGCCAGGCATGTGATAGATTTTATCGCCTTTCCTGTTGATGTTTCCTTTGATGCCGCATTCATCTGTAGAGATTTCACCATCTGTTTTTTCATTTTCTGCAACTGCGTTGCTGTCAAAGCCTCGTTCTGTGGCATATTTTTCATATTCCCATACCCCGCGTTCCTGCTCTTTGGCTGATAGTTCAGCTTCTTCAAAATCCTCGAGATAACGCGTGTTCGGCGGGAAAACATAGGCTACACGGGCATATCCTGATTCCAGGAGTTGCTGCTGCACGCTTTCACCATCAGCATAAATATATGCCAAAAGCCGTCCGTAATCATCCAATCGATCACCAACATCGAATTCGATTGTAACATCACCAGACTCAATCAAGCGCCGATTTTCTGCTGTCGCTTCTTTTCCGAGGGGCTGTTCACCGAGACGGGGATGATTGGTTTCAGGTGTATCTACCAGCAAATACCTGACAGTCGTCTCTTTACCCTCGTAAAGTATACGTATGGTGTCGCCATCTATGACAGAAAGGACTTCCACCGGTATCTGGCTGCTGCTACCACCGGTATCATTGGAATCGGACAAGCCACATCCTGCTAAAAGGACGATAAATAGTAAAGCGGTAATTTTTTTCATTAGGATATCGCCTCTTTCGTTAACTCATAGTATTTTAGGAAAACGAGGCATGCAATAAGGTTTGATTGTCCCTATCCATTTTATATCGGTATTGACGGTGAAGTACAGAACAGCGGTAAACAGCAAAACGCCTTTCTCAATAAAATCATTGAAAAAGGCGTTTTTATGTAGGCTTCCGACGGGATACGAAGGGTCCATTCACTTACAGCTGGGACTCCATTTCCTGGTTAGGCTGTGCATAATAAAGAAATGATTCTTCCTCAAAGTCTTCAAGTTTTTCCTTATTCAATCCGATTTCCAATTCTCCGCTGAATACAGGTTCCCACCAATTTGTATTTTCTTTCATCATTAACTTCCTCCTTTAATAATAGCTGGTTTAATTGTTTGACTATTCCATACCCTTAAAGGGTACACTAATAAACAGATAGACTGAAAATAAGCCTTTTGGCCTTAGAGAGAGGGATTTCATGATTTCGATTGGAATTATCGGCGCCGGAATAGTAGGCGAGCGGATTATTAAGCAAATCCAACAGGAAGATGGAGTGGAAATCGTAGCAGTTTTCGATGAAAATTCCGAGCGGCTGCAAAAATTGAAGCAAACGTACGGTGTACCATTGGCCTCCAGCCTCGACGAAATTCTTTACTCCAAAGCGGATTGGGTTTATATTGGAACCCCGCCGGCTTCGCATGCGGCTATAGCAAAAAAAGCTGCCGACGCTGGATTGAATGTTTTGAGCGAAAAACCATTGGCCCACAATGCTCAAGCAGGTGAACAGATGGTAGAGGCAGTGACTGAAAATCGTGTCAGCTCTGCCATGCATTTTCCGTTGATGTACAGCCCGGCTGTGCATGAGATGGCCAAGCGAGCGAAAAATGGCAGTATCGGTGATGTTGTTCGAATTGAATTGCAGACCTTCTTTCCTGAATGGCCGAGGGCATGGCAACAGACGCCCTGGATTGGTTCAAGATTAGAAGGGGGCTTTATCAGGGAAGTTTTCCCGCATTATCTGCAATTGATCCAGCGGATTTTTGGTGATATTTCATTGAAGGATCACCAAATCAGCTACCCGGAACAACCGGAACTTTGTGAAACCGGCCTCCTTGCCCACGGTCTGGTGAACGGCAAAACGCCGTTATTATTAACCGGCTTGAGCGGAGTGGGCCAACAGGAATTACTGCAATTTAAAATCTATGGCACCAAAGGCGTTCTGACGCTGGAAAATTGGTCTCAGCTTTACGTGGCCGAAATACAGCAGGAACGTATTCAATTGACAGATTTTGAAAAAGTGCCAGGATTATTTGAAGAAATGAAAGCGATGTCTACAGCCCTCGTTCCTTTTGAGGAAGGCTTGGCCATCCAGCGTTATATTGATCAACTTGTGAAGAATTGATACGAGGAGGAAATTCGATGAACTTTACTGCTAATGATGTAGAACGCATGATACAGGAACAACGCAATTTTTATTACACAGGAGCGACCCGCTCCGCGGATTTCCGAAAAGCGCAATTGGAGAATTTAAAACAGGCCATTCTGGCAAATGAAGAAATTATTACACAGGCATTAGAGCATGATTTAGGAAAAGGTGAATTCGAAGCTTATGCAACGGAAATCGGATTTGTACTCGACAGCATCGGAAATATGCAGAAGAATCTCGACGAATGGATGGAACCTGAAAAAGTGAAAACGCCTCTTCATCTTCAGCCGTCGAAGAGCTTTGTCATCCGCGAGCCTTACGGTTCCGTTCTGATTATTGGGCCATTCAATTATCCGTTCCAATTGGTGATGGAGCCATTGATCGGTTCGATTATCGGAGGCAACTGCTCAATCGTTAAACCTTCAGAAACAACGCCTCACGTAGCACGCGCGATCCGCATCGTGCTCGAAGAAGCATTCCCATCTTATTATGTGCGTGTTGTGGAAGGGGAACGCGAAGAAGTGACTGCTTTAATCCATGCTTCATTTGATTATATTTTCTTCACTGGCAGTGTCAAAGTCGGAAAAGTTGTCATGAAAGCCGCTTCGGAAAGACTGACTCCGATTACTTTGGAGCTTGGCGGCAAAAGTCCGGCGATAGTTGACCAGACTGCGGATATCGATTTGGCGGCCAAGCGGATTGCCTGGGGCAAATTGATGAATACAGGCCAAACCTGTGTCGCACCGGATTATGTCTGCGTCCATGAATCCGTAAAAGATGAATTCATGAAGAAACTGACAAAAGCCATCAGCGGTTTTTACGGAAAAAATGCGCAGTCAAGCCCGGATTACGGCCGAATCGTTTCTACTTCACACTTTGACAGACTTGCTGAGCTGATCGAAGCGGAATCCGGAAATATCATATACGGCGGCAAAACAGACCGTTCCAATCGCTATATCGAGCCAACAGTGCTTGATAATATCAGCTGGGACAGCCCATCAATGGAAGATGAAATTTTTGGGCCGATTCTGCCAATCATCACTTATCAGGACCTGCCGCTGCTGTTGAGACAGATCCGCCAGCTGCCGAAGCCGCTGTCAGCATATATGTTCTCGGAAAATGAACGCGCCATCAATTTCTTCCTTGAAGAATTGCCTTTCGGCGGTGGCTGCATCAATGACACCGTGTCTCACGTAGGAAGCGCATACTTGCCATTTGGCGGTGTTGGTCCTTCAGGGATGAACTCATACCACGGGAAAACGAGTTTCGAAAACTTTACCCATGCAAAATCGATTTTGAAAAAGTCGACAAAAATTTCTACCAACGTCCTATTCCCGCCTTACAAGAATAAAGCTAAGTACATCAGAGGAGTATTGAAATAAGCGGCCTGCGGGTCGCTTTTTTCTTTTTATTACTGCTAATATAAATTCAAGAGGTGATTGGAATGGCCGATCGGATTTTAATAGTTGAAGACGAGAAAAATATTGCCAGGGTTCTGGAACTGGAACTGAAGTACGAAGGTTATGAAACCGGAGTGGCACATTCAGGATCGGAAGGGTTGATAAAATTCAGGGAGCAGGAATGGGATCTCGTGCTGCTGGATTTGATGCTGCCCGAAATTCACGGATTGGATGTATTGAAGAGAATACGATCATCGGATGAGAAGTTGCCGGTGATTTTATTGACGGCAAAAAATGATGTGAAAGATAAAGTTGCGGGGCTCGATCTTGGGGCAAATGATTATGTCACAAAACCCTTTGAAATTGAAGAGTTGCTGGCGAGGATCCGGGCCAATCTCCGCACAAACGGCAACGGCAATTCCGAAACACATCGTTTCCAGAAACTTGAAATGGATGAAATATCGAGGGCTGTCAGCAGGAATGGCCGTGAAATTGAACTTACACCTCGTGAATTCGAATTATTATTATTTCTGATGAAGCATCCGAAACAGGTGCTGACCCGTGAGCAGGTGTTGAATGCGGTCTGGGGTTACGATTATTATGGCGACACCAATGTTATTGACGTTTATATCCGTTATTTGCGTAAAAAAGTGGATGCCGGCGAGAACACGACTTATATCCAGACTGTTCGAGGTGTCGGCTACGTATTAAAGGAGCAGCCAAATGAAACTGCGAAATAGGATTCATCTTTATTCGACATTGCTGATGCTGGTGATTTTGGTTGTTCTCACCGTAGTCATCTATTATTCATTCAGTTCGCTCGCTTATTCGACCGAAGTCGATGAACTCGATTCTGTCAGTGAAGCTTTGCGTTCAACTTTCACCGCCAATGAAACCGTTAATCCATCGGATATTTTACGGGCCTATATGCCTGTATCCGGTTTGGTAAAAGTAACCGACCAAGAGGGGCAGTCGCTTGAGACAGTCCAGTCGCCGGACATAACAACTCAATTTCCTGTTGAATCCGGGGAAGATTCAGGGACGATGATGGTTGATGGCGAACGCTTCGCTTATACAACAGCTCCGCTCATATGGTCTGACGGTACTACGCAGAACTGCTGATTGCAAAATCACTCCGTGAAGTTTCAGATAATCTGGAGACATTGCGATTGGTATTAGCGGCGGCTGTGCTGCTTGCGATGATTCCAGTAATCATTTCTGGAGCGGTGCTGGCCGGTGTAGTAACCAAGCCGATTGCTGCATTAACTGAAACGATGAAAAATATTCAGCAAAGCGGAAACTTTCAAAAGCTGCCGGTCGCTGAACAATCCAATGATGAATTGAAACAGATGGGGCTTACCTTTAATGACATGATGGCTTTATTGGAAGAGAATTATTCGAAACAGGAAGAGTTTGTTTCAAATGCTTCCCACGAGTTAAAAACGCCGCTGACCATTATCGGCAGCTACGCCAGGCTATTGGAACGGCAGGGATTGGATGACGAAGCCGTAGCAAAAGAAAGTATAACCGCCATTCGCGCAGAGACTGACAGAATGAAAGAAATGATTGAACAGCTGCTGCTGATTGCCCGCAGAAATGAGACTGCGCCGGAGTTTGAAAAAGTGGAGTTGGGGACATTCATGGAAGAAACTATTGCGGCTTTTAACCAATCGTATGACCGTGAATTCATACTGAAAGTGGAAAGTGAACCGTTTATTGTTCTGACCGACGCTGTGAAATTTAAGCAATTACTCTATATCCTTCTTGATAATGCCCGTAAATACAGTTCGGACCGCATTGAAATAATTGCCAAAATGGATGAAACAGCTATGGTCCAAATAAGAGATTATGGAGACGGCATTCCGAAAGAGTCCCTTCCTTACGTGTTTGACCGTTTCTACCGAGTCGATAAGGCCCGCGCAAGAGAAACGGGAGGATTTGGCCTCGGATTGTCGCTGGCTGCCCATTTAGCTGAACTGCTGAAATTAAAACTGGAAATTGAAAGCATCGAGCAACTTGGTACAACAGTTTCCGTCATTTTCTCATCAGATTTTAATGTTCCTGAAATAAAATCGAAACAGGAGGGATCATGATGAAAAAATGGATAGCAGTGATAGCAGTTTCAGTCATTCTGGGAATAGCCATTGTTTTCTTCCTGTTTAATTCCGCAGACAGTGAAAAGCGGCTGAATGAAGCAGAAGCTTCCGCAAAAGTCATAGAACTCTATGGCGGAACAGCAAATGAGACAGCTATCGAAGGAAATGAAATTATCGTAGAGTTTCATACAGATGAAGGAATATACGAGGCTATAGTCGACCGGGAGTCCGGCCAGGTGGCTGCAATTGAGTTGATTGAAAAAACAGGTCCATCAAAAACCCTGACAGATAAACAAGCGGAAGAAATAGCGCTCAAGGAAGTCCAGGGGGAGACTGAAGAAATCAACTATGTAAAAGAACAAAATGAGTATGAAGTAAAAATAATCGGTGAAACTGAAGCATCGATTGTTTCCCTGTCAGCGGAAACCGGTGAAATCAATAAAATCTCAAAAGAGGAAATCGGACAATCGGCTCCGGATCAGTCTCAAGCCGAAACTCCAACGGAACCCGAACGCATCATAACCAGGGATGAGGCTGTAATGATAGCAAAGGAGACATTGGAAGGCGAAGTACAGGAAGTGGAATTTACCGAAACACAGGACGGCGGCTATTATCTCGTTGAAATCGAAAACGAGGCAACAGAACAGGAAGCCACTATACAGATTCACGCCATCCGCGGGGACACACTCTCTGTAGACTGGGATGACTAACTATAGATAAGTGACGGCAACCGTTCGGCTCTGACAATGAGAAAATCTTCATCGACTTCTCGTCAAATTCTCATATTACCTTAAGCATACGCTCAGAACCGGCGGATATGGTAAAGGTATAACAAATTGAGGAGGAGCAGAACATGAAAAAACTTATTTTAATCCCAGCAACTGCAGGCGTATTGGCGTTTGGAGGAATCGTCCTTGCAAATACGGATTCAGTTACCGGGCCGAACACAGCAAATAACAATTCAGAGGACACAAACAACACTTCAACAGGAGAGATGATCGGATTTGAGAAAGCTTCATCAATTGCTCTTGCCCTTTCCGACGGGCAAGTAACAGATATTGAATTGAGCGATGACGACGGCAGAAAGCAATATGAAGTGGAGATTCGGGACAAGGATCATGAATATGATTATGAGATCGATGCATTCACAGGTGATGTACTTGAGCAGGACCGTGACCGTCTCGACGATGACGACGACCGGGAAATGAACCAGGGCGGCGTCGATGGAACTCAAGCTGCACCAGAAGATTTGATTGCCGCTGAGGAGGCATTTGAAATTGCCTTGCAACAATCGAACGGCGGTACAATTGTGGAACTTGATCTGGATGATGATGACAGCGTAAAACATTATGATGTGGAAGTTGTAAACGGAGATAAGGAATTCGAACTTGAAATTAACGCAGAAGATGGAGAAGTCCTCAAATTCGAGCAGGATGAGAATGATGATGACGATTGGGTAGACAACGACGACAATGACCGGGATGAGGATTGATTATACTGGGACAAAAATAAAAAGGAGCCAGCTGGCTCCTTTTTATTTTATAGGCAATATCACTTCAGCAGTCGTACCTTTTCCAGCTTCGCTTGATATATTTAAAGCCCCTCCATGTTCCTGAATGATTTTCTGTGAGATAAGGAGACCAAGCCCTGTACCGTTTTCTTTAGTAGTGTAAAACGGTTCAAAAATTCTATTCAAGCTTTCTGATGAAATTCCATAGCCGCTGTCGGCAATCATAATGGATATCATTTTATCAGAAGAAAGAGCTACAGAAAGTTTAATGGATCCACCGGGTTCTATGGCTTCTGCAGCATTTTTGAAAAGATTGATGAACACCTGCTTCAACGAGTGCTCTTCGCCGCTAAGAATATAATCCTGATCATCATTCCATTTTTCTTTATAGATTATGCCTTTCAAATTGAATTCGGAGCTGAATAACAATGTGATATTGTCAATCAGTCTGCGTAAACTGAATTCTTTTACGGACGGGGCTTGTGGTTTCGCCAGCACCAGGAATTCACTGATGATTAAATTGATCCTTTCCAGTTCTGAGTGTATTAGCTCGGTATATTGCGGATAAGGATGCTTGGGATCCTGCTGAATCAGCTGGATAAAACCGGAAATGACAGTCATGGGGTTTCTTATTTCATGCGCAACGCCCGCTGCAATTTCACCTGCAAGCTTCAACTTTTCACTTTGTAAAATCAGTTGCTCGGATTCTTTCTGATAGGTGATATCCCGTGAGATTACGGAAGTCGCTATCACTTTTCCATGCTTGTCAAAGATAGGCGACAAAGTGATTTGGGCATGGAATTTTGTGCCGTCTTTTTTCATATCGACGGTATCCAGCAAAGTGAAACTTTTACCTTTCAGCAATTCAAGTGCCTGGAGATCTGCAATTTCCTCTTTTTCTTCCGGGTAGGGATTAATTTTCTTGCCGTAGGAATCTTCAGCCGACCAGCCGTATAATTCTTCGAATGCAGGGTTGATGGCAATCACGCGGTTGTTGGTATCAAATACGGCCATAGCATCTTTGGCTGTTTCGAAAAATAATTGCAAATAGCCTTCGCGGGAAATGAGCGCTTCCTCCATAGACTTGTTTCGATCCTGCAATTGATGCCATAAACGGCTAAAATAGAAGGTATGGAAGAAAGTCAGCAGCATGACAATGGTTAAAAAAGTAAGTATGGAAAGATGATTGTATTGATAGCTCGGTGTTCTTTCCAACAGTCCGAAAAATAATATCAGTACCAGCACTTCAAGAATTGTAGCTGCTGTGAGAACCGACATTGACTTAAGCTCATTTGATAAAGCGGCAACCATTAAGGGAATAGCAAAGTAAACGAGTGTCACAGCTGACAAGGATTCTATGTTCAAAATGAAGAGATATAAATTCATTGCGTATAGGAGCAACGATCGGAGTGTGTTTTCCGACAAGCGCTCTCTGGCAAGAAAAAGAGTAGAATAGATAAGCAGGCCGGTTAAGGGTGCATAAACGGCAGCATTGAAACTGAATAGGATATTCAATAGAATATGCAAAACACTGGCAAAGCCATAAATATGAAGGAATAATAAGTTTTTCTGGCGGCTTGCGTTTAATTGTTTCATCTTACACCTCAGGTTTCACGTGGATTCATTAATAATACTACAGTCGGGACTGTGCGAAAACGCCTGATTTTGATATGATTAATCTATTAAGGGGGCGTCATGTATGACATATCAATGGAATTCGAAAGAAACGATTGGACTTTTGGGTGAATTGACAGGTATTCCGAGTCCTTCAGGCTACACAATGGAAATAATGAAAAAGATAGAAAAAATGATGGACAGCTGGAACGTCGATTATACTACAACTCATAAAGGCGGCGTCATCGCCACAATCAAAGGCGAGAATGACGACCGCCATAGATTATTGACTGCGCATGTGGATACGCTTGGTGCGATGGTAAAGGAAATAAAACCTTCCGGCCGGTTAAAATTATCCCTGGTTGGCGGATTTAAATTCAATGCAATTGAAGGAGAAAATTGTTTGATACATATGGCTTCAGGGAAAACCGTGAGCGGCACGATCCTGCTTCATCAGACGACGGTCCATGTCTATAAAGATGCTGGGACAGCGGAACGAAATGCTGATAATATGGAAGTTAGGATTGATGAAAAAGCGTTTTCGGAAGATGCAGTTAGGGAACTTGGTATTGAGGTGGGCGATTTTGTATCTTTTGATCCAAGATTCACTGCTACAGAATCAGGATTTGTAAAGAGCCGTCATTTAGACGATAAGGCTAGTACGGCTTTACTGCTCCAAATAGTGAAGCATTTCAGTTCCGCTGCTGAAAAACTGCCATACACAACCCATTTCTACATTTCAAATAACGAGGAAATCGGTTATGGCGGCAACTCGAATATACCAGCACAAACAGAAGAATATATTGCCGTGGATATGGGAGCGATTGGAGATGGCCAATCTTCTGATGAATATACGGTTTCAATTTGCGCCAAGGATTCAAGCGGCCCATATCATTATGGTTTAACCCGTCATTTAGTGGATTTGGCCAAAAAGAATGACATAGATTATAAATTGGATATTTATCCGTATTATGGTTCAGACGCATCAGCGGCGATCAGTGCGGGTTATGATGTAAAACACGCATTATTCGGTCCCGGGATAGAAGCTTCACATTCCTATGAGCGGACCCATACAGATTCACTGAAAGCCTCGGCTGCATTGCTTTATGCTTATGTAATGTCACCGTTGGTTTCCTGATTAGGAGGATTTTCATGAATAGCAAGGAGTTACTCGAAAATATTCCTTATAAACTGATTTCAGGCGTGCTGCCTGAAAAAATAGAATATATCACAATGGATTCCAGGGATGCAGTCCCTGGGTCACTATTCGTCTGCATAGAAGGCTATACGGTAGATGGACATGACTTCGCAGAACAGGCGACAAAATGCGGTGCCACACTTATCCTTTCTGAAAAACCGGTTGAAGTTGAAGGGCCGGCTGTGCTGATAGTTGAGGACACGGTTCGTGCATTGGGGCAGTTAGCTTCGAAGTTCTACAATTATCCTTCCAAAGATATTCAGATGATTGGTGTAACCGGAACAAACGGGAAAACCAGTGTTGCCGGAATGCTCCATTCAATGCTGATGAAGTTGGGGGAGAAATCGGCTCTGACAGGAACAATCGGTTTTAATCTCAACGGGGAAATGCATCCTTCCGCTAATACAACGAGCGATGCCCTGACAACTCAAAAAATGATAGCGCAGGCAAAAGAGGCCGGTTGTTCCCATATGACGATGGAAGTTTCTTCGCATGGCCTCGTGCTGGGACGTTTGGCCGGAGTCGAGTTCAATACGGCCATTTTCACGAATCTGACACACGATCACCTGGATTTCCACGGAACGATGGAAGAATATGGCCATGCCAAAGGATTGCTGTTCGCACAACTTGGCCAAGACCTCCGTGAAAAGAAACGTGCTGTCCTGAACGCAGACGATCCTTGGTCGGAACAATTTGCAAAAATGACTTCTCATCCGATCTTCACTTACGGCTTGGAAAAAGATGCCCAATTTAAAGCGGATGAAATTTCCATGGATCAGCACGGGACAACCTTCAGGCTGAGATGCCCTGAAGGGAAATATCAGGTATCAATGAAATTATTGGGGCACTTTAACGTTTCCAACGCATTGGCAGCTATTACTGCTTTATATGCGGAAGGCTTTAAATTGAGTGCTGTTCTTGAAGCCTTGGCGGCAATCGATCCTGTAGAGGGACGGATGCAGAAAGTGGCAGTCGATGCACCTGTCACTGTTTTCATCGATTATGCCCATACACCTGATGCCATTGAAAAAGCTTTGGCTGCAGTGGCTGGTTTTAAAAAGAATAAAATCATTTTCCTCGTCGGCACCGGAGGCAACCGGGATAAATCGAAAAGGCCGAATATGGCTAAGAAAGCATCTGTTGCCGATTACGTAGTATTGACAACGGATGATCCAAGAGATGAGTCGTATGACAGCATTCTGAAAGATTTGGAAATTGGAATGGCACACCCGAACTATGCCTGCATCGGCGACCGGGAAGAAGCAGTCAAACATGCAGTTCAGCAATCGGAACCGGGGGATATCATCATCCTCGCCGGAAAAGGGCATGAAGATTATCAAATTATTGGAGCGACAAAATATCCACATAGCGACAAAGAAATTGCGAAGATGGAAGCGTTGAAAAAATATAGCTGAAAAGAGGCCGACAGCGGCTTCTTTTTTTGTGGTATAGGTTATTATTTCTTGTTTTTTCACATTTCCTTCTCTAATATGAAGAGAGTAGATTAAAGGAGCGTAAAACATGTCAGCCCAAATTAAAAATGAAATTGAAAATAGAAGAACCTTCGCCATCATTTCCCACCCGGATGCCGGGAAAACGACTTTGACCGAAAAGCTTTTGCTGTTCGGTGGAGCTATTCGTGATGCAGGTACAGTCAAAGGGAAAAAGAGCGGGAAATTTGCTACATCTGACTGGATGGAAATCGAAAAACAACGGGGAATTTCCGTTACGTCATCTGTCATGCAGTTTGACTACGATGGCAACCGCGTCAATATTCTTGATACACCGGGTCACCAGGATTTCAGTGAAGACACCTACCGCACATTAATGGCGGTGGACAGCGCTGTCATGATCATCGACGTCGCAAAAGGTATTGAAGCACAGACAGTTAAATTGTTTAAAGTTTGTAAAATGCGCGGCATTCCGATTTTTACTTTTATCAACAAAATGGACCGCCAAGGGAAAGAACCTTTGGAATTGATGGAAGAACTGGAAGAAGTATTGGGAATCCAGTCTTACGCGATGAATTGGCCAATCGGCATGGGGAAAGAATTCCATGGTATTTATGACCGGTTCAACAAACGGGTCGAACCTTTCCGCAGCGAAGGCGACAGATTTTTGCCAATCGATGAAGACGGCGAACTGGCAGTTGACCATGATATGAAAAATTCATCATATTATACGCAGGCTATGGAAGATATTCAATTACTCGATGAAGCCGGCAACGAGTTTTCATATGACCGTGTGAAAAGAGGAGAATTGACACCTGTTTTCTTCGGCAGTGCGCTTGCCAACTTCGGTGTTCAGACGTTTTTGGAGACCTATCTTCAATTCGCTCCTTCACCGCAACCGCGAATGACGCAGGAAGAAGATATTATCGATCCGGTGGAAACACCGTTTTCAGGTTTCGTCTTTAAAATCCAAGCCAATATGAACCCTGCTCATCGCGACCGCATTGCTTTTGTCCGCATTGTGTCAGGGAAATTTGAAAAAGGAATGAATGTTACCTTAGCTCGGACCGGAAAGTCATTCCGTCTTTCACAGACTACACAATTTTTGGCTGATGACCGGGAAATGGTTGCTGAAGCAGTTGCGGGAGATATTATCGGTCTGCATGATGTTGGAAATTACCAAATTGGTGATACGATTACTAGCGGTAAGAAATTTCAATTCGAAAGCCTTCCTCAGTTTACACCTGAATTATTTGTTAAAGTGACCGCAAAAAACGTCATGAAACAAAAGCATTTTCATAAAGGAATCCTTCAGCTTGTGCAGGAAGGTGCTATCCAATATTATAAAACTCTTCATATGGAAGAAGTCATTCTTGGTGCTGTAGGCCAATTGCAGTTTGAGGTTTTCGAACACCGCATGAAAAATGAGTACAATGTGGAAGTTCGGATGGAGCCGATCGGTTCCAAAATTGCCCGTTGGATCGAAAACGAAGAAGACGTTAAAGAGTCCATGTCCAGCAGTCGTTCAATGCTGGTGAAAGACCGTTTTGATAACTATGTATTCCTGTTCGAAAATGAATTTGCCACACGCTGGTTCCAGGACAAAAATCCGGGAATCCGGCTGTACAGCTTATTATAAAAAGTAACGTTACCGCAAAGAACCTATCCATCTAACCAAAAAGAAATTTCAGAACCTGCCAAAAGGCAGGTTTTTTTTGTGAATCAAATAAGAATATCCTGTTCACATTTTACTTATATCCAAATTCATTCCAAAGGTTTAAGTTTGCGGTGGCAGGCAGTTTTTCTTATGATAAAAGAACGAAGTAACAGAGAGGGTTTGACACGATGAAACTAAGTGATTTCTCGATAAGAAGACCGGTTTTGACTACTGTCACCATGCTATTGGTCATTATATTGGGTGCAGTATCATTTCTAAGAATTCCGGTGACCTTAATACCTGAATTGAATCCACCGATAGGGGTGGTTGTAACCAGCTACAGCGGAGCAAGTCCGACAGAAGTCAATGAAAAAGTGACAAAGCCGCTGGAGGCGAATCTGTCGACACTGCCTGGCATCGAATCGATTCAGTCTACTTCCCAGGAAGGTTCGAATTTCATTCTTCTGGAGTTTGACTGGTCCACCGATATTGATGATGTGCAAAGCGACATTTTGCAGCGCATCGACCAAACATTCTTGCCAGATGATGCAGGAACGCCTCAATTCCTTAAGTTCGACCCTTCGCAATTCCCGATTTTGCAATTATCATTGCGGGCAACCGAATCAGATGTTGATATCAGAATTCTTGCGGAAGAGTTGGAGACTGAATTGCTGCAGACAGAAGGTGTGGCAAACGTAAATATTTCCGGAACTTTAATAGAAGATGTATTAATTTCATTGGATCAGGAATTGCTGGAAGAGAATGGACTGCAGCAATCGGATATTGTGCAGGTCATACAGGGAAGCAATGTTTCCATGCCTGGTGAACCGATTGAAAGTGAAGACGGCCGCAATCTGACAACGCGGATTATCAGCACGCTGTCAAGCTCTGAAGAAATAGCTGATCTTGTTGTAACAGTGGATCCCCTTAACGGTGACAATCTGACAATCGGCGACGTTGCAGATGTCTCACTGGCTGAACGCGATCGCAACAGCGAAACACGGGCCAATCAGGAGCCCGCTGTTCTTCTCGCGGCTCTTCAGGAATCTGGAGCGAATACGGCGGATGTTTCGACGGCTTTCCAGGAACGCCTGGATGAACTGTTGGAAGAAGAGCGGTTTAGCGCGGTAGAAGCCGATATTCTTTTTGACCAGGGAGATTATGTAAAACTTGCCGTCGGAAATATCGGGCAGACTTTAATCTTTGGCGGTATTTTTGCGATGCTTGTACTGTTTTTCTTCTTGCGTGGAGTTAAGAGCCCGGTTATTATCGGTATCGCTATTCCATACTCCGTCATCGTTACGTTTGTTTTAATGTATTTTGCTGATTTTGCATTAAATATTATGACACTCGGCGCATTGGCGCTTGGCATCGGGATGCTAGTCGATAATGCCATTGTCGTCATAGAAAATATTGAACGGCATCTGGCAATGGGCAAGCCTTCGAAAAAGGCGGCAGCTGACGGAGCGAGGGAAGTGGCTGGAGCCATAACCGCTTCCACCTTGACTACTGTTGCCGTATTTGTACCGGTAATTTTCATTTCTGGGCTGATAGGTGAGATATTCTTTGAGTTTGCCCTAACGATTTCATTCAGTTTGTTTGCATCATTGGCGGTAGCATTGACTGTCATTCCGATGCTCGCTTCCAGAATGCTGAAAAAACCGAAAGGCAATATGGAAGCGAGGAAACGAAGATCAAAAGGGCTCAAGAATTTTGAACGTACCATCAAATGGGCATTACGCCACCGCATACTTGTATTATTGATTACTTTAATGTTTCTTGTCATTGGGGCGTTTGGCGTTTCCCAAGTAGGCACTGAATTCTTGCCGGCTACGGATGAAGGGTTCGTCAGTGTTTCAGTCGAACTTGAAAACGGCGCATCGAGAACTGCAACAGATGAAGTGGTTACAATAATCGAAGAAGAGCTGGAAGCAGAAGAAGATGTGGATGTGTATGTGAGCCTTGTAGGAACTACCCAGCAAGGGCAGGCGCAAGGTTCCTCGGAGGCCAATGTAGCCGAAATTTATATCAAGCTGGTTCCGTTGGATGATCGTGAACGCTCCGTATTTGAATTTGTTGACGACGTCCAACCTGATGTTCTTGAAAAAGTGGGTGATCGTGCCGAAGTCGGATTTAATCTTCAAACGGCGGCAGGTTCCACACCGAATACATTGTCTTTCACTGTAACGGACACAGATCCTGTCAGACTTGATGAAGCTGTGGAAAGAATCAGCGAATCACTGAGCAGTTTGTCTTCTGTTACCGAATTGACAAATGACCGTGATGAAACGATCGATGAAATTCAGATGACGATTGACCGCGAAGCTGCCACTGAATACGGCATGGCTCCTGCTCAGATTGCTCAGGCAGTGAATAATATTACCCGTGGGGTACAGGCGATCCAGTTGATAAATGAGCAGGATGAAGTTATTGCCGTGTTTGTGGAAATTGAAGAGGAAGACCGTAACAGTTATGAGAAACTGCAGGAACTGAGTCTCCGGACGCCATCCGGTACTTTTGTTGAATTGCAGGAACTTGCGGAAATCGAAATTGCACAGGGACCGGTAAGCATACAGCGTGTCGATCAGGCAGGAAGTGTGTCGTTCACATTGCAGCACCAGTCGGATGTCACCATGGGTGATATGTCTAATGACGTGGATGCAGCGCTTGAGGATCTGAATCTCGACGACGGAACCATGATTACCTTTGGCGGAGACCGGGAACTGTTCGATAACGCCATCAATGACATGATTATGGCTGTACTATTGGCAGTTGTTCTTGTCTATATGGTTATGGCGGCTCAATTTGAATCGTTCAAATATCCATTCGTTATCATGTTCACTGTGCCGCTCATGGTAATCGGTGTTGCAATTGCCTTGTTTGTGACTCAGACACCAATCAGTATTACCGCTGTCATAGGGATACTGGTACTGGTCGGAATCGTCGTAAATAACGGGATTGTGCTTGTGGACTATATTAATAAACGCAAAGAAAGTGGAATGGAGTCTTACGATGCCATTATCACATCGGTGAGGGATAGAATGCGTCCAATACTAATGACTGCATTGACTACAATTCTCGGGTTGGCGCCGCTTGCCGTCGGTATCGGAGAGGGTACGGAAATCAACCAGCCGATGGGGATAGCTGTAATTGGCGGTTTAATCAGTTCCACATTCCTTACTTTATATGTAGTGCCGATTGTCTATAGTCTTTTTGATAAAGAAACAAGATTGATGAATAAAAAGTGAGCTAAGAGTCAGCCGAATGAGGTACAGCCGACTCTTTGCGATGAAGCTAGCGCAGCGATGCAGGAGCGAATGTTCCTGCAAGCGGCTTGCTTTTTATTTTTGCGTTTTTTATTGGAATATTTAGTATAATTGGAAGTGGAGATATAAGTGGACTCCATTAACGGGAACCGAGAGCCGCTTTTAAGTTACCAATCATATCACTAGGGGGAATTGAATTGACAGAAGCAGTGTTTACAGGATTTCCGGGTTTTATAGCGAGCCAGCTTATCCGCAAATCGATTGAGCAGAATCCGGAATTAGGAATCACAGCGATCATATTGGAATCAGAGCGTGAAAAGGCGGAAAAGGAAGCTTTGCGCATTCAGGAAGAGACAGGATGCAGAGCCCTGCGCATTATGGAGGGCGATATTACAAAACAGGGGCTTGGACTTGCGGCAGAAGATCAAACCTTTCTGGAAAATAAAAAGATCATCTTTTGGCATCTTGCCGCAATTTATGATTTGGCCGTGCCGCGTGATTTGGCTTGGAAAGTGAATGTGGAAGGGACAAAGTCAGTGAATGAATTTGTTTCCAGTCTTCCAGGCCTAGAGCGATATATGTACTTCAGTACAGCTTACGTTGCAGGTAACCGTGAAGGGATCCTGCGGGAAGATGAACTGATCCGACCGGAAAAGTTTAAGAATTTTTATGAGGAAACAAAGTTTGAAGCGGAAGTGCTGGTCGAAGATATGAAAAAAGAATATCCGGTCACTATTATCCGCCCGGGAATTGTACGCGGCCATTCCAAAACTGGTGAGACTATCAAATTTGATGGACCGTATTTTTTTCTGAATATGATTGACCGGATCCGAAAAATGCCGATCATACCGTATGTCGGAAAATCGTCCTCCTATATTAATGTTGTTCCAATCGACTATATACTTGAAGCTTCTGCTTATTTGAGTGTATTGGCTGCCGCTGAGGGTGAGACGGTCCATTTGACAGATCCTAACCCGCATCCGGTAGAGGAAGTTTATCGTTCCATGGTATTTCATCTTGCTGGAAAAACTCCGAAAGGGCGGCTGCCGAAAAAAATGGCTGTTATCGGATTGAAAAATAAACCTGTGAGAAAATTGCTCGGAGTTGAAATGGAAACATTGGATTATATGGATTGGCCAGCTTCTTTTGATACATCGAGAGCAGAGAAACTCCTAAAAGGAAGCGGAATTCAATGTGCAGATTTCCTGGAAACCATGCCGGAAATGGTGGCTTTTTATAAATTACATAAAAATGACAAAAAATTTCATATTCCAATCCAGTAGGATATTTACATTCAAAAAAATGGTGCTATACTCAAATTACAACTAAATTTACTTTGACAGATGTCAAAGGGGAGTAGCTGTAGGGAAACCTATTTCACAGTCGTCAGTACATGGTTAACAGCCATCGGTTGTGATAGCGATTTTAATTGCTTAGCGAGACCTTTGCCTTTTTTCAGGTGAAGGTCTTTTTTGCTGGCAAAAAACAGGAGGAAGAAAAGATGGATAGTGCAATATTATTGGAGTATGCCTGGGTCCTGCTGGTCCTGATCGGTCTGGAAGGCTTACTTGCTGCGGATAACGCAGTGGTAATGGCGGTAATGGTAAAACATTTACCGAAAGCGCAACAAAAGAAAGCCTTGTTCTATGGTTTGGCGGGAGCATTTGTTTTCCGTTTCGCCGCATTATTCATGATTACGTTATTGGTGAATATCTGGCAAATCCAAGCATTAGGTGCCGCCTATTTATTGTTTATATCATTTAAGCATATCTACGATCAGCGAAAAGGGCAGGAACACTCCATTGAACCCGAGGCGACAAAAGGTTCAGGTTTCTGGATGACGGTTCTGAAAATCGAAATGGCTGATATTGCATTTGCAATCGATTCGATGCTTGCTGCAGTAGCACTGGCTGTAACATTGCCGCATCTGAATGTATTTGGCCTTGAAGACATCGGAGGCATAAACTCGGGACAATTCGCTGTCATGCTCGCCGGTGGTTTAATCGGTGTTATCATCATGCGTTTTGCTGCACATAAATTCGTTCAATTGCTGGAAAAATATCCTCAATTGGAAACAGCTGCATTTGTTGTAGTCGGCTGGGTCGGCGTGAAGTTGCTCGTGATGACTTTGTCACACGAAAAGCTTGGCATTTTGCCACATGACTTCCCGCATTCAACACCATGGACAATTACATTCTGGATCGTCCTGGTAGGAATTGTTGTAGTTGGCGCGCTTGTCGGTTTGAAAAAGAATAAAGAAGCTGAAAACAACTGAGATATTAAAAGAGGGCATCTTCGAGAGAAGACGCCCTCTTTTTCTTTGGAATAAATTGAGGTTTTATAGTTTAGACCCCCATAAATTGGGTACTCCTGACGAATCATTATTATAGAAGGAATTGTTCATTCTTTTCAATTTTTCCAATTCTCGTTACAATCAATAGTAATGAGAAAGTATGAAAAGAGGTGAACCGCATGCTGCTGTCAGTATTGGCTGGTTATTTTGGCCGCGGTGATAAAAATAATGCTGAAATATTGGCAGTTCAAGCCCAAAATGGAGACAAGCAGGCAATGGAAGATTTGCTGGTGTCATATTCGCCATTTATGAAAAAAACGGCAGGGCAAGTTTGCAAGAGGTTCATCAATGACCACGATGAAGAGTTCAGTATTGCACTCTCAGCTTTCCATGAAGCGGTTAACGGCTTCAATCAGGAAAAGAATGCATCTTTTTTGACGTTTGCACACATGGTCATCAGAAGAAGAGTTATTGATTTCATTCGCAAAGAAGCCGGCAGGAAAGAGTTTGTGCATGATTTTCAAGGATTATCTGAAGCAGAGGATTTTCACAGCGGCATTGATACTTCAGCTTCGATACAAGATTTTTCGGAGCATCAGCAAGCAGCTGTTCGCCGGGAAGAGATTGCTGAATATGAAAAATTGCTTTCCGGTTACGGAATGTCTTTCCAGGATCTGGTGAAAGTGTCGCCTTCCCATGAAGACGCCAGGACGACAGCGATACAGATTGCACAATTGGTTACAGAAACAGAAGAATATAAGCAGTATCTGCTTCAAAAAAAGAAATTGCCGGTTAAAGAGATAGAGCAACTGGTGCAGGTATCGCGAAAAACGATCGAGCGCAATAGAAAATACATAATTGCGGTCGCTTTATTGTTGATGAGTGATTTGCATTATTTAAAGGACTATCTAAAGGGGCGGTTGCGTTGATGAGAATGCAAAAAGGACTGTGTATCGAATTCAATGAAGAGTTTTCCGTTTTTATGGGGGAAAACGGGGAGTTTGTCCAAGGCCGGCCCGCAGGGAAAATAGCTGTGGGTGAAGAAGGTTTATTCTACCCTGTACAGCTTGCTTCAACGAATAAGCATAAAACCAGGAAACCGTTTTGGGCGCCTGTTACCGCTGCTTTGGCAGTCGCTGTTTTGTTCCTGTCTGTACTGTTGCCAAGACAGGAAGCGTTTGCTTATGTCCAGATTCAGGTCAATCCGGGAATAGAGCTGGGAATTGATAAGGAATATGAAGTTGTATCCGTCAGGGAATTAAACGATGATGGGCGTGAATTGATAGGAGAACTTGGAGAATGGGAACATCATCCGCTCGAAGAGGTGCTTGATGAAGTGATTGCCTTGTCAATGAAGTCGACTACTGATGAAATCGTTATTACAACTGTGGCAGACGACGAAGATGAAGTCGCTGATGAGGCGGTCGTAGATTCTGTTATGGCAATTTCCGCTAAAGCGATGGCCAAAAATGTTACAGTCAAGCTGAAGGAAGCTTCGAAAAAGCAATGGAGAACTTCAGTGGAAAAAAGTGTGCCAGTCGGACAATTGATCAATAACTCACAAAATCTGAAGAATGACAAAGCTGAAGACAAGCCCGCAAAAGAAAAAAACGGCCAACTCCCTAACGTAAAAGAAAATCAACCTGCTAGTGATAAACAGATAAAAAAAGAATTAAAATCAGCTGAGAAAGCTGAGAAGAAAGAAGAACAAGTTAAAGTTAAAGAAGAAAAAGAAAAAGAAAAAGAAAAAGAAAAAGAAAAAGAAAAAGAAAAAGCTGACGCCCAAGTTAAAAATAGCCCTTCTGGAAAAGAAAAAGAAGTACCACCGGGCCAGGAAAAACGCAAAGAAACACCAGCTGCTGAAAAAGGGAATCCTAATCCTCCAGGACAGGAGAAGCGCTATGAAGCTCCCGGCCAAATTAAAAAAGAAACCAATACTAAAACAGATGGAGCTCCTGTAAAAAAAGAAGTTAAAGAGGCTCCCGGCCAGCAAAAAAAGAAGGATAACAAAGGGGACGACAAAGGAAAATCTTCAAAAGCGCAGGATAATAAAGAAAAATCAAAACCGGCAGTTTCCGGACAGCAAGATTCAAAAGTGAAAACTAATTCTGCACAGCCGAATGGTACATTGAACCAGCCAAAGAATGACACTAAAAAGAAAAATAAGAAAGAGTGAAATCCTGACAGCAGAAAGTACTTTTCTGCTGTTTTTTGAATGCATAAAAGGGGAATTTCGGATTTCCCTTTCTTTTTTCAAATAGTTTACTTAGAATAGGTAGATAACCGAAGTCGAAAGGATTTCCAGCATATGAATAAATCGTTCCAAAAAATTCGTAATCTAACACCAGCACAGGCAATTGCCGCTTATTATTTTGCCGCAATCGCCATGTCTTTCCTTTTACTGAGGCTTCCAGGGGTTCATCAGGATGGAGTCAGCATTCCTTTGATCGATACACTCTTTACCGCCATAAGTGCCGTTAGTGTCACAGGCCTGACAGTAATTAATATTTCGGAGACATACACAGTCTTTGGCATTGTGCTGCTGATGATTATACTTCAGCTGGGAGGCATCGGCATCATGTCGATCGGAACTTTCTTCTGGCTATTGGTAGGAAAGCGGATCGGTCTCCGCGAGCGCCAATTGATCATGGTTGACCATAACCAATTGAGCATGGCTGGGGTGGTCAAGCTGATTCGCAACATCATCTCGATTCTGCTATTGATCGAACTGATTGGTGCAATTATCCTTACGCTTTATTTCATGCAATTTTACGATACGTTTGGAGAAGCTTTGCTGCAGGGCGTTTTTGCATCAGTCACCGCAACGACAAATGGTGGATTTGATATTACCGGTGCATCGCTTGTGCCATATTTCAATGATTATTTTGTCCAGGTGATCAATATGATGCTTATCATACTCGGAGCAATCGGTTTCCCGGTATTGATTGAGCTGAAGGAATTTTTGTCGAATAAAGATAAAAATTTCCGATTTTCCTTATTTACAAAAATCACTGTCAGCACGTTTGGTATTCTGCTGGCAGTTGGGACGTTAGGGATACTGGCTCTTGAATCCTTCAGAGCATTCAAGGATTTGTCGTGGCATGAAAGCTTGTTTGCAGCAATTTTCCACTCGGTATCCTCAAGGTCCGGTGGGCTGGTAACTTTTGATATCACCCAATTTGATGAGGCTACAAATGTATTCATGAGTGTCCTGATGTTCATCGGAGCTTCACCAAGTTCTGCCGGTGGTGGTATTCGGACAACCACCCTGGCCATCGCCATCTTGTTCCTGATTAACTTTGCGAGAGGCAAGAATACGATTCAAATCTTCAAAAGGGAAATTCAGTTGATTGATGTATTCCGTTCGTATGCAGTGATTATCCTTGCTGTATTTATGGTCATTGTTTCCACAATGATTTTGTTCATCACTGAACCGGAAGCATCGGCAATTGAAATTATTTTTGAGATAACGAGTGCATTCGGAACTTGTGGAATGTCTCTTGGTATTACAGATGATCTTTCTTCTTTCGGTAAGTTGACGATTATGGTATTGATGTTCATAGGACGAGTCGGGCTAATTTCCTTCCTGTTTACAATCGGAGGCAAAACCGATCCGACCAAATTCCATTATCCGAAGGAACGTGTCATTATTGGTTAATATTTAAGGTGAAACACTGGAGATGCCATTTTCTTGGAAAAAGGCTATAATCTAATTTATAGCGTTTAATAAGTGGAAAAGAGTGGATAGTATGAATGAAGAAATACAAAGATCTTTAAAATTATTTATTGTCATGTCACGAGCACATAAAGCAATTTCCGAACAGGCCAATCAGTTTTTTCAAGCCAATGGGGTAAATCCTACAGAATTTGCCGTTATGGAATTGCTTTACCATAAAGGAAAACAGCCTCTTCAGAAAATCGGCGGAAAAATACTGCTTGCGAGTGGTTCAATTACGTATGTAATTGATAAATTGGAAAAACGCGGGTATATTACCCGGGTTAACTGCCCGACAGATCGTCGGGTTACCTATGCCGAAATTTCCGAAGAAGGAAAAGAATTTATGGCACGCATTTTTCCGGAACATGAAAAACATCTTCATGATTTAACAGATGCGTTGTCACCGGAAGAAAAAGACACAGCTATCGAATTGATGAAGAAATTGGGGCTTTCCATTAAAGATTTGTCCTATTGATTGAAAAAACCGGCTATCCTGAAATTCCAGGATAGCCGGTTTTCTTTTGCTTATAACTAATTTGCAGCGTCTATCGAGGTAAAACAATTGCTCGTTATTCAGCAGTAATCGTTTTGCCCATATTAAGGAATTCTTCTGTAACTCCAGCGTCGGTAAGATCAAAGATTGTAAGTTTAACGATCAAACCTTCTTTTTCAAAGACTGCACCAGTAACTTTACCGTTTTCTGTAGGGATTTCATAAACAGCTGAACTTTTGAATTCAGCTTCTTCAAAAGCCGGTAACTCTGTCAGCTCGGCACCTTCGTTCGCAGCTTTCAAAGTTTGTTGGATGGAATCGTTGGCGAATGCGAAATCCGCTTCTTCGGGTTTGAAAGTCTCAACACGCATAAACAATTCGTCATTTTCAGATGAAAAGATCACGTCTTTGTTGGGCTCTTCAGCAGTCAGTTCGTAACCTGGCAATAAATAAAATTCGTATGATTGCGATTCACTGACAGTCAATGTGCCTTCAGTTGCAACAGAGTTTTCCTGTGCTGGCTCTGCGCTCTCTTCGGCAGGTTCTTCTGTGGCTTCTTCCTGATCAGCACTTTCAGCTTCAGTGCTTTCTTCCGGTGCAGTTTCTTCTGAAGTTGCGGTTTCGTTTTCATTTTGTACAGTTTCAGTGGCTGTGTCCTGAGTGGTGTTTTCAGATGTTTCGTCCGACCCGCAGGCAGCCATTAAACCACTAAGTGCCAATACAGATGCTGCAAAAAATAATTTTTTATTCATATTAAATTCACTCCCTTTATAAAGTAGACGCATGAAAATGGAAATCGTTTCATTATTATTTAAAAATAAGTAAATATTTTTTTGTTTACCAAAGCTTCGAAAGAAATATATCTCTTTCCAGTCTCCCGAGCTGAACAGGCACTTCCGCTTTTCTAACTGTCCAGACTCCAGCGCCCAGCCCCTCGAGTCGCTTCAGCATTACCGTTAATGGCAAAGAAGGCCATTACAATTTATAACTACTTATTGCTGCTCCTGCATCGCTGCGCGCTTCGTCGCAAATAGATGGCTCAAATTACCTTTGAGCCATCTATTGCTTGTCGGGGCTAAACGGGCGCTTCCGCTTTTCTAACACTGTCCAGACTCCAGCGCCTAGCTCTTCGGGTCATAAGCCACTCTGGCTGTGCGGCTGAAAACACGCCGCTTCGCCAGATCGTCTAAAACCATATTGCTCCTGTCTCTGCATCGCTATCGCTAGCTTCGAGACATGAAAATGCGTTGCATCGCTGCGCTAGCTTCGTCGCAAAGAGATGGACCAAATTCCATTTGTTCCATCTCTTGCCTGTCAGAGCTCAACAGGCACTTCCGCTTTTCTTTTCAAAAAGGAAAAACAATAAAAATTAACAGCATTAATATTAGATGGGCGATGATAAGTGCGGGCATGCTTTTTTTCTTTTCGTAGAGATAACCGAGCACTAAGCCGACCGCCGTTCCTGCGAAAATGCCCGGCCAGAAATCCGCCAGCCATAAGGTCAGGCCAAAAAGAACCGATGCGACCGGAATAGCTATAGAAGCAGGTACATATTGCTTGAGTTGCTGCTGAACAAATCCCCGCCAAAATAATTCCTCGCCCGGCACAACAATGAACATCAATAGTAACAGATGCCAGACCGAAGCCGGAGTAAAAATTGCTAGGAAATCAGCGGTGGAAGAAGCTGATCCGACACCCAGCATTTGCAGCAGATGGTAGCCTGCAAACAGTATAAGATACATGGCAATAGCTGCAGCAATGCCGTAAGCAAAGGATTTCCAGGTCCGCATTTCTTCCTGGATTTCACCAAACAGAACGGCGGCTGACATCAATATCAATAACGCAAAAGTATACATATACCAAAAAATAGAGATGTCCTTAAACGCCAGATTGTATAATCCATAAGCGATCGGGAGCATGTATAAAAGTTTGTGTTTCATTAAAAAGCGCAGCATAAAATATCCTCCTAAAATGTAAAAGACAAGTTTTGCCGTTTTATGGTAAAACAATCACTGTCTGAAAACTATGCTTGTTGTATAATAAATGGAAGAGGGCTGCCGGCTAACGGCAAACTCTTTGTCCGTTAAGTATTATAACAGACTTGAAGCGCTGGAAATATTGGAAAAGGAGAATTAAAAAATGACAGATTACAATGAATTGTTAGACCAGTTAAAATCAGGTGAAATCGAATCTTTAACTGTTGAAAAAGAGGATTTCCTCGACTTCCGTACGGTATTGATCGCCAGGGAAGATTTCAAGCATTTCCGCGGAGAAGCTTTTCACCATGGAAAAACAATCTATAAATATACGCAGGAACCAAGTAAATAAAAAACATACATAATTCAAAGGGGTGCGTTAAATGGGGAAGTTAAACGAAGTGAAAGAGCATTTGAATCATTTGGTTGTAGGCCGCGAAAAAGAAATCGACTTTATGTTGATTGCATTGATCCAACAAGGCCATGTATTGCTTGAAAGCGTTCCGGGATCAGGAAAAACATGGATGGCAAAAGCTTTTGCCGGATCCTTCAGCGGCATGTTCCGCCGGCTTCAGTTTACGCCGGATGTGTTGCCGTCAGACGTGACGGGCATCAGGTTCTTCAATCCAAAGAATCAGGAGTTCGAGCTTCGCCCCGGCGCAGTAATGGCAAATATTTTACTGGCTGACGAAATTAACCGGGCCACCCCGCGGACGCAGTCAAGCTTGCTTGAATCCATGGAAGAAAAACAGGCGACAATCGATGGCGAGACTTTACAGCTGCCACAGCCGTTCATGGTCATTGCTACACAAAATCCGGTTGAATCCCAGCAAGGGACTTTTCCATTACCGGCTGCACAATTGGACCGTTTTCTGTTCAGACTGGAAATCGGCTATCCCGATTACGATGAAGAAATGTCGATCATCCGCAACTTCCGGGATAACGTCTCCCATAAAAAGGAGATAATGAGCATTGCATCAGTTGATGATGTGGCGGCTTGGTCCAAGAGTGCAAGTGAAGTCAGTGTCCACGAAGATATCGAAAAATATATCCTGAATTTGGTGCGCGCAACCCGTGAACATCCATCAATCGAACTTGGTCTCAGTTCCCGTGCAGCGCTCGCACTGGTCCACGCTGCCCAAGGAAAAGCTTATTTGGATGGCCGCGATTTTGTAACACCTGATGACGTCAAGTACATACTTGAACCAGTAGCTGTCCATCGTCTTCTGTTAACGGTCGAAGGAATGCTGGTCCAGGATCCAGAGACATTGCTCAAAGAGATTTCCTCTTCAGTGGCATCCCCGGTTGAGGCTTATTGACATGAACTGGATCCGCCATGATTACGGAATAAAAAACACTAAAATGGCTCTCGGCTTCACTGTCGTTCTATTCATTATGTCTATGGTGTTTCTTCAATTTACAGCTGCCGCGATTACGGCATTCATCGGCTTTATTGTAGCGCTGCAATTAGCATATTTTTCAAGACTGGGAGATAAACTCGTTTTTAAGAATCCAAAAATCCGAAAAAGAGTTTTGAATGGCGGAGATTCGCATTGGGAGCTGTCCTTTGAAAATAAAGGCTTGCCTGTTTGGGGTGCTAACCTGAAAATCTGGTTTATTGACACAGTTATACCAGTTGGCCAGGAAGCGGGCAGTTATACGGAGCTTGTTGAGCTTGATGTCCCTTTTACAGTGGGATATAAAGAGACGATGGTTTTAAAAGTGCCGGTTACAGGGAATCGCCGAGGCTTATCCCGCATCAAGAAAATGGAATTATCGATTCCTCATCCGTTCGGACAGGGAAGCCTGATGCTCGAATACGGTGGAATGATTCTGCAAGAACATCTTGTTTATCCGAAACTGCGCAAATATCAATTCCGCTATGCGCCGTCAAAACAAAAACCGGGGCAATTCAACTTGCGGCATTCGCTGTTTGAAGATCCCTTCCAGCCGATCGGCACACGGGATTACGTCTCGACAGACCAATTCAATCAGATTCACTGGAAGGCAAGTGCCAGAATGCAGACTTATCAGACGAAGGTCTACAACCATGTGGCGAATGAAGCGATGTTTTTTGTACTGAATGTCGCTGACCGCTATGCGACGATATCGAATCTGGAAGAAAGAATCGAAGAATTGGCCTCGTATATTGAAAACTGCTTCAGTGAAGGTGTGCCTTATGCCATAGCAATCAACGTCCGGTCCGCCGGCAAGATTCCTTATCTCTATTTGGCTTCCGGTGAAGGGAGCAGGCAAAGACAGCACGCACTTGAACTGCTGTCGGTGATTTCGAAAAATAATTCGACAATGCCTTTTGCTTCGATGATTGCCCACTTGGACCTTCATACGGAATTGCCTTATACGACTTACCTTATGACAGACAACCTTGAAAGCGTCAAAAAATATATACCGAAGTGGAGCAGAAAAACAGAATTGAAGATTCTGCGCACAAGCGAAGGGCGGGTGATTGCATGACTGCCAGATTTTCTTCGGTCACCGCGTATATTCAGGATGCTTTCCTCCTCTCATTTGTATTTCTGTTTATCGACGCCGGAGCCAGATTTCCTTTGGTTTTAATCTGGCTGGGGTTAGTGCTGGCATCAGCATTGACAGCCGCAGCCGTCAGCTGGCGGAAGCCTTACAATCCGGCACCTGTTCTGATTGCAGCCGGCCTGGTAATGGCGTTATCTGTGTTTGCCGGGGTGACGGTCGGTACGTTCATCGTTTTAACAATTATTTCTTTATACCGCCTGCATGCCAGATTTTCTGAGATAGAAGATAAAAGCAGCGGAGAAAGTCCTTTCATAATAATGTATTTGGTGATATTCACCATTGCATTGATTTTGAGTATCTTCAACCCGCTGGGCAGTTCACAGCTTCTGTTGTTTCCAGTTGCAGCAGCAGCCATTATTTTCTACACCGTATCACGTTTGCTTTACCGGTATTTTGCCGCTAGGCAGGAAGGCGCGAAATTCTGGCAGGCACTTGCCGGTTCAGCCGGCATTATCGCCATTTCCGGCGCAGTGGCATTCGTTGTTTATTTACTGGCTGATGAAGCGCGGCAACTGGCCGGGACGATTTTCGGGGGCATACTGGCAGTGGTCTTATGGCCATTTGCAGGCGTGTTAAATTGGCTGGTGAATATTGTGAACGGACTTTCCAACGAAGAAGAGATGCAGGATAATCTGAGCAATATGGAACAACAAGCGGAACAGACGGAGGATATCCCTTATTCACAGGGTGCGATGGAATTCGATTATACAATCATTGCAGGAATAGGTATTGTCCTTGCGGTGATTATCGGGATTCTGCTGATCCGGAAGATAAAACCGGATCTAGCCAATCAAAAAGAGGAATCTATTGCTGAAGTCATCCGTTTTTCTGAAGTTGCCGATAAAACCCAAGAACCAAAACCGGCCAGAGGGTACGATCTAGTCGATATCCATGAAATCCGGAAAGCATTCAGGGAGTTTGAAACACAGGCAACCGAAGCTGAAAAGGGCCGCATGGAACATGAAACGGTCAGGGAATGGGCTCAACGTGAGGAATTGCCGTTTACGGAATTCTTTTTTAAAACTTATGATAAGGTACGATACAGCGACGGATTAATAGCCGCCAGTGAAGCGTCTCCTTTCGTTGAAGAACTGGAAAAAATAAATAAAAATTTTTTTAGGGAAAATGTTTAAAGCCATATTTATCTGGGCATACTATTAAAGAACACAGCAACATTCTCATTTCCCCCTTTTGTGGTCGGTCCTTAACTGGATCGGCTTCTTTTTTTGGATTTTTTTTTTGTCCAGACTCCCACGGCCCAATCCCTCGAGTCGCTTCGGATTTGTCCTTCATGGCAAAAAACGCCATGCAGGTCAAACCCTCCAGCGCTTGTCGGGACTTAACTGGCGCGGTCGCTTTTCTATTGTCCAGACTCCCGCGGCCCAGCTCTTCGGGTCATAAGCCAGCCCAGCTGCCATGGCTAAGGCCACTCTGCTGTTCTGTCTTATGCCTTTCAGAGCTTAACGGTCGCTGTCGCTTTTCTAGTGTCCAGACTCCTACGGCCCAGCTCTTCGGGTCATAAGCCACTTTGGCTGTGCGGCTGAAATGATGCCGCTTCGCCAAATCGTCTAAAACCATATTGCTCCTGCATCGCTACGCTAGCTTCGTCGCAAAGAGATGGACCAAATTCCATTTGTTCCATCTCTTGCCTGTCAGAGCTTAACGGGCGTAGTCGCATTTCTTTTCTAAATAGTGAATATACAGAAGATTTTTGCTAAACTGAAGATAGATTGAAAAAGGAGGATACATATGAAGATTGGATTTATCGGGACAGGAGTTATGGGAAATAGCCTGGTCAAGCATCTTCTTGAAGAGGGGCACGAAGTTTCAATCTATACGCGGACTTCTTCAAAGGCCCAGAATTTACTGGAAGCGGGAGCAAAATGGCAAGATTCCCCTAAATTGGTTGCTGCAGATTCGGAAGTTATTTTTACAATGGTGGGATATCCTTCAGACGTGGAAGAAATCTATTTTGGTGATGAAGGAATCATTAACAACGCCAAAGAAGGAACCGTGCTGGTCGATATGACCACATCCAAGCCCGAACTTGCAAGGGACATTTTCAAGGCAGCTCTGCAAAAGGGTCTAGCAGCTTTGGACGCGCCTGTTTCAGGCGGTGATATTGGGGCAAGAAATGGTTTATTGTCCATTATGGTCGGCGGAGAAAAAAGTACATTTAAACAAGTTCAGCCATTACTGGATCTATTCGGTGGAAATATTGTCTATCAGGGATCGGCGGGGTCAGGACAGCATACTAAAATGTGCAATCAGATCATCATCGCTTCAAATATGATGGGTGTGAGCGAATCATTGATTTATGCGTTGAAAGCCGGACTGGATCCTGAAACTGTATTGCTGTCGATTTCATCCGGAGCTGCAGGTTCCTGGTCGCTGTCGAATCTGGCACCGAAAATGATTTCGCGCAACTTTGAACCTGGTTTCTATATCAAACATTTCATAAAAGATATGCGAATTGCGACAGAAGAAGCGGAAGCCATGGGACTTGAACTTCCCGCGCTCCAGCTCTCACTCAGACTGTTTGAAAGTTTGTCGGAAAAAGGATACCAGGATAAGGGGACGCAGGCATTGATCGTACAGTATGAAGACAGCAATTATAAAGAGCCGAAGACAATTTAGTCCCGGCTCTCTGTGTCAGTCGAAATATGATTTTTTAGGTGAATAGAATCTGTTCATTTCCCGGGGCTGATAGGCCTTTCCCGGATTGGAAACGCTTGTTTCTTTTTTTACAGGCTGCAGGCCGGTCAATTCACTCAGGATTTCTTTGGCTGAACGAAGATTCATCCTGCTTGCCGGGTTTCGGTAAGATTCATCAAGGTGGCCGAGATGGTCGAGATTCTCAAAGTCTTCTTTTTTCGGCAGCATGTGAAAATAATAATCTCCACACTTTACGAGGACAGAAGATTGCTGTTGGCTTTTACGGGGGTTTTTACTGAAGTGCAGCCCTATTTTCTGAGCGCGGTCCTGAAGAATCATTTTATTTAATGCTTCTTTTTTTAAGGCATATAAATAATGATTGTCTGAAGCGGTCTTTGCGTGCCTGTTGACAGTGAATATTGCCTGAGCAATTTCAGTATCCATTCTGGAGTTAGACATAGGCTCATTCCTTTCATCGGGTTTTTATTCATAAAACATCTTCATTATATCAAAATTTTCTTGCAATGTGTATAACAAGTATCAGGAATATTGGTTCATTTAAGGAAATAGGCGTAATTCGGCAAAATTACATACAAAAATCAAAGAAGGACAAAAGGAGGAATTTGGGATGTTTCAAGATCAAACAATTATCGTGACGGGCGGATCAAGTGGGATGGGGTACCATATGGCGGAAAAGTTCGCTTCCGAAGGAGCGAATGTGATAATTACAGGGAGAGACATGGAAAAACTTAATGAAGCTGTTAAAAACATGGCAGACTCTAAAGGTACAGTAGAAGTTTTTCAAATGGATGTCCGTGAACCTGAGCATGCAAAAGCCATGGTTAAATTTGCCCATGAAAAATTTGGCCGAATTGACGGCCTTGTGAATAATGCTGCTGGAAACTTCATTGTACATGCTGAAAAACTATCGCCGAACGGCTGGAAGTCGGTTGTTGATATTGTATTGAATGGAACATTTTTCTGTTCACATGCCGTCGGAAATTATTGGATTGAAAACGGTACGAAAGGCAATATCCTGAACATGCTTGCTACGTATGCCTGGAATGCCGGAGCTGGAGTAGCACACTCAGCTGCCGCAAAAGCAGGGGTCATGTCATTGACCCGCACTCTTGCTGTGGAATGGGGAACACAATTCGGAATTCGCGTAAACGGCATTGCACCGGGTCCGATTGAACGAACTGGCGGAGCAGACAAGTTGTGGGAATCGGAAAAAGCGGCGAAGCGCACAATTGAATCGATTCCACTTGGCCGTTTGGGCAAGCCGGAAGAAATAGCAGAATTAGCTGCTTTTATCATGTCAGATAAAGCTTCATACATGAACGGGGAAATCGTGACCCTGGACGGTGGGCAATGGCTGAACAAATTTCCTTTTTAAGTAAATAATACTCTCTTTTAAATAGTTTCAAATTTAGTGATGTGTTATGATGTACTCGGAGTGATTAGCATCAATATATGATGCAAAAGGAGTAGAGCGCATGATTTCATTACCTAGCAAAGACTTTCTTGAAACTCAAATAGAAGACTATATTATTTCCTCAGAAAAGGTTGCACACGTCCAGTTGGGCAATAGTGCTGAACACGCATTGCTTGTTTTAACGAAAACGGGTTATTCGGCGATTCCGGTATTGGATATGAAATACCGTTTTCAAGGGTTGATCAATACACAGCGGATTACAGAATCCATCCTAGGGCTCGACCATATTGAATATGAAAAATTGCCGGAGATAAAAGTCCAGGATATTATGCAGACGGATATCACTTTGATAAAAATAACTGAACGCTTTCAAAAAGCACTTGATCTTTTAATTGACCAAAACTTCCTTTGTGTAGTCGATGATGAAGGAATGTTCATGGGCATTCTGACTAGGCGCGTCGTGTTGAAACAATTAAAAAAGCAGATTTACCAGATCCGAAATAATCACTGAATGAAAGGCCTCGTGGGAAGAGGCCTTTTTTGTTGTGTAGTTTGAAAAGAGGGCCTTATCTTATGAAGACGACAAATCGTCCACTCGTGCTGGCTTCTGTCATGCTGGCGATGTTCGTAGGTGCAGTAGAGGCGACTATTGTGGCCACTGCCATGCCAAGCATTGCAGCAGATTTAGGTGGATTTTCAAAATACAGCTGGGTCTTTTCAGCATATCTTCTGATGAATACTGTGACCGTTCTTATCTATGGAAAACTTTCCGACATCTTTGGCCGTAAACCGATTTTCGCTTTTGGCATCATATTATTCCTTGTCGGTTCATTGATGTGCGGCCTTGCCAATTCGATGGATCAATTGATCATTTACCGTCTGATACAGGGAATGGGAGCTGGAGCAGTCTTGCCGATTGCTACGACAATTGTGGGAGATATCTATTCAGCTGAAGAGCGGGCTAAAATACAGGGATACCTTTCAAGCGTCTGGGGCATTTCCGCGGTTTCCGGGCCTGCTATTGGCGGAATCCTGGTGGCTACTGTCGGTTGGGAATACGTATTTTGGGTAAATATCCCGCTTGGAATTCTGGCACTCGCCGGAGTACTTCTTTTTTTGAAGGAACCGAAGAAAAGCGGGAAACCATCCATCGATTATGCCGGTGCTGTGCTTCTGACAATCGGCTTGGTAAGCTTGTTATACTTATTGGTTGAAGGTGGGGTCGGCTTCGACTGGATTTCAGCTTCGACAGGAATTCTTATTGCAGTCGCAGTGACCGCAATTACCTTATTCGTTTATGTTGAACGAAAAGTGAAAGACCCGATCATGCCTTTTGAAATATGGAAAAATAAAACCATTCTTTATGCCAATCTTGTTTCCCTCACTACAGGCATCATTTTAATCTCTGTTTCGAGTTATCTGCCGACCTACGTCACAGGGGTCATGGAACAGCCTGCTGCAATTGCCGGTTTTACGTTGACTGCCATGTCGATCGGGTGGCCAATTGCTGCAACTTTATCCGGGAGATTGCTGATCAGATTCGGATACTTCCGGACTTCGCTTGCCGGTGGAATGTTCCTGGTGGCAGGAGCTGCCTTATTCGTTCTTATGCGTCCTGAAGCAGGACCGTGGTGGGCGGCTTTATCAAGTTTTGTCATCGGCATCGGAATGGGGTTGACAAGCACTGCTTTCATCGTTTCGATTCAAAGTGCTGTCACTTATGAAAAACGCGGCGTTGCGACCGCATCAAACATGTTTATGCGGAACCTTGGCAGCACTATTGGGGTAGCACTTCTGGGTACAGTTCTCAACACATCGCTTTTGAAGTATTTCTCAAACAGCGAAGAAGGTTACGACCTCGATTCCATCAATACGCTTCTGACTGTGGAAAGCAGGGAAGGGATGCCCGCTGAAACATTGCGTTATTTACAGGAAGGATTGTCAATGGCATTGCAGAATGTTTATGCAGTGATGGCTGTTTTTGCTGTCATCAGTTTACTGCTGATTTTTGGCCTGCCGCGGGATAAAGGAGTGAAGAAAAATGTCCAATGAAGAAATGATTATAAAAATCCTGGCTGAAGAAGGAAATATGAGAAAAGCCTCTGAACGGCTCTTTCTTTCCCAGCCCGCTTTGTCCCAAAGGCTGCAATCCATTGAAAAAGAATGGGGCCAGCAATTATTCATCCGCTCACAAAAAGGGCTGACGCCGACGCCGGCAGGAGAATTGGTCATTAATTATGCAAATGAGATGCTGCAGCGCAAAGAAGAAGTTTTCGAAGTGCTTCATACGCTGACGTCAAAAGTGCATGGCACATTGAAAATAGCCTGTGCTTCCATCATCGGCCAAAATTGGCTGCCAAAAGTGCTGAAGGATTTTGTAACTTTATATCCCCAGGCTAAAATCCAGCTGATCACGGGATGGAGTTCAGAAATTACAAGAGCTTTGTATGAAGGGGAAGCCCACATTGGAATAGTGAGGGGACATACGGATTGGAAAGGGAAGAAGATTCATTTGTTCCGGGATACCTTGTACCTGGTTGATAAAGAAATTGATTCATTGGAGCAGGTGATGGAAACTGAACGGCCTTTCATCCAATTTAAAAGCGATTCCAATTATTACGAAGAAATTCAGCAATGGTGGCAAAAACACTTTGCTTCCAATCCCAAAAGGCAAATTACAGTGGATCAAATAGAAACTTGCAAACAAATGGCAGTCAATGGCATCGGTTACGCAATTCTCCCAGCCATAACTTTAAATGGAACAGAAGATGTCCATACAGTTGCTTTGGCAAGCAACGCAGAAGAGCTCGAGTTGACCAGGGATACCTGGCTCATCGGTTATGATTCGGCATTTGAATTGCGACAAGTATCTGCTTTTGTTGAAATTGTGCAAAAACATGCCGCTTTATTAGACTAGAGTAATGAAATCTCTTCCTGTTTCCGTTATAATTACACCATCAACTATAGAAAGAGGTTTTAATTGATGAAACAAATGGATGCAAATGAAATTATTTCGTACATACAGAATGCAAAGAAATCAACACCTGTAAAAGTTTATGTAAAAGGTGAAGGCGTTGCCTCATTGAATTTCGGAGAGTCTGCAAAAGTTTTCGGCGAAGGTGCTCATGCCACCGTATTCGGCGAATGGTCAGATATTGAAAAAGCATTAAAAGAAAACGAAGCTGCAATTGAAGACCACGTAGTAGAAAATGATCGCCGCAATTCAGCGATTCCGATGCTGGATCTGAAAAACATCAACAGCCGCATCGAACCTGGCGCATTTATCCGTGAAAATGTGGAAATCGGAAATAATTGCATCATCATGATGGGCGCAGTCATCAATATCGGGTCGGTAATCGGCGACGGTACGATGATTGATATGGGCGTAATCATGGGCGGCCGTGCTACTGTCGGCAAGAATTGCCACATCGGCGCAGGCGCAGTGCTTGCAGGCGTAATTGAACCGGCTTCTGCAACTCCGGTTATTGTTGAAGACAATGTAATGATCGGCGCTAACGCTGTAGTTCTGGAAGGCGTTCGTATCGGACAAGGAGCAGTTGTTGCCGCTGGAGCGATCGTTATCGAAGATGTACCGGAAAATTCAGTAGTGGGCGGCACACCGGCTCGTGTACTGAAATTGATGGATGAAAAAACACGCTCGAAAACGGAAATCAAACAAGAACTTCGTCAATTATAAGGGGCGAGATATGAACCTTATACAAATCAGAAGAGATTTGCATAGAATACCGGAAATCGGTTTCCGCGAATTTAAAACGCAGCAATATCTGCTCGAACAGATTCGCTCGCTGCCGCAGGATAGAATGGAAATTGCAGAATGGCAAACGGGCATCGCTGTAAAAGTAAGCGGTTTGGATGCGAACAAGCTAATCGCTTGGCGCACTGACATCGATGGCTTGCCGATAGAAGAAAATACCGGACTTGCTTTCAGTTCAGAGCATACAGGTTATATGCATGCCTGCGGACACGATGTTCATATGGCCAATGCGGTCGGATTGCTCGACCGTCTTATAGAAAATCCGATAAAACAGGATGTGCTATTGCTTTTTCAACCGGCTGAAGAAGGGCCGGGAGGTGCTTTGCCGTTCAGAAACTGGCTGAAAAGCGAGCGGCCGGATTTATGGCCTGACGAAATTTATGCCATGCACGTGGCTCCGGAACTGCCTGTCGGCACGGTTTCAACAAAACCCGGCATGCTGTTTGCCAATACGTCGGAACTGTTCATTGATTTGCACGGAAAAGGTGGCCATGCTGCATTTCCCCATTTCACCGATGATATGGCAGTGGCAGGAGCTTCACTTTTAATGCAGCTTCAGACGATTGTCAGCCGCAGCATCGATCCAATGGATTCAGCGGTTTTGACGGTCGGCAAGTTTACAGCGGGCACCGTCCAGAATATTATTGCTGAAAATGCCCGCTTGGAAGGCACCATCAGGACTTTGAATAATACTTCCATGATGAAAATGAAAGAGCGCATAGAAGCAATCTGTAAAGCGGTTGAAACAGGTTATAATTGCCGTATATCGATAGATTACGGAGCTTCCTACAGGGAAGTTGATAACGACGCGCAATTGGCTGAACATTTTCTGGAGTTTGCCTCATCGGCCGATGGCATCACAGCTGTCCGCGCAGATGCCGCAATGACCGGAGAAGATTTTGGCTATTTCACTGAACAGATACCAGGATTGATGTTCTGGGCTGGTGTTAACTCGGAATTCGGACTTCATCATTCAAAAATAAATCCCGATGAAAAGATCCTGGATTTCATGCCTGGCTTTATCCATCGTTATTTCAGTGAGCTATAGAAAGCGGACAGCACTTTGCTGTCCGTTTTTATTTTTAACTAAAGGAACTATTTTACAGTTGGAGCGTACTAATTAGTAGAGAGAAAAGGGGGGACGATATGAAAAGATCAATATCATTTGCATTCATACTTTTTTCAGCCTGGCTGCTGTTTAATATTTCACCGGTACAGACTTCGGCAGAAGCTGATATCACAATTGATGCGGAAGCCGGTTTCCAAAATAAGGTGAAGTACAACAGGGGGCTGCCTTTACAAATTACCGCTTCCAATAATGGTACGGCATTTTCAGGAGACCTGGTCATCGATTATTCCGAAAGCTATAACATTGGGGCAGGACTTTCGGTGCCACTCGAACTGGCCGCAGGAGAAACCAAAACATTCAATCTGTCGCTGCCTGGGATGATGGATAACAGTTACACAGGAGGAATCACGAACCAAACAATCTATGTATATGAAGGCGGCTGGGAAAAAGGGGACGCCATCGATTTTCAGGGAAGTAAAACCCTGCGCCCGAATTATTTTGTGCCAGAGACTCCTTTTATCGCAACATTGACTGAAAACGCTGATCGTTTACGCGGTTTGGGGGGGATTTTGCCGGTGAGCGGTGCAAGTGCACAAGTTTTCCATTTTAATATGGAGGGTGAAAATTCTCTGCCTTCTGATCCGCTTGCATGGGATACACTGGATTACCTGGTGATTGATGAATTCCCCTACAGTGATCTTCCAGTTGAAACGCAGCAGGCCGCTATGGCGTGGCTTGAGCAGGGAGGGAAAGTCCTTGTAGGCGCTGACAGCAATTTGGCTGCTGCCACAGGAAATCTGTCTGACTTGCTGCCGATGCAGCTTAATTCTTCAGAAGAGATGGCCGTTTTAGAACTTGAGAACCCAATTTCAGTTTACCAGGCTGATGTCGGGGAAGACGCCCAAGTGGTACTTGAAGAACAAGGCCGGGTTTTGGCTGTGAAAAGAACGGTCGGAGCGGGTACGATTATTCAAACCGCTTTTTCACTCGGCGACGAGCCCGTTATTTCTCAGGAAGGATACGAAGAATTGCTGGTGAATTTATTTGAAGCAGATCAGATATCTTCTGCATATCAGCAGGATCAGTCGATTAAAGAGAGAATATCGTATGAAATCGGAATGGTTAATGAATTGTTTGAAAGTTTTGCTGTATCCAAAACGGCAATGTTCCTGATTATTCTTTTGTATATCATCATTGTTGTTCCAGTGCTTTATATTTTTCTTATTAAAAAAGACAAACGGGAATATGCATGGCTGGCAATTCCCTTAATAGCTGTACTTGCCTCTATCGGGATTTTTGCCGCAGGTGCCAAAGACAGGATAGCCAATCCCCAAATCCAGCAAACCGGTTTTTTTGAAGTGGATGGAGATGGCGGACTGAATGGTTATTATATGAACACCTTATTATCGAACCGCAGCGGCGATTATCGTTTTACTGCTCCTGCGAACACGACGATGACTGCTACCACCGGGGACCAGTTCTCAGCAAGCAATGCACATCAAAATGCGATACTGGAAAAAGGGGCAGCAGGCTCCACATTGACTGTAAGAGATATGCGCTATTGGTCAATGGCTTCAGTAATAGGAGAATCCTATATCAGCGGAAGTGGCCAATTTGATATTCAACTGGCAATGGAAAATGGAAACCTGACAGGCACAGTACGAAATTCATTCCCGTTTTCTGTCAAGGACGCCGCAATCTGGACCGGTACCAGGCTGATAACGTTGGGGGATTTCAATCCTGATGAAGAAAAGCAGATTGCTGAAGCTGTCCAGTCAGACTTGCTGCAGCCAATATCGCCTATTGCCCAATACCAGGTGCCTCAAACGATTGGCAGCGGCGGTGAAGAGGAATTAATTGAAGCGAGAAAACAAAGTGCATTGGCAATGTCATACGAACATCTTGGAAGAGACGCGACAACTCCTTATTTAATCGCTTATGCGGATGCGGCAATCGCACCTGTAGCGTTGGAGAAGCAGGAAGCGAATGTGTCGGCAGTCCATTTGCTTGCACAAAGTTTTGAACCGAGCATGAACTTTGATGGGGAAGTTGCCATCAGTTCTGATAATTTGAGGATTGATGTGCAACCACAAAGTGCTATGGGACATGTCGAGAAGTATCCTGATAATCCCCATTTTTATGGCTTAGAACCTGGAGAATATCGAGTTCTGTATGAATTGCCGTCTGCATTGACGGAAAAGGAGACTGAATGGTCCCGTTTTGAAACACAATCAGCTTCAACAGATGTGGAGTTTTCAATCTTACGGACAGATACTGGCGAATATGAACCTTTGGCTGCCGGGTCAAATGATTTATCCGGAAACAGTGGGAATTATATTTCCGATGGGGGAAATATTGAAATCCGAATCACTAAAAATGAAATGACCGGCTATTCGGAAATCACTATACCCAAAATCGAACTGGAAGGAGTGGTTGACCAATGATCGAAATTAAGGGATTGACGAAAAAATACGGATCCTTCTATGCGTTGAAAGATTTGAATCTGACAATAGAAGAAGGAACGGTCTTCGGTTTTGTCGGTGCCAACGGAGCAGGCAAATCCACAACCTTTTCAATATTGGCGACACTCCTCCAGCCGACTTCCGGAGAAGCCTGGATAAATGGCATCAGCATTTCACAAAGTCCGCATGAAGTGAGGAAGCAGATTGGTTATATGCCGGACTTCTTTGGTGTATATGACCAACTAAAGACAGATGAATATCTTGATTTCTACGGGGCGAGCTATGGTTTGGATGCCCAGCAAAGAGCTGTATTGATTCCTAAACTACTTGATCTGGTTAACCTTTCCAATAAACGGAACGACTATGTCGATTTGCTGTCAAGAGGGATGAAACAGCGGCTTTGTCTTGCCAGGGCTTTGATCCATGACCCGAAAGTTTTGATACTCGATGAACCTGCCTCAGGACTGGATCCTCGTGCAAGAGTCGAAATGAGGGAGATTTTGAGAGAGTTGAAAGCAATGGGCAAAACGATTTTGATTTCTTCCCATATACTGCCGGAGCTGGCTGAAATGTGTGACACACTGGGCGTAATCGACTCGGGAGAATTAATCGCGCATGGATCGGTTCAGAGCATTCAGGAAAAACTGCAGAGCGAAAAAGTTATAAGCGTGAAATTGACAGGAAGTTTTGCTGATGCGGTCCGTTTTTTCGAGAATGATCCCCTGGTTTCCCAAATTACTGAAATTCGCGAACGCGGTATTCTTCAATTCCTCTATAAAGGCACAGAAGAGGATCAGTTGGCTTTACTGAGAAAAGCGATTACCGTTGGCATGCCAGTATTGGCATTCTCTGAAGAAGAAACGGACCTTGAAGATGTCTTTATGGAAATTACGAAAGGAGCTGGCACGTTATGAAGGAGCTCCTCGCCAATCCTGTCCTGGTAAAGGAAATAAAATTGCGTTTTCGGAATATGAAAAGTTTTACAGGGCTTTTCTTTTATCTGCTGATCATGGGAATCTTCGTCTTCGGTTTTATTAACCTGACAAGTTCAATCTCCGGCAGCGGATTTTTCCGGCCGGAAGAAAGTTTTATGCTGTTCAGTATGCTGAGTTATATCCAATTGGGTTTAATCCTTTTCATCACGCCGGGACTTACCGCCGGAAGCGTCAGCAGCGAACGCGAAAAACAGACCTTGAACATCCTTCTGACAACTGCACAAAGCAGTTTCCAGATCATATTCGGAAAATTGCTGTCTTCCATCGCATTCTTGTTGCTGCTGCTTGTGTCGGGGTTGCCAATCTACAGTATGGTATTTTTATATGGAGGCGTATCCCCGAGCCAGATTGCAATCATTTTTCTGTTCTATTTCTTAACATTATTGGTCATCGGCGGTTTAGGTGTCATGTATTCAACGCTGACCCGCCGAACAATCGTATCAATGATTGTTACCTATGGCACGATGATTTTCCTGACAGCGGTTACGGGATTTTTTCTGATCTTGTCTGTTTCCCTATCATCAGCTGCCATGGGGACCGGGGTTTCCCCGCTCAGTTACTTTTGGGCAAGCATCAATCCTGCAGTGGTTCTGTTGACTTTGCTTGAACCAGGATTCAATGACGAAGTCGGTCAAATGACGGGAATACCGCTGCCGTTATGGGTGAGTTATACGATTTTCTACATGTTAATCTTTGTAGGATCGATATGGCTTTCGGTAAGTAAATTACGGGTGAATATGAATAAATACAGATAAGGAGGATGCGTTATGGACAGCCAAAAGATCAAATTGTTTATCAAAAAGGCTAATCGGCGCCTGAAGCTCCAATATATAGTAAGAATTCTTCAAATCGCTTTGTGTTTGGGTCTGGCTGCGGCATTGTTGATTATGATAATTGCCCGGCTGTCCGTAATTCCTTATTATGAATTTTATTCATATATAGCAGCTGCTCTTACCATACTTATCATGGTGCTGCTGACTATTCCGAAAATACCACGCCGTCAGCAGGCAATCAGTGAGTTGGACCAATTTACTCCGCATAACCAATTGCTTACTTTGAGCCAAATACCGGTTGGCAACCGGTTGGCGGATGATTTGGCAAACCGGACCGAAAAGGATATCCATCTCAGTTATCAATTATTCAAAAAAGAGAAAAATGAATGGTTTTCACCAAAATGGCTCCTTACAGCTGTTGGCCTAATGATTTTACTCGCACTTTCAGGATTATTTCCAGCTTCAGCCCAGCTCGAAGCGAAAGATCATGAGCAGGAGCAGGAGTTAGTGGAAGAGATGATTGAAAAGGTGGAAAAGCAAAAAGAACTGGCAGATTTACCTGACGTAAAAAAAGAACTCGAAAGCCTTGAGGAAAAGTTAAATGACAGCGAAACACCTGAACAGGCTCTGCGCGAATTGGTGAAAAAGCAGAAAGAACTGGCTTTGAAACAGCGGGAGAAAGAACGGGAAGGCACTGAGCAGGCAAGCGAAGAAGCGGAAGACCTGGGAGAAGCATCTCAACATTTGGCCCAGCAAGCAGGGGATACGCAAACTGCTCTCAGTGAAATGGGAAAACCGGTGTCGTTTGATCTGCAGCAGTCAATTGCGGCGAATGACCGTTCAGAACCGGAAGAAAGCGCTGGATCAGAAGATGGCACGAGTGGTGAATCCGGAAGCGAAGGTTCAGCGTCCAATGACAAAACGGATGGCGAACAAGCTGGCGGAGACAACGGTGAAAATACGGGAGCTTCAAGTGAAGGAGAAACTGCGGGGCAAGCTGGGAGCGGGAATGGAACCGAGGGCGATGGAGCGGCACAAGAAAGTGAAGGTTCAGAAGAATCTGCAGCAGGCGGTGACGAAGGTACTGGCGGAGGACAGAGCGGCGGTGAAGGCACCGGCGCGACTCCCAGCCAAGGAGCGGGTACAGGCCAAGGCAGCAGGGAAATGCTGAGTATACCTTCAAGAATCGGCGGCAGCGGTGAAACAACCGTCGATGACGGGGAATTATCAGAAGGAGAAGCTGGGTCCTTTGAAGAAGGAGCTGTTGACGCAGAGCGCGGGACCATCCGCCCTTATCGTGAAGTGGTGGGGTCTTACAGCGATTCCTATTTTTCCAGTGCCAATCGCATGAAATTGCCGCCGGACCTACAAAATATAGTGGAACAATATTTTTCATCAATTGACAGCAAATAATTGAAAGCAGGGATAATGATGACAGTGACAGCGGAACAATTTACGGAAATGAGCTTGAAACTTCAGCAGGTCAGAAATGAAATCGGCCGCTTTATTGTGGGCCAGGAAGAAGCTGTCGAGTTTTCGCTTTATTCCATCCTTTCCGATGGCCACGCATTGCTTGAAGGCTTGCCTGGCCTCGGCAAAACGATGCTGATCCGCACAATAGCGGAAGTGCTGGATCTGTCGTTTTCAAGAATCCAATTCACTCCTGATTTGATGCCATCTGATATTACCGGTACCAGTTTAATTGAAAGAGACGCTGCTGGTAAACAACAATTCACTTTTCGCGAAGGACCGATTTTCAGCCAGATGGTGCTGGCTGACGAAATAAACCGGGCTACACCGAAAACGCAAAGTGCCTTATTGGAAGCGATGGGGGAAAAAACCGTCACCGTCCTTGGCGACACCAAAAACATGGCACGGCCGTTTTTCGTTCTGGCAACCCAGAATCCCATTGAGATGGAAGGAACTTATCCGCTGCCCGAAGCCCAGATGGACCGTTTTTTATGCAAAATAAAAATTCCGTCCCCTTCCCGTGAAGAACTGGCTGAAATTGTGCGGCGGACAACGGGCACCGAGGAAATATTGTTAGTGAAACAAATGGGCACAAGCGATCTGCTGGCAGCTCAGCAGCTTGCCAAAGAAGTGCTGATAGCTGATGATATTCTGCTGGTTGCTGTCGATATTATCCAAAGCACTGATCCTTTGCAGACAGAAATAGAAGACATTATCCGATTTGTGCAATATGGCAGCGGACCACGCGGCCTGCAAAGTTTAATCAGGACTGCAAAAGCGCGTGCATTGACTGAAGGGCGGTATCACGTTTCAATCGGTGATTTGAAATATGTCGCAAAACCGGTGTTGCGTCATCGGCTGCTGCTGAATTATGAAGGAGAGGCCGACGGGGCGGATATCGATTTATTGATCGACCAGGTGCTGGAAGCTGCCGGACGAGGGAGAAGCAGATGAATTTCCTTCAATTGCCTGAACACTGGGTTTCCGGCCTTGGACGTTACTCGATTGGCACCAAATCGAAAATAAGAGGGCATCACAAAGGATCAAGCCGCTCACGGCGTTTTGGTTCGTCAATGGATTTTTCCGATTTCCGGGAATACCATCCAGGCGATGACGTCCGCCATATTGATTGGAATGTCTTTGCCAGAACGGAAAGAGTTTATATCAAAAGGTTTCTGGACGAACAGGAAATGCGTGTCCACATCATGGTCGATGGTTCAAAGTCGATGAAAGGCAAATGGCTATTTACAAAACAGCTGGCTTTTTCACTGGGATCCATTGTGTTATTGAATGATGATAAATTGACTCTTTCGATTGGACAAGGCACAAATCCGCCGCTGAAAAGAAAAGGAAAGTCGGCCCAGAAATTATTCAACCACTTCATCATGTCCCTTCCGGTAGCTGATGAAAAAAGATTTGCGGAAGTTGCGGACTTTCAGCCGGCGCAAGGATCAACTGTGTTGTTCGTCTTGTCGGATGCTTTGGAAACACTGGATGAGTGGCAGCGGTTTTTCAGCAGAGCAGTTAAATATTCAAAAGATGTCCGTTTTATGCATGTATCCGATCAACAGGAACGACAGCCATTGTTCGCGGGAGATCTGCGTTTGATCGATGATGAAAGTTCAGATGCCTTCAATGTTACGATGTCTTCGCAAACTGCTGAGAATTATAACCGGAAGCGGCTTGAACACATTGATGGCCTGCAGGCTTTATGCCGCAGATACGGCGTCCAGTATATGCCGGTCCATGTGGAAGATGGTATCCAGCATGTATTTCTACATCAATTGCTTAAACAAAAATGGATCAGGTGAGGTGAAAGGGAATGGGGATATCAAACTGGGGGCTGATCTGGACAATTGTTATGCCCATTGCTCTCATCATTTATTATCTGTACCGCAAAAAGTATAAGGACCAGCAAGTTTCTTCTATACTTTATTGGCAGCAAGTGATGAAAAAGATGCAGGCATCGCCCTACCTGAAAAAATTGCAGCATCATGCATTATTCTATCTGCAGCTGGCAGCCCTTTTACTGCTTGTGCTGGCACTTCTTAATCCGTATTTAAAATCAGACAGTCTCGATGGAGGGGAATTCATCTTCATCATCGATACCTCTGCTTCAATGCTGGCAGGTTCTCCAAGCCAGCTGGAACAGCAAAAAGAGCGGATGAAAGAGTTGGCCGCCCAAGCGGAAGGAAAACCGGTGACAATCATTAATGCCGGCAGTACGCCTGAAATTCTTGTCAGGAAAGAAGAGTCGGGGCGTAAGTTGCAGCAGGAAATTGATGAGATTGCTGTAAGTTATGAATCGTCCCAACTGGAAAAAACGATTCTCTTCGCTGAAACCTTGACTGACAATGACTCTACCGTTATTCATATTTTCACGGATTCTCTTGACCGCACCATTCTGGCCAATAAAACCGGGACAGCATATGAAATCCATGCGAATACAGAAAAGCCGGCCAATGTTTCGATTCGCCAATTCGGTGTGGCAGAAGGGAATGGGGAAGACCGTGCAATCGTAAAGGTTGTCAATGACAGTGAAGAGGCTATGGCAGGAACCCTTGAACTAACTGATGGAGATTATGAAGCACGCGCAGAAATTGAGCTGGCATCCGGAGAGGAGAAGCTGGTGCCTTTTGAAAATTTGCCGAACGCTGAATTATGGCAGGCAAATCTGAACGTTAATGATGATTACATATTGGATAATCGGGCATTCGCCTATATCAATCGCCCCGCTGGCACCGTCATTATTGATAATACATTGCACGGCTTGGTGTCAAGAGGCGTGGAATCACTTGGAATCCGGGTGAATGCCGCATCACCGGACCAGCTCGGAAATTTTGCAGGGTTACCGCTTATCACCAACCAAAGCAGTCTGCTTGGCGGAGAGGCGCCAATCCTTTTGATTGGCCGGAATGATGAATCTTCTTTTGAAGCAACAGGACAAATCGACACTGCTGATCACCCCTTGTTTGCTTTTGCTCCTATGGAGGATGTTTATATCGCTGAAATCTATCCCGGTTTTGAAGGTTATGAAACACTTGCGGCTATCGGCGGCGAACCGCTCATTCAACTATCGCCTGAAGGGGATATTATTGTACTGGCCGATATACAGGCCACCGACTGGCCATTGAATCCGTCCTTTCCTTTATTTCTGTGGAGCGCTATCAATGAATTATCGGGAAGCGAAAATTACCTTGGAACTTTTTCGCCGAATGAACAGCGGGCCGTCACTTTGACCTCTGCTGCTGGTGAATGGGAAATCTTCAAGGAAGAAGAATATCAGTTTTCATATATTGAAGGACAAAGCAGTTTTCGGGCGCCCGCAGAACCGGGGATCTACCGTGCGGTGAGTGATGGTGAAACGAAAAATTTCATAGTTCAATTGAACACTGAAGAAAAGATATTAACTGCTGGACAAAGTTTCACAGCAGGAAACGCGGCAGAAACAGAAGCCACAACACAGCGTTCTGTCATCCCACTGCTTCTGCTGTTGATTTTACTGCTTCTGCTGGCTGAATGGGAGGTGTACCGGCGTGGAACTTCGTATCGATGAACCCCTATGGCTGTTGCTGGTCATTCCTGCAGCAATCTATTTGTTCATGACAGGGTGGAAACAATATAACAAAGCTTCATCCCTTTTTCGCACTTCGTTCGTGCTCAGACTGCTGAGTATCTTCTTTTTAATCGTCGCCCTTGCTTCGCCGGCCATTCATCAGCCGATTGAAGAAGAACAAATCGTCTTCCTATGGGACCGTTCGGCGTCGATGGCACAAGCGGGAAATGGCATAGCGGAACAGCTGAATCAGGTATTGGCTGAAAAAGAAAATCATCAAAGGGTGGGGGTATATACATTTGCAGAGGATTTTCAGTCCCTGCTGCCCTTGTCATCCGACACGGCGGAATTGCCAGGCGACAGGCCCGCTAATGAGGAAGATCATACCGACATAGCACAGGCGCTTGAATTGGCAGCCAACAGCGGTGAACAGGAAATTGCTACACGAGTTATTCTGCTGAGCGACGGTAACGAAACCACAGCCTCCGCCTTGGAAAGTCTCGACCGTATCGATGTTGAAAGAGTGACAATCGATGTTTTTCCGATTGAGGCTCCTTCCGGAAATGAAGCTGCATTAACAGAATTTCAAACACCGGCACAGGCATTTTCTGGGGAAGAGCTGAATTTTTCGATGATCATCGAAGCAGACCAGCAAAGTGAAGGAGAGCTTATCCTGTCTGCCAACGACGCTGAAATTGAACGGATTCCAGTGAATTTGGAAGAAGGCAGGAACATCCTGTCCTACAGCTATGAAGCACAAAGTGAAGGATTGCTGAAATTTGAAGCTTCCATTGAGATAGAAGGGGACGAATTTCTGCAGAACAATCAATTGACGAGTCTGACCGAAGTCGAAGGGCCCCCGGAGTTATTGATTGTCAGCAACGAAGGCGCAAGTCCGATTACGGGTTTATTGGATAATGAAAATCTGAACCTGGAGGAAATTTCACCCTCTGGTCTGCCGCAAAATTTATCTTCAATTCTGGCTTATGATGGTATCATTTTCGATAATGTCCCGGGCACCCAAGTCGGTGAACAAACAATGGCTGTCATCGAACAGGCAGTCAAAGAATTCGGAATGGGTTTTATGATGGTCGGGGGAGACCAAAGTTTCGGGCTTGGCGGCTATTTTAAAACGCCGATAGAAAATCTGTTGCCGGTGGAAATGGAAGTCAAAGGCAAACATGAGCTGCCTTCTCTGGGGCTCGTGATTGTGATGGACCGTTCGGGCAGTATGGCCGGGCAAAAGATGGAACTGGCCAAGGAAGCAGCTGCACGGTCAGTTGAACTGCTGAGGGAAGATGATGTTGTCGGCGTCATCGCCTTTGACGACAAGCCGTGGCAAATTGTGCCGACAGAGAAGCTGGAGGATCGACAGCAGGCAATCGACGACATTCTGACGGTGGCTCCTGGAGGCGGCACGGAAATCTATTCTTCATTGGCAGAAGCATATGGCCAATTAGAGGAACTGGATCTTCAGCGTAAACATATCATTCTGCTGACGGACGGCCAGTCGGCAACGCAAAATGATTATGCGAGCCTCATAGATGGAGGAGTGGAAAATAATATCACACTATCCACAGTTGCAGTCGGACAGGATGCTGACAGGGCGTTGCTCGAATCTCTTGCAGAGACCGGCAGCGGACGGTTTTACGACGTAACGGACGCTACGACGATTCCTGCCATACTGTCGCGTGAAACCATCATGATGTCGCGCACATATATTGTGGATGAACCTTTTTATCCGATTATTTACGACAGTGCATGGAGTCCGCTGTTCGAGGATGGAATTCCACAATTGAACAGCTATATAGCGACTACCGCAAAAGATACGGCAAGGATAGTGGCAGAAAGCGAACAGAAAGATCCGGTACTGGCAGAGTGGAATTACGGGCTGGGGAAAACGGTAGCTTTCACTTCAGGAAGCGGAGCGTGGAGCGGTGATTTCCAAAGCTGGAGCAATTGGCCGTCATTTTGGAACCGCAGCGTTTCTCAGATTCTGCCATCTTTCACAGAAGCACCTTTTTCAGTCAGCCGAAAGCAACAGGGGTTATATACAATCGAAGACCCGTCACAGTCCTCTGCAATTCTGAATGTCACGGTAATTGATGAAGCGGGAGAAGAGATCCCGGTCCAGACAGAGCCGGTCGCACCCGGAGTGATTGACGTCCACATGGAGGAAGAGCCCGGACTGGTATTTTTCAGTGTTTCGAACGAATCCGGTGCAGCCTACAGAACAGGACTTACGATTCCATATGGTGAGGAATACCGCAGTGAAGCTGCGGATATGGACCTTTTGACCGCAATTGCCGAAAGAAGCGGAGGCCAGGTACTGGACACCCTGGATGATGCTTTAAGGGATATACCCTATAGCAGCTCTTCCATGCAAAACATTACAATCCCACTTATACTGCTGGCAATGCTGCTGTTTTTTGCGGATATCACAATTCGCCGATTCGGATTGAGAATGCCTGCGATTCCGAAAAAAACTGCGGCACAACCGCAAACTGAAAAAAATGAAGGCATTGAACAATTATTGAAAGCGAAACAACGGAATAAAAAATAAAACCCTGTCCGCAATTTGTCGACAGGGTTTTATCTGTTTCATACTAGAAATTTGGATTTCAACCTTTTCCTGCTGGCGCAACTGAACGTGTTTCCTGCAGCAGCTGCTGCTTTCTGGAAGACCAGCTGGAAGCGATGAAGAAGCAGATCAGCAGGATGGCAGTTCCCACAATATAAGGGAATATCATATTGATGTCGAAAAGGATGCCGGCTAATGCAGGACCAATCATATTGCCAAGGCTCATATAAGCATTGTTCATACCAGCCGCATAACCCTGCTCATCACCAGCCAGTTTGGAAATAAGCGTATTGATCGCCGGACGGAGCAGAGACGCTGCGGTAAAGAATACGGCTGAAACAAGCAAAATGGTCCAGAAAGTATCGACGAACAGGATACCGATCATGGCTGCTGCCGATACGATAAGGTTCACCAGAATCACTTTCATTTCACCATAGCGCTTGAACAGGCGGTCAATGACGAAAGTCTGGATGATCACGCCAACAAAACCACCGACCGTGATGAGAATCGAAATTTCCTTTGGCGTAAAACCGTGCTCTTTATCGACATATAAAGCAATGGTCGACTGGAAATTCGATAAACCGAAAGCAAAGATGAACATGACGATCAACATGACGAAATAGGGCATATAGACAGAGCGTCTCATTTGCTGCCAGAGATTCTCTTTTTTATTCTCCATCTGTTGGATGGTTGGAGCGACATCCGGCAGAGCGATATAAGACATGATGGCGGCTAAAGTAGCAACCAGCGCCGCAATATAGAACGGGAATTCCAGGCTGACTTCTGCAAGGAATCCACCAAAACCGGGTCCGATCATGAATCCTAGTGACATGGAAGCACCAAGCAGTCCCATCCCTTTGCCCCGTTCTTCATACGTCGTAATATCGGCAACAAAAGCCATCATCGGCGGAATCAGGAATGCAGCCCCAAGGCCACTGAAGAATCTGGCCAGGTATAAAACCCAAAGCTCGGTAGCCAAACCGAAAACAAGCTGGGACATACCAAAAACAACGAGGCCAAAAATAATTAATTTTTTTCTTCCGTATTTATCGGATAATTGGCCGGAAAGCGGGGAGAATAGGAATTGGGCGAAAGCGAAAGTGGCGATCAACGTTCCAAGCACCTGTCCAGCAACTCCGAACGTATCCAGATAAGCGGGCATGATCGGAATGATGAGGCCAATGCCGCTCATGGCTATAAACATATTGAACATGAGGATATATAATGCGAATTTATTTGATCTAACTGCCATAGGGCGTCCTTCTTTCATCTATTACTTCGTGTGACTAAATTTCGCTGCATTAACTTTGTTACTATACCCCATTTCAATAAAAAATAACAGGCAATGATACCGGCAAAAAGTATTTTTGCCGGTATCATTTGCGACGAAGCTAGCGAAGCGATGCAGGAGCAAGGGGTTAGAAGGTATCTAAAGGGTAAAGAAAAATTTTGTCCCTTTACATGAGATTAAAAAAATGAGCAGGCAAAAAGTATTTTTGCCGGTATCATTTGCGACGAAGCTAGCGAAGCGATGCAGGGACAGAGACAGGAGCAAGGGGTTAGAAGGTATCTAAAGGGTAAAGAAATTTTATATCCCTTTACATGAGATTAAAAAAATGAGCCGGGCAAAATACTTTCGCCCGGCTCATTTCCTGTTATTTTTCCATATCCATTTTAAATTCCAAAAACAATTCATTATAAACGCCAAGCATTTCAAGACCTAGATTTTCGTAGACTTCCAGCCGCTCACGCATTTCTTCTGTTGGGTAGAAGCGTTCATCACCTGTAACTTCAGGATCCATTAATTCCAGAGCTGCCTGGTTCGGAGTGGAATAGCCTACGTAATCGGCGTTTTGTGCGGCCACTTCTGCATCCAGCATAAAGTTGATGAATTCATGTGCACCATCTACATTGTCGGCAGTTTTCGGAATGATCATATTATCAAACCATAAATTTGAACCTTCTTCGGGTACGGAGTAATCGATATTTTCATTGATCCACATCATATCTGCAGCTTGCCCGGACCAAGTGAGAGCAACAGCAGCTTCTTCGCGCCGCATCATCTCGACAATTTCATCTCCGATAATCGCTTTTACATTCGGGCCCAGCGTTTTCAGTTTATCAGTTGCTTCACGCAATTCACCCATATCAGTCGAGTTCAGTGAATAGCCGAGGCTGTTCAGTCCCATGCCGATTACTTCCCGGGCAGAATCCACCAGGATCACTTCCTGTTCAAGCGTTGGATCCCAGAGGTCATCCCAAGTCTCGAATGTCTGTCCTTCGAGCAGGGAAGGGTTGAAGGCGATACCTACTGTTCCCCAGAAGTAAGGGATGGAATATTCATTGCCTGGATCGAATGGCAGATCCAGAAAATAAGGATCGATATTTTCCAGATTGGTGATTTTATTCAGATCTATCGGGTGGAGCAGATCTGATTCTTTCATCTTTTCGATTGCGTATTCAGAAGGCATGGCAACGTCATAAGTGGTGCCGTCTTGTTCAATCTTGGTCATCATCGCTTCATTTGAATCGAATGTTTCGTAAATGACCGTGATGCCGGTTTCCTCTTCAAATTGGCTTACGAGTTCAGGGTCGATGTATTCTCCCCAGTTATAAACGTTAATGGTACCGCCGCCTCCAGCAGAAGAGGTATCTTCAAGCAATGAAACAACGTACATCAAAACACCTGAAATGACAATAATCGCCAGACTTGCGCGTATAAGATCTTTCATGGTCAGTTGCCCCCTCCTGGTGGTCGGATGGTCAGCCGGGTCCGATTATTAAAGAAGTAATAGCCGAGCACAAGTCCAAGGGTCACAAGGAAGATCAAAGCGGAAAGCGCATTGATGGTCAGTGTGATGCCGGCCCGGGCCATCGAATAAATTTCAACGGATAATGTGGCAAATCCGTTGCCGGTTACAAAGAAAGTGACGGCAAAGTCATCCAATGAATAGGTCAGCGCCAAAAAGAAACCTGCAAAAATGCCGGGTTTGATATACGGCAGAATAACGCGCGTCAAAATATCCCTTTTCGAAGCGCCGAGGTCAGTCGCGGCATCTATCAGCGAGTCGCTCATTTCCATCAGCTTCGGCAGCACCATAATTACGACAATCGGAATACTGAAGGCGATATGGGAAATCAATACAGATGCGAAACCGAGTTTGATGCCAATCATTGTGAACAGAATCAGGAACGAAGCACCAATGATGACGTCAGGACTGACGATCAGAATCGTATTTAATGATAAAACGGCATTGCGCATTTTGCGGTTGCGGATAAAGACAATGCCGATTGCGCCCAGGACGCCAATCGCAGTAGAAATCAGTGCAGAAAGCAATGCAATTATGACAGTGTTCAGCACGATGATGATAAGCCGTGTGTCATTGAATACGGCTGCATAATGTTCAAGCGTGAAACCTTCGAAACTCGACATCGTGCCGCCGCTGTTGAATGAATAGAAAATCAGATAGAATATCGGTGCGTAAAGGATGATAAAGACAACGGCCAAATAAATTCGTGCTGTCTTACTTAATTTTTCCATTGATGGTACCTCCTTTTTCACCGGTGACCATCATGACGATAATCATGAACAGAATCAGGAAAACAGCTATAGTCGAGCCCATGCCCCAGTTTTGGGTCACAAGGAATTGCTGTTCAATCGCTGTACCGAGTGTTATGACTTTATTGCCAGCGATAAGCCGCGTGATAACGAACAGCGACAGGGCAGGGATAAAGACAACCTGGATACCAGCCTTAACCCCATTGATGGCCAATGGAAAGATAACACGGGTGAAAGTCGTCCAGGACGAGGCACCAAGATCACGCGAAGCATCGATCAAGGCCGGATTGATGCGATCCAGTGAATTGAATATCGGCAGCACCATGAACGGTATGAAAATATAAACCGATACAAAGATGAAACTGAAATCTGTAAACAGTATCTGCAGCCGTTCAGAGCCGATTGCAGCCAATAGATTATTGGCAGGGCCGTATAAGCCAAAGATTCCGATGAAAGCATAAGCCTTCAATAGGAGGTTGATCCACGAAGGGATAATGATCATTAACAGCCATAATTGTTTATGTTTCGTCTTGGTCAACCAATAGGCAGTCGGGTATGCCACCAAAAGGGAGATTAAAGTAATCAGGAAAGCATACCAGAAAGAACTTAAAGTCAGCCGCAGGTATACGGATGAGAAGAAGTTCCGGTAATTATCGAGTGTCAGATTACCTGCTATATCGAAAAATGAAAAATAAAGGACCAGAGCGATAGGGGCTATGACAAACAGCACAATCCATAAGTAATATGGAATAAGGTAAAAAGGATTGGTCCGATTACTTTTCATAGCCTGCTGCTCCATAAGCTTCAAGTCTGGCATCAAAAGCCTCTTCAGATTCATTCAATCTCATGACATGGATGGCTTCCGGCTCAAAATCCAAACCGATTTTAGATCCAACATCCACTTTTTTTGTGGAGTGAACAAGCCATTCGTTGCCCACTTCATCAATTGTGGCGATTTCGTAATGGACGCCGCGGAATAATTGGCTGTTCACAGTCACAGTAATTTTTCCTCTATGAAGGCGTGTGATATGCAAATCTTCGGGACGAATGACAATTTCCACTTTTTCATTCTTATCAAAGCCCTGGTCGACGCATTCAAATTCCTGGTTGGCAAAACGCACACGGTAGTCATCGATCATAACGGCATCGACGATATTCGATTCCCCGATAAAATCTGCAACAAATCGGTTGATGGGTTCATCATAAATGTCCATGGGTGTACCACTCTGTTGGATTTCACCGGCATTCATGACAAAGATCTCATCAGACATGGCAAGTGCTTCTTCCTGGTCGTGGGTGACAAACACAAAAGTTTTACCAAGGCGCTGCTGAAGTTCACGAAGTTCGTATTGCATTTCTGTCCGCAATTTCAGGTCCAGGGCAGAAAGCGGCTCATCCAGCAGAATGACTTCCGGATCGTTGACGATTGCACGGGCGATGGCTACGCGCTGGCGTTGGCCGCCTGACATTTCATCGATGTTCCGTTTCTCGTAGCCGTGAAGATTAACGAATTCAAGTGCTTCATGGACCCGTTGATCGATTTCTGCTTTTTTCAGTTTTTTGACGCGGAGGCCGAATGCCACATTTTCAAAAACATTAAGATGCGGGAAAAGGGCATAATCCTGAAACACTGTATTTACCTGGCGTTCATTGGCAGGGAAGTCATTGACGATTTCGCCTTCAATATAGATATCGCCTTTTGTGGGCTTTATAAAACCGGCGATTAAGCGCAGGATGGTCGTCTTGCCGCATCCAGATGGACCGAGAAGTGTATAGAATTTGCCGCGCTGCAACTCAAAGCTGACATTATTCAATACATTTCCTGCACCTTCATATGTTTGTGTAACGTTATCGAATCGTATAATTGAACTTCCTGACATTTTACTACCTCCTGTTTATATATATGAGTGGGTGGCACTGATGATCATTTCACATTTGCCTTTCCCGGCATTCGATAATTGATGGTGCTGTGAAGCTTCGTAATAGATGGAATCACCAGCAACGGCTATATATTCTTCATCGCCAAGAACAAGCCGGACTTTGCCTTCAAGAATATAGATGAAGGTTTCCGCTTGGGACGGTTCGAATTTTTTATATTGTCCTTCCTCGAACAAGGTCAGATAAATCGGCTCCATTTCCTTCTTATAGGAAGTAGGGATAAGCCAGTCGACTTCATAACCGGATTCCTCATCTTTATAGACACGATGGTCCTTTGAAGAATAGATCACCTGCGGAGAGGCGGCATCCTCAAAAAACTCCTTCGGTGTTGTACCCAATACTTCCAATAACGTGAAAAATGTTTCGATGGAAGGGGAGTTCATATCCCGTTCCAGCTGGGAAATGAACCCTTTGCTCAAATCCGTTCGTTCTCCTAATTCTTCCTGGGTCAATCCATTTTTCAAACGCAGACTTTTAATTTTTGAACCAATATTCATTCGGGCTCCTCCCTTATTTGGGCAGTTATGAATGTTTATGTATAGCAAACTTCGAGTTATTAAAGTTTAGTAATAATATACTTACAGTTTACTATTGTGGCTGAAAGTAATGCAAACACTTTATGTGAAATTAATGCGAAAATAAATTAAATTAATTGGTTCGAATCTATTGCAATGTTCTATGTGAATTTACTATTATAGAGAAAGTGCAAAAAGATTATTTTATTATAATGTAAACATCAGTTATAAATAGGACTATCTCGTTCGCCGAAAATAGCCTGTCCACTAATTTAGGAGTGACCAAAATGAATGACAAAATGAATTTTTTCCTGGATCCGAAACATCGGGCAGTGCAAAAATCATCAATAATGAACTATAAACAAGATCAGCAAGGACTTTACCTCGTAGCCAACAAGAAAGTCATCAATTGGATGGAAGTACATACATACTGCCACCACTGCTTGTCACCTTTGACATTCGATGACGAATTTGATGCAAGCTATTGCGCAAGCTGCAATGAATGGCGAGAAGAAGCCTGCAGTGATATTGACTGTGAATACTGTGAAAACCGGCCGAAAAGACCGTTGGACCCCCGCCGTTAAGCGGGGTTTTTTTGTGGTTTAGCGAAGCGGAAATTGTATGGTAAACTATAGCTATGGCAACTATTTGGAGGATGGATATGAAAAAGGAATTTGTAGTGATCGGGCTGGGAAGATTCGGAGGCAGCATCGTCCGGGAATTGATCGAACAGGATGCTGACGTTATGGCAATCGATAAAGATACGGAGAGAGTGGATGAATTTGCGAGCATCGCGACACAGGCGGTAGTTGCTGATACGACTGATGAGTCTGTTCTGAAATCACTTGGTATCCGTAATTTTGAACATGTTATCGTCGCCATTGGCGAGAATATTCAAGCCAGTATTTTAACAACTCTGATGCTGAAGGAAATTGGCGTCAAAAAAATAACCGTAAAAGCACAGAATGATTATCACGCGAAAGTGCTTGATAAGATAGGCGCCGATAAAGTAGTGCATCCGGAGCGGGATATGGGAATCCGTATTGCGCATAATATGCTTTCGAATAACGTTTTGGACTATCTTGAACTGTCAGATGAGCATTCGATCATGGAAGTGAAGGCCAATGAAAGATTGGCCGGCTTTACACTGATCGGACTGGATATCCGTGCAAATTACGGTATTAACATCGTGGCCATCAAACGGGGCAAGGATATCATTGTTTCGCCTCAGGCGGATATGGAGATCCAATTGCAGGATATTCTGATCATCATCGGGTCAGATGCAGATATCAACCGTTTTGAGAAGAAGATGTTGAATTAGTATTTTCATATAAACGAGAAAAAAGGAGGTCCCGTATCGGGACCTCCTTTTTAAATAACTATTAAAGGAATAGAGAAAACCGATATTGCGCAAAACAGCTTCGCTTTCCAAAACCCGTGCTCCTGCATCGCTGCGCTGCTTCGTCGCAAAGACTGGTCCTCGCAAGCATCGGCCAATGTCTTTCCTGCGGGAAACAGAGTGAGTCTGAGACCCTGCAGGGAAGGTTTGAACGAATAGCATTCGGTCGGACCTTTGCGACGAAGCGCAAAGTGCGCTGCAGGAGCATCGGTTTTCGAAGCGACTGAGGAGGCTCAGACCCGCTCCCCGCGGAAAGCATCCTTCTAGAACGAAATGATTACAGAAGTTGAAGTTTTTTTGCCAGTATAAAAAGGAGGTCCCATATCGGGACCTCCTTTTTAATGTCTTCTTAGACTTCCATTATTACAGGAAGAATCATTGGACGGCGTTTTGTTTTTTCGTACAGGTATGGTCCAAGAACATCTGAAATGTCATTCTTCAGTTCAGGCCAATCTGTATCTTTGCCGTGGATTTTCTTTTTAAGGTGGCGGTTCAGCATTTGCTGGGCTTCATAAATCATCGTTCCGGATTCTCTCATATAGACGAAACCGCGGGAGATGATGTCCGGGCCGGATACCATTTTATTATTTTTCATGTCGACGCTGACTACTACAATGACCAATCCTTCTTCGGAAAGTACACGGCGGTCGCGAAGAACGATATTGCCGATGTCGCCAATGCCGCTGCCGTCGATATAGACGTCTCCGGAAGGGATGCGTCCTGCAACCGAAGCTTCATCAGCTCCAAGAGCCAGGACATCACCATTTTCCATGATGAATGTATTTTCAGGCGGAACGTCACAATCTATAGCCAATTGTGCGTGCTGCTTCTGCATACGGTATTCACCGTGGATCGGCATGAAGTATTTCGGTTTGATCAATCGCAGCATCAACATATTCTCGGGTTGTGAACCATGTCCAGAGGTATGGACGTTATTCAATGAACCATGGATTACATTGGCGCCAGCACGGAACAATAGATTGATTGTTCGGTTGACGCTGCTCGTATTCCCCGGAATTGGAGAAGAAGAAAAGACGACTGTATCATTTGGCTGAATATGGATTTGGCGGTGTGTGCCGCTGGCAATACGTGAGAGTGCAGCCATTGGTTCGCCTTGTGAGCCTGTGCAGAGAATAAGCGCTTCATTTGCCGGCAGGCGGTTTAACGTCTGGGTATCGATGAAGGCATCTTCCGGCGCATTGATATAACCGAGTTCCCGGCCGATTGTCATGGCATTTTCCATGCTGCGTCCGAAAACCGCAATTTTACGGCCTTGTGCAACAGCTTCATCGGTAACTTGTTGAAGTCGGTAGATATTTGAGGCAAAAGTTGCGAAAATTAGACGACCTTCAACTTTGCGCATAATATCCTTGATCGTTTCGCCGACTTTACGTTCAGACATAGTGAAATCCGGGAGTTCAGCATTCGTGCTGTCGGATAATAAGCAAAGAACGCCTTCACTGCCGATTTGTGCCATTTTTAACAGGTTAGCCGGTTCCCCGACTGGTGTGAAATCAAATTTGAAATCTCCTGTATGGACGATATTGCCTGGCGGCGTTTTCACAACAACACCAAAAGCATCTGGAATACTGTGGGTTACACTGAAAAAGCTCACCGATGTTTTACGGAATTTGATAACGTCGTCTTCACCGATTTCGATTAATTTAGTTTGGCGAAGAAGGCCGTGCTCTTCCAGTTTTTTGCGCAGCAGTCCTAATGCAAGCTTGCCGCCGTATACGGGGATATTAATTTTCTTTAATAGATAAGCTACGCCGCCGATATGGTCTTCATGGCCATGCGTGATGAAAAGGCCTTTGATCTTATCAGCATTTTTTACTAAATAAGTGTAATCCGGAATAACATAATCGATTCCGAGCAAATCGTCTTCCGGGAATTTGATGCCGGCATCAATCAGGATGATTTCATCCTGGAATTGGACACCGTACGTATTTTTACCGATTTCGCCCAGTCCGCCGAGCGCGAAAACGGCTGTCTGATCATTCTTAACGAACTTCATGATCAGTCGATACTCTCAACTTCGTAGTTTTGGCTGCCTTGTTCATATTCAAGATGGCTGCCTTCGAGCAATTGAACAAGCTCGATATTATAATTGCGGTCTTTCAGGTGATTTCTCACTTCACGCTCGGATGAAGCTTCAACATAGAGGCTCTTGGTATTTTCGCGAACTGGCACCTCATTGCGGTTCTCTTGGTAATAAACTTTAAAAATCATAGTTTGCTCTCCTTTTTCCACGTTCAAAATAAATTCACTTTCTTTATATTATCATGTCATTGTTTTAAAATAAAGAATAGCCCTTCTTTTTTAAGAAGAAGGGCCATAATCGCTATGCTATTTTCTTTTTGTTCATGATACCATTAAGCCTTCTGAGTAGTTTTCTTTTCAAACGCTTCAGCATGGCTGCTCACTCCTTATGTAAATAATACTGTAAATTCTGACAAATGTAAAGAAATGAAATGACCGGCGGACACCGCCAGGCAATGGATTGGAGACTGAAATTATGGGAAAATTATTATTGCTGGATATTGATGGAACTTTATTGAATTCAAAAAAGGAATTGCCGGATTCAGCTTTTGAGGCTCTTCAAAAAGCGCGGGCAAACGGCCATGAACTGGCGATTGCCACTGGCCGCGCACCTTTTATGATTACCAGCATATTGGAGAAATTGAATATCGATACATTCATCACATTTAACGGCCAGTATATCGTCCACAGTGGTAAAGTGATACATACTGAGGCGCTGGACCCTGCAATGCTTGAAGAAGTTGTACACTTTGCCGAGGAAAGAGACCATCCGCTGGTTTTCATGAACAGCCAAAAAATGATTTCTTCCATTGATTACCATCCTGATATCGACGAAAGCCTGAAAAGTTTAAAATTTCCTCATCCAGTGACGGAACGGAATTTTCACCTGGACAATGATATCTATCAATCGCTCGTTTTTTGTACAAAAGAAGAAGAAGCCCAATATCATGAAAATTTCAAAGATTTCCAGTTTGTGCGGTGGCACCGGGTCTCTTGCGACATTCTTCCAAAAGGCGGGTCGAAGGCAAGCGGCATAAAAAAACTGATTGCCGGCACCGGACATTCCATTGAAGATACGATCGCTTTTGGTGATGGCCTTAATGATCTGCAGATGATGCAAGTGGCAGGATACAGTGTTGCGATGGATAACGGGCATCCGGAAACGAAAGGAGTCGCTTCCTACATTACAGAACATGTGGATGAAGATGGATTGGCAAAAGCATTTGCCCATCTCGGCTTAATATAATTTCACACAAAAGGCTGGCGGATAAATTCCGCCAGCCTGTTTTTTATTATTCTTCTATATCCCGAGAGATGGCTATAGCATTTTCTATTTCAGCGAATGGATTGTCCGGATTGATATGGTCAAAGAACATAACGCCGTTCAAATGATCCAATTCATGCTGGAATGCAATTGCCGGCAGCCCTTTAAGACGCATTTTATATTCTTTGCCTTCAAGATCGCTGGCTTTGACGGTTATTCTCGCATAACGCGGGACATAGCCGGGAATAAATCGGTCGACAGACAAGCAGCCTTCTCCTGAAGCCAAGTATGCTTTTTCGACGGAATGGCTCACAATTTTCGGATTGATGGCAATGATGCTCAGATTTTCACCGGAATCTTCATCAAAATGAATGGCAAAAATCCGTTTGGCCACATTTACTTGTGGTGCAGCTATTCCGACACCGGGGCGAAGGTCATATTTTTCAATCATTTCTTCGTCCTGGCTGTTAACAACATATTCCATCAATTCTTCTGCCAATTTTTTATCCTCAGCGGAAAGCGGGAACTTCACTTCTTCTGCCCGCTGGCGAAGAGTGGGATGTCCTTCACGTACGATGTCTTTCATTAAAATCACTTAACTCAATCCTTTCAATCAACTTTCATATGCCTATCAGTATAACGCACTGCTAGTATTCCGTGAAAGAAAAATTGCTTACATTAGCAGTTGTATTTTTTTGAGCATCATAATATAGTTAAGTCATGTTATAAGGAGGGTTTCGATTGAAAAGATACATATTGGCAACAGGAATATCAAGTGCGTTACTTTTAAGTGCGTGTTCAGGTCCTTCGACAGAAGAGCAGCTGGATTCAGTGCTGAAAGAAACATTTGAAGCAGAGAGTGATTATCGCGATACTCAAAGTGAAATGGAGAAACTTGAAGCTGCAGAGCAGGAGAAATTCGAGTCCATCATGGCTTTGACCCAGGAGCAGCAGGAAGATGTCAGAGCAAATGCTGAAGAAGCCCTTGCTTCTGTGGAACAGCGCCTCGAACTGCTGGAGACTGAAAAAGCATCAATGGATTCAGCTGAAGAAGCCTTCCAGGAAATTGATACTGTGATTGAAGAGACAGAAGACGAAGAACTGAAAAGCGATCTGACAGCTTTGAAAACTAAAATGCATGAACGTTTCGATGCCCATGAACAATTTGTCACAGCATATGAAGAATTAGCAGCTGAGCAAAAAGAACTTTATGAAATGCTGTCGAACGAAGAAACTGAACTGCAGGTTCTCCAAGAGAAGACTGTAACAGTAAATGACAAGAACAAAGAAGTCCAAAACGCTGTTACAGCATTCAACGAGCAAACTGAACAGTTCAATGAAATGAAAAATAACCTTATTGAAAAAATGAATGCAGACAACGAATAAAGCGGCCTTGGGGCCGCTTTTTTCTGTGCTATAAAAGATGGAACAAAAGAATCTGTTATATAGTACAGAGGGTAAGGGGCTTATGGTACAGATTTTGTGGTTATGAATATTCTGCGTATTTTAGATGCTTGCTGTATAAAGGTTCCTCATGATTGACCGTGCAAATCAAGTAACGTATACTGAATAGGAATATGCGCTTGTATTACTAAAAAATGTTAAGTATTTTAATACAGATTAAAAGGAGAGTTGCTTTTATGGCTGCGAAAAAATCACAGCAGTTCGATCCAGTGAAGACACTGGCAGAAATCGAAGAAAAGTTTGAGATGTTCCAGATTCTGAATGAAGAAGGCGAAATCGTTAATGAAGAAGCGAATCCGAATCTGTCGGATGAAGATTTGCAGGAATTGATGAGAAGAATGGTATATACCCGTATTTTAGACCAGCGATCCATTTCCCTTAACCGTCAGGGAAGACTCGGGTTTTACGCGCCGACTGCAGGGCAGGAAGCATCGCAGATCGCTTCCCACTTTGCATTGAAAAAAGAAGATTTCATTTTGCCGGGATACCGTGATGTCCCTCAATTGATCTGGCACGGATGGCCGCTTGAACAGGCATTCCTATTCTCCCGCGGACATTTCATGGGGAACCAGATGCCTGAAGGCTTGAATGTATTGCCGCCGCAAATCATTATCGGTGCCCAGTATATCCAGGCTACCGGGGTAGCGTTAGGTATGCAGAAACGCAAAAAAGATGCTGTAGCCATCACTTACACGGGTGAAGGCGGTTCTTCACAGGGTGATTTCTATGAAGGCATCAACTTCGCCGGATCTTTCCGTGCGCCGGCTATTTTCATTGTCCAAAACAATCAGTATGCAATCTCCACGCCTCGTGAAGTCCAGACTGCTGCTAAAACTGTTGCACAAAAAGCAGTAGCGGCCGGTATTCCGGGAATTTTCGTTGATGGAATGGATCCGCTTGCTGTTTATGCAGTGACTCGCGATGCCCGTGAGCGCGCGATAAAAGGGGATGGACCGACGTTGATCGAAACATTCTGCTATCGTTATGGCCCGCACACAATGGCTGGGGACGATCCTACCCGCTACCGTACTTCGGATATTGACAGCGAGTGGGAAAAGAAAGATCCTCTTGTGCGCTTCCGCAAATATCTTGAAAGCAAAAACTTGTGGAGTGAAGAGAAGGAAAACGAAGTAATGGAACAGGCTAAAGAAGAAATCAAAGCAGCGATTAAAAAAGCTGATGCAGCTCCGAAGCAGAAAGTGACTGACTTGCTCGGTATCATGTATGAAGAAATGCCTTTCAATGTAAAAGAGCAGATGGATATTTATAAAGCAAAGGAGTCGAAGTAAGCCATGGCACAGTTAACAATGATCCAAGCTATTACTGAAGCTCTGAAAACAGAGCTGAAAAATGATGAAAATGTTCTTGTTTTTGGCGAGGACGTCGGAAATAACGGTGGTGTATTCCGTGCGACTGAAGGTCTGCAAAAAGAATTCGGTGAAGATCGCGTCTTCGATACACCTTTAGCGGAATCAGGAATAGGGGGTCTGGCAATCGGTTTGGCTTTACAGGGCTACCGTCCAGTTCCCGAAATTCAGTTTTTCGGATTCGTGTTTGAAGTGATGGATTCCATCAGTGGCCAAATGGCACGCATGCGTTATCGCAGCGGCGGAAGCCAACATGCACCTGTAACAATCCGCTCGCCTTTCGGCGGCGGTGTACACACACCTGAAATGCATGCTGATTCGCTTGAAGGGCTGATGGCAGCATCACCAGGCCTGAAAGTTGTAATTCCATCAAACCCTTATGATGCGAAAGGCTTGCTCCTTTCTGCAATACGTGACAATGACCCGGTTATTTTCCTAGAGCACATGAAGTTATATCGTTCATTCCGCCAGGAAGTTCCAGAAGAAGAATACACAATTCCTCTAGGGAAAGCAGACGTAAAGCGTGAAGGAACAGATCTTTCAATCATCACTTATGGAGCAATGGTGCAGGAAAGCATCAAAGCTGCCGAAGAGCTTGAAAAAGAAAACTATTCTGTAGAAGTTATCGATTTGCGGACAATCCAGCCACTTGATATTGAAACAATTATTGCATCTGTAGAGAAAACAGGTCGTGCAATGGTTGTTCAAGAAGCTCAAAAGCAGGCCGGTATTGCTGCAAACGTTGTTGCAGAAATCACAGATCGCGCAATTTTAAGCCTTGATGCGCCTGTTCTGCGTGTAACAGCTCCAGATACTGTATTTGCATTCTCGCAGGCAGAGGAAGTTTGGCTTCCTAATGCGAAGGATATAGTAGAAACAGCGAAAAAAGTGCTTACTTTTTAAATAGATAGAGAAGAAAGGGTGAAACTGATGGCTTATGAATTTCGTTTGCCGGATATCGGAGAAGGTATCCATGAAGGTGAAATCGTAAAATGGTTCGTCAAAGCCGGCGACAAGATCGAAGAAGATGATGTACTAGTAGAAGTCCAAAACGATAAAGCAGTCGTTGAAATTCCATCACCGGTTTCCGGTACAGTTGAAGAAGTACTGGTGGAAGAAGGAACAGTGGCAGTAGTCGGTGACGTACTGGTACGCATTGATTCTCCGGATGAAGATGGCGGAGAAGCCGAAACAGAAAAACAGGAAACAGCCCCTGAAGTGGAAGAAGAAACAGAAGAGCAAGTTCAGGCAGGCACAGCTGAATCCGGCCAGGATGTTGAGAAGGAGCCTGCACAAGAGCAGAAACCTGAAGGTGACACTGGCGCCGGCAAACAGCCGCAGGCAGACGCAGAAGCGGATACTGATCCAAATGCACGGATCATCGCTATGCCGTCGGTCCGCAAATTTGCACGTGATAAAGATGTGGACATCAAGAAAGTCAATGGTTCCGGAACTAACGGCCGGATCATGAAAGAAGATGTGGAAGCATTCCTAAGCGGAGACCAAAAAGCTGCTGAACCTGCTAAAGAAGCGGCAGCAGAAAAAACTGCTCCAACTGAAGAAGCAGCGCCTAAAGCCGAAGAAGCTGCGGCAACATCTGCAGTTCCTGAAGGTGAATTCCCAGAAACCCGTGAAAAAATGTCCGGAATGCGCAAAGCTATTGCAAAAGCAATGGTTCACTCGAAACACACAGCTCCACATGTTGCTTTGATGGATGAAGTGGATGTAACGGAACTTGTTGCACACCGCAAAAAATTCAAGGACATTGCTGCTGAAAAAGAGATTAAATTGACTTATCTTCCATACGTAGTAAAAGCGCTGGTCAGCACATTGCGTGAATTCCCGGCACTTAATACATCGTTTGATGATGAAACAAGCGAAGTGATCCAGAAGCATTATTACAATATCGGAATTGCAGCTGACACCGAAAAAGGCTTGCTGGTTCCTGTTATTAAAAATGCAGACCGCAAATCGGTATTTGCGATTTCTGATGAAATCAACACCCTTGCAACCAAAGCGCGCGAAGGGAAATTGACTTCAGCAGAGATGAAAGGTGCATCATGCTCAATCACCAATATCGGCTCAGCTGGCGGCCAGTGGTTCACACCGGTCATCAACCATCCGGAGGTGGCGATTCTTGGAATCGGCCGCATCGCAGAAAAGCCTGTAGTTAAAAATGGTGAAATTGTAGCTGCTCCTGTGTTAGCATTATCATTGAGCTTCGATCACCGAATGATCGACGGAGCGACAGCGCAACATGCGTTGAACCACATCAAACGTTTGTTAAGTGAACCAGAATTACTATTAATGGAGGCGTAAAATTATGGTAGTAGGAGATTTCCCAATCGAAACAGATACGCTCGTCATCGGCTCAGGCCCTGGCGGATATGTAGCAGCAATCCGTGCAGCGCAAACTGGCCAAAAAGTTACAATCGTTGAAAAAGAATATATCGGCGGCGTTTGTCTGAATGTCGGATGTATTCCTTCTAAAGCGATGATCTCTGTAGGTCACCGTTTTGAAGAAGCAAAACACTCAGAAGATATGGGTGTAATTGCCAATGAAGTAACACTTAACTTTGAAAAAGCACAAGCTTTCAAAGATGGTGTAGTTAAGAAATTGACTGGTGGCGTTGAGTCTTTATTGAAAGGCAATAAAGTTGAGATTGTCCGTGGTGAAGCTTATTTCGTTGATGAAAACACTGTAAAAGTGATGGATGATAAATCTTCGCAAACTTATAAATTCAAAAATGCGATCATCGCTACAGGTTCTCGTCCAGTTGAAATTCCAACATTCAAATTTTCAAAACGTGTGATTAACTCCACTGGTGCTCTATCTCTTACTGAACTTCCAGGTAAGCTTGTAGTTATCGGCGGCGGTTATATCGGTACTGAGCTTGGAACTGCTTATGCAAACATGGGCTCAGAAGTAACAATTCTTGAAGGCGCACCTGATATCCTTGCTGGATTCGAAAAACAGATGACAGCCATCGTTAAAAAAGGATTGAAGAAAAAAGGCGTTGAAGTTATCACGAAAGCGTCTGCAAAAGGCGTTGAAGAAACAGATAACGGCGTAACTGTAACTTATGAGGCAGGCGGAGAAGAAAAAACCGTCGAAGCTGATTATGTATTAGTAACAGTTGGCCGTCGTCCGAACACAGATGAAATGGGTCTTGAAGAGCTTAACCTTAAAATGGGCGAGCGCGGACTGATTGAAGTCGACAAACAATGCCGTACAAGCATTTCAAACATCTACGCTATCGGTGATGTAGTGCCTGGCCTTCAATTGGCACATAAAGCTTCGTATGAAGGCAAAATTGCTGCAGAAGCGATTGCCGGTGAAAAATCAGAAGTTGATTACCTGGCTATTCCAGCTGTATGCTTTACTGATCCGGAACTTGCGAGTGTCGGTTTGTCTGAAGAACAGGCAAAAGAAGAAGGGTTCGAAGCTGCGGCTGCGAAATTCCCATTCGGTGCCAACGGCCGTGCTCTTTCCTTGAATTCGGCTGATGGTTTTGTAAAACTTGTGTCACGTAAATCTGACGGCTTGCTGTTGGGTGCTCAAATCGTGGGCGCTGGCGCATCGGATATGATTGCTGAATTAGGTTTGGCAATTGAAGCAGGTATGACTGTGGAAGATATTGCTATGACTATCCATGCTCACCCAACATTGGCTGAGATTACGATGGAAGCAGCAGAAGTTGCTCTTGGCACACCAATCCACATTATCAAATAAAATCTGCAAAAAAGTCGAACACTCCTCAAGCTGGCATTTTCTTTGTCGGATGAGGAGTGTTTTTTTATGATTTGTTTTGGTAAGACTTGTAGAAATGTGGTAATATTATGTGCGAAAGGGCTAAGGTGATACTAAAGATGATACATGCAAAATGGATGCTAATGGCAGCAGGATTGGCTCTTTTGACCGCTTGTTCAAGCGGCGAAGACAACCCGGCTGCGACTGATACAAATAATGAGACTGAAGAAACAACTTCTGAAACGACCTCGGAAACAAAAGAGGAATCCAGCAAGGACTCTGCTGAAGAAGATGCTGAAGCAGAAGTTACCGAAGAAGAGGATGCAGAAGAAACAGCGGCAGAAGAGGAACCGGCACAAGCTGAACCACTTTACCGTGTGAATCCTGCCAACTCTGCAGTCGAACCGATTGCAGGCGCAAATCCGCAGGCAGTTTTGATCACCATTGATGATGCACCTGATAAGCAAGGTGTAGCAATGGCAGAAACACTGAAGGAATTGAATGTACCAGCAATCTTTTTTGTGAACGGCCACTTCATTGATACAGAAGAAGAAGAAGAAAACCTGAAGAAAATTCATGATATGGGATTTGCCATTGGCAATCATACATATTCACATCCAAACTTGAAAACAATTCCTGAAGATCAGCAGCGCGAAGAAATAGTTTCATTGAATGATCGAATTGAGGAAATTATCGGTGAACGCCCAGAATTCTTCCGTGCGCCTCATGGCGTCAACACCGATTTCAGCAGAGCTTTGGTGGAAGAAGAAGGAATGGTTCTGATGAACTGGACTTTCGGCTATGACTGGGAGAAACAGTATATGGATGCTACGGCATTGGCTGATATTATGGTGAACACCGAATTTATGCGCGATGGCGCAAATCTTCTTATGCACGACCGCGTCTGGACGGCTGAAGCTTTGCCGGCAATCGTTCAAGGCTTGGAAGATAAAGGCTATGAATTTATCGACCCAGATACAATTGAAGGTGTAGAATAACAAAAATCCGGAAGTGCAGAGTTCTGCACTTCCGGATTTTTTTAATGGACAAGAAAGTATAACTTTTTTAGTATGAAGATTCTTAGGGAAAAGTGTTTCCGTGTCCAGACTCCGGCGACCCAGCCCCTCGAGTCGCTTCAGCCTTACCGTTAATGGCAAAGAACGCCATTATCGTCAAGGCTTCCAGCGCTTTTCGGGGCTAAACGGGCGCTTGCGCTTTTCTTTAGTCCAGACTCCGGCGACCCAGCTCTTCGAGTCATAAGCCAGCTCAAGTCTAGACTCCAACGGCCAACTCCTCGGACTTAAGCTGTTCTTCCTGTGCGGCAAAGAACGCCGCTTCGAAAGCTCATCTTAAGCCTGTCGGAGCTGAACGGCCGTTTCCGCTTTTCAAGTCTGCGTGGCCAAAGCCACTACGCTGATCCGTCTTATGCTTTTCAGAGCTAAACCGGTGCCGTCGCTTTTCGGGGCTAAACTGGCGCTTGCGCTTTTCTTTATCTGATTGCGAGCTGTTCTTTAATAACACGCAGCATTTTTAATGTATCGTCTTCAGGTCCCTGGACGGGCAGGCCTGCTTCAACGTTCATATGGATATATTCAATATTTTCCTGTGTAATGATTTCCCCCGGAATGAAAATAGGAATGCCGGGTGGATACACCATTATAAATTCTGCGGAAATGCGCCCCACGGCATCATCAATCTTCACAACTTCTGTAGTTGCGTAGAAAGCGTCGCGCGGTGTCATGGCCAGTCTAGGGATATCCGGCAACAGGACTGTCGGTTCTATGACTGCAGCTTCATTGTCATAAGCTTCGCTCATACGCTGCAGCGCGTTCACAAGCAAATTCAATTCTTTGCGGGTATCACCGATGGTGACAAGGCAAAGAATATTGTAGAGGTCGGAAAGCTCAATCTCGATGTTGGCATTCTCCCGCAGCCATTCTTCAGCCTGATGCCCGGTGATGCCGAGATTTTTCACGCTTATCAATAGTTTCGTTGGATCCATATCATACGTTGCAGAAGTCTTCAGCAATTCTTTCCCAACACAATGAAGGTGCGCAATTTTATTGATTCGCTTGCGTGCATCATTTGCCAGGCGGATAGCCTGATCAATCAGATCGGCTCCGTGAATCGCCAATTGTCTTCTGGCCGTATCCAAAGAAGCAAGTATTGGATAGGATGTGGACGTAGTTGTAAGCATCGACAAAGTCGATTGCACCCGTTTCGCTGAAACCAATCCTTCACGGACATTCAAGACAGAGCTTTGTGTCATGGAACCACCGAGTTTATGGACTGATGTCGCTGCCATATCGGCACCTGCCGCCATAGCCGAAACAGGGAGACCCTTATGGAAATGGATATGGACACCGTGTGCTTCATCAACCAACACAGGAATTTCGCGGCCATGTGCTATGTCGACGATGCGTTTCAAGTCAGCTGCCACACCAAAATAGGTTGGGTTAATGACCAGGACAGCCTTTGCATCGGGATATTCATTCAGCGCCTTTTCTACGGCTTCGGCTGATATCCCATGGGAAATGCCAAGCTCGGGATCGACTTCAGGATGGATGAATATCGGAACTGCTCCTGCAAAAACGATGGCCGACATAATTGATTTGTGGACGTTGCGGGGAACGAGAATTTTGTCATTCGGACCTACAACACTAAGAATCATGGTCATGATGGCACCGCTTGTACCTTGAACAGAGAAAAATGTATGGTCAGCCCCAAATGCCTGTGCAGCCAACTCCTGCGCTTTTTTAATCGCGCCTTTCGGTGAATGCAGGTCGTCAAGGGGTGCAATGTTGATCAGATCTATGGAAAGAATATTGTCGCCGACAAATTCGCGGAATGCGGGATCGACGCCCTGCCCTTTTTTATGGCCAGGAATATGGAATTGTATCGGATGCCGGTTACGGTGCTTCAGTAAAGCATCGAATAATGGAGTTTCTAATTGTGACAATGGATTACCACCTCGCTTATAAAAATGAAAACAAAATGAATTATAGCATGTAGATGCAAGCTATTCTATAAAAATAAAAGGATTTTGCATATCAATATCGAATACAGGATATGCAGAAAGAAAGGAGTGGCAATATGCAATTCTCTACCCGCATAACAGATTTACTAGGTATTCAGATACCGATTATACAAGGAGGCCTCGCTTATTTGGCATACGCGGATTTGGCCGCTGCCGTTTCCAACGCCGGCGGGCTTGGCCAAATAACAGCAATGAGCCTAAGTTCCCCTGACAAATTAAGAGAAGAAATTCAGAAAGTAAGAAAGCTGACTGATAAACCGTTTGGAGTCAATTTCGCCATTGGGGAGCATGGCAGGAAATTTGCCCATATGCTGGATGTAGCGATAGAAGAAAATGTGCCGGTTGTTTCCATGACAGGAGGAAATCCGACACCGATCTTCGAACAGCTGGAGGGCACTTCAATCCGGAAGCTGGTTCTTGTAGCCGCCCGTAAACAGGCTTTAAAAGCTGAAAAATTGGGAGCAGATGCAGTAATGGTAGTGGGCCACGAAGGAGGAGGTCATTTAGGCCGGGACGATATCGGCACGATGGTATTAATACCTCAAGTTGTCGATGCAGTGTCGATTCCGGTCATAGCGTCCGGCGGTATTGGCGATGGTCGTGGATTAATGGCGGCCTTAGCACTTGGAGCCGAAGGCGTAGAGATGGGAACCCGTTTTATCGCGACCAAAGAATGCGTCCATGCGTCAGAAGCCTATAAAAACTCTTTGATCAACAGTACTGAAAACGATACCGTTATTATTAAACGAAGTATCGGTGCCCCGGCCAGGACCCTTAAAAACAGCTGGACTGATAAAATTCTTGAAATTGAACACGAGACCCCGACATATGACTCGCTGAAGGATTATATCAGCGGTGAAGCGAATAAACGGTTTATTTATGATGGCCAAAATGAACGCGGATTTGGTTGGGCAGGACAGGTGACAGGTATGATACATGACGTGCCGACTGTAGAGGAATTATTTGATAGAATGATGGATGAGTCTGAAGTGATTCGCCGTAAATGGGCAGCGTTTGAGTAAAGGAGGAGAGAAGGAATGGATTATTCATATCCTTTTTCAATTGATTGGAGCACAGAAGAGATCGTGGATGTAGTAATATTTTTTGAAGGAATCGAAATGGCTTATGAAAAAGGGATCAGCCGAGAGGAAATGATGGCGAGATACCGAAAATTCAAGCAAGTGGTTCCCGCTATTTCAGAGGAAAAAACCTACTTCAAGGAATTTGAAGAGGAAAGCGGCTATGCCAGTTTTCCTGTCATCAAAGAACTGAAAGCATCGGCAATTGGTCCGATGATCAAAATGAGCAGATAATTTAAAAACCGCAGCGGACATTTTGTCGCTGCGGTTTTCTGTTTCTTCTATTATTTATTCAGCATGGTGTTGTAAACCGGCAGCAATTCGTCAAACGTCTTTTCGACAAGCTCGTCAAATTGGGATTTGCTCAAGGCATCGGCTTCTTCACGCTGCAGGTGACGGCCAATTACAAATTCCCCTTTTTTTACGTCGCGCAGGCGCTGAAGAAGCTTGTTCACTCCTTCATCTCCCAATTCCGCAATTGACGAGGCCTCCGGTTTCATATGGTCGCCGGATACAACCATATCTTCAGCCAGGTTTCCGATTACATCAGAATTCAGCAGGCGTTCCGCCATAGCGGTTTTTCCGTTTGCTTCATAGATTACAGCAAGGATGATGAATACGTGGCTTTCCCAAAGTCCGATCTGGAAATGGGGAACAGCTTTATATCCGCGTTTATTGGGAGCGAAGGCTACCCAGCTGTCATTTGGGGGATTTACAGTACGGCGCATATGCTTCGCTACATGCGGGTGAAATTCTTCGCCGGTTTTACCGGAGAAATAAGCTGAATACTGCTCGCCGAGTTCCTCGAACTTCGGACGGACTTTTTCGATAAGGGCTGACATTCTGGCTTCCAGGCCAGGAGTTTCGAATACTTTGAAATGTTTTTCGTTCCAATAAGACATACGGTGAATTTCCTCCTTAATGATGCACATAAAAAACATTTTACAGGACTTTTAGAAAAAATTATAGAAAGACGTTTTTGATTCTGTGCAATCGGGTAAAAGATTGATAACTACCTTAATTTTTCGGAATTATTGGAATCAAAAAGGGGAAGGGGTGCTAAAGATGAAACAGATGATCCAAATAATCCGTAAAGCAGACGTCGAAAAAGAATATATCCACGTATTGAAGCTTGAATTAGATTATGAGCTTGCTTCCCTATTTGATGCAATGCAGCAAGATGATAATCGTGAAATTGATAAGAGCAAAAAACGGCTTCAGGAAATTCACGTGGAACTGGAGGCACTTCATGCGCTTTAATATCATCCATTTATAAAGGCACCTGCTGAAGTATGACAGTAGGTGCCTTTTGACGTTATAATGGTGGAAACGGAGGAGGCTTTTTTATGGATTTGCACGCAATGGACCGGTACATCAAGTCACTTATCAAAGAAGCAGGGCATAAAATACGGAACTCTTTCCTGTCTGATATTTCAATTGAGTCAAAATCTGATGCAAATGATCTTGTTACTAATATCGATAAAGAAATAGAGCAATTTTTCATTTCCCGCATCAATCGCGATTTTCCGGGTCACCGGATTTTCGGAGAAGAAGGTTTTGGTGATCGTATTGAGGATCAGAACGGGGTGATCTGGTTGCTTGATCCAATTGACGGAACGATGAATTTTGTCCATCAGAAACGCAATTTCGCCATTTCGCTAGGCATTTATGAAGATGGCGTCGGCAAATTGGGCTACATATACGATGTGGTAAATGACGATCTTTACCATGGAGTGCAGGGAGGAGGAGCCTATTACAATGATGAGAGGCTCAGACCCTTGGGGATCACAACTATAGAAGAGTCGATTCTTGCTATGAACGCAACTTGGGCTGTGCCAAACCGCCACTTTGACCATAACGGAACATTAAAGTTGATCCAGGATGTCCGTGGCATCAGGTCATATGGTTCTGCAGCACTGGAGTTGGCATATTTGGCAAGTGGACGGATTGATGCCTATATCTCCATGAGGCTGTCGCCGTGGGACATTGCCGGAGGAATGGTGATTGCAAGGGAAGTTGGAGCAATCGCGACCAACTTTAGAGGGGAACCCGGAAATCTGCTGGAGCAGGACACATTTCTTGTAGCCAACCCTTCGATCCATTCCCGGATACTTAAAGATTATATTCGTCAAAAATAAAAAAAGGATGCATCTCTGCATCCTTTTAATTTTCTTCAATAATGGGATTGAAATTATTGAAGACTTAACATAAAAATGTTATTTTTTTTGTTAAGCATAATATTTATATCTGAACTACATTAAACCGGCTTCAATCATTGCACGCTTTTTCTTGAAACCCATAACCATAATTGCACCTAGTAATAGTATCGCCAGAAAAATCATCGGGAAACTGCGGAACGCTACTGCAACGCCGATTCCGACCATAGCCAACAATGCAGCAAACGAGTAGAGAACGAAGATCCATTTTACATTTTTCATTAATTTTCCTCCTGCTAGTGGATGTGGAAATAAAATCTTAGGGTTTTTTCCCTATATGTGCTATACTAGCACAGTTATAGACATGAAAAAAGAATATTGGAGTGAAATTATGACTAACTTACGTAACGACCTAAGAAACATTGCTATAATTGCCCACGTTGACCATGGTAAAACAACTTTAGTGGATCAACTTCTGCAGCAATCTGGAATTTTCCGTTCAAATGAACATATGGATGAACGAGCTATGGACTCAAATGATATCGAGAGAGAACGCGGAATTACAATTCTGGCAAAAAACACTGCGATTCAATATAAAGACGCTAAAATCAACATTTTGGATACTCCAGGCCACGCCGATTTCGGTGGAGAAGTGGAACGTATCATGAAAATGGTTGATGGTGTTTTATTAGTAGTGGACGCTTATGAAGGCTGTATGCCGCAAACACGTTTCGTGTTGAAAAAAGCACTTGAGCAAAACTTGAAACCAATCGTAGTAGTAAACAAAATCGACCGTGATTTCGCGCGCCCTGAAGAAGTAGTTGACGAAGTCATCGAATTATTCATTGAACTTGAAGCTAATGATGAACAATTGGAGTTCCCGGTTATTTTTGCATCAGCTATGAATGGTACTGCAAGTCTTTCTCCAGATCCTTCGGATCAAGAAGAGACAATGCAGGTTCTTTACGATTCAATTCTGGATAACGTCCCTGCTCCAATCGATAACAGAGATGAGCCACTTCAGTTCCAGGTAGCACTTCTTGACTACAATGACTATGTTGGACGTATCGGTATCGGCCGTGTATTCCGCGGAACAATCGAAGTCGGACAATCAGTAGCATTGATGAAACTTGACGGTTCAGTGAAGAATTTCCGTGTAACAAAAATCCATGGTTTCATGGGTCTTAAACGGATTGAAATCCAAAAAGCTGAAGCAGGCGACTTGATCGCTATTTCAGGTATGGAAGATATCAACGTTGGAGAAACCGTATGTCCTCAGGACCATCAGGAAGCTTTGCCGATTCTCCGCATTGATGAACCGACTCTTCAAATGACTTTCCTTGTTAACAACAGCCCATTTGCAGGTAAAGAAGGTAAATTCATTACATCAAGAAAAATTCAGGAACGTTTAGATGCTCAATTGGAAACAGATGTTTCTTTGCGTGTAGATCCGACAGATTCACCTGACGCTTGGGTTGTATCAGGACGCGGAGAGTTGCATTTGTCGATCCTTATCGAGAACATGCGCCGTGAAGGATTTGAAATCCAGGTTTCAAAACCGGAAGTTATCGTACGTATGATAGATGGCGTACGCTGCGAACCGGTTGAACGTGTGCAAGTGGATGTACCTGAAGAATATACAGGTGCTATCATTGAATCACTTGGTGAACGTAAAGGTGAAATGCTGGATATGGTCAATAACGGAAATGGACAGGTCCGTTTGGTATTTAACGTACCAGCACGTGGCTTGATCGGTTATACAACTGAATTCCTGACACAGACTCGCGGATACGGAATCATCAACCACACATTCGACAGCTATCAGCCAGTAGCTTCAGGCCGCGTAGGCGGACGCCGTCAAGGTGTATTGGTATCCATGGAACGCGGTAAAGTTTCGACTTACGGCCTAATGGGAATCGAAGATCGCGGAACTGCATTTGTTGAAGTTGGTGCTGAAATTTATGAAGGCATGATCGTCGGCGAACACAACCGCGACAGTGATTTGACTGTTAACATCGTTAAGATCAAAGCTGCAACAAACATCCGTTCAGCGAATAAAGATCAGACAACGACTATGAAGAAAGCACGTCTGATGAGCCTTGAAGAAGCACTTGAGTACTTGAATGACGATGAGTACTGTGAAATCACGCCACAAACAATCCGTTTGCGCAAGAAAATTCTTGATAAAAACGAACGTGAGCGTATGGCGAAGAAGAAAAAAGTGGCCATCGAAGAATAATAGAATGGAAGGATGTATAATCCGTGGACGATCAATCGTTTGTCTATGACAGTATGTATCCGGTAGCCCGAGTGCTATATCAGAATTTGCCAAACTTCGAAGTGGCTGGGTACGCATTATTTGCGGTAATCCTTCTTTTGTCGGCTTTGGTTTATAAACTGGGTTTTGCTAAAAGGCTGCCGCTCGGAAAAAACATCGTAATTGGTCTTTTCCTGGCAGCCGGCAGTCTGGGGCTAACATTTTTAGCTTTCTTTCTACCGGTTGTCGAGGGCTTGGTCATTGCCGCGCTTATCCTGATTCTTTATAAAATCCGCTTATGGCGCGAAAAACGCGAAAACGCTGCATCTCATTGAGATGCAGCGTTTTTTCTTTCAAATGTTTTATAAAGTATAGGCAGCAGCAAGGAATATGCCAGGTGGCCGAATACCCAATAAGTAATAGCTTCCCAGTCAGTGAGCCCGGGAACCTGATCGGTGATCGCCAACGATGATAATAGGAAATAGAGAACGTAAGTTGGCGAACAAAGAACCAGGCTTAGAACGGTCAATTGCCCGAATGTATAGGGACGGCGTTTGGCGAAATAGACATAGACGATGCCAATGACAACAGAAACAGCTGTATGAAATAAAAATTCAGTCATCTCAGACCATTCCACTTTGCCGATAACAGGGATAAAATCGACATTCAGCAATAATAAATATACATTAACGCCAGTTACTGCTTGTATCCATTTAAATAACAATCCCAGAATCAGTCCGCTCCAAAAGCCGATCCAAACACCTTTCAGGAACTTCATCAAAAGTCTTCCTCAATTTTTCTTGAACTGCGGTAAAAATGAAATTTCCCGGTTGCCAGCCGTTCTTTCGTCCGCTGCTCGATCCGCTGATGGCAATTGTTGCACATATGGGTATGGATTGGACGGTTTCTAAGGCGTTTTGCCTCAAGCGTGTCATCCACCAGTTCTTCGATGGTGTCACACATTACACATTTAACACGCATGCTGTTTCACTCCTATTCTACCCGGATGGCTGTAATATTTGTTATCGGATTGTCCAGATTGCTTCCATCAGGCAGAAGGACATGGACGGGTCCATCTTCACGGAGCGGTTTGCCTTCCTGGCTGAATTTCAGGACCAATTTTTTTGAATCCTCAAGTGGAAAACTGAAGTCGCCATTAGCTGTTTCAAAAACGACCGTCTTGGCAGTTTCATACGGTTCAGCATTTTCAATGAAAGGTCTAAACAGAATGCCGAATGTGCCGGTAAGCATATCCTTTTTCTCCTGCTTTTTATATTTCTTTTCAGAATTCAAAGTAGGAGGGACTGTTGCGCCTTCCATGATTTCGCGTGACCAGTGTTCACCCATTCCGCGTTTGTATTCTTCCAGTTCATCGCGTTCGATTCGTTCCTCTGTAAAATATTTCTCAAGATCCAATTTTCGATCATCAAAAATCCATACTGTCGGATCAAGAGTCAGTTTAAATTTCACTTCGCCCTTAAATTGAATAATAAATTCCATTAGTAAAACCCTCCATCTAGATAATCACTCTTCTATCAGTATACCTGTCTTTGTCAAGTTCCTAAAGTGATTGCTTCCAACGAAGAGGAGGCTTGCAATTTCGTTGTTTAAAAGATACACTTTAAACAGGTTGAACAGAAGAAATTTCAGTAAATGGGGGAGTCCTCATGGAGCATACAGAAGAACAAACTTATCAGCATAAAGCATTGGACCTCCTTAAAGCCGATGCGCTGAAAATAGAGCAATTGATTAAAGTCCAAATGGACAATCTGACTTTGCCGTCATGCCCGTTATATGAAGAAGTCCTTGATACGCAAATGTTTGGTCTTTCGCGTGAAATTGATTTCGCAGTAAAACTTGGTTTGATCGAAAAGGAAGACGGGAAAAATTTAATGGATACGCTCGAAAAGAAATTATCTATCCTTCATGAAGCGTATACGAATAAATAAAGCAAACTCAAACGATTTTTGTTTGAGTTTTTTTACTAACATAAAATATAAATGAGGTTTGAATATGAAACAGTACATAAAGCGGTACGCCGCTAATTTTGATTATCCTCTGCTTTTTACCTATCTCGCGTTAACCCTCTTCGGCTTGGTCATGATTTACAGTGCAAGCATGGCCTGGTCCGTCTATAGGTATGGCTGGGAGCCAAACCACTTCTTCAATCAGCAGGTTATAAATTTAGCGCTTGCTTTGCCGGCCTTTGTGCTCGGTGCCATTTTCCCTTATAAGCATTTCAGCAAGAAATGGGTGATGATGTCGATTCTCTTTGTCGTTTTCAGCGGCCTGATTCTGGTGCATTTCATCGGTTATGCAGGCGGTGGGGCACAAAGTTGGATTTACATCGGTTTTGCCAGCATCCAGCCTTCGGAAATTGCGAAAGTAGGGTTAATCTTTTATCTGTCTGGTGTATTTTCAAATAAATATAAAAAAGGGACCATCAATCAATTGAATGAATCAATTATTCCACCGGTTATCGTTCTGGCATTTGCATTGTTCCTTGTTTTTCGTGAACCGGACATTGGTTCGATGGGAATCATTGCATTGGTAGGGCTCAGTGTCATGGCTGCCAGCGGAATTCGGTTTGGTATGTTCCTCAAGTTGGCGGGGATTGTAGCAGCGGCTGCTGCCATTTTCATTGTTCCTTTTCTAATTTTTGCGCAGGATATGATTTTGACGGAAAAAAGGCTTGGCCGTCTTGAAGCATTTTTAAATCCCTTTGTGGATGAACTGGGTTTTGGCATGCAAATCGTCAATGGTTATCTGGCTATTGGATCTGGTGGGATCAGTGGTTTGGGGCTGGGACAGTCAATCCAGAAATTAGGGTATCTGCCGGAACCCCATACGGATTTTATCATGTCCATTGTAGCTGAAGAGCTTGGTATCCTGGGAGTGCTCTTTGTAATCGGGGGTCTTGGGTTTATTGTATTAAAAGGACTGTCGATTGCTATGACCACGAAAGATCCTTTGGCGCGTATGCTGTCAGCGGGTATAGCGAGCATGATTGGCATACAGACTTTCGTCAATCTGGGTGGATTATCTGGGCTTATTCCTTTAACAGGGGTCACCCTTCCATTTATAAGTTATGGCGGAACTTCCGTAATTTTGTTATCGTTAGGTATGGGAGTATTAATGAATGTCTCCATGTTCCACAAATATGAAAAAACAAAAAAATAAAAGGGTGTGCTGCATTGTGAAAAAGATCAATAAGATTTTGGTGGCAAACCGCGGAGAAATCGCTATTAGGGTTTTCCGCGCCTGTACAGAACTGAAAATTCCAACAGTTGCAATTTATTCACAAGAAGACAGCGGTTCATATCATCGTTATAAAGCAGACGAATCGTATTTGGTAGGAAAAGGAAAGAAACCGATTGACGCGTACCTGGATATTGAAGACATCATCCGTATCGCAAAAGACACGGATACTGATGCAATCCATCCTGGCTACGGTTTTTTATCCGAGAATGTTCATTTTGCCCGCAGATGTGAAGAGGAAGGCGTCCTGTTTATCGGACCAACTTCAGCGCATCTGGATATGTTCGGCGATAAAGTGAAAGCGCGTTCACAAGCGATTGCTGCTGGAATCCCGGTAATCCCCGGAACTGATGGACCAGTGGAATCTCTTCAGGAAGTGGAAGAATTCGCTAAGACAGCCGGCTTCCCGTTAATGATCAAAGCGTCTCTTGGAGGCGGCGGCCGCGGTATGCGGATTGTCCGTAAAGAGGAAGAACTGGCATCAGCGTATGAAAGAGCGAAGTCTGAAGCAAAAGCGGCTTTCGGTTCAGATGAAATGTATGTAGAAAAATTTGTTGAAAAACCGAAGCATATCGAAGTCCAAATTCTGGGTGACCAATACGGCAATATCGTACACCTTTATGAACGCGACTGCTCGATTCAGCGCCGCCACCAAAAAGTGGTGGAGATAGCACCTTCAAATTCAATCAGCAACGAACTGCGCAATGAAATCTGTGAAGCAGCAGTGAAGCTGATGAAAAATATTGATTACATAAATGCAGGGACAGTCGAATTCCTTGTATCAAATGATGAATTCTACTTCATAGAAGTAAACCCGCGTATTCAAGTGGAGCATACCATTACGGAAATGATTACCGGAATTGATATCGTCCATTCCCAAATCCATATCGCTAGGGGACATGACCTTCATGGAGATGTGATTTCCATTCCTTCACAGGATAAAATTCCGTTATTCGGTTTTGCAATCCAATCACGCGTTACAACGGAAGATCCGGTCAATGACTTTATGCCGGATGCGGGAAGATTGATGGTATATCGTTCGGGTGGCGGTTTCGGTGTTCGTCTGGATACCGGTAATGCCTTCCAGGGAGCAGTAATTTCCCCATATTATGACTCTCTATTGGTGAAATTATCGACTTGGGCGCTGACGTTCAAGGAAGCGGCTGGCAAGATGGACCGCAACTTACAGGAATTCCGGATCCGCGGTATAAAAACAAATATTCCATTTTTGGAGAATGTAGTTAAGCACCCGAGTTTTATCAAAGGTGATTTTGATACAAGTTTTATCGATTCAACGCCGGAGCTGTTTTTGTTCCCAGTCCGACAAGACCGTGGAACCAAGCTTTTGAGCTATATCGGCAATGTTACGGTTAATGGATTCCCGGGAATTGAAAAGAAAAAGAAACCAATCCACGCAGCGCCGAGAAAACCGGAAATTGATTTGAGCACAACTTTACCTCCAGGTACCAAGCAGATTTTTGATGAAAGAGGAGCTGACGGGCTGGCTAAGTGGATACACGAGCAGGAAGATGTCCTTCTAACGGATACGACTTTCAGGGATGCCCACCAGTCTTTATTGGCAACGCGCGTTCGTTCGTATGATATGTTTGCTGTGGCAAAAGAGACGGCACACTTGCAGAAAGATCTGTTTTCAATGGAGATGTGGGGAGGGGCGACATTTGATGTCTCTTACCGTTTCCTGAAAGAAGATCCTTGGCAGCGTTTGATCAAATTGCGTGAACAGATGCCGAATGTCTTGTTCCAGATGCTTTTCCGCGGAGCGAATGCAGTAGGTTATAAAAACTATCCGGATAATGTAATCCGTGATTTTGTTCGTAAATCCGGAGAAGCGGGAATAGATGTTTTCCGTATTTTTGACAGCCTTAACTGGATCAAAGGCATGGAAGTGGCCATCGATGAGGTAAGGCAGAGCGGCAAAATTGCAGAAGCGGCAATTTGCTACACAGGAGATATACTGGATCCGAGCCGTGATAAATACACCGTCCAATATTATAAGGATATGGCAAAAGAGCTGGAAGCTTCAGGCGCACATATTCTGGCCATTAAAGATATGGCTGGTCTACTCAAACCGGAAGCGGCTTACCGTCTGGTGTCCGAACTGAAAGATACGGTATCGATGCCGATCCACCTCCATACACATGATACGAGCGGCAACGGTATTTATATGTATTCGAAAGCCATCCAGGCAGGGGTCGATATCGTCGATACTGCACTTGGTTCCATGGCAGGGCTTACTTCACAGCCAAGCTCGAATTCCCTGTATTACGCGATGAACGGAAGCGGCCGTGAAGTCCGGATGGATATTCAGGCTCAAGAAAAACTTTCGCATTACTGGGAAGATGTCCGTAAATACTACAGTGATTTCGAAAGCGGTATGAACAGTCCACATTCAGAAATCTACGTCCACGAAATGCCAGGCGGCCAATACAGCAATCTGCAGCAGCAAGCGAAAGCGGTTGGACTTGGGATGCGCTGGGAAAATGTTAAGGAAATGTATTCCCGAGTCAACATGCTGTTCGGTGATGTTGTAAAAGTGACACCTTCATCGAAAGTCGTAGGAGATATGGCGCTGTTCATGGTACAGAATGATCTGGATGAGGAAACGGTCATCACTCGCGGTGAAACAATCGATTTCCCTGAGTCGGTCATCGAATTCTTCGAAGGTTATATCGGACAGCCGCATGGCGGATTCCCTGAAGAATTGCAAAAAGTGATTTTGAAAGAGCGCAAACCGATTACGGTTCGCCCTGGAGAGTTGCTCGAGCCGGCTGATTTTGAAGAAATCAGCAAAACGTTGTATGAAAAATTGGATCGTCCGGTTACAAGCCATGAAGTTCTGGCATATGCATTGTATCCTAAAGTTTTCGATGAATATTCATTAACCAATAAAACATTCGGCGACGTTTCGGTTCTCGACACACTGACTTTCCTCTATGGAATGAGGCTTGGGGAAGAAATTGAAGTCGAAATCCAAAAAGGGAAGACCTTGATGATCAGGTTGGTGTCAATTGGGGAACCGCAAAAAGACGGCACCCGCTCGATTTACTTCGAGTTGAATGGCCAGCCGCGTGAAGTAAGCATCACGGATATGACAGTGGAAACCGACAGTGCTGCGAAACCGAAGGCTGATCCGACGCAGGAAAGCCATATTGCAGCAACAATGCCGGGAACTGTGTTGAAAGTCGTTGCAGAGAAAGGCGCTAAAGTAAAACGCGGCGACCACATGCTTGTAACAGAAGCCATGAAAATGGAAACGACAGTGCAAGCTCCTTTTGATGGAACAATTACAGAAATCCATGTGAATGCCGCAGACGGTATTTCCACTGGAGACTTATTGATTGAAATGGAAAGAAATTAAAAAAACAGCTGGCGCAAATTTGCGCCAGCTGTTTTTTATGGTTAAAAAGTATAACTTTTTTTAATAAGAAGGTTCTTAAAAAGAGTGTTGCACTGTCCAGACTTCAGCGCCCAGATTCTCGGGTCATAAGCCACTCTTGTCTAGTCTCCAGTGCCTAGCTCTTCGGGACGTAAGCCGAAACAGCTATGCGGCAAAGATCGCCGCTCCGCTGTTTCGGCTTACGCTTGTCAGAGCTGAACAGGCCCTTTCGCTTTTCGAGGCTGTGCGGCTGAAAACACACCGCTTCGCCAGAGTGGCTTATGCCTTTCGAATCTATACAGGCGCTTGCGCTTTTCTTAAGATTTCGTATAACTTCGTGAAACAAGAAGTACCATATAACACAAAAGCCCGAATAATAAAGTGATGAAAAGGGAATGCAATAAAGCAACAGCAAGATTTAATTTTGTCAGCACAACCAGCATTCCGGTCGTAGCTTGCATCATTACAATTGTGAAAGCGATGATCCAGCCCCAGTAAATTGCCCGTTGGTCTTTATAATGCTTGATTGCGTGCCACATGATGACGCCAATCCAGATGACGATCAAACCGGCTGCGACGCGATGCCCCATTTGCACCCATTCATACATATTGGAAGGAAGTGCAAAAGAATCGTTGCGGCACAACGGCCAATCAGAACATATCAAGCTGGAGTTCGTATGCCGTACGAGCGCACCGGTGTAAATGACGATATAAGAATATAAAGTTACGCCGATTGTGTGAAACTTCATTGTTCTGCCGATCTTCAATTTTTCTGTGTCGAATTTCCGGTCCACTTCAAAAACGAGAAGCGTCAGCAATAACACAGATGCAAATGAAATGAGGGAGATGCCGAAATGCAAGGCGAGGATAAAATCACCTTGGCCCCATAGAACCTGCGCGGCTCCGATCAATGCTTGAAGAACAAGGAAGAAAACAGAAGTGATAGCCAAGAATTTCGTCTCGCGGATATGGCCGAACTTTCTCCAGGCCCATATTGCGAGAATCAGGATGAAGAAACTGACAGCTCCTGTAACCAGGCGATGGGAAAATTCAATCAGCACTTCTGCCGTTATGACATCGGGTATCAATTGGCCATTACATCCAGGCCAGTGACGGCCGCAACCCATTCCGCTTTCAGTTTTGGTGACGAGCGCACCGCCTAACAGAATAAGAAGCATTCCGACCGATGCTGCCACTGCGAACCATTTTATATATTTATTTTGCTGCAAGAATGCCACCTACTTTTTCTATATGGAAATACATTTATCCGTCCATAACCTGCATACTCGATAATAGCGAAAGTCGGCCTAAAATACAACGGAAAATCAGCAATAGCGGAAACTTTCGATATTTGGACATATAACTCTGAGCCTTCACAAACTGTTCAAAAACTATTATTTTTCATTATTAAAAATAGCACTGCAGTGATGTATGATAGGGTGAGTGCAATTTGAGGCTAACTCACTATATTCATAGCTTTTATCGGTAAATTTCAGTTATATGTAGAAAAACGGCTGGAATTTAGATATAGTTATGGTTAGCGGACTATGCTTACAACTTTGAAAGGAGGAGGTTAAATGTCAAACGGCCGGTCTTTGTCTGCGCAAGCACACGGGACACCTGAAACAACCACCTTTGTCCAGGACTTTTTGGCACTTATAAAAATCGGGATTGTCAATTCAAACCTGATTACAGTTTTCACTGGGCTGTGGCTGGCGTTTCAGTTTTCTGGCAGGCATTTTCTACAGCATTTGGACATCCTCGTCTACACCTTGGTCGGATCAGCATTGATCATAGCAGGTTCTGCTGCCATGAATAATTACATTGATACAGATATCGATCCGTTGATGGCGAGCAAAAAAGCACGGCCAACGGTAACAGGAAGATTTAAACCATCTGCTGTTTTGGCACTCGCTGTTTCTTTCATAGTTCTAGGCGAAATCTTTTTGTTTTCCGCTTCTGTTTCAGCAGGTGTTCTGGGAATAGCAGGCGTTCTTGCTTACGTGGTCCTGTATTCCATGTGGTCCAAGAGAAGGCACGTCAGCAATACGATTGTTGGCAGTATCTCGGGAGCAATCCCGCCGCTTATCGGATGGGCCGCAGTAGAACCGACATTGGGTGCCGGTGCCTGGGCATTGTTCCTGATTATGTTCATTTGGCAGCCGCCGCATTTTTACGCGCTTGCCATGAAACGGACGGAAGAGTACCGGGCTGCAAATATCCCGATGCTGCCGGTGGTGAAAGGCTTCCACCGGACAAAAAAATCTATGCTGGCATGGGTTTTGATGCTGTTTCCACTACCATTCCTTTTACCGGAATTGGGAATCGGCTTCTTCATCTTAGCAACACTTTTGAATCTCGGCTGGCTGTTCCTCGCTATCCGCGGCTTTAAAGTGGAAGATGATCTGAAATGGGCGAAGAGTATGTTCATCTATTCATTGAATTACATGACGATTTTATTCGTTGCGATGATCATATTTGCTGTTTTCGTCTGATTTCCTATACTTAAAAACTTTTAAATGAGAGAGGGGTAAGAAAAGCTATGATGAAAGGACTTACTAACTGGCGTCTTTTCGCATTGATGACAGCATTGCTCGTCTTTCTGTCGGGCTGTGGACGTGAAGAGATTTCAACTCTGATCCCTGCTGGCAAGGTTGCGCAGGACCAATTCAACCTACTGATTTTATCTACTATTGTTATGACTTTCATAATTTTAGTTGTATCAGTCATCTATGTATTGGCTATCGTTAAGTTCCGCCGTTCAAAACTTGGGGATGATATGATTCCTGAACAAGTTGAAGGTAGTGCGAAACTTGAATTTATCTGGACAGCAGTGCCGATCGTATTGCTCTTGATCCTTGCTGTTCCAACAGTCTATTCAACATTTGATTTGGCTGATGTTACTGCTATGGATTCTGTAAACGAAGAAGGCGAACAGAATAACCTCACTGTCAACGTTACAGCTAAATTGTATTGGTGGGAATTTGAATATCCTGAACAAGAAGTCGTAACTGCACAGGAATTGGTTGTTCCGACTGATGAACGTGTTTACTTCAATTTAATCTCTGCTGATATCAAACACTCCTTCTGGATTCCTTCAGTCGGCGGTAAGCTTGATGTTAACCCGGAAAACGTCAACAAATTCTATCTGGAATTCGATAAGGAATCTTCGGAACTCGAAGATGGCGTATTCTACGGCAAATGTGCCGAGCTTTGCGGCCCTTCACACGCGTTGATGGATTTTAAAGTTAAGTCTGTTGACCGCGAAGAATTTGACCAATGGATCGCGGCAATGCAGGAAGAACCTGAACCTGCAGCTGACGCACTTGCTCAAGAAGGTGAAGAAACATTCGCAAACAGCTGTATCGGATGTCACGCTGTTTCTGGCAGTGGCAGTGCAGGAGCGGTAGGGCCAAACCTTGCAACATTCGGTGACCGCAACCGCGTAGCCGGATTTATGGAACATAATGAAGAAAACTTGAAAAAATGGATTCAAGATCCACAGGAATATAAACCAGGAAACTTGATGCCTGACGGTGAAACTAACAACGGTGGAGAACCATTCTCCGAACAGGAATTGGATGCGCTTGCTGCATACCTGATGAGCCTGTCTGTTGAAGAGTAATAGCGTCAGAGTGTAAAAAGGGAGGTATACAGTGTGAGTTCTTTAGCTCAAAAAAAGGGATTCGGCGCATTTATATGGGATTATCTTACAACAGTAGACCATAAGAAAATCGCTATCCTCTATCTAATCTCAGGCGGCTTTTTCTTCCTTGTAGGTGGACTGGAAGCTATGATGATCCGGATCCAGCTGATGAAGGCAGGAAATGATTTTCTAAGTGCTGGATTATACAACGAAATTATAACAATGCACGGTACTACCATGATTTTCTTGGCAGCAATGCCGTTATTATTGGCGTTTATGAACGCCGTTATGCCTCTGCAAATCGGAGCGCGTGACGTAGCTTTCCCATTCTTGAACTCTTTGGGATTCTGGCTTTTCTTCTTTGGGGGAATCTTCCTGAACCTTTCATGGTTCATGGGCGGTGCACCTGATGCCGGCTGGACAAACTACGCATCACTCGCTTTGGCTTCAGAAGGGCACGGAATTGATTTTTACTCTCTAGGACTGACAATTTCCGGTTTCGGTACATTGATCGCGGGGATTAACTTCCTTGTAACAATTATCAATATGCGTGCGCCGGGTATGACTTATATGAGAATGCCATTGTTCACTTGGACGACTTTTGTCGCTTCAGCGTTGATCCTCTTGGCTTTCCCGCCACTTACTATCGGATTGTTCTTCATGGTATTTGACCGTTTGTTCGATGCGAATTTCTTCGTTGTTGAAATGGGCGGTAACACGATCATCTGGGAGCACTTATTCTGGATATTCGGTCACCCGGAAGTTTACATCCTCATATTGCCGGCATTCGGTATCTTCTCTGAAATCTTTGCGATTTTCTCGAGAAAACGCTTGTTCGGTTACACAGCTTTAGTATTTGCAACTATCCTTATCGGTTTCTACGGATTCATGGTTTGGGCTCACCACATGTTTACGGTCGGCCTTGGACCAACTGCCAACGCAGTTTTCGCTTTGGCGACAATGATCATCGCAGTTCCAACCGGTATCAAGATATTTAACTGGCTCCTTACAATCTGGGGAGGAAGCATTTCATTTACCGTACCTATGATTTATGCGGTGGCTTTCATTCCTTCGTTCGTTGCTGGTGGTGTTACTGGTGTTATGCAAGCCATGGCGCCGCTCGATTACCAATTGCACGATTCTTACTTTATCGTCGCTCACTTCCATTATGTAATTGTTGGTGGAGTAGTATTGGGTATTCTGGCAGGTACGCATTTGTACTGGCCAAAAATGTTCGGAACAATGTTGAGCGAAAAACTTGGGATGATCACATTCTGGTTCTTCTTCATCGGCTTCCACCTGACATTCTTCATCCAGCATTTCCTTGGATTAATGGGTATGCCACGCCGAGTTTACACATTCGGCGCTGACCAAGGCTGGGACCTGTTCAATATGATCAGCTCCGTCGGTGCTTTGTTCATGGCAATCGGTGTGCTTGTATTGCTGGTGAACGTAGTATTGACTCAAGTTAAAAATGTTCGTGTCGGCAATGACCCGTGGGGCGATGGCCGTACACTTGAATGGGCAATTCCTTCACCACCGCCATTCTACAACTTTGCTCAGACTCCATTGGTCCGCGGTTTGGATACTTACTGGATCGAAAAAATGGAAGGCAATAAAGAAGGTATGGTCTACGCGGAGCCACTTGGCGACGTTCACATGCCGAACGGTTCAATCATTCCATTAATCATGTCATTCGGGATGTTCGTTGCAGCATTTGGAGCACTTTACTTCCTTGATGATACAAAACCTTGGGCACTTGCTGTATTGATTATCGGTCTTGGAATCACTTTCGGTTCGATGCTTGTCCGTTCATTGAAAGATGATCTAGGCTTCCACATCACGAAAGAAGAATTGATCGAAGACGCTAAGAGAGGAGGCAACACCGATGGACTTAAATAAGAGATATACCGCTCAATCCTGGCCGGATCATCCAGAAACGGCGACATTGGAAGGTAAAAACAAGTTCGTCGGATTCTGGTTGCTTCTGGCTGCTGAAACTGTAACTTTCGCGTCTCTTTTCGCCACTTATCTGGCTTTGAAAGACAGAGGACCGGATGCTTCTGAATTTACAGCTGCAGGATTATTCGAACTTCCACTGGTTTTTGCGATGACAATGATTCTATTGACATCATCTTTAACAAGTGTGTACGCAATGCATCATATGAAAAACCATAACTTTAAAGCCATGCAGGCTTGGTTAGGCATAACCGTTTTGCTTGGACTTACATTCCTTGGTTTGGAAATCTATGAGTTTAATCATTATGTCCACCTTGGTTTCGGCTTTACCACCAGCGCTTTCAGTTCCGCGTTCTTCACCCTTGTGGGAACTCACGGTGCTCACGTATTGTTCGGGCTTAGCTGGTTTATCGCGTTGATGGTCCGTAACTCAAAACGCGGATTGAATATGTATAACGCACCTAAATTCTACCTTGCAGCATTATACTGGCATTTCATCGACGTAGTATGGGTATTCATCTTTACTGTAGTCTATTTGATGGGAGTGATCGGTTAATATGGCACACGATACACCTGAAAAAATCAGATCACACGCTGAGCACGAATATTTAAAGAAAAAGAGATCCACTGAAATGCGTCACCAGCTAACGTCGTTTGCAATCATGATTTTCCTTACATTGATTGCATTCACGATGGTGGCAGCTGGATTCTCGGCTTACCTGATCGTTCCGATTATCTTGTTATTGGCTGCAGTTCAAGTAGTACTTCAGCTATATCATTTCATGCACTTAAGCAATAAAGGCCACGGAACAGTTGCATTCTTCATGTTCAGTGGAATGTTTGTTGCCTTCATTACGGTCCTGGCGCTTGTCACTATCGTTTGGTGGTAAACAGCATTAGTAAATCCCCCTTCACTTTAATGTGAAGGGGGATTTTTTTGCTGAATATAAGGGACATTCCAAGTGTGAAGAAACAAATTGAGTAAACAGAGTAACTTTAAAATAGAAAGCGTACAGGAAATGTCATGATTCGTTCATTGATATACGGGGGCTTCCGCTATATAATGGGGGTACTTGAGGAAAAGGAGGTATGTTAGGCATGCCAATCAGTATTTTCGGATTTCAGGCTTTATGGAGTCCGTTTTACTTAGGGATCCTCGTCTTGATTACTCTCTTCTATTTTTTAATCACTACCAAATGGAGAGGTAAGTTTAAGGACAGTGTACCTTTAAAACAAAGAGAAGCGCTGCTGTTCGTCTCAGGAATGGCCTTGTTATATATTATTAAAGGATCGCCAGTCGATCTATTGGGACACATTACATTTACGATGCATATGGTTCAGATGGCATTCCTTTTGCTGCTGGCACCCCCTTTATTGATAATGGGGATACCAACTTGGCTTTGGAGATGGTTCATCGATCTTCCGGTTATTAGACCTTTGTTCATGTTCTTCACTAAGCCGATGCTGGCGCTGATCTTGTTCGGATTGTTTTTCTCAGTCTATCATTTGCCGCTCGTGTTCGATTTCGTTAAACAGGATATGATGCTTCATGCAGTGGTCAGCAGTCTATTATTCATTTTCGCGATGTTCTACTGGTGGCCGGTGGTCAATAATCTTGAAGGAATGCATAAATTCCATGGTTTGAAAAAACTCGGGTTTCTGTTTGGATTAAGTGTGCTGATGACGCCTGCGTGTGCACTGATTATTTTCAGCAGCTCACCGTTTTATGCGACTTATACAGATGCAGACGCCTGGCTCCAGGCGATGGCCCTTTGTGTGCCAGTCGGAACTTTATCACAGCTGAATTTGTCCGGCCCTGAATTGTTTACTTCAATGAGTTTGATTGAAGACCAGCGGACTGGCGGGATTACGATGAAAATTCTTCAGGAATTGGTTTTTACCGTTTTCATTTGGCTGGTGTTTTATGAATGGCTTCGCAATGAAAACGACAATGCAGACGAAATTACTGCAAAAGTATTGCAGGACCGAAAAGAGATGGCTTATCACCGACATAATGGGTAAAGCAAAAAAGGGGATTAAATGAGATGGATTTACCGCTATTGCCAACTATCAGTACATTCTTTATCGTTTTAAGCGCTATTTTGGTAGCGATCGGCTGGAACTTGATCCGGCAACGTAAAATCGAAGCCCATAAAAAGGTGATGATTGCAGCAGGTGCTTCAGCTCTGACATTCTTCATCATTTATGCTTCACGAACTATTTTTGTCGGTAACACCGCTTTTGGTGGACCGGAAGAATATAAAATCTTCTACACAATCTTCCTGATATTCCATATCACCCTCGCAACAACCGGTGGTGTTATGGGACTCATCACCATTTGGTGGGGATATAAGAACCGTTTGGATAAACACCGTAAAATCGGGCCTTATACAAGCGTAATCTGGTTCTTTACAGCAATCACAGGTGTGATGGTTTATCTTCTATTATATGTTATCTATAAAGGCGGACCGACTACTTCCGTCATTAAAGCAATTCTTGGTGGAGAATAAAAAAGCGAAGGCGCCCGTTAAGCCCTGTAAGGCAAGAGATGAACCAAATGGAATTTGGGACATCTCTTTGCGACGAAGCTAGCGCAGCGATGCAACGCACTTTCATGTCTCGAAGCTAGCGTCAGCGATGCAGAGACAGGAGCAATAAAGGGTTAGACAGAACAGCATAGTGGCGTTTTTTGCCACGGCAGCTGAGTTGGCTTATGACCCGAAGAGCTGGGCCGCTGGAGTCTGGACACTAGAAAAGGAGAACCTCAATGGGTTCTCCTTTTTTAGGCTTTCGAGAAACTTCAACTTCTTCAAACATTTCGCTGCCTCTTTTTTTATGTCTTGAAGCCAGCACAGCGATGCAGGAGCGCATCTTTGCCCTTCGCCGCCTGCTGCTACATGTTATATCTGTAGAAGCAGATGAATAGCTTTTTCAGAAAACCAAACTAGTTAGATTACTTCTTTATAGAAAGCGATTCTAAGATATGGAGCAAAACAGCGAGACTCCCAAGGGAGTAGAAACAGAGTTGGCTGTCCAACTCTGTTTCGAGCGAAGTGCTGAGATCCACTCGGGCGAAGGGGACCGAGACCGAGTTAGCTCAGTGCAAGCCCCAAGGAAAGCGAAGCTGTTTTGCGCAATATCGATTATTTATCTTTATCTTTTTCTCAACAAGCTGGAAAAGGAGAACCTCAATGGGTTCTCCTTTTTCTATGGAAATATTTTATTGTTATACCTTAAAGTCTATTTTAATGATGCCTGCTTCACGGGCTGATGTGAACAGAATGACGATCAGCGGTCCGATAAAGAATCCAAGGAAGCCGATCAACTGTAAACCGATAAACATGGCGATCAATGTGGCAAGTGGAGACAGGCCAATGTGGGATCCCATAACTTTCGGTTCGACGGTCCGGCGAATGATCAACAGCACGAGTGCCAGCACAGCCAATTGAGTGCCTTGGACTACATCGCCAGTAATGAATTCATAGATGAACCACGGTGTCAGAACGATAATAGAGCCAAGAATCGGGATAAAATCTATGATCCATATGATAAGGGACATGACAATCGCCACTTCAGGTGCTATAAACAGCAAAGCTACCAACGAAACAAGGAAGATTATTACACTGACTAGAAACTGGGCTTTCAGGAAGCCAAAAATGACATTGTTCAAGCGTGCAGCCATAAACTGTACTTTTTCAGCTGTTGTATCTTTCAATCTGCTGAACAGGATGCGTTTCAGGTCGTCGAGGTCCAGCATGAACAGGAACAGTGCAATCAGGAAAACAATAAAACTGACGAGGAAAGATGGAATGCCAGTTAAAAGATTGGTGACTGTGTCATAGTTGACGATGGTCAGTATCCAGTCGCGAATTCCTTCAAGAAAAAGGGCCAATTCTGTTTCAAATGAATTGACGACTTCAACTGGAAATTCTTCAGATGAGCGCAGGAAGAAGTCCTGCATTTCTTCCCAGATAGAAGACAGGCTGTTGATGTATTCCGGCATATTTTGTGAAACCTGGATCAGTTTGCCTATCAGGTATGTAACGGTCCAATAGAGAAATAAAGAGACCAGCAGCAGGAATACGATAAAGGCAGTAATTACAGCAGATTTCCTCTGCCATTTGAAGCGCTGCTGGATAAAGGCGACAAATGGTTCCAGGAAAATGGCCGTCAGTAAAGCCAAGATAAGCGGTATGGCAATTGGAATTATGTATATTGAAAATAAAATTAATAACGAAATAACAAGTACTGCGGTTAAAATCTTTTTATTCCACCATTTTGCCACGATAAACCTCCCAAAAACATTATATTGTAATTATATCAACCTCATTAAAAAATGAAAACTTTTTAAAAAAATCCGCAGTTCAATGTTGAACTGCGGTTTTTTCCAGTGTGCATCACGGCCCTTAAACAGGCGTGGCCACTTTTCTAGACTTGGATTTCAAATGCTTTTAATTCGGATTTAATGGTCGCTAAAATATCAGCGCAAGTTTTCAGAAGGTGCTCTGGAAAATGCTCATCTTCGCCGTATTCAACTCCGAATGGATAATAGTATTTGCCGATAACAGGTTTCATGACCTTAACGGTTGCATCGCCTGCATCAATATCGCCATCAACTGCATAAGCGAATACGCGCAAGTAATAGCGTCCTTCACGAACATCGAATTTACGGTCGAATGTTACACGCTCATAATCCCATTGCCCTTCTTTAGTCATACCGTGTTTGCCCATAATATGCTGGAGCAAATTGAAATCTACCAGAATGTCCTCAAGTCCTGTATTTTCAAAATACATAGGATCTCCTCCTCTATCTCAAAACTGACTCAATGCTCCTTTAATAATAGATGAAATTCGCGCTTGTTGCAATGGCTAGATTGTGTCAGTATAGAGGCGGCTGTTATAATTGATGAAAATAGCAGGAGAGGGTGGAAGACGGTTGAAGAATTTATTGCGTATCATGATATTTCTGTCAATCATCCTCATTACATTTTTTTACTTTGACTCGTCGATAAATGAGAATGACATATTGGAAGCTCCACAAAAAGCAGATCCGCTGCCCGCGCAGGAAATTATTGAAAATCCATTAGCGATAGAACGTCCAGGGGAGGGGATATCCGTTTATATCGGAGAATCTTCAGAGGAATGGGTTGATGATTACGGACAGCCGGCAAGGATTGAGCCATCAGCATTTGGCTATGAATGGTGGATTTATAACCAATCCTATTCCAACTATAAAATGGTCGGTGTCAAAGACCAGAAAGTAGTACAGGTTTACACGGCAGGAACTGCGACGGACGCAGCGCCTTACAGCATTGGACAAACAATTGAGGATTTGTACCGTTTTACAATCATTGAAGATGAAGTGACCGTAAAATACGGCACGAATATTTATACGTTCAGCCTTAGTGCCGAAGACCGTGAAACCCGGCTGCTGGTAAGTTTTGAAGATATTTACGCGCAATTGTATATTGATGAAGAAGACGGGATGCTTGAGGCGGTTCGGTTCATGGACGCAGAAACGCTTATCCGCCATCAGCCTTACGATATGATGTATGTCGGGAATTTACTGGTTCCAATCACTCCTTCATCCGCTCTTCAGGCATCCATTGATAAAGCAAACGCCAAACAGGTTGTTGACCTGACAAATGTCTACCGCCTGCATCATCAGCAAAAACCGTTGATTGTCAACGCGGCCGTCACAATGCTTGCTGAAAAGCATAGCCGCAATGTAGCCCGCCAGAATTTCTCGTCGGAGGAAATTGAGGTTGAAAGCCTGCAAGAAAGACTCGAAAATTCCAGAATCGTCTATGAACAGGCTGCAGAAAATACCGCTTCACAGTATTATGATGCTGCTGAAGCGGTCCATGGCTGGATCAACTCAGAAGATCATAGAGATACATTATATTCGAGCCAGTTCAATCAGATTGGAGTAGGCGTTTTCGGCAAGTACTATACCCAAAGCTTTTTAAAGCAGGAGCCGACAAAAGCGGAAAAACAATAGATCCCATTAAGGCTTGGGAACGATGAAGAATGAACCGGTGGATGTGGCGATATGCTTTCCGCCGGTTTCGTATATATTTCCTTCAATGACCATCGTATGGCGGCCTTGACGGATAATTTCAGCTTCCGCAGTGATGGTTTCTTCAGTGGCGACCGTCAGGTAATGGATGGCCAGATTCGTCGTTACTGCGCCGAAACCTTCCGGGCATTTGCTGTTGGCCAGGGTACCCATCGCTGTATCGAGAAGAACCGCTAAGATTCCGCCGTGGGGGATGTCAATATTATTATGGATAAATGGTGTATTCGGTATGCTGACACTCCAGCTGTCGTCTTTCTGCTGTCTTTGCATGCCAAGTGCAGCACTTAAATATGTAGTGAATTCGCCTGACTGTTTCTTTTCCAGGTTGTCGAGAAACTGGGAAAGGATCTGAATATCCTCAGGAGTACCGTTATCTACGGTTCTTTTAAATTGGTCAAGTAAATCCTTCATGCTGACAACCCTTTCTTTGTGTATTAAAATATTAGTATGTTTGATATAATTGAACCGTAGAGGAGGTAATAGATGTGATCATGACCTACGAATGGGTTCAAATTGCTGACTCTGCCGAAGAGTTAAGTAGAATGATACTACAATCTGAGCAGGCTGAGCAATATCGACAAGCTTACCATGCTGTTTACGATAATAAAGAGCTGGCGGATGAAATCACCGCTTTCGCACGTTTAAAAGAATTATATGAAGAGGTGCAGCGTTTCGGGAAATATCATCCGGATTATAAGGATGTCATGAAACGGATCCGTGTAGACAAGCGGAAATTGGATCTCAACGAGAAAGTCGCTGAATTGCGGCTGGCTGAAAATGAATTGCAGGACCTGATCGATCAGGTAAGCTTCATTATTGGCCGTTCAGTTTCCGAGGCGGTAAAAATACCATCAAGCAATCCGTTCTTTTCCTCAGACTCCTCATGCGGAGGAAGCTGTGGCACAGGCGGCGGCTGTTCCTGTTCAGCATAAGAAAAGCGCAAGCGCCCGTTAAGCTCTGAAAGGCATAAGACGATCTGGCGAAGCGGCGTCTTTCCAGCCGCACAGTCAGAGTGGCTTATGACCCGAAGAGCTGGGCCGCTGGAGTCTGGACAAAAACCCACTCCTCGAAAGCCATTGGTAACTTAAGAATTCTATCCTTTCTTAACCATAAAAACCGGCGAGAAAAAGCATTGCTTTTTCTCGCCGGTTTTTTCTTTTGTTGAGTAATATCATTCGGTTTCTTTAATGATTTCAACTGCCAAATCAGGGCGGTCAGTGATGATTCCTTTTGCTCCAGCGTCGATTAACGCGCGCATCGCTTCAGGATCGTTGATCGTCCAGTAATGGACCGGTATATTCAATTCACCCAAAAACGCGATAAATCGGGGGGATACCAGGTTGAACACAGAAGAGCGGATCGGAATCTGCAGCATGTCTGCACGAGGTTTATACAGATGGCCGAATTGGCTGTTGAATGCTGCATAGGCTTTTTTGATTTCGTTTTCTCCGGCTCCGACTGCTACGCGGTTTTGTGCGTACAGGTTGAAACGGTCAATCTGTTCATCGTAAAAACTTGTTACGCCAACGCGGTCTTCTGCCCCTGCAGATTCTATCAGGCGCCACAGTTTCGATGGCATAAGGCTGCCTTCATAAGTTTCGGGTGAATCTTTCATATCGATGTTGATATACATTTCCGGAAATTCTTCCAGCAATTCGCGTAGAGTGACAACTTTTTCGTTCGCTCCGCGATACGAATTTTCTCCTTCAAGGTCTTCGAAATGGTAGCCAAGATCAAATGTACGAAGTTTTTCGAGAGTCAAATCCGATACTTTACCGGCTCCATCCGTTGTGCGATCAACGAATTCGTCGTGGAAAACGATCAGTTCTTCATCGCTGGTAAGGCGAATATCGATTTCAAAACCGTCTACGCCGAACGATGCAGCTTTCTTGAATGCCGCCATCGTATTTTCCGGCGCTAACAGGGAACCACCGCGATGAGCAAGAATCATCGGGCGATCGTATTCAAGTGCAACTTTTTTAGGGCGTGGCTGAGCTGTAACCAAAGCTTTTGAACCTGCCCAGGCCGCTGCGCCGACTGCTACTGCAGCTATGCCTATTTTCGTCTTTTTACCCATGGCTATGTAATACCCCCTCATAATAGTGACGCTAGATTCATTATATCGAATTCTGAAAAGCAATGTCAGTTAATATGCTGCAATGGCTGAAAGTTCCAGTAATGGCGGTTGCGGCTTTTTTCTTTCCTATGGTATTCTAGAAGTTAAGAAAAGAGGGATGGCTATGCGTGATCGCCAGGGACTTATTGTCTATGTGCATCATTTGAAACAGGCAAAATCATTGCGTAAATATGGACATGTTCATTTCATTTCACGGAAATTGAAATATGTCGTTTTATATATGGACCAGGAAGTAATTGAATCCACGAAAGCAAAACTGCTGAAGTTGCCTTATGTCAAACAAGTGCTCGAATCCCAGCGGCCTTTCGTCAAAACCGAATATGAAAACGCTAAACCCGACAAAGCAAAGGAATACGATTATAAAATCGGCCTTTGATCATTGCATCGGCGGGATATAGTGATTCAGCCGCAGGACTGATATAAGATGGCTGAAGTAAAATTGGCGGTCGGCATAGACCCTGGAGTGCTTAACATCCATATGGATGGGCAGGCCACCAAGTTCTTTCACCGTTTCTTCAAATAAATCAAGGCGTTTTGAATTTTCGGGAATTCCTTCCCGGCAAATATAAATTGGCATAAAATTGCCTTGTTCTGCAGGTTTGAATGCAGCTGCTACAGACAACACGGGTTTTCCATCCATATCTTTTGTGATGAATACAAAACCGTGCATAAAACGGCTGCGGTTGGTCATCATCAACTCACGGAGTTCGTATATATCTCCGTAACCTTCTCCAAGCTCGATAAAACGCTGGATCATTTTAACACGTCCTTTCCAGTACCCATTCTACCATTTACAAGGTGGATTGCATCAATAATTTCATTAACTGGGAGGCAGAAACATGCGCGTAGTTGCAGGCAAGGCCAAAGGGCTGCCTTTAAAGGCGGTTCCAGGCAATACAACAAGACCTACTACAGATAAAGTAAAAGAATCGGTTTTTAATATGATCGGCCCATTTTTTGATGGAGGCAATGCACTGGATTTATTTGCGGGAAGCGGAGGCCTTGGCATTGAAGCGTTGAGCCGGGGAATCGAAAAGGCTGTATTTATCGATAAAGACAGCAAAGCCATAGAAACCATCCGGGCAAATCTTGAAAAAACTCGACTTATCCAGCAGGCGGAAGTTTATCGCAACGATGCAAAGCGGGCGATCAAGATATTAAAGAAAAATGATTTCCAGGCCAGGCTGCTGTTTTTGGATCCGCCGTACCATATAACGGAGTCTTACGGCCTGATGGATTTTGCAGCAGAGACTGGTATTCTCACGGAAGATTCAATCGTTGTCTGCGAGCATGAAAAAGGGGTTGAACTTGCAAACCGGACCAAGTACTTTGAGCGTTTTAAAAATGAGAATTACGGCGGCATCGCCATTTCAATTTATCGCTATATAGGGGAAGAGGGAGAAATTATTGAGTAAGGTTGCTGTAGTACCGGGAAGTTTTGATCCTATTACAATGGGGCATTTGGATATCATTAAAAGAGCATCGAAGATTTTCGATGAAGTAAAAGTCGTTGTCATGAATAATTCTTCAAAAAATCCACTCTTTAATGTAGAAGAAAGAATTGCGCTTATCGCTGAAGTGACAAGTGCCATTCCGAATGTAACGGTGGATTCCTTTGGCGGCTTATTGATCGATTATGCAGTGGAAGTCAAAGCCAATGCTATTATCCGGGGGCTCCGGGCAGTATCGGATTTCGAATACGAAATGCAGATAACATCGATGAACCGTTTTTTGAATGAAGACATCGAAACATTATTTATGGTATCGAACAATCAATACTCATTCCTCAGCTCGAGCATTGTTAAGGAAGTTGCCAAATACAGCGGCAATATTTCCGGATTGGTACCTGAAGCTGTTGAAAAAGCCTTGAAGAAAAAATTCGATTAAGTCACGGTTCTCGTGGCTTTTTTGTTATTCTTTTTTGAATAGAGAGGGTTAGCCGATGAAAAACAAACGAACGGTCTTTTATTTAATTGTAATCGCAGCAGCTGTCTTTATTTCCTTTTACCGGATGGACAGTTACATAACGCGTCCGGGAAGCGCCTATGAATTGTCGCCGCTTGTAGAAGTCGAAAACGGCGATGAAGATGACGAGGGAAGTTTCAGTTTAATGACGGTATCGATGCTGAATGCCACTCCTGCGCTCTATGTGTATGCGCAATTCCAGGAAGGCTATAAAGTGCTGCAGCCCGAGCAGGTGCGCAGTCCGCATGAATCTGAAGAGGAATATAATATCCGCCAGCTGAAATTGATGTCGGATTCACAGGTTAACGCATTGAAAGCGGCATTTGAAACTGCCGATATGCCTTATGAAGTCGAAACGGCAGGTGTTTTCGTTTTGAACGTCCTGGAAGGCGGAGCGGCTGATGATATTCTGAAACCGGGTGACCGGGTACTGTCAATAGACGGCAATAATTTTGAAAGTCAGCAGGACTTTATCGATTATCTGGCTGAAAAACAAGTCGGGGACACTGTGGAACTGGTGATTGAACGGAATGACAGGGAAGTAATCGAAACCATTACTTTGGCGCCGCTGCCGACTGATCCTGAGCGTGCTGGACTTGGAATTTCATTTGTCGAAGATAAAACGATTATCACCGATCCAAAAGTTTCTATTGATTCCGAGGAAATTGGAGGCCCTTCAGCCGGCCTGATGTTCACTCTGGAGATCATCAACCAGCTGCTTGAGGAAGATATCACCCAAGGTTATGATGTAGCCGGTACAGGAACCATGGAAAGCGAAGGAGAAGTGGGGCGCATCGGTGGAATTGACCAGAAAGTGATTGCAGCTGACAATGGAGGCATGGAAATATTCTTTGCGCCGGATGATGAGCTCGCAGCAGATGGTGAAAGCAATTATGACGTGGCTGTAGAAACTGCAGAAGAAATCGGCACAGATATGGAAATCGTGCCGGTTAAAACGCTGCAGGATGCACTTGACTATCTGGAACAGCTTCAACCGAAATAAATCGGCGGTGTTGTAAATTCTTTTTTTAGATTACTGCTGCCAAGACCCAGCAGATATAGGCTGCTGGCTTGAATATCAATTTTGCCCATTCTGTTGTCCGCCAAATCGGCGGCGCGGCTGATAATGGGCAGGCTGATATTCTTTTTTTGTGCATTCAGATACTGGCGGCCGGCCTGTGTCATGCCGAGCAATCGCAAATAAGACGGCTGCTTGAAGGATTTCAGCATCTCCCAGGTAAAGCCGGTGAAAATGTGAGTCAGCATCCGCTGAATGCGGGTTCTGGTGAAACGTTTGGATTTAATCCGGCCGATAAAAGCTTCGAAATCCTGTTCTTTTCGTGCAGCTTCATAGATAAGGTGTTCGATGCCTTCTGTCACTTCCGCAAATTGGCGGAGATTTTCGGGTTTCTCCCTTAAAATAGTGAAACGCAACATTGGGTAGAATGTTTCCCAGCTGCCAAAGCGCCCATACTCTTTTGCAAAGTTTTGAAGTGCTTCGATTGAATAAGCAGGCAGGTAAGCGGAAAGTTCCTCAAGAGAGCCGCCTTCGAAAAAGGCTTTCCGGATTCCTGTCGCACTGGCAATCGATAACCCTTCAGTAATGGGGTCGTGGTAATTTGCGCCAATTCGCTGGACAGTCAACGGCTGCATGGAAGATGATATTCGCTCTGCCGCTTCTATGTAATGGTAGCCCAGAATATTATTGGGCTTTGTAAGGTCGGCAAAGCCTTCCTGCCCGCCTGTAACTTCCTGGTAGGCCTCATTCATCGCTTTAGGGTAACTGATGCCTGACTGGACAGCTTCGTGGATCCTTTGCTGGTAAGCAAGGTTTTCTTTATTAAGCAGTTGCCGCGATTTCAGGAAAGGTTCGATGGCTCCCTGTTCGCTTCCGAAACAAAAAGCTTCACAGCCGATGGCCTCGAGCAGCGTAATGGAGCCTCTCGCAAAATCAGAAGCTTGGGCAGTTGCGTAGACATAAGGCAATTCGATGACAAGGTCGACGCCATTTGCCAGAGCCATTTCCGTACGTCTCCATTTATCCGCGAATGCCGGTTCGCCGCGCTGGAGAAATTGGCCGCTCATTACGGCAACGAGAATGTCGGCACCAGCACTTTCTTTTGCACTTCTCGCATGATGGAGATGGCCATTATGAAACGGGTTATATTCGACTACAATGCCTGCTGCTTTCATTCGATCAGCTCCTTTGGTAAACTTAAGTATAAGTATAACGATGTAAGGAATTGTGTGACAAGATTTTTTCTTGACATCTTTTTCTGCTCATTATATAATCAACTTTGTTGTCTTGAGGTGATTACTTATGAAAATAGCGATTCAACAGCTTCAAAAGCATCGCAGAGACGGGATGAAGATCGACCAGATGGTCAATCTTGATGAAGTGAAAAAACGCAATAGCGATATTCGTGATATTTCACCCATCCACGTCACAGGACATTGCACAATTGGTTCGCAACAACTCACGTGCCAGCTTCAACTCAAAGGCATGCTCATATTGCCTTGCGCACGAACTTGGGAAGATGTCGAGTTTCCTGTAGATATTGAATCGGTTGAAATCTTTGATTGGTCGGAACACGGCCTAGGGGATACAGACGATAATGTTCACGCGGTCGATACGGAAACGATTGATTTCCAGCCGGTCCTCGAAGAACTTATCCTTCTGGAAATACCGATGCAGGTCTTCAAGGAAGATGCCGATCAAGCCGTTATTAAAGGCGGCGAAGAATGGTCTTATTCGACAGACGAAGAAGTTCAGGCGGAGAAAGAAGAAGCACAACCAAAACCGGATCCAAGACTTGCTGATTTAGCAAAGTATTTCGATCAGTCAGATGAATAGAATCACTGTAAGGAGGTGTCACCAATGGCTGTACCGTTCAGAAGAACGTCCAAAACCGTTAAAAGAAAACGCCGTACGCATTTCAAATTGTCCGTGCCGGGCATGGTAACTTGCCCAAGCTGTGGCGAATCGAAATTGGCTCACCACGTCTGCAAAGCATGTGGATCATACAAAGGGAAAGAAGTTGTAGCAAGCAAATAAAACAGTATTTGCTGCTAAAAGGCTATTGAGAGGCCATGGCTCTCGATAGCCTTTTTCTCTGTACATATCTAATTATTCGAATTGGAAAAAATTTAAATATACCGCTTCGTCGCTTTGGACAAGCCTCCCGTAATAAGCCGAGAAGATCACTCGTCTTATTACTCCGGCCAGTCCTGGAGCGCGCCTTCGCTGGTAAGCTCTCTAGAGATATGGAGTAAAACAGCGGAGACGGGCATAACCTCCTGCATTAGCTCATCCTAATAATCGTGTTCTTGCATCGCTGCAAAGACTTAACCTCGAATGCTTCGGCTAATGTCTTCGGAGCTGTTTTGCGGAATATCGGTTATCTATAAGTAATTAACTCAACTTACATACTCACACTCACGAGGTGAATCAGAATGGCCTATAAAATCGAAACAGCCGAAGGTATTATGACATTTACAATCGACCGGCCGGAAATCCGCAATGCAATAAACGCGGAAGTGATGGAAGGTTTGGAAGAATTGATTGAACGGGCATCAACAGAGTTGCCGCGTCTGGTCATCATTACAGCTGCCGGTGAAAAAGCATTCTGCTCCGGAGGAGATTTGTCGGTTTTTCACGCTTTGGAGACAGAAGAACAAGCCTATCCCATGCTTAAACGGATGGGCGACGTGCTATACAAGATCAAGACATTGCCAGTGCCTGTCGCGGCTCTTGTCAACGGAACAGCAGTCGGAGGAGGTTGTGAAATAGCAACAGCCTGCGATTACCGGCTCGTCCGAGGTCATGTGAAAGCTGGCTTTATCCAAGGCACACTGGCGATCACCAGCGGCTGGGGAGGCGGAACCTATCTTTTTGAAGCGCTTCAGCATGACCGTGCTTTGAAGATGCTCAGCGAGGCCCGCCTTTATACGGCAGAAGAACTGCTGGAAAACGGCTGGGCAACTGCCATTATCCGGGAAGACGGAGATATAGAAGATTTTATCGCGTCATTCCGCAATGTACTTCCTGAAGTGCATCGCGCCTATAAGGAAATGGCGGTCAGAAACTGGCGCGCATCGAACCTTAAGGAACGTGTGGAAGCTGAAATCCGTCGCTGTGCCCAGTTATGGGCAAGCACAGCCCATCATGAAGCTGTAGCGAGATTCCTCGAAAAATCCAAAAAGTAACACTGACCGAACCTGCTGCTTACTGAGTGGCAGGTTTTTATTTGTTTAATTTTAACAATAATAAATTAAGCTGTTACTGATATATGAGGATGTTCGATGCCCGTATATTCAGAAATTTTTTCAGCCAATAGTTGAAATCGCTTACAAACTTCATATATGCTATAGAAGGGAGAAAACATAGGGGGTATTTCAAATATGAAAAAAATCCTGATTGCGAACCGGGGAGAAATTGCACGACGCATTATTCGTACATGCGAACGCCTCGGTATCGAAACGATTGCTATCCATTCTGAGGCAGATGGGGATCTGCCTTATGTAAGTGAAGCAACGGAAGCTGTGCTGATCGGTCCGAATCCGGTGGTGCAGTCATATTTACAGGCAGAAAAAATCATTGAAACGGCTAAAAAACATAATGCGGATGCAATTCATCCAGGTTATGGCCTATTATCCGAAAACGCTGGATTTGCCCGCAAAGTTCAGGAAGCTGGATTGATCTTTATCGGTCCGGACAGCGGCATCATTGATATGATGGGAGACAAAATCGAATCCCGCCGTGCGATGATCAAAGCTGGAGTTCCAGTTGTTCCTGGAACGGAAGAAGGCGTAGCTTCACTTGATGAAGCAATTGAAGAAGCAAGTAAAATCGGCTACCCGTTGATGCTGAAAGCAAGCGGAGGCGGAGGCGGCATCGGAATGGTGCGCTGTGAAAGTGAGCAAGCGCTCAGTCAGCAATTTGATTCCGTCAAAAACCGTGCAAAAGCTTATTTTGGCAACGATGTAGTGTATCTGGAGAAATTCATTTCGGATGCCCGCCATATCGAAGTCCAGATATTCGGGGATTCTCATGGCAATATCGTTCATTTATACGAACGCAATTGTTCCGTGCAGCGCCGCAACCAAAAAGTGATTGAAGAGTCACCATCGCCTCATCTTCCGCAGGATGTGCGCGAACGATTGTGTGAAGCCGCAATCCGTGCGGGTGAAGCGGTAGGTTACAGCAATGCCGGAACAGTCGAATTCATCGTCGATCAGTCTAATGAGTTTTACTTCCTTGAGATGAATACTCGTTTGCAGGTGGAGCATCCGGTTACGGAAGAAGTGACAGGACTTGACCTGGTTGAATGGCAGATTGATGTGGCAAGAGGCGGCAAGCTGCCGGCTCAGGATGAGATTACTACAAAAGGCCATGCAATCGAATACCGCATTTATGCGGAAGATCCAAAAACCTTCTTCCCATCACCGGGCAAGCTGGAGAAAATCGAGTGGGGCGAAGGTGCCCGAATTGAAACCGGCTATGAACAAGGAAATGCCGTCACACCATTTTATGACCCGATGATTTCTAAAGTGATTATCACTGGGACAGACCGGATGGATGCATTATCGAAATCACAGAAATTTTTTAATCATGCTACAATTGATGGGGTAAAAACGAATATTCCCTTATTTAAGGAATTCATCGAATCACAGGAATTCATCTCAGGGGAATACGCGACAGCTGTATTGCCACAATGGATGGAAAAATCGAAGGAGGAAAAAACAGTATGAAAGAATTAAAAGCGACAATGGCAGGTACAGTATTAAATGTTTTAGTAGGAGAAGGCGACGCAGTAACAGCTGGCCAGGCAATTTTGACAATCGAATCCATGAAAATGGAAATTCCTGTTGAAGCCGAGTTTGCAGGATCTGTTGAAAAAGTGAATGTGGAAGTGGGCGGCTTCGTCAACGAAGGCGACACATTAGTAACATTAGCGGAATAATCGTGTTCTACCAGCAAAGGGGGCAGGCAAAATGACTAAAACTACTGAAACAACGGGGTATAATGAACGTCTTGAAGAAAAGCTGGCAAAAATATTTGCTGGCGGATTGCCGAAATACCATGAAAAGATGAAAGAAAGCAATAAACTTTTCGTCCGTGATCGTTTGAAATTACTATTCGATGATGAAAATTATGCTGAAGATGGCCGTTTCGCCAATGTGGAAGCTGAAGGCCTTCCGGCTGATGGCGTTGTAACCGCAATCGGTAAAGTCAACGGTCAGACGGTTTGCGTCATGGCAAACGATTCTACGGTAAAAGCGGGGTCATGGGGTTCCCGCACAGTAGAGAAAATCATCCGCATCCAGGAAACAGCTGAAAAAATGCAGGTTCCGATGCTGTATTTGGTCGACTCTGCAGGAGCGCGCATTACCGATCAATTGGATATGTTCCCAAACCGCAGAGGAGCAGGTAAAATTTTCCACAATCAAGTAAGAATGTCCGGCATGGTGCCGCAGGTTTGCTTATTGTTCGGACCTTCGGCTGCAGGCGGAGCCTACATACCGGCCTTCTGTGACATCGTCATTATGGTCGAAGGAAACGCTTCGATGTATCTTGGTTCTCCGCGTATGGCTGAAAAAGTCATCGGTGAAAAAGTGACGCTTGAAGAAATGGGTGGAGCCCGCATGCATTGCACAGTCAGCGGTGTAGGCGACGTCCTTGTTTCTTCCGAAGAAGAAGCGATTTCAGAAGCCCGCCGTTATTTGACGAACTTCCCTGCAAATTTCGCGATTAAACCTGAAAAGATTGAAGCGAAAGCTGCAAAAGCTGGCCGTACGCTGGAAGCGATTATTCCTGAAAACCAGAATGCGCCTTTTGATATGTATGAATTGATCGATCAACTGATCGATGAAGGTTCATTCTTCGATATCAAAAAACTTTTCGCACCGGAATTGATTACAGGGCTTGCCCGCATTGACGGTCAGGTTGTCGGCATTCTGGCCAACCAGCCGAAAGTGAAGGGCGGCGTATTATTCGGTGATTCAGCGGATAAAGGAGCGAAATTCATCAACCTTTGTGATGCGTTCTCTATTCCTCTTTTATTCCTTGCTGATGTGCCCGGCTTCATGATCGGAACAAAAGTCGAACGTGCGGGGATTATCCGTCACGGCGCTAAATTTATCGCTGCAATGAGTTCGGCTACTGTGCCGAAGATTTCCGTTATCGTCCGTAAGGCTTACGGAGCAGGCTTGTATGCAATGGCTGGCCCGGCATTTGAACCGGATGTCTGTATCGCATTGCCTACAGCACAGATTGCCGTAATGGGACCTGAAGCTGCGGTCAACGCGGTTTATTCGAATAAAATCGAAGCGATTGAAGATCCGAAAGAACGCTTGAAATATGTTCAGGAAAAACATCAGGAATACAAAGAAGAGATCGACATCTACCGTTTGGCTTCCGAACTCATCGTCGATGAAATCGTAGCTCCATCCGATCTCCGCCAAGTGCTGGCGCAAAGACTGTCGATTTATGAAACAAAAGATTTACCTATGCCTTATCGAAAACACGCAATCACTCCTGTATAATGGAGTATATGAAAGTGAAGTCTGCCATATAGGCAGGCTTCTTTTTAAAAAGGACAGATTTCGCTGGTGGGGGGACAATCATGAATTTTGCTGTTATAGGGGCAGGGGCAGTGGGGATGCTCACAGCTTCGCTGTTGAAAGAGGCAGGGTGCAGTGTGCAATTGATTACGAGGAGACCTGAACAGGCAGAAAAGATCAATGCTAACGGCATCAAGAGGGATGGGGAAGTTCATTTTGTCGAGGCATCCTCGGAATGGGACCGTATACCTCCCAATGCCTTCATATTGGTAGCGGTAAAATACAGCCATTTGCCGGATATCATCAAAAAGCTTAAAAGTTGTTGTTTGGATAATCCGCTTGTCTTCATGCAAAACGGCATGATGCACATTGAACTGATCAGAAATTTGCCGCAACAGAATATTGCCGCCGGTATTGTGGAACATGGCGCATTGAAAATATCCGAAACAGAAGTCAGGCATACCGGCAAGGGCATATTCAAGTTCGCCTTATTAAGCGGAGATGAAAAACGTTTCCTTCCTTTACTCAATATAAATGGAGTAAAAGCCGAATGGCATAAAGATGCTGACCAAATGCTGTTCCGAAAAGTATTGCTGAACACGATGATTAATCCTCTTACGGCCCTTTTATCTTTAAAGAACGGGGAATTACTGAGTAATCCCCATGCCTACGAATTGCTGAAGAATGTTTATACTGAATTATATTCAGCGTTTCCGGAAATCGAAACACTGCTGCCCTTTGAGCAGGTTACAGCTTTATGTGCCTCGACAGCTGAAAATACTTCTTCAATGCTAGCCGATAAACTTGCTGGCCGCCAATTGGAAGTAGACACCATTCTGTTGTATACCATCAGGCGTTCTCCCTATGCCTTGCCAATTTTACAGACATTCTATCATTTATTGAAGGCGGCTGAAAAAGAGTGATGACTTTCCTCCATACAATTGGTGCAATTTTCATCTTTGCCCCGTTTCTTGCATTTATAATGTTTGTGTTGCTCAGCCGCAAAAAGTTGAAAAGAAGGTCGATCGGCTTTTCTGCTGATTTGACCACATTTTTGCTGTTCATCTCTGTTCCGGTTTCAGTCGAATCGTTATGGGGACTGGAAATTTCATTCGCTGTAGCTGTAACAGCAATACTTATCGCTATTTTTTTGCTGGTAATCGAGTGGAAGAAGTCAAAGGAAATTGAAGTGCTGAAGTATATCAGAAAGACCTGGCGATTGTATTTTCTCTTGCTGTCAGTAAGCTACATCCTTATATGGGCAACAGGTTTGGCATTGACGGTCATCAGTTTCGCCTGATGCAAGCGTCGATGTCTTTTATTATAATAAGAAAGTTTAACTATTATAGTATGTGGATTTCTAGGAGATGGTGTTTCTATGTCCAGACTCCAGCGGCCCAGCTCTTCGGGTCATAAGCCACTTTGGCTGTGCGGCTGATATTTCCACTGCTGGTTCACTTGAACTTATGGTGCTCCTGCATCGCTGCGCTAGCTTCGTCGCAAAGAGTCGGTCGAACTCCCTTCGCCCAACTCTTAGCTGAACGGGCGCTTGCGCTTTTCTTTTTATCAGGCTGATTTTTTTTCAAGCACTGCTGTGTCTGATATAGTAGGTGGTATGTAATGGAAAAGGGGATTCGCAAGATGAAATTAATGGAGCAATTTGTACCACCTTCAAGCAGCTTAATGAATGATTACATAAACGGTGAAGAAGATCTGAGCCGTTATTTTTCTTATAAACCGGACCTGGCTTCATTTGAAAGCAGACAACAGACGCTTCGGGAGCATCATGTTGATCGTCGCCAGCTTAGTTCTGTTATCCGCAATTATATGGAACCTTATGGAATTTCCGAAAAGGCTGAACAGAACCTGCAGGAATTCCAGGAAGGAGCATCTGTGGTTATAACCGGTCAGCAGGCGGGCTTGTTGACTGGACCGCTGTATACGATACACAAAGCAATTTCCACGATTGTACTTGCAAAGCAGGCAAAAGAACAGTTGAACACCAACGTGGTGCCGGTTTTCTGGATTGCCGGCGAAGACCATGATTTGGCTGAAGTCAGCCACTTATATCGTGAAATTAACGGCCGGGTTGAAAAGCTGAATTTTCCCCATATGGAGTATGGCAAGAAAACAGCTTCCACGGCTCTATTGAATAAAGAGAAAATCAATGATTTCCTGAAAGAATATTTCAGGAGCCTGCCAGAGACGGCGCATTCGAAAGAGTTACAGGAGTTAGTGTTTGGTTTCCTCGAAACAACGGAAACGTATACTGAATTCTTTTCTTCGTTGCTGAATTACTTCTTTAATGAAGAAGGCCTTCTGCTTATCGATGCAGCCAATCCTGCATTGAGAACATATGAATCGGAATATTTTAAACGCCTTATCAGTTTATCTCCAGCCATTGCAAAAGAAGTTTACGACACAGAGCAGGAGCTGGTAGCTGCAGGTTATACCGCCCCCTTGGAGGCTGAAGAAGATGCCGCCCATATTTTTATCACAGTCAAAGGTGAACGCATCCTGCTGAAGCGTGAAGGCGATGATTTTACCGGCAATAATGGCAAAGTCCGCTTCAGTAAAGAAGAGTTGTTAAAAATTGCAGAACAGGAGCCTGAAGTGCTCAGCAATAATGTGGTGACACGCCCATTGATGCAGGAGATGGTTTTCCCGGTTCTTGCATTCGTCGGGGGCCCAGGGGAAATCGCTTATTGGAGCTTGTTTAAAAAAGCATTTGAAATTCTTGGAATGGAAATGCCGGTCATTATGCCGCGTCTGGGAATGACACTGGTCAACCGAAAAGTGCAGATGCTCCTGGAGAAATACGGTTTGGATTTTGAAGATGTGGTAATCGAACGGAAGAGCCAGGTATTAAAAGCAGATCTGCTCGATGCTGTCAGGGAAAAAGACGCTGAGAACTTGATAGATGAGCTGGAAGCCAAGATTCAGGATGATTACAGTTTGATTAAGAAGAAAATTGCAGATGTCAGCAATGGATTGGCCCCACTCGTTGAAAAAAATCTGCAGTTTCATTTGAAGCAACTCGATTTCCTCAAGACTAAACTGGAGGATGAAGTGATTTTGCAAAATAGTGTTCAGTTCGGACATTTTGATCTGATTGAAAACGAACTGCTGCCGAACGGCTCGTTGCAGGAAAGAATTTATAATCCATTCCCTTATTTGAACGAGTATGGTTTGGACCTTGTTGGCCAACTTTTAAGCCAGAATTTCAAATATGACAAAAATCACAAGATTATATACTTTTAAAGCGAAAAAGTCTGCTGCGGCAGGCTTTTTTTCGTCTCAAGAAGCATATTTGAGATTTTAATTTGTAACATTCATGAAATATTTCAAAAACAAGTGGTGGGAAGTGGGGGATTGTGGTACATTAATTACAATAAGTGGGGTGAAGGGTATGTTCATGGGCGAATATCAACATAGCGTTGATTCAAAGGGACGTTTAATCGTGCCTGCTAAATTTCGTGAACTGCTTGGTGAGAATTTTGTCATCACCAGGGGCCTGGACCAATGCTTATTTGGTTACACAATGGATGAGTGGCAGAAGATTGAAGAGAAATTGAAAGAACTTCCTGTCACGAAAAAAGACGCACGGGCATTCACCCGGTTCTTTTTCTCGGGGGCCACAGAAGTGGAACTCGATAAACAAGGGCGCGTCAATATCCCCTCAACTTTGGTATCATACGCAAAATTGGAAAAGGAATGCATCATTCTGGGTGTCTCCAATCGATTCGAAATTTGGGCAAAAGACTCTTGGGAAGAATACTTTGCAGAATCTGAAGACTCATTTAACGACATCGCAGAAAACCTGGTGGATTTCGACTTTTAAATTAGAAACGGAGGGAATGGATTGTTCAACCACACCACGGTTTTACTCCATGAGACTGTCGATGGACTGAACATTCGTCCTGACGGCATATATGTGGATTGCACTCTTGGAGGTGCAGGACACAGCGAGTATTTGGTCCAACAGCTTTCCGATGAAGGCCATCTCTTCTGTTTCGATCAGGATGAAACAGCACTTGAGCACGCTAAGGAAAAGCTGAAAGATTATGTACATAGAATCACTTTTATACACGCAAACTTCAAGGATATCAAAATTGAACTTGAAGAGCGGGGAATCGAAAAAGTCGACGGCATCCTTTACGACCTCGGCGTTTCATCTCCGCAACTGGATACGCCCGAACGCGGATTCAGCTATCATAATGACGCTCCGCTCGACATGCGGATGGATCAAAGCGCTTCACTAAGTGCCTACGAAGTAGTAAATGACTGGTCTTTTGAAGATTTGGTCCGCATATTCTACCGGTACGGAGAAGAGAAATTCTCCAAACAAATTGCGCGTAAAATCGAAGCTGCCAGAAACAAGGCGCCAATCGAGACTACCGGCCAGCTAGTGGAATGCATAAAAGACGGTATTCCGGCGTTTGCCCGAAGAACAGGCGGCCATCCGGCCAAACGTATATTCCAGGCAATCCGTATTGCGGTCAATGACGAACTTGGAGCTGCTGAAACTTCCTTGCAGGATGCCATCACTTTATTGGCGCCAAAAGGGCGTATAAGCGTCATTACCTTCCATTCACTGGAGGATCGATTATGTAAGACGATTTTCAAGGAAGCATCATCGCTTCCTGAATTGCCGCCGAACTTCCCTGTTATACCATCAGGCCAGGAGCCTGTACTGAAGCTGATCACTCGAAAACCGATCCTCGCTTCAGAAGAGGAATTGGAACATAACAACCGGTCACGGTCAGCGAAGCTAAGAATCGCAGAAAAAATCAGAGATTAAGGACGTGTTTTTATGGCGTTGAATGCAAGAAAAGAAACCTATATCCAACAGCCGGCCGTTCCTCACATTCCGAACCAACAGCCGGTCAGAAAAAAAGGCCTGATCACAAAAGGCGAAAAAGTATTATATCTATCTTTCCTGGCTGTATTCGTTTTGTGCGCATTGCTGGTTCTTCAAAATCAAGCCACGATTCAGGCGACCACCCATGAAATTCAAACAATTGAAAATGATATTAGTGAAATCCAGAAACAAAATACGGATTTGACAGTGCAAGTAAGTGAACTTTCTACATATGAGCGCGTTTGGGCAAAAGCGAAAGAGCTTGGGCTAAAATTGGATGAGCGAAATGTAAAGGTAGTGCCTGGACAATGAAGAAGAAGTTTCGATTTCAATGGGGAGCCTTTCTGCTGTTTTTAGTTTTCGCAGGGCTCTTTTTCCTTTTATTGGCAAGAATTGTCACTATTCAGGCGACTGGTCAGGTCGAAGGTCAGGAGTTGGCTGCTAAAGCGGCAGCCAAATATAGCCAGGAAGAAGTGCTCACTGCGGAACGGGGGAAAATACTCGACCGCAGCGGGGAAATTATTGCAGAAGATACGCTGTCTTATAAACTTGTTGCTGTATTGGACGAGACGGCTACCCAAAAAGCCAGCGATCCACGCCATGTGACGGATATCGGAAAAACAGCCGATATCCTCTCGGAATATATTGAAACACCCAGAGAAAAAATTTATGAAACATTGATGCAAGGCCAGGAAGCGGGCCGGTACCAGGTTGAATTCGGGTCCGCAGGCCGTGAAATAAGCCATACCCAAATGCTCGAAATGAAAGAAGAGGGATTGCCGGGCATCCTGTTTATCCAAAACCTGAAGCGTTTATATCCCAACGGAATATTCGCTTCCCACTTAATCGGCTTTGCTATGAAAGAAGAGCTGGAAAATGGCGACATGGTAACAAAAGGGAAAATGGGCCTCGAATTGATTTATGATGATATACTGACCGGCGAAAACGGCAAGGTGGAATTCGACACTGATAAATGGGGCTTTTTGCTTCCGAATAGTGAATCAGCAGTTACGCCGGCAGTGGACGGTTCCGATATTAAACTGACTTTGGATAAGACATTGGAGAATTTTTTGGAAGATGCAATGTCATCGGTGCAGGAAGAATATGACCCTAAACGGATGATCGCTTTGATCGCCAATCCGAAAACGGGTGAAATCCTGGCGATGTCCCAACGGCCTTCATTCAATCCGAATACACGTGAAGGCCTGTCAGAGAACTGGCTCAACGAGAGTATCCAATTGACTATTGAACCTGGTTCACCGATGAAAATGTTCACATTGGCAGCAGCGGTCGAAGAGGGTAAATGGAATCCGAACGCTACTTATCAATCTGGTTCCTATCAATTCGGCAACACAACCATTGGTGACCATAATGGAAGAAAAGGTTGGGGAACCATCAGTTATTTGGAAGGTTTCCAGCGTTCGTCCAACGTTTCCATGGCTTATCTGCTTGAACGCATCGGACCGGATACTTTTATGAATTATGTCGACGCATTCGGTTTCGGCAAAAAAACAGGCATCGATCTTCCTGGCGAAGCACCTGGGAAAATCCTTGATGAACGGGAGATCAATAAACTAACATTGACTTTCGGCCAGGGATCCACCGTTACGCCAATCCAAATGATTCAGGCGACGACGGCTTTTGCCAATGACGGTGTCATGATGAAACCTTATATAATAGACGAAATAAAAAATCCGGATACGGGTGAAGTCACTCTCAAAGGTGAACCCGAGCAGGCAGGCCAGCCGATTTCAGCTGAAACAGCGAAAATTGTCCGTGATGTTATGGCTTCTACGGTAACCGCTGAAGATGGTTCCGGTAAACGGTTCGCTTTACAGGATTACACCGTCGCAGGCAAAACAGGCACCGCCCAAATCCCTGGTGATGATGGCCGCTATATGACCGGAAAAGACAATTACCTTTTCTCATTTGTGGGCATGGCGCCAGCTGAAGATCCTGAACTGGTTATGTATGTCGGTGTTCAGCAGCCAAATATGGACGTGACTGAACATGGCTCACAACCTGTCGCAGAAATATTCACATCTGTTATGGAAAACGGTTTGAAGTATTTAAATATTGAACCGGAAGATATCGAAGAAACGCCAGTCGTGGAAATCGGTGATTATTCCGGCAAGACATCTGATGAAGTTGCCGCGGAATTAGGTTCCAAAGATATTAAAATTATCACAACCGGCAGTGCTGGAGAAATCAGTGGGCAATACCCGGAAAAAGGGGAGATGCTGCTGGCTGGTGGAACGGTGATTCTGCAAACAGCAGGAGATCCCGTATTACCGGATTTCAAAGGCTGGTCCAAACGGGAATTGCTTGCTTTCCAAGCTCTCAGCGGATTATCATTGGAAATTGTGGGGCAGGGTTACGCGGTGAACCAAAGCCTTTCAGCAGGAGCAACACTTACTGCAGGGGAACCCGTTGTCGTACGTCTTCAGACACCTGAAGATTCCTATAAAGTTCAAATGACAGACGGACCGGAAGGCATACCGGCAGAAGATGCCGAAGAAATAATTACAGAAGATACATCTGAATAGGAAGATGTTTAAAGGAGAAAACTAATGGACGTTTATTTATTACTCGGATTTGGAATTGCTTTATTGCTTACTGCTGGATTGATGCCGGTTTTCATTCCGTTGCTTCAACGGATGAAATTCGGGCAAAGCATCCGCGAAGAAGGCCCGGAATCACATATGAAGAAAACGGGCACACCGACAATGGGGGGGCTGGTTTTCCTCATTGCCATCATTCTGACGGCGTTTGGCACAGCCTTCTTTACGGATTTACTGACGGTGGAGTTGATGATTCTGCTGCTGGTATTGTTCGGATATGGATTGATCGGATTCCTGGATGACTTTATCAAAGTTGTGCTTAAACGGAATCTGGGTCTTACTTCACTGCAAAAGCTCATCGCTCAGATCCTTATAGCTGTCGTATCATTCCTGCTATTGGGTATGGTTGAGTTTGACACAGGATTGGTAATCCCATTCACATCTATTTCAATTGAGTTATCGGGGCTTTATGTACTGTTTATCGTTTTTTGGCTCGTCGGTTTCTCGAATGCAGTCAATTTGACAGATGGCCTTGACGGTTTGGTGGCAGGTACAGCTTCAATCGCTTTTGCTGCTTTTGGGGTTTTGGCTATCAGACAGGACGAAGGCGCAATAGCATTGTTCACTTTTATCGTTGCAGGCGCATTGATCGGTTTCCTTATTTTCAATAAATACCCGGCTAAAGTCTTTATGGGTGATACAGGATCCCTTGCACTGGGCGGCGCACTGGCAATGGTATCAATTCTTTTGAAACAGGAATTGCTGCTTTTGCTGATCGGGTTGGTATTTGTAATTGAAACGGCTTCAGTCATACTGCAGGTCGGCAGCTTCAAATTAAGAAAAAAACGGATATTCAAAATGAGTCCGATCCATCACCATTTCGAATTGAGCGGATGGTCTGAATGGAAAGTCGTATCGGTATTTTGGCTGGTGGGATTGATTGCCGCTGTAATTGCAGTTGTTTTGGAGGTAATGTAAATGAGAGATTTAGCACAGGTGCATCAAAAAAAAGTATTGGTTCTTGGATTGGCAAAAAGCGGTTTTACAGCTGCCCGGCTTTTACATAAACTCGGTGCCTTTGTAACAGTAAATGACGCCAAGCCGTTTGAAGAGAATCCCGAAGCGCAGGAATTATTGAATCTGGGTGTAACGGTCATTTGCGGCCGACATCCTGAGGATTTGCTTGAAGAAGGATTTGAGCTTCTTGTAAAAAACCCGGGCATTCCTTATTCGAATCCTATGATTCAAGCAGCACAGGAAAAAGGCATCCCGGTTTGGACGGAAATAGAGTTGGCCTATAAAATCAGTGAAGCTCCGTTTATCGGAATCACCGGGTCGAACGGCAAAACGACAACGACAACCTTATTGTTCCATATGCTGAATCAGGATGAGAAAAAACCGCTGATTGCCGGGAATATCGGAACAGTGGCAAGCGGGGTCGCAGAACATGCCGAGTCCGATAATGTCATCGTTACTGAATTATCGTCGTTTCAGTTAAAAGGCACGGAAACATTCCGGCCGCGCATCGCTATCATAACGAACCTTTATGAAGCCCATCTTGATTACCACGGCACTATAGAGGATTACGAAGCATCCAAGATGAAATTGACCCAAAACCAGACAGTTGAAGATTATTTCATCTATAATGCCGATCAGCCGCACCTTGCAGCTTATGCACAAAAATGCAAAGCCCAGCTTATACCTTTTACCTTAAAGGGCAAGACTGAAGACAGCATCAGCGCAGATGATGAGTACATCTACTGGCAAGGAGAAAAATTGATTGACCGTTCCAAAATTATGCTGGGCGGCCAGCATAACCTTGAAAATATTTTGGCTGCAGCGGCAGCGGCACTTCTTTGGGGAGGAACGGAAGAAACTATTATCCGTGTACTTTCGTCCTTTACAGGAGTCAAACACCGTTCACAATTCGTCGTTAACTGGAAAGGCCGTAAATTTTACAATGATTCAAAAGCAACCAACGCCCTCGCTACGAAAAGTGCATTGGAAGCGTTCCCTGGAAATATCGTATTATTAGCCGGCGGACTCGAGCGCAACCATTCACTTGAAGAGCTAAGACCATATATGAACAGGGTAAAAGCCCTGGTGACATTCGGTGAAACTTCCGACAGGTTCGGGGATTTCGCAGCCGACTGTGGAGTAGGGGAAGTGGAAAAAGTATCGGATATGCTCAGCGCTGTCGAAAAAGCCGTCAGCCATTCATCAGACGGTGATACGATTCTTTTATCTCCGGCATGTGCAAGCTGGGATCAATATGAAAACTTCGAAATTCGCGGAGATGCTTTCATCGAAGCTGTGAGAAAAGTAACAGAAGCGGACGAATAAGCATAGAAAAGCGGAAACGCCCGCTCAGCTCTGGAAGACATGAGACATCCAGATAATAAAGAAAGGAGCAGCAGTTATGGAGAAAGTGATTGATATAGAAGAACGCATCCCCACGCTTCGTGAGCGTCGGCGAAAAAGAACCAATCGCAAATTCCTCGCATTGCTGTTCATTTTTCTGATTATATTGGCTGTCCTTATCTATAGCCAGACAAAGTACAGTAAAATCCAATCCATTACAGTCGATGGGGAAAATTTATATGCAGAAGCTGAGTATGTCAAAGCGAGCCAGTTGGCTATTGGCGATTCAATGTGGTCTTTCAATACTGAGGAAGTAGAGGAAGCCGTCGCGAAGCTTGACTGGGTACATGAAGCGTCTGCAGATAAAAATTGGCTGACAGGTGTGGAAATTACAGTAGATGAATACCCGGCAATCGGTTATCTGGAAAAAGAAACAGGTTACCAGAAGTTGTTGTCGAACGGCTACGCAGTGGAACTGCCGGTCGATAAAGTAGATGGCCCGGTTTTCACCAATTTCGAAAATCCTGAAACACGGGGGGAACTGTCTGCGCAATTGGAGCAGCTCGATCCGGAAGTTTCAAACATGCTTTCACAGCTCATTTTGACTGAAGGCGAAACGGCGTCCGCCAATGTTACTTTATATATGACAGATGGCAATGAAATTCGGGCGAAGTTGAATACTTTGGCAGAAAAACTGGATTACTATCCATCTTTGATAGCACAATTGGAAGATGGCCAAAAAGGCGTCTTCGATATGGAAGTAGGCATTACTTTCCGTTCCTTTGATGACCTCTACGGTCCGCCGAAGGAGGTTGGGGAAGATGAAGAAACCGAACAACCGTAAACGGGGGAAGGTCAGCAAGTCGATTGTCTTCTCCATCGTATTTCTGGTTCTGGGTTTTATTCTCGCTTATTCCTACAGCCTTTCGCAGTCAGATGACGGCAGTGATAATTTCATAGCGAATTCGCAATTCGAAAAAGAAGAAAGTTTTCGGGAAGAACTGATCGAACAGCAGGAGCGCAATAAAACCTTGCGTGAAGAAATGCTTGCCAAGCAAGAAGCGCTCCAGGAATTTGAAAGCGCATTTTCTGCTGGCCAGGAAGATTACAGTGAAATTGCCGCAGAGGCAGAAAAGCTTCGACGCTATGTCGGTTTGATGCCTGTCGAAGGCGAAGGGCTGAAAGTTGTACTTGAAGACGGGGAATATGGCTCGCAAGCGGTTAATCCGAATGAGTATATTGTCCACGAAAGCCACGTATTCCAAGTGATTCATGAAATGTACATTTCCGGTGCGGAAGCGGTCGCAATAAACGGGCAAAGGATCCATTCGAATTCGACCATTATTTGCACCGGTCCGGTCATAGAAGTGGATGGCATTCAACATCCAGCACCTTTCACGATTGAAGCAATTGGCAAACCCGATGTCCTCGCTGCTTCTCTTGAGCTGCCTGGCGGAGTTCTCGATCAGCTGGTCAATGACAATGTTGTCGTTACCGTGGCTGAGGGGTTGGAAATAACGATGCCTGCCCTGTTATCGGAATCATGATTGAGGGGGGAGTTGCATGAAAAAGAAAGTCGTTTCCCGGTTCACGATGATATTGTTTGTCATCGGCCTGATGACCGCCATCCAGTTTAATACGATTAACGAACCTGATTCACGGGATACACGGGATGTATGGGAAATCAGACAGGAACTTTCAAGGGAAAAGCAGCTTCACTCTGAGTTATTATCAGAAATCGGTACGCTGGATGAAACCTTGGCAAAATACGAAGAAGCTTCGAATGACAGTCCTGAACAGGCCTTAAAAGAAACCGTACAAGAGCTGCAGCAAGAAGCGGGGTTGACCGAAATTACAGGACCAGGCCTCCAGGTGAATATCGAACCTTCACAGGAAGCAATAGTAACGGGCCAGAACATTGAACAGATCTCACCTGCTCTGCTGATCCGATTTGTCAACGAGATAAACAGGTTCAAGGGAATCGATTTATCTATTGATGGCAAACGAATTATTAACACAACCCCCATCCGCGATATAAATGGAAGGACAACCATCAATGGCAAACCGATTGGAACTCCACCTGTTGAAGTGAAAATAGCCGCGGGTTCAATGGAAAATGCAGAAAAACTTTATAATTATTTAAAAGCATCTCCGATTCTTGATAATTTCTATATTGATAATCTTTCAGTCGATGTAATGCAGCCCCAGGAAGAAATCACTGTTGAAGCATACAGTGAAGAGCTTAAGCTTGAACATTTAGAAGCGGCGGAGGAGGAATAGCGATGTGGCTTTCAATTTTAGGGCTGATTCTCGGAGTGTCGCTTGGCCTCCTGACAGATATCCGAATTCCACCGGAATATGCCAATTACCTGTCAATCGCAGTTCTTGCCGCTTTGGATACCCTCTTCGGAGGAATAAGAGCGCATCTGCAGCAAGTTTACGATGATAAAGTATTTGTTTCAGGGTTTTTCTTCAATATCCTGCTGGCAGCCGGGCTGGCATTTCTCGGAGTCCATCTGGGAGTCGATCTATACCTTGCAGCAATCTTTGCTTTCGGGGTCAGATTATTTCAAAACATCGCAGTTATCCGGCGCATATTGATAAGTAAATGGTCAGATAAAAAGGAAGTTCGGGAATCAGTTTGAATTTTCTGATGAAAAGAAAAATTATTGCATCAAATTACTTAGACAAGGTGTATAATTTACAATAGAATAAGAATAATTGGGATAAAATAAGGAGGTGCCACGAATTGAGCCAATCAGAATTATATGTAAGTTTAGATATCGGGTCATCGTCGGTTAAAGTATTAATCGGAGAAATGGCAAATAAATCGTTGCACGTCATCGGTGTCGGCAATGTGAAATCAAATGGTATAAAAAAAGGTGCTATCGTTGATATAGATGCGACTGTGCAATCCATTAAGAAAGCAGTTGACCAAGCTGAACGGATGATCGGCAAATCTATTCATGAAGTAGTTTTAGGTATTCCGGCCAATAAGATGATGCTGCAGCCTGTTAAAGGTGTAGTCGCAGTAAACAGTGAGAACCGTGAAATAACAGATGATGATATGGATCGTGTACTCGAAGCGGCACAAGTTATGTCCATTCCACCAGAGCGGGAATTGGTAAATATAATTCCTGAGCAATATATCGTAGACCATTTGGATGAAATTAAAGATCCACGGGGTATGATTGGGATTCGTCTTGAGATGGATGGTACAATGGTGACGACATCCAAAACAATATTACATAATGTTCTTCGCTGTGTGGAAAGAGCCGGTCTGCAAATCCGGGATATCTATCCTCAACCGCTGGCGGCTGGATATTATGCACTTACAGAGGATGAGAAAAATCATGGTACAGCCTGTATTGATATAGGCGGAGGATCAACTTCGATAGCCATTTTCCAGGACGGCCATTTGACGGCGTCAACGGTCATACCTGTCGGAGGCGACCATGTAACAAAAGATTTATCCATTGTCCTTAAAACACCGACTGATCAAGCAGAAAAGATCAAACTGGAATACGGACATGCTTTCTATGATAATGCTTCTGAAGATGAATTGTTCGAAGTTCCTGTAATCGGATCGGATACGAAAGAACAATACAGCCAAAAATACATATCTGAAATAATCGGAGTTCGCCTGGAAGAACTTTTCGAATTGATTTTAGATGAGTTTTACCGCCTTGGTGTACAGGACCTTCCAGGAGGTGTCGTTTTAACAGGTGGCATGGCCAAGCTAGAAGGCCTTCCTGAATTGGCGCGCAACATCCTTCAGACGCGTGTCCGGTTATTCACTCCGGAATATATCGGGGTAAGAGAACCACAGTACACGACTTCTGTAGGCCTTATCCAATATGCTTATATGGATGATGTGTTCTATGGTCGTATTGGCAGCGGTGCGGCTCTCGGTAATCCTCAAAAAGTCGAACAGGAACCCAAACCGCAAAAACAAAGACAGCAGAAACAGCCAAAAGAAAATGGCGAAGGTGTCGTAACAAAAGCCAAAAAAATGTTTGATAGATTTTTTGAGTAGGAAAAGCGGAAGCGCCCGCTAAGCTCTGAAAGGCATAAGGCGGGTCAGCGAAGCGGCTTTGGCCGCGCAGCTGAGATGACTTATGACCCGAAGAGCTGGGCCGCTGAAGTCCGGACAATGAAAAGCGACAGGCTATTTCAGAAATTGAAGCAGCCAAACAGCTTAATTTAAAAACGCATACTTTCTTGAACGTAAAAAAACATTGCATCATGCTTAGTCACAGAGCAGAGCAATTTTAGGAGGAAAAAGAATGTTGGAATTTGATACAACAGTTGATGCTATGGCAGTAATTAAAGTTATCGGTGTCGGCGGTGGCGGGAATAACGCAGTAAACCGCATGATCGAACACGGAGTAAAAGGTGTCGAGTTTATCGCAGTTAACACGGATGCTCAGGCATTGAACCTTTCAAGAGCTGAAGTTCGCCTTCAAATCGGCGGCAAGCTGACTCGCGGACTTGGTGCAGGGGCCAACCCGGAAGTCGGCAAAAAAGCGGCGGAAGAAAGCAAGGAACAAATTGAAGAAGCATTGCGCGGAGCCGATATGGTATTCGTAACTGCAGGTATGGGTGGCGGAACCGGTACCGGTGCAGCACCGGTAATTGCAGGAATCGCCAAAGAACTTGGAGCTTTGACTGTCGGGGTCGTTACTCGTCCATTTACATTCGAAGGCCGCAAACGTTCAACGCAGGCAATCGGAGGAATTGGCCAGATGAAAGAATCGGTCGATACATTGATCGTTATTCCAAACGACCGCCTTCTTGAAATTGTTGATAAAAATACTCCTATGCTTGAAGCATTCAGAGAAGCGGATAATGTTCTTCGCCAGGGTGTTCAGGGTATTTCAGACTTGATCGCTGTCCCAGGACTTATCAACCTTGACTTTGCAGACGTTAAAACGATCATGTCGAATAAAGGTTCAGCTTTAATGGGAATCGGAGTTTCTTCAGGGGAAAACCGTGCTTCAGAAGCTGCAAAAAAAGCTGTCTCAAGTCCATTGCTTGAAGTTTCAGTTGACGGTGCTAAAGGTGTACTTATGAATATCACTGGTGGATCGAACTTGAGCCTTTATGAAGTTCAGGAAGCTGCGGATATCGTTGCTTCAGCATCTGACGAAGATGTGAACATGATTTTCGGTTCTGTAATCAATGATAATTTAAAAGATGAAATCATCGTTACGGTTATCGCAACAGGATTCAACGAAGAACAACTTCAGCCAAGAACACCAAGAGGTTCAGGTTTGAATACGAGCCGTGTCCAATCGATTCAGCAGCAGCAAGCTCCACAGCCGACGTTGCGTGAAGCGCGTCGCGAGGACCAACGGCGTGAAGAGCAGGCGCCGGTTTATCAGCAGGAGCCTGTACGCCAGGAAAAACCTCAGGATGATGCACTCGATATTCCTACATTCCTGCGCAACAGACAAAAACGACGTTAATCCAGACAGCTGCCGATTCGGCAGCTGTTTTTTTAGAGTAAGAAAGTTTAACCCTTATAGTATGGAGATTATTAGGAGGTATTGTTACCATGTCCAGACTCCAGCGCCCAGCCCCTCGAGTAGCTTCAGCCTCGCCGTCAATGGCAAAGAACGCCAAGTAATTTATTGAGCTATTGGGCTGCTCCTGCATCGCTGCGCTGCTTCGTCGCAAATAGATGGCTCAAACTACCTTTGAGCCATCTATTGCTTGTCGGGGCTAAACGGGCGCTTGCGCTTTTCTTAGCTTAGTGCAATTGATAAATAACCTCATACTTGGTACAATTAACTGAACATCCAGGAAAAGTTGTGAATATATGAAACCCATTAAACCAGTATATGAAAATATAAAAAATGAGTTGGATTCCATCAGGGAAGGAATCAATCTTATTGCTGTCACAAAACAAGTCGGTGTCGAACGGACTAAAGAAGCGGTGGAAGCCGGAATTGAACATCTGGGAGAAAACCGTCCGGAAGGCCTTTTGAAGAAGTTCGAAGCGATTCAGGATGGAGCCAAATGGCATTTCATCGGAAATCTTCAAAGCCGGAAGGTAAAAGACATTATCAACCATATCGATTATCTGCATTCCCTGGATCGGTTAAGTTTGGCAAAAGAAATCCAAAAACGTGCTGATCGTGTCATTGATTGTTTTGTTCAGGTGAATGTGTCTAAAGAAGAAAGTAAAAGCGGGATTCTTCCTGAAGAAACACTCGATTTCATCAAAACATTGGAACAATATGATAAAATTAATATAATAGGGTTAATGACTATGGCTCCTAATGTTGAAGATGAAGAAGTATTGAGAAAAGTATTCCAGGATTTGAAGGCTTTACAGCTGGATGTCGCTGAAAGAGAATGGCCGCATGCCCCGTGTACAGAAACCTCAATGGGCATGTCAAATGATTATTTGATAGCAGCGCAGGAAGGGGCGACTTTTGTTCGCATCGGGACTGCATTAATAGGTTCAGAAAGTGAGGCAGAGTGATGAGCATTAAAAATTCATTCAAGAATTTCTTTTATCTAGAGGAATATGAAGAAGATCAGCCGCAGCAGCAAACCCAGCAGGCTCCCCGGTATGAAAAGCAGTCTGCCAGTCCTGAAATCCGCAAGTCACCTAAAGAGCGCCGCCAGAAAGCTACGGAGGCAAGCGTTCCCAACCTTGTGAGCCTTCAGACGGCCGCTTCGAAATCATCCAAAGTGCATTTGGCGGAACCGCGTGTTTATGCAGAGGCGCAGGATATAGCGGAGCATTTGAAGAGCAAACGTGCTGTAGTCGTGAATCTGCAGCGCATTGAGAAAAGCCAGGGACTTCGTATCATCGATTTTCTGAGTGGCACAGTTTATGCACTTGGTGGCGATATCCAGCGGATCGGAACGGATATTTTCCTTTGTGTGCCAGATACAGTTGAGGTTGATGGGGCCATTTCCGATTTCTATTACGATGAAGAACAATAAAAGAGGTGCATAATTAACTGATGGCATATATTGAACTGTTTATTTTAACTGCTGTAAATATCTACTTTTATCTAATAATTGCCAGTGTTCTGATGAGCTGGATTCCAAGTATTAAAGAATCCCGTGTCGGACAATTCATCACAAGTTTGACTGATCCCTATCTGGATATTTTCAGAAAGTTCATCCCGCCGCTTGGCATGATTGACATTTCACCTATCATCGCCATTTACACATTGCTATTAGCGAGCAGAGGGATTTCAGTATTATTCGGAATGCTTTAACCATAACCTCACGTAAAGTGGGGTTTTTTTCTTGATAAAACATTAATCCGGAAAGGAGCAGCCATATGGACTCCATATTTCAGCATTTCAGAAAAGAAGAACAGCAATTCATCGAGCAGGTTTCCGGCTGGATGAATGAAGTCGAAGACCGCTATACACCTAAACTGACGGACTTTCTGGATCCCCGTGAAAGATTCATCGTAAAATCGGTGCTTGGGTCGAACGAGATCCAGATGGAATCTCGCGGTTTGTTTCCGGATGCAGAGCGGCAGCGGGTTTTATTGTACCCATCGTATTACGAACCAACCGAAGAAGATTTTAATATCACTGTCTTCGAATTAAAATATCCGGTGAAATTTGTCACGCTGCGTCACCCGGATATCTTGGGATCACTGATGTCTGTCGGACTCGACCGCAGCAAATTCGGTGACATCCGGATTGACGGGGAAAGAATCCAATTTGCAGTGGCGGATGAAGTGAGTTTGTATCTGAAAACCAATTTTGTCTCAGCGGCAAAAGTGAAAGTGCAATTGATCGAAGTGGACGATGTTGCCGAGATGATCACCGCTACGGAAGAATGGCATGAAGAATCCCATACAGTCAGTTCGATGCGGCTCGATACGGTGATGAGTTCCGTCTATAACATTTCGCGCCAAAAAGCTGCTGCTTTGATTCACGGCGGCAAAGTGAAAGTGAATTGGACGGTGCAGGAACAACCGTCGTTTGAATTGCATGAGTCGGATATGATTTCGTCTAGAGGCTTCGGCCGGATCAAGGTCCTGATGATTGAAGGAAGAACGAAGAAAGACAAAGTAAGGCTGCAGATCGGACGTTTGGAACAACGGAAATAGCCCGCGCATGGAATATAAAAAATTATACTGATATTTCATGCAATGGGCGGTATAATGGAAAGTAACAAACATAATTTAAGGAGAGTGCACTGAATGCCATTGTCCCCGTTGGATATACATAATAAAGAATTCAGCAAGGCGTTTCGCGGATACCAGGAAGATGAAGTGAACGAATTCCTGGATCAGATCATAAAGGATTACGAAATCCTGCTGAAAGATAAAAAAGATCTTGAAGAACGCTTGAAACAGACTGACGAACGTGTCGGCCATTTCACGACAATCGAAGGAACTTTGCAGAAATCGATTGTTATCGCACAGGAGGCAGCGGAAGAAGTTCGCCGCAATTCGCAAAAAGAAGCGAAGCTCATCGTCCGCGAAGCAGAAAAGAATGCAGACCGCATCGTCAACGAGTCATTGACAAAAGCACGACGCATCGCGATGGAAATCGAAGAGTTGAAGAAACAGTCAAAAGTTTTCCGCAACCGTTTCAAAATGATTGTGGAAGCGCAGCTTGACCTGATCGATACAGACGATTGGGAATCATTGATGGAATATGACGTCGATACGACGACACTTGATAAACTGGAAGACAACAACGAAGACTACCGTCCTTGACTAAGGAAGCAACACTCTTTATAATTACGGCATACTAGAAACAGCAATTATATGATCCAATGCGTTGACGGAGACAGTAAGCATAGTCGATTCAGGAAAGCGAACCGGGGACAGTGGAAGCCCGGTGCTGAAAACTATGAAGAAAATCACTCCTGAGCAGAACCGGGGAAATCCAGTAACCGGTTCCGTTTCACCACGATACGGTGTTCGAGTGGCAGTTTTTATAAAACTGCAACAAGGGTGGTACCGCGAGTCTGGCTTCTCGTCCCTTTCCAGGGATGAGGGGCTTTTTATTATGCTTACAGGAGGAATATTGATGGATTACAAAGACACATTATTGATGCCGAAAACAGATTTTCCGATGCGCGGCAATTTGCCGAACCGGGAACCCGAAATGCAAGCTAAGTGGGAAGAGATGGAAATTTATAGAAAAGTTCAGGAACGGACGAAAGATCTGCCGTTCTTCGTACTCCATGATGGACCGCCATACGCCAATGGCGACTTGCATATGGGCCATGCACTGAACAAAGTGCTGAAAGACATGATTGTCCGTTCACGTTCAATGATGGGCTTTAACGCACCTTACGTGCCGGGCTGGGACACACACGGTCTGCCGATCGAACAGGCTTTGACCAATAAAGGCGTTAACCGCAAAGAAATGACATTGGCGGAATTCCGCAAGTTATGTGAAGAATACGCTTATGAGCAAATCGACAGCCAGCGCAGCCAGTTCAAACGCATTGGTGTACGCGGCGACTGGGAAAATCCATATGTCACATTAAAACCTTCCTATGAAGCACGTCAAATTGAAGTATTTGGTGCAATGGCGAATAAAGGCTATATCTATAAAGGCCTGAAACCGGTTTACTGGTCTCCTTCAAGTGAATCATCACTTGCGGAAGCTGAAATCGAATATCACGATAAAAAATCTCCATCCATCTATGTTTCATTCGCGGTGACGGACGGTAAAGGCGTTCTTGCTGAAGGAACGAAATTGATCATCTGGACAACAACTCCATGGACGATTCCCGCAAACCTCGGAATCACGGTCCATGAGAAATTGGATTATGTGGAAGTGGAAGCTAAAGGATCTCTTTACGTGATTGCACGTGAATTATTGGATGAAGTAGCTTCTGAACTGGGCTGGGAAGATCATAAAGTCGTGCGCGAAATGAAAGGTGCGGAACTTGAAAATATTCTTACGAAGCATCCTTTATATGACCGTACATCGCTTGTTATGCTCGGAGACCATGTTACTGTCGATTCAGGGACAGGCTGCGTTCATACTGCACCTGGCCACGGGGAAGATGACTTTTTGGTCGGTAAAAAATATGGCCTTGATGTTCTTTGCCCGGTTGACGAAAAAGGGGTCTTTACAGAAGAAGCTCCAGGATTCGAAGGCCAGTTCTACGACAAAGCCAATAAAGCGATCACAGAAGCATTGGACGCTGCAGGAGCTTTAGAAGCTTTGACGTTCATCACGCACTCGTATCCGCATGACTGGCGCACGAAAAAGCCTGTTATCTACCGTGCAACTGCACAATGGTTCGTCTCGATTGATGCATTCCGCGATAATATCCTGAAAGCGATCAATGAAACGACGTTCACACCTGCTTGGGGCGAAACGCGCCTGTTCAATATGCTGCGCGACCGCGGTGACTGGAATATTTCACGTCAACGCGTTTGGGGAGTGCCGATTCCGGTCTTCTATGCCGAAAATGGCGACCCGATCATCACAGAAGAAACGATTGCCCATATTGCAGACCTGTTCCGCGAACATGGATCGAATGTATGGTTCGAACGCCCGGCTGCAGAACTATTGCCGTCAGGTTTCGAACATCCGAGCAGCCCGAACGGCATCTTCACAAAAGAATTGGATATCATGGACGTTTGGTTCGATTCTGGATCATCCCATCAGGCAGTGCTGGATGAGCGCGACGATCTTCAATACCCGGCAGATCTTTATCTTGAAGGCTCTGACCAATACCGCGGCTGGTTCAACTCTTCTTTGACAACAAGTGTAGCGATCAACGGAATCGCTCCTTATAAAGGCGTATTGAGCCACGGCTTTACTCTCGATGGCAACGGCCGCAAAATGAGTAAGTCTCTCGGCAACGTCATCGTTCCTGCAAAAGTGATGAACCAAATGGGTGCTGACATTCTTCGCCTATGGGTTGCGTCCGTTGACTATACGGCTGATGTTCGCGTATCCGATGAGAACTTCAAACAAGTTTCAGAAGTATACCGTAAAATCCGCAACACGCTGAAATTCCTTCACGGAAATCTTGCTGATTTCAATGAAAAAGAAAATCGCGTCGCATACGAAGACATGCGTGAGATGGATCAGTATATGGCAATGAAACTTCAGAAAATGATTGAGACAGCCCGTAAAGGTTATGAAAACTACGAGTTTGCGACAATCTACAATGCTTTGAACAATTATTGCGCGAACGATTTAAGTTCATTCTATCTGGATGTTGCAAAAGATGTCGTTTATATCGAAGCGGCAGACCATCCGCATCGCCGCGCAATGCAGACGGTCATGTTCGATTCATTGATGGCGATCCTGAAATTGGCTTCTCCAATCATTCCGCATACTGCTGATGAAATGTGGTCGTATCTTGGATTTGTAGAGGAAGACAGTGTCCAATTGACGGATTTCCCGGAAGTTGTGGAAAACAGCAGCTTCAAAGATCTTGAAGTGAAATGGGAGAAATTCATGGATGTCCGCGATGATGTCCTGAAAGCATTAGAAGAAGCGCGTGCAGCGAAGACAATCGGTAAATCGCTGGAAGCGAAAGTCACGGTTTACGGTTCAGAAGAAACGAAAAATCTTCTGGCGTCTGTCGATGACAACGTAGCGCAGCTGTTGATCGTGTCCAATTATGAATTTGGCGGGTCGCCTGACAATGCGCCGGCTGATGCTCTTGTCTTGAACAACGTAACTGTAGCAGTTGAAAAATCACAGGGTGAAAAATGTGAACGCTGCTGGACAATCTCTGACAAAATCGGTCAAAGCGAAGCTCATCCGACACTATGCCCGAGATGTGCGGATGTTGTGGAGAAACATTATAGTTAATTGGAATTAAACCGATATTCCGGAAAACAGCTTGCTTCTTAAAAGCCGTGCTCCTGCATCGCTGCGCTGCTTCGTCGCAAAGAGTTGCCCTCGCAGGCGTCGGTCAACTCTTCGCTGTTTTGCTCCATATCTCTAGAGACTTCTCTCAGCGCCGGCGCGCCTATGGAGCAGGCGAATGCCGACGGAGCAAAGACGAGTGCTCTTCTCGGCTTATTGCGGGAGCCAAGGTGAGCCATACGAAGATGGCCCTCCTTTGCGACGAGCTTGCGCAGGAGCATAATCTTTGCACTGTCCTAAGCGCCGAAGCGGTATTTCCAAAGTTATTTGTATTAACAAATATAATTAATTGTTGAGGCCTGGAGAACCGGAAAGCCGGCTCTCCAGGCCTTCACTTTTTTGTGGCGGATTGTGTTAAAATAGAATGACAGATGATTTGACGGGGGAAACATATGTTTATTTATTATGCAATTGCAGCGGTAATTATAGCAGCAGACCAATTCACGAAATGGCTGGTCCTGCAGAACATGGAAATCGGGGAAAGAATTCCCGTCATTGAGCCTTATCTCGGCTGGCTGTCGCATCGCAACAGAGGAGCGGCATGGGGGATGCTTGAAGGACAGATGTGGCTTTTTGCCATCATTACAATTGCAGTGATTGTGGGAATTCTCTATTATTTCCATAAACACGCCAAAGGGCAGCCGCTGTTTCAGCTGAGCCTGATGGTTATCCTCGGCGGAGCAATCGGAAATTTCATCGACAGAATGCTCCGTGGCGAAGTCGTCGATTTTGTGGATGTACTGATTCCAGTCATCAATTACGACTTTCCGATTTTTAATATTGCTGACGCTGCACTGACAATCGGGGTTATCCTGATGATCATATTCGTGATCTATGACGAAAAACAAGAAAAGAAAAAGGTGTCTTAATGGAAGATTTAACTATACAAGTAACAGAAGAAATGGCGGGCCAACGAATCGATAAAGCAGTTTCTGCTATGGACGAAGACTGGTCGCGTTCACAGATTGCCAATTGGGTAAAAGATGGGGCAGTCCGGGTCAATGGTGAAATAGTCAAACCGAATTATAAAGTGCGTCTTGAAGACGTCATCATCGCTACACCACCGGTTCTTGAAGAATTGGATGTTGTACCGGAAGATTTGGATCTTGAAATCGTTTATGAAGATGCCGATGTACTCGTCGTCAATAAACCGAAAGGCATGGTCGTCCATCCGGCACCAGGCCATTCACACGGCACGCTGGTCAACGGTCTTATGCACCATTGCACTGACTTGTCCGGCATCAACGGAATTGTCCGTCCAGGCATCGTCCACCGGATCGATAAAGATACATCCGGTTTGCTGATGGTCGCAAAAAATGACGCGTCGCATACTTCACTGGTCAATCAATTGGTCAGAAAAAGTGTGACCCGTAAATATATTGCGCTGGTACATGGCCATATTCCACATGACAAAGGAACAATCGAAGCACCGATTGCACGCGATCCGAAAGAACGACAAAACATGTCGGTCGTGGATAAAGGCAAGCATGCGGTTACGCATTTCCGCGTTCTGGAACGTTTCGGTGATTTTACATTGGTCGAATGCCGTCTTGAAACAGGGCGCACGCACCAGATCCGTGTCCATATGAAATATATCGGCTATCCGTTAGTCGGAGATCCGAAATACGGACCGAAGAAAACAATGGATATCGGCGGCCAGGCGCTTCACGCGGAAGTGATCGGTTTCGATCATCCGAAAACGGGAGAATACATGGAATACTCGGCAGAAATGCCTGAGGAATTTGCAGAACTTCTGGAATCTCTTCGAAAGAAGGATTGACAAAACCTGAAGTTGTTCTTTATACTTGAAAAAACCAATCGAATAACAACACCTTTAAAAACAGTCCAGAGAGGCTGAGAAGGTATTTACGCAAGCCGGAAGTCTGTCTTCCGTGCTGGAATTTTCTGCGCATATAACCTCCTGCCCTCTGGCAGGAGGTTTTTTATTTGCCCAAAAGGAGTGATAGAAATGGTAGAAAAAGCAGATATTTTGGACGAGCAGGCAATGGCAAGAGCCATCACCCGGATCGCCCATGAGATTATCGAACGCAATAAAGGAATCGACGATATCATCCTCGTCGGCATCAAAACAAGAGGCGCATTCATCGCCAAGCGGCTTGCAGAAAAAGTGGAAAAGATTGAAGGCAAGGCGATTAAAACAGGTGAGCTTGATATCACTTTGTACCGGGACGACCTGAGCGTCAAAAATACAAACAATGAACCTTTGGTCCAGCAAGTTGATATTAACCACAGCATTGAAGGGCAGAAAGTGGTGCTGATCGACGACGTGCTTTATACGGGCCGGACAGTTCGGGCCGCAATGGATGCGGTCATGGACCTCGGCAGACCGGCACAAATTCAATTGGCGGTGCTGATTGACCGGGGACACCGGGAGCTTCCGATCCGCTCGGATTATGTCGGAAAGAACATACCGACTTCAAGCAGCGAACGCATCGTAGTCGAGATGAAAGAAAGCGACGGCAAAGACCGCGTAGCAATACACGAATAGTAGAGAGAGACGGGGGAGAAAGACTTGAGCGAAGCAGTACTCGATATTCAGGATAAACCAAAAACCGGCCAGTGGATTTCACTGAGCCTGCAGCATATGTTCGCCATGTTCGGCGCAACGATTCTTGTCCCGCAGCTGGTCGGCTTGAGCCCGGCAATTGCGCTGTTAACAAGCGGCATCGCGACCATCATTTTTGTTCTGATCACCCAATTTAAAGTACCGGCTTATCTGGGTTCATCATTCGCCTTTATCGTGCCGATACAGGTTGCAACCGAATCTGGGGGCATCGGCTCAGCAATGATCGGCGCCATGTTCGTTTCCGCTGTGTACGCACTCGTATCGCTGATCATCTGGAAAACCGGTTACCTCTGGCTGATGAAAATTTTACCGCCAATCGTAGTCGGACCGGTCATCATCGTTATTGGGTTGGCTTTGGCGGGGACTGCGGTGGATATGGCAATGACCATTCCTGCAGCAAACAATACTTCGGAATACAGCCTGCTGCACTTTTCAGCAGCAATTGTCACTTTGCTGACTGCAATCATCTGTACGATTTACTTTAAGAACATTATCTCCCTGATGCCTATCCTGATCGGTCTGCTTGCAGGTTATGCCTACTCGGCAGCAATTGGCATCATTGATTTTACAAGAATCGGGGAAGCAAGCTGGTTTGCGGTGCCGGACTTTTTGATACCCGGTGTGGATTATTCTTTCCAGGTCACACCGACATTACTGTTCATTATGGTGCCGATTGCCATCGTAACGATATCGGAACACATCGGCCACCAATTGGTGCTTGGCAAAATTGTAGACCGGAATTACATAAAAGACCCGGGGCTTCACCGCTCGATACTGGGCGACGGCATCGGAACATTTATTTCTTCATTAATCGGCGGACCGCCGAAAACGACATACGGTGAAAATATCGGTGTCCTGGCCATTACCCGCGTATTCAGCGTTTACGTCATCGTTGGAGCGGCCGTCTTCGCCATCGTCTTTTCCTTCGCCGGAAAATTGATGGCGGCCATTGAAACGATTCCGACTGCTGTGCTTGGCGGAATTTCGATCCTGCTGTTCGGGATCATCGCTTCATCGGGTTTGCGGATGCTGGTGGACAACAACATCGACTTCGGCAATAAACGCAATCTGGTCATTTCATCGGTCATCCTGGTTATCGGGATTGGCGGGGCAAGACTGGAATTCAGCGAAACCTTCGTTATCGAAGGTATGGCGCTGGCGGCTATCATCGGAGTGATCCTGAACCTGGTGCTGCCGGGACTGGATAAAGAAGAACTTGACGACGGAACTGAATAAACACCTTTTAATGAATGTCCAGAGAGGCATGGAAAGGGTTGAATGATAAGGGCGAAGTATGCCCTTGTTTCCTCACACCTTCCTGCTCTCAGGAGGGTGTTTTTTTATGGAAGGAGACATTGGAATGCCGAATTTATTGACCATGAACACCTTGAGGAATGAAACCATACTGAACTTGATCGAACGGGCCGCTGCTTTTGAAAACGGTGAGCAACTGGAGCTTGGCGGGACAATCTCCAATCTGTTTTTTGAACCGAGCACCCGCACCAAAATGAGTTTTGAAATGGCGGAGCATAAATTGGGTATTAAAGCATTGCCGTTTGAAACAGGATTTTCCAGTGTCCTGAAAGGAGAAACGCTATACGATACGGTAAAAACTTTGGAAGCAATTGGTGTGGATGCGATTGTCGTCCGCCACAGCGAAGAAGAATATTATCGTCAGCTTGAAGGAATCAAGCTGGCAGTCATCAACGGCGGCGACGGCTCTGGACAGCATCCGACACAATCGCTTCTCGACTTGTATACGATTTGGCAGGAATTCGGTCGATTTGAAGGGATACACGTAACGATTTCTGGAGATATCGCACATAGCCGTGTCGCGAAATCCAATGCCGCAGCTCTTGCCCAGTTGGGTGCTAAAGTGAAATTTGTCTGTCCCCCGGAATGGAGTGGCGATTTTGAAAGCTCGGAACGGCTAGAAGATTATATAGAAACAACTGACGTTGTCATGATGCTGCGGGTTCAGCACGAACGCCACGCAGACAGTGAACTGCTGCGGGTTCAGCACAAACGCCACGCAATCAGTGAGCTGCTGACGAAAGATCAATATCATGAGAGATACGGCCTAACCGTCGAACTCGAAAAGAAAATGAAGGATGCCGCAATCATTATGCATCCGGCTCCGATCAACCGCGGCGTTGAAATTGCTGACAGCCTGGTTGAATGTGAACGCTCACGAATTTTCAAACAAATGGCAAACGGAGTATTTATCCGAATGGCAGTTCTTGAATACGCAATGAAAGGGAGAGATTGAGATATGAATTTATTCATTAAAAATGTAAACATGCTGCAGGACGGGGAATTAACTCCGGTAAACATTCGCGTCGCTGAAGGAAAGATCCAGGAAATCGGAGCGGAACTAACCGTACAGGGAGAAGAAGAAATTGACGGCAAAGGCCGGATGGTCGCACCAGGATTCGTTGATGTCCATGTTCATTTGCGTGAACCGGGCGGCGAACAGAAGGAAACGATCGAAAGCGGGACGAAATCGGCGGCAAAAGGCGGCTACACGACAATATGCGCAATGCCGAATACGCGTCCGGTGCCGGACACGAAAGAAAACCTCCAGCACGTCAACGGGCTGATCGAAAAGAATGTGCACATCCGGGTTTTGCCGTATGCCTCCATCACGATACGGGAAGCAGGAAAAGAACGGACCAATCTAAAAGAACTGAAAGAAAACGGCGCCTTCGCATTCACAGATGACGGAGTCGGGATTCAGGAAGCGGGCATGATGTTTGAAGCGATGAAAGAGGCGGCAGCCATCGACATGCCGATTGTTGCCCATTGTGAAGATAATAGCCTGATCTACGGCGGTGTTATGCATGACGGCAAGCGTAGCCGAGAACTGGACTTGAAAGGCATCCCGGCAATCGCAGAATCGGTTCACATCGCACGCGACATTCTGCTGGCGGAAGCGGCAGGCGCACATTACCATATCTGCCACGTCTCCACAAAAGAATCGGTCCGTGAGATACGAGACGCAAAACGGGCTGGTATCAAAGTGACGGCAGAAGTGACGCCGCATCACCTCTTGCTGACGGAAGACGATATTCCGGGAGATGACGCCAACTACAAGATGAATCCGCCGCTGCGCGCTAAAGAAGATTATGAAGCGTTGCACGAAGGATTGCTTGACGGCACACTCGATTTTATTGCTACGGATCATGCACCTCACACGGCGGAAGAAAAAGCGAACGGAATGGACAAGGCACCGTTTGGCATCGTCGGATTTGAAACAGCGTTTCCGCTGCTTTACACAAATTTTGTCGAGACCGGAAAATGGACGCTTGAGCAATTGATCGACTGGATGACACGGAAACCGGCGGAAGTCTTCGGCTTGCCATACGGCACGATGGAAAAAGGGCAGGCAGCTGATCTTGTGCTGATCGACCTCGAAAAAGAACAGGCAATCGATGTTGAACAATTTTTATCAAAAGGGAAGAACACACCATTTGGCGGTTGGAATTGCAAAGCTTGGCCGGCAATGACCATATTCGGCGGTAAAATCGTTTGGCAGGAGGAGGCTCATCAATGAAACGTTATTTGATCTTGGAAGATGGCACGGTATTTGAAGGTACAGCATTCGGGAGCGACGATGCATCGATCGGGGAAATCGTCTTTAACACAAGCATGACAGGTTATCAGGAAATATTATCGGATCCTTCTTACTGCGGACAGATTGTCACGATGACTTATCCGCTGATTGGCAATTACGGCATCAACAGCGACGACTTCGAATCGATCGAACCGGCAGTCAAAGGAATGGTCGTGCGCGAACTGGCGGAGTTTCCATCGAATTTCAGAAGCAAATCGACGCTTTGTGAGCTGTTCAAAATGAAAGGCATCCCAGGAATATCGGGAATCGATACACGGAAACTGACGCGTCTCATCCGCTCAAAAGGTTCTATCAAAGGCATTCTGACAGCAGCTGGAGAAGAAGTGGATGTTGAGGAAGTCGTAAGCAAGCTTAAATTGACGCCTCTCCAGACGGACCAGGTCGCTCAAGTGTCGACAGCCCGCCCTTATCCAAGCCCGGGCCGCGGCAAACGCGTTGTACTGATCGATTACGGGATGAAACACGGCATTCTGCGCGAACTCAATAACCGCGATTGTGATGTCATCGTCGTTCCTTATAATACAAGCTCACAGGAAATTTTAGCCTGGGGACCGGACGGCGTCATGCTGTCGAACGGACCGGGAGACCCGAAAGACGTCGAAGAATGCGTCCAAGTGGTGGGAGAATTGATCGGCCAAGTACCGCTTTTCGGAATCTGCCTTGGCCACCAATTATTCGCACGTGCGTGTGGAGCGGATACATTCAAACTGAAATTCGGCCACCGCGGCGGCAACCATCCGGTACGCAACCTGGAAACAGGCAAAATTGAAATCACTTCCCAGAACCACGGCTACGCAGTGGATGAAGATACACTTCAAGGCACTCGTTTGAAAGTGACACACCAAGCATTGAACGACGGCACGAATGAAGGGCTGTCCCATTTGGATCACCCGGCTTTCACCGTCCAATACCATCCGGAATCATCACCAGGACCGGAAGATTCCAATTACCTGTTTGACAGTTTTATTGAAATGATGAGTGCAAATCGAAAGGAGCAGCAATATGCCTAAAAGACAAGACATCCAAAGTATCCTCGTAATCGGGTCCGGTCCGATCGTTATCGGACAAGCTGCTGAATTTGACTATGCCGGCACACAGGCGTGTCTGGCCCTTAAAGAAGAAGGCTACCGCGTCATCCTGATCAACTCGAATCCGGCGACCATCATGACGGACACGGAAATTGCCGATAAAGTGTATATCGAACCGATCACCTTGGAATTTGTCAGCCGCATACTGCGCAAAGAACGTCCGGACGCAGTACTTGCAACGCTTGGAGGCCAAACAGGTCTTAATATGGCGATTGAACTGGATGAATCCGGAATCCTCGATGAACTCGGAATCGAAATTCTCGGTACGAAACTGGAAGCAATCCACAAAGCGGAAGACCGTGATCTGTTCCGTACGTTGATGAATGAACTGGGAGAGCCGGTACCAGATTCCGATATTATCCATAATTTAGATGAAGCGAAAGCTTTCGTCGAACGCATCGGATACCCGGTAATCGTACGTCCTGCATTCACAATGGGTGGAACAGGCGGCGGCATCTGCCACAACGACGAACAATTGAAAGAAATTGTCTCAAGCGGCTTGAAATACAGCCCGGTGACACAATGTCTACTCGAAAAATCAATCGCCGGCTTCAAGGAAATCGAATATGAAGTGATGCGCGATGCCAACGACACAGCCATTGTAGTCTGCAATATGGAAAACATTGACCCGGTCGGCATTCACACAGGAGATTCCATTGTTACAGCACCGAGCCAGACACTGTCTGACCGCGAATACCAGATGCTGCGCAATGTATCGCTGAAAATCATCCGCGCCCTTAAAATCGAAGGTGGCTGCAACGTTCAGTTGGCGCTCGATCCTGACAGCTTTAATTACTTCATCATCGAAGTGAATCCGCGTGTCAGCCGGTCATCGGCTCTCGCATCAAAAGCGACGGGCTATCCGATCGCCAAACTGGCGGCGAAGATTGCTGTCGGTCTACATTTGGATGAAATGATGAATCCGGTGACGGGCCGCACATACGCTGCATTTGAACCGGCACTCGATTATGTCGTAACTAAAATCCCGCGCTGGCCGTTTGATAAGTTCGAAGCGGCAAAACGCAACCTTGGTACGCAAATGAAAGCAACTGGAGAAGTTATGGCTATGGGACGCACTTTTGAGGAGTCAATCCTGAAAGCGGTCCGCTCACTCGAGACAGGCCAATTCCATCTCGACTTGAAAAATGCAGATGCCATGAGCGATGAATGGATTGAAAAACGGATCCGCCGGGCAGGCGATGAGCGCTTATTCTTTATCGGCGAAGCACTCCGCCGCGGTGTGACGATCGAAACACTTCACGACTGGAGCCAAATCGATTTGTTTTTCCTGATGAAGTTCCAGAACATCGTTCAGTACGAACAGGTGCTGGCAGAAAATCCATATGATTTCGATACGGCAAAAAAGGCGAAACGCATGGGCTTTGCAGATCGCACCATTGCGAAACTGTGGAACACAACAGAACAGCAGGTCTATAACTGGCGCAAGGAACAAAAATTGATGCCTGTCTACAAAATGGTCGATACATGTGCGGCGGAATTCGAATCGGAAACGCCTTATTTCTACGGCACATTCGAAGACGAAAACGAATCCATCCGCACCGACAAGGAAAGCGTCATCGTGCTGGGTTCAGGTCCCATCCGCATCGGGCAGGGAGTGGAATTCGATTACGCGACAGTGCATTCCGTCTGGGCCATCAAAGAAGCGGGCTACGAGGCGATCATCATCAATAACAACCCGGAAACGGTCAGTACGGATTTCTCAATCTCCGACAAACTGTATTTCGAACCTTTGACGATAGAAGATGTCATGCACATCGTCGACCTTGAACAGCCAAAAGGCGTCGTGGTGCAATTTGGCGGACAGACGGCCATCAACCTGGCTGAAAAGCTGGAACAGAACGGCGTCAAAATTCTCGGGACGACGCTTGAAGACACAGACCGCTCGGAAAACCGCAATAAATTCGAAGCGGCATTAAATGAAATCGGTATCCCTCAGCCATTGGGCAAAACGGCGGTATCGAAAGAAGAAGCGGTAGTCATCGCCAATAACATCGGCTACCCGGTATTGGTACGGCCATCATACGTACTCGGCGGCCGGGCGATGGAAATCGTCTACAACGAAAATGATTTGAATCATTATATGGAGCATGCCGTTGAAGCGAGCCCGGAGCATCCGGTGTTGGTCGACCGCTATCTGACGGGTATTGAAGTCGAAGTGGATGCCATTTCAGACGGTGAAAATGTGCTGATACCAGGGATCATGGAGCATATCGAACGCGCAGGCGTCCATTCGGGTGATTCGATCGCGGTTTATCCGACACAAAACATTTCACAGGAACTGCTGGATACAGTGGTGGATTACACAACAAGACTGGCAAAAGGCTTCAATATTGTCGGCTTGCTGAATATCCAATACGTTATTTCTAAAGGTGATGTGTTCGTCATCGAAGTCAATCCGCGTTCAAGCCGGACAGTGCCGTTCATGAGCAAAATTATGTCAATCCCGATGGCCAATATCGCCACCAAAGCCATTCTCGGGCAAAGCATCATCGACCAGGGTTATACACCAGGACTGGCGCCTCGCGTAAATGGTGTCTTTGTAAAAGTTCCGGTCTTTTCATTTGCGAAGCTGCGCCGGGTGGACATTACTTTAGGGCCTGAAATGAAATCGACGGGTGAAGTCATGGGCAAGGATACAACGCTGGAAAAAGCGCTGTATAAAGGATTGGCGGCAGCCGGAATGGAAGTCAAAGACCACGGCACAGTGCTGTTGACGGTCGCGGATAAAGATAAAACGGAAGCGGTCGGACTCGCCAAGCGCTTCAAATCGATCGGCTACCAGATCATGGCAACCGGCGGAACAGCGGCGGCATTCGAAGAAGCAGGAATTGCGGTTGCACCGATCGGCAAAATCGGGGCTGAAGGCAGAACCTTGCTCGACGTTATCCAGTCCGGAGACGCACAGATTGTCATCAACACGCTGACCAAAGGCAAACAGCCGGAACGCGACGGATTCCGTATTCGCCGGGAATCAGTGGAAAACGGCATTCCGTGTCTGACTTCACTTGATACAGCGGCAGCGATGCTGCGAGTTATCGAATCGATGACATTTTCTGCAGAAGAGATGGGGGCGGGCAGATGATCAAACAAGAACGGATGAAAGTGGTTGCCCAGCAATCAATTGCCCGGCATATTTTCGAACTGACGGTAGAAGGCGGTTTGGTCGATGAAATGGCTGAACCGGGGCAATTTGTCCACGTCCGTGTGGCTGACAGCTTTGAGCCATTGCTGCGCCGGCCGATTTCAGTCGCTTCCATCGATAAGGAAAACAACCGATTCACGATGATTTACCGGGCAGAAGGACGGGGCACACAAATCCTGGCTGACAAGAAAGCCGGGGACGAAATTGATGTGCTGGGCCCGCTCGGCCATGGTTTCCCAGTGGAACAGGCAGAGAAAAAAGCCTTTTTGATCGGCGGCGGCATCGGTGTGCCCCCTCTCTACGAACTGGCCAAGCAATTGAACAGCCGGGGAATCGAGACCGTTCATATTTTGGGCTTTGAAAGCAAACAGGCGATCTTCTATGAAGAACAATTCAAAGCACTGGGTGACACTCATATAGCAACAGTTGACGGTTCGCATGGCACTGAAGGATTTGTAACACATATCCTGAACGAATTGCCACATGATTTCGATACGTATTTCAGCTGTGGACCAACCGCCATGCTCGAAGCGGTGCAATGGGCATATCCGCAGAAGAAAGGATTTCTTTCCTATGAACAGCGGATGGGCTGCGGCATCGGCGCGTGTTTTGCCTGTGTCTGCCGGACAACAAAATCAGAAACGGATTATATCAAAGTCTGCTCGGACGGACCTGTATTTCCAGCGGGAGTGGTGATTTCATGATTGATATGTCAGTAAAGATTCCTGGACTCGAATTAAAGAATCCGATCATGCCGGCATCCGGCTGCTTCGGTTTCGGCAAAGAATACGCCCAGCTATATGACCTATCCCAGCTCGGCGCCATTATGATCAAAGCGACAACCGTCGAAACGCGTCTAGGAAATCCGACGCCGCGTGTAGCGGAAACTTCTTCCGGGATGCTGAATGCCATCGGGCTTCAAAACCCAGGACTGGAAGGCGTCTATCATTCCGAACTGCCTTGGCTGGAACAATTCGATGTGCCGATCATCGCCAATGTAGCGGGCACGACGACAGAGGATTACGTGGAAGTGGCGCGTGAAATTTCAAATGCTCCGAATGTCCATGCACTTGAAATCAACATTTCCTGCCCGAATGTGAAAAAAGGCGGCATCACCTTCGGTACAGATCCTGCGGTCGCGAGAGAATTGACTAGAGCCGTGAAAGAAGTTTCATCCGTTCCGGTCTACATCAAATTATCGCCGAATGTGACGGACATCGTATCGATTGCGAAAGCAGTCGAAGAAGGCGGAGCAGACGGCATCACGATGATCAACACGCTGCTCGGGATGCGCCTTGACCCGAAAACCGGGCGTCCGGTCATTGCCAATATCACCGGCGGCTTGTCAGGTCCTGCCATCAAACCGGTGGCTTTACGAATGGTCTACGAAGTCAGCAAGCAAACGAATTTACCGATCATCGGCATGGGCGGCGTCACGGACGTGGATGACGTCATCGATTTCCTGTCGGCCGGCGCAAGTGCGGTAGCAGTTGGAACAGCCAATTTCGTCAACCCGTTTGTATGCCCGGAAATCATCGGCAAATTGCCGGAGCGGCTGCATGAACTAGGATACGATTCTGTAGAGGAACTTATCGGAAGGAGCCACCGTCTATGAGAAATGAAAGACCAATCATCGCTTTGGATTTTGCAACAAAAGAACAGGTATTGGAATTTTTAAAAGGGTTTGATGGAAGTCTGTTCTTGAAAGTCGGTATGGAATTGTTCTATCAGGAAGGACCGGAGCTCGTACGTGAAATCAACCGGCTCGGACACGATATCTTCCTGGATTTAAAACTGCACGACATTCCGAATACCGTGGAATCCGCCATGCGCGGAATCGCTAAATTGAATGTTGCCATGGTCAATGTCCATGCGGCAGGAGGTCTTGAAATGATGCGGGCAGCCAAACGAGGACTCAAAGGCAGTGATACGCAATTGATCGCTGTGACGCAATTGACGTCAACCAGTGAAGAAGGGATGCAAAAAGAGCAATTGATCCCGGTGAGCCTGGAAGAATCCGTTGTTCATTATGCAAGGTTGGCAGATGATGCAGGACTGGACGGAGTAGTGTGCTCTGTACATGAAGCGGAAGCGATTGGCGACGCATGTGGTGAAGAATTCCTGCGTGTAACGCCGGGTATTCGCCCGTCACAAGTTTCTGCAGACGATCAAAAAAGAGTAGCAACGCCAGCAGAAGCTAGCAGACAAGGTTCTACACATATCGTAGTAGGACGTGCCATCACGAAAGCGTCAAATCCGAAAGACAGTTACCAGCAAATACGAGCGGAATGGAGTGGTCAATGATGAAGAGGGAAACTGCCAAACATTTATTGGACATCGGCGCAGTCGAATTGCGTCCACAAGACCCTTTCACATGGGCATCTGGCATTAAATCTCCGATTTACTGTGACAACCGCCTGACAATGTCTTATCCGAAAGTGCGTAAGGAAATTGCCAAAGGGCTGGCTGCCAAGATCAAGGAATTCTACCCGCAATGCGAAATCGTAGCAGGCACGGCAACGGCCGGCATTCCACACGCGGCATGGGTCAGTGACCTGTTGGAGCTGCCGATGGTTTATGTAAGATCCAAACCGAAAGAACACGGCCAAGGCAATATGGTCGAAGGCAAAGTGGAACCCGGCAAAAAAGTTGTTGTGGTAGAAGATCTAATTTCTAAAGGTGGCTCGGTGATTCAAGCTGCACAGGGATTGCAGCAGGCAGGTTTCGAAGTGCTCGGCATCGTCGCTATTTTTACATACGATTTACCGCAATCCGTCGAAGCAATCGAAGCGGCAGGATTCACATTCCACACGCTCACCGACTTCCCGGCACTTGTCGAACAAGCGGCAAGTACAGGAGCAATCGAGCAGGCGGATCTGCCTATGCTGCGTGAATGGCATGAAGGATTAAAGGCAGGAACATTGAAGGGCTGACCATGTGGTCGGCTTTTTCTTTTTGGCGAGAGTTTTGTGGTGAATAGCAAAGACCTGAATTTATTAGTAATTAAAAGCACATTTTTTGTTCGTAAATGTCTGTGATGTGTGGCGAACGTTCGTAAAGTGTTTTGTTATTTTTACGAACGTTATTTCAGTGCATTATCGGCTGTTTTCAAAGTGTTCGTAAATGTGTACTTTTACGAACGGTTTTATTAACAAAATTATCTAGCTATTATATTTAGTTCTAAGTATATTTAATTTAAGAATGTTAACCCTAATAAAAGAAGATAACTGAGGAGAACTTATGGAGAAAAGTAAACTTCGCGTAAGAAACGACGATAATGGACCAACAGTGTTAATCGGCAAATATAATGTACAAGAATCGGTCCAGTACATCCAAACATACCAGATCAAAAGTGTAGAAATTACTTATTACTATGTAGAATCACAAATCGATTTCTTGAGTGAATGCACTGCCATTGAATCTTTATCGCTTCAAGGTGCGAATGTAAAGAATTTGAGCGGCCTATATCACTTGAAGGCTCTTAAAACTTTGGCAATCGATGATGTTGTGCCTTCCTCGACAATCGATTTTAGCCAATTGACCACTTTGGAAGAGATTTACGGCACACTGCCGCCTAAGGCAGCAGCAATCGGCAGCCTGATCAACTTGAAGAAAGTGCAGATCTGGGACTATAAACCAAAAGCGAAAAACCTGAAAGAATTCTCAGACATGAAATCTCTTATAGACCTCGAGCTCATCAACTCCAATATCATTTCTTTGGAGGGTATTCAAGGATTGAAGAAGTTGAATCGGCTAGCACTGTTCAGAATGAGAACCCTAACGGACATTGAAGCGGTCCAGCATCTGTCGGGAAATTTGACGGATCTCGAAATAGAATCGGCGAAAAACATACAAGACTTTTCGCCAATCGGAAAAGTCGGGTCGCTCGAACATTTAGGTTTAAATAACTGTGGAACGATTCCCTCTATCGGATTCATTAAGCAACTTCCTCACTTGAGAAGTATGAGGTTTTTGGATTCCACTGTCTTAGATGGAGATGTCTCCCCTAGTATCGAGCTGGAACACGTTTATTTTACGAACAAAAAACATTATTCTCATCGCCTGAAAGATGGGCCAAGGCTCAATGATCGTCCCACTTTTATAGAAAGAACCCTATCGGAAGAAACTGAATCGGTTTTACAAAACTACAATCAGGAGGAACAGCCCTTGCCTACGCAAGAGTGGAGAATGAGGATGGAAGATGGAGATGATGAGTTTACCCTAGAGAGTATAGCAGAAACGGAAACTGTGCTCCAAGATTTTCTGGCAACACTATCCCATCTTCAAGCGCCGTCTGAAAAGAAAATCATAAAAAAAGTGAAGGAAGTGGTCCTCCGTTTAAATGTACTGAATGAAAAATATGATTTTTTCATTGAGACACTTGAGCGAGAGGAACTGCATGATTTTATCATGGAAAAAGCGCAGCAAGCGGGGTTGAAGACAGATGAAGACATCACTGAAGAATGGCGGGAATGGTAAGAAGGTTTTGCAAGATGTTTATGGGCTAAGATATAGAACAAATAAAAGGCGCTATTTTAGCGAAAGTGAATGTAAATTAAGTGCAGTTAAGTTACATTCGATAAGCGATTGATAAAGGTGGAGAAGAATGTATAAGGAAAACAAAAACTTCGCAGAGAGAGCTTTAAAACAGTTGCTTATTGGAAGTCAACTTGATGGTTTTCGGTTTGGGATTGGTCCAGGGGCAGTACGCGTCTGTTTTTCCCATTATTCTGAGCAAGACCCGGACGTGTTATGGTTGACCATCGAAGTAAGGAAAATCGCGACTATTATAAACAAAGAGCGATTAACTACCATATCTAAAGAAACCGTAGAAGAACTTGACGATGAAGAATCGTTTCAATTGTTACTGAGATACCGGAGAGAAAAAGTGAAAGATGTTTGGCTTGGAGACGAATCACCACATTTGTATATTTCGTTTGAGTCCGGAAAAGTGTTATATGTAAATGGGCATGATAAAAATTATGAATGCTGGCAACTTGGAGACATGCATGGATACGGGGATGGCGACTGGCTAATTGTAGCGGTTCCAAGTAATGAAATCGCAACATGGAGTCCAGAAGAGTTTAAATAAAATTAGCTAGAAATAGAAATAGAAATAGAAATAGAAATAGAAATAGAAAATGAATGTAACTTATTGTGAATTAAGTTACATTCAATGAAAGAAACAAGACGGTACTAGAACGAATTAGCACAGGTTAGGGGGCTAGTTATGGAAGAATATATAATTGTAAAAAGTATCATTGATGACTGGGATCCGATTGGTTTATTGGATCTTGGGTGCCCAGAGGACGAATACGACCCTGAAATCAGAGATATTGTAGCGCTCTTGCCTCATGTGAAATCCGTTGATGAACTTGCATTAAGAATCAGGCAAGTTTTTATAAAATGGTTTGAGGAATTTTTATTAATCGAAAAACGCTATCCGATAGCTTTGAAAATATGGGAGACTACTAAAAAAACATAGGTTCCTTTTTTAGTGCGTCTGAATGTAACTTATTAGCAAGTAAGTTACATTCAAAACCCATAGAAATTAGACGGCATCAACTAACGAACTTATTAATGAGGGGGAATGATCACATGAATATCAAGAAAATCATGGAGGCAGTACTAAAAACGGTGGATGATAACAATCAACGATTGTTAATTCAACATAACGGTCATCTTACTAAAGCGATTAGCACAGCCAATACTCCTGCAGAAGAAGACGATATTGCTCTATTCGAAAGGCAGCTTGGGCATCGATTGCCGAAAGACTATCGTTCCTTTCTGTTGGAATACAATGGAGCGCATATCTATTAAATGATTTTGGATTATGGAGTAAATGGGGGAGGCGGATTGCAAGTTTTTTCTGTTCAGGAACTGAAAGAGAATATGGATAACATGGATGTGTATCCTGGTTTCTTGCCAATCGGGAGCATGTATGACCACTACTTGGCCATCAGTCTGGAAACGGTAGAGAATTCCAATTATCTTTATCGACTTGATAACGATGATGGGCCTCAAGCTTTGAACATTAATTTCTACCTATTTTTTGATCGCTTTGTGGTGTCCCAAGGGGCTGCATTCTGGGAATGGCCAATTTACAATGCGGCTAGTCGCTATTGTTTGGAAGGGGACTGATTATTCATCTTTGCTTTTCCTTTTAGAAATTATTGGTTTACATATCCCCAAGTCATCAGAATCTATACAAATAGAAAGAGAACGAAGAGATAGTTGATTGAATCGGTTGGGACAATTATAAGATAGAAGCCCATTTAAGCAACTCAAAGGAGGCAGGATGCTTATGAACAACATAAACGCCCAAGAGTTATGAAGTTATCTGTTAAACAAAGTAATATTTTTGTTTTAGTGCTTTCCACTTTTGCCTTTATCTACTCTATTGCAGATATTATCTACCAAATACAGTCAGATTTTCCTCTAAATCCAACCTAATTGTTGGTGTTTTTTTACAGTCTTATAATTATTATCTTTGTAATAAAGGATTGGAATAAATACGAATAATATATAAAATGCCTTTCTGTTACTAATCGGAAGGGCATTCTAGTATTTCTTGACGATTATTGAAATTGTTTTGAACAGAAAAAAACTGACTTGTTAAGAATTATTATTTCATGTAGTACTTTACAAGGGGTGTATGTACTTACTTTAAAAGGATTGGGTTTACATATCTAAACTTATCGATAGTGAAGAGGATTTTAATGGCAAAAATAAAAAAGAAATGGATACCACGCGGCATCCATTTCCTTTTTTAACTAATGAGCACTGTTCTTTTTATTCTTCTCTTTTTTAACTAATGAGCACTGTTCTTTTTATTCTTCTCTTTTTTATAAATATCGGTTAAAGATATTCTCGCCAAAATTCATAAAGTTCCCGCAATGTTTCCTTCTTGGTTTCGTCCTTTAAAACTTCAAGGGTTAAAGTATATATCAATTGCCGAGGCTCCAATTCAAATGAAGCGTCTTTTAGTATAACAATAGGACGATTAACATGCACTAGTGATTTAGGTTTTGTTACAAATCCCCATTCTAATTCAGGGAATTCTTTTAGAAAAACTTCGCCAAAATATATCCCAATATCGTTAATTAGACTGTGGGTTGATAAAGTAAATTCATATGGATTCTCTAAATATGCTTCTTGCACCCATTCTGGCAGCTGGGCAAGTTCTTTGGCTATTTGCTCATAAGATTTCGGCTCTGCCTCTACCAGTGGAATAAACCATTCCCATAAAGCTATCAACGATTCAGGAGAACCGTCTAAAGGTAATGCATCATTTTCGCTGCTCCACGCATACAATGCTTTCAATTGACTGAGCCGATCAGGTATCTGGCTGACAAACCAATCGAAATGTTGTTGCGCTTCTTTCTTGGTCATGACTTCAAATTCGCTGATTTCAAATGGTGGTTCCATTGCATAGTAGTCCATCTTATGACTCCTTTCACATCGTTAAGCGTCGTTAGCTCCATTTATCTTATCATCTTAAACAGTTTACAAGCTTACATATCGCTACTTATAGGAAAGTAAGGAACTTATAAGCTTCTTTCTCTTTTTGTGTCTGCATAAGTGTACTTTTACGAACAGTTACCTCTTTGTGATTTCCGAGGATTTTCTGTTTTTGATGATAATACAGGTTCGTATAATTTGGGCATCGGTTGTATTAATTCTTGCCGTGCAGATGTAGTGTCATAATCGGGGTAGTGCGCTTCTATCAGTGTTAGCGTTTCAGCTAACAAATCACGAAGTTGTTCAACAGCAATTTCCGGTGTTTCCTTATACATATTTTGAAGACGAATTTCGATTTTTTCGGGTCTTAAAGATAACTCATTTAACCGTTTGTAAATCCACTTATAGGTGGGGAAGTATGACTTATTTAAAGCGAGTAGGATAATAAAAAGGCTGCATTGAATATTACTTAGCATATTATAGAAAACGGTCGGATTTTCACGTTTTGATTCTAAGAGAATGTGCCGTAGATGAAAGTGGGGTAAATATTCTTTGAAAAAGCGTTCGGTAAGCCCGGGGGGATATTTTTCTACTCGATCTTTCCAGGACTTAATAAATTCTCTGCCATGCATTGGAACGCAAAAGCGCATCGTATCTACAATATTGCTGGCATCTAAATCGGTGCTACCCTCATCTACTACGATCGCAATATTTGCTTCTTCAACAGAAGCGGTTTTATGCCACATATCAACTTGAAAACCATTAATGATCAAAGCGTTGTGATAGGCAAAATGGGTTTTAGGATATCGATGTTCAGCTTTCAAGAGGGTGGAGATATCTTGCTTAATAATATTACTTGGCTCTTTGTCCCAGTATAGAAAAAGTTCCAAGTCGGAATAGCCATCGGCATAGTTTCGTGCTGCCGAACCACCTACAACAATAGCGCGAACTTCGGGGTATAGTGCTAACTTTTTTGTAAGTATTTTGGCAATTTCTAATCGCCATCGTGTATGTGTATTCAAAACTATATTCCTCCTTAACGTTGTTTTTAATACGGGAGTTCTCAATGTTGTCCATATACAAAAGCATTAAATGGACTCTTGATAATTGCTTTTTATTCTGCTTTCACTTTTCTTATCTTTAGCCAAATATAATCTTCTCTTAGGTATGATATAGTGAAAAATAAGATATGAGTATCAGTAAGAATAGGGAGAGACTATTGATTATTGCTGTTGGAGGTGAGCTAGGTGGCACCAAACGATTTGATTGAAACAAGTCCAACTTATGTTAAAGGATTTATAATAGAACTTGATAGGGGAAATCCATTTCCTAAGATTATGAATAATAGGGAAACTGCCATGGACCTCCTATTAGTGACGGAAGGAAATGGACAATTTATAATCGGTGAAAAAAAGCATAAAGCATCTCCTGGAACACTTCTAATCAATCAGAGTGGCTTATTGGGAAAAGCGGAAATTGACTCAACGTGCAGGTTCAAAGCGCTTTATTTACGTTTTTCATCTTTAAAATTGAAAGGATTGCCTGAAAACCACTTAATAGGAGTGGGGGAAACCCCTGTTTTAAATATCGGCCAAGGATTTACAGATTATGAGCAGCTCATTCTTCAATTGATTTTTGAATGGGAAGGGAAACTTCCTGAAGCAGGGATCTTCTCAGAGGCCTATCTTTCATTACTTATTGGAAAGCTCGTGAGAAAGCTCTATCATAACCGCATAGAGACAAAAAAGAGATCTTCTTCTGCGGAGGAAGCGATTTTAGTCGTAAAACAATTAATTGAGGAAAAATACCAAGAGAGTTGGACATTGGAGTCCTTAGGGGAAAGGGTATTTCTTAGTTCTTCTCATTTATGTCGTCAGTTCAAAAGAAAAGTAGGATGGACACCGGGCCAATACCTGATCCGTTGCCGTATGGAAGCAGCCAAAAAAATTTTGACGCACTCGAATGCAACGATGGGAGAAATTGCCGATCAAGTCGGTTATAAAAGCGAAACACATTTTCATCAGGTTTTCAAAAAACACACAAAAATAACTCCTGGACATTATCGGGAAATTCAGAGAAGCCAAATCAGTAACTTATAAAAAAACAGGGAGAGAGAAGACTAAATATAATTAGTTAACATATCATGAGGTTATCAGAAGTGAATCTACAGGAAGAAAAATTAATTTCAAGAAGCGAAGAGTAAAAGGAGAAGGCTAAGAGCGAAATATATTCGCTAAATAGCCTTTCCCTTTTAGTTTCCTGTCTAATCCAGCAATCTTTAGGGATTTAAAGCAGTAATGAAAGCTGAGTAACTATAAAAAAGCTATATATTCATACAGAACTCGAATCTTCACAAATTCTTCAATTTTATAATTAATACTGGTATGTATGGAAGCAGGGGAAAAAAGAAGCTTAAAAAGCCATTTGGCTTTTTCATTCGCTCTAGCCACTCTACTGATAACAGGAACAATAGAATATCCTAACGATGGATAAGGGTAGTTTTGGTTAATATTTTTTTAAAAGAATGAATTCAAGACAAACATTTCATTGAAAAGCGAATCTATTGGAGAAGAAAACATAGATACCAACAATTGAAGTATATAATGCGGGAACATATTAAAAGGAGGTTCCAAAATGGATGAATCCAAAAGTGGAAGCCAGCAAAGAATTACTCTTGGCATTACCGGAATGACCTGTGCGGCTTGCTCTAACCGTGTGGAAAAAAACCTATCTAAAGTAAATGGCGTTAAGAGTGCAACTGTCAATCCCGCTAACGAAAAGGCTACAGTCGTATTCGATGAATCCAAAACCAGTGTTGACGAATTGATTAATCGCGTCGAAAAAACCGGTTATGGCGTCATTGAAGAACGTATCGAACTTTCGCTCAGCGGAATGACCTGTGCTGCCTGTGCCACCCGGATTGAAAAAGTACTCAGCAAAACGAATGGTGTCATTCAAGCGAATGTTAATCTGGCAAGCGAAAAAGCGACCGTTAAGTACATCAGTGGAAAAACGGATGTGGATACACTCATCGACAGAGTGAAGAAAACCGGATATGATGCAAAGCCAGCGGTGAAGGAAAATGCAGAAGCAGAAATGGCCGTTAAGGAACAGCAGTATAAAAAGCAGCGAAGCGCCTTTATTATTGGAGCGTTCATTTCGATTCCATTTCTGATTGCCATGATTGGCGAATTCACTGGAAATCATGCACTGATGATGCCGGGCTGGCTTCAGTTCCTTTTGGCTACTATAGTGCAGTTCACTATTGGTTGGCGCTTTATTCGCGGAGCTTATAACTCCTTGCGCGGCGGAAGTGCCAATATGGATGTCCTAGTGGCTTTAGGGACAATGGCGGCTTATTTATATAGCACTGCTTTGTTGTTGATTGGTGCAGAAAGCGGATTCTATTTTGAAGCTTCCGTTATCATCATTACGTTAATTATCCTTGGGAAAGTACTGGAAGCCCGTGCGAAAGGGCAAACATCAGAAGCCTTGAAAAAACTCATGGGGTTGCAAGCGAAAACAGCGCATGTAATCCGGAATGGCGAGACAGTGGATGTTCAGGTGGAAGATGTGGAGTCCGGCGACCTGTTGCTGATAAAAGCAGGAGAAAAAATACCGGTCGACGGAGAAATCGTCGAAGGCCAGACATCCGTGGATGAGTCCATGCTGACCGGTGAAAGTCTGCCTGTTGAAAAAGAGCAGGGCGATATGTTGATTGGAGCGACTATCAACAAGCATGGATCTGTCAAGATGAAAGCAACAAAAGTAGGGAAGGATACGGCACTGTCCCAAATCATCCGGATGGTGGAAGAAGCCCAAGGTTCGAAAGCGCCAATCCAAGATCTGGCTGATAAGATTTCTAGTGTTTTTGTGCCCATTGTTATCGTTATCGCTGCGCTGACATTTTTAATTACCTTCTATTTTGTCGGTTTCTCAGCGGCTCTAGTCAGTGCAGTTGCAGTACTGGTAATCGCTTGCCCTTGTGCGTTGGGGCTCGCTACTCCGACGGCAATTATGGTGGGTACTGGAAAAGGGGCCGAGCATGGCGTTCTAATTAAAGGCGCAGAGCATTTGCAGTTAATTCGAAATGTGGATGCCATCGTACTCGACAAAACCGGAACCATTACAAATGGGGAACCGGAAGTGACAGATGTGATGGCATTTGGAATAGACAACGATGAACTGCTCCGGTTGGTTGCCAGTGCAGAAACTGGCTCTGAACATCCCCTTGGACAGTCCATTATCCAGAAAGCAAAAGAAAAGAAAATTCAGCTTAGTGATGCGATGAATTTTGAGGCGGTACCAGGGCATGGCATTTATGCAAGCATTGACGGCAAAAGGTTGGCAGTAGGCAACAAGAAACTGATGGAACGTGAAAAAGTGTTGCTTGAACCATACCAAATTGAAATTGAAGCATTGGAGGAAAAAGGAAAAACGGTTATGATGGCAGCAAAAGACGGGAGTCTTCTCGGATATGTCGCAGTGGCAGATACAGTGAAGAAAACATCAAGGCAGGCAATCCGTGAATTGAAAGAGCAGGGTATCGAAGTGGTCATGATGACTGGTGATAACGAGCGGACCGCCCAAGCCATTGCAACAGAAGTCGGTGTTGATCGGGTGCTGGCAGAAATATTGCCTGAAGGCAAAGCGGAGCAAGTGGAGAAGTTAAAACGGGAAGGCAAGAAAGTAGCGATGGTAGGTGATGGTATTAATGACGCTCCAGCACTTGCGACCGCTGACGTCGGCATTGCCATTGGAACCGGAACGGATGTTGCCATCGAAGCCGCAGATATCACGCTCATGAGCGGTGACTTGCTTGCTATTGTCGAGACCATCCAGCTGTCGCAGGCGACGATGCGAAAAATCAAACAGAATTTCGCTTGGGCGTTCGGGTATAACATCCTTCTGATTCCTGTTGCAGCCTTTGGTTTATTGAATCCGATTTTGGCGGGTGCCGCCATGGCGTTCAGCTCAGTGTCCGTTGTCACAAACACGTTATTCTTGAAACAGTGGAAGCCGCGCCATTAAATGAAAGAATTTCGTTCCTGTTTTGGAAAGAGGTGAAACTTAATGGAACAGACAACGCTGAAGATTGAAGGCATGACTTGTGACCATTGCAAAAAAGCAGTGGATGAGGAATTGCGGAACTTGCAGGGCGTCCAGGAGGTAAAAGTAGACGAGGCAAAAGGGATTGCAGACGTAACTTACAACAATTCAGAAGTCACTGCTGACAGTATGAAAGAAGCAGTCGAAGTACAGTAGTATGACGTCAAGTGAAGAAGAAGGGCTATCTCTTCAGGTCGGCAGTTGTTGCTGACTGGTGGGATAGCCTTTTCTTTTTAATCATTTATTGTAGAAGTTTATTAATTCATGCTTTAAACTTTCTATCCTGCCTTAGCTTCAATGGGAGACAGTATCAGAAATTTGTATGAAGTTTAAAATAAGATTTATACTTCATACTTTCTACAAACTTTTCCCTTAAAATAAAGAAGTCAAAAATGTAAATAAGTTGGTGAGTTCCATTGTATGAATTTTTAAGTCAGATGAGCAATACCATGATGCAGCCTTTTATCACTCTTTCAAATAGTTTTATGAGTACCCCTCTTCTGTTTGCTTTTTTACTCGGAATCGTAGGAGCCATGGCACCTTGTCAGTTTACGGGAAACATTGGTGCGATTACCCTTTATGGGAATAAGTCGCTTCAAAAAGAAACAGCCTGGGTTGAAGTTTTCTTTTTTGCATTAGGAAAGATTACAGTGTTTACTGGACTGGGGCTGCTGGTATGGACGTTAGGGAATGAATTTGAGTCCAGGCTCACCATGTACTTCCCCTGGTTCAGAAAAGTGGTAGGGCCATTATTTATCGTTGTCGGCATTTTTATGCTGGGGATTTTTAAGGTGAAAGGAACTTTCATCTTCCTGGAAGTACCAAAGAAGTTTTTTAAAAAGGGGAAAATGGGATCCTTTCTACTCGGTGTCAGCTTTTCGTTAGGATTTTGTCCGACGATGTTTGTGCTGTTCTTTGTGACATTAATGCCTGTTGTTCTTTCCACATCCTACGGAGCGGTGTTGCCGAGCTTGTTCGCCATCGGGACTTCCATTCCCTTGTTCATTGCCATTTTTTTAATTTGGTATTTTGGAGCTGGTGGAGCTGTGATGAAAAATGGCAGAAAACTGGGCTGGTATATGCAAAAAGGTTCCGGAGTAATTTTAATAATGTTAGGTGTACTGGACACCATTACTTACTGGAGCATCTGAGTCTTATAAATTTTTGTTAAATCTCAGGAATAAAGTAAGTAGGATGATTTAACGGACTAGGAGGGGGCAGTATATGCATCGGATTTTAGCGACAATAGATCCCATTGCGTTTTCACTGGGACCAATCGATGTTCGCTGGTACGGCGTCATTATAGCAACAGGAATTATCATTGCTTTTTTGGTGGGTCAGCGGGAGATGCTCAAAAAAGGGTTCCATCCCGATTTTTTGACCGATCTGCTGATTTGGGCAGTGCCGCTGGCAATCATTGGAGCGCGGATTTATTATGTGGCATTCGAGTGGGAGCAGTACCGAGCCAATCCGGCAGGCATCATAGCCATTTGGAATGGCGGAATCGCCATTCATGGAGCATTGATCGCTTCTGTCATCGTCGCTTATGTCTTTACCCAAAAGCGCAACACGTCATTTCTCAAAGTGGCGGATATTCTGGCGCCGAGCATTTTAATCGGCCAGGCAATTGGCCGCTGGGGTAATTTTATCAATCAGGAGGCGCATGGCGGAGAAGTTTCACGTGTATTTCTGGAAAACTTGTTCCTTCCCGATTGGATTATTAACCAGATGTACATAGCCGGCGCATATTACCATCCGACGTTTTTGTATGAATCGCTGTGGAGCTTAGCAGGCATTATTATATTATTGCTGTTGCGCAAGATCAATCTGGTTCGCGGTGAACTATTTTTCTTCTACATGATTTGGTATTCTGCCGGAAGGTTTTTCATTGAAGCAATGAGGACTGACAGCCTGTATGTAATCGGGGAATTGCGCGCAGCACAGCTGGTTTCTGTGGTGGCAATTATACTGGCGCTCGGGTTGCTTATTTACAGACGCGTCGAGCTAAAAAAACCAGCGCATTATGAGGACATGTAGAAAGAAGTGAAAAAGATAGTGAAAATAATCGGGATATTGTTCAGCGTTCTGCTAGTGTTGTTTTTGAATCCGATAAAAAGCGTCGTAGCGCATAATGGCTTTGATGAAGCAACTGAAGCAGCCAATATAGTTTCACAATGGAACCTTTGGATGGTAGTGGCATTGATTGTCATCTTAATGGTTTATGTTTATCAATTCAAAACGGAAGAAGATTTTATCAAAAAGTTTGCTTTTTTCTTTTCGGCTTTAGTGGTGCTGTATGTGTCACTCGGAAGCCCGTTGCATGTACTGGGAGACCATTATTTGTTCAGCGCCCATATGCTGGAGCAATCGCTGATATACACGCTCTTGCCGCCCTTATTATTGCTGGGTCTTCCGAAGCGATTAATTGCACCTATAATCCGAGTCGGTTTACGGACTAAAATATTGAGTTTCTTGAAACGTCCGCTGATTCCATTGCTACTGTTTAATGTATTGTTTTCATTTTATCATCTTCCCCTCATATTTAACTTAGTTGTAGGGAATAGTATGCTGCATAATTTAATGCACCTTATTCTAACGGTGACAGCTTTCTTTATGTGGATTCCGCTTATCCCTATGGTAAAAGAATTGGATAAATTGTCTGAAATCCATAAAATCGGATACATTTTCGCGGCAGGAATGCTGCTGACACCGGCCTGCGCCCTTATCATTTTTTCAGACCAATCGTTTTATACGGTATACTCAGATGCTCCACAGCTGTTTGCTTCTCTTCCGCCGCTGGAAGATCAGAGGACCGGTGGTATTGTCATGAAAATTGTCCAGGAGATTGTATACAGTACAGTGATCGGTTATATTTTCTTTAAATGGGCACGGAAAGAAAAAGTGGATGAAATTGATGCATTGCCGAGTAATTTTACTGTTGGGGGAGTGAATCAATGAGGAAAAAAAAAGAAGCGTTAGCGAAAGAGGGAGTCAACGATTATCTGAGAGAACCTATTAAGATTAAGCGTGCTGGGGCAGAGAAGGTTCGCATGTTTCAGCGTTTGGATGAAGAACAATGAAATGGAACAGCATTGTAGTTAAATTAGGTTCCAGCATATTGCTACTCGTGTTGGTAATTTTATTGCCGCTTGGTTTTGTAGTGAACCAAATTTTCTCCGGCTTTTATTTCAGCAAGGTACAAGAAGAAGTAGAAGAAACATCGGACCGCTATGCAAATTCAATCGACTCACTGGGTGAGCAGCAGCTGGAATTGTTCGAGTTGCTTGCCTCAGTAACAGAACAAGAAATTATTATTGTTGATGAACAAGGAATAGTCGTTGCGAATTCAGGTATTCCAAGTTTGCCGGTAGGAGAAGGTATCCGTTCTGCAGACCTTGCAGTTATGGGAAATAATGCTGATATTCGAAGTGAATATTATGATGACATTACTAACAGACGTTATCTTCAAGTTGGAAAGCCTATTTACTCTGACGAGGAGCAGCTAATCGGTGGAATTTTTGTTTTGGCTTCTGTCGAAGACTTGTATCAGTCGTTGGAGTTAGTTAAAAGAGCGATAATCCTAGCCGGAATAGGGGCAGTTTTCTTGGCGTTCGGTTTTACCTACATTTTATCGCGTAAATTATCCAGTCCTCTTCTGGAAATGGAGAAAGCGACTCGGAAAATAGCTGCAGGCGATTTGAATACAAGAGTCTCGCGCAGTTCAATGGATGAAATCGGTACGCTGGCCGCAGCTATAAATGATTTGGCGATCGAACTTCATCGGTATCGTTCCAATCGACGGGAATTTTTAGCTAATATATCGCATGAGTTGCAAACGCCAATTACGTATCTGGAAGGTTATACAAACGCATTAAGGAATCACCTTTATGAAACTGAAGAAGAAAAAGAACAGTACCTGCAAATCATCCAACTGGAAGCGGGAAGGATGTCGAATCTGGTCTCGGATTTATTTGAACTATCAAAAATGGAAGATGGAAAGATAGCGTTGGTCTTCGAAGAAGTGGATTTGGTGGAAGTGATAGAAAATGCGCTTCTCAAGACGAAAATGAACGCACAAGCGAAAGGGCTTCAATTGGAGTTTAATCAACCATATGACTTCCCAAGTATAAAGGCTGATGGATTAAGAATGGAGCAAATCATCAGCAATCTAATTGAAAATGCGATCCGCTATACAGAAAGTGGCTTCATCAAAGTGAAACTCTCCAGTGACTCTGCTGAGGTGAGAGTAGTTGTTGAAGACACGGGGATTGGCATCCCTCAAGAAGACATTCCATTTTTGTTTGAACGTTTTTATCGGGTAGAAAAATCAAGGTCGAGGGAGTTCGGGGGGACAGGACTTGGATTGGCGATTGTCAAACAGCTTGTCGAACTGCAGGGAGGAGCCATTACAGTGGAAAGCCGGATTGGAAAGGGCACATGTTTTGAACTTGCTTTCCCAATCATAAGGAGGGAATCTCCATGAGAAGGATTGAGGTTTTTTTAGCCATTTTGTTGGTTGTTATTGGAATACTATGCTTAACGATGTCTGGAACATTGATGCTGGAAACTGGAATGACGGTTTTCTTAACAACATTTTTCCAAGTATGTTTATGGATGGGCATTCCCTTAATACTGACAGGGATAATTTATTGGCGTTATTCAAGAAAGAGGAGGTAACTAAATGAAGAAGTTGATATTTGTGCTCCTGATAGCACTTTTGGCAGGAAGTATCGCCGCGTGCTCGGGGGAAGAAGAAGTTATGGATAATGAGGCAATTAAAGAAGTGGCTGAAGACCATTCAGAGAAAGAGAAGCCAAACGAAGGAGGGACTACAACCGCCGAAGAAAACACACCAGAACTGAGCGATATTGAACTGATGCACATACATGGGCTTGGGTTCTCTGGAGACGGCGCCGGGTTATATGTCCCTTCCCATGATGGATTGAAAGTGTTCGAAAATGGTCTCTGGGATGAAGCGTCAGCTGAGCCGCATGATTACATGGGCTTTGTCATGGTTGATGATGGGTTTTACAGCAGTGGCCATCCAGGCCCAGGTTCTTCACTGAAAAATCCATTCGGGGTGGTAAAAACAACTGATATGGGAAAAACTTTGGAGATGTTGGATTTGTATCAGGAAGTGGATTTTCACGGAATGGCAGTCGGCTATAAATCGCATGCCATTTATGTGATTAATCCACAGGCGAATTCAAGAATGGATGACATTGGTTTATATTATTCCACCGATGATACAGAGACTTGGACGAAAAGTGAGATGACGGGCTTGCAAGGCCCGATATTTTCAATAGCCGTTCACCCGACGGATGATGCAACTGTCGCTTTGGGGACAAGCGAAGGAGTCTTTCTGTCAAACGATTTTGGAGAGACCTTTGAATCAGTATCAGACTCTCCCACTACAGCAGTCACTTTTTCTGCAGCAGGTGATTTAGTTGCAGGGAGTGTTTCTAGTGAAGTGACTTTAACAATATTCGATAGCGAAACAAACGAGCCACAACTCATTTCAATCCCTGAATTGAATGAAGAAAACTCAATCGGCTATATCGCGGTTAACCCACAGGACGATGACCAAATCACATTTACAGCAGTTGAAAAAGATATGTATATGACCAAAGATTCCGGCGACAACTGGATCCAGATAGCTGAAAAAGGGACAGGCATTAACTTAGAAACAGGTACAAAACAGTAGTTTTTCTTAGCTGCTGTGAAAAAAGAAAATTTCAAGTTTAATCGAAAGCTGCAGGAAGTGGTAACCGCAATTAGGTTGCCATTTTTTTCTGGAACTGTTCCAACGTATTAACTTTAAATTTAGGAGTGTCAGGATTTGAGTGATAAAAAACGATCCATTATAAAAACAAGTCTCTTAGTCGGGTTTGCCGCCGTTATAATCTACGTGCTTTTCACCAATCTCTCAGACATCAAAAAGAGCGGAGAAGCCCTTTCCATTGGAGACGATGCTCCCGATTTTCAACTTATTAATCTTGAAGGAGAAACTGTAAAGTTGAGCGATTACAGGGGCCAGGGAGTATTGTTGAATTTTTGGGCCACATATTGCCCCCCGTGCAAAAAGGAAATGCCATACATGCAAAATCAATATGAACTGTTTAAAGAAAAAGGGGTGACAATTTTAGCGGTAGATGTGGCAGAGCCACAACCAGTAGTCGAAAAGTTTGTAGGGGAATACGGATTGACTTTTCCTGTCTTGCTTGATCTGAACCAAGAAACGACGGATTTATACGATGTAGCGGCAATTCCCGTCAGTTTTCTGATAGACGAAAACGGAAAAGTGGTGGACCGGCTCTCTGCCAGTTTAACGGAATCCCAAATAGCTGACTATATGGAACAGATAATGCCGGAATATGAAATTGATAAAACTTTTATTAATCAATAAGTATAAAGACGTAAGGAGATGATTGTTGTGTGGTTTGTCCATAAATTTATTATTTTATTCGTTACTGTGCTCTTGATGCACGCTGCTTCTCCGCCAATCACGGGTCTTGCTCATTCCACTATGGAAGAGACCTTTCCATCGGAAGGGGAAAGACTAACTGAGGGTCCTTCAACGCTGGAATTTTGGTTTCAGGATCCTGTTGTCCTGCACGCTGAATCTATCCAGTTAAAGAGTCAAACTGGAACTGAAATTAAATTAGAGGATACACAAATTGATCCTGATGATAAGACGCATCTTATCAGTAACTTGATTGATGAATTACCGCCTGGCAGTTATGCGGCCAAGATAAGTGTCATCGCTTTGGATGGCGATGTATTGGAAGAGAACCTGAATTTCCAAGTAGTTGAAAAAGAAAAAACAAAGCACCAGCCGGATTTCAAAATTATTCGAAATTACCCTGAAGATGGAGAAATTACAGATGGTTCTCCCCAGAAATTGGATCTTTGGTTCAATCAGCCCGCTAATATAACCGCTATTGGGGTTTTTGATGACAGGCAACAATCGATCAGTATCAAAGAACCTGTTATAGATCCTAACGATCCCAATCATGTAGTTATCGAGTTCAACGAAGTACTGCCGAAAGGATCCTATCAAGTCACCTGGTATGCTCGGCCCGCGGCATCAGATGATATAAGCCTCCCAGATACCATTGATGTGTTTTATTTTGCGGTCGATGAATTTACTGCAATCCAACAGCCGAGCGAAGGTGAGCCAGTCGGGTCTGCCTGGTTTGCCAGTATGGGATTAAAACAAACGGGATACTGGTTGTTTTTCATCGGTATTATGGCTTTATTTGGCTTAGCGTTTTTTCAGAATGTCATACATAGAGAACCCATTTTGCTGAAACGGAGTACACTTTCTTTTTTCCTGCTGTTTTTTGTGTTCACTGGGGTGATTCTCGTTCTTGTCGCTCAAAAAAGCGAATTGGATAGCCTGTCATTCATTCAGTTTCTTTCGCTGAAATTTGTTTGGATTCCGCTATTGCAGCTTGGTTTATTGCTGCTTGGCATCTTCTTAACAAAAGGGAGACTGCTGTTCTTTGCAGCTGCGCTGTTGCTGATTCCCTTGATAACCGGTCATGCGGCATATCCTCGGTACGGCGGCTACCTTTCATTGTTTATGAATGCGCTGCATTTACTGGCGGCATCCATTTGGGTTGGCGGGTTACTGGCAATACTGACCTTTCCTAAGAAAGAAGAGATGAAGAAATTTTTACGAAGCACGCTGCCGGCTTTCTCGAATTGGGCATTCGGCAGTTTAACGGTCATTATTGTAACCGGGTTATATATAACAATGAAATATGTTCCTTCTTATACATTTGAGAGCTTCTGGAAAAGTGAGTGGGGGAAAGCAATCGTTTTGAAAATGGTGCTAACCTTGGCTGTTTTGCTGATTGGATTATTCCAAAGGAGATTAATCAAACAAGTAACAGAAAAAGCTTTGTCTAAAGTGGTCAACCTTGTACGGATTGAGATAATCTATGCGGCCTTGCTTTTGCTGTTTGCGTCTGTGTTGGTGGTTTCAACCCCGGGCTCAGCTGAACAAGGCGTCTATCCTTCAACAGTAGAAAAAGAAGACATCGAGTTGGATGTCAATTTCTCCCCTTTGAAGTTAGGGTTAAATGTTTTAACGATGGAGTTTGAGGGCGAAAAAGTTGAAGACGTGCAAGTAACGTTATTCATGCCGCCGAATTACCAGGTGAACTACAAAGCATTCAAAGTTGAAGAAGGTGTGTTTAAACTCACCGGCAATCTGCTTCATGGAGCTGGAACAATGGATATGACTGTGAAGGCAGAAACGTCGCAAGGTGAAGAAGTGGAATTTGCTTTTCGAGTCGTTATACCGGGAGAAATGAGGTTTAATGAATAGCGGTTTAAATGAACACAAAAAAATCCGGAAAACTAACTAAGAAAGGTGGGGCGAGAATGGGTGATGTAAATTTACTATTAGCTTTTGCGGCTGGGGTGTTATCTTTTGTATCCCCCTGCTGCCTGCCTCTGTATCCTGCGTTTTTGTCCTATATAACTGGAATGTCTGTTGATGAATTACAGAACGGCAAAGGGATACTGAGAAAACGGGCATTGCTGCATACCACTTTCTTTCTGCTTGGGTTCTCCCTTATCTTTATTGCTCTTGGTTTCTCAACTTCATTATTCGGGAACTTGTTCAGTTATTATGGTGATCTGATTCGACAGATGGGAGCCATCTTAATCGTCTTGCTGGGGCTGGTCATACTGGGAGTTTTCAAACCCCAATTCCTGATGCAGGAAAAAAGAATGACGTTTAAAGACCGGCCAAGCGGCTACTTTGGCTCAAGTGTTATTGGTATTGCCTTTGCCGCCGGATGGACACCATGTACCGGCCCTATTTTAGCAGGTGTTATTGCGTTGGGAGTTTCAAATCCGAACCAGGCGTTGGTCTACATGATTGCCTATATCCTCGGTTTCTCAATTCCTTTTTTCTTTATGTCTTTTTTTATCGGAAGGATGAAGTGGGTAAAGACATATAGCGGACTCATTATGAAGATGGGCGGAGTTACGATGATTATCATGGGGATATTCCTCTATTTTGACTGGATGACAAAGATGATTTCTTTCCTTTCTAACAATTTCTTTAATGGCTTCACCGGGTTATGAATAATTGAGCCACATAGTTTTGGCTCCCTTCATTGAAATGAAAAGAATCGGCATCGAAAAACTTCACAGTAACTACAAATATTAAAGATAAAGTTAGAATAAGCAGTCAAAAAGTGAGGGCTTAAAATGAAAAACAAAATTTTAATAGTCGATGATGAATTTAATATGAGAAATCTTGTGAAGATATATTTATCCAAAGAGCACTTCGAGGTGGATGAGGCCAGAGGGGGCCATGATGCCATACAGATGGCCAGGCAAAACTCTTACGACTTACTGATATTGGATATTATGCTGCCGGATATTGATGGATGGGAAGTTTGTTCAGCTGTGCGTCAGACAAAGCAAATGCCGATTCTGATGTTAACCGCCCGGAACGATGTGCAGGACCGGGTCCGCGGATTAAATCTTGGAGCCGATGATTATCTGGTTAAACCGTTCGCCCCAGAAGAACTGGTGGCCCGTGTCAATGCGCTGCTCCGCCGTGAAAACGTGAAAAAAAAAGAGACTCAAGGCTTTCCGTTAACTTTTGAAGACTTGCTTATCGATAGTGAAAGCAGAGAAGTAAAAGTGAAGGAAGTCGCCGTCGAGTTGACACCGAAAGAGTTCGACATTCTTTATATGGTCGCAAACCAGCCCAAAAGAGTTTTCACCCGGGACATTTTATTGGATACCATTTGGGAACAGGAAGATTTTCGCGACCTGCGAACGATTGATACTCATGTGAAAAATGTAAGGGAAAAACTTCGGAAAGCTGGATTGACTTATAACCCCATCAAAACAGTGTGGGGTGTTGGTTATAAATTTAATATACAGGATTGAACAGAAAGGAATTTATAGAAATGTTGATCGAGAATAAATTTCATAATGATTGGAGGGAGTTAAGTTGATGTCAATGATGGGTGGAGGCATGATTCTGAGCATGGTTTTTTGGATTATTGCAGTGAGTTTAATCATCTATGGAATCGTATTATTTACCATGAAGCAGGCCACAAAGAAAGATATTTCTTCAGCAGGTGAAAAGCGGGAAGATTCTTCATTGGAAATCCTCAGTGAAAGATTTGTGCGAGGAGAAATAGACGAACAGGAATTTGAAGAAAGAAAAGCATTTTTACAAAATAAACGGTAATACTTCAATATCTTCACAAATTCAACAAATTTATTGTCTATACTCTAATTGTTCAGTAATAACAAAAGGAGGGAAGAAATGCATCTTAAAAAAACGTCTTTTATCTTGTCGTTTGCTTTTTCCGCCTTGTTAGTAGCAGGGACAACCGGATTCGCCAGTGGATCTGATAGCGATAAAACCAATAGTATGATGAATGCCAATGAAAATGGAATGATGAAAATGATGGCTAATGGCAATAAGTCACATATGATGAGTGCAATGAATTCAGCTGAAGCACAGGACATGATGTATACCTGTGCAAGTTTTTTAAAAACTAACGAGGATGCAAAAGAAGCTGAATAATATCACTCTCGAATAAGGTCTCTGAATGAGACCTTATTTTAATCTCTAAAAAGGAGCTAAGACTAGATGGCCAAGAAAAAGAAAAACCGACTTTTTATGAGGACAGCCATTTTACTTATTATGATAGGGGCTGTTACTTTTACGATTTACAACGGAGTAACTAAGGAAAAAAGTGAATTGCTGCAGGTAGGAGATAAGGCACCTGATTTTGCGCTGACAGATTTGAATGGCGAACGGCAACAGCTGTCTGATTACAAGGGACAAGGGGTGTTCGTGAACTTTTGGGGAACCTGGTGCAAGCCGTGTGAAAAAGAGTTTCCTTTGATGGAAAAGCAGTATCAAGTATACAAAGAAAAAGGAGTGCAGATACTTGCTGTTAACATCGCCCAGTCAGATTATGAAGTGGAACAATATGCCGAACGGAAAAATCTAACATTCCCGATTGTTATCGACAAAAACAAAAGTGTTATGGAAGCTTACAACATTCGGCCACTGCCGACGACCATTCTCGTCAATCCAGATGGGGAAATCGAGAAAATCGTTACAGGTGAGATGTCTGAGGAGGACATTCGAAGCTACATGGAACAGATTAAGCCGGCAGAGTTTTAGATGATATTATAATGTTGATGGATAGACTATTATCACAAAATCCCTTGGAAAAAAGCCTGTTTGACACGAATTTTGCTTATAACACTATTATTGTAAAACTTAGGATTTTTTATTAACAGTAAACATTATGGAGAGCAATCGTAGTAATTATTCTGTTAGCTAAACTGATACAAAGGGAAGAGCAGTGCAAATCAGCACTGCTCTTCCTCTTTTGTCTATATAAGTGTATTTATTTTCTAACTTTAATAATCATCGTGACGGGAAACTTTTGCCGATTTTGAATTTATAGAAAGCGAACATCCACAGCTTTCTAGCGTATACCCCTAATCTCTCTGTGCTCTTTGTTATAATGGAAGAAACTTCTTGATTAGGAGTGAGCGTGTGAAGAGAATACTGGTGATTATGGCTGTAACAGGATACTTCTTGGCTGCAGGGTGTTCGCCACAGGAGTCTGCTGCACCTCCCGCTCTGCTTTCGGCTGAAGAGGGGCGGTACTCGTTCCTGTTCATTTTTGAGGAGTCCACTCCAATAGAAGAGACAAGTACCTATACAAACGAAGTTCTCGATAAGGCAATGAAGAAAGATTTGCTGTATGGCTCAACCATTACGACGCAAGCTGAGAAATTTGGACTTGAAGTGGAATCTTATCCGGTCATTGTCATCATGGATTCGAGAGAAATCGTCTTAAAAGCTTACAGCGAAAAAGAGGCCCTTGCTTTCCTGGAAGAGCAGTAAGCAAACACGGGAACTGTTACCAAAAGAAATGGGAGAAATGTCTTCAAACCGTTTAGTGTTCATTTATTCAAAGGGAGGGATGGTAGTATCAAAAAATTAAAAGTTATTTTGATTTTAATGATATTGACGCTGGTAACAGGTTGTATGGGCAACGATGATCATGAAACCCATGTAAGTAGAGGGGAAACCGATAATTGGCAGGTAACGATTCAAACCACTTTCTCCAATGATTCTGGAAAAGAAGAGGTCCATACCGAAGGCGGTTTGGAGTTCAAGCAAGATTACTCGCCTAAGGAGGTCCAGTACAAAATCACTTATCCCTCTGGTGAATCGGGTGGTTCCATGCGAAGAGGCAAGAAAATCAACATACAATCTGCAGGAGGCAGTCGTTCCAATTTCGCGGAAAGTGATATTGAAAAGTTTGCGGATGAAATGACCTTTTACGTTTCTTGGGAAAATGAGGAAGGGAATGTAATAGAGGAAACAATCCCTTTGGAATAACGTAACATATACCATTCAGCAGAATTGAAATTTCGTTAAAAACTTCCTTAGTACTGAAAGTTGCACCGTATTTTTTGAAAGTAATAGAAAGAAAGTATTGAAAAAGAAGAAGTTGAAGTTGGCTGAGCACCAGCTGATACTTCTCCTTTTTTATCTGACTAGCTCTCCTTTTATGAATGCTTTTTCTATTTTATGCGTAAGTATTCTCATTCACATATATAAGTGAGAAACAGAAAAAAGGAGTTCAAGTAAGTTCGGCGAAGTAAGTAGTAATGGATATATCTGGTTATCAAGCCAATCAAAAAGCAACCGAAGTATGCTTGCATTTAAATTTTATAATTAGGAGACATCTCTGAAAGGAGAATTCGGGAATGAAAAAAGCACTGTTGGTAATGGCATTCATTATGCTCATGGTTACCTTTATACTTTCAGTTCAAGGAGAACAAATTACTTCAACTGCCTCCATGCTGGTGGTGAATGAAAAAGGCCATACCAACAACTATGATGAGTATTGGATAAAAGCTTATGATCCTAACAATCAAACAAAAGACGAAGCATTCAAGATTATAGTCGAGGAAGAAATGATATGGGAATTGATTGAGGAAAAGAAAGAGTACTTTTCTTCCTACCAAAAAGAAGGGAATCAGCCATGGATTTTAGAACAAATCGAGCATCCGGATCCGGCTACAACGGCAAAATGAATAGCGCTATTTGTCTTTAGTTTCTAGATAAAAAATGATATTTGAAACTGTTAACTTAAAAGCATTAGTCTGCAGCTGTTCAACTATCAGGTTGGGGAAATCGGTTTTTATCAACTTCTTTCTTCTAACGCTTCAGTAGAACTTCATGCTATAGCGGACAGTCTATAAGAAACGATTTGTTGGTAGAGAAAAGACCGTGTATTTCTAGGTTTGGAGGATATTAAAAAACATGTCTTACTAGCTTAACTGAACTATTACTGAGTAAGGGAGATGAATGTTATATGGGACCCAAAAAAGAGTCTACTGAAACAAGAGAGCGTTTAAGACAAAAAGAATTGAAAAAGAACCCTGCCGGTTTTTTGCGCGATGAAATTGATAGAGGAATGGGGATGGGGAATTTAAGTGAAGTAGCTGGAGACATGGGCTGGAAAGGGACAGGTCTTTTCATTTTAGTGCTGTTTTTTGGATACGTTATATACCAGCTCGTTTTTGGTTAATAGAAGGCGTTGTCGTAAATCCAACATGTCTCATGCAACTGAATTTGAGTGAAAGTTCGCTGGTTAATACCGAATGAACAAGAGCTAGACAAGGGTTAACAATAAATAGAAAGAAAAGGGGTGGCGGAATGGAGAATTCTTTGAAATCCATTTCTGTTTTTTCCGTTCTTCTGTTGCTGATTGGAGGTTGCACCTTTGCGCCATATACGTTTCAGAATACGGTAGTTGGCACAATCGAAGAGATTGAAATAGAGGAAAAGTTTTTTATGGAGGATGAATTTTTAGTTATTGAAGAAGAAAATCGTCAGCCAGATAATAGTTTGTATACGATTCCGGTAAGCGACAGTGAGGCATATGACGTGGGACAAAAAGTAAAAGTTGATATTTATTCAAATACAGAGGCTGATGTATGGGATCTTGATCATATGAAATTCGAAATCGAAGTGATGGACGAGTAGGGAATATATAAATCTGTCACTTCCAAACAAACATTGACCGGCATTAGCCTGATGTGCTACCGAACACATACTAGCCAATTAGCTACATAGCGGAAACTCTATCTTTAAAGGGACACTACCTTCTTAATTTTTTGTGACTGTCTTGGCAAAGGAGGAAGAAATATGATGGTCGTCCTTATTTCTCTTATAGTTGGTATGACAGGTATTCTAATCGCTGCAAATTTAAAAGGAAAGCCATTAGTAGATGAAAACCGTTATGGTACTGAATTTAGTGAAACAGCCGAAGAAAAGAGAAGGAGAATAAAAGTTGGGCTAGTGTGCGGTCTTATCAGCACAATTTCATTGGGCATTGCTGTTTACTTGCTTTTCGTTTTATCAATTTAGTATGGCAATTAGGGAAGTGAGTTACAATAAATGATAGAAATGGCATTTCCATTTGTGAAACTATAATAAGGAAAAAGCTATGGAATTCAATACTAGGAGTTGAAAAACCCAGTGTATCAAAAAGTAACTGTTGAACATGTAGAAGAAATTGATAAGGATTTATGTTTTTCTCTTATTAATTTCGATACGGCATACTACTGTAATTTTGATGATAGAGTTGACGTTAGAGCATTATTAAAACAGATAAAATGCGATAATCTAGTAATTGGAATAGAAACACATAATTTTTTCCTGGAAAGTCTAAATTCAGTTATTGCTAGTTCTCATTACAGGATTAGAAAAATCAATAGCAGAGTGTCGTATATTGAGATTTACGTGAAGAAAGAGGAGGCGGTTGAAAATCAAGCATTGCTAGCTTTTTTAATGATGGTTGCGGAGACCAACGATTTTGTCTTTATTGCAATAGATCCATATATAGGGATAGATCTATATGATATGAAAAACAGAAAATTACAAGTGAATACAAAATGGGCGAACATTTTTATAGTTTATAATTACGACGCGGATAGCTTAATAATATTTAAATAAGCTTTTTTTAAAGTTTAAAATCTTGAGGTTATCGGAAGAATAAAGGAAGACTGAATGCAAGGTTATAAGCATCCAGTCTTCCTTTATTTATGGAGATAATTTTTGAAAAATATCCTGTATTTATTGAATTACACAATAAATTTCGTGAACCAGGCAATGTATCTTGCCCCGGGTAAAAAGAATAATTGAGCAAGTAAAGTACCCAGTAATCTGGAAGCAATCATCATTACAGCGATGCTTTTAAGATTCAGGTAACTGCCGCGGCGATTGAGGACATCATCGGCTAACACAGAGATTTTCGGATCGACGAAAACAATGAGGAGGATAGTGGCCAATCCATTGATTAGACCAGAAGCCATGATAGCTGTAGCAGCTCTTTCGGGAACGATGATGGCTGCATAAAGCGCAGAAAGAACGCCGATTGTATAAACGGCGGTAATGATCATATTGATAAAAAATAACTGAACGGGAATATCTTTTAAACGGAATCCCTTTAAGTAAGACAGCTTTGGCAGGTGAATATGTCCGATTCCTCTTCTTAAATAGCCTAGACTCAATCCTTTTTTGACCAGTCCAGGTATAGATCCTCTTTCGGTCGATAGGTGAATGATTGCACGCGAAAAGATAGAGATGAAAGTCGGGAGCAAAAGGATTCCTAAAATCGTTCCAATCGTAGAAGAACCGATGATAATCCGGTATTGTGCTTCGACGAATTCAAATGTATTCGTCTCTGGAGCAGAGTCAATTAAACTTCCGGTAAATGGCTGCTGCATCATATTTGCCAAACGGGAAACCATTACCATGACATTGAACAAGGAAAGAGCAGATGCCAGCAGGCGTACCCTTACTCCAGATAAGCGAACGGCATAGGCCAATGTTTCGATGGAGTGGATGATCAGAACGAATAAAGCAATCATAATTAATTTCTCTGTAAAAAGTTCCAAAAGAAAACCTACTTTTATTTTTATCCTTATATTACCATAGTCATATAGTTTAAAAATGAAAAGTGGAAATATTGATTGCTAAATTGAAATTTTAGTTGATGTTTGGTATTTCAAGGAAAGAATTTTTTTAGAAGACTGTCTTAATAACACTTGAGGGGTTATCGGAAGGAATGAATCGGAACTTTGGTTTCTTTCCTTCCTTTTGTTCGTATAAGTGTACTTCTACAAGTGGTGGTATTTAATTAACAATATTTAGAAAGAACTGGATAAATTTCGAGAGAGATGATACGCTTACTTTAGATATTCCAAAAAAACTGAATATAAAAACACTAGGGGAGTCTTTTAAGACTGAGATGGAGAAATCCGGACCCTTTGAACCTGATCTAGTTGAAACTAGCGTAGGGAAGTGGTTGCTATGTATTTTATCTATTCCTAAAATATAACCTAAACCACTCCATCGCTGGAGTGGTTTTTTTATTTGGTAAGTATTTTTTTATGCACTAGAGAAGGATTGAAGGAGAACATATATGAAAACTAAAAAGTTGCATATTATATCAACAGGAAAACAAAAGCCGGAACAATTAGCAGAGATTATCGGTGTGATTCATCCTTACATCGATTTCATACATCTTCGCGAGAAAACGAAAAGAGCAAAAGAAGTATATGAAATGGTGGAGCTATTAGCGGACAAAAAAGTTCCCCTTTCAAAAATAATGATTAATGACAGGGTGGATGTTGCCTGCGCTTCGAATGTAAAAGGAGTTCAATTAGCCTATCATTCATTGCCTGTTGAAATTGTAAAACGAGAATTTATGGATTTGACAGTTGGTTGTTCTGTCCATTCCATCGAGGAAGCACAAATTGCCGAGCAACAAGGTGCTGATTATGTGATTTTCGGCCATGTATATTCAACTCAATCAAAACCAGGACTGATTCCGAAAGGGATAGAACAGTTATGGTCCGTTTCTGAATCAGTTTCTATCCCAGTTATTGCGATTGGGGGAATAACACCGACAAATAGTAGGGAAGTTATCGAAGCGGGAGCACAAGGAGTCGCTGTAATGTCGGGCATATTGGAAGCGGAAGACCCTTTGGAGGCGGTAAAGCAATACCGTAGTTATTTATCTGAATAATATTTTGCTTGCAACGGTTAAGGGGGATTTTTAATGAATAAAACTTATGATGCCATTGTAATCGGTGGCGGAGTCAATGGCGGGGCGATAGCTTTTAATTTGGCGAAAAGAGGGATGAAGGTTTTGCTGTTGGAAAAAGACCGGCTTGCAAGTAAAGCATCTGGAGCGGCAGCTGGAATGTTGGCCGCACAAGCGGAGTTGGACGGAGAAGGGGCGTTTTTTCAATTAGCCAGAATTAGCAGGGGAATGTTTAGCAACTTAGCAGATGAACTGAAAATGAACAGTGGAATTGATATTGAACTTGTGAATAAGGGGGTGCTAAGACTTTCCTTAACTGACTGGGAACAGCAGGAGCACCGTCGGATCATTGAAGTCCACAAACAGAACGGGGAATTGGCCGAGTTACTTACAGGTGAAGAAGCAAGAGAAAGAGAGGCGGCATTGTCTTGTGAGGTGATGGGAGCCATGTACCTTGAAAAAGATGGCCAAGTAGCAGCTCCTCAGCTGACTTTAGGATTTTTAAGATCTGCATCAGCACTTGGATCCGAAATTAAAGAATATGTAGAAGTTCATTCTTTTTATTTCTCAAACGGGAAAATTACCGGTGTCTCTACGAATGAAGGCGATTTTATGAGTGCCAATGTTGTAGTAACAGGGGGAGCTTGGAGCGAAAAGCTGCTAAGAAAGACGGGGTTACAGCTTGAAACCTATCCAGTGAAAGGTGAATGTTTTTCTGTGCTTGCCGAGTCCCCTTTGTTGACCAGCACCATTTTCTCGCACAGCTGCTATCTTGTTCCTAAAAAAGGCGGAAGAATCATTGTAGGAGCAACCGTTATACCGCATACATTCAATCAGCAAGTCACTGTAGAGGGAATTTCTTTATTGATGGAAAATGCAAAAAAACTGGTGCCTTCTATAGTTCAAGCCGAGTGGGAAGGAGCTTGGACAGGGATTAGGCCTCAAACTGCCGATGGCTTGCCTTATTTAGGCGAACATCCTGAGTATAAAGGTTTATTTATAGCGACAGGTCATTATAGAAATGGTATTTTACTGTCGCCGATAACCGGAGAGGTGATGGCAGATTTGGTTGAAGGGAAAACTCCTTCAATTGATATATCCGCTTTTCGTGTCGATCGATCAATCAAAAAACTAATCCAATAATGAGGTGAAGAAAATGGAATTGACGGTTAATGGAAATCAAATACAAGTACCCAACACAGTGAAAACAGTAGCTGGACTGCTGCAGCATTTTAAATTGCACCATAAAGTAGTCATTGTTGAAAGAAATGCTGAAATATTAGAACAGGCGAAGCATACAGAAACCTTGATTTTTGATAAGGATAAAATCGAATTAGTACATTTTGTAGGAGGCGGATGAATATGTTACAAATTGGAAATAACGAATTCTCATCAAGATTGTTATTGGGTACTGGTAAATATCCGGATTTTGATATACAAAAAGAAGCGGTAGATGTGTCCGCCACAGAGATTCTGACATTCTCAGTCCGACGAATGAATATATTTGAAGCCAGCCAGCCGAATTTTCTGGAAAAATTGAATGTTTCAAAGTACACCTTACTTCCGAATACAGCCGGTGCCAAGACTGCCAAAGAAGCGGTCCGTATTGCAAAACTGGCTAAAGCATCAGGTCTTTGTGACATGGTTAAAGTGGAAGTGATCGGTTGCCAAAAAACGTTGCTGCCGGACCCGGTTGAAACGTTAAAAGCATCAGAAGAGCTCTTAAAAGAAGGGTTTACTGTCCTGCCGTATACATCAGACGATGTTCTGCTGGCGAGACGCCTCGAAGAATTAGGCTGCCACGCCATAATGCCCGGCGCATCTCCCATTGGCTCTGGCCAGGGAATCATCAATCCATTAAATCTTTCTTTTATCATTGAACAGACGAGTGTCCCTGTTATTGTCGATGCCGGAATTGGAACTCCTTCTGACGCTGCTATTGCAATGGAAATGGGAGCGGCTGGCGTCTTGTTGAATACAGCAGTATCAGGAGCGAAAGATCCCGTGAAAATGGCAAATGCTATGAGACTTGCGATTGAAGCAGGAAGGCTGGGTTTTGAAGCAGGACGAATTTCGAAAAAACGGTATGCCACTGCCAGCAGTCCGGGTGAAGGGGTGAGCATCAGTTGAATGGACGTTACTCACGGCAGGAGCTCTTTGCACCGATAGGGACAGAAGGACAAGCGAAATTGAGGAACAAGCATGTTTTAATCATCGGTGCTGGTGCATTGGGAACTGGCAGTGCCGAAATGCTGGTTCGGGCAGGTATAGGTAAAATAAGCATCGCGGACCGGGATTATGTAGAGTGGAGCAACCTTCAGCGCCAGCAGCTTTATACCGAAGAGGAAGCGGAACAGCGAACCCCAAAAGCAATAGCGGCTAAAAAACGGTTAAAGGCCATTAATTCTGAAGTAGAAATTAGCTGTCATGTCATGGATGTCTCGGTTGAAGAATTGGAACGGCTTGTGGAGAATGTCGATTTGATTCTCGATGCAAGCGATAATTTTGATATCCGGATGATCATCAATGACATTTCTCAAAAACATCGGATTCCTTGGATTTACAGTGCATGTGTTGGAAGTTATGGCATCAGTTATACGATTATTCCAGGTGAAACACCATGTCTGAATTGCCTGCTTGAGAATGTGCCAATGGGAGGTGTTACATGTGATACCGTTGGAATCATCAGCCCAGCTGTCCAAATGGTTATATCTTTTCAAATGTCAGAGGCGTTAAAGATTTTAGTCGAGGATTCACTTCATTTAAGAAATAAGCTAGTCTCATTCGATCTCTGGAAAAACCACCATTCATCTATTAACGTCGACAAGATTAAAAAAGCGGATTGCCCTTCTTGCGGAACGGACCGTTCTTATCCTTATCTTTCTTTCTCAAAACAAACAAAAACTGCTGTTTTATGCGGAAGGGATACGGTTCAGATTAGTCCTTCCCAACCGATGGAAAGAGACTTGGAAAGCTTGGATAAGGCTTTGTCCAGACAGCAAGGAAAGGTTTTACGTAATCCATACCTGCTATCTTTCTCGACTGCGGAACATCGCCTTGTCATTTTTAAGGATGGCCGTGTTTTAATTCATGGAACGAAAAGCATTTCTGAAGCAAAAACTTTATACCACCGTTATTTAGGTTAATATGCCTTTATCGTAATGTTTAAATTTGCGTATATATTTAATACTTTACTATTTAAGTTTTAGGAAGACTAAAAATTAGGAGTGGTCACTATGAAGAGAACAGTATTGGTAACAGGGAGCAGTAGAGGTTTAGGAGCCTCTATTGTAAAAACGTTGGCACAACAAGGGTTTAAAGTGGTTATAAACTATTATAAGAGCGAAAGTGCCGCTGAAGAGCTTGTTTCTGAGCTAGGTAAAGAGAATGCTATTGCAATTCGAGCTGATGTCACAAATCGTAAAGAAGTTGATGCCATGGTAAAGAAAGCAACGGAATATTTTGGTCAAATAGATGTTGTAGTTAACAACGCATTGGTAGACTTCAAATTCGATCCAAACAAACAGAAATCCTTTACAGACCTTAATTGGGAAGATTATCAAAAACAGCTAGATGGTACTTTGAAAGCAGCATTTAATATAGTTCAAAGCGTTATGCCGCAATTTATGGAACGACAAAATGGAAGTATTATCAGCATCGGAACCAATTTATACCAAAATCCGGTAGTGCCGTACCATGAATATACAACAGCTAAAGCTGGATTAATTGGTTTTACACGTAATATCGCTTCTGAACTGGGACAATACGGCATCAAAGCAAATGTAGTTTCAGGTGGCTTATTAAAAACGACGGATGCCAGTTCTGTAACAACCCCTGAAGTATTCGATTTAATTGCTCAATCAACGCCATTGAAAAAAGTAACGACTCCGGAAGATGTAGCTAATATGGTCGCTTATTTATCTTCAGAAAATGCTGACGGTATTACAGGACAGAATATTACAGTCGATGGCGGTTTGACAATGAACTAATGACTTCATTTGCAATAGATAGTTTTTATTAAAAAAGACTATTGAAACAGTCAATCATGAATTAGGGAGTGACGCAGCAAATGAAAGCAGTTCAAAGGAAGCAGCTCCACTTAGGGGTTTTGTTGTATGGATGCGGACATCATCAGGCCGCCTGGTTAATGCCTGATTCTAGCGTTGAATGCATTGGAGAAATTTCTTACTACCAATCCTTGGCACAGCTAGCTGAAACGGGTTATTTTGACGCTGTATTCTTTGCCGATAATCAATCATTTCTCGCTAATACCCCAACTGAAATGCCAGCTTTTTGGCTAGATCCATTGGTCAATTTAACCGCTATTTCGCAAGTGACAAATTATGTAGGACTAGTTTCAACTATCTCAAGCACTTTTTCAAATCCCTTCACAGCTTCACGACAACTATTAAGCCTGGACCACATTACCAAGGGCCGTGTTGGATGGAACCTCGTTACTTCGATGAAGGATGAGGAAGCATTGAATCATAGCATGAGCGAACTGCCTCCACGCGATGAACGGTATGAGAAGGCTGATGAATTTGCTGCATTAATGCATAAGCTATTTCTCTCCTGGGACAGCACCGAGGTGCTGAATAATCGGGAAGATGGACAGCTGATCAATCCTGTAAACATAAGGCCCTTTAACCATATCGGTAGCTATTTTAAAGTGAAGGGTCCTTCAACAACACCCAAAAGTCCGCAAGGAAGACCAGTCGCCATGCAAGCAGGGGCATCTAAACAAGGGATAGCTTTGGCCGCAAAATATGCAGATGCAGTCTATTCAGTGTCGTGGAATTTAAATCAAGCAATAAAGTACCGCAAAAAGTTAGATGAACAGCTTAAGCAAAACGGATCCTGTAATCGACATATTAAAGTATTTCCCGGCTTGGTCACTTATGTAGGAACTACTCATGAAGAAGCTCTTGCCAAAAAATCCGCTTTAGATGAGAAGTTGCCTATAGAAACGGCTTTAAAGCAGTTGAGTTTCTTTCTTCAACAAGATTGTACTAATTGGGAAATCAATCAGATAGTACCTTCATTGCCACCAGTAGAAGAATTTACAGGTCCAGTTGGGCGGTATGAAACAATACTGGAAATCATCAATGATACTCAACCCACAGTAAAAGAACTGTTGGGATATCTTAATGCAGGTGGGGGTCATTTTACGCTGATCGGCACTCCCGAAGAAATAGTGGACAGGATGGAGGCTTGGCTTGAAGCGGGTGTGGCTGACGGATTTAATCTTATGCCTCCTACATTACCTGGCAGTTTAGAAGATTTTGTTGAACTAATTGTGCCTGAAATGCAAAAAAGAGAGATTTTTAGAAAACGATATACAGAATCTACTTTACGCGGGCATTTAGGATTAAAATAATGAATTTGTTTAAAGTGACTGAACTAGAGAGAGAAATCGCTTAAAAAGGGCCAAGGCCAGGGCATCGGATGAAACAGCCTTTGCTGTAAAATGAAAAAAGTGGAAAAAGGTGCTTGGCAAACGGCATCTTTAAATACCATTCACTGCATTTTTTATTTGCTAAGACAATTTTTTAATGAGGAAATTGGTTTACATATCATAAGGTTGTCAGAAGAGAAGAAGCTCAAATATGAGTTTCTTTTTTTGTTTGGGCAATTGTACTTTTACGAAAGCTTTAATAGTTAATTATTGTTAACAACAAAATACGTTCTTTTATTATATCGTATGTTACGATATAATTATCACATGAGATGTAATAGAAGGGGTGCAACTGATGAGCAGTAATGTAAAAAGATTAAATGAGTATTGGACGGATATTTATTTTCACATGCATTACCCGCATAAAGAAAAGATTTCCCACCAAGTGATTCGTATTCTGCAGCTTGTCGAGAAAAAAGAAGAAGTCGGAGTAAATGAAGTGGCAACTTATCTTCAAATTTCTCATAATACAGCTTCCGAACATGTGAAACGAATGGTAGAGAAAAACCTTCTATTTAAAGAAAGGGATTTGCTGGATGAAAGAAGAGTTCTGTTGCACCTAACACAGCCGGGAAAAGAAGTGTTGCATCGAAATACAAGCCTAGACGAAGAGAAATTGGAACAAGTCATGAATCAGTTAGCGGACAAGGAAAGAGCAGTTGTAGAACAGGCTTTCAAACTATTAAGTGAGCAGGCCAAAACATGTTTGTAATAATGAAGATCATTGCTTCAGCAATTGTAATAGCTATTGTAACTGAAATTTCCAGAAGATTTCCGTCATATGGAGGAATCGTGGCAGCTCTGCCACTGGTGAGTTTGCTAAGCATCATCTGGCTTTACGTTCAAGGGGAGCAAGCTGCCACTTTAAGTAAGTTTGCTTTAGGCGTATTATGGGGATTTCCAGCAACTGCTGTCTTATTAATTATCGTTTATATCGCACTGCAAAATTCCGTTCATCTTTTTCTTTCCATTGCCTTAGGTGGATGTGGCTGGCTGCTGTTTTTAGTTCTTCAAAATTTTTTATTAGACTATGCTAGAGATATTTTCAGCTAATGGATTTAATCTGCTGCACCTTAAAGAAGTAGGGTAGTTGCTCTGCGAGTAGATAAAAACCAGACCTATGGATGAAACAATTTAGTCTGATTTGAGCGTATAGTTACATTAAATAAAGATAAGGGAGATGGAATTGATAACATCATCAGTTTCTATGGCCTTACTCCCAAGGGGGAAACGTTCCAATAAAAAGTTCATATTTGTTTTCTGATTACCAGATTGACACTTTGGCCAGCATTCCCGTGCCGCCTACCGTAAATAAATGTTTCATTTAAATCATTCCTTTGCTGAGTGAAATGAGGTTCTCTCATATAATTTTATTTTCTGATGAAACTGCTAGAAAGGATTGAATAGATGAAAACTTTATTGGAAGCGTCTAATTGTTTATTGTTATCTACCGATCAAAAGAAGTCGGAAGGTCTTTGGCGGAACGATCCCTGCTATAAATTCCTGTTTTCGCTGAAAGGCTCCATGAACTACCAGAGCAGCCGAAACGCTTTTTCGTTAACGGAAAATGAGTTTATAGTGTTCAATCCCCATGAAGAACATCGTCAGCTTGCTGTAGAAGATCATAAATTCTTGGTTGAACTGGATGTGGCTTTTCTCAACGAAGCAACTGCCGCCATTTCGAGCATTCAAGAAGATTTTTTCTTTGCACAAACGACGCAAAAAAATGCGCTTGTAGCGCAATGGGTTCATTTTGTTCAGCAATACTCGCTATTGGAAGGAGAAGCTGGGAGCCAGTCTTCTGAAGTTTTCTTGGAGCACAGCTTTGCCCAACTCAGTCTATTGTTGGCTAAGTCCGCTATTGGAACACATACTTCTGACTTGATTACGGACCCATTTCATGCGGTGCAGCCTGCCCTTGTTCAAGTGATGGCATCTTTAAAAGACGATTATCAACATGCCTGGACCTTAGAAGAAATGGCGGCCCTGCTGGGTGTCAGCAAATTTCAATTCGCTCATCTGTTTAAGGAAAAGATCGGTGTTTCCCCGTATTCCTGGCTTCAGCTCTACCGGTTGGTCCGAAGCCAGGAACTGCTTTTGCATACAGAGCGAACCATTACGGATATCGCCTATAGATGCGGCTTTTCTTCCGTTGGGGTTTACAATCAATTATTTAAACGCCTCTACGGATTTCCGCCGAGCTTTTTCCGTGAGCGTTATTCGAATTAAATAAAAGAAAGCGCAAACGACCATCATGCTGCCACAGAAGACAAAGATTGCCCTGATTTCGATAAAAGAAGCGAGCGCGCCAAACAACATGAGGGAAATGACATTGGATCCATAGAGAAGGAATGCATTAAAACTGAATGCCCTGCCCAGCTTTTGAGCTGGAACCAATGTCTGAATCAAGTAAACACGGGAAAGACTGGAGATCGGCAAGCCGGCTGCCGCAATCAGTACACCCAGAAAGTAAAAAGGCAGGTGGGTGGCGAACCCTAATACTAAGATGCCCATTCCCCATACAACAGAGCCAGCCAAATAAAGGCTGAACGTCAGTTTTTTAAAGAAGAACGGAATGATCACATTGATGAGGATGACCCCAATGCCATACCATCCCAATAAGAGAGTGTAAAATTCTTCTCCTTGGCCCGGGTAATGTTGCAGAAGAAGCAAGAGCAAACCGATTTGCCATACCCAGGTGTTGAAAAAGACCATCAGAAACGTCACCAGAAACAATCTTTTTATTGTTCCTTCATCTTTTACCCACAGAAAGAACGCCACAATGGACTGGAAAACTCCTTCTTTTTTGTTTTCTAATGCATGCTCCTCGCTCAGCGGTTCAGTCCAATGGATTTTTAAGATGAAAAGCACGCTCAGCATATACGTCAGCGCATCAATTGAATAAAAATGGATGGTTTGCCCGGCACTCAACATACTGATACTGAAAATAGGAGTAAGTACCTGAACACCTCTTGTCACCGTATCAAGGAGACTATTGACCGTCGTTCGATCATCAACGGGGGTGACGAGGGGCAAAACGGCACGGTATGCAGGGTTATAAAAGCAACCCAGACTCTGAATTACGAAACTGACAATTAGTAAATGCCAGAAAGCTAACATTTCAAATTGATAGAAGACAACCAGGGAGAGAATTATGGGAACGCGAATAAGATCGATCCATAACAGCAGCCTTTTTTTCTGCACACGGTCCGCAACCGCACCACCAATTAATCCGAACAACAAGTAAGGGGCCGCCTGTGAAATGGCAATCACCGTAGTCAGGCCAGCTGATTGCGTCAAATCATAGGAGATAAAAAGAAAGGCCAACCCTGCGAGGACATTTCCCAGCTGTGAAATGCCAGCGCCTGCCAAGTAATAGAGAACATTTTTATTTTTTAATACATTTCGATACATCGTAACCACCTCATGTACAGGTTACGCCGCATTTTTGGAAGCATCTATATGAATCTTGCTGTTATCACTAACAAGATTCAATCGGTTGGTTATCATAGATAATTTTAGCAGTTTGATTGGTTTTAAGTTTGAATTTTCATATAAGGGACTATCAGAAGTACAAGTACTCAAAAATACATAAATATAGAAAAAGGGAGAGGATACTTTGATAAGTACCTCTTCCTTTTGGTATTGGTTGTATATCTCAGAAAATGCGGGGAGTAACGCTTACTTTTAGTCTACATTCTTGATAACTTTAGAGCGCAAAAGATAAATAGCGGCGATTGCAAAAATTAGTATACCGCACAGCAACATGACATCGGAAATGGAGAACTGCATGACGAGAGCCAGCGATACAAACGCGTAAGACAGGGGAACGAGCCCATTGGAAGATGCGTTGACCAAACTCATTACGCGACCAATTTTATTGGAATCGGACTGTGCCTGGATTGTGGAAATAAGTGAGACATTGATAAAAGAAGAAAGAATGCCCATCAGTGAAAGCAAAAGAATCCCTTGCCATAGAAAACCAATTTGACCCAGGAAAGTTAAACAAATCCCCAATATACCAATCATCACCAACATGGTTAATCCGCGTTTTTTTTGTAAATTCAAAATACCTACCAGAATGGCGCCGGCCAGCATCCCTCCTTGATAAGAACTTTGCAGGAAACTTAAATCCAACACTTCTCCTTTAAGAACACTGTCCACCAGCAACGGAATTCCCATTAGCAACGGACCGAAAAAGAAGAAGTTGATGATGATTAAGATCAGAAGCATGTTCTTTAGAAAGGGCATCCCCCATACATAGGATAATCCTTCCTTTAGCTCCGATTTCGTAGAAGATTTGGTAACAGCTGCAGCTCTATTTTCCTCTTTGATGAGCGCAGAGAACAAAAATGTCAGCAATAAGAAGCCGGCAATCACTGCAAACAGTAAACTGAACGAGCCGAATGAAAGAATCCAGCCGCCCAGCATCGGACCGGAAAAAAGCGCGATTTGGTTAGAACTTTGAATAAAGGAATTCGACCGGGGAAGAACCTCTTTCGCTACGACCGATGGCAGGAGCGAGGTATTTGCCGGAGAGAAAAAAGCATCAACGATGCCGAAACACAGGGCAAAAAGTATGAGTGGCCAAAGGTCGAGCAAGCTGAGCTGCAACAGGAAGATCATGCCGAGTACCAAAAGGCAGCGAACCAAGCTGGAGATCAGCATGATGCGTGACCGCCGGAATCGGTCTGCCCAAACCCCGCCAATCGTCATAAACAGGACCCTCGGCACCATCGTCACCATCATGACGATACCCAAGGCGCTCTCTTTCTCCAATACGGTGATGACGTACCACTGTTCTGCAAACAAATACGTCGATAAGGCGAGAAAAGAAGCAGTACTGGAAAGCCAGAGAAAAATAAACGAACGGTTGTTAAACAAGCTTGGAACAGACTTTTCCTGCACAGACGCTTCTGCTACTTGGTCAATTACCATGGGAGTTCTCCTTTCACCAGCCTACTTCTCCTTCTTGAACAGCAGCTCTTCGATCTGGAAGGCAGTAGTCATCAGGTAATAATGTTGTTTAGCAGATTCATCGTCCTCTTCTTTCAGCATATCCAAGAGTTCCCTGTATTTTCGGGTGAACTCTACGAACTTTTTCTCGCTTACAGTAAATTCGGTTTGAAGCGACAGGTTCTTCCATTCTTCTACATTAGAGGTGTGGAGTTCAAATGATTCATCAGGAGCCGTGAGCACTCGTGTTTTTGCTCGATCGATGACTTCCAGGTACGATTGGCGGGTGGCTTCTTTGGACTCGACATAGGTAAGCAGATGATCTGCCGGAATAAACCCTCTGGCGACGGCCTGATAGAATTTCAGGATATTTCCCCCTCGTTCTTCTTTTCGGACCAGCTGAATAATGCCGTACTTCTCTAACTCCCTTAGATGATAGAGGACTTTGGCTCGCGAAAGATTGAGTTCCTGGGCAAGCATCTGCCCGGTATGAGGTTGTTCCACCAGGTGAATCAGCATTTTAGTGCGCAGCGGATCACTGATGACTTTCAATTGTTCGTACGTTTCGAGAATGAAGATTGATTGTTGATTCATTAGTAAAACTCCTTTCTTAACCGGTTAACTTTTATTAACCTGATTATATACATAGCTGCTTTCAAAGTGCAACTTTTCTGACAGTAGAAATTGGAACTCCAGAATATTTTATATAAAAGTATTCTTACGTGGAATCATTAGAATAGAGGAAGCTCATAAGTGAACTTCCTCTATTTGTAGCAGGGAAATGTATGTTAGGAATGACTTCTTTTATGCATTATCACAGTTAATTCTAAGTTAACTTAAACATGAGTCAGATTATGGCTTTTTTTCTGTATTTATTTGGCTTCAAAAAGACCGGCAGACTTCGTAATGGCGATAAAACCCTTATTGTCTTTCTTTTTTTGTTCAAGATGCATCTTGAATTCTTCTAATGTCTTGCCTGTAAGCTGATTTTTCAAGTCGGTATGAGTGGAAAGCAGGTAGTCGACAATCGGCTGAACCGTTGGAACTTTTAATCCATCCGAAAATAGTTTTAATTCGACCGTTGAGAAATAAGAAGCCAGTTGCTCAGCTCCATTTTCCAGGCCGAACTTTTTGGCGTGGAATGCAGCAGAAGAATAAACGAGATTCGAATCGAACTCGCTGACCAATTCGCCAAATTCTTTAAGGTGGGTTTTTCCAATAGTAGCAGCGTACAGTTTGCCGCCTGGTTTTAATACCCTTCGTATTTCTTGTAGAGCCTGGCTTCTATCCGGAACATGATAGAGCATATAATGAGCTATAACTATGTCAAAACTATCGTCTGGATAAGGGATGTTTTCGACGTTGATTTGTTTATATTGAAAGTGGGGCAAACTTTTTAATTTCTTTTCTGCGTCGGCAATCATACCGGAAGAAAAATCAGAAAGGGTGACCTGCCAATGTGGGGGGATACGGGTTTCATTTTTTGCCCAAAACGTTCCATCGCCACAACCCAACTCCAATATCGTGCTCTCTTTTTCAATTTCATACTGGTCAAAAAGCCATAAAAACCAATCGTTCTTATTTGTACTGTAGTAATCATGAATCTTGATGCGTGCGCCTAAGTTGGTAGCGTCCTGATACTGATCGATTAACTTTTCCAAAGCTTTGCCCCTTTCATTTTAAGGAAAAGACAAAAGGCTGAATTTGGAGCCCTTTGTCTTTAAAACATTCTATGCGAATGATGACAGGAGAGAAGAACTCTTTTCTGTCATCAGTTTTTTATACAGACAAAAATCATTTCGCTGCTGGAAGTTTTTAAAGGTTCTTTTTTCCATGAACTATAAGTCTTAAGTATCGAAAAACCATTTTGTGTAAGTAACCTCACCATTTCAAGAGGAAATACATAGCGAAGTGAAATACTGTCTTGCTCTATTGATCCCTTTCCAGGTCCATCGAGTATTTCTCGTGATGAAGTACAATGCAAAATTTGAGTTAGCGGATGATAAGTTTCTTTAGTTTTTTCACGAATTTTTCTGTTGCGTTGGTCTTGGTATATCCGTGTGGATTCATCCACTTCCGCGAGTTCATTTAAAATAGGGAATCTCGTGTTGAAAATAAAAACGCCATTTACTTCCAGGTGATTATGAACTGATTGTAATAATTGATTTTGTGATTCATTCGTCAGAAAGTGCTGAAATGAATTACCAGTCATATACATTAAGGAAACAAGTACATTGAGTGATAGTTTTGTACAATCTTGTAAAATCCATTCCACGGATAGAGAATCATTCATAGTTTTTCCTCTGGCGTGGTTCAGCATTCCTTCATGAAGATCCACGCCGATTAGTTTGTAGCCTTTCTGAGCTAAAGGAATAGTTGCTCTTCCAGTTCCACATCCTAAATCGACCACTGTGCCTTTTTGTTTATTAGCCCACTCAGCAAGGAATGGCACATCGTTTAAATAATTTTGATATTCTAAATCATATTGTTCGGGATCATTATATTTCTCGAAGTTACTTTTAAAAATATCTATTTTAAGTAGGTTCAATATTCTTCCGCCTTTTCTTTATTTATCTTAAATCTTACTATGTATACTTTCAAATAAGCTCAAAACATTTGGTGAGTTCTGATTTTCATTGATTTCCTCAATCAAATACGGTTTCCTTTGTCGGGTTTCGTTCAAATTCAAAAAGCAGACTAAGCTGTGAATCGATATTTCGATTCAATGATAATTCCGGCAATCCATTTTCCGGAAAGAATTCAACTGCCTTTGTCTCTATGCCGGTTTTAGCTGCACCACCTACAATTTCACATTGAATGAAAAGCTTATAATAGTGAAATGGCTGGGGCGGATGCGGGTGCTTATTCATGTCGAGCAGGGCAAGTACTTTTGTTGGAACAACAACATAGCCGGATTCTTCTTGGATTTCTTTGGCGATATTTTCACCAGGAGATAGGCCGATGTCACAAAACCCTCCGGGCAAGGATCATTTATTATCGCTATTTTCACAAACCATCAAGATTTTCCCTCTCTGGAATACCGCCCCTCGCACATCCATTTTAGGCGTCTGGTAACCTTTTTCATTTGCAAATAATTCTTTGATTTTTTGCATTTCAGCGCCTGTATGTTCTTCCATGATTTCCACACTGATTTTCCGCAATTCTTCAAAACGTTCCAGATCAAAAGCATCTTTGGAAAACGTCAGTCCGGATTGGGAAAGTGATTGAATTCGCTTGGCCCAGTCTAACCATTTAAGACTCATGTTTAACCTCTGTCTGCAATGCCACCATGAATTCGGAAACTGTTTTATACGAAATATTTGGAGCAGCTGCAAACGCTAAGGTTTGATAGTCAGGCAGCCAGTGCACACCGACTGTAAATACACCCGCTTGGATTCCGGCTTGTATATCGGCATCGCTGTCTCCGACGAACATGGCTTCCTGAGGGCTAGCCTCCAATAAAGCTAAAGCTTTAAACACACCTTCTGGATCAGGTTTCGGATGGTTGACATCACCCCCAATTATGATGGCATCGAAGAAATGCTCCATTTGAAGGACTTTTAATGAGATATCCAGGCTTCTTCTGGCTTTTCCGGTGACAATTCCCAGTTTGAGTCCTTGCTCTTTTAAGTACAGCAGCAACTCATGAATTTCGTGGTTGTGCCCGACTAATTGGGTATGTTGTTCCAGGTATTTCGCATAATACAGTTCAATGGCTTCTTCTGTATCGGCATGCAGCAGGTTCTTCCGGATGATTCCGGTTTCCGATGGGCCAAACATGGAGCGGATTTCTGTGGAAGAAAGTTCGCGCTGGTCGAATTCCCTGAAAACATGTTGGAAAGCATAGTCGCAGACCGGCAATGTTTTTTCCAATGTGCCATCAAAATCAAAAATAATCATTTTTATTGTAACCACCAACCTTCAAGTATTGATAATCAAAGATAAAGTAGAGACTTATTTCCACTATATTGAATTATCTGCTTTTATTTATACTATATGTATCCTCCTGATTTTTCCAGTGGATATTATTTCTTACAACTTTTAGAAAAATATTGAATATTGAATTGACAATTTTTGTGTATTAACCATATAATACATTATATAGTGTATGAACTACTTAATACATACACATTTACATCAAAAGATGTATAGGAGTTGTTTCGATGGATAGGAATAATAATCGTGATCCGGTATATTTACAGATCATCCGCTACTTTAAAGAGAAAATTGCAATCGGTGAATTGCAGCCGGGAGAAGAAGTACCATCCAGACGCGAGTTGGCTCACAGGATGAAAGTGAATCCAAACACAGTACAACGGGCTTATAAAGAAATGGAGCAGCAAGGGTTGATTTATACAGAACGCAATCATCCCAGCAAAATTACTACAGATATAAATGCGTTAGGCAAAGTGAGAGATGAGTTGATCGTTGAAGCTGTCGATAATTTTGTTTTATCTGTTCGTTCCATTAATGTGCCTGTTGAGGAATTGCTTGAATTAGTCAGGGCAAAGTATATAGTTCAGGACGATGAGGAGGTAAAAGCATGATTGAAGTGATTGAGGTTGAAAAGAGTTATGGGCGAAAAAAAATATTGAAAGGAATTTCTTTTACAGCGAAAAAAGGGGAAATCACTTGTTTAATTGGTATGAATGGAGTCGGAAAGACAACGGTTTTAAATGCCATTATGGCCCTAACGCCTATCAATAAAGGAAAGATTTTAATAGATGGGTCACCATTGGATAAAACGGGACTCGAAAAAATAACCTTTATTCCTGACACCATTACAATGCTTCCCAAAATGACAATAGCAGAAGCTATGGAGTTTATGAATGATTTTTATACATACTGGAACCAGGAACGTGCCAATGAGTTATTAGGTTTTTTTAGATTGAATAGGAAGGACCGAATCTCAAGTTTGTCTAAAGGAAATGCTGCAAAGGTTAATCTAATGCTTGGTTTGGCACTTGATGTGGATTATGTATTAATGGACGAACCCTTTTCAGGCATCGATATGTTCAGTAGAGAAGAGATAACAAATGTTTTCACGAGTCATTTGATTGAAAATCGCGCTGTTATCATTACAACCCACGAGGTGGGGGATATTGAACATTTAATCGACAAGGTTGTCCTGCTGGATGATGGATTGGTCACAAAGGAATTCAGCGCGGAAGAAGCTCGTGAAAACGAAGGGAAGTCTGTCATTGATGTGATGAGAGAGGTGTACCAATAATGAAAAATTATTTGAAGCTCGTTAATTTTGAATTTAACCGTATTGCAAAACTGTTTGCAGTTTTACTGGGAATAACATTCGTTATGCAGATGATCGGAGTAATTGTGAAATCCAGGCAGTATCTAAATATAGTAAACGAGAATATTTTTGAAGCAATGATGTCCAAAACCCAGTTTCTGGAACAAGTCGGTCAACTAAGTTTTATAGACATAGCTAGAAGTATATGGTTTACTGCGCCAATCGCAATCTGCGCTGCTGGAATCGGATTCTATATTTTCCTTATTTGGTACAGGGATTGGATTGGGAAAAACACTTTTGCTTATCGGCTGTTAATGCTTCCAACAAGCAGGTTGAATATCTTTTATGCCAAGATCACTACAATCTTAATGATGATAATTGGTCTGGTCGCTTTTCAACTTATCTTAATTCCAATCGAAATGTCCATTATGAAAGCAATGGTGCCAGATGAATTCCGAAACGATTTGAATGTAAAAGAATTAGTGGTCAGTTTGCCTCAACTAAACCTCATGATTGGCAGCAGCATCGGTGAATTTTTCTTGTATTATGGTTCTGGATTTTTGGTTGTTTCCATTCTGTTCACATCGATTATTTTAGAAAGATCTTTTGGGTGGAAAGGTATTGTGGCAGGCGTTTCCTATAGTGCCCTCGCAATAGCGGTATGGTTATTGCCACTGTTTTTACATGAGTTTGTTTTAAACGGCTTTTTCTATCCAATGGAGTTATTAATCCTTGAAATCATTATGGGTTTGATCGTTCTCACAGCATCAATTTGGTTCAGCAGATTCTTATTAATGAAAAAGATTACGGTATAAGGAGTGAATATAATGAAGAAATACTGGAAATCAATTGCGGTCATCATCGGTATCATTCTTAGCATCGGAACTTTCTATGTAAATTCTGCTATATCAGCAGAACACTATCCGGTGTTAACTGTTCAAACAGTAAATGGAGATGTAGAAGAAATGGAATCATTGATTATTGAGGGAGCTTATAGAAATCTTTCATCTATGAATTACTTGGGAACGGACTTAAAAATAACAGCACAAGGATCTTCATATAATAGTCCGTCTTTGTTAGATCGGGTGACAGGATATTATCCAACTGTAATTAAGGAATTAAAAGAAGCAAATCGCTCCTTCATGAGAGGGAAGAGTTTAGCGGCAAACCAATATTTTGAAGACAATCAGTTTCTTGCTTATGCAAATATTGATCAAAAAATAAGTTCGCTTGGATCGAGCAAGTTCAACTTTGAAATATCAGTGTTAAACAAAGCAGATGATGAAGTGAATTCATTCACACTGAAAGTGCCAGTGGAAGATGGGTTGGATCATGTTTTCCTTGAAGATGTGCAATTAGTAAAGGATAAAATCTATCTCATTACTCAAAATATGACGATAAAAAATGATGACTTTAATGATGAAAAGCGTGTCTATGAGATTGATAGAATTAGTCAAAAATTAACCAACCAAGAAGCTCTATTAAAGTTTACTCAGTGGAAAGAAAGTTTACATACCCATATACAGTTAGTGGAAGGCAGCCCAACAGCGGCGACTGAACATATTATTATGGTAAAAACAGAAGATACAGTGATGGAGGATACAGAATCCACTAGAGTAACAGACTCAAAGCAGGAAATCATATCTTATAATCTGGCATCAAAAGTAACTGAAACAATAAATATACCAGGACTGAATTTAGAGGAAAACCAACTTAGCTTCGTTAAAGGCTCAACGATTTATTTTACAAGAGTTGAAGAGCAAGAACTGATAGTAACTCCTTATCAGTTAGGAGCAAATCAAGTTGAACAGGATTATAGAATCCAACTTCGTTCAACAATAGATAATGAACATATCGAGTCTCCAATAATAAGCGTTGAAGAAGATAAACTTTATGTAGTCAGCCGTCAAATCGATTCGAATTTTAACGGGGACGTTGCAGTTGTAGACATAAAAACGGGAGAGCCGCTCTTTGAAGGTCAAATTACATTGGGAAATTCATCTGAAGAACACGGGGATTTCGAAATATATATGCATGAAATATCTGTAAAGCAATGATGCGTTGGATATTGTTCGGGTAGCGGCGTGCAGTGTCAGCAGAAATCCTAATCAGTAAAAAGAACATATTTGTCTAAAACGAAAAGGCAGGTGCAGCTTGAATATGAATAAGGATAATTTACAAACAAGCAGCACTCTGTCTATTGAAGAGGAGTTGCTGACGAAGGAAAAGCGGTATAAGCTCTTAAGACTGATGAGTGAATTAGGCGTATTAGACCGCGATGTTTTGGTGATGAAGTTCATTCAGGGGAATACGAATGAAGAGATAGCCATAAAAACAGGAATGGTACAAGGAACAGTTGAGGATCGAGTATATCAAGCTTTAAGGAAATTGAGTCTAACATAATAACAATAAGAAGGAGAAAAGAAGTGGGAAATTCAGCTTCTTTTCTTCCTTTTGGTTTGTAAAATATAATTTAGTAAACTCCTTAAGTTAATTAAGAGTCCATCGGAATTACTTCTTTCATTAAAATTAGTGAATGGTAAAATAAGTATATAAAAGATAGAAGGAGATTCTTATAATAGAAGAACTTATTACATATGAAAGTGGGTTACAAGTCGGCATTCGCTCATGGGGAAGCGAAAACACAACAACGCTTCTATTTTTGCACGGGCTTGGCAGTTCAGCAGCCAGTTTTGCTGAAATTGCGACTTTATTAAGTGAAAGATACAGAATCTTAGCGGTTGATTTGCCAGGTCACGGTGAATCAACATTTACACAAGGGGAAAAGTTCTTCTCGGTAGAGTCTTTAGCCATGTGGGTTTTGTCAGTATTGGCGAAATGCAATACAAAGGATATCCATGTTGTTGGCCACTCTATCGGCGGAAATATAGGGTTGGCTATCGCCAAGATGCAACCCATAAAATCATTGATACTCTTGGATGGCGGTTACATTCGATCATGCAGCATTCCGGGTAATTCACTTGAAAAAGAAGTGCAAATGGCAGAACAGCATTGTGAAAGCTATGTTTTTGATTCGTGGAAACAATTCGAAACTGAATTAATTGATGGAGGATTGTCTCAGTCGTTAGTGGAGTTAGCAAAATTGAGCATGAAAGACGAAAACAATCAAGTTAAGTTGAAAATGGCAAGCGACATTGCTGGGAATTATGTGAGACAACATTTTTATGAGCCCAGTGATGCAACTTTAACAGATGTCAATGCGCCGGTTTTGTTGCTGAGAAGTACTTTACCTAAAGAGTTTAATGCACTTCGTGAAAAGGAAGCCGCTAGATTAAGTCATTTTGTAAGTTTAACCGTTGAAAAAGTGGAAGACACCACACATGATATTTATTGGGGACGTCCGGATGTTGTGGCTAGTCAAATCATTCAGTGGATTGAAAAGTAGAGCATGCAACTTTTAATTTCAGCTACGTTGTTTTAATTTCTTAGGAAATTAGTTTTTATGCAGAATTTAACCAGATAATTAGGGAAGTGGGTAGATCATGAATTGGAATAAGCTTAATGATCAGATAGACATTGAAAATTTCATGGAACTTTTCGGCGGATTTCATGACAGTTGCCTAAAAGAACTTTATATGTGGAACGAGAATTCAGTCGACGAAAACTTCTCTATGAGTATGTCAATCCATTTGGATACCTGTGTCCGTGTCTTATTTCAGAGGCAGGCCCCTGAACATTCAGCCATTGAGTTGCTCTTTAAAGGCATTACCCAGTTTCATATAATTCCTCGTGCGGAAGGCCAAGATTCCATCATTTATGGATCGAAGCTCATGTTCAAAGAAGGACTATTCTATTGGGCAGAGGATGAAGAGTGGCAGATCGATCAACCGTTTCTTCGCCCAAGAAGCTGGATTTCCGCTAAAGAGCTTTTCTGGCGTGATGTCAGTTCGTGGATGGGGCAAGAACAACGATATGGAGTACTTGAAGAGAAAGACAGTCAGTAAATATTCATAGTCGCGTATGTAACTTATTGTTAATTAAATTACATTCAAAAGTTTGAAACTACTAAGATATTAGGGGAAAGTAATTATCTGCATTTTTCACGGAAATAAGTTACATTCTAATTGCTGTTCCCTTGCTGTTATAAGTGGATTTCTGTGGTGGATCAGTTATATATCACCAATACTCGTAAAGGTTTTAACTTTCATTCCAAAGAATAAAAATTGTCTTAAGAAATTAGTATTGCATCAATATACTTGAAATCTAAGGAGGAAATTATGGAAGCATTCATTTTTGATATGGACGGCACACTTTTTCAAACCGATAGGATTTTAAAATTAGCACTTGATGATACATTTGATCGGTTAAGAAATTTGCATCTCTGGGATACCGTTACTCCGATTGAAAAATACCGAGAAATTATGGGCATTCCGTTACCGGAAGTCTGGCAGCAGTTGCTTCCTAATCATTCACTTGAAGTACGTGATGACGCAAATGACTACTTCCACGAACGATTAATCCACAACATCGAAAGTGGAAATGGAGCATTATATCCGAATGTGGAGGAAGTATTCCTGCACCTGAAAAAGGAGGGGCATAACATCTATATTGCAAGCAATGGCTTAACGGATTATCTGTCTGCAATAGTGGCATTCTATGGGCTGGATCGATGGGTTACAGAAACCTTCAGTATTCAGCAGATTTCCACATTGGATAAAGGGGAGTTGATTGGAACGATCATTCGAAAGTATGATATCAAGAATGGAGCGGTCATCGGCGACCGGTTATCCGATATCAATGCAGCAAAAATGAATAAGCTAACGGCTGTTGGCTGTAGATTCGATTTCGCTCAGGAAGAGGAATTGTCTCAAGCAGATTTTGTGATTGAAAATTTATTTGAAATAATTCCTTTATCACCCAAATTGAGTAGTAACCAATTTAAAGGGACGATCTGAAAAAAATCACAGAATGATAGATTGCACGTCTGTTTTTAGCAGGAAGTTTAAATATTAGCTGGTTATCTTGTTATCGGTAGTGCTGGTTTCTCTTATAGCAAAACAAAAGAGGAGAAGAGAGCATTTACACCAATCTTCTTTTTTTGTTTATAAGAGTATACTTTTACGAAATCTTTATTTAGAAAAGGTGTTACTCGAAATTCTATCTTCTTATTAGTAAGTCATGGAAATGAGAACTTCACTTTTCATAAATCGATATTTACTGAATCCAAAAAAGCCTTCCGCATCATTTTTAATTTTTTCCTCTGTCATATTCGTTCATCTATACATTTGGAGGTCCACAAATTAAGTAATATCGATAACAACACCATAGTGGTCACTAGGCAGTATACGTGCTTTTGTTACTGGCGAATTTCCAAACACTTCTAGACTATTTAAGGATGGCAGATTTAAACTTTCACGTTTTTTCATTAAAACCCAATCATATCTCAACTGTGTTTTTAAATTAGTATTATCTTTCAAATGGGGATTATTATCATAATCCAATGTAGCTTGAGCTTTAATCTTATTTTTCTTCTCATTAAGAATTGCTGTATCCAACCACATACTATTTCTTAGATATCTATGTATGTTCGAGTCAGGTTTATCATTAAAATCCCCACAAAGAATTTCATATGGTCTGGCATTTTCGGCAATCCAAGTGTTTACAGAGATGACTTGCTCTTCTCTTATTTCAGGTGATTTCCAATTCAAATGGACATTAGTGATCCCATAATCATAATTGTTGTATGTAAAAGCAACTCTAATAGCACAGTAATTTGATTCCCTTGTCTCTTTGTACCAAATTGCATCTATATCAGAAACGGGAATTTTACTTAGAAAAGCCAGACCTTCATTCGGTGAATCCGGATATTCTTTAAAAATACAGAATGGGTATCCTGTGTTAGCGGCTATAAAGTGTGCAACACTTAAACTTCCTTCTTCGTCAAAAAAAGACCTTACTTCCTGTAAAGCAATAATATCAGGATTCACTTTTTTTATTTCCTCGCAGATAGCCATTAACCTATCTGTCCACCTAGTTTGCTTATTCCATATATTAAATGTTGCTATTCTCATTATTTTCCCTCACCTTATTAAAGAAAATTACTTGTACAATTTAATTTAAATAATGTAAAAATATCTCCTCCTAATTTAAAAAGTTAAAACATATTATTAATCTTCGAGATCTGAATTCATAATCCACTGTTCACCAATCGGTCCCATTTTCCTTTTTCCTGTATCTCGGAAACCGGTTTTTAAATATAGCTGTTGAGCGGCTGTATTTTTATGGTTAACAGCCAATACAACTTCATTACAGTTTGGAAATTCGTCTCGAACGAATTTACTTACTAATAACATCGCTTTTTTTGCATAACCATTTCCTTGTTCCTTTTGGTTAATTGATAACGACGTCAGCAGCATGGCTTTGGGATTGTTCGAATAGTCTTTTACTCTGTCTGTTGAATTCAAAAGAAAGAATCCTACTGGCTCCTTATCACGGAGTATCACAATCCGATGTTGTCCTTCTATTACTTCTATAAAATTGGTCGGTAAAGCAGTGAATTGTATTTGGTCTTTAGAAAGTACAAAAGTATTTAATATGTCCATATATTTATCCGAAAAATGTTCTAATTTAAGGTCGATGCTTTGCTTCATTTAGTATCCCTCCTACTCTTAAGCTACGGTAGATCTAATTGTTTGTAAACTCTGTGTAATTTTAAATTAGTTTGAATCTATATATAAACAAAGCGTCTAAACAATAATGAGTTTTGTAATTTTTTTTAATCGAACATAAATGAATTTTAAAGTAATTAAAGCCCGAATTAAAAATGGCTCTCAACAAATATATAGTATACTTGTGAATATTCAGTTTTTAAACTAAGGAAATTAAAGGATGGGTTATAAAGTGAAAGTTTTAATCGCGCAACCCAAGCGGGAAAGTACATTGGAATCATTGAAAAAGGTAATCAGTATACGGCCGAATGTGGATATTATCCTATTCCCTGAAGGGTACTTTTCATCCGATAAAATTGAAAGTGTTTCCCAATTAGCTAAGGACTTAAATGTATATATTGTTTGTGGATACAAGGACCAAGAAAGTAAGGACAGAGCAATTATTATTAATCCGTTTGGCAAAGTCATATTAGAAAGAGCAAAAACTCCGGAAGGTGAAAGTTTATACGTTCCGTCAAAGGTAGAAGATGGGGGACGGAAATTCGGATTTGTGCTATGCAGAGAAATTTTTCAAGGGATAAATGGAATGGGACAAGAACAAGTCGATATTATTTTTAATCCTATTGGAGTAGGAATGTTTAGTGAAGAGCAGTTCACTCAGTGGACTGGCGAAGCAAGAAAGTTAGCCGTCGAACAACAAACCATAGTAGTTGGTGTTAGCCATGCTGACGGTTCCTACAGAGATTGTGGATTTTCAATACCGATTGCATACTGTTTCGACAAGAATGGAAAAGACCTATTGATATTAAAAAATGACACAAGAAGCATTATCATTGATACGGAATCCCATTCTGCAGAATTCGTAAAATACGCCCCTGTTTTCTGAAATAGTCTGATGTGCAAAATCTAAGTTTGAGCCTAATAAGGCCAGAATTTTTAGCGATGAAAGTTAAGGTTTTAAGGAGTGGGAGAATTGATAACCTATGCAGGAACATTAGAAATAGAAACCGATCGTTTAATTTTGAGGAAAATGGATCATGAAGATACACAAAGTATCTTTGACCACTGGCTTTCAGATGAACGTGTTTCTGATAATAGAGTCAGTGCAGCTCATAAATCTATGTCAGAAACTGCTGAGAGAGTAGTAAGGATTATCAAAGGATATTATAAAAATGATTTCTGTTATTGGGGAATTGAATTGAAAAGCACTAAGGAATTAATAGGCGAAATCGATTTATATGACTTTGACAATTCCACAGGAAATTGTGAAGTGAGTTATTCCTTAGGGTATCGCTGGTGGAACCAAGGATACGGTACTGAGGCTTTGAGAGCGGTAGTGGATTTTGGTTTTAGCCACATGAATGTTCATAAAATTTCTGCAGCCCATAATACCGATAATCCTGCTTCAGGAAGAATCATGAGCAAAGTTGGAATGCAGCAAGAAGGCATCATTAGGGACAAAATACGGAATTCAAAGAATCAATATAAGGACTGTGCGGTTTGGGGGATTCTCCAAGAAGATTATCAAAAGAATAACTTATAATTTTAGCGATATTCAAAGTTTTGATATAGAGATTAATTTACATATCATAAGATTATGGGCAGTTTCTAATATTTTATAAAATTTTAAAACCAGCAACCTCTATACTAAGGTTACTGGTTTTACTTTAGGAAAACTTCCTCAATCCTTTTATGGATTATTGGGAATTAATGTTAATTTCTATATAGTGAGTGTTGAAGGTAATAATTCCTTCATCAGTTAGAGTCGTGTGCATTTGATGCTATTACTATATGCAAAATAATAATAACATTGGAGGATGGATATGGAATATGTGATGGGGCTTTATGAAGGACCTTTTAACTCAATTAAATCGGGAAGAAAAACGGTAGAAGTGCGGTTATATGATCAAAAGAGAAGAAATTTAAGAAATGGAGATACCGTTGAGTTTACAAAGTTGCCTGAGCAAAACGAAAAAGTTCGTGTAGAGATACAGGCATTAAAAAGGTATTCCTCGTTCAGGGAAATGTATGAAGATATTCCAGCTGAACAATTTGATGCTGTGGGTAGAGAGATTGAAGAAAGAGTGGAAACCATACATAAGATTTATTCTTCAGATTTAGAAAAAAAATGGGGTACTTTGGCGATTGTAATGAGGCTGGTCTAATTGATTTTAGATGTAACTTAAGTGCAGTTAAGTTACATTCAGCAATGACAAAATACGAGGTGAAGATGTTGTCGTTCAAAGGTATTAATCATTTTTTGTTTTCTGTTTCAGACTTAGAGAAATCTATTAAGTTTTATCAGGAAGTATTTGATGCGAAGTTGTTAGTAAAAGGAAAAAATACTGCTTATTTCGATTTAGGAGGGCTTTGGGTTGCTCTTAATTTAGAAAAAGATATTCCACGCCATGAAATCACTCTTTCCTACACACACGTAGCTTTCTCAATCGAAGAGGAAATGTTTGATGAGATACATGAGAAACTCGAGAGTTTACATGTGAACATACTTTCAGGACGGCCAAGAGATAAAAAAGATAAAAAATCCATTTATTTTACTGATCCAGATGGTCATAAATTTGAATTCCATACAGGAGAGCTGCATGACCGGTTGAATTACTATAAAAAAGATAAAAAACATATGGAATTCTTTGAGTGAGAGAAGTTTCCTTTGTAAGTAAACAACTACCGGTAGTCATTTACTTAGATTTGAATGTAAAATAATAGAATTAAGCTACATTCAGATTCAATAAAAAAAGAGAGAGATTATTTTTAGGGAGGTAGAAAAGTGGAGTTAATTTTTATTCGCCACGCGCAAGGCGAACATACATTAAATTTACCGGAAAGTCTTCATTTGACTAATCCTTCGTTGAGCATCCAAGGGAGGATACAGGCGCAAAAGTTAAGGTCTACTCTTCCATTGACTTCTGAAGACGTTTTAATTGTCAGTCCGACTTTAAGAACCCTGCAAACTGCTTCAATTTGGAGCGATACCGTGGATTGCGATAAATTGGTGCATCCTTTGGTATCTCCCCGTATTTTTCCTCCCCGACTAGCTGCTAAGACATTATCATGTGATGAATTGCTTGATCTAGAAAGACTTCAAATTGAATTCCCAACCTTTGTTCCTGAGCCAAATCTTGCTTCTTCTTTGTGGTCAACAGGCATCAATCTCTTAGCTGAAATTGATTTAACCTGCTGGCTGAAGAGTTCATTGATTTTTGCTGGAGCCTGCAACGCGATAGAATTTATATTGTCACACATGATGGAACCATAACATCTTATCGACAAAAGATTTCAGGCCAGCAGCTTACGAGAGAAGATTTTTTGCAAGAGACTGGGTGGGTTCAATTGGTGATAGAGTGATTTACATATCATGAGTTATCGGTTTCTGGCTGTTTGGGATTAAGAAGTTCTTTCAAACGTTCCAACCGCAGCCAACGCGGAAGAAATTGCCGCATTTCATCATCGTTATAGCCAACCTGAAGTTTTGTACCATCATGGATGATCGGCAAATGAAGTACTTTGGGATTGTTTATGATGATTTCATAGAGTTGTGGCAACGATAGACTATTGAGATCAATCTTTAGCTTTTTGACGATATTCGTTTTTTTAGAAATGATTTCCTCGGTTCCTTCATTTGTCAGCGACAGGATTTCTTGGATTTCTTCTATAGTGATAAGGGTGGTCGAAAGGTTTTTTTCTTCAAATGGAATTCCATAATCAGTTAACCACTGTATCGCTTTCCTGCATGAATTATTACTGCTGATGGTAAATAGCTTCGCTTTCATTTTTTCACATCCCTTTCATTCTATCTCGCCAGTACGCATTTTCTGAACCGCTTCTGGAGGAAATAACAGTCGGCAAAAAGCTTTCGCAAATTGCTGGTAATCCACTTCTTTCCCTTGGCTGATCCGATCCCTCAATTTTTCAAGCAGTGATTCCAAACACCAAATCAATGTTTCTCTGTCAAGATCAGGCCAAAGTAATTCCTTTTCATCCAAGAATGTTAAATGGGAAAGGAATTTTTCCCGGATTTTAGATTTAGCTTCGTTCATTACCTCTGCTAATTCGGCATCTTTCATTAATAATTCGGGCATTAGTTTTTGCAGATGTTCTTTATTTATTTTGTGAAAATGTAATGCTAATCGTCCTGCGAGCACTTTTTCAGGATCACCGCTTTTCCATTCCAGTTCCAAAGGCATCAAGGTATCCATTTGCTCCTCTATCAATGACATCAGCAATTGGCGTTTGTCTGAAAAATACCGATAAAATGTTCCTGTTGAAACCTGCGCATGCGCAGCAATTTCTTTTGCAGTGGTTTGTTCAAATCCCTGAAGGATGAATAACTCACGGCCACTTTGAATCAAAGCCTCTTTCTTGAGTTTTGAACGCATTTGTTTTGGAGAGCTTGGGTAGATACCCACTAAGTTATCATGGGACATTTTCTCACCTCATGATTAAAGATAGCATAAAATAATAAAAAACATGAACTATGGTTCATGTTTTTGGTTGAATTTTTTAAAGAGCAGTCACATAACTGACAAATAGTGGCAAGGTCAGATGGAATTGAATGGAAGTCTACTTTATGAAGTTTGCAGATAATTCTTTAATTTAATGGTTGAAATTAGAACTTGGGTATATTGATTAAAAGGAGGACGCTAAAATGAAAATCTCTCCTAATTCTTTTGAGAAAGTAATTTTATGAATTCTGCGGTTGTATGAACTAGTCGATTTGGGGAGATTCTTTAAATTTTTTGATTAAGGCATCGATGGCCAATCCATAAAGCAGCGCTAAAAGAAAATGGAGGATCATGAGAAAGATGACCGAGTTCATATCTTCTGGCAAGAAGGATTGAATATAGCCGAATAAAGGATCTATCACTGTAAAAACAAGCGATTTCGCCGGCTGTGCAACCAGTTCAAACAATATCAGCAAAAAACTGAAAAACGGCAGCCAAAAAGCGAATTTTGAAAATAGCTTCATGCTCTTCCTCCTCCAATAACTCATTTATGGATTAATACTTGGAAATTTTTAAAGCAGAGGACATCTGAGAAGCACTTAATTATAGCATTAGAAGATGTGGGCAAAAGAAGAATTTCCTTAAGAAAAACCATTTGTATGAGAGGAGTCATAATAGTACAAAACCAAGTAAAGATGAAGAAAGTTGTCAGAAAAAGCTATTTTCTATTGGAATTTATTGTTAATATTAAAGGAAGAATATTATAAACCTATCAAGGGGATGTTTTATTGATTTTAAAGACAGAGACATTCGATTTAACAGGAGAAACAGAGAGAGTAGTTATCAGGCTATTAAAGAAACAGGATTATGCGGAATGGTTGAACGGATATACTGGACGCTTGGAAGCTCAGCATAAGCATGATCCAGGTAATTTGGACATGGAGGAATGTACGGAGGAATGGTTTAAAGAACTAGTACGTAAACACCAGGAATTAGCAAGAAATGATATTGCTCATGTGTTCGGTGTTTTCCGAAAAGGGGATGGAAAGCATATAGGGATGGTTGATTTTTCGACATTGGCCAGAAATGAATTTCAATGGGGGAGGATTGGATACACGATCCATAATCAGTTTTGGAACAGAGGCTACGGCAAAGAAGCGGTGAAAAAAGCGTTGTATATGGCTTTTGAAGGTCTAGGGTTTCACCGTATTGAAGCGCACATCAACTTGGATAATATTCCTTCAACGAAATTGGCAGAGAGTGCTGGAATGAAATTTGAGTGCAAGAGGGAAGGGTTCCTTTTTGAAGACGGGAAGTGGACCGATCACTTGGTTTATTATGCGACAGGAACTAACTTCAGGTTTTCTGATCTTTAAATTTTATAGAGGAATATTGCCAGTAAGTTTCTAGGAGTTTTTTAGAAATCTTATAGCAGGTATTTAAAATAGGAGGCGGACTTATGAAAACGTTTGGTGAACGTGATTTTAAATTGAATTATTGGAAGAGAACCGGAGCGTATGCTGTTATACAAAATGACCAACAGCAATTTTTATGTGTCAAAGATTTGGATGGTCTTTTATTTTTAGTGGGAGGTGGGGTTGATGAAGGTGAATCTCCTGAAAGTGCCTTACTAAGAGAGAGTATAGAAGAAACAGGCCATGAAATTCAAATCGTTAAGAGCATAGGCAATGCTGAAAGACATTGGGTTTCATCAAAATATCCGAATGATTCTCAGCATAATATCGGATTTTTATATGCAGCGGAACTTTTGGAGAAGGTTGCTGAACCAGTTGAAAAAGAAATAATGTGCTGGGTTGATTACAATGAGTTGGAAAAGAATCTTTTGCATGAGCATCATTTGTACTTAATAAAGCAGCATTTGAATATTTTATAAACAGTTGCCATAAAGTTTTATACATACAAGGTTCAAAAGAAGATTGCTATAAAAAATATTCGGAAATTAATACTTAGAAAAGTTTGAGTGATTATAGAAATACAGAGGGAGTTAGGGGGATTACATGTTAATCGGTTTATTGCAAAACATCGCTATTTTCTATTATTGGACATGGTTTATATGGCCATTTGTTTTTATTTTTTCATTAGTTTATGCAATCACTTCATTAGTGAAAGATGATGCAGCATCAATGAAACCGATCCTGATTGCTTCTGTTTCATTGTTAATAATTGTGGCCGGAATCACTGGACCTGCATTGGAATAAATCTTTTAGTACATTCTGTTGCAAGAATCAGGTCCATCACATTATGAAGGAGAAGTCCGATGCTTACATACAATATGCATTTCGAGATAACAACCTATAGTGATTCAGTTAGTGGTATGCATTACGCTGAAGACTATTCGTTTTGGAATCCGCTAATCGAATATTTTCTGAGTGGAATGGATGCTTTCGAAATCCACTGCTGGGAAGACGAACAGGCTGTAGTTGATGAAATTATCAATGAACTAAGTAGCGCTGAATGCAGAAAAGAAGGAAAGGTTATAATCGTGAAAGGAGAGCTGACTGACAAAGCGAAGAACTTTCTCCTTGCCAATCCGTTAAATGATGCTGGACAATTAAAATGGTTTTCGGTCTTTCTCCACCGCAACGGGAATATTTTGTTTTCCTCTGAGCATTATGGAACCGAGTTTACGGGGAGCGGCTTAAACGTCGAACAAAAAGAATTTGTTATAAGAACACTTCCGGAAGATATCAGTGTTTTGGAATGGTAGTTGAAAAAAGGTCCATGTATATCGAAAATTTCGTTCTAGATTTTCCTTATCTATTACTTTTACTTAGGCAATTAACAAATACAAATTCAACTTATATCCTAAATCATGTAACTTCTTGTCAACAAGCCTGTCTAATGAAAGTAAAGGGGGAAGCACAATGAATAAATTTCTCAAACTAATAATTTTTGCTGTATTGATTTTAGCCATATTAATTATTGAGCCCTTTCGAATGGAACCGCCCACTCCAGAAGTAACAGTGAATGGGAAAGAGATTCCGACTACGCAAGGTTCGTATTGCTGGCATGGAATCATAATCTCTCAATGTGTCGATTTCATTCATACGACTCCTTTAGACATGGCAAAAGAACATAATCCTACTTTAGTTTCTCGACAAGAGAAAATCGGAATTGATTTTCACAAGGAACCTCTTTCTGGAACATAGGAAATAGAGCAATGGATTGATGAAAACAATATTAAAGAAATCGAACTTTTAAATGATTCCATTTCAACGCCGCAAGAAAAAGGCACCTATGTTTATCTTATAAGGGCACTTTGGAAAGAAGGGGACGGCAATTATGCTTTCTCGGTAGTTGTTGAATGATTACAGTTACTGCTATTATCAGTGCTTAGAAATTCTATGCTTTATAGAATACAATCAGCCTTATTCTGTTGGTTTTCGAATTGAAGAAGGTTACAATTATAAATAATGATTGATTATTCTGTCTAATTTCAGGAGGTGGAGGAATGCCGCATTGTCCAAACTGTAACCAGAAATGGAATTTGAAAAAAACACTTAAAGCCCATGGGGAGCATAATCTAGGGAATGCATGCCCGAACTGTAAGGAAGTTCAGTATGTCTCCAGAAAAACAAAACGGTTACAGGGTTTTATTACAATGGGGTATATAATCATTACATTTCTGGCATGGAGAGAATTTGAATTAGCTGCTGTTCCTTTCTTTACCGTCGCCATATTGACAATCGTGCTCGGAATATTCATTCTCATTTCTGCAACTGAGCTATCTCAAGAAGTGGAATCGGGTTGGTAACTAACAGAAGACAGGAAAAATTTTAGAAAACATAAATGAAGGAGGGGCAGCTGATCTTAGCTGTCCCTCCTTCAAACATAAAGACTATCCTAATTGATTCCTTTCCTTTAATCTGGCGAAATTTGGAGATTCCAAGTCAGTCGCCTGTTGAATGCTTTTAACTTCCTCATTTTTACTGACTGCAGGAACCTGCTTGTTCTCGGCCATTCCCTCGGCCATTGTGTTGAAGCAATATATCAGCAGCATGAAGACAAAAATTGGTGGGAGGATCATCCAGAATTGCTGTGTCAGAAACGCCTCTCTGGAAATAGCAATCATTCCGGATAACTCGTATATTTCCGGAATGAGTCGGGGAGAATCTACTTGAGCTTTTGCACCGCCAACGAAAATCGATAAAATACCCAAATGTATAAACATTTGAAGCACCTGCACGACATGCTGTGTCCAGTTCAGCACAAGCTTTGGCCACAGCTGTGGATTGATGTGCTTAATCAAAATCCATATCAGAGAACCTCCCATCAAGACTGAACTCTGCACATAATCTTTCTTCAGCGTTTCGTTCATTTCATTGCCGATCGAACTCATAGTAATCGGCAGCACAATTAATGCCATAATCAGTACTTGGATAGCGAGACGCTCGGTTAAAGTGGTGGTCCATTCACCATGGCCGATGAGTATCGGCACGAGCAGTACATAGACCAGCAGACTTAATGGCAGAAAATGCATTCCATCGGCAATTGACGTCACGGCTTTTCTGAATTTATTGTTCAAATAAAAGACATAGATGAAGCCGAATACATAACCTGCAACGACGCGGACCGTTGCAATAATGAGCGTAATAGCGATGGTATATTTGATGCCCACAAGCAATTGCTGAAAAATCGAATAACCATAAGGATCCGTACCGAATGGAAGTTCGGAAGAAGGAGGATGCGGTGCACCGCTTAGCATGCCGCCATCATCTGCATATAAGTACTGCGTTTGCCCAACCTGGTCATCGAAAAAGAGATAGTAGCCGACACTGATAGAAAAGAGTCCCAGAACAATTAAAAAAGGAATAGTGATTTTCAAGCGTTTACCGAAAAAAGATAGGAATCTTCGTATTGGATTCAAAACTTCTTTTCTCCTGAAAAGCCTGGAAATGAGAGAACGCAACTGAATAACATCCAATATGGATAAATTAAACTTACCGAATATAGCATTTCTTTCAGTTCCTTCTTTATTAATCAAAAGTTCAGCAAGACTATAAAATAGAAAAAACGGAGTAAAAACAGTCACGAGTATAAATGTGATTCCTATGGGTGAAAAATCGCTTCTTAGATAGTAAAGGATTCCGTTTATACCAAACAGGTGCTCAATGATGAGCAAAGAGGAGATGGTGAGCCATACAATGGACTTGGATTGAAAGAACAAGCTCTTTAAAACATTGGAGGTGCAATGTTTCAGTAATATCTCTGCGTTGCCTAGTCCCTTGGCTTTAGCCAGGTCAAAATATGGTCTTTTCCATTCAGCCTCAAACAGCAAAATAAAGAGCTTGAAAAACAATAGGGTTGGCAACACCGACAAGCAAAGGATCGGAGCCAAGTAGACCAACGCATCTCCTAAGCTGTAGAAATTTAGAACTAGTAAGCCGGTTACCGCGTAGAATTGGACAACCGCGATTTGAATCAGGAATATGTATGAAAAATCCGGGAACGACTCCAACACTTTTGTAGTTTGCAGAAGGAGTGGTTTTGCGTGTCCTTTCGACAGCATGGCCATGACGGCCAGGATAAATGACAGCAAAAGTGCAAGAAGAAGCGAAGCTATCAAAATTGGCATCGAATATAGATAAGGACCGGTAAAATAGTCGGAAAATGACACGTCAATTGTATCGAATGTGCCCGGGACGCGGTAATTGAGCTGCCAAGCTGCAGGATTCAACAATTCTTTCAGCACTTGCCAGCACGTCAGGAAAAAGAGCCGGAAGTCGAATAATTGACCAGGTGTAAAAAGAATAGGGGCACAGCTGATCAACAGGATTCCGAGTAAACCAAGCAAGTACTTTAAAGGCAGAAGCAAGAGATTTTTCAAGAAGAGCCCTCCTTTCGGTGAATGGTTTTTAAACAGCTGTGATTATCCGATGAAATATTCCCTGTAAAAAAAGAGCGTCAAAATAAGTGCAAACAGAAAGTAAGCAAGAGAACCGAAAAAGATAAATGAAGTGCGTGCTGCTTTATTCATGAATGGCATTCGAATGCCGGTTTCGCCCCGCGTTTCCATATCTGACTGCCGCATATAAGGACTGGTTCCTCCTGTGAAACTATGAGCAAAACCAACGCAGACCACGCCTAATGGAATGGAGACATCGGCAAAATTCAAGTCGAACAGGATCGAGATCAATAAATTTAAAATGCCAAGCACCTGGAAAGTTAAAGTGAAAATAATTGCTTGCTTCATCTTATTTCCTCCTAAGGTAATAAATTTTTATTTCCGAAACAAAGAGGAGGCTATAGATGATGGCTGAAATTAGAAAAGCCTTCTTAAGTGTATACGATGGAGGATACTGATAGTTTCAACTATTTGGAAAATAGAAGGGCTGCTGATATTCTCATTAAATTCAAAACATAGATTAAGATTCTAGAGTGTAGCTCCCATTCCGTGAAAGAATATTATAAAAGCTGAAGTCGATTTAAAAATAAGATCGAACTAGTATCAAAACTTTATTCAGTAAGCACATATTGAATGTGAAAATAGTGTAATATGTTTTCTTAAGGAAATAGTAAGTAATTCTATTATCCGTTACAGAGTCCAAGGTCTAAGTTATTTATTAATGAGTTGCTGCACTGATTTGAGCAGTTTAGTAAATAACAATCGGACGGGACAATAATAAAGCCGGTTTTCAATCACTGTACATAGGAGGATCAGAAAATGATTCATAAATTCACTAAGAGAGCCAATATGATGAAACCCTCGGATATGCGAATCATCTTAACAGCTGCAGAACAACCAGATTTAATTTCTTTCGCTGGCGGTCTTCCTGCTCCTGAACTTTTCCCTATTGAGGCACTGAAGAAAGCAAGTGAAGCTGTTCTTACTGAAGACGGACCAGTTTCTCTTCAATACAGCCCGACTGAGGGGTATAGCCCTCTCCGCCGTAAAACTTTGGAGCGGATGGAGGCAATCGGAATACAGGCAAATTTAAATCAAGTTATGATTACGTCAGGTTCCCAGCAGGCGATTGATCTGACCGGACGCCTGCTTCTTGATGAGGGCGATACGGTCATATGTGAAAGCCCGACTTATTTAGCGGCGCTTAACGTTTTCAACATATGCAACGCTAATATCGTAGACGTCGAAATGGATGAAAACGGTATGCTCATGGAAGCGTTGGAACAACAGCTCCAAGAGAATCCTGATGCGAAATTTATCTATACTATTCCAGATTTCCAAAACCCGACAGGCCGTACACTTAGTTTGGAAAGAAGAAAAAGGATGCTTGAGCTTGCTCAACAATATGACGTACTTATTTTGGAAGATAACCCGTATGGCGCCATCCGCTTTTCCGGTACTCAAATTCCACCGATCAAGCATTTTGATACAGAAGGCCGCGTCATTTACATGAGCTCTTTTTCTAAAATATTCGCGCCTGGACTTCGGCTTGGCTGGATTTGTGCCGATGAATTGATAATCGAAAAATATATGGCATTCAAGGAATCTGCGGATATGCATTCTGATGGTTTCGCGCAAAGGATTACTTCGAAGTATATGGAACAAAATGATATTGACGCCCATATCGAAAAAATCAACGCCACTTATCATGATAGATGTCACGTAATGTATGAATGTGTAAATCAGTACTTTCCTGAAGCGGTTTCCTGTGTGAAACCGGAAGGCGGACTATTTGTTTGGGTAGAACTTCCGGATACTATAAATGCCAGGAAAATTTCAATATCCTGCCTTGAAAAAGGTGTGGCTGTGCTTCCCGGAGATGCCTTTTTCGCAACCGACTCACAAAGTAATGCGCTCCGCTTAAACTTTTCAAACGCTTCTGAAGACCGGATCATCGAAGGCATGAAGCGCATCGGCGAAGTACTTCATCAGGAAATAAGAACTGAAGCTGCGGTGAAGTAATCCGTTTAATGCTTTTGGTTTAAAGTTGTATAATATAAAAAAATGATAAAAAGTATTTTAGATTAAATAATCAATTCTAATTGATTTGAAGTCGTTAATTTTTCAACAGGGAATATATAGGAAGAGTAGTGCAGCCTGATTACCGCTACTCTTCCTTTTTCTGTGCAAGCAAGTTCTGCTGAGGCCTATGTAAAAGTCACAGTAGATTCTACTGATTCAATTAACTAAACGAATTCCCATTCGATTTTCAGCACTGCTTTTTGTAGTGTTAAAGAGGTTTATAAGATTTATACTATAATAAAATCCAGCATAAGTTTTGCCGTGAGGTATTTATTGAGCAGTTTTAATATACATAAATTGCAACTCTTTAAGGGTAGCCTGGAACACGATATACCAAGTACCTATAACAAAAATTGTTATCACCCAAAAAGCCGCAAAGCAGCTGCATTATATAAAGAAGAAAGGAGGACGCCCATTTGAAAAATAAATTAATTTTTGTATTTCTCATCGTAACAACGACAAGTTTAATGGGGTCTTCCTTTGCAGTAGGAAAAATTGGTTTGTCTTATTTTTCCCCTTTGCTGCTTGTTGGTCTGCGTTTTACTTTGGCTGGCATTTTAATGGCAGCTTTCATCTTATTGTTTAAAAGAACACATCCAAAGAGTTTAGCGGACTGGCTTCGGATGGCCACCATAGGGGCTGTACAGACAGCGGGAGTGATGGGAGCCATCTTCCTGAGTTTGCGTACAATTACTGCAGGTGAATCTGCAATTTTGACGTTTACAAACCCTTTGCTTGTGGTCATTTTCGGCACATTGCTGATGGGTATCCATTACCGGCTGGTTCAATGGGGAGGAGTTCTGATTGGCTTTGCAGGTGTTTTTATTACGATGGGAAGCCATTTGAATCTGGAGGCAGGAACTCTTTTAGGATTTATCAGTGCGATATCGTGGGCGATCGGCACATTGCTGATTAAGAAATGGGGCGTATTATTCGATACGTGGGTATTAACGGCTTATCAGATGCTATTCGGCGGTTTGATTTTGCTGGCAGGCAGTGCATTGCTGGAAGATCCTCTGCTGGTGATTAATGCGACATCAATATCCATCCTGTTATGGCTTTCGATTCCCGCATCCATCGTTCAATTTGCCATCTGGTTCTTCCTGCTGGAAAAAGAACACCCGGGAAAAGTCAGTGCATTTTTGTTTCTTGCCCCATTTTTCGGTGTAATATCAGGCTGGCTGTTGCTGGATGAACAAGTGGGGTGGTCATTGGCAATCGGAGGGGCGCTAATTTTCTCAGGCATTTTCCTGGTGAACTGGCCCGAAAAACCAGCAAAACAAGCACTGCCAGAAAAAGTTCTGCCCTAGAGGAAAGTGGGGAAGTTAGGGTATGACAACTTAAATGCAGAGAACTTAATTGCAGTAGCCTGACCAAGTAAACCTGAATAGTATGCAAGTTATTTAAGCTAAACTATTAGATGAAGATAATTGTAAGGGAACAGGTTAGGATAGGAGGCTCTTTTATGAAAAGAATTATACTGGGGATCGCAATTTTTGTTTTTATAACCGGATTATTCATGCTGCAAAATAATCTGGAAATTGCTATGAATGTGACCGGAATAATAGGGCTCTGCGGCATCTTAATCGGCGGTTTCTTAAAAACGGGTTTCATCAGCTCCTCTGCGCCAGTGCTGGGAAATTTAGCCGTTATAAAATTAGATAACACGATTAATGCATCGAACACTATATTACTGATCGCTTTACCTAGTTTTATCGGGTCCGTCTTGTTGTATTTTATAATTTAATGATATTAATAAATGATTAACTAGTGAACCGGAAACTCAGCAATTAAGTTTCTGGTTTTTTCTGAACTTAATATTATTTATATGGGTTGTCAATTAGTGTGTGAATTTTTGAATGATGAATTTGTGACTAACCAGTAATCTTCGCTTGGCGAGTAATGCCAGGAAGGAAATCGAAGAATATTTATAGAATGTATTTCGTATTGTTTCGATTTCTTGGCTGACTCCGGTTCTTCATTTATATAAAAGGGGTGATTAAGCGTGGTCATTAAAGTTTGTTTGAACGGAGGACGGACCAAACGGGGGCATGCTGGAATCCCCGTTACGCTCGATGAGATAATAGGCGACATTCATACACTGAGAAAGCTTGGAGTGGAGCATTTTCATGTGCATTTAAGGGACAACGAGGGAATGGAGACATTCGAAAACCATCTGCTCGCACCGCAAATGCGGGTTTTGAAGCAACGCTTTCCGGATATAAAAATCGGCTTAAGTTCGAATTTGTTCAACGGGATGACTCCGGAGAGGCGGTATAAGAATATCAGGGGCTGGGAATTCCGGCCGGATTATATTTCAGTGAATCTCTCAGAGCCGGGAAGCATCGAACTTTGGAATTTGCTGAAGAATAAAGGGATAAAACCGGAAGCGGGGATATGGAGTCTCAACGACGCCGAAATTTTTGTGAAGAATAATCTGGATCAATTTTGCGAACGAGTGCTGATTGAGATGTTCTTCGAAGAAAGAGAGGAAGCAATTCGCCAAGCCAACCAGATCAGCACATTTATAGCCGAGCATAATCATTCATTGGAGCAGGTACATCACGGAGAAGGGATAAATACGTGGGCGGTAATTGATAATGCTCTGGCCAAAAATTGCGGGGTGCGAATCGGTTTGGAGGATACATTGGTTTTAAGGAGTGGGATAAGGGCATCGGGAAATGGCGAATTATACAGGGAGCTAATGATGGGGTTATCTGCATTATAAATTCTTCCAAATATTAAATTTGGATTCCCGAAACCCATTCAGAACAGAAAATGAAATCAGCAATATTTTCATGTATGATGAGGAGAGAAGCAGTCACTCAGCAGAAAGGATGATTCCAATGGCAGTTACGCAACAGCAACTCAACGATTGGCAGCAGAAGTACCCTTTATTATCCGATGTGATGGATTTTCGGCCGGTGTTATGGCTGAATCCGAATGATACAAAGAGTTCGGATCTCGGGCAACTGGCCGTAACGAAAGAGGATATGCAGGGAGCGGAGGAGCTGTGGCAGCGGTTTGCGCCTTTTTTGGCGATAGCGTTTCCTGAAACGGCAGAAGCTGGAGGAATCATCGAGTCACCATTGAAAGAAATTTCCTCTACTAAAAATATTATAGAAACCACTTACAGTACAAAAATTCCCGGCAGATTGCTTCTGAAATGTGACAATGAACTGGCGGTCGCGGGGTCGATCAAAGCACGCGGCGGCTTTTATGAAGTGCTGCATCATGCGGAACAATTGGCGATGGAGAATGGCATAATCACTAAGGGTGATGATTACAGAAAGTTTGCATCCAAGGAATTTAAGGATTTCTTCAGCCAATATTCAATCGGCGTGGGTTCTACAGGCAATTTAGGGCTCAGCATCGGAATTATCAGTGCGGAGCTCGGTTTTTCCGTTTCAGTTTATATGTCGGCTGATGCGAAAGCGTGGAAGAAGGACTTGCTGCGGTCAAAAGGCGCAATTGTCCATGAATTTGAAGGCGATTTCGGCGAAGCCATTCTGGAGGGCCGTCAACAGACAAAAGAGAACCCAATGGCATATTTTGTCGATGATGAAAACTCGAAGCATCTGTTCCTTGGCTACAGCACTGCAGCTTTCCGGCTAAAAAAACAATTGGATGATCTGGGTATAACTATTGATGCGGAACATCCTCTGGTCGTTTATTTGCCATGCGGTGTTGGCGGGTCGCCGGGTGGCATCACGTTCGGGCTCAAGCAGATTTATGGGGATGCCGTCCATTGTTTCTTTGTGGAACCAACGCATTCGCCGTCCGTCCTGATCGGTTTGATGACGGGTGAGAAGGAAAAAGTATGCGTCCAGGATTTCGGAATCGATAATTTGACCGAAGGCGACGGTCTTGCAGTTGGCAGGCCATCGAGTTTCGCTTCGTCAATCAGTGAAAAATTGATCAGCGGCATTTACACTCTTGAAGACGAGGAATTGTACCGGCTATTGGCGATTCTTGCTGACGGCGATGACATTTTTGTCGAGCCATCTGCGGCATCGTCTTTACTCGGACCGGTTAAATTGAGCCAAGAGGAATATCTGTCTGCACGCGGAGTGGACCCCGATAAGGCTGTGCACATTGCGTGGTCAACCGGAGGCGCTTTGGTGCCTGAGGAAAACATGCAGACAATGTACCAAAGAGGCAAGAATTTACGCGAATAAAAGATTTGTTTTTTTAAGCAAAAAGGAGTCGGAATGATGCAGAAATGTGCAGAATGCAACGAACCTTTCAAATGGAATCAGCTTTATAAATCATTATGGTTCGCTTTTCAGCCAGTACGGTGCCGGAATTGTGGAACAGTGCATAAAGTTGCGAGTGCTTCCCGGCTGTTGACGGTTTTATTGCTGCTGATGCCCATGATTTATATTTCGATTATTATGCAGAATCTTGGATTACTGGAGGTTATTTTGCCGATAGCAGCTGTAATTGTTCTGGTTTCATTGGGCTTGCCATTTCTCCTCAAATACGAAAAAGTCTCAACAAACATTGACACAAATTATGGAAATCGGTAAGATAATAAAAATACATTAAATTCTGGGAAGATAAGAGTAGGGATATGGAGTGTCCAAGCGAGCCGGGGATGGTGGAAGCCTGGTGGCCGAAGTATTCCGAACCGCATATCTGAGAAACCGCCTGAACTCGAGTAGGGCAGGTCGGCTGGCGCCGTTATCGCTTTAAGCAGGTCCGTTTACCGGGCAATCAGAGTGGTACCGCGGGAATCCCGTCTCTAATTTACATTAGAGACGGGATTTTTCTATTTTACCGGAAAAATGGAGGAGTATAATGATGGATTATAACAAGTTATTTGCCGAGGAAATTGTGAAAAATCTGGATGGCACCATGTCTTTGGAAAGCATAATGGGTTTAGTGGAAAAACCGAAGTTTGATGGCCAGGGCGATTTGGCATTTCCCTGTTTTTCATTGGCGAAGAGCCAAGGCAAGGCACCGCATTTAATTGCCGGCGAGCTGGCGGAGCGAATAAAGCATCCTGTCTTCGAGAAAGTAGCTGCCGCAGGACCATATGTGAATTGCTACCTTAAGAAATCTGTCGTCAGCAAAGATACCTTACAGACGATACTGGAAGAAAGGGCAGCGTATGGCGTGAGCGATTTAGGACAAGGCAGAAATATCACCATCGACTTTTCATCTCCCAATATTGCCAAACCTTTTTCGATGGGACATCTGAGATCCACAGTCATTGGGAATTCATTGGCGAAAATCGTTGAAAAGGTGGGATATATAGCAGTTGGGATCAATCATTTGGGAGATTGGGGCACGCAGTTCGGAAAGTTGATCGTCGCGTATCAGAAATGGGGCGATGAAGCGGCAGTGAAGGATAATGCTATACCGGAATTATTGGCGCTGTATGTCAAATTTCACGAGGAAGCCAAGGATGACCCCGGCCTGGAAGACGATGCCAGAAAGTGGTTTTGGCAACTGGAGAATGGCGATTTGGAAGCGGAAGAATTATGGACATGGTTTAAAGATGAATCGCTGAAGGAATTCAGCAAAATTTATGAATTGCTGGAAGTGGATTTCGACTCGTATGCCGGGGAAGCCTTCTATAACGATAAGATGGCTGCGACCATCGAATTGCTGAAGTCGAAGGAATTGCTTACGGAGTCCCAAGGCGCAGAAGTGGTTGATTTGACCGAAGAAGGGCTGCCGCCTTTTCTGATCAGGAAAAGTGACGGCGCAACGCTTTACGGTACACGGGATTTGACGGCGGCTCTATATAGAAAAGAAAATTATCATTTTGCAAAATCGCTGTACGTGGTCGGGCAGGAACAGACGCTGCATTTCAGGCAATTGAAATTGGTGCTGAAAAAGATGGGATATGACTGGTCGGATGATATGGCACACATTCCATTCGGATTCATATTGAAAGACGGGAAAAAGATGTCGACCCGTAAAGGGAAAGTGGTTTTATTGGACCAGGTGTTAAAAGACGTGATTGAATTGGCGGAAAAAAATATCGAAGAGCGGAATCCGGCACTGGCGAATAAAGCGGAAACCGCACGAATGGTGGGCGTCGGTGCAGTGATTTTTCATGATTTGAAGACGGAACGGCAGAATAATGTCGAGTTTTCACTGGAAGCAATGCTGCGTTTTGAAGGTACTACGGGTCCCTATGTGCAGTATACCCATGCCAGAGCCTGCTCGATTTTGCGGAAATCGGGTATGACGGCGGAAGAGATTACGGCTGTGGGACTGGACGACAGCTACAGTTGGGAAGTCATCAAAGACCTGATTGCATTTCCGGAGATGATTCAAAAAAGCTTTGAGCAAAGCGAACCATCGGTCATAGCCAGGTATGCGATTGAATTGGCGCAGGATTTCAATAAATACTATAGCCACGTGAAAGTATTGGAAGATGATGAACATCTGGAGGGAAGACTGGCTTTGGTTTTCTCCGTTACTGTGGTGCTGAAGGAAAGCCTCCGTTTGCTCGGAATCCATGCACCGGACGAAATGTAAAATTTCCCGGCTCTTGCAGGACACTTTCGCTTTCCCTCGAATACTATAGACAATAGAGGAAAATGAAAGGAGAAAACCATGGCGATCCAATCCAATCATATTTTTATTAATTTACCAGTAAAAGACCTGAACAGATCAATGCAGTTTTTCGGTGATATCGGATTTGAATTCAACGAACAGATGACGGACAAAAACGCTGCGTGCATGATAGTCGGCCGCAATATATATGTAATGCTGCTGGTTGAAGATTATTTCAAAAGCTTCACTGGCAAAGCGTTATCCGACTCAGCCGCCAGCACGGAGGTAATCGTCTCCATCACAGCGGACAGCCGGGCGGGCGTGGATGAAATCGTAAATAACGCGTTAGCGGCAGGCGCTTCCGCATCCAACGATAAAATGGACAACGAATTCATGTACGGCTGGAGTTTCGAAGACATCGACGGACATTTATGGGAAGTCATGTATATGCCGGAGAGTGACGAGGATAGTGATGACGATTTTTATGGGTGAGAGTTGTTGAGCGGGTTGAAGTGTGGTGATTTTATAGGTAGCGCGGATCCAATATTTAACAGAAAAGTTCTCTATTTCACGGTGGTGAAATAGAGGGTTTTTTTGTGTGGGTTTTTATTGCTGAAATTAAGGAATCGACGATAAACGCTTGATAATCGACGATAAACCTAAAAAAATCGACGATAAACTATCGGAAATCGACGATAAACTCCGGAAAATCGACGATAAATTGATAGGAGTCTTAAAAATTTTGATTCAGAAATTATTAATGGGAAATATTGAGATTTAGCCAGAACCTTTATTCACTCATAGTAGTCTATTGAAAGAGCCAAATCCAATATTTTACAGAAAAATTTTTCTGTATGACGAGGGTGATATAGAGAACTTTTTTCATTGTATTTTAATTGCTGATTTTAAAAAATCGCCGATAAACGTTGAAAAATCGCCGATAAACATAAAAAAATCGCCGATAAAGCTTCAAAAATCGCCGATAAACACGAGAAAATCGCTGATAAAATTTAAATGTCTCTTGCAGAGACCAGCACTAAAATAATTATGGAAATTATAGGTGCATAAACGCATTTTTTATTCAAATCAAAACCTACTTCAACACAACCACAGCATTTCACAAGAAAAGAATTCCACAAAAAAGAGGCTGCCGCGAATTCACGCGACCGCCTCTTTATTCTATAAATAATCCGCATAACGCTTCTCGAGGTAATTCTGCAGCACAGTCATGACCGAACAGATTGCCCAGTAGATCAATGCCACCAGTATCAGCAGCGTCAGCAAGTCGTATTCGCGAGCTCCGACTGTCCGTGCTTTCTGGAAAATTTCCGGTACGGTAATCATTGCTGCGAGCGACGACGCTTTGATCAGATCCAGGTAGACGTTGGATAACGGCGGCACGGCAATCCGCACAGATTGCGGAAGGATGATGCGCCGCATCGTCTGCCAGTAAGTGAGCCCGAGCGCAGTGGAAGATTCCCATTGGCCTTTATCGACTGAAGCGAGTGATGACCGGAATACTTCCGCGATATAAGCGGCACTGTTGATGCTGAAGCCGATCAAGGCTGCTTGTACCGCTGTAAATTCAATGCCGATGACGGGCAATGCAAAATACAGAAGGAATAAAATCACGAGTATCGGCACGCCGCGCATAAAGGAAATGTAAAGTCTCGCCGGATATTGCATGAGCTTGACCGGAGATGTCCGGGCAAGCGAGAGGAAAAATCCGATGATTAATCCGCATAGCATGCTGACGACCGAAATGAGTAATGTATACCATATGCCTTCAAGTACATAGGGGAGGGATTCGATCGCTAAAACTGGATCGAACAACAATCCCCATTCAATTTCATTCATCGAACCCCTCCGTTTGTTTCAACTTGTTTCTTAGTGTCCAGACTCCAGCGTCCTAGCTTTTTGGGTCATAAGCCGGCCTAGCTATGCGGCAAAGAACGCCGCTCCGCTATTACGCCTTATGCTTTTCAGAGCTAAGCGGCCGTTTCCAATTCTCTATTCCTCAATATCAGGCTCAACCGATACATCTGCACCGCCGAAGAATTCTTCGGAAATTTCAGTGATGGTTCCGTCTTCAAGCATTTCATCCAAAACGCGGTTGACGTTTTCAGCTAGTTCTTCGTTGTCTTTATTCATGACAAGGCCAACTTCAGATGGAGCGTATTTGATGTCCGGGTGGATTGTGATATTGAGTTCCGGGAATGCAGCTACACCGAAAGTTGAAAGGTAATAGTCGTTCAGGATGACGTCTGTGCGGCCGATTGAAACGTCGCGCAAGTAGACTTCGTTTGATGCGTTGTCATAAGTCACTTCTTCAGCACCGTAACTGCGGGCAATTTCCATGTAGATGGAAGTGGAAGCACCTGCCGCTTTTTTGCCTTCAAGATCTTCCAGTGAAGAAATTCCTGATAGATCGTCTTCACGGACAACTGCTGTGCCGTATGAATATTTCACAGGAGTCGAGAAGATGAACTCTTCAGCGCGGTCTTCTGTAATTTCAATGTCATTGGCTGCGATATCGACTTGGCCAGTCTGCACACTTGTCAGCATTTCATCAAAGCCCATTTCCTTGAATTCGATATCAAGTTCGAGGCGTTCAGCCACTTCACGCGCAACTTCCACTTCGAATCCGGTAAGTTCATCAGATTCTTCGTCGCGGAATGATGTTGCCAATAAAGTTCCGGAAGTCGCAACAGTCAATGTGCCTTCTTCCTGAATTTCATCCCATGCAGTCTTTTCTTCCGTTGCAGTATCTTCATCTCCGCCGCATGCAGCTAAAACCAGCGCTGAAGCTGCCAATAGTGCCGGGGCAAAGAACATCTTTTTCATTTTCACCATAAAATTTACCTCCTTGTATTATAGTCCTTTAAAAACATAGCATTAAGCGTGTAAGAGGGCAATAACATAGAGACTGAATTTTAAAACACAGAATATTCCTGCAATTTAAAGTAAATAATAGTCTTATGTAAACAAGAAACAGCCGTCTCCAAAATGCTGACGGCTGTTTCCAAGAATCATTTTTTCAGTTTGATGACGAGTTCTTCATCCGGTGTGACGAAAACCGTTTTTTGTTCGAAGTAGATGACGAATCCCGGTTTTGCGCCGTTCGGCTTTTTCACTTGCCGAACTTCTGTGTAGTCTACGGGTACCGATGATGATTCCCGCGCTTTGCTGAAATAGGCAGCAATCGTTGCAGCTTCAAGAATGGTTTCTTCGTCCGGTTCCGAATCGTGGATGATGACATGTGAACCTGGAATGTCCTTTGTATGCAGCCAAGTATCGGATTTGGAAGCCACTTTGAAGGTGACGTAATCGTTCTGCTTATTGTTTTTGCCTACCGATATTGGAATGCCGGTGCTTGAAACGTAAGGCTCAACGGAAGGTTTGGTCGGTTTTTTCTTCTTCTTCGATTTCTGTGCCTTCATATATCCCTGTTCGGCAAGCTCTTCGCGGATTTCTTCGATATCGGAAATTCCGGCTTGCTGCACTTGTGACATTAAAGTTTCGAAATAAGCGATATCATCTTCGGTTTTTTCGATTTGTTCCTGGGTCTTGACCAAAGCGGTTTTGGCTTTCTGATAACGCGAATAAAACTTCTGAGAGTTTTCAATAGGCGTCTTCCGCGGGTCGAGAGGAATCAAAACTTTTTCTTCATTGTAATAATTGTCCACTTCGATTTCTTTCATGCCTTTTTGGATGCGGTGGAGATTGGCCATGATCAGTTCACCGTTCAATTGGAGAAGGTCGCGTTTTTCTGCCTGATCTTGCTCTTTTTTCAATTTCTTCAATTTAAGTTTCAGTTTTGAAATTTCGTTCTGCAGCCAGCGCTCAAGATCGCCTGCCTGCTGTTTGACGCGGTCGCGCTCGGCTTTAGCATAATACATACGGTCAAGCAATTCACCGAGGTTAGGAAAGCTGAGACCCTGGGCATCCAAATGTTCCAGAGGAGTCGCCGAGAAGAAGCTTTTGCTGTCCTGCTCGACATAATAGCCGACAGGATTTTCTTGGCTGAAATCTTCAAGAAATTTTTCAGCGGCCGATTCCTTGTCGGCGGCCGTTGTCAATCGGTGATGCAATTCACGCGCAGTCAGCGGAGAAAAACCGGCATACTGCTGTACCAATTCCTTTTCATCCAGATCGATGAGTGCGTCCGAATTGGTAAACGGATGCTTTTTGTCTTGGGACGGCGGGAAGATATAAGGCTGTCCGGGCAAAATTGTACGGAATGAGTTGACGCTCGGCGGTAGATGCTTGAGGCTGTCGAGAATCATCATTCGTTCCGAGTCGACCAGGATGACATTTGAGTGCCTCCCCATCATCTCGACATGGAGTTCCCGTTCGATGTCGTCACCGATTTCATTTTTCGCCTTGATTCTCAAAATGATAAGCCGGTCCATTCCGTGCTGGGAAATTTCTGTGATGACGCCGCCTTCAATATGCTTGCGGAGAAGCATGCAGAACATCGGGGGTTCAGAAGGGTTCGTGTTCGCTTGTTTACTTAAATGAATCCGGGAATACGAAGGGTGGATCGAAATCAATAATTTATGGTTGCTTCCTTGTGAGCGGATGTGGAGCAGCAGTTCAAGCTGATTGGGCTGATGAACTTTTGAAATTCTTCCGCTGACCAGCTGTTGCAGTTCACTGGTCATCGCTTTTGTAAATAATCCATCAAATGCCATGAAAATCCCTCTTTCAAATCGTTTTGTTCCATCTTATCATTTCTGGCGTGTATTATGATATAATAAGACAGTTAGTTACAAAACGAAGAATATAGACCGGATGTAATGGCGGTGGTTAAGGTGGTTAATGAAATGAGAAAACAACGCGGACTGCTGATCGTGTTATCAGGGCCTTCCGGGGTCGGCAAAGGCACAGTCAGAAAAGAGCTGTTCTCACAGCCGGATACGAATTATGAATACTCCATATCGATGACGACGCGGTCGCCCCGTGAAGGCGAAGTGGATGAAGTCGATTACTTTTTCAAGACGCGCAATGAATTCGAGGAATTGATCGAACAGGGTCAGTTGCTTGAATATGCAGAGTTTGTCGGAAATTATTACGGCACGCCGCTCGAATATGTCAATAAGATGCGGGACGCGGGCCGTGATGTGTTCCTTGAAATCGAAGTGCAGGGAGCTGCGCAGGTGCGGGACAAAGTGCCGGATGGCCTGTTCATCTTTTTGGCCCCGCCAAGTCTTTCCGAACTTGAGGAACGGCTGGTCGGCCGGGGAACTGAATCCGATGAAGTGATTGCTTCGCGGCTCAGAGCGGCAAGACAGGAACTGGAGATGATGAATCTCTATGATTATGTGGTTGAAAACGATGAAGTGGAAAATGCCTGTGACCGCATCAACGCCATTATTATTGCTGAACACTGCAAGCGCGAACGTGTAGAAAAAAGATACTTTGATATGCTAAAGGAGAATGCATGATGTTATACCCATCCGTTGATAAATTAAAAAGCCGTATCGATTCGAAATACTCTTTGGTGGCTCTCGCTTCCAAACGGGCACGCCAATTGCACGAAAATGGCGATGATAAACTTTCAAAATACACATCCGCTAAACCGGTAGGAAAAGCGCTTGAAGAAATTGCAGAAGGTGTTTTGACGCAAGTGCGCCAGGACGAAGCTGCTATCTATGAAGACGAAATTTAACCATTAATCACAACCTACGACTCCCAGAGCAAATTTGTTCTTTGGGAGTTTGTTGTTTAGAAAGGGTGTTTGCGTTGTTGGCAAATCGAAGGATTTTATTGTGCGTGAGCGGCGGGATCGCTGTTTATAAAGCGGTTGCACTTGTCAGTAAACTATCTCAGGCTGGAGCGGACGTAAAAGTCATCATGACAGAGTCGGCGCGCCAATTTGTTCGGCCGTTGACTTTCCAGGTCATGTCCCGAAACGATGTCTTTTATGATACGTTCGATGAAAAGGATTCTTCTGTCATTGCCCATATCGATCTGGCTGATTGGGCGGACCTCGTTATTGTAGCTCCCGCGACTGCCAATGTCATCGGCAAGCTGGCGAACGGCATCGGGGATGATATGGTGACAACCACGTTGCTGGCGGCAACTGCTCCGATCTGGATTGCACCGGCGATGAATGTCCATATGTATGACCATCCGGCAGTTAAGCGGAATATCCAGCAGCTTCATGACGATGGCATCCGCTTTATCGAACCGTCGGAAGGTTTCCTTGCCTGTGGTTATGTAGGCAAAGGGCGTCTCGAAGAACCTGAAAAGATTACGGAATTGGTAAATGGTTTTTTCAGCCGTGAAATGCTTTTGAAAGGCAAGAAAGTTGTAGTGACAGCGGGACCAACCCGGGAACGCATCGATCCCGTCCGCTTTCTGACGAACTTTTCGAGCGGCAAAATGGGATATGCCATGGCGCAGGCAGCAGCTGAACTTGGAGCTGAAACGATCCTGATCAGCGGTCCGGTTTCATTGCCGGCACCGTCAGGCGTCAAACGCATTTTTGTTGAAAGTGCTGAAGACATGCTGCAGGCGGTAAAAACGGAATTTGCCGATTCAAATTTTGTCATCAAAACAGCTGCAGTCGCCGATTACCGGCCGAAAACCCTGCACGGGCAAAAGATGAAGAAGCAGGATGGTGACGCTTCGCTGGAACTCGAGCGCACAGCGGACATCCTCCATTACCTGGGTACTGAGAAAGGCAAACAGGTCTTGATCGGCTTTGCTGCTGAAACGAATGACGTAAGCCGTTATGCGAAAAGTAAGCTTGAACGCAAAAATGCCGATTATATCATTGCCAACGATGTGACCGAGTCACAGGCAGGATTTGAGTCGGATACCAATAAAGTGACGATTTATGGAAAAGGGGATTTCGAACAATCTTTCGAACTTCTTCCGAAACAGGAGTTGGCACGCCAATTGCTGAAGCTGATTGTTGAAAGGGAAATGCGAAATGATCGCTGAAATTATTGTTGATGTTGCTGCACATCCGATTGACCGGCCATTTGACTATTTGATTCCTGAAAAACTGGAAGCATTGGCAGAACCGGGCATGCGGGTGAAAGTGCCTTTTGGGAACAGAAAAGTGCTTGGGTTCATCACCAATATTAAAGAGAAATCCGATTTTGACCCAGGACGCATGAAACCCATCCATGAATTGATGGACGTCGTTCCGGTTCTGAATACAGAATTGCTGGAAATGGCCGCCTGGATGAAGGAACAGACCGTTTGTTTTGAAATTGATGCATTGCAGGTCATGGTACCTGCCGCATTGCGGGCGAAGTATGAAAAACGCTTTGTGCTGACAAGCGGATTGGAGGAGATTGATCCGCGTCTTCACCCATATTTCGGCAATAAACCTTTCATACGAAGCCAGGAAGCTGAAGATGTATTCGGGTTGATCAAAAAAGAATTGGATAAAGGCACAATCATTGCAGACACCAATATTCAACAGCAGACCGCTGTTAAAAAAGTGCGCATGATCCACGTTTCAGATTCTGTTGAAAAACTCGAATCCATAGATATCCGCGGCAATGCCAAGCAGCAGCTGAAGTTGATGGATTTCATGAAAGAGAATCCGGGACTTTCCATTGAGTCTTCCGAACTTCAAAAAATAGCTGGCGTTACGTTGCCGACGATCTACAGTCTGGCTGAAAAAGGCGCAGCAGATTTATCGAATGTGGAAACGTATCGGGATCCGAAAATGCTGACGGAAATAGAGAAAAAAGATAATTTGGTGCTTACTGAAGCGCAGCAGAAGGCTTTCGACGCCATCGATAAGTCGCTGAATACACCAAGAACGTTTCTTTTACACGGTATAACCGGAAGCGGCAAGACGGAAATTTACCTGCAGACCATTGACAAGGTGTTGAAGGAAGGGAAAGAAGCAATCATGCTGGTTCCCGAGATTTCATTGACACCGCAAATGACTTTGCGCTTTAAGGAACGATTCGGTGATATGGTCGCTGTTCTCCACAGCGGCTTGTCTGCCGGTGAAAAATACGATGAATGGCGCAAAATCCAGCGCGGCGAAGTGAAAGTGGCAGTCGGTGCGAGATCGGCGATTTTCGCGCCGTTTGAAAATCTTGGATTGATCATTCTCGATGAAGAGCATGAATCGAGCTATAAGCAGGATGACTCTCCTCGCTATCATGCACGCGATCTGGCAATTTGGCGCGGGGAGTATCATAGTTGTCCGGTCATATTAGGCAGTGCGACGCCTTCGCTGGAATCCTATGCACGCGCGCAAAAAGGGGTTTACGAATTGCTTGTGCTGGAAAAACGCGCAAGAAATCAACCCTTGCCTGCTGTTCACATCGTCGATATGCGGGAAGAGCTGAGAACCGGCAACCGGTCGATGTTCTCGATTCAATTGGCGGATGCAATCCGGGATCGATTGGCGAAGAAGGAACAAACGGTTTTATTCCTGAATAAACGGGGCTATTCTTCGTTTGTTCTGTGCCGTGATTGCGGTACCGTCATGCAATGCCCGAATTGTGATATTTCATTGACCTATCACCGGTCGAGCGAAACGATGAAATGCCATTATTGCGGATATGATGAACGGGTGCCGCACACTTGTCCGGAATGTGAAAGTGAGCATATCCGTTTCTTTGGAACAGGTACACAGAAAGTGGAAGAAGAATTGGCGAAGCTCGTACCGGAAGCAAGAGTCTTGCGGATGGATGTTGATACGACGCGCAATAAAGGCGCACATGAAAAAATCCTCAATTCCTTTGGGGAAGGGAAAGCCGACATTCTGCTGGGCACACAAATGATTGCCAAAGGCCTGGATTTCCCGAACATTACATTGGTTGGTGTGCTGTCCGCTGATACGACTTTGCATCTGCCGGATTTCCGTGCAGCCGAAAAAACGTATCAATTGCTGACGCAGGTCAGCGGGCGTGCAGGGCGTGACGTATTGCCGGGAACCGTTTTTGTACAATCCTATACGCCTGAACATTACGCAATCACCCTTGCGAAAGACCAATTATATGAACCGTTCTACGATCAGGAGATGGCGATGCGGCGTGCAAGCGGATATCCGCCTTATTATTATGTCGTGAATATCCAGTTTACCCATGAAGATTTGATGACAGTGGCGGAATATGCCGGGCAGACGGTTGAATATTTACGAAAACAATTGTCGGAAGGGACGATCATCATCGGGCCTTCCGCCTCGCTGATCGCCCGCGTCAACAATAGATATAGATATCAATGTTTGATAAAATACAAAAAAGAACCGAAACTGACCGAAGTGATGCAGCAATTGATCAAAATCTATCGTTCTGATTGGCTGAAAAAAGGTGCCACATTGGCAATCGATATGAATCCGACTTCGGTGATGTAAAAGAAAAGAGGAACTGAAAATGGCTATACGACCTATCGTAAAACACCCAAGCGATGTGCTTGAAAAATCTTGTGCTCCTGTAACGACTTTTGACAAAAATCTGGCCGTTCTATTGGATGATATGTACGAAACGATGATCGAAGCGGATGGCGTTGGAATCGCGGCTCCCCAGGTAGGGACTGCGGTGCGCGCTGCCATCGTCGATTTCCGTGAAGGACAGGATCCGATCGAAATGATCAACCCGGAACTCGTACTATATGAAGGGTCTGATACGGATATCGAAGGATGCTTGAGTTTCCCGGGTGTATTCGGTGAAGTGGAACGATATGACCATATTAAGATAAAAGCGCAGGAACGGGATGGTTCATGGTATGAACTTGAAGCGGAAGGCTATGAAGCCCGCGCAATTCTGCACGAAATGGATCATCTGGACGGCGTTTTATTCACCAGCAAAATCACGAAATATGTGACTCAGGAAGAACTGGATGAAATGATCCGTTTGCAGGAAGAAGAGGAGGAAGAGGTTTGACCAAAATCGTGTTTATGGGAACCCCGGCTTTTTCCGTTCCGATTCTCCGCATGCTGGTTGAAGAAGGATACAACGTCATTTCTGTGGTGACACAACCGGATCGCCCCGTTGGCCGCAAGAAAGTACTGACGCCGACGCCTGTTAAAGAAGAGGCGCTGCGCCTTGGGCTGCCGGTTTACCAGCCGCAAAAACTGAAAAATCCGGAAGAACTGCAAGCCGTATTGGATCTGGAAGCAGATTTAGTGGTAACCGCGGCGTTCGGGCAAATTCTGCCATCTGAAATATTGGAAACACCGAAACTCGGTGCGATTAATGTACACGCTTCTTTATTGCCTGCATATCGCGGAGGCGCACCGATCCATCAGGCGATTATCGATGGACAGAAAGAAACAGGCGTCACCATCATGTATATGGTGGACCGGCTGGATGCGGGAGATATCATTTCCCAGACAGCTGTGCCGATTGAAAAACACGATCATACCGGCAGCATGTTCGATAAACTCAGCGCAGCTGGAACGGAATTGTTGAAAGAGACTTTGCCTTCTATTATAGATGGAACGAACGAGCGCATTCCGCAGGACGAATCGCTCGTCACATTTGCACGCAATATCTCACGTGAGCAGGAGCGGATTGACTGGAACCGGTCAGCTGAAGAGATCTACAACCAGGTGCGCGGGCTTCACCCGTGGCCGGTTGCCTATACAAGTTTTAAACAGGACAATATGAAAATCTGGTGGTCCGAAATAGCTGATGAATCCAAAAAGGGGACACCGGGCAAAGTGGTCAGACTGACTGAAGACGCCATCCATGTCCAGACAGGCAAGGGAATTCTGGCCATTACGGAATTGCAGCCGGCAGGCAAAAAACGGATGTCGGCTAAAGACTATTTAACCGGACCTAAAATTCAGGCAGGAGATTTATTTGAATGAAAAATAAAAAATTGCACGGCAATGTCCGCGACGCTGCATTTTCGATTCTTTGGGCAGTTGAAAACAAGCAAGCCTACAGCAACCTTCTTTTGCATCAAACAATTGAAAGTTACGGGATTTCAGCAAAAAACCGCGGCTTGCTGACAGAAATCACTTATGGCACATTGCAGCATCAGATGACGTTGGATTATTATCTGGAACCTTATTTAAAAGGCAAAGTCGAGCCCTGGGTCAAAACCTTATTGCGGATGTCGCTGTATCAGATCGTTTACCTGGACCGCATCCCTTCGCATGCTGTCGTCCATGAAGCGGTGGAAATCGCCAAACGGCGGGGACACGGAGGAGTCGCTTCTTTAGTGAACGGAGTTCTGCGGTCCGTACAGCGTTCAGGTGTCCGGTCATTTAATGCGATTGCCGATCCGATCGAGAAAATTTCTATAGAAACGAGCCATCCGGCGTGGATGATCAAGCGCTGGTCCGAACAATTCGGGTTGGAAAAGACGCGTGAAATGGCTTTGGAAAACAATAAAATCCCATCACAGACAGTTCGGGTGAATACCGTCCGCGCAACAGTGGAGGAAGCAATTGAAATGCTTGAATCCGAAGGGCTCGAAGCGGTTCCAAGCAAAATTATTCCTGAATGCCTCGTGATAACAGGCGGCCAGCCCGCCAGAACAGCCACTTTTGAAAAAGGCTTCATCACGATTCAGGATGAAAGTTCAATGCTGCCTTCTTATGCATTGCAGCTTGAACCGGGTATGAAAGTCTTGGATATGTGTGCTGCACCGGGGGGGAAATCAACTCATATCGCTGAAAAGCTGAACAATAAAGGCAGCCTTTACTCGATGGACCTCCATCCGCATAAAGTGAAATTGATCAAGGAATCCGCCGACCGTCTGGGCCATACCGTTATAGAAACGGAAGTGGGAGATGGCAAAAAGAGTGTTGAGCGTTTTGGCAAAGAGCAATTCGACCGTGTCCTAGTGGATGCACCTTGCAGCGGACTCGGCGTCATCAAACGGAAACCCGATATTAAATATACAAAAAAAGAAGAGGATTTCAGCAGGTTGCAGGAAATCCAGATTGAATTGCTGGATCAGGCTGCGCAATTGCTGAAGCCGGACGGCATATTGGTTTACAGTACATGCACAGTTGATAATATGGAAAACCGCGGCACTGCCGAAAGATTTCTGAAGGAGCATACGGATATGGAAAAAATCCAGGTTTCATTGCCTGAAGCTCTTGGCATTAAACATAGTGGCTTTGTGCAGGTATTTCCTCAGGATTTCGGAAGCGATGGATTTTTCATCGCCGCTTTCCGGAAAACTGCTGCCGTTGAATGATCAGCAAACCGAATTGACTTGGGATGAGGTGTAGAAATTGTTGTTTCAATATGTCATGGAAAGTGATACAGGAAAAAAGCGGGAAGTGAATGAGGACCGTGTGGCGGTCCTCAAAAGGCCTGATGGGCTGATGCTTGCTCTGGTGGCAGATGGAATGGGCGGCCATAATGCCGGCGACGTCGCCAGTGAAATGACAGTGGCTGCGTTGAGTGAACTGTTCATGGATGCGGACAGCGAAGAATTTGAGTCAGCATCCAGCAAGAAAAAGTGGCTCGATGAAAAGATACGCTTCATTAACAGCGAAGTTTACAATTACGCCGGAGACCATCCTGAATGCAAGGGAATGGGAACGACGCTGATTGCTGCATTGATTGAAAACAGTTTCTGCATCATTTGCCATATAGGCGACAGCCGTGTTTATACGTTTAACGGCAAAGCCGAGCAGGTTACCCGGGACCATTCCTATGTCAATGTGCTGGTTGATAATGGTGAAATCAGTGAAGAAGAAGCCGAAGACCATCCGAAAAAGAATTGGATTGTGCGTGCGCTTGGTACAGAGGCAGGTATTGAAGGGGAGATGATCGAGCTGGAAATCAGCGATTCTTCCTATCTGCTGATCTGTTCTGACGGATTGAGCAATAAAGTCTCGAAAGAAGAAATTGCAGAAATTGTCGGTTCCCATTCAGCTTTGTCCCAAAAAGGGAAAGACCTGGTTGATCTCGCCAATGATAAGGGAGGAGAAGACAATATTTCGTTTGTTCTTCTTGCCTCGAAAGCTGGGGAGGTGTAAGTATGTTAATCGGCAGAAATATTAATGGCCGTTATAAGATAAAGGAATTGATCGGCGGAGGCGGCATGTCGAATGTCTATTTGGCCCATGATATGATTTTGGACCGGGACATCGCCATCAAAATGCTGCGCTACGATTTTTCAAATGAAGAAGAACTCCGCAGAAGGTTCCAACGGGAAGCTTTGTCTACCACAAGCCTTGCCCATCCGAACATCGTAAATATTTTTGATGTCGGAGAAGACGGGGCAATCCCTTATCTGGTTATGGAATATGTACCGGGGAAAACTTTAAAAGAATACATAATCGAACATTCACCGATTGCGCCTGAACGCGCAGTGAAGATTATGAAACAATTGGCGTCCGCTTTGGCGCATGCCCATCATAACCAAATTGTCCATCGCGATATAAAACCTCAAAACATCTTGATGGACGAAGAAGGCAATGTGAAGATTTCCGATTTCGGTATTGCGATGGCTCTTAGTGCAACGTCCTATACACAGACCAATTCAGTACTGGGCACTGTCCATTACCTTTCGCCGGAACAGGCACGGGGCGGCAACGCTACGAAAAAATCGGATATCTATTCCCTTGGGATTGTGATGTATGAATTGTTGACTGGCCGACTGCCGTTTTCAGGGGAATCAGCTGTTTCCATCGCTCTCAAGCATCTTCAGACTGAAACACCGTCTTTGCGTGAAATTGTACCGACCATTCCGCAGAGCCTTGAAAATGTCGTGTTAAAAGCCACGGCGAAAAATGCGCAGCATCGGTATCAGTCAGCTGATGAAATGGATGAGGATCTGTCTACTGTATTATTGCCGGAGCGTTTGAATGAACCGAAATTTGCTGTTCCGGTTGATGAAGACGCGACGCGGGCAATGCCGGCCATTAAAGATTCATCGCCGTATGTTAACGCGGAAGAAACGATCACAAATAGCCCTGCTAAAACAAAAGGGACAAAGGCAAGCAATAAACAAGCACCACCCAAAAAAGAGAAGAAAAAGAAATGGCCATGGATTGTCGGTCTACTGCTCTTTCTTGTCATAGCTGGCTTGTCTGTCGCTTTGGCATTTCCGGATCTTTTTGGTCCGAAGCAGGCAGCTGTACCGGATGTTTCAGGGATGGAACGTGAAGAAGCAATAGAAGAACTTGAGTCATACGGTTTTGTCATTGGAGAAGAGCGGGAACGTTATTCAGAAGATGTTGAAGAAGGATCGGTAATCCGGACCATTCCGGAAGCCGGAAAGATCAGAAGCGTGGAAGCAGAGATTCAATTGTATTTGAGCCTCGGCAAAGAATCTGCTGAAATGGCTGATTATGTCGGGCGGAATATTGATCAGACTATGGAACTTCTTGATTCTCGTGATTTCCTGTCTGTTACACCAACAGAAGAGTTTTCGGATAGACCTCCTGGAGAAATTTTGGAACAGAGTCCGGAAGCCGGAAGTGAAATCATACCAAGTGAAACAGAAATTGAATTTACAGTAAGTAAAGGAAAAGATATGCGCTCGGTTGCTGATTTGTCGGGATACGATGAGGCGGCGCTTAGTGAATATGCCCGTTCTACAGGTTTTCACATCAATATTGTGGGTGATGAGCCATCAAGCGAGGTAGCAGCTGGAACAGTGCTGTCACAGACCCCGGCAGCCGACAGTGAGTTGGAAGCAGGAGGCGCAATTGACGTGGTGCTGTCATCAGGACCGCCGGCATTGCCGCAAAAAACATATATTCATACAGTCCGTATACCGTATGAACCTGAAACGCCAGCAGAAGAAGGCGAAGAACCGGTAGAGCAGACAGTTCAGATTTATATCCAGGACGAAACCCGGACAATGGCTGAGCCTGTAGAAGAATTTACAATCACCGAAGATTCCGAGAGGCGCATCCAACTGCAGATTGCCGAAGGGAATCGGGCGGTTTACCGAATCGTACGGGATGAAAGAGTAATTACCGAAGAAACGATCGAATACAATAATGTGGAGTAAGAAGGAGGAAACGTATGCCGAAAGGTCAAATAAGAAAAGCGCTTAGCGGGTTTTATTATGTATTGGACGAGGACGGGGAGCGTTACATCCAATGCCGTGGCCGCGGAGTATTCCGCAACAGGCAAATCTCGCCGTTGGTAGGAGATTTTGTGGATTATAAAGCGGACAATGATTTGGAAGGGACTATTTTGCACGTGTATGAGCGCAAAAACGAACTTGTCCGTCCGCCGATAGCAAATATCGACCAGGCAATTCTTGTTTTTTCGGCAAAACAACCGGATTTTCATCCATTATTATTGGACCGGTTTTTAACTGCCATCGAATCTCACGATATTCAACCGGTCATTTGCCTGACCAAAATGGATTTGGTGAATGATAAAGAAAGATCGGCGATTATGGATTATGTAGCGGATTATGAGAAAATCGGCTACGAAGTCATTCCGACTTTCATCAATGATCCAGATCTTCAGCAACGGCTCATGCCGGTATTGGAAGGCAGAACAAGTGTGCTGGCCGGTCAATCTGGGGTAGGCAAATCAACCATGCTGAACACGATTCTGCCGTCGCTGGAATTAAAGACGGATGACATTTCCAAAGCATTGAACCGTGGTAAACACACGACCCGCCATGTTGAATTGATCGAAGTAAACAGCGGGTTGCTGGCGGACACACCCGGATTCAGTTCTTTCGATTTTGATACGATTGAAAAAGAAGAACTTTCAGGCTGTTTCCCTGAAATGGCAGAAAGATCGAACGCCTGTAAATTCAGGGAATGCCTGCATCTGAATGAACCCAAATGCGCCATCAAGGCAGCAGTTGATTCCGGAGAAATTCCGGAATATCGTTATAAGCATTATCTGAAATTCCTGGAAGAAATCATGACGAGAAAGCCGAGGTATTCCAATGATTAAAATTGCACCGTCGATATTGGCCGCAGACTTTTCGAAGCTGGGCGAAGAAGTATTGGAAGTTGAAAAAGCTGGAGCAGACTGGATTCACATCGATGTGATGGATGGCCATTTTGTGCCGAATATATCATTTGGCGCAGCCGTCATGGGAGCAGTGCGCCCTCTGACAAAATTGCCGTTCGACGTTCATTTGATGATTGAAAACGCAGACCGTTATATAGAAGACTTTGCTAAAGCTGGAGCGGATTATATCACTGTTCATGTTGAGGCGAGCCCGCATCTGCACAGAACCATCCAATTGATCCGCTCGTTTGGTGTGAAACCGGGTGTTGTTTTAAACCCGCATACTCCTGTGGAAGCGATCCTGCCGATTTTGGAAGATATCGATTTAGTGTTGTTCATGACAGTCAACCCTGGCTTTGGCGGACAGAAGTTTATCGATTCAGTTCTTCCGAAAGTCGAACAGCTTGCTAAAATCATTAAAGACAAAGGTCTTGATATCGACATCGAAATCGATGGCGGCATCAATGAGGAAACAATCGTTGACTGTGCCAAAGCTGGTGCAAATGTATTTGTTGCCGGATCGGCGATTTTCGGTAGTGCTGACCGTGCCAAAGCCTTGCAAAGCATCAAAAAGGCTGGTCAAGAGGCGGTCTCGTGAAGGTCATTATCATAGCAGGAGGTCCGGCAAGCGAATTGCCGGACTTTTCAATATGGCCGGAGGATACATTTATCGGAGTGGACGCAGGAACGATAGCTCTGTTGGATAAGGGCATTGTGCCGTCTGCCGCAGTTGGGGATTTTGATTCTGTATCAACAGAGCAATTCGAAAGGATCAGGAAGGTTTTTCCGGACCTTCAACCGGCTTCTTCGGATAAAGACGAAACCGATACCGAATTGGCGCTGGCGGAAGCGATGGCCTATGATCCCGAAACAGTTATTATCACAGGTGTCACTGGCGGTCGTCTGGACCATTATATGAGCGCTTTGCATGCAATATACGGTTTTCATCTGAAATATCCGGGTACCAGTTTTTTCTTGATCAACAAGCAGAACCGCATCCGCTTTCTTGAAGCCGGCAGCCATGAGATCCTGCGGAACAGCCGCTACCGCTATATTTCCTTTTATCCGTTCGCGGAGGAAATTAAAGGCTTCAGTCTGACAGGATTTAAATACGAAGTAGCGGATGAAACGATTCCTTTTGGTTCAACACGTTTCATCAGCAACGAACTTGAACAGGCGGGTGTCGTCTCTTTTATAGAAGGAAACTGCATCATGATTGAAAGTGCGGATGAATAGAAGATGAACAGAAGTAAATGTACAGGTTGAATTTAAGTATCAGGTTTATATGACGCTTCGGCGCTTTGGACAGTGCCAAGATTATGCTCCTGCGCACTGCTCGTAGCAAAGGATGCGCCATCTTCGTATGGCGAACCTTGCCTCCCGCAATAAGCCGAGAAGACCACTCGTCTTCTGCTTCGTCGGCATTCGCCTGCTCCGGCGGCGCGCCGGCGCTAGAGAATTATCTAGAGATATGGAGTAAAATAGCGAAGACTCCCAGGGGATTAGAATCGGAGTTGACATGTCAACTCCGATTCGAGCGAAGTGCTGAGATCCACTCGGGCGAAGTGGAACGAGTCCGAGTTAGCTTAGCGCGAGCCAAGCGTGGCCGAAGATCTTCCGGCCGGCGCTTTGCGACGAAGCTAGCGCAGCGATGCAGAGACAGGAGCACGGGTTTAGGAAAGCGGAGCTATTTTACGTAATATCGGCAATTCTCAATTATTAATTTAAACTATCTAAAAAAATCCCCACGAAAAAATGCCAGGCTGACGATTGTCAGACCTGGCATTATTCATGAGAACGATTAAACGCGCTCAACTTTTCCTGATTTCAATGCTCTTGCAGAAACCCAAACACGTTTCGGTTTGCCGTCAACAAGGATGCGAACTTTTTGAAGGTTTGCTCCCCATGTACGTTTTGTCGAATTCATTGCGTGTGAACGAGCATTTCCTGCGCGAGCTTTACGTCCGCTTACTGCACATACTTTAGCCATGTAAGTACCTCCTCACAAGTGAAGCTGAAAATTATTATAGAATTTCAGTTCGTTTTTCATTTCACATACTTTAATAATTTACCATAGACATTTGGCGTTTGCAACTAATTTTGACGCCCTTTAAAGAAAAAAACCTTTACACCTAAAAACGTCCGCTTTTCTTATATAGGGGTTTGTTGTAGAATGAAAAGAGTGAAATAGGACTCAAGGAGGAATTCTTAATGTCGATTGAAATAAAAAATGACTATGGTCAAATCGATATTTCCAATGATGTGATTGCTCAAATCGCTGGCGGAGCAGCAATTGAATGTTACGGCATTGTCGGAATGGCAACAAAACATCAAATACGCGACGGCCTGACTGATATTTTAAGAAAAGAGAATTTTGCCAAAGGTGTAATTGTTCGCCAGGAAGGCACGGATCTCAACATAGATATGTATGTCATCATCAGTTACGGTACAAAAATTTCGGAAGTCGCATACCAAGTGCAGTCGAAAGTGAAGTATACGATTACGAAAACGCTCGGTATGCCTGTAAAAGCTGTAAATATCTATGTTCAAGGAGTTCGTGTTACGAACCCGTAGGAGGAGGAAGAAGCGGTTATGAAGTCATTAAACGGAATTAAATTCGCCGAAATGGTACAGATGGGTTCTCATCATTTGTTCCAGAATGCGGATTATGTAGATGCATTAAACGTTTTTCCGGTGCCTGACGGCGATACGGGAACGAACATGAATTTATCCATGACATCTGGAGCAAAAGAGACAGATGCAAATGTGCAGGAGCATATCGGCAAAACGGCTTCTGCCCTGTCAAAAGGCCTTTTGATGGGAGCGCGGGGAAATTCCGGTGTTATCCTTTCCCAATTATTCAGAGGTTTCAGCAAATCGATTGCGAATGAAAGTGAGTTATCGGCTTCGAAATTGGCTGAGGCTTTTCAGCATGGGGTTGAAACTGCCTATAAAGCAGTAATGAAACCGGTTGAAGGCACAATCCTGACGGTCGCAAAAGATTCAGCAGCCAAAGGAATGGAATTGGCAAAGGATGAAACGGATATTATCGTCCTTTTTGAAGGAATCGTTACAGAAGCCAAAGCTTCACTAGAACGGACGCCAGATCTTTTGCCTGTTCTGAAAGAAGTGGGAGTGGTCGACAGTGGCGGCCAAGGTCTTGTTTATGTATATGAAGGATTTTTGGCAAGCCTGAAAGGTGAAGAATTGCCTGAGAAGCACGTCAATAATTCCATGAATGACCTGGTCAGTGCAGAGCATCATAAAAACATAGCCGGTTTCATGGACACGGCAGATATTGAATTCGGCTATTGCACAGAATTCATGGTGAAATTTGAAGACGGCAAAAAAGAATTCAACGAAGCAGAATTCCGTACGGATCTCAGTGCTTACGGCGACTCACTTCTTGTCATCGCTGACGACGAAGTGGCGAAAATCCATATTCACTCGGAAGATCCAGGAAAAGTCCTTACATATGGCCAGGATTACGGCAGCCTGATCAGTATGAAAATTGAGAACATGCGCCAGCAGCATATCGATATTGTCGGGGAAGACTTCAAAAAAGAAGGCAAAAAGCAGGAAGCGGTTCATCCATACGCAGTTGTAACGGTAGCGATGGGCGAAGGCGTTGCAGAACTATTGCGCAGCATCGGCGCATCTTATGTCATCGAAGGCGGCCAGACAATGAACCCGTCTACAGAAGATATCGTCAACGCCATCAAATCGGTTTCCGCAGAACGCGTCCTGATCTTACCGAACAATAAAAACATCATCATGGCTGCGGAACAGGCTGCAGAAATTCTTGAAATTGAAGCTGCTGTCGTGCCAACAAAAGACGTTCCTCAGGGAATGGCCGCTTTATTGGCATTCAATCCATCGGCGTCGGTCGAAGAGAACCGCGAAACCATGGCCGGTGCTTCACAGCATGTGAAATCAGGATCGGTGACATTTGCAGTCCGTGATACATCGATTGATGGAATCACCATTAAGAAAGATGATTTCATGGGTATCTCTGAAGGCAAAATCGTCGTATCCGATAAGAGCCTGGAGAGCGTAACTGAAGAATTGGCCAAGAAGCTTATTGACGCTGATTCTGAAATCGTAACAATTCTTTACGGAGAAGACGTTACTGAAGAAGACGCAGAAAAACTTGGTGAATACATCGAGTCGCTGAATGACGAGGTGGAAGTTGAAATCCATAACGGTAAACAGCCGCTTTATCCTTATATTATTTCAGTGGAATAATCAAAAGAGTTTATAATCCGGCGCGGAAAAGGTTCATCCTTTTCTGCGCCGGATTTTTATTTTTTCAAAAAGACAGGACAATGGCTTATGCACGTAGGCTGAAAGCTTTATTATCTTTGTCTAAAGCATCCATATCGTGTAAACTGAAGCTATACGCAAATTGAGAGAAAGGGGTTTGAGCCATGAAGTTCAAATCTGTTTTTGATATAATCGGCCCGGTCATGATCGGTCCGTCATCTTCACATACAGCGGGAGCTGCCCGCATCGGCAGAGTAGCGAGGGACCTCTTCGGGCGGCAGCCTGCTTGGGCAAAGATTCATCTCTATGGCTCTTTCGCCGAAACTTATAAAGGACACAGCACAGATGTCGCCATCGTTGGCGGCCTGCTGGATTACGATACAGACGATGAACGCATCAAAACTTCTTTTGAAGAAGCGGCAGAGGCCGGTATGGAGTTTGAATTTATTCCGGAAACCGGCCACACAGACCATCCGAACACAGCTCGGGTAGTGGTAGGTGACAGCCATTCTGAAATGTCGATGGTAGGAATTTCAATCGGCGGCGGCAAAATCGAAATTACTGAGCTGAACGGTTTTCCACTCCGGCTTTCAGGAAATCATCCTGCGATCCTAGTGGTCCATGATGATCGCTCGGGGTGTATTGCAAACGTTTCCAACTGTCTTTATAAATACGATATCAATATCGGCCACATGGAAGTTTCCCGCCGCCAAAAAGGCGAAATGGCATTGATGGTCATCGAAGTGGACCAGACCGTAGAGCGGTCCATAATGGACGAATTGCGGCAGCTGCCGAACATTACGCAAGTGACAAGGATCGCTGATTGAACAGGAGGAACTATTAATGGATGTTTTATTCCGTAACGTTAAAGAATTGGTTGAACGGGCAGAAAATGAAAATAAATTGATTTCAGAAATTATGATTGAACAGGAAATGCTTATTACCCAGCGTTCCCGTGAAGACATCATGGTTCAGATGGAACGCAATCTGACTGTGATGGAAGAAGCGGTCGAAAAAGGGTTGAAAGGTGTACATTCTGTTTCAGGCCTTACCGGCGGAGATGCTGTATTGCTGCAGGCATATATTGAAAAAGGCAACTCGTTGTCAGGCACTCTGATGCTTGACGCAGTCAGTAAAGCGGTTGCGACCAATGAAGTGAATGCAGCGATGGGCACAATCTGCGCTACGCCGACTGCAGGCTCTGCAGGCGTTGTACCGGGTACATTGTTTGCGGTCAAGAACCAATTGAAACCGACGCGTGAACAGATGATCCGTTATTTGTTCACTTCCGGCGCATTCGGATTTGTCGTTGCGAACAACGCTTCGATTTCCGGTGCAGCAGGCGGATGCCAGGCGGAAGTTGGTTCAGCCGCGGCAATGGCTTCAGCCGCGATTGTGGAAATGGCTGGCGGCACACCGCAGCAAAGTTCGGAAGCATTTGCCATCACGATGAAGAATATGCTCGGACTGGTTTGTGATCCTGTTGCAGGATTAGTGGAAGTTCCTTGTGTGAAACGGAATGCCATGGGCGCATCAAATGCTGTTGTGGCAGCAGATATGGCTTTGGCCGGCGTAACCAGTCGCATCCCAACTGATGAAGTTATCGGTGCGATGTTTGAAATCGGCCAGTCGATGCCGAGTGCGTTAAAGGAAACCGCGAAAGGCGGACTCGCGGCTACACCTACAGGCAAATGGCTGGAATCGAAAATTTTCGGCGGATCGGTAGTCGGCAGTGGCAGGTAAAGATTCTGTCGCTGTCCTGAAGGGCGTCGGCAAACAGGCAGCTGAAACTTTGAAGGAAATGAACATTGAAACGATCCATGATTTGATCATGACATTTCCGTACCGCCATGAAGATTTTCAGCTGAAGGATCTGGTGGATACACCGCATAATGAGCGTGTAACTGTGGAGGGAAGGGTCGAAAGCGAGCCTTCCGTCCTTTTTTTAGGAAAAAATAAATCGCGTACGACAGTCCAGGTGATGGTCGGCCGCCATTTGATCAAAGCGGTTTTCTTTAACCAGCATTACGTCAAAACAAAATTGCATATCGGAGAAATCGTTACGTTGACCGGGAAATGGGACCGTGGGCGACAAATTATCACCGTTTCAAATCATTCGCTTGGTCCCCGTACAGATGGTGCCGATTTTGAACCGGTTTACAGCCTGAAAGGTTCGATGCATCAGAAGACGTTCCGTAAATTGATGCGCCAGGCACTCGATTTGGCAAAAGACGACCTTGAGGAATGCATTCCATCGAAATTTTTGGCGGAATACAAATTGGCGCCACTTACAGAAGCACTCGAGTGGGTTCATTTTCCGCCGGACGGCGAATCGCTGAAACAGGCCCGCCGACGCTTTGTGTACGAAGAACTGTTGATGTTCCAATTAAAAATGCAGGCCTTGCGCAAAAAGAACCGTGAAGAGGAAGGCGGATCATTCATTGATTATGATGTTGATAAGGTCCGCAATTTTGTGCAGTCCCTGCCATACGAATTGACCGAGGCGCAAAAACGTGTCGTCAATGAAATATCCAAAGATATGAAAGAACCGTTCCGGATGAATCGGCTTTTGCAGGGGGATGTAGGGTCTGGCAAGACCGTGGTCGCGGCCATTTCCTTATATGCGACTGTGACTGCCGGTCTGCAGGGAGCGCTGATGGCTCCGACTGAGATATTGGCTGAGCAGCATGCCAATACGCTGGCGGAGTGGTTTGAACCGTTTCCTGTGACAATCGCCTTGTTGACCGGGTCAGTAAAGGGCAAGAAGCGGCAGCTAATTCTTGACCAATTGGCAGCAGGGCAGATCGATATCCTGATCGGCACCCACGCACTTATCCAGCCGGATGTGCAATTCAAAAAGCTCGGGCTCGTAATCACAGATGAGCAGCACCGCTTTGGTGTTGACCAGCGGCGAGTATTGAAAGACAAAGGCTATAACCCGGATGTTCTCTTTATGACCGCGACGCCGATTCCCCGTACGTTAGCCATTTCGGCTTTTGGTGAGATGGATGTCTCTGTAATCGATGAGATGCCGGTCGGCCGAAAAGAAATTCAGACATTCTGGATGAAGAAGGATATGTTCGGGAAAATCGTCGGTCGGATGGAAAAGGAACTTGCTGCCGGAAGACAGGCTTATGTCATCTGTCCGCTGATCGAAGAGTCGGATAAACTCGACTTCCAAAATGCAATCGAGCTATACAGCCAGTTATCAAGTTATTTCCACGGCAAATATACGGTCGGTTTGATGCACGGCCGCCTGCATTCTGATGAGAAAGAAGAAACGATGCGTTCCTTCACTGAAGGGGAGATTGCTGTTTTGGTCTCGACCACAGTCGTTGAAGTGGGAGTCAATGTGCCAAATGCGTCGTTCATGCTGATCTATGACGCAGAACGATTCGGCTTGTCACAATTGCATCAGCTTCGGGGACGCGTAGGACGAGGCAGCGAACAATCCTATTGTGTCTTGCTGGCAGATCCGAAAACTGAAGTCGGTAAAGAACGAATGACATCAATGACCGAAACAAATGATGGGTTTGTGCTGGCGGAGAAGGATTTGAAGCTTCGGGGACCAGGGGACTTCTTCGGCAGGAAACAAAGCGGCCTTCCGGAATTTAAAATGGCCGATCTGATCCATGATTACCGTGCACTTGAAACGGCCAGAAAAGATGCCGAAAGCCTGGTCAATAGCGACGAGTTCTGGACAAGCAGTGAAACCGAATGCTTACGGAACATGCTGGAGGAATCCGGTGCGTTATCAATGGCAAGGCTGGATTAAGAATGCAGGAGCTGTTCATTGGCTCTTGCATTCTTTTTTTGTAGACCATATACTGATATTAGTACCAAGTGCTAATAGCGGGCGGTGACAATGTGAAAAGAACAAAAAGAGAACGGCAAACAGCGTTAAAGGAATCGATAAATGAAAACCCGTTCGTGACCGATGAGGAATTGTCGGCTGAATTCGATGTCAGCGTGCAGACAATCAGGCTCGACCGGATGGAATTATCGATACCCGAACTGCGCGAAAGAATAAAGCACGTAGCGGTAAGGACTTTCGAAGACGAAGTGAAATCACTTCCAATAGATGAAGTGATCGGAGAAATCATTGATATTGAGTTGGACGAAAAAGCGATTTCAATATTCGATGTCAAACCGGAACATGTTTTCCAGCGCAATCAGATTGCCAGGGGGCATCACTTGTTTGCCCAAGCCAATTCACTGGCCGTAGCAATCATGAATGAAGATCTGGCGTTGACTGTAAAATCGGAGCTGCAATTTTTGCGGCCGGTTAAGGCAGGACAGCGTATCGTGGCAAAAGCCACCGTCATCGACAGGCAGCCGGAAAAGAATCGTGCGTTTGTAAAAGTCGTTTCAACGGTGGACCAGGTGACAGTTTTTATCGGTACATTTGAAATGTATCGAATGACGGAACAAAGTGAAGGTGAAGCAGGATGAAAATAGCAGTAGATGCGATGGGTGGAGACAACGCCCCGAAAGAAATAATTGAAGGTGCATTCAAGGCGCTGGAGGAATTCAAGGACTTGGAGATCCAGCTTTTCGGCCACCAGGAAAAAATGCAGGAGTTTTTAAAAGACCACGACAGGCTGACTGTTTTTCATTGTGAAGAGATTATTGAAGCAGAAGATGACCCAGTGCGGTCTGTCAGAAGAAAAAAAGATGCGTCAATGGTCAGAATGGCGCAAGCGGTAAAAGACGGCACAGCGGATGCTTGTGTTTCAGCCGGGAATACGGGCGGATTAATGTCGGCAGGGCTGTTTATCGTCGGCCGTATCGAAGGTGTCGACCGGCCTGCTTTGGCGCCGACACTGCCAACCATTGACGGCAAAGGTTTTGTCATGCTGGATATGGGGGCAAATGCAGAAGCGCGTCCGGAGCATCTTGTTCAATACGCCATTATGGGCAGCATCTATGCCGAAAAAGTACGAGGCATACAGAATCCAACTGTCGGCTTGCTGAATATCGGAACAGAAGAGAAAAAAGGGAATGACCTGACGAAAGCCGCTTTCCCTCTATTGAAAGAAGCGCCAATCAATTTTGTCGGCAATGTCGAATCCCGTGATTTATTGAACGGCGTGGCTGATGTAGTCGTAACGGACGGTTTCACAGGGAATATGGTGTTGAAAACGATTGAAGGCACAGCGATGAATGTTTTTGCAATGATCAAAGATGTTTTCATGTCTTCGATGAAAACGAAATTGGCGGCTGCTCTTGTAAAAGAGGATATACGGGGATTAAAAGGCATGCTGGATTACAGCGAATACGGCGGAGCGGGGTTGTTCGGCCTTAAGGCACCAGTCATAAAAGCGCATGGTTCCTCAAACAGCACCGCATTCTTCAATGCAATCCGCCAGACCCGCACGATGATAGAATTCGATGTGACTGGCACTATATACAACACGTTGAAAAAGGAGCAGTCAGAATGACGAAAATAGCATTTATCTACCCGGGACAAGGTTCCCAGACAGTCGGAATGGGCGAAACCTTTTTGAGCGACGACAGAAGCCGCGGTTTTTTTGACGAAGCGGATAGAGTTCTCGGCATGAAGTTATCCACTCTGATGCTGGAGGGGCCGGCTGAAGAGCTTACACTTACATATAATGCGCAGCCAGCGTTGCTGACGGTTAGCTGTATGATCACTGAACGATTGGCGCGCGAAGGAATTGTACCTTCATACACCGCAGGGCACAGCCTCGGGGAATACAGTGCTTTGGTTGCATCTGGCGTAATGAAGTTTGAAAATGCAGTGGAAATCGTGCATAAACGCGGCCTGTTCATGAATGACGCAGTACCAGCTGGAGAAGGCACAATGGCTGCCATTCTTGGAATGGACGCAAAAGAACTTGAAGAAGTGACGAACCACGTGATGGATACAACTGGTGTCGTCCAGCTGGCCAATTTGAACAGCCCGGGACAGATTGTTATTTCTGGAACGAAAGCCGGTGTCGAGGAAGCTTGCAGGCTGGCTAAAGAAAGCGGTGCAAAAAGAGCGATTCCACTGGAAGTGAGCGGGCCTTTCCACTCCGAGTTGATGCGTCCGGCATCCCAGGATTTATCGGAAGTTCTGAGCAAGGCTTTTCTGATGAATGCCAATGTGCCGGTTGTAGCTAACGTAACAGCGGAAACCGAAACGAATGCTGCTCAGATTCAGGACCTTCTTGTCCGCCAATTGCATTCACCTGTGTTATGGGAACAATCGGTGCGCAAAATGATCGAACTGGGCGTGACGGTATTTGTGGAAATCGGTCCCGGGAAAGTATTGAGCGGGTTAGTGAAAAAAATTGACCGTTCAGTTACTGTATTACCGGTCAACGATTTGGAATCCTGCGAAAAAGCGATAGAGGAGCTGAAAAAATGAGCGACCTTACAGGCAAAACAGCAATAATAACAGGTGCTTCAAGAGGCATCGGCGCTGAAATCGCAAAACGTTTTGCACAAGCTGGAGCGAATGTTGTAGTAAATTACAGCGGCAGCCAGCAAAAAGCGGAAGCAGTGGTTGAAGCGATCAACGAAAATGGCGGCAAAGCCATCGCAGTAAAAGCGAATGTAGCGGACGCAGATGCTGTCAAGGCGATGGTCGACGAAACAATGACCACGTTCGGCACCGTTGATATTCTTGTGAACAATGCAGGGATTACGCGTGATAACCTGATGATGCGGATGAAAGATGATGAATGGGACGATGTCATTAATACCAATTTAAAAGGTGTCTTCGTGTGCACAAAAGCCGTAACGCGCCAGATGATGAAACAGCGCTCCGGCCGCATCGTCAACATTGCATCGATCGTTGGAGTGATGGGCAATGCCGGACAGGCAAACTACGTCGCATCAAAAGCCGGTGTCATCGGATTGACGAAAACAACAGCACGTGAACTGGCAAGCCGTGGAATTACTGCGAACGCAGTGGCACCAGGTTTCATCACGACTGACATGACGGATCAATTGAATGAAGACATTCAAAAGACGATGATGTCGCAGATACCGCTTGGCCGTTTCGGCAAACCGGAAGAAGTGGCGAAAGCCGCCTTATTCCTGGCTTCGGATGAAGCTTCGTATATGACTGGACAAACGCTGCACCTTGACGGCGGGATGGTCATGTAATTTATATTTCTGTATACTGCATTGAGGGGAGGTGACGACATTGGCAACAGTACTGGAGAGAGTAACAAAAGTAATCGTGGATCGTCTAGGTGTAGAAGAGAACGAAGTGAAACTTGAAGCTTCATTCACAGGAGACCTTGGTGCGGATTCATTGGACGTAGTAGAATTGGTTATGGAACTTGAAGACGAATTCGACATGGAAATTTCTGATGAAGATGCAGAAGGCATGTCTACAGTAGGAGACGCAGTTTCTTACATTGAGAAAAAACAAGCTTAAAACTAATTACGATGAAACGAACTTGACGCATAACCGCTTGCAGCTAAAGCGGTTATGCGTCAATTCTATTTTTGCGTTAAAGCTGAAAAACAGGTAAAATTGACGGAAGAACAACATAGGAAGGCAGATAAAAATGGCAATGAAAAAAAACCTCAACCAACAAAAGCCGGGAGTGCTGAAAGAAAGTGTGAAAAATGCTTTTGACCAGCTGCAAAAAGAGCTGGATGTCAACTTCCGCAATCCTGCACTGCTTTATCAGGCTTTCACTCATTCATCTTATGTGAATGAGCATCGAAGAAAAAAATTCACGGATAACGAGCGCCTCGAGTTTTTGGGCGATGCCGTTCTGGAATTATCGGTTTCCCATTATCTTTATATGAAATATCCCGACATGAGTGAAGGCGAATTGACGAAACTTCGGGCATCCATTGTCTGTGAACCGTCACTTGTCCTATTTGCGAATGAACTGAATTTCGGCAAATATATTTTGCTCGGCAAAGGCGAAGAACTGACTGGCGGCAGAACACGCCCGGCTCTTCTTGCTGATGTTTTCGAATCATTTATCGGGGCTTTGTATTTGGATCAGGGGCTGGAACCGGTTGTTTCATTCCTGGAAGTAATTCTTTTCCCTAAAGTGGAGATCGGTGCTTTTTCGCATGTGATGGATTATAAGAGCCAGCTGCAGGAAATTGTGCAGCAGAAAAATTCCGGAGCATTGAGCTACGAAATTATCGATGAAAAAGGGCCGGCGCACAGCCGCATATTCGTAACGCGTGTCACTTTGGCTGATAAAGAATTGGGTGTCGGAAATGGACGTTCCAAAAAAGAAGCGGAACAGCAGGCAGCTCAGCTGGCAATCCGTAAATTGCAGGAAGCAATGGAGGACTAGAGAATGTTTTTGAAGAGATTGGAAGTCATGGGATTCAAGTCGTTCGCTGATCGCATCGGCATCGATTTCGTTCCCGGAGTTACAGCAGTTGTGGGCCCGAATGGCAGCGGAAAGAGTAATGTAACCGACGCGATCCGTTGGGTCCTCGGTGAACAGTCCGCTAAATCCCTGCGCGGCGGAAAGATGGAAGATGTCATTTTCGCCGGCAGTGATTCACGCAAACCCTTGAATTTCGCCGAAGTTACTTTGGTCTTGGATAATACGGATGGACGTGTCCCTCTCGATTACAGCGAAGTAAGCGTAACGAGAAGGGTTTTTCGAAGTGGGGAAAGCGCCTATCTTTTAAATAAGCAAAATTGCCGTTTAAAGGATATTACAGATCTGTTCATGGACTCGGGGCTTGGCAAAGAAGCCTTTTCAATTATTTCACAAGGCCGCGTCGATGAAATCCTCAACAGCAAAGCTGAAGAACGCCGGTCAATTTTTGAGGAAGCTGCAGGCGTGCTGAAGTACAAGCAGCGCAAGAAAAAAGCCGAAGTGAAACTGAACGAAACAGACGAAAACCTGAACCGTGTCCTAGATATTCTTCATGAATTGGATGGCAGAATGGAACCGCTTCAAATCCAGGCGTCCGCTGCAAGGGATTATTTGGATATGAGTGCAGAGCTTAAAGACGCGGATATTGCATTATTGGCATTTGATGCCAGTCGATTAAAGCTGGAGCTTGAACAACTCGGCAGTGATGCTGCTGAACAAAGCACCAAAGAACAGGATTTGGCCGAAGAAATAATAGAAAAAGAACAATCAGTGTCCACTATTCGCAAAAAAATTGCAGAGCTAGATGCTGAAATAGACAGGGAACAAAGCAGTTTGATCGAAGCCAGTTCCGAAACGGAAAAATGGGAAGGCCGCAAATTGCTGATGTCCGAGAAGAAATATAATGCGGAACGGCAGGCTAAAGGGCTGCAGGAAAGTCTTGAGGCCGAACTGGCAGAAAATCAGGTGCTGGCAACAAAACACCAGGACCAGTTAAGATTGCTGGAAGAGAGAAAAGCCGAACAGCAAAAAATCAAGGATTCCATCAGACAGCTGGAAGAACAATTGAGCAGAACGCCAGCAGATATCGAAAATGAAATCGAATCCTTTAAATCCCTCTATATCGAATTGATGAATGAACAGGCAACTGTCAGAAATGAATTGAAGAACATTGATCTGCAAGAGCAGCAGTTATCAGAATCTACAAGCAGAATAGCCCTGCAGCAAAAGGATTTCAGCAGTGAACTCCAGAAGCTCGAAGGGGAAAGAGAGGGAGCGGAGCAGAAGCACGAAACGATCAAAAGGCTTCTTGAGGAAAAACGCCGGCTATACCGTGAAACAGAAAATACCTACCAGCAAATAAAAGACCAATTTGATAAAAAGCAAAATATGCTGTTTCAGGCCTATCAGTCGCAAAAGCAGCTGGACTCAAGAATCGAGACGCTGCAGGAACTGGAAGCCGATTTTTCAGGTTTTTTCCAAGGTGTTCGGGAAGTGCTTCAGGCGCGTGAAAAGAATCAGTTGACGGGTATTGTGGGGGCTGTGGCAGAGATTGCCCAGGTTAACCAGGATTATGCCAAAGCGATCGAGACGGCACTTGGGGCTTCCAGTCAACATATAGTCGTAGACAACGAAGAAAACGCTCGTAAGGCGATTCATTTCCTTCGTGAAAAAAGAGCGGGGCGTTCCACATTCCTGCCCATGACAGTCATGAAGCCGAGAACCATTCCGGAACATACCTTATCGTCGATCCGGCAACATCCGGCGTTTATTAAAATTGCGTTTGAGCTGGTGGAGTACGATTCTGCTTACAGTATGATCATTGAGAACCTTCTTGGTAATGTCATTATTGCGGATGACCTGAAAGGGGCAACTGCAATTGCCAAACTTACCGGGAATCGCTATAGAGTCGTGACGCTTGAAGGGGATATCGTCAATGCCGGAGGTTCGATGACCGGCGGTGCCAATAAAACCCAGGCTTCATTTTTCACCAGGAAAGCGGAACTTGAGCAATTGCTTGTCCAGTCGAAAGAACTGAAACAGACGATTGCCCTTGCTGAAAAAACGGTGCAAAAAGAACAGTCGGAAGTTCACAATACAGAGCGGAAATTGAATGATCTGCGTTCAGAAGGCGAGAAATATCGTGACCTTGAATCCGAACGTGCAATGAAATTACGGGAAATCAATGCGGTGCTCAATACCACGAAAGAGCGTTATAAAGTCTTTCAGGCCGAGCAAAAGAATAAGGGGTCCGATCTGAATTCAGTCACACTCCGAAAAGAAACCGCTTCGAACCGCCTTGGTGAGATTACGGCAGAACTTTCAGGTACTTCAGAAAGAATTGAGGAATTGACGCAGTTCAAACAGCAGAACGAACATGCACGGGATGCCGTCCTGGTGAAATATGCGGACCGGAAATCTCAGCTTGCTGTTATGAAAGAACGGGTAAATCAGTTGACGGACAGTGAAGCTGAACTGCTTGTGCGCAAGGAGAAAAGCGACCGTAAGCTGTCAGAAATCCGATCAGAACTGGAATGGCTCCAATCAGAAGAAGCCGCGAAAGTCTATTCTGATGAAGAAATTATTGATGAAATTGCAAAATGGTCCAGGAAGAAACAGGACGGAACGCAGAAAATCAGCGGATTAAAAGAAAGCCGTCTACAAAACCAAAGCCAATTGATTGCACTGGAACAAGAGTTAAAAGAAATCCAGCGCCTTCATAAGGGCTTTGTGGAAGCGATTCGCATCTGTGAAGTGAAGGCTACGCGCCTGGATGTCCAGATTCAGAATCTGATCGGACAATTGGAAAATAATTATGAATTAACACTTGAACAGGCGGTGCAATTTGAACTGGCGGATGAAGAAGAAGTTGTGCGCAAGAAAGTTAAATTGCTGAAGCAGTCAATTGAAGAACTGGGGCCAGTCAATATCGGCTCCATCGAGGAATTCGAGCATGTAGAGGAACGCCACAGCTTCCTGACCGAACAGCGCAACGATCTGAACGAGGCAAAAGAGACCTTGCGTACGGTCATCCGCGAAATGGATGAAGAAATGACGACGCGTTTTGATGGAACTTTCCATGCCATCCGCACGCAATTCCAGCGTGTTTTCAAGGAATTATTCGGCGGGGGCTCTGCAGATCTTGTGCTTACCAATCCGCAGGACATGCTGGCAACCGGAGTGGAAATCATCGCACAGCCGCCCGGCAAGAAACTGCAGACCCTCAGTCTGTTATCCGGCGGCGAGCGGGCGTTGACAGCGATTGCCTTATTATTTGCCATTTTGAATATCCGTCCGGTACCGTTCTGTATTCTCGATGAAGTGGAAGCGGCACTCGACGAATCGAATGTTGTGCGCTATAGCCAATACTTGAAGAAATTCAGTGAAGATACACAATTTATCGTCATTACGCACCGCAAAGGGACAATGGAAGGCGCGGATGTCCTATACGGCATCACGATGCAGGAATCAGGCATATCGAAGCTCGTTTCCGTAAAACTGCAGGAACAATTATAAACAGAGGAGTGATCAGGTGAGTTTCTTCAAAAAGCTGAAAGATAAATTTGCTGGCAATACCGAACAGGAAGAATCGACAGAAAAATATAAAGAGGGTTTGGAGAAAACCCGTACAGGATTCACGTCAAAAATCAACGATTTAGTAGCTAAATATCGCAAAGTGGATGAGGATTTCTTCGAAGAGCTTGAAGAAGTCCTGTTGCAGGCGGATGTTGGTTTTGAAACGGTTCTCGAATTGATGGATGAATTGCGTTACGAAGTCCAGCGCAAAAACGTGCGGGACACTTCGAACGTACAATCCGTCATCTCTGAAAAGTTGGTTGAAATATACCAGGCAGGGGAACCTGAACTGAATGAAATCAATTTTGTCGATGGCTTGACCGTCATTTTGATGGTGGGGGTAAACGGCGTCGGCAAGACGACGACGATCGGTAAATTAGCTCATCGCCTGAAAAATGAAGGCAAAACCGTCATGCTTGCTGCCGGTGACACATTCCGTGCCGGAGCAATCGAACAACTGGATGTCTGGGGACAGCGTGTCGGTGTGGATGTCGTGAAGCAAGCCGCCGGTTCCGATCCGGCAGCGGTCATGTATGACGCAGTGCGTTCGGCGAAATCACGCGGTGTGGATGTTTTAATCTGCGATACTGCGGGACGTCTCCAAAACAAAGTCAATTTGATGAATGAATTGGAAAAAGTCCACCGCGTGTTAGGGCGTGAAATTCCGGGAGCTCCGCATGAAGTGCTGTTGGCACTTGATGCTACAACCGGTCAGAATGCGATGATCCAGGCACAGACTTTTAAAGAAGTAACGGAAGTTACTGGTATCGTACTGACTAAACTGGACGGCACCGCAAAAGGCGGTATCGTACTGGCAATCCGCAATAAATTGAAAATCCCCGTCAAATTTGTCGGCCTCGGTGAAAAAATGGATGATTTACAGCCATTCGATCCACAGAAATATGTATATGGCTTGTTTGCTGAAGGTTTGGATAAGGAAGAAGAATTGGAAGAGGATTCATCAGACAAGTAAAATTACTTGACGGTTGATTTCATTTTCAGTAATGTTGTGTGTAGTATGAACGGGGTGAGCAGAAATGATGGGTTTGGAAAAAACGACACGGATGAATTATCTATTCGATTTCTATCAGGAATTGCTGACGCCAAAACAGCGCAGTTATATGATGCTGTATTATTTGGATGACCATTCTTTAGGTGAAATAGCTGAAGAATACAATATTACGCGCCAGGCGGTTTACGATAACATACGCCGCACGGAAGCGATGCTTGAGGAATACGAAGCAAAGCTCCAGCTGTTCGATAAATTTCAACGTCGGCAGGAACTGGTTTCTTCATTTGAAAAAAACCCATTCACTGATGAAAATATCCATAAATTTCTCAGTGAACTGAAAGAATGGGATTAGGAGGCGGAACGAATGGCATTTGAAGGTTTATCCGAACGCCTGCAAGGCACCATGACAAAGATCAAGGGCAAAGGTAAAGTGTCTGAAGCAGACGTTAAGGAAATGATGCGTGAAGTCCGTTTCGCTTTAATCGAAGCGGATGTTAACTTAAAAGTCGTTAAGGAATTTGTTAAAAAAGTAAGCGAACGTGCTGCCGGTTCGGATGTCATGGACAGCTTGACACCTGGCCAGCAGGTCGTGAAAATCGTCAAGGACGAATTGACGGAATTGATGGGCGGCGAACAAAGTAAAATCGAATTTTCGACCAAGCAGCCAACTGTCATCATGATGGTCGGCCTGCAAGGTGCCGGTAAAACGACCACCACAGGAAAACTGGCGGGTTTACTGCGCAAAAAGCATAACCGTAAACCCCTTTTGGTAGCGGCTGACGTTTATCGTCCGGCAGCGGTCCAGCAGCTGGAAACAATCGGCAAGCAGCTGACGATTCCGGTATTTTCGAAAGGCACAGATATATCTCCTGTCGAAATTGCACGCCAGGCGATCGAACATGCGAAAGCGGAGCATCTCGATACGGTGATTATTGATACCGCCGGCCGTTTGCATGTGGATGAAGCGTTGATGCAGGAATTGAAAGATATTCGTGCATTGAAAGAACCGGACGAAATCTTCCTCGTGGTCGATGCGATGACGGGGCAGGATGCTGTCAATGTTGCACAAAGCTTTGATGAAGCAATCGGCATTTCCGGCGTTGTTCTGACGAAACTTGATGGCGACACACGAGGCGGTGCCGCACTTTCAATCCGTACTGTTACCCAAAAACCGATTAAATTCGTCGGTATGGGGGAAAAAATGGATGCACTCGATGTATTCCATCCAGAACGTATGGCGTCGCGGATTCTCGGAATGGGCGATATGCTGTCCCTGATTGAAAAAGCGCAGACCAATGTCGATGAAGAAAAAGCGAAACAGCTGGAAGAGAAATTCCGTACGTCTTCATTTACGTTCGATGATTTCCTGGAACAGCTGGATCAGGTGAAACAGATGGGGCCATTGGATGAAATCCTGAAAATGCTGCCCGGCGCCAATAAAATCAAAGGGCTGGAAAATGCAAAAGTGGATGAAAGCCAAATGGGCCGTGTCGAGGCCATTATCTATTCAATGACGACACAGGAGAAAACAACGCCTGAAATCATCAATGCGAACCGGAAAAAACGAATTGCCCGTGGATCTGGAACGTCTATTCAGGATGTCAATCGCCTGTTGAAACAATTTGAAGATATGAAGAAAATGATGAAACAAATGTCCGGCATGAACTCGAAAAAAGGCAAGAAGAAGATGTCAATGCCAGGCCTGGACTCGCTTTTCAAATAATTTTTTAAGGTGTTAAGAAAAAATACTTTACAAACTATTTAAAGCTTGCTAATATAATATCTTGTGTGAAACTATTCGGAGGTGCTTTAAGAAATGGCAGTAAAAATTAGATTAAAACGTATGGGAGCAAAAAAATCTCCTTTCTATCGTATTGTAGTAGCTGACTCACGTGCTCCACGTGACGGCCGTCAAATCCAGACAGTAGGTACTTACAACCCGCTGACAGTTCCAGCTGAAGTTAAAATCGACGAAGAATTGGCGTTGAAATGGCTTCATGATGGTGCTAAACCATCTGATACTGTTCGTAACTTGTTTTCTCAAAACGGCATTATGGAGAAATTCCATAACGACAAATTAAACAAGTAAGGGAGATTTTCTTATGAAGCAGCTGATTGAAACCATTGTGAAACCGCTGGTTGATCATCCGGAAGAAGTTCGTATTGAAATTGACGAAAATAATAGCCGTATTGTCTATAAGCTTTCCGTGCATCAAAAAGATACAGGGAAAGTGATCGGTAAGCAAGGTCGTGTGGCGAAAGCCATCCGTGCCATCGTGTATTCAGCAGCAGGCAATCATCATAAGAAAAAAACTTACCTCGATATTGTGGATTGAGTAAAAGGAAGGAGCCCCGGTTCCTTCCTTTTTTCTTGGAATAGCTGATATTAAATTTAGATAAGTGATATTCCGCAAAACAGCTTCGCTTTCCAGCGGGCTCCCGCCCAATCCTCCTCGTCCGCTGCGCTCCCTGCGGTGTATCGGTCGTGTCGCTAAGCCGCAGGAGTCTTCGTTGTTTTGCTCCATATCTAAGAAATCCTTCTCGTGCTGAAGTGGTTTTCAGAAACGAACTCGGACCATCATCCGAGTGGGTGCTCAACGCTACGCTGAGACTGTAGGAGTCATTGGTGCTTCACTTCAACTCTAGAAGTGGACCTTAGCAAAGGCGCGACTCCGGACTGGCCGGAGCAATAAGACGAGTGCTCTTCTCGGCTTATTGCGGGAGGCAAGGTTCGCCATACGGAGGTGGCTTAACCTTTGCGACGAGCAGTGCGCAGGAGCATAATCTTTGCACTGTCCATAGCGCCAAAGCGGTTATTTTATTCTATTACTGATATATTTTTTATAGAAGAAACCCGAAAACGAAAGGATGTTTGCGTGTGGAATGGTTTAATGTTGGGAAAATCGTGAATACTCACGGGATCCGTGGAGAAGTCCGAGTTTTATCCCGTACCGATTTTCCGGAGGAACGTTTTGCAGTAGGAACGAAACTTGGCCTTTTTAAAAAAGATGCCAAAAAGCCGATTATGGTCCAAGTAGCCAGCCATCGGCAGCACAAAAATTTTGAATTGCTGACATTCGAAGGCTATCCGAATATCAATATGGTGGAAGAGTTCAAGGATTCGTATCTGCGGATTGCTGAACATGACCTGACGGAATTGGAAGAAGGGGCATTCTACCATCACGAAATTCTGGGTTGCACAGTCTTCACCGAAGAAGGCCGTGAGCTGGGCAAAATCACGGAAATTCTTGAGACCGGAGCAAACGATGTGTGGGAAGTTACGCCTGCTGCCGGCAAGAAGCATTATATACCTTATATCGAAGATGTCGTAAAGGACATTGATGTGGAAGAGAAAAAAGTGACGATTGAAGTTATGGAAGGTTTGTTGAACGAATGAAGATAAATGTTCTTTCATTATTCCCGCCGATGTTCGAAGGTGTGTTCAATCAGTCGATGATGAAGAAAGCCCAGGAAAAAGGAGCAGTCTCATTTGCTGTTTCAGATTTCCGGGATTATGCCGACAATAAACGCCAGGTGGACGATTATCCGTTTGGCGGCGGGGCTGGTATGGTATTGAAGCCGGAACCGGTATTCAACGCCGTAGAAGCGCTCTCCGGCGAAGGAAAGCCACGCGTCATTCTGATGTGCCCGCAAGGTGAGCGCTTTACGCAGAAAAAAGCGGAAGAGCTCGCAAAAGAAGATGAACTGATTTTTATCTGTGGCCATTACGAAGGATACGACGAGCGGATCCGGGAGCATCTGGTGACTGATGAGATTTCGATCGGCGATTTCGTTTTAACAGGTGGAGAGCTTGCGGCGATGACGGTCATAGACAGTGTCGTCCGTCTGCTTCCAGGTGTTCTTGGCAATGCCGATTCACCGGTTAAGGATTCCTTCTCGACCGGCTTCCTCGAACATCCGCAATATACAAGGCCGGCTGACTACAGAGGATGGAAAGTGCCGGACGTTCTGACATCAGGCAATCATGGCAAAGTCGATAAATGGCGCGAAGAGCAGACCTTGAAAAGAACGCTCGAACGGCGTCCCGATCTGCTCGAAAAAATCGAGCTGACGGATGCCCAGAAGAAGATTTTGGACGACTTGAAGAATAGAAAATAATCGAAGATTAACTCTTGCATCTGAAGGCGCACAGTGATAACATGGAGTCTGTACTTTTATGTGAAGTACAGGATCACGGTGTTCCGCTGCGGCGACAGATTGACTGCAAGAGCATCTGTAGAAGGAGAGAAAACCATGCAAAACATTATTACAGATATCACAAAAGAACAGCTTCGTACGGATCATCCAGATTTCCGTCCTGGCGATACTGTCCGCGTCCACGTTAAAGTTGTCGAGGGTACACGCGAACGTATTCAGGTATACGAAGGAGTTGTCATTGGCCGTCGTGGAGGCGGGATCAGTGAATCATTCACTGTCCGCAAAATCTCTTACGGTGTTGGTGTTGAACGTACATTCCCTGTACACACACCAAAAATTGCTCAACTTGAAGTTACCCGTCGCGGTAAAGTTCGTCGTGCGAAACTGTACTACTTGCGTAACCTTCGCGGTAAAGCAGCTCGCATCAAAGAAATCAGATAAGATTGCAATGCAGAAAGAGGGCGTCCGCGCCCTCTTTCTTTTTTGCTTAAATGCACATATCCTTGTACAATTAAAGCACAAAGCTTAGGGAGGAACGCGCATGGAATCAGAAGCGAAAAAGAAAAACGAAGTGTGGGAATGGTCTAAGGCTTTATTGATCGCATTTGGTTTAGCGGCAATTATCCGGGTTTTCCTGTTTACGCCGATCGTGGTCGATGGGGAATCGATGATGCCGACGCTGGAACACGGCGACCGAATGATTGTCAATAAGATTGGCTATAACATTGGAGAACCTGACCGGTTCGACATCATCGTTTTTCATGCGCCTGAAGAAAAAGATTATATCAAGCGGATCATCGGCTTGCCGGGTGATCACATCGCTTATGAAAATGACCAATTATATATTAACGGCGAGCCGGTGGCTGAGCCGTATCTTGATGATTACAAAAAAGATGTCAGTGGTACATTGACAGAAGACTTTACATTGGAAGAAAAAATAAATTCCAGCACAGTACCGGAAGGAACGGTATTTGTAATGGGCGATAATCGACGGGCGAGCAAGGACAGCCGGATTATCGGGGTAGTTCCGATGGAAGAAGTGGTCGGCAATACGAGTTTTGTATTTTGGCCTTTTGAAGAAGCGGGACTTGTCAATTAAGGAGAGGTTTTATGACGATACAATGGTTCCCGGGTCACATGGCGAAAGCCCGGAGAGAAGTAACTGAAAAACTGAAATTAGTCGATATCATATTTGAATTGGTTGATGCGCGGCTTCCGCTATCCTCCCGTAATCCAATGATCGATCAGGTGATACAACAAAAACCGAGATTAATCATTCTGAATAAGATGGATATGGCAGATGATACAGAAACGAAAAAATGGATCCGCTATTTTGAAGAGCAGGGGACACGCGCAGTGGCCATCAATTCACTGGAAGGCAAGGGACTGCAAGCCGTCACGAAAGCTTCCAAAGAGATTTTGGCTGAAAAATGGGATCGCATGATTGCCAAAGGGATTAAACCGAGAGCAATCCGTGCTATGATTGTGGGCATTCCAAACGTCGGAAAGTCGACGCTGATCAACCGGCTTTCCAAGAAAAGCCTGGCGAAAACAGGCAACATGCCTGGCGTCACAAAAGCCCAGCAATGGATTAAAGTCGGCAAAGAAATAGAATTGCTCGATACACCGGGAATTCTATGGCCAAAGTTTGAAGATCCGGAAACCGGATTCAAATTGGCAGTAACCGGAGCCATCAAAGATTCGGTCATCCAAATGCAGGAATTGGCCATCTATGCCCTTAAATTTTTGGAGCAGCGATATCCGGAACGTTTGAAAGAACGATATGGTATCGATCATGTAGACGAAGAAATTGTCCATACCTTTGACCACATTGCGAAGAAACGCCGTTTTGTTGCACACGACGGTGAAGTGGATTATGAAATGACGGCCGAAGCGATTATCCGTGATATCCGCAATCAATATCTTGGAAGAGTCACATTTGATTATAAAGATGAAATGATTGTCGAAGAAGAGGAATAATATCGCTGCAGGCAAATGAAGGAGGCTGATCCGATTCCGGGACGGCCTCTTTTATTTTTACTCGAATGAAAATCGATAAACGGGGAGGGCAAAATGATGGAGAAAATTAAAGAAATACGCGAGAAACTTGGCAACACGGAAAAATGGGAGCCGTGGATGGATGAATTGGAGTCGGATGGCAGGAAGGCTGTGAAAAAATTATTGGTTTCATGGAAACGCAAACAGGCGCTTCAGGAAAAGTTGATCGAGAATCACGACTTCAAGCAGCAATTTGATAATTCGTTCAAAGAAAATCCGGAATGGACAGTCGCCGGCATTGATGAAGCAGGCAGAGGTCCGCTTGCCGGGCCAGTCGTGACGGCCGCCGTCGTTCTTCCAGCCCATTGTCCCACGCTCCTTGGGCTTGACGATTCAAAGAAGATACCCAAAGCAAAACGGGAATACTTTGCCGATGAGATTAAAAAAATAGCTGTCAGCTATTCTGTACATATCCAGCCGCCGGAAGAAATTGACCGTTTGAATATTTACCAGGCTACAAAACAATCAATGGCTGAAGCGGCGATGTCGCTTGACTCTTCGCCGTCGATTATTCTCGCCGACGCTATGCAGCTCGACATTGGCATTCCGTGCGTTTCCATCATCAAAGGGGATGCGAAAAGCCTGGCGATTGCAGCCGCTTCCATCTTGGCCAAGACGGGCCGGGATGCAATCATGGAGGCGTACGCCGCAGAATATCCCGAATATGGTTTCGCCCAGCACGCGGGCTACGGGACGAAAGCACATGTGGAAGCAATACAGCAGCATGGTCCAACGCCGATTCACCGCCGTACTTTTGAACCGGTAAAAGGAATTTTAGAACAAGCCCAAAAGTTGAAGTGAATTGGTGAAGAGATTGAATATTTCAAGTATTCATGAGCTTGGCTGTCTACTGTGGACATTTTGTGGCAACTTTAATACAATGGTAAAGGCAATAAAATTAAGAGACAGATGTTTGATTGGAGGATGACAGATGAATATCCATGAATATCAGGGAAAACAGGTCCTGAAACAATATGGCGTATCAGTTCCAGAAGGCCATGTTGCTTTTTCACCTGAAGAAGCAGTCAAAGCAGCGAAAGAACTTGGTTCGGATGTTGTCGTTGTAAAAGCTCAAATCCACGCAGGTGGACGAGGCAAAGCAGGCGGCGTCAAGCTGGCTAAAAACTTGGATGAAGTGCGCGAGTACGCCAAAGAACTTCTTGGTAAAGTACTGGTGACTCATCAAACAGGTCCCGAAGGCAAAGAAGTTAAACGCCTTTACATCGAAGCGGGAAGCAACATCGAGAAAGAGTACTATCTTGGATTGGTTCTTGACCGTGAAACATCCCTAGTCAACTTGATGGGATCAGAAGAAGGCGGCGTAGACATCGAAGAAGTGGCTGCTAACACACCGGAGCGTATCTTCTATGAAGCAATCGATCCAGTTGTTGGCTTGACTGGTTTCCAGGCTCGCCGTTTGGCATTCAACATGAACATCCCGGCTAAGCTTGTAAACAAAGCAGCCAAATTGATGCTTGGGCTTTACCAGGCTTACATTGAAAAAGACGCAGCAATCGTCGAAATCAACCCGTTGGTTGTGACTGGAGACGGACAAGTAGTTGCTTTGGATGCGAAGTTCAACTTCGATGCCAATGCACTAGCTCGTCACCCGGACATTATGGAAATGCGTGATTACGATGAAGAAGATGCCAAAGAAATTGAAGCTTCCAAGTATGACTTGAGCTATATTTCATTGGACGGAAACATCGGCTGTATGGTTAACGGTGCCGGCCTTGCTATGGCAACAATGGATACGATCAACTATTACGGCGGCTCACCCGCTAACTTCCTTGACGTTGGGGGCGGTGCCACTGCTGAGAAAGTAACTGAAGCATTCAAGATCATTCTTTCTGACAAGAATGTAAAAGGGATCTTCGTTAACATTTTCGGCGGTATCATGAAGTGTGACATCATTGCGGAAGGCGTAATCCAAGCTGCTAAAGAAGTAGATTTGGAAGTGCCGTTAGTTGTCCGTCTTGAAGGAACAAACGTGGAAATTGGTAAAAAACTGCTGAACGAATCAGGTCTGAACATCGTAGCTGCCGGCACTATGGCGGATGGCGCGAAACAGATCGTAGAACTTGTAGGCTAAAGAAGGGCAGGGACAAAAATGAGTGTATACATTAATAAAGACACGAAAGTGCTTGTACAGGGAATTACAGGGTCAACTGCCCTTTTCCATACAAAGCAAATGCTTGAATACGGAACGAAAATCGTTGCGGGTGTAACACCAGGCAAAGGCGGTACTGAAGTTGAAGGCGTACCTGTTTTCAACACGGTTGAAGATGCCGTAAAAGCTACAGGTGCTAATGTATCTGTAATTTATGTACCGGCTCCTTTTGCTGCTGATGCAATTCTTGAAGCAGTGGAAGCTGAATTGGACATGGCTATCTGCATCACTGAGCACATTCCTGTATTGGATATGGTAAAAGTGAAGCGTTATATGGAAGGCAAGAAAACACGTCTTGTCGGACCTAACTGCCCGGGTGTCATCACTCCGGACGAATGTAAGATCGGCATCATGCCTGGCTACATTCACAAAAAAGGACACGTTGGTGTTGTATCACGCTCTGGTACGTTGACGTACGAAGCGACTCACCAATTGTCTGAAGAAGGAATCGGCCAATCGACTGCTGTCGGTATCGGCGGAGACCCAGTAAACGGCACAAACTTTATCGATGTATTGAAAGAATTCAATGAAGATGAAGATACTTATGCTGTTGTAATGATCGGTGAAATCGGTGGTACTGCTGAAGAAGAAGCTGCGGAATGGGTTAAAGCGAACATGACTAAACCTGTTGTCGGCTTTATCGGCGGACAAACTGCTCCAGAAGGAAAACGCATGGGCCACGCTGGTGCGATCATTTCCGGAGGTAAAGGTACTGCTGCAGACAAGATCAAAGCAATGAACGAAGCTGGAATCGAAGTTGCGGACACTCCATCAGTTATCGGTGAAACTTTGATCAAAGTGATCAAAGAAAAAGGTCTTTACGACGCTTGTAAAACACATTAATAAGTTGGAACGCGGAACCGTAACTGGTTCCGCGTTTTTAATTTTAATTTTTCAAAAAACATTTACTTAAACACCTGTTTACATGTTCTGCCAGTCAGGCTACTATTAAACTTAAGTTGAACTTCATCTTTGTCAGTCATCCAAAAGAATGGAGGAACTTTATGGATTCATTGTTTGAACAAAGACTGATGGCATTGCATTACGTATACCCTCAACCACTCAACCGCATCAAACGGCTGATGATTGACGATCCGAGTCTTGAATATCTGGAAAGCAGGCCAGCCTGGGAAATCAGCCAATTGCTCGGCATAAAGCCGGAAGCGGCGATATCACTGAAGGATGCTTATAGAAAATCACTGAACAACCCCTATTCTGAAACTTATGAAAAACATAAGATACTCCCCATATCTTATAACCATCCCAATTATCCACAAAGTCTATTCCATCTGATCGACCCACCTGTAATTCTTTACGCCAAAGGAAAAATAGAGTACTTGCTGAATGAAGACAGGATAGCTGTGATAGGTGCCCGCATGGCTTCTGTATATTCGCAGAAAGCGATGGACCTTATACTTCCTGACCTTGTTGCAGCAGGCTTTATCGTAGTAAGCGGCTTGGCAAAAGGAGCAGATGCAATGGCTCACCGGACAGCAATCGATTGCGGCGGAAAAACGATTGCTGTTACCGGCAGCGGCTTTTTGCATCCGTATCCGAAAGAGAATGATGAATTGAATATTATAATAGAAGAAACTCAACTCGCACTTACAGAATATCCGCCATATATGCAGCCGAAACGCTGGAATTTCCCTATGCGGAACCGCATTATCAGCGGGTTGGCAAAAGGGGTCCTGGTGACGGAGGCGGAAGTGAAAAGCGGCACGCTCAGCACGATTGAACATGCCCTGGAACACGGCAAGGATATTTTTGCGGTGCCAGGAAGTATCAGTTCGCCTCTGTCAGCCGGGCCGCATAAATTGATTTATGAAGGCGCAAAACCGGTCTGGAACGGGCTTCATGTGCTGGAGGAATACCGGGAAATTAGGGCTTTAAATAAGTCGATAAAATGAAATGCCTTGCATTAAGGCAAAAACTGTTATACATTTTGCACAGGTATTTCTTATTTATACAAATTGTAAAAGTTTAAGAAACCTCTATGAGGAGGAGTTTTTATGTCGGATTTTTTAGTGATTGTGGAATCGCCAGCAAAGGCGAAAACAATCGAGCGTTATCTGGGAAAGAAGTATAAAGTCCGCGCGTCACTAGGACATTTACGTGATTTGCCCCGCAGCCAGATGGCTGTGGACGTTGAAAATAATTTTGAACCCCGTTATATTACTATTCGGGGAAAAGGCCCTATTCTGCAGGACTTGAAAAAAGAAGCGAAAAAAGCGAAGAAAGTCTTTCTCGCGGCTGACCCCGACAGAGAAGGGGAAGCAATTGCATGGCATTTAGCTAATGCACTTGGTGTTGATCTCGACTCGGATTGCCGGGTTGTCTTCAATGAAATTACAAAAGATGCTATAAAAGAATCTTTTAAACAACCGCGCAAAATCGATATGGATCTTGTCGATGCACAACAGGCAAGACGTGTTCTTGACCGTCTAGTGGGTTACAGCATCAGCCCTTTATTGTGGAAAAAAGTGAAAAAAGGATTATCAGCCGGCCGTGTGCAATCAGTGGCTCTTCGTCTGGTCATCGACCGCGAAAACGAAATAAAAGAATTCGAACCGGAAGAATACTGGTCCATTACCGGTGAATTCGAAAAAGCGAAAAAGAAATTCGAAGCCCAGTTTTACGGGAATGCAAATGAAAAAATGAAATTGGAAAACGAAGATGATGTCAAAGCGGTAATGGCGACTATGAAAGGCAAGAACTTCAACGTCAACCGTGTCGTAAAAAAAGAGAGAAAGAGAAATCCATCCCCTTCTTTTACAACATCCTCTCTGCAACAAGAAGCAGCAAGAAAGTTAAACTTCCGTGCCAAAAAGACTATGATGCTGGCACAGCAGCTGTATGAAGGTATTGCTGTCGGCAAAGAAGGGATTACGGGTTTGATTACGTATATGCGTACCGATTCCACCCGGATTTCCGATACGGCCAAGCAGGATACTGTCAGATTCATCGAAGAAAAGTACGGTTCGGATTATGTGACGAAAACAGCTGCAGCAAAGCAATCCTCTAAATCCCAGGATGCGCACGAAGCTGTTCGCCCCACAAGTGTCATGCGGACCCCTGAATCTTTGAAAAGCATTTTATCCCGTGATTTATACCGTCTTTACAAGCTGATCTGGGATCGCTTTGTAGCAAGCCAGATGAGCCCAGCTGTACTGGATACCGTTATGGCGGAACTGCAGAACGGCGAAGCGGTGTTCCGCGCTAACGGTTCGCAGGTGAAATTCCCTGGATTCATGAAAGTTTATGTGGAAGGCACAGACGATAAAACAGACGACAAAGACAATATCCTGCCTGAAATGGAAGAAGGAGATAAAGTCAAAGCCGTCGCCATTGAACCAAAACAGCATTTCACACAGCCGCCTCCACGATTTACGGAAGCGCGTCTCGTTAGAACGCTTGAAGAATTGGGAATAGGCCGTCCTTCAACTTATGCTCCGACACTGGATACCATTCAAAAACGGGGATACGTAACATTGGATGCAAAACGTTTTATCCCGACTGAGCTTGGAGAAATCGTCCACAGCCTGGTGTTGGAGTTCTTCCCGGATATCCTGAATATCGAATTCACGGCCAAAATGGAACACGATCTTGACAGTGTTGAAGATGGAGACGTCGAATGGAAGAGCATCATAGCCGAGTTTTTCAAAGACTTCGAAAAAGATATTGAAGTAGCTGAAAATGAAATGGAGAAAGTCCAGATCAAAGATGAACCAGCTGGTGAAGATTGCGAACATTGCGGTTCACCGATGGTCTTTAAGCTGGGCCGTTACGGCAAATTCATGGCCTGCAGCAATTTCCCTGAATGCCGCAATACGAAGGCGATTGTTAAACATACGGGAGTAACTTGCCCGACATGTAAACAAGGCGAGATTGTCGAACGCAAGAGCAAGAAAAAACGCATCTTTTACGGCTGCGAGCGTTATCCTGAATGTGAATTTGTATCATGGGATAAACCGATTGAGCGGCCGTGCCCGAAATGCAGCAGCCTTCTTGTAGAAAAGAAAGTGAAAAAAGGCGTACAAATCAATTGTGTAAATTGTGATTATCAGGAAGAAGTACAATAATTAATAGAGGTGTTCAAAATGACAAAAACCATCAATGTAATCGGAGCAGGACTCGCTGGCAGTGAAGCTGCATGGCAAATCGCCAAACGGGGAGTCAATGTCCGTTTATATGAAATGCGGCCGGTCAAACAAACTCCAGCCCACCATACAGACAAATTCGCTGAACTGGTTTGCAGTAATTCATTGCGCGCAAACTCCCTGACCAATGCAGTCGGCGTAATAAAAGAAGAAATGCGGATGATGGATTCAGTCATCATCGAATCAGCCGACAAGGCTTCCGTGCCAGCTGGCGGAGCACTCGCGGTGGACCGCCATGAATTTGCCGGAGCTGTAACGGATAAAGTCCGCAACCACCCGCTGGTTGAAGTGATCAATGAAGAAGTGACGGAAATTCCGGAAGGCATCACAATCATCGCGACCGGCCCTCTGACATCACCGGCACTTGCTGAAAAGATCCGTAAATTGACTGGGGAAGATTATCTTTATTTCTATGATGCTGCAGCACCGATTGTTGAAAAAGACAGCATCGACATGGATAAGGTATATTTGAAATCGCGCTATGATAAAGGCGAAGCTGCTTACCTTAACTGTCCGATGACTGAAGAGGAATTCAAACGATTCCATACAGCTTTGGTCGAAGCGGAAGTCGTGCCTTTAAAAGAATTTGAAAAAGAGATTTATTTTGAAGGCTGTATGCCGGTTGAAGTTATGGCTGCCAGAGGCGAAAAAACATTGACGTTCGGTCCGATGAAACCGGTCGGTCTTGAAAATCCGAAAACCGGCGAGCGTCCGTATGCAGTCGTCCAGCTTCGCCAGGATGACGCAGCAGGCACACTTTATAATATTGTCGGATTCCAGACACACTTGAAATGGGGACCTCAAAAAGAAGTTTTGAAACTCATTCCGGGATTGGAAAACGTTGAAATTGTCCGTTACGGGGTTATGCACCGCAACACGTTCATCAACTCTCCGCGCGTATTGAAACCGACTTACCAATTGAAAGCCAACCCGAACATCTTCTTTGCCGGCCAGATGACTGGTGTTGAAGGTTATGTAGAATCAGCGGGCAGCGGCTTATTGGCAGGCGTCAATGCAGCAAAACTGGCACTTGGCGAGGAGTTGGTCATTTTCCCTGCTGATACAGCACTAGGAAGCATGGCGCGTTATATCACGGAAGCGGACGGCGAAAACTTCCAGCCGATGAACATCAACTTCGGTTTGTTCCCGGACCTTGGTGAACGCATCCGTTCGAAACAGGAACGTGCAGAAAAACATGCAAACCGTGCGCTTGAATCAATTCGAAATTATATGAATACAGTAACTGTTTAATTGATAAAGGCCTCTAAATTTTGATATAATTTAGAGGCTTTTTATTATTGTGCCGATTGGTCGGAAAATTGGTGCGGCATTCTTTGATTTGGAAAGGGCGGACAATGATATGGACAAGAAAGAAATGGTCCGGTCTTTTATAAGTTATATTCAATTGGAAAAAAATTATTCCGAACACACCGTCCATCATTATGAATACGATTTGGCCGGTTTTTTTCTGTTTTTGGAAAGTGAGGGTGTTGAGGATCTGACACAGGTCGAGTATCTCCATGCCCGAAATTACGTGACAAAATTATACGAAGAAAAACTGTCGAGGCCGACCGTATCCCGTAAAATTTCCGCAATCCGGTCATTTTTCAAATACGGCAACCGCGAATTCGGCCTGAGTGAAGAGGCATTCCGTTCACTCTATCATCCGAAAAAAGAAGAACGGCTTCCTCAATTTTTCTATGAAGAAGAACTGGCGGCGCTATTTGAATCTGTAAAAGGCGATGATAAGCTTTCTATCCGGAACACTGCTCTATTGGAACTCCTTTATGCAACTGGTATGCGCGTCAGCGAATGCGTCTCCATTCGAATAAAGGATCTTGACCGCAATATGCAGATTGTAAAGGTGATGGGAAAGGGTCGCAAAGAGCGTTACATACCCTACGGCCAATTTGCGCATGATGCGCTGGAACATTATATTGACGAAGTTCGTCCTAAACTTATGAAAAACACAGAACATGAGGGCCTATTTGTAAATAACCGTGGAGAACTTCTGACAGACCGGGGGATTCGGCATATTCTGACAGAGTGCATGAAAAAGGCTTCAGCCAACTCCAATATTTATCCGCATATGATCCGCCACAGCTTTGCCACCCATCTTTTGAATAATGGAGCAGATCTTCGGACCGTGCAGGAGTTGCTGGGCCATTCCCATCTGTCTTCAACACAGGTTTATACGCATGTAACAAAAGAGCATTTGAGAAAAACTTATTTAAATTCACATCCACGAGCATAGAGAGGGGAATAATGATGGAACAATTTCATGCCACCACGATATTCGCAGTGCGCCATAACGGCGAGTGTGCAATGTCAGGTGATGGACAAGTGACATTCGGCAATGCTGTTGTCATGAAACATACAGCAAGAAAAGTACGCACTTTATACAATGGCCAGGTATTGACGGGCTTTGCAGGATCAGTAGCTGACGCTTTTACTCTTTTTGAAATGTTCGAAGGAAAACTTACCGAATATAACGGAAATCTGCAGCGGGCTGCAGTGGAACTCGCGAAGCAATGGCGGGGAGACAAAATGCTGCGCCAGCTGGAAGCGATGCTGATTGTCATGAATAAAGAGGAATTGCTGCTTGTTTCCGGAACAGGTGAAGTGATTGAACCTGATGACGGGATATTGGCTATCGGTTCTGGCGGCAATTATGCTTTGGCAGCAGGACGGGCTTTGAAAAAATATGCCGGTGACAATATGACTGCTAAAGAAATTGCGCAATCAGCACTCGAAACCGCAGCGGATATTTGTGTCTATACAAATCATCAAATCGTAGTGGAGGAGCTGTCAAAATGAAAACGCAAACGGATCTAACACCAAGACAAATTACAGAACATCTTGACCGCTATATTGTTGGGCAGAAAGATGCCAAGCGTTCCATAGCGATTGCCCTGCGCAACCGCTACAGAAGAAGCCGCCTGGATGAAGAACTGCGGGACGAAGTAATACCTAAAAACATCCTGATGATCGGTCCTACCGGTGTCGGCAAGACAGAAATTGCAAGACGCATCGCTAAACTGACGGGCGCACCGTTCATTAAAGTGGAAGCGACGAAATTCACGGAAGTTGGATACGTAGGACGCGACGTGGAATCAATGGTCCGTGATTTGGTTGAGGCTGCAGTAAGAATCGTGAAGGAAGAAAAATTTGAAGCAGTCAAAGGCAAGGCTGAAGCTGCCGCCAACGAACGGATCGTCAAATTGCTTGTTCCTTCGATGAAGAAAAAGCAGACAAGCCAAAATCCGCTGGAGATGATGTTCGGGCAAAAATTCGACCAGGATGAAGAAGAGCCGACCGCAGAAGTGGAAGTCCGTGTGAAAAGACGGGAAATCGCTGCAGATTTGAAAGCGGGGAAATTGGAGGACGAATGGCTGAATGTCGAGGTGCTGGAAAACACGCCATCAATGTTCGATGCTCTTCAAGGTTCCGGAATGGAGCAGATGGGTGCGAATATGCAGGATGCCTTGTCTTCATTGATGCCGAAGAAAAAGAAAAAACGCCGGCTGCAAGTGAAAGAGGCAAGACGCATTTTAGCTGCAGAAGAAGCTGCGAAACTGGTTGACGATGAAGAAGTGGCAAGTGAAGCGATCGACCGGGCGGAGCAGCACGGCATCATTTTCATCGATGAGATGGATAAGATCGCCAGCAAAAACAATTCATCTTCAGCGGATGTATCACGCGAAGGTGTGCAGCGGGATATTTTGCCGATTGTTGAAGGCTCGACCGTTTCAACGAAGTACGGAGCTGTGAAAACAGATTACATGCTGTTTGTTGCAGCAGGGGCTTTCCACATGTCGAAACCCTCTGATCTGATTCCGGAACTGCAGGGCCGTTTCCCGATCCGCGTAGAACTTCAGAAGCTGGAAGTTGGCGATTTCGTCAAAATATTGACAGAACCGAAACATTCTTTGCTGAATCAGTATAAAGCGCTTCTCGAAACAGAGGGAGTTGTGGTAAACTTCAATGATGCCTCAATCGTCAGACTAGCGGAAATTGCGTATGAAGTGAATCAGGATACCGATAATATCGGAGCCCGCCGATTGCATACCATTTTAGAGCGGCTGCTCGAAGATCTGTCCTTTGAAGCTTCTGAAATAAGCCCTGCGCAAATAGACATAACACCTCAATATGTGAACGATAAACTTGAGAATGTGGCAAAAAACAAAGATTTGTCACAATTTATTCTATAAATAAGTCAAATCAGTTCCCTTAAAGAGTAAAAAGCTTTAGAATATTGAATAAATACGGTACGAATTATGTAGGAGGTTCATTAAATGAATTTATTAGGAAAAACAAGACGCATTAACTCTATGCTGCAAGCAGCAGCCGGCAAGCCGGTAAACTTTAAGGACATGGCGGAAACTTTGAGCGAAGTTATCGAATGCAACGCTTTCGTTGTCAGCCGTAAAGGTAAAGTACTTGGCTATGCCATCAACCAACAGATTGAAAACGAACGGATGAAAGGCATGCTAGAAGAACGCCAATTCCCGATCGAATACACGCAAAACCTCTCAAACATCAACGAAACATCAGCTAACCTGGATGTTAACAGCGAACACACAATCTTCCCTGTGGAAGAACGTGAATTGTTCAAAAACGGCTTGACTACAATCGTGCCAATCATCGGCGGCGGCGAACGCCTTGGCACATTGTTGCTTGGACGCGTTAAGTCTGAATTCCAGGATGATGATTTGATTCTTGGTGAATACGGTGCAACAGTTGTCGGGATGGAAATCCTTCGTGAAAAAGGCGACCGCATCGAAGAAGAAGCACGCAGCAAAGCTGTTGTTCAAATGGCGATCTCTTCACTTTCATACAGTGAGCTTGAAGCAATTGAACACATTTTTGAAGAGCTTGACGGCAACGAAGGTTTGCTTGTCGCTTCAAAAATTGCTGACCGTGTAGGAATCACTCGTTCAGTAATCGTCAACGCACTTCGCAAACTTGAAAGTGCCGGCGTTATCGAATCACGTTCACTAGGGATGAAAGGAACTTACATCAAAGTTCTTAACACGAAATTCCTTGCTGAGCTTGAGCAATTGAAAATGAACTAAGTAAGAGCACGAACGAGACACCGGGTATTTATATCCGGTGTCTTTTTTCTTTTGCTTATTCAATACTCTACAACAAACGATATTGCACAAAACAGCTTTGCTTTCCAAAAACCGTGCTCCTGCATCGCTGCGCTAGCTTCGTCGCAAAGCGCAGGTCGAAGAAGATTCGACCGCGCTTGGCTCGCGCTGAGCTAACTCGGACTCGTTCCACTTCGCTCGATTGGATCTCAGCACTTCGCTTACTCACCTGAGAGTCTGCGCTGTTTTGCTTCATATCTCATTTCACTTTCAATACATGGATATCTATTTAATGGCTATCAATGAGAAAGACAAGATTTTATTTTTACACAAATTTAAATGAAGTGGCAGGGGGTGAAGTGTAAAGATGTCCTCCTTCATCACTCCGCTGCTTCGTTGCAAAGACTTGGCCTCGCCAGCGTCGGCTAATGTCTTCAGAGCTGTTTTGCTTGATATCTATAGAGAGCTATCTAGCGAAGGCGCGCCTATGGACTGAGCGGAGCAATAAGACGAGTGTTCTTCTCGGCTTATTGCGGGAGCTTTGTCCTAAGCACCGAAGCGGTATGTAAAGTGGATTGTTTCTAGACTTTCTTAATTTTTATTTCTAAGAGATTCCTGTTGCGGAATGGAACAGTCCCGTGGTATAATTTCAAATGGTGTTAAATACACACGCATTCGGATTTGTTCCGCTGGTGCCCTTACTGGGTAACGGTTCAAAGAAGAAGAATGCGGAGGGAAAAAATAACCTATCAGGAGGAAACACACATGTCAGTAATTTCTATGAAACAATTGCTTGAAGCTGGTGTACACTTTGGCCACCAGACTCGCCGTTGGAACCCGAAAATGAAAAAATATATTTTCGTTGAGCGTAACGGTATCTACATCATCGACCTTCAAAAAACAGTCCGCAAATTGGAAGAGGCTTACAGCTTCATGAAACAAGTGGGCGAAGAAGGCGGCAAGGTACTTTTCGTTGGTACGAAAAAACAAGCTCAGGACGCGATCAAAGAAGAAGCAGAACGTTCTGGCAACTACTACATCAACCAGCGTTGGTTGGGTGGAACACTTACTAACTTCGGTACAATCCAAAAACGTGTGAACCGTATGAAACAAATCGAGCGCATGTCTGAAGATGGAACTTTCGATGTTCTACCGAAAAAAGAAGTTGTTCAATTGAATAAAGAACACGATCGTCTTGTTAAATTCCTTGGCGGTATCCGTGATATGAACGGTCTTCCGGACGTAATGTTCGTAGTTGATCCGCGCAAAGAACGCATCGCAGTAGCAGAAGCTATGAAATTGAACATTCCGATCGTTGGTATCGTTGATACTAACTGTGATCCAGATGAAATCGATTATGTAATTCCTGCAAACGATGATGCTATCCGCGCAGTAAAACTTTTGACTGGTAAAATGGCTGATGCTTTGCTAGAGTCTAAACCAGAAGAAGAAGAAGAAACTCCAGCAGAAGCTGCAGAGTAATTCACGATGAAGTACAGGTGATAAGCGGCCACAAACCCTCTTATCACCTTTTTTTGAGAAAACGTATATCCTTAAGGAGGAATTTAATCATGGCAGTTACAGCTCAAATGGTAAAAGAATTGCGTGAAAAAACTGGTGCAGGTATGATGGACTGCAAAAAAGCATTAGTTGAAACAAACGGTGACATGGAAGCGGCATTGGATTTCCTGCGTGAAAAAGGCCTTTCAAGCGCTTCTAAAAAAGCGGACCGCATTGCTGCTGAAGGTATTACTTCAATCATGGTTGAAGGAAACGAAGCAGTTATCTATGAAGTTAACGCTGAAACTGATTTTGTTGCTAAAAACGAAGGTTTCCAAACGCTTGTTAAAGAGTTGGGCGAACACCTATTGGCTACAAAGCCTGCTACAATCGAAGAAGCAACTTCATCTACAATGTCTAACGGTTTGACAGTAGCGGACCACATTTCAAATGCAATTGCGAAGATCGGTGAAAAAATCACTTTGCGCCGCTTTGAAATCCGCACTAAAACTGATGCTGACGCTTTCGGTCCTTACCTTCACATGGGTGGCCGCATTTCAGTATTAGTATTGCTTGAAAACACAACTGATTCAGATGCAGCACGCGACATCGCAATGCACATCGCAGCTTTGAACCCTCAATATGTATCACGTGACGAAGTTTCTGCTGAAGAAGTAGAAAAAGAGCGTAAAGTATTGACTGAACAAGCTTTGAATGAAGGCAAGCCTGAAAAAATCGTTGAAAAAATGGTTGAAGGCCGTCTTGGCAAATATTTCGAAGACGTTTGCTTGCTTGACCAGGCTTTCGTTAAGAACTCAGATCAAAAAGTTCGTGATTTCGTAGCTTCAACTGGCGGCAGTGTAAAAGAATTCATCCGCTACGAAGTTGGAGAAGGAATCGAAAAACGCGAAGACAACTTTGCTGATGAAGTAATGAGCCAAGTCAACAAAAAATAAATCATTTTCATAGCACTACCTTGGGGAACACTGAAAGGTGTTCCCTATTTTTCAATAATTAGTTAAATGGAGGGTACCGATGAGTGTTCAGCAGTATAAACGCATTGTATTAAAACTTAGTGGAGAAGCGATGGCAGGTGGACAAGGTTTCGGGTTATCCCCTGAAATCATTAAATCTGTAGCTGCTCAAGTAAAAGACGTCGTTGAACTTGGCGTCGAAGTTGCTGTAGTTGTAGGAGGAGGCAATATCTGGAGAGGGAAGGTCGGCTCTGAAATGGGCATGGACCGCGCGACTGCCGATTATATGGGAATGCTCGCAACAGTCATGAATTCATTGGCTTTGCAGGATTCGCTCGAAAAGCAGGACGTTGAAACGCGTGTACTTTCTTCTATTGAAATGCGTCAGGTCGCTGAGCCTTATATTCGCAGACGGGCAATCCGCCATCTTGAGAAGAAACGGGTTGTAATATTCGCAGCAGGAACAGGCAATCCTTATTTTTCTACTGATACGACCGCGGCACTTCGAGCTGCTGAAATTGAGGCGGATGTAATCCTGATGGCGAAAAACAATGTGGATGGTGTTTATTCGGCCGATCCGAAAACTGATGCAACAGCTGTTAAATATGAAGAGTTGTCATACTTGGAAGTTATTCAACAAGGCCTGCAAGTTATGGATTCTACTGCTTCCACACTTTGTATGGACAATGATATCCCACTCGTAGTATTCTCAATTATGGAAAATGGTAATATAAAACGAGCTGTTCAAGGTGAAAAAATCGGAACAGTTGTGAGGAGAGAGATATAATGCCGAAATCTGTGATGAATGAAACCAAAGAAAAAATGACGAATACCATCCAGGCTTATTCCCGCGAACTTTCTTCTATCCGCGCTGGACGTGCAACCCCGTCTATCCTGGATAGAGTGACAGTCGATTATTACGGAGCACCAACGCCAATCAACCAGGTAGCTGGTGTATCGGTTCCGGAAGCTCGCATGATTATGATCCAGCCATACGATAAGTCTGTTCTGGGTGATATCGAAAAAGCGATTCTTAAATCTGATATTGGCTTGAATCCTTCGAATGATGGTTCGGTTATTCGACTTGCTGTACCTGCTCTGACTGAAGAGCGCCGTAAAGAGCTCGTTAAAGACGTGAAAAAAGAAGCGGAAGTTGCTAAAGTCAATATCCGTAATATCCGCCGTGATGCAAATGATGATTTTAAAAAGCTGCAGAAGAAAAGCGAAATCACTGAAGATGATTTGCGCAGCTATTCCGATGACGTCCAGAAATTGACTGATACGAATATTGCGAAAATCGATGAAATGGCTAAAGATAAAGAAAAAGAGATTATGGAAGTATAAATTCGAACTTCATAAGCTTTTACGCGTCCTGTATAGCAGGGCGCTTTTTCATGCCAAAAAAAACGTCATCGAGAAAGATAGGGCACGATAGCGTTTTTTTTGATATGATAAGCAATAGACATGCCGATTTGTAATAGGTGGAGGATTAATTATGATAAATAAATTATTAAAACGAAATACGGAAACCGTGATCGGCGATATGGAACGCCTATCGCTGGTCCGTGATGGGATAATCCCTTCACATATAGCCATAATAATGGATGGCAATGGCCGCTGGGCGAAGAAACGTTCACTTCCGCGTGTAGCAGGACATCACGAGGGAATGAAAACTGTGCGGAAAATAACCCGTTTGGCTAATGTTCTTGGCGTTGACGTATTGACTTTATATGCATTTTCCACTGAAAATTGGAAACGGCCGAAAATGGAAGTGGATTTCCTGATGAGGCTTCCCGAAGAATTTTTGTCTACCTTCCTTCCGGAACTGGTAGCTGAAAACGTTAAGGTGGAAATGATGGGAGATCATACGAATCTTCCTGCACATACATTAAAAGCGATATCAAAAGCGAAAGAGGCAACAAAGGACAATACAGGATTGATCCTGAATTTTGCCATGAACTATGGCAGCCGTTCAGAAATTGTTGATTCCGTAAAAGAGCTTGCTGCACAAGTAGCAGCCGGAACATTGAATCCGGAAGATATAACAGAAGATCATATCAGCTCAGGCCTGATGACCAAATCATTGCCGGAACCGGATTTACTGATACGGACCAGCGGAGAAGTACGCTTGAGCAACTTTATGCTTTGGCAACTGGCCTATACCGAATTTTGGTTCACTGATACATTGTGGCCGGATTTCAACGAAGATTCTCTTATTGAGGCGGTTGAAAATTACCAAAAAAGAAATCGCCGCTTTGGAGGATTGAAAGGGGAAGAAGCACAGTGAAACAGCGTCTAATAACCGGAGTAATCGCTTTTGCATTATTCATACCATTTGTAATTTATGGCGGTACTCCATTTACTATTCTAGTGTTGATCTTGGGAACTATTGGTTTCCAGGAATTATTGAAGATGAAAGGCCGCACACTTTGGAGTGTTCCCGGCCTTATTTCCCTTTTGGCGTTATATGCTTTTATGATGCCGGGTGACTGGACACTCCAGGTTTCTGGGTGGACCGGATATACAAAAGTGGAATTCGCTTTTATCGCGGTCATTTTACTGCTAATACATACTGTAATCGTTAAAAACAGCTTTACTTTCGATGATGCGGCCTTTGCGATCCTTGGCACTCTATACGTAGGGATGGGATTCCTCTATCTTATCGAAACTCGCGAAGCGAGCCTTGCTTATCTAATATATGCATTATTGGTCGTCTGGTTCACTGATTCCGGTGCTTATTTTACAGGCAGGAAATTTGGTAAACGCAAGTTATGGCCCGAAATTTCACCCAATAAAACCATTGAAGGCTTTGTAGGGGGCATTATTTATGCAATCGTCGCTGCATTGGTTTTCAATTATTTTGTCGATTTAAATCATCCTATTTACATTATCATCCTTGTGACAATCGTCGCATCGGTTTTCGGGCAGATGGGCGATCTGGTTGAGTCTGCTTTAAAACGGCATTTCAACGTTAAAGATTCAGGAAAAGTTCTGCCTGGGCATGGCGGTATTCTAGACCGCTTTGACAGCATTCTTTTCGTCATGCCATTGCTGCATTTTTTACATTTCATCTGAGGGGGACATCCTGAATGGTTAAAAAGATTATATTACTTGGAGCGACCGGTTCGATCGGCGTTCAGACAACAGATATTATCCGTGAGCATCCTGAAGAGTTTAAGCTGGTTGGATTTTCAGCCGGCCGCAATATGGAATTGGCGAAGAAATTCATCAAGGAATTCCATCCCGAAATCGTCTGTGTTCAAAATGAGCAAGATGCAAATGTGTTCCGCGGAGAATTTCCGCGTACAGCTTTTGTGTCGGGAAGTGCCGGTTTAATCGAGACCGCGGTTTATGAAGCTGATGTGCTCGTCAATGCCGTCATTGGTAGTGTGGGGCTGGAACCCACGCTTGAAGCGATTAAATTGGGGCGCACAATTGCTATTGCCAATAAAGAGACGCTTGTTACGGCCGGCCACCTGGTGATGGAAAGTACCAAGCGATACGGTGCGGCTATTCTTCCCGTTGACAGTGAACATTCCGCTTTATTCCAGTCATTGAATGGCGAAAAAATCGAACAGGCGACAAAATTGATTCTTACTGCATCCGGCGGCAGCTTCAGGGATTCCACACGGGATCAACTTAAGAATGTCACGGTCAAAGAAGCGCTCAACCACCCAAACTGGTCGATGGGTGCGAAAATCACCATTGATTCGGCAACCATGGTAAACAAAGGGCTCGAAGTTATCGAAGCGAATGTCCTGTTTAATTTTGATTACGATGACATCGAAGTGCTTCTGCACAGGGAAAGCATCATCCACTCGATGGTTGAATTCCGTGATACCAGTGTGATGGCGCAATTGGGAACACCGGATATGCGGGTTCCCATCCAATATGCTTTGACTTATCCTGAACGTTTGGAGCGGCCGAATGCCAAGCGCCTGAATTTGGCCGAAATTGGCAAACTGCATTTCCAGGAGATGGATTATGAACGGTTCCATGCATTGCAGTTGGCATTCGATGCCGGACGTACTGGCGGAACGATGACTACTGTCCTGAATGCAGCCAATGAACAGGCTGTGGCAATGTTCTTAAATGAAGAAATTAAATTTTTGCAGATTGAAGAAATGATTGAACGTGCAATGTATGCACATAATCCGATTCCGTCACCGGATCTGGAAACGATTTTGCATGTCGATTCTGAAACAAGAAAAACAGTCCAAAACATGCTAAAATAACGAAAGATTAAAACCGAAAAGGTTTATAAGGATGGGTTCAAATGGAAACAGTCATATCGTTTATCATAATTTTCGGCGCTTTAGTTTTTTTCCATGAATTGGGCCATTTCCTGTTTGCGAAACGGGCTGGAATCCTGGTTCGTGAATTTGCAATCGGCATGGGTCCGAAGATATTAGGCATTACAAAAGGGGAGACCTTATATACAGTCCGTCTTTTGCCCATCGGCGGTTATGTCCGGATGGCTGGAGAAGAAATGGACCGGATCGTATTGCAGGCTGGCCATCGCATTGGCGTATTGCTGAATGACGAAGGGCTTGCCAAAAAAATCATCTTAAATCAAAAAACGATGTATCCTGATATCATGTTTCTTGAAGTTGAAGATGCAGACCTTGAAAAAGAGCTTTATATCAAAGGTTATGATGAAGAGGAACGTTTTGTCCGCCTCGACGTGGCAAGAGACGCAGTAGTCGAAGAAAATGGTACTGAAACCGTATTGGCTCCTTATGACCGTCAATTCGATTCTAAGGGCATCGGCCACCGTTTCATGACAATTTTTGCAGGACCGTTGTTCAATTTTATCCTTGCCTTTTTTATTTTTACGGCAATCGGGCTACTGCAAGGGGTACCGACCAATGAACCTGTTATTTCGGAAGTGACGGATGACAGTCCGGCTCAGGAAGCAGGCATGCAGGCTGGTGACCTGATTACGGAAGTCGAGGGCACAAATATTGCCAGCTGGAACGATCTCGTGGACTCCGTTCAGGATGAAGCAGGGAATCCTTTGGACTTTGTTGTTGAGCGCGAGGGTGAAACAGTGGAATTCACGATTACACCTGAGTTGGTCGAGCAGGAACAAGGGGACGTAGGTGTTATCGGTGTGCTTTATGAAAGTCCAAGGGAACAGGATTTCTTCGGGTCATTCGTTTACGGAGCTGAAACAACCGTATTCTGGTTCAAGGAGATTTTCCGTTTGCTGGGCATGCTGGTGACGGGCCAATTTACGATCGATGCTTTATCCGGTCCGGTTGGTATTTATAAAACAACAGAACAGGTAGCACAATATGGAATTTTCACATTGATGAGCTGGGCTGGTATGCTCAGCATCAACCTGGGAATCATGAACCTGTTGCCGCTTCCGGCACTTGACGGCGGGCGTCTTATGTTCTTCGTCCTCGAAGCACTGAGAGGCAAGCCGGTGGATCGCCAGAAAGAAGGTATGGTCCATTTTGTCGGCATCATGCTGCTTATGCTGCTTATGATTGTCGTCACCTGGAATGATATACAGAAGTTTTTCTTCTAATTGAAGAAATGCGGAAACGGCCGTTTAGCTCCGACAAGCATAAGACACGCTGGCGTAGCGGCATGTTATCAGCCGCCTAGCCAGTGGGGCTTATGACTCGAGGAGCTGGCCGTTGGAGTCTGGACAAGAAGAAAAGTGAAAGTGCCCATCTAATAACATAATTAAAATTATTTTTAAAAATTTATCAGTCAGTTGAGGTGTATTTTGGAATGAAACAATCAGCAACTTTTATCCCGACATTACGTGAAACTCCTGCAGATGCAGAAGTAAGATCACATCAATTATTGCTACGTGCAGGATTTATCCGTCAGAATACGAGCGGAATCTATTCTTTCCTGCCGCTTGGCAAACGTGTTCTTGATAAAGTGGAAACAATTATCCGTGAGGAAATGGAAGCAGCGAACAGCGTGGAAGTTTTCCTTCCGGCAATGCAGCAGGCCGAGCTTTGGCAGGAAACCGGCCGCTGGTATTCTTACGGCGATGAATTGATGAGATTGAAAGACCGCAACGGGCGGGAATTTGCTCTCGGAGCAACCCACGAAGAGGTCATTACAGATCTATTGCGTGATGAAGTCAAATCATATAAAAAATTGCCTTTGAATCTATTTCAGATTCAGTCGAAGTTCCGTGACGAGAAGCGCCCGCGCTTCGGTTTGCTTCGCGGACGCGAGTTCCTGATGAAAGACGCTTATTCATTCCATGCTACAACTGAAAGCCTTGATGAGACTTATAATGTCATGATGCAGGCTTATACGAACATCTTCTCCAGACTGGGGCTTGATTTCCGTATGGTCATCGCTGATTCCGGCGCAATTGGAGGAAAAGACAACCACGAATTCATGGTATTGTCTGAAATCGGTGAAGATACGATTGCATACTCTGATTCTTCTTCATATGCAGCGAATATTGAAATGGCACAAGTGAATATTGAGTACGAACTTCCAACAGAGACACCTGAAGAAATCGAAAAAGTGGCGACACCTGATCAAAAAACAATAGCTCAGGTTGCAGAGTTCTTTAGAACAGGCACCGAGAATTGCATCAAGACGCTCGTATTTAAAGCGGATGACGAATTCGTCATCGTTTTATCCAGAGGAGACCATGATATAAATGATGTCAAAGTCAAACACGCAACCGACGCCAAAGTGGTTGAAATGGCGACGCCTGAAGAAGTGAAGCAATTGATCGGCTGCGAAATCGGCTCGATAGGACCTGTTGCGTTGCCGGACGGTATCCGTGTAATTGCTGATAATGCTGTAAAAACAATCGCAAATGGAATCGCCGGGGCCAATGAAGAAGGCCAGCACTTTAAAAATGTGACACCGGGTCAGGATTTCGATGTTGAGAAATATGCTGACTTGCGCTTTATCAAGGAAGGCGATCCTTCACCGGATGGCCAGGGGACGATCAAATTTGCCGAAGGAATTGAAGTCGGCCACATCTTCAAACTGGGAACAAGATACAGTGAAGATATGAAAGCAACGATTCTTAACGACCAGGGCCGTGCAGTGCCATACATTATGGGGTGCTACGGCATTGGTGTTTCCCGTGTGGTTGCAGCTGTAGCTGAACAATTCAATGACGAAAACGGTTTTACTTGGCCGCCTGTTGCCGCACCTTACGATATTCATGTGGTGCCGGTCAATGTCAAAGATGATGTGCAGCGTGAAACTGCCGAGGAAATCTACAAATTGCTGAAATCCAACCGCTACCAGGTGCTGATTGATGACCGTAATGAACGTGCCGGAGTTAAATTTACAGACGCCGATCTAATTGGCTTGCCGGTGCGTCTTACGGTTGGGAAAAAAGCTGCTGAAGGAATTTTGGAAGTCAAAATCCGTAGCACAGGCGAGACTTTCGAGTGGAAACAAGAAGAATTGCTTGATCAATTGCAGGACTTTTTCCAAAAAAGATCTTAAAAATCTGATATGATGAGAGGAAAGCACAAGCTGTGCTTTCCTTTCTTTTTCTTAATTTCCTGTCAGTTTTTATAATGAAATTATTGTCGCAAATAGTATAAACTCAACCGGTCAGGCCGGTTTTATTACAAGAGTGAAGGGGATAGTTATGACAAACCAGCAAGATCCTAAAATGCGTTTAAAGCTACTTCTTCAGCATCTCGATTTAACAGATGATGTACATATGCCTTTTTTCGAGGAGGCTGAATTGACACGGATGACGGTCCATAAAAAAGAGCGGGCCTGGCGTTTCACGCTTAAACTCGAAAAAGTATTGCCGTTGAAGCTGTTTCTTTTATTGAAAGAACGGCTGCATGCTACTTTTTCTCCAATCGCCAGCGTCCAGCTGACAATTGTGACAGATGATGACCAGGCAGATTCAGAATTGGTATCGGCTTACTGGCGCTATGCAGTTGACGAATTGGCAGATATGGCCCCACCGCTTCGTGAGCGATTGCTGGGCCAATCCCCGCAGTGGAATGGAAGTAAGATGGTGCTGAATTGCGGACATGAACATGAAATGATGGCACTTAAGTCCAAGTACTCTGATAAACTGGCAAATGTTTACCAGCAGTTTGGTTTTCCGCGCATCGCGATTGACTTCCAATTAACGGAAGACGACCAGCAGGCGGCCCATGAAGCATTTATGGAAGAACGCCGTGCCGAAGAAGAGGAAATGGCCAAGAAGGCATTATCTGATATGAAAAAACGGGAGACTGACCGTAAAGAGAACGGTGCTCCTGCAGGTCCATTCCAGATGGGCAGTAATATCAAACCGGATGAACCAATCGCTGAAATCCGCTCCATCATAGATGAAGAGCGGCGAATTACTGTCGAAGGTTACGTGTTTGATGCTGAAGTGCGCGAATTGCGCAGCGGCCGTTCCCTTTTGACAGTCAAAATCACAGATTATACAGATTCCCTGCTTGTGAAAATGTTCTCCCGTGACAAAGAGGATGCCGAATTGATGAAGAACATCAAAAAAGGCATGTGGCTGAAAGCACGCGGTTCAATCCAGATGGATACATTTGTCCGTGACCTGGTGATGATGGCGCAGGACATGGTGGAAGTGAAACCACAATTGCGGCAGGATACAGCTTTAGAGAAGCGAGTGGAATTGCATCTCCATACACCGATGAGCCAGATGGATGCAGTGTCATCTGTTGATGCACTCGTTGGCCAAGCCGCAAAATGGGGCCATCCCGCTATTGCCATCACTGACCATGCCGGGGTGCAATCTTTCCCGGATGCTTATGCTGCCAGCAAAAAGCATGGCATTAAAGCGATATTCGGTCTGGAAGCGAATCTTGTGGACGACGGTGTGCCGATAGCGTTTGAAGAACGGCACGCGCTTCTTGAAGAAGAAACTTTTGTGGTATTCGATTTGGAGACAACCGGCTTATCCGCAGTGTACGATACCATCATTGAGCTTGCTGCCGTTAAGATCAAAGGCGGACAGATTATCGATAAATTCGAAAGCTTCGCGAATCCTCATCACCCATTATCAGATACGACAATTGATCTAACTGGGATCACTGATGATATGGTCAAAGATGCGCCGGAAGTGGAAGAAGTAATCCGCAATTACCACGAATGGGCTGGCGACCATATAATGGTCGCCCACAACGCATCTTTCGATATGGGCTTTCTTTATGTCTCCTATAAGAAATATGGCATCGAGAAAAAACACGCCACAATCGATACGCTCGAACTTGCGCGCATGCTCCATCCGGAATTGAAGAACCACCGCCTTAACACGCTGGCGAAAAAGTTCGGCATCGAACTGACGCAGCATCACCGGGCGATTTATGATACGGAAGCCACTTCTTATTTGTTGACGCATCTTTTGAAGGAAGCACACCAAAAAGGGATTTTGTATCACGATGAACTGAACAATTATGTCGGAGCCGGCGACGCCTATAAGCGTTCGCGTCCGACTCATGTGACTTTGCTTGCACAAAATGATGCAGGGTTGAAGAATCTGTTCAAGCTGGTATCAGCTTCCCATATCAATTACTTCTACCGGGTGCCGCGAATCCCGCGTTCACTTCTGCAGAAACACCGCGAAGGGCTTCTTGTCGGTTCCGGCTGCGATAAAGGGGAAGTTTTTGAAGCGGTCATGCAGAAGTCGATGGAAGAAGTGGAGCGTACTGCCCAGTTCTACGACTACCTGGAGGTCCATCCAAAAGATGTTTATGCACCACTGATAGAACGTGAAATGATCCGAGATGAATGGAATCTGGAAGATATCATCCGGAAACTCGTGAAAGTCAGCAAAAAACTGGAGATTCCTCTGGTTGCTACAGGAAATGTCCATTACCTTGATGAAAATGACGCTATCTACCGGCAAGTATTGATTGGGTCCCAAGGCGGTGCCAATCCGCTGAACCGGACGAAGCTTCCGAAAGTCCATTTCCGTACAACCAATGAAATGCTCGATGCATTCGACTTTTTGGGAGAAGAAACAGCTAAGCAGATTGTTGTGGAGAATTCCAATAAGATTGCTGACATGATTGATACCGTCAAACCGATCAAAGACGATCTGTATACACCGAAAATCGAAGGTGCAGATGAGGAAGTCAGGGAACTTAGTTATAGTATGGCGAGAAGCATCTACGGGGAGCAGCTTCCTGAAATTGTGGAAGCCCGTATTGAAAAGGAATTAAAATCCATTATCGGCCACGGTTTCGCGGTTATTTATTTGATTTCTCATAAACTTGTTAAAAAATCCTTGGATGACGGTTATCTGGTCGGTTCTAGGGGGTCTGTTGGTTCCTCGTTAGTGGCGACACTTACTGAGATTACAGAAGTAAATCCACTGCCGCCTCATTATATATGCACCAAATGCCAGAAATCGGAGTTCTTTGACGATGGTTCTGTCGGCTCGGGATTTGACCTGGAAGACAAAAATTGTCCGGATTGCGATATTCCCTATAAAAAAGAGGGGCAGGATATTCCGTTTGAAACGTTCCTTGGCTTTAAAGGCGATAAAGTACCGGATATCGATTTGAACTTCAGTGGTGAATATCAGGCAAAAGCGCATAATTACACCAAGGAGTTATTCGGTGAAGACAATGTTTTCCGTGCAGGTACAATCGGTACCGTTGCTGATAAAACAGCTTATGGTTACGTACGCGGATATGCAAATGACCGGGATATGACTATCCGGGGAGCGGAGATTGACCGTCTCGTACAAGGCTGCACAGGTGTAAAACGAAGCACCGGACAGCATCCGGGCGGGATTATCGTAGTGCCGGATTATATGGACATCTATGATTTTTCCCCGATTCAATTTCCTGCGGATGCGCAGGATTCGGAATGGAAAACAACGCATTTTGATTTCCATTCGATCCATGATAATTTATTGAAGTTGGATATACTGGGCCACGATGACCCGACCGTTATCCGCATGCTGCAGGATTTATCGGGCATCGATCCGAAAACGATTCCGACTGATGATCCGGAAGTGATGAAAATCTTCTCCGGTACGGAATCACTGGGTGTTACAGAAGAACAGATCGGCTGTAAAACGGCGACATATGGAATTCCGGAATTCGGAACACGATTCGTGCGTCAAATGCTTGAGGAAACGAAACCTACGACATTTTCCGAGCTTGTGCAGATTTCAGGTCTTTCCCACGGAACAGACGTCTGGCTGAGCAATGCACAGGAATTAATTAAAAACGGAACTTGCCAGCTGTCCGATGTAATCGGCTGCCGTGATGATATTATGGTTTACCTGATTTATCAGGGACTCGAATCATCCATGGCGTTTAAGATAATGGAAGCAGTCCGTAAAGGTAAAGGGCTGACACCGGAGTTTGAAGCAGCGATGAAAGAAGAAGGCGTTCCAAACTGGTATATTGAATCATGTAAAAAGATCAAATACATGTTCCCGAAAGCCCACGCTGCCGCCTATGTATTAATGGCAGTAAGAATCGCTTATTTCAAAGTGCATTTCCCGATCCTTTATTACGCGGCTTACTTCACAGTCCGTGCAGAAGATTTCGATGTCAATGCGATGGCGAAAGGGTCTCATGCCATCCGTTCGGTAATTGCAGACATCAATGCAAAAGGGCTGGAAGCTTCAACGAAAGAAAAGAACTTATTGACAGTCATGGAACTCGCGCTGGAGATGACGGAACGAGGCTACAAGTTCCAGAAAGTGGATCTCTATAAATCGGAGGCCGATGAATTCATCATTGACGGCAATACGCTGATTCCCCCATTCAATGCCATACCGGGTCTTGGAACGAACGCCGCCAAATCGATTGTCGCTGCCAGACAACAAGGAACGTTCCTTTCGAAAGAAGACCTTCAGCAGCGTGGACGGGTTTCCAAAACCATCATAGAGTATATGGATGACCACGGTTGTCTCGAAGGAATGCCTGAAGCCAACCAGTTGTCGCTGTTCTAGTCAGTTGCACAGCACGGACAATCATGGTATTATTGTAGTAACATTTACTGATAGCTCTGTCGCAGAAGAGTGGGTTCTCCCGCTCTTTTCTGTTTGTAAAGACGTAAAGTGAAACTTTGATTAGCGGGAGGCATGTATGAGCAAAATTACAGAACAAATTGAAAAAATCGCACAGCCCATCATTGATGAGCTGAACCTTGAACTGGTTGATGTGGAATTTGTAAAAGAAGGACGCAGCTGGTTTTTACGTGTGTACGTTGACAATCCGGATGCACCGATCGATATCGACCAATGTGCATTGGTCAGTGAACGTCTGAGTGAAATACTGGATGACTTGGATCCGATTGAACAAAATTATTTCCTTGAAGTATCATCACCGGGTGCAGAACGCCCACTGAAAAAAGAAAAAGATTTTGAGAATGCTATCAGTAAATTCATCTATATCAAAACCTATGAACCTATTCTGGATGCCAAAGAGTTCGAAGGTTATCTGCAATCGTATAGTGACGAAGAAGTGGAAATTGAAGTCAAAATCAAAACCCGCAGAAAAACAATCGTGATTCCAAGGCAGAAAATTGCTGTAATCCGGCTAGCAATTGATTTTTCAGCAAAACCTGATCGATGAACCTAGGAGTGAATAAAAAATGAGCAGTGAGTTATTGAATGCTTTAGAGGCACTGGAGAAACAAAAAGGGATTTCACGTGATGTCTTGATCGAAGCGATTGAAGCGGCATTAGTGACTGCCTATAAACGTAATTTCAATCAGGCACAGAACGTTCGTGTGGATTTGAATCTTAATACGGGAACGATGCTTGTCTATTCAAGAAAAGATGTCGTGGAGGAAGTCGAAGACGACCGCCTGCAGATTTCGCTTGAAGATGCTCATGCCATCAATCCTGCTTATGAAATCGGAGATGTAGTGGAAGAAGAAGTGACTCCACGCAACTTTGGCCGCATCGCTGCTCAAACAGCTAAACAAGTTGTTACACAGCGTGTGCGCGAAGCGGAACGCGGTCTTGTTTTCGAAGAGTTCGTTGATCGTGCCGATGATATCGTCAATGGTATTGTTGAACGCATGGATGCCCGCAATCTTTATGTCGGCCTTGGAAAAGTTGAAGCGGTGCTGCCGCAGACAGAGCAAATGCCAAACGAGTCTTATCAGCCTCATGACCGCATAAAAGTCTACATCACTAAAGTTGAACGCACAACACGCGGACCACAAGTGTTTGTATCAAGAACACATCCTGGCTTGCTCCGCAGACTGTTTGAAACAGAAGTGCCTGAAATTTACGATGGCATTGTTGAAATCAAGTCGATTGCCCGTGAAGCCGGCGACCGTTCGAAAATTTCTGTAATGGCTCACCGTGAAGATATCGATCCAGTCGGTTCATGTGTCGGCTCTAAAGGCGCACGCGTGCAGACAATCGTCAACGAATTAAGCGGTGAAAAAATTGATATCGTTGAATGGTCGGAGGAGCCGGTGATTTTTGTTGCCAATGCACTCAGCCCGTCAAAAGTCCTTGATGTTCAAGTCAATGAGGAAGAAAAATCGACAACCGTTGTCGTACCTGATTACCAACTGTCACTGGCAATCGGCAAACGCGGACAGAATGCCCGTCTGGCAGCCAAGTTGACAGGGTGGAAAATCGATATCAAGAGTGAGACAGACGCACGTGAAATGGGTATCTACCCAAATCCTGATGCCGATATCGAATTGGTGGAATCCGGCGAAGAAGCGGATGACTTCGATTTTTACGACGAAAAAGAATAAGAAAGATAAGGTGATGTCCGTTGGCTCTGCAAAAGAAAATTCCACTTCGAAAGTGTGTAGCTACAGGCGAGATGCATCCTAAAAAAGAAATGATCCGAATCGTCCGGTCAAAAGAAGGCGAAGTAAGTGTCGATTTGACCGGCAAAAAATCAGGGCGCGGAGCTTATGTTTCCAAATCGGAGGCGGCTATTGCAGCTGCCAAAAAGAAAAAGGTGCTTGACAACCAATTGGAAGTGAAAGTGCCTGAGGAAATCTATGAAGAATTGCTCCGGGTCGTGCTAAGAGAGCAGTTGAAGTAAAATGGAAACAAAACAGAAGATTCTCCAAATCCTCGGACTTGCTACAAGAGCAAGAATGACAATTACCGGAGAGGAACTGACAGTCAATGAAGTGCGCAGAGGCAATGCGAAATTGGTATTGGTTGCGGAAGACGCTTCAGAAAACACAATGAAAAAACTGCAGGATAAATGCAGCCATTATAAAGTCGACCTTCAGATTTTCGGGACCCGTTCCGAAATCGGGCATGCAGTCGGCAAAGAAGAGCGTGTAGTTATGGCGATTACCGATGCAGGTTTCGCCAAAAAACTGAAAAGCTTGTTCGATGAAAATAACCGGGGGTGAGCAGATGACCAAAATTCGAGTACATGAATACGCAAAAAAAGTAGATAAACCAAGTAAAGAGATCATCCAGCAATTATCAAAAATGGATATTTCGGTGACAAACCATATGTCGACATTAGAGGATAATGCTGTTTCAAAATTAGACGGAGTCTATAAAAAATCTTCATCCGCTTCAACAGCACCAGCTCCAAACAGACCACAGAACCAGGGACAGAACCGTTCGCAAGGACAAGGTTCACGTCCAGCAGGGCAAGGCCAGTCTCGGCCACAAGGCGGACAAAGCGGTTCACGTCCATCCGGGCAAGGGCAAAACCGTCCAGCTCAAGGGCAGTCCCGTCCGGCTGCAGCACCAAGCCAGGGACAATCGCGTTCACAAGGCAATGGCCAGAGACCTGCTGCTCCAGCAAAATCAGGTTCAAACTTCACACCTAAAGCCGCTAAACCAACAGCAGGCCCAGGACAGCGCAATTCCAACCGCCCAGGTGGCGGCGGACCAGGCCGCGGCGGCCAGAACCGCAACAAAAAAGGTAAACAGCAGCGTCCGGTGAATCCGAATCCGATGCCGCCTATGCCTAAAAAAGAAAAAGAGCTGCCGGCTAAAATCACTTTTACAGAGTCTTTGACTGTTGGTGAATTGGCGAAAAAATTAGGGCGCGAGCCTTCAGAAATTATCAAGAAATTGTTCATGCTTGGTGTAATGGCTACCATTAACCAGGAATTGGATAAAGATGCGATTGAATTGATTTGTGCAGAGTATGAAGTAGAAGTGGAAGAGGAAATTCTGGTTGATAAAACGGACCTGGAAGTTTATTTCGAACCGGAAGATGAAACTTTGAACGAAGAACGTCCGCCGGTTGTTACAATCATGGGCCACGTTGACCATGGTAAAACAACTTTACTGGACTCTATCCGCCACACGAAAGTAACAGCTGGCGAAGCTGGTGGGATTACACAGCATATCGGTGCCTATCAGGTTGACGAAGACGGCAAAAAAATCACTTTCCTTGATACACCAGGACACGCGGCGTTTACAACGATGCGTGCCCGCGGAGCAAAAGTAACAGATTTGGCTATTATTGTAGTGGCAGCTGACGACGGTGTAATGCCGCAGACAGTTGAAGCGATCAACCATGCCAAAGCTGCTGAAGTTCCTATCATCATAGCAGTCAATAAAATGGATAAACCAAGTGCAAACCCTGATCGTGTTATGCAGGAACTGACTGAGCACGGCCTTGTTCCCGAAGCATGGGGCGGAGATACAATTTTCGTACCACTTTCAGCATTAAAAGGAGACGGCATTGATACATTGCTTGAAATGATCCTGCTTGTTTCCGAGGTTGGAGAATTGAAAGCCAATCCGGCACGCCGCGCTATCGGGACAGTTATTGAAGCTGAGCTTGATAAAGGCCGTGGTTCAGTTGCGACTCTTTTAGTCCAGGATGGTACATTGAATGTGGGTGACCCTATTGTTGTCGGTAATACGTTTGGCCGTGTCAGAGCAATGGTTTCTGATACAGGACGCCGTGTTAAAGAAGCCGGTCCATCAATGCCGGTAGAAATTACAGGTTTGAATGATGTTCCTCAGGCAGGCGATCGTTTTGTCGTATTCGAAGACGAGAAATCAGCCCGCTCTGTTGGTGAAAGCCGTGCAACTTCAGCATTGCAGGTTCAGCGTTCTGAAAAAACGCGTGTTACGCTTGATAATCTCTTTGATCAATTGAAACAAGGCGAAATGAAAGAATTGAACTTGATTGTCAAAGCTGACGTTCAAGGTGCAGTTGAAGCAATGGCAGCATCACTTCTGAAAATTGATGTTGAAGGCGTAAATGTCAACATCATCCATACAGGTGCCGGTGCCATCACAGAATCGGATATTTCCCTGGCTGCTGCGTCCAATGCTATCGTTATCGGCTTTAACGTCCGCCCGGATGTGAATGCTAAACGTGCAGCAGAAGCAGAAGGCGTGGACATCCGTTTACACCGCATCATCTATAAAGTAATAGAAGAAATCGAATTTGCAATGAAAGGCTTGCTTGATCCTGAATTTGAGGAGAAAGTTATTGGCCAAGCGGAAGTCCGCAGCACATTCAAAGTATCGAAAGTCGGAACAATTGCCGGAAGCTATGTAACAGAAGGCAAAATCACGCGTGACAGCGGAGTTCGTGTCATCCGTGAAGGAATCGTTGTTTTCGAAGGTGAAATGGATACACTGAAACGCTTTAAAGACGATGCCAAAGAAGTAGCTAAAGGCTACGAATGCGGTATTACCGTTAAGAATTTCAATGACGTCAAAGAAGGCGACATTATCGAAGCTTACGTTATGGAAGAAATCGAACGGAAATGATCCTTTATATGGAATGCGAATTTTTTATACCGTCAGCGCATTCATTGAAGGAAAAAAGGGCAGTGCTGAAAAGCATGCTGACCCGTTCAAAACAAAAGTTCAATGTTTCCGCGGCAGAGATTGATCATCAGAATGTATGGCAGCGCACGCGCCTGGCCTTTGTCATTGTTTCGTCTTCAAAAGAAATGGTTGAAAAGGAAATGGCGCAAGTGCTGTATTACCTGGAGAGCAATCCGTCGTGGGAATGTCTTGAACATCATCAAGAATATCTCTAAGAACGAGGTGAATAAGCAATGACAATGCGCTCGAATCGTGTAGGCGAACAAATGAAGAAAGAGCTCAGCGATATCATCAGCCGCAAGCTGAAAGACCCGAGAATCGGATTTGTAACGGTGACAGATGTCGAAGTAACCGGAGATCTTCAACAGGCGACAGTATATATCAGTGTATTGGGTGATGATGCTGCAAAAGAGCAGACATTGCTCGGCTTATCGAAATCCAAAGGATTTATCCGTTCAGAAATCGGCCAGCGCATCCGTTTGCGCAAGACGCCTGAATTATCTTTTGAATTCGATACTTCAGTGGCATACGGAAATCGTATCGACAGTCTGCTGCGGGATATCAAAGAACCGAAAGACGAACAATAAAACCAGGCCTGCTGTCTATTTCTTAGATTGCAGGCTTTTTTACATAATTAGCTAAACTTTGATTACCGATATTCCGCAAAACAGCTTCGCTTTCCTGGGGGCTCGCACTGAGCTAACTCGGACTCGCTAACCTTCGTCCGAGTGGATCTCAGCACTTCGCTCGAAACAGAGTTGGAAAACCAACTCTGTTTCTAATCCCCTGGGAGTCTTCGCTGTTTTGCTCCATATCTTCAGAGACTTCTCTCAGCGTCGGTGCGCCTCCGGACTGGGCGGAGCCGTAAGACGAGTGTTCTTTCTCGGCTTATGGTGTGAGCCTTGTCCAAAGCGTCGAAGCGTTAAATAGAGGATTATATAGAACTGGTTATATAGAAAGGGGTTGAAAGAAATGGCCATTAACGGAATACTTCCTTTATGGAAAGAAAAAGGCATGACTTCCCATGATTGCGTTTTTAAACTGCGTAAAATATTGAAAACAAAAAAAGTCGGCCATACCGGTACCCTCGATCCCGAAGTGGATGGCGTACTGCCAATTTGCATAGGCAACACCACAAAAGTGGCGGAATATATCACCAATCAAGGGAAAACTTATGAAGCGGAAGTGGCAATCGGTTTCTCCACTGAAACAGAAGATGCGACTGGAGAAGTAGTGGAGCGGGACCAGCGGGAAAAGAAAATCACCAGACAGGAACTGCAGACCGCTTTAGAGGGATTGACTGGAGACATCACCCAGATTCCACCCATGTATTCAGCAGTGAAGGTAAATGGCAAAAAATTATACGAATATGCCAGAGCCGGCATAGCGGTTGAACGGCCAATCAGGAAAGCCCGAATTGACTCCATCGAGTTATTGGACAGTGCGGAAGAATGGACTGGAACTGACATTCATTTTCGAATCCGTATCCAATGCGGCAAAGGCACTTATATCCGGACACTGGCTGTGCAAATAGGCGAGGCTCTTGGCTACCCGGCGCATATGTCAAAATTGACAAGAACGGAATCAGGCAAGTTTAAACAGGAAGATTGCTTAACACTTGCAGAGGTTGATGAGATTGCCCAAAATGGAACTATCGATCAATACTTAAAGCCGCTTATCTATGGGTTAAGCGCATTTCCAGCAGTGGAAGTCGATCCAAAAATGTTTTTTGCGATGAAAAATGGCCAGGTCATGGAAATGCATCCTTTATTGGAGGACAATGAACTGCTTATTTTTACCATAAACGAAAATCCTTTTGCTTTATATAAGAAGCATCCGGAGAAAAAGGGTAAGATGAAACCTGAAAAAATGTTCGGACTGCCGACAGAAGACGAGGTGTAAAATGAAAATCTTCCATTTAAATTATCCAAACCATATGAAACCGGAAGAAGAGTTGGGACCATTATCCATGGCGCTTGGTTTTTTTGACGGCGTCCATAAAGGGCATCAGAAAGTAATTGGTGAAGCTGTGGAAAAAGCGCAGCAATTAGGTGCGAAATCAGCGGTGATGACTTTTGATCCGCATCCATCACTGGTATTGGGCGGCAGAAAAGAAGAAGTGTTTTACATAACACCTTTGCAGCAGAAAATGGATATTCTTAATGAAATGAATATCGACGTATGTTTCATCGTCCGTTTTACATCCGACTTTGCACAATTGCAGCCGGAACAATTTATCAGCCATTTTATTGAGGATCTGAATGTTGTGCATGTTACAGCCGGTTTCGATTTTTCCTTTGGCTCAAAAGGACAGGGCTCTATGGAATTGATGGAAAACTATGCTGATGGCCGGTTTGGCGTCAGTGTCATCGGCAAGCTTGAAGACGGCCAGGAAAAAATCAGTTCCACGAGAATTCGCAATCACTTGAAATCCGGGGAAATTGAAGGAGTATCCCGTTTATCAGGACGTCCATTCAAAGTATCAGGAACAGTTGTGAACGGGGACAAAAGAGGCCGGACGATCGGCTTTCCGACTGCCAATGTGGAACCGGACCTTGGCACATTCGTGCCTGGCCGCGGTGTTTACGCTGTTCGTCTCCATGTACAGGACGAAGTCCACGAAGGCGTCTGCAATGTGGGCTATAAACCGACATTCAACGACCCGGATCATAAGAAGCTTGTGATCGAAGTCCATATCTTTAATTTTGATAAAGATATTTACGGGGAACGGGTCACTGTCGATTGGCATAAGAGGATCCGGGACGAAAGAAAATTTTCCGGCATAGATGAATTGAAAGCACAAATTGAAAAAGACAAACAGGAAGCCATCCGCTTTTTCGTTCAGTGAAAACAGCCGGGACGTTCAGTTGATTTTCAATTTGCCGTGTGCTATGATTTATGAGTACTGAACGTACTAACCATTGCTTGGCAAATCGAATCACCAACGTTTGCTCGGTAATTGGGGCTATCAGATATTAGGAGGTGGAAACAGTATGGCAATTACTCAAGAACGTAAAAATGAATTGATCAATGAATACAAAGTGCATGACACAGATACTGGGTCTGCAGAAATTCAAATCGCCATTCTTACAGAAGACATCAACAACTTGAATGAGCACTTACGTACTCACAAAAAAGATCATCACTCACGTCGTGGTCTATTCAAAATGGTCGGACGCCGTCGTAACTTGTTGAAATACCTTCGTGAAAACGACGTAGCTCGTTACCGCGAATTAATCGCAAGACTTGGCCTACGCCGATAATAGCAATCAGTGAAAGCGGGATTCGTCCCGCTTTTTCTTTATGGATAAAATATTCCGCATACAATCGCACAGCGTATGCTTTTTTGATACACTACTAGTAATGGATACATAAAATTGTCTATATATTGAAAGAGAGAGGAGCTCGATTATGGAGCAAACTAAAAAAGTTTACAAATTCGATTGGGCAGGCCGCGAATTACAGGTCGAAGTTGGCCAATTGGCAAAACAAGCAAACGGAGCAGCTTTGATCCGTTATGGCGATACTGCAGTATTGTCCACATCAACAGCTTCCAAAAATCCGAAGCCGTTGGATTTCTTCCCATTGACTGTCAACTATGAAGAGCGCCTTTATGCTGTCGGTAAAATACCTGGAGGCTTCATCAAGCGTGAAGGGCGTCCATCAGAAAAAGCGACTTTAACAAGCCGCCTGATTGACCGTCCGATCCGTCCGCTATTCCCGGATGGTTTCCGTAACGAAGTACAGGTAATTTCAATGGTTATGTCTGTTGATCAGGATTGCCCTTCAGAAATGGCAGCTATGTTCGGATCTTCATTGTCATTGATGATTTCGGATATTCCCTTCGACGGGCCGATTGCCGGCGTCATCGTGGGATTGATCGATGGCGAATACATTATCAACCCGACAAATGAGCAACTTGAGAAAAGCTCGATCAACCTGACAGTAGCAGGAACAAAAGATGCCATCAATATGGTTGAAGCTGGGGCGAAAGAAGTATCAGAAGACATCATCCTTGAAGCCATCATGTTCGGCCACGAAGAGATCAAGAAATTGATCGCGTTCCAGGAAGAGATTGCAGCAGAAGTCGGAAAAGAAAAATCCGAAATCAAATTATACGAGTTGGATGCTGAACTTTCTGCTACTATCAAAAACGCTGTTGAAGAGGAATTGAACGCTGCTGTTCAAGTCAATGAAAAGCAAGCGCGCAACGAAGCAATTGATGAAGTGAAAAAACGTGTCATGGCACAATACGAAGAATCTGATGATGACGTTAAAAAACAGGCAGGCCAGATCTTGGATAAAATGGTCAAAGATGAAGTGCGCCGCTTGATAACGGATGAAAAAATCCGTCCGGACGGACGCGGACCTTCAGAAATCCGTGCTTTGTCTTCAGAAGTCGGCTTGCTGGCCCGTACACACGGTTCAGGCTTATTCACACGCGGCCAAACGCAGGCGATGAGTATTTGTACACTTGGGGCACTCGGCGATGTACAGATTATCGACGGCCTTGGCATCGAAGACACAAAACGTTTTATGCACCATTACAACTTCCCGTTGTTCTCAGTTGGTGAAACTGGATTCCTTCGTGGACCAGGCCGCCGCGAAATCGGACACGGAGCTCTTGGTGAACGTGCACTTGAAGCGGTAATCCCGAACGAAAAAGAATTCCCATATACAATCCGCCTGGTAGCAGAAGTTCTGGAATCCAACGGATCAACTTCACAGGCAAGTATCTGTGCTTCAACTCTTGCAATGATGGACGCTGGTGTTCCTTTGAAAGCACCTGTAGCCGGTATTGCAATGGGATTGGTTAAAAAAGGCGATAACTATACGGTATTGTCTGATATTCAAGGGATGGAAGATCATCTTGGTGATATGGACTTTAAAGTTGCCGGAACTGCAGAAGGCATTACGGCACTTCAAATGGATATCAAAATCGATGGTTTATCGCGTGAAATTCTTGAAGAAGCTTTGACACAAGCGAAAATTGGACGTATTCACATCCTTGAATCGATGCTGGCGACAATTTCTGACCCTAGAGAGCAATTGTCTAAATTTGCACCGAAGATCATCATGGTTAAAATTAACCCTGATAAGATCCGCGATGTAATCGGACCTGGCGGTAAAGTGATCAATAAGATCATCGATGAGACAGGAGTCAAAATCGATACAGAGCAAGATGGCACCATTTTCATTTCGTCTGTTGATGAAGAAATGAACGCTAAAGCGAAAGCGATGATCGAAAACATCGTTCGCGAAGCAAAAGTTGGGGAATACTATGAAGGCAAAGTGAAACGCATCGAGAAGTTTGGTGCCTTTGTTGAATTGTTCCCAGGCAAAGATGGACTGCTTCATATTTCTGAAATCCAGGAAGAACGGACGAAGGAAGTGGAAGATGTCCTGAAAATGGATCAAGTTGTAAAAGTGAAAGTAATTGAAATCGACCGTCAAGGCCGCGTCAACCTTTCTCGCAAAATTGTCCTGAAAGAAGAAAAAGAAGAAGCTGAAAAAGCTAATCAGGAATAAATGAAAATTGCCAACGAAAGTTGGCAATTTTTTTCTTATTTCTCTAAAGAAAATAGAGAAATTATATGTTTTAAATAACTTTGGAAGAGTGGGTTTTTGTCCAGACTTCAGCGGCCCAGCTCTTCGGGTCATAAGCCAGTCCAACTGCGCGGCCAAGGCCACTTCGTTGGTCTGTCTTATGCCTTTCAGAGCTAAACGGGCGCTTACGCTTTTCTCTGTCCAGACACCAGCGGCCAAGACGGGCGCTTACGCTTTTCTAATTGGAGGGAACTAAACAGTGGCAAATACTTTTATTTGTGATAACGGTTTGCGAATCGTCTCGGAGCAGATTCCGCATTTCAGATCCGTGGCAGTCGGCATTTTTGTCAAAGTGGGATCACGCGATGAAAAACCGGAAGAAAACGGCATCACCCATTTCATCGAGCATATGCTGTTCAAGGGCACACCAACCCGCAGCGCAAAAGATATTGCCAGAGAGTTCGACCGTATAGGCGGAGATATCAATGCCTATACTTCGAAAGAATATACATGTTATTATGCGAAAGTCGTCGATGATCATGCGAATCATGCAGTCGATATACTGGCGGATATGTTCTTCAATTCCAATATGGAGCCTGTGGAAATCGAGCGCGAGCGGCAAGTCGTGCTTGAGGAAATAAGCATGACTGAAGATATGCCGGATGATGACGTCCATGAACAGCTATGGCGGGTCATGTATCCGAAACATTCAATTGGTGCGCCAATTCTAGGCGTGGAACAGACCTTGCAAACTTTTGATGCTGATAAAATCAGGGATTTCATGGACAGATTCTATACTCCTTCAAATACAGTCGTATCCGTGGCAGGCAATATAACACCAGAGCTGATCCGGCAAATTGAAGGGCTGTTTGGGGAATTTAAAAAAGTTGAACAGCAGAAACCATATGCTGAACCTGACTTTGCAGCAGGCAGTTCCATCAAATACAAAGACATCGAGCAGGGCCATCTTTGTTTAGGATTTCCAGGCATGTCTATTAATGATCCCCATCTCTACGATCTGGCCGTGATGAACAATATCCTAGGCGGCACTATGTCTTCTAGGCTATTCCAGGAAATCAGGGAAGAACGGGGCCTTGCCTATTCAATCTATTCCTATCATTCCGCTTATTCAGACCACGGAACGCTGGCGATATACGGCGGTACTTCGAATGAACAGTTGCCGGAACTGCAAGAGAAAATTCTGGAGTCGATACACCATATGCAGTCGGGCGGTTTGACGCAACTGGAAGTGACTGATTCGAAAGAACAGTTTAAAGGCAATCTTCTGCTTGGAATGGAAAGCACGAGTTCACGGATGAGCCGCAACGGCAAGCATGAATTGCTGATGGGCAGGCACATTTCATTTGAAGATGTGCTGCAGAAAATTGAAGAAGTATCTATGGAAAAAGTCCAATATACTTTGGAACTTCTTAAACACGATCCAGCGCAGTCGGTTGTCAGGTCGAAAGAAGCATCCTCGTAAATTGAGGATGCTTTTTTAATGATTCAATGCGTCAGTGCGTTGAATTATGATACAATTATCGAAATTATCATTAAAGGAGAGAGTCGATTGAAAACCTATAATGTAGCAATCATGGGAGCAACGGGCGCTGTGGGCCAACAAATGAAGGAGCAGTTGGAGAAACGCAATTTTCCTGTAAACGAAATCCGTTTCCTGTCTTCAAGCCGGTCAGCGGGCAGCAATATCGATTTTAAAGGAAAGACATATACAGTGCAGGAAGCCGTTCCGGAATCATTTGATGGAATAGACATCGCTTTATTCAGTGCCGGAGGCAGCGTGTCCGAGAAATTCGCACCCGAAGCAGTAAAGCGCGGCGCGATTGTCATCGATAACACAAGTGCGTTCCGCATGGATCCTGAAGTGCCGCTTGTCGTACCGGAAGTGAATAAAAGCGACCTTTCTTTGCATAAAGGAATCATTTCAAATCCAAACTGTTCGACCATCCAGATGGTTTGCGCATTACAGCCTTTAAAAGAGCAATTCGGCTTGACGAAAATTGTCGTGTCTACATATCAGGCGGTTTCCGGTGCAGGCATAGATGCTATCAACGAGCTGAAAAGCCAGGCAGATGCAGGATTTGATCAGGCGGGGAAGGCAGAGGCAAAAATGCTGCCTGTGAAGTCCGCAGAAAAACATTATCCAATCGCTTATAATGCCATTCCGCAGATTGATGTATTTGCAGACAACGGGTACACGCTGGAAGAAATGAAAATGATCAATGAAACAAAAAAAATCATGCATGACGACAGCCTTTCAGTAGCGGCGACCTGTGTTCGGCTGCCGGTGGTGACAGGCCATTCCGAATCTGTCTATGTCGAGTTGAATGCAGCCCCTGCGCTGGAAGATGTGAAGGCGGCTATTTCAGCAGCGCCGGGTGTAGAATTGATGGATGATCCATCTCAGCAGCTGTACCCTATGCCTCTGATGGCAGCCGGGCTCGACGAAGTATTTGTCGGTCGTGTGCGCTTGGATCTTGATAACCCGCAGGGCTTCCATTTATGGGTTGTTTCCGATAATTTAGTAAAAGGCGCAGCGTTGAACTCAGTTCAAATCGCGGAAGCGCTTATCGAAGAGAAAATCATCTGATCCCTAAAAATAAACCGGCCAATCCGCCGGTTTATTTTTTTCTTTGGACTGTTTCCTTCGATTCCCGTATAATGAATTCTATGGATGTGTACGGGCGAATTTTTTTAGGAGGAAATAAATTGAGTAAAATTAAAAATGAACTTATTAGAGTAATACCATTAGGCGGAGTCGGAGAAATCGGCAAAGCGATGTACGTAATTGAAATTGATGAAGATCTGTTTGTAGTGGACAGCGGGCTGATGTTCCCGGAAGATGAGATGCTGGGAGTGGATATCGTTATTCCGGATGTCACTTACCTGGAGGAGAACAAGGACCGCGTCAAAGGGATATTCCTTACACACGGCCATGAAGATGCAATCGGTTCGATTGCATACCTGCTGAAAAAAGTGCAGGCTCCTGTCTATGGCTCTAAATTGACGATCGGCCTTGCAAAAGAACACGTAAAAGAACAGGGTTCTTTGAAACAAGTGAAGTTTTTTGAAGTGACCAACAAGAGCCGCATGAATTTTGATACAACTCATGTGACGTTCTTCCATACAACACACAGCATACCGGATGCTCTGGGAATCGTTTTCCACACATCTGAAGGTGCGATTGTCCATACAGGCGAATTTAAATTCGACCAGTCGGCAAAAGGCAGTTACCAGCCGGACATTGCTAAAATGGCGAAATTAGGGGATGACGGCGTACTTATGCTGTTATCCGATTCAACTGAAGCAGAACGCCCTGGTCATACGACTTCTGAAATCGTGGTTGCAGACCACCTTCTTTCAGAGTTCCGCAAAGCAGAAGGAAGAATTCTTGTTTCACTTTATTCATCCAACTTTATCCGCATCCAGCAGGTTTTCGATATCGCACAGGCAACCGGCAAAAAAGTTGCTGTTGTGGGAAGAAGCCTGGAAAGCAGCTATGAAGTTGGCGTGCGCCTCGGCTATTTGAATGCCGGTGAAGATACAGTCATTTCTTTGAAGGATCTTGATAAATACCGTGATGAAGAAATCGTCATTATCGTTACAGGTAACCAGGGCGAGCCTTTGGAAGCTCTTGATAAGATGGTTCGCAAACAGCATAAAGACGTACGGATCAAAGAGACGGATACAGTACTTATCACATTCACGCCATCGCCTGGAATGGAAGTACCGATGTATCAGACAATGAACAAACTGGCTAAAGCCGGTGCCCACGTTTTGACATCAAGCAAAAAAGTCCACGTTTCCGGCCACGGAAGCCAGGAAGACCTTAAAATGATGTTAAATATGATGAAACCAAAATACTTCATCCCGATCCAGGGAGAATACAAAATGCTGATTGCCCATTCTAAATTGGCGCAGCAAGTCGGTTTGCAGAAATCCCAGATCTTTATCGCTGATAAAGGGGATATCGTTGAATATAAAGCCGGAAAAGTCCGTATGAGCGGAAGAGTTACAGCCGGAAACGTATTGATTGATGGAATTGGAATCGGAGACGTGGGTAATATCGTCCTGCGTGACCGTAAATTGCTTTCACAGGATGGCATTTTCATTGTAGTTGTAACTTTGAACCGCAAACAGAAGAAAATCGCTTCCGGTCCTGAAATGATTTCACGTGGCTTCGTATATGTGCGTGAGTCAGAAGAATTGATGGATGAATCAGCGAAACTGGTTACAAAAGTTGTTGAAAAATATGTTGCGCGCGATACTTTCGAATGGAACAATATTAAACAGGAAATTCGCGACACGTTGAATTCTTATCTGTTCCAGCAAACAAAACGCCGTCCGATGATCATCCCGATTATTATGGAATACTAAGATAGAAAAAAAGGAAAAGGATTTCCATACCGAACTATCGGGGGAAATCCTTTTTCGATTACATAGGAAATGGGGGAACTATATGCCTCGCAGTGGACAAAATAAAAAAAAGAAGAAAAATACAAAGGTGAAAGCAGCCAAGAAAAATAACCAGCCAATGCCTTCAATCTTTTTTGAAATCATAGGAATCGTAATGCTTGGCATTGCTGCATTGATGGCTTTCCAATTGGGAAAAGTCGGACGGATGCTCTATAATTCTGCAGAATACCTGACAGGCTACCTGGCGTTCCTTGTGCCGTTTGTGCTGGCGGCATTGGCAATCTTTATTATGGTTAAAAGAACGTGGCCAAAACCGCAATTTCGAAAATCAGTCGGAACGTTCTTTTTACTGACCGGCATCTTTTTGATTTGCCATCTTATATGGGCAGCCAGTTCGATATTGCCGATCACTTCTGCAAACGTGATGGGGGAAACCGTTAAATCGATACAGATCAGCGGCACCATCTGGACTGAATACACAGCAGTTGGCGGCGGAATCGTGGGTGCAATGCTGTATGCAATAATGCACGTGCTCTTTGAAACGGCAGGCACCTGGATAATCGCTCTTATTCTTTTATCTATAGGAGCTATAATCCTTACAGGTCGCGCAGCAGCTCCTTTCATCGCTGAGAAGGTTCCGAGTTTCCGACCGATTTTACAGTCCATCGGACAGCGATTCAACAGAGCAAGCAATAAGCCAAAGAAAAACAGTACAAAAACAGCACAGGCTTCCCGCAACGAGAATCTGAATGATTCACAGGAGCAGGAAACTGTTGAAGATAATTATGGTTATGATAACGACACAGTCTATATGGATACACCCGAAGAACCGATCATTTCTGCGTTTACTGAAAACGTGAAACCAAAGCAGGCTGAACCTCCAAAAGAAGCGAAGCCGAAAGCAGAAGAAGAGTCAGCCGGGGAAGTCCAGTTGTTGACAACTGCGGAGGAACTGGAAAATGAGGAGTATCAATTGCCTCCAATCGATCTACTGACATTGCCGCCGCACAGTGATCAAAGCGGGGAATATTCCGGCATTCAGAAAAATGCTAAGAAATTGGAGAAAACTTTCCAAAGTTTTGGAGTCCGCGCTAAAGTAACTCAAGTCCATCTTGGTCCGGCTGTTACAAAATACGAAGTGCTCCCTGATACGGGCGTCAAAGTCAGTAAAATTGTCAGTCTTCATGACGATTTGGCACTGGCACTTGCTGCCAGGGACATACGGATTGAAGCACCGATTCCAGGCAAGTCTGCAATCGGCATCGAAGTTCCAAACTCGGAAGTCGCAATCGTCAGCCTCCGTGAAGTTCTTGAATCCGAAGAAAACAATAAACCGGATTCAAAACTGCTGTTTGGCCTTGGTCGTGACGTCACTGGACAGGCCGTCATGACGGAATTGAATAAAATGCCGCATCTGCTCGTTGCCGGTTCTACCGGGAGCGGGAAATCGGTATGTATTAACGGCATCATCACCAGCATCATCATGCGTGCAAAACCGCACGAAGTGAAAATGATGATGATCGATCCAAAAATGGTGGAGCTCAATGTCTATAACGGCATTCCGCATTTATTGGCGCCGGTTGTCACCGATCCGAGAAAAGCAGCACAGGCTTTGAAGAAAATCGTTTCTGAAATGGAGCGGCGCTATGAACTGTTTTCTCATACCGGAACCAGAAACATTGAAGGATATAACGAATATGTGAGAGTATTTAATGAAGAAAATGAAGATAAACATCCTAAATTGCCGTTTATCGTTGTGATAGTTGATGAGCTTGCGGATCTTATGATGGTTGCTTCGAACGAAGTGGAAGATGCCATCACACGTCTTGCGCAAATGGCACGCGCAGCCGGCATCCACTTGATCATTGCGACCCAGCGTCCAAGTGTCAACGTCATTACCGGTGTCATAAAAGCGAATATTCCATCACGGATCGCATTCGCCGTGTCATCTGCAATTGATTCCCGGACAATTTTGGATATGGGCGGAGCCGAAAAATTGCTGGGCCGAGGGGACATGTTGTTCCTTGGAGCCGGCCAGTCAAAACCGGTGCGTGTGCAAGGTGCATTCCTGTCTGACAGCGAAGTGGAGAAAATCGTCGATTTTGTCATTGAGCAGCAAAAAGCCCAGTACCAGGAAGATATGATTCCTTCCGATGTCGAAGAAACAAGCATTGATGAAGAAACGGATGAAATTTATGACGAAGCCGTACAGCTTGTCACCGAAATGCAAACGGCATCCGTTTCCATGCTGCAGCGCCGGTTCAGAGTTGGTTATTCGCGAGCCGCACGCATTATCGATCAGATGGAACAGCGCGGAGTGGTAGGACCTTATGAAGGCAGCAAACCCCGCACCGTTTTAGTTCAAAAGCAGGAAGAATATTAGACAATAACGAAAATTTCGTGACATATTACGCACATGAATCAAGAGTTGTAACTGAAAAATTCGCGAAATTCGACAAAACACTATTTATTTCGGTGGAAATAAGTGTTATAGTAATTTTGATTAGTAGGAATGTTTTACATCAGATGTCTGATCTCTGTCATTGGTGGTGAATCGTATGACAATTAAATCGGATCATCGGGCATTGTATCTCCAAGTAATCGATCGGATGAAGCAGGATATTGCTGCCGGAATATACAAAGAGAAAGAAAAGTTGCCTTCCGAATTCGAATTGGCGAAAACACTTGGAGTCAGCCGCGCTACCTTGCGGGAAGCGCTCAGGCTGCTGGAAGAGGATAATATCATAGTAAGAAGGCATGGCGTCGGAACATTTGTCAATCCGAAACCGGTGTTTACATCGGGCATCGAACAATTGACAAGTGTCTCAGAGACAATCAGGCAGGCGGGAATGGAACCTGGTTCGATTTATCTGAGTACATCCGAAAGCCTTGCTTCTGAAGATGATATAAAACGCTTACATTGCAATCCTGAAGATTCAGTAATTACTATTGAACGGGTTCGGACAGCAAATGGTGAACCTGTCGTTTATTGCATCGACAAAGTTCTTTCCAGCTTTTTGCCGGAAGATTTTCTGGGCCGTGCCGAAAGCTCCATTTTCTCAGCAATAGAGGAAAGCGGAGAAACCCATATTAGTTATGCAGTGACGTATATCGATCCGGTCGGCTACCATGAAGATGCGTCTCCGATTTTGGAATGTGATCCTGAAACTGCATTGTTGGTATTAAAACAGCTCCATTATGATACAGACGATCAAGTGGTGCTTTACTCGAAGAACTATTTCAGGGCTGATAAATTCAGCTTCCATGTAGTTCGAAAACGTGTGTAAAACAAACTATTCCTGCTAATATCAAAAAAACCTTGGGGGTTATTACATTGACAAAACGTAAATTTGGTCTAGGTCTTTCTCTAATGCTGGCTGCTGGTACTATGCTGGCTGCCTGCGGCAGTGATGAAGACACTTCAACCGACACAACAACTGGTGGCGAAGGAGAAGGCACAGAAGAATCAAGCGACTTCTCAGTAGCAATGGTTACTGACGTCGGTGGTGTCGATGATAAATCTTTCAACCAGTCAGCTTGGGAAGGTCTTCAAAGATTTGGGGAAGACAACGGACTTGAAGAAGGTGACGGCGGCTATGCTTACTTGCAGTCGCAAAGTGATGCAGACTACAACACTAACTTGAACAACTTGATCCGTCGTGATTTCGATGTCGTTTTCGGTATTGGATTCCTGATGGAAGGCGCAGTAGCTGAAATCGCTGCCCAACAGCCGGATGCTCAAATCGCAATCATTGATGCTGTAGTTGAAGCTGATAACGTTGCAAGCGTATTGTTCAAAGAACAAGAAGGCGCGTTCCTTGCAGGCGTTGCAGCTGCACTTATGACTGAAACAGGCAAAGTCGGTTTTGTTGGCGGGATGGATATTCCTGTAATCGAGCGTTTTGAAGCTGGATTCCTTGCTGGAGTAGAAGCTGCTAACCCAGACGTTGAAGTTGATGTTCAATATACAGGGGCTTTTGATAAAGCGGAATTAGGTAAAACTACAGCTAACCGTATGTACCAAGGCGGAGCTGATATTATCTTCCACGCTGCTGGCGGAACTGGTAACGGTGTCTTCACTGAAGCTAAAGAACGCAAAGAAGCAGATGCGGATGCAAACGTATGGGTAATCGGAGTTGACTCTGACCAATACGACGAAGGACAAGTTGGCGATACTAACATCACTTTGACTTCAGTTCTTAAACGTGTAGACAACGCTGTTTACAACATCTCTGAACAAGCGATGAATGGAGAATTCCCAGGTGGCGAAACTGTAGTTTACGGTCTTGCTGACGATGGTATTGACCTTGCAGATTCACGTGGAGCTATTCCAGAGGATATCATGACTCAAATCGAAGAATTCAAACAACAGATCGTTGATGGCGAAATTACAGTTCCAGAAACTGTGGAATAATCTTCGATTTTCACGGTCATTCTCATAAAGACCGGTTTAACCGGTCTTTATGATTTTTTTTCGCCTAAATTTACAGAAAAATTAATAGATGAAAGGTTTTTTTATATGGAAACCTTTCCTGTATTAATTAAAAAAATAAGAATTTAACAGTTTTCGAGGGAGTGAAAACAGTGGAATATGTTGTTGAAATGCTGAACATCCGAAAAGAATTCGGAAACTTTGTCGCCAATGACAACATCACCCTGCAATTGCAAAAAGGTGAAATTCATGCCTTGTTGGGTGAAAATGGCGCTGGGAAATCGACATTGATGAACGTTCTTTTCGGACTTTATCAGCCAGAAGGCGGAGAAATCCGTGTCCGCGGGAAGAAAGTGGATATTACAAATCCGAACGTAGCCAATGATTTGGGCATTGGAATGGTACATCAGCATTTTATGCTGGTGGAGAATTTTTCCGTTACAGAGAACATCATTCTTGGATCAGAACCGACTAAGCTTGGTGTCACGAACAAGAAAGATGCTGCAGATAAAGTACAGGCTTTATCCGAGCAATACGGATTGAATGTTGATCCATATGCAATCATCGAAGATATTTCGGTTGGTATGCAGCAGCGCGTAGAAATTTTGAAAACGCTTTATCGTGGAGCTGAAATTCTTATTTTCGATGAGCCGACCGCTTCCTTGACTCCGCAGGAAATCATTGAACTGGTGCAGATTATGAAACGCCTGATCGCAGAAGGTAAATCGATCATTCTGATTACCCATAAATTGAAAGAGATTATGGATGTTTCCGATCGCGTTACTGTTATCAGAAAAGGACAAGGGATTGGGACAGTCGTTACTGCTGAAACAAATCCGAACGAACTTGCTTCTCTGATGGTTGGCCGACAGGTTGAATTCAAAACAGAGAAAGTCCCTGCCTCTCCTAAAGATGAGGTGCTTGATATCCGTGATCTGGTTGTTCTGGATTACCGCGGTGTTGCGAAAGTAAAGAACTTGAACTTAAACGTGCGCAAGGGTGAGATTGTCGGAATTGCTGGAATCGACGGCAACGGCCAGTCAGAACTTATCGAAGCCATTACTGGCCTTAGAAAAGTGAAAAGCGGTACAATCTTCATCAATGAAAAAGATGTTACGGGATTGAAACCGCGTAAAGTGACTGAAGCCGGAGTAGGGCACATTCCGCAGGATCGCCATAAGCATGGTTTGGTTTTGGATTTCCCGATTGGCCATAATATTGCGCTTCAGACCTATTACACAAAACCGATATCAAAAAACGGAGTTATCGATTATGACAAAATCAATGAAAAAGCAAAACAGATCATCGCCGATTTTGATGTCCGTACTCAAGGGCCTCATGAACTGGCACGTTCGCTTTCGGGCGGTAACCAGCAGAAGGCGATCATCGGACGTGAAGTTGACCGGGATCCAGATCTGCTGATTGCCGCTTTGCCGACACGCGGTCTTGATGTAGGGGCGATTGAATTCATACACAGCCGTCTTATCGAGCAACGTGATAACGGCAAAGCCGTATTATTGATTTCGTTTGAACTTGATGAAGTCATGAACGTATCGGATCGTATCGCCGTTATCCATGATGGTGAAATTGTTGATATCGTAACTCCGGAAACAACGACAGAGCAGCAACTTGGCTTGTTGATGGCCGGGCATAAACTCGATGACAATGAAAAAGGTAAGTTGAAGGAAGGTGAGGATCAGCATGTCGAATAGAGCGACCAATATTCTGGTCCCCCTTGTTTCCGTTATTCTGGGCTTGCTGGTCGGAGCTATTATCATGCTTGTCAGCGGATATAACCCTGTAACAGGATATACAGCTTTATGGAATGGAATCTTTGGGGACTTATATACAATAGGAGAAACTCTCCGTCAAATTACACCATATTTACTGGCGGGTCTGGCAGTAGCATTTGCATTCCGCTCAGGACTTTTCAATATCGGTGTTGAAGGGCAATTGATCGTAGGATGGTTCGCAGCAGCTTATGTAGGTGTGGCTGTGGAACTTCCAAAAATCATCCATTTGCCGCTTGCAATATTGGCAGCAGCAGCTGCCGGAGCGCTATGGGGCTTTGTACCGGGACTTTTAAAAGCGAAATTCCGCGTACACGAAGTAATCGTGACGATTATGATGAACTATATCGCGTTGCATGTAACAAATGCTTTGATTAAAACAGTATCTGACGGAGGAGACCGTACTGAAAAAATCTTTACAAGTGCATCTCTTCGTTCAGAATTCTTTCAGAATCTTACAGAATTTTCGCGCCTACATTATGGAATTCTGCTGGCGCTGATCATGGTCGGTGTAATGTGGCTGATTCTTGAAAAGACTACATTGGGCTACGAATTAAAAGCGGTCGGGTTCAACCAGAACGCTTCTGAATATGCGGGTATGAACGTCAATAAAAATATCATTCTGGCGATGGTCATTTCCGGTGCGTTTGCAGGACTGGCCGGAGCGATGGAAGCGCTTGGTACGTTCGAATATGTGTCCTCAAAAGGCGGCTTTACAGGAATCGGATTTGACGGAATTGCTGTTGCCTTGCTGGGCATGAATACACCGCTTGGGGTTGTTTTCGGTGCTACATTATTCGGTTCATTGAAGTACGGCGCATTGAATATGCCGAACGAAGCGGGAATTCCTTTGGAAATTGTTGAAATTGTCATTGCTGTTATTATTTTCTTTGTAGCTTCAGGCTACATTATCCGCCTACTGTTGCTGCGGGCAGCAAATAAGAAGAAGGAGGCGAAGTAATATGACTTTCCTGGAAGCCTTGTATTTCATCGTTCCTTCAGCGATATTCTATGCTGCACCGCTAATTCTCGTTGCAATCGGCGGAGTATTTTCTGAAAGATCCGGTGTTGTTAATATCGGACTTGAAGGTCTGATGGTAATCGGTGCCTTTACCGGTATTCTGTTCAACTTGTTCTTTGCCGATACATTCGGCAATGCGACGCCTTGGCTTGCGCTGGTAGCGGCTATGGTAGCAGCACTATTGCTGTCTTTGCTGCACGCTGTGGCTTCGATCTCATTCCGTGCGGATCAGGTAGTTTCGGGTGTTGCCATCAACTTGCTGGCAATCGCTTTGTCCCTGTATCTGGTTAAAAAAATCTTCGGTAAAGGGCAGACGGATTTCATCACCGAGCGTTTTGCACGTTATAGTGTGCCGGTATTGTCCGATATCCCGTTCATTGGGGACTTATTCTTTAAATCGATTTACAACACTTCATTCTTTGCCATCGCTGTAGCGATTGTTGCCTGGTTCGTTATCTATAAAACACCATTCGGCCTTCGTTTGAGAGCTGTCGGCGAACATCCGATGGCGGCTGACACAATGGGAATCAACGTTACAAGAATGCGTTATATCGCTGTAATGATTTCCGGTGCTCTTGCTGGAATCGGCGGTGCCATTTACGCACAAACCATCTCCAATGATTTCGGGCATGCCACGATCAACGGTCAAGGGTTTATGGCGCTTGCTGCAATGATTTTCGGGAAATGGCATCCGCTTGGAGCGATGGGAGCAGCCTTGTTCTTCGGACTGGCTCAATCCTTGAGTATCGCCGGATCGTCGATTCCTTATATTCAGGAAATACCAAATGTATTCCTTTTGATACTGCCATACGTGCTGACGATTCTTGCACTTGCCGGCTTTATCGGTAAGGCGAATGCGCCGAAAGCGAATGGTAAACCATATATCAAAGGTGAACGTTAATATTGCAGTTCAAAGAGCCGTCATTGCGACGGCTCTTTTTTGTCATTAAGCGCTCAAGGGTGATGTCGCTTTTCTTATTGTCCAGCTTCAACGGCCAACTCCTCGGTCTTAAGCTGTCCTTCCTGTGCGGCAGAAAGCGCCGCTTCGGAAGTTCATCTTAAGCCTCACGGAGCTGAACGGCCGTTTACGCTTTTCTTATTGTCCAGACTCCGGCGGCCCAGCCCCTCGAGTCGCTTCGGATTTGCCCTTCATGGCAAAGAACGCCATGGCGGCCAAATCCTCCAGCGCTTGTCGGGGCTAAACGGGCGCCATCGCTTTTCTTTATTGTCCAGACTCCGGTGGCCCAGCTCTTCGGGTCATAAGCCAGCCCAGCTGAGTGGCGGAGCGCCACTACGCTGGTCCGTCTTATGCCTTTCAGAGCTAAACGGGCACCCTCGCTTTTCTTTATTTGCATTTAAAGGAAAAGGTTCGGTATAGTTAAAGAATGAACGATGAGAGGGGATTCATTAATGTTTGAAACTATCAGGCTTGCGAAAGGCGTGAATGTCCACGTCAATGAAACAACACAATTCAAAACTGTTAATATTTCTATAAAGTTTAAAGATAAATTATCAAAAGAGAAAGCTTCTGCCCGGTCCATTCTGGCGAATGTCCTGCAGCACAGCAATGAAGTCTATCCATCACATACTGCACTTCGGATGGTGCTGGACGATCTTTATGGCACGTCCTTATATATGGATTCTTCCAAACGCGGCAATGAACATATCGTCAGCTTGAATGTTGAAACAGTTAACGATCAATATTTATCAGAAGAAGGCGTTCTCGAAAAAGTTCTCAATCTGATGTACCTTGTGCTGTTCAAGCCAAATACGGAGCATGGCCTATTCAAGGAGTCGATTTTCCTGCGCGAAAAAAATGCGGTGAAGGAAAGAATTGAATCGATTTTTGATGACAAGACCCGTTATGCCCAGCAACGGATGATGGACCTGGCTTTGCCGGAACACCCTGCTTCCATCCCTGCAAACGGTTCAATTGGAGAAGTTGAAAAGATTACGAATGAAAAACTGATGGAAGAATACCGCACGATGATTGAATCCAATGAGGTGGAAATCTATGCGGTAGGCGATGTAAAACCGGAATTGATTGCGGACTATATCCGTAATTATTTCCACTTCACTGATCGTGAAAAACCGGTGGCAGCACCTTCAATGGAACTTAAAAAACCGTCACAGCCACGGGTTGCCGAGTTCGAAGATATGAAACAGGGGAAACTGCATATGGCTTTCTTCAGCCCTGTCACATTCCGCGACGAAAAATTCCCGGTTATGCAATTGCTGAATGGCGTTTTTGGCGGCTATGCCCATTCGAAACTTTTCGTAAATATCCGTGAAAAAGAGAGTATGGCTTATTACGTCTCAAGTTCCTATTCATCCCAATTCGGTTTAATGTTCGTTCTGGCCGGAATTGATGGCAAACTCGAAGAAAAAGCAGTTAAGCTTATTCTTGAACAGCTTGAAGAAGTTAAAAAAGGAAATATAACGGATGTCGAGTTCGGACAGACAAAGGCGCTTCTAACCAACCAATTGACCGAAGCGCTTGATTCCGCGCGCGGCCAGATTGATATTTATGACCAATATATGGAGTTGACAGAGGACTTCGAACCTGATTACCTGATCAGCCGATGGAATAAAATTACTAAGGAAGACATAGCTGATGCAGCTAAACAACTGAGCCTGGAAATGACTTATTTCCTGTCAGGAAAGGAAAGTGAAATTGATGCATAAAGTGGAATTCGAACAATTGGACGAAACCTTATACCATGAAAAACTGGAAAATGGATTGGAAGTCTTCATTCTGCCGAAAAAAGGGTTTTCAAAGACATTTGCCACATTCACCACTAAATACGGTTCGATTGACAATCATTTTGTTCCGCGCGGCGAAAAAGAAGCGGTTAAAGTGCCGGATGGCATTGCCCATTTCCTGGAACATAAAATGTTTGAAAAAGAAGAAGGGGACATTTTCCAGCAGTTCAGCAAACAGGGTGCTTCTGCAAATGCCTATACCTCGTTCACACGGACAGCTTATCTGTTTTCAGCGACCGCCCAAGTAAATGAAAACATCGAAACGCTGCTGGATTTTGTACAGGAACCTTATTTCACTGAACAAACGGTGGAAAAAGAAAAAGGCATCATCGCTCAGGAAATCACGATGTACGATGACCAGCCGGATTGGCGTTTGTACTTTGGCATCATTGAAAATATGTACAAGAACCATCCTGTTAAAATCGACATTGCCGGAACAGTGGATTCGATTCAGGATATAACAGCCGAGCATTTATATACTTGCTACAATACGTTTTACCACCCGTCTAATATGGTGTTATTTGTAGTCGGAGCAGTTGACCCGGAAGGGATGATGAAGCTGGTCAAAGAAAACCAGGGTCGGAAAACGTTTGAAGATGTAGAGGAAATCGAACGGATTTTCCCTGAAGAGCCATTGGAAGTGGCGATCAAGGAACGCGTTTTAAATATGAGTGTGCAAAAGCCGAAAGTTTTTGTCGGCATCAAACCGGAGAAAATGGACCTGCAGGGCGAAGAGATGCTGAAGCATGAACTTGCAGCGGAGCTGGCATTTGAGCTGCTGTTTGGCCGGACTTCAGATTTTTATCATCATGCATATGAAAAGAACTGGATCGATGAATCCTATTCGTTCGATTATTCCCTGGAAAATGGCTTCGGCTATGCCATCATCGGGTCGGATACCGCCGAACCTGAAACGCTTGCCGCTGAAATAAAACATACAATCGCAAATGCTGTTGAAAAATGGCCATTTGGCCAGGCGGATCTTGACCGCATGCGCCGCAAGAAAATCGGCTTTTTCCTGCGTGCACTGAATTCGCCTGAGTATATCGCCAATCAGTTTACACGCTACACATTCAATGGCATGAATCTTTTTGATGTTGTGCCGACTCTTGAACAAATTGAAGTAGCTGATCTGCAAAAAGCATTTTCACTAGTCAGTGCTGAAAGCCAGCAATCCGTGTTCTCAATCCTGCCTCCTGAAAAGAAGGAAGCGCAGTGAAGAAGTTTGCCCTTGTAATGGGGGCTTCCGGAGAACTTGGTGAAAGCATTTCGCGGACGCTGGCTGCTTCGGGCTGGTCTCTTTATCTCCACTGGAATACAGCACGGCCGACTGAATTAGCTTCTCATCTTAGAGATGCCTATCCGCATCTTGAATTCATTGAAGTTCATGCTGACTTTGCCGTGCCGGGCGCAGCTGATCGATTGGCAGGCCAGATTTATGGCGTTTCCTGTGTAGTCGTGGCGAGCGGCCATGCATTGGTGAAAATGCTGACGGACACCAGTGATGATGAAATGGAAAAACTCTGGATGGTGCATGTCAAAAATCCGCTTTCAGCCATTCGGCAGTTAGCGCCGAAATTCCAACAGCATCCCAGTTCCTATATTGTTTTCATTTCTTCCATATGGGGAGAGACAGGCGCATCGATGGAAACTGCCTATTCTGCAGTTAAAGGCGCACAGCTGGCTTTTGTCAAAGCTTATGCGAAAGAAATGGCCTATTCTGGGACCCGGGTCAACGCTGTTGCACCCGGGTTTATCATGACCAAAATGAACAGCGGATTCTCTCCAGATGAACTGGAATCGCTCCGCGAAGACATTCCACTTGGCTTCGGCAAACCTCAGGATGTGGCTGACGCCGTGCAATTTCTGGTCAGCGGCAAAGCCGATTATATAACCGGTCAAACATTGCGTGTCAATGGCGGCTGGCATATGTAGCAGCCTTAATGCTTATTCTTTTGATGAACCCTTTTCTTGCAGCACTAAATCAGCTATTATAAGAGAATAGGAAATTACTAAAAAACTGACGCCGAAAGGTCGGACGCTCAATGAGAGAATGGTATTTTGAATACGAAATTCAAGTGAACCGTCCGGGTTTGCTGGGAGATATAGCTTCGCTTCTTGGGATGCTGCGCGTCAACATCGTCACCATTAATGGTGTCGATCAGGGACGGCGCGGCATGCTGCTGCGTGCTGAGCACGATGTGCAGCTTGAACGTTTCGAACAAATCGTTTCCACGATTGAAACGATTGCGGTAACAAAATTCCGCGAACCCAAACTGCGTGATATACTGGCGGTTCGACATGGCCGTTATATCCAGCGTGATGCGGATGACCGGAAGACCTTCCGTTTTGTAAGAGATGAACTTGGCCTGCTGGTCGATTTCATGGCGGAGATTTTCAAGCAGGAAGGCCATAAACTTGTCGGTTTACGCGGAATGCCGCGGGTAGGAAAAACTGAGTCCATTGTCGCGGCAAGCGTCAGTGCCAATAAAAAATGGATTTTCCTGTCATCCACAATGATTAAGCAGACTGTCAGAAATCAGCTGATGGGCGATGAATTCAATGAAAATAACATATTTATATTGGACGGCATCGTCACACGCCGCGCCCATGATGAGCGGCATATGCAGCTTGTCCGCGAAATGATGCGCATGCCGACCATAAAAGTGGTGGAACATCCAGATATGTTTATCCAGCAATCCGAGTACAGCATCGAAGATTTTGATTACATTATCGAATTGCGCCATCATCCAGATGAGGAAATCACTTATGAAGTGATGGAAAAAAACAATTTTGTGAATGATAAAAGCCAAGTGGACGACATGTTTGGCGGAGGATTTAATTTTTAGGCAGGCAGGTGATCGTGTTGAATGAAATGGGTACTCGCCTTAAAGAGGCGAGAATCGCAAAAGGTTACAGCCTGGAAGATTTGCAGGATGTAACTAAGATACAAAAACGTTATTTGGCGGGAATTGAAGAAGGTAATTACAGTATGATGCCCGGACAATTCTACGTTCGCGCTTTTATAAAACAATATGCAGACGCAGTTGGGCTGAATGCCGATGAACTGCTTGAGCAGCACAAAGCTGAAATGCCGGAAACAACAAAAGAACAAGTCAGCAAACCGATGGCTGCCCCGGTGCGGTCACGCAGGCAAGCGATGTCTAAATCCTCTTCCAGCAGAATCAACGAAAAAATGCCGATGGTGATTGTCGCTTTATTCATAGTAGTGATAGTTGCGGTAATGTGGTTCTTCTTTAACATGCTGGGAGAGGACGATCCAACGGACGAAGTGACAGAAAACGATGACGGCGTGCAATACGAAGCCCCTTCTGAAAACACCCCTCCAGCAACTGAGGAAGAACCTGCAGAAGAAGAAGAACCGGAAGAACAGCCGGAAGAAGAGGAACCTGCTGAACCGGAAACCGAAATTTCTGTTGCCGGAACAGATGGCCAGACAACTACTTATCAATCGACGGGCTCCGCTGAGCGGGAATTGCTTATTGAAGTAACCGGTCCTTCCTGGGTAGGCGCCACTGATGAAAATGGTGAAAATCTTATGGCGGCTGCAACAATGCAGGCTGGACAAAGCGAAACTCTGGATTTGTCGGAAGTTTCCCTGGTAAGGCTTCGCCTCGGTGCGGCACCGAATGTGGATCTTACATTGAACGGCGAACCGATCGAGTATGAGCAGGACCTGACAACACAGAACATTGTCATTGAATTTACAGACGCTGAATAGCCATCTAAACAGATGGCTATTTTTCTTGAAAGTATGGAAGGGGAAACATAATGAATATACCAAATAAAATTACAGTTTCACGTATTCTTTTAATACCGGTTTTCATGATTTTTATGCTGATTGATTTTGGCTGGGGGGAAATGACTTTATTCGGTGCTACTTTGCCTGTCAGCCATTTCATCGGCGGTTTAATTTTCATTTTTGCATCATTGACGGATTGGGTGGATGGTTTTTATGCCCGCAAGTATAATCTTGTAACGACTTTCGGAAAATTCCTTGATCCACTTGCTGATAAATTACTGGTTTCAGCAGCCTTGATCATCCTGGTGGAACTTGGATTTGCACCGTCCTGGATCGTTATAATCATCATCAGCCGTGAATTTGCCGTAACCGGACTGCGTCTTGTGCTGGCGAGCGAAGGGGAAGTGGTGGCAGCTGGAGGCCTTGGCAAGATCAAGACCACTGCCCAGATCCTGGCAGTATCTGCGTTGCTTCTATATGATATGATTTTCGCGCTGATCGGATTGCCATTCGGGTTGATCATGCTTTATATCGCTTTGATTTTTACAGTTTGGTCAGGTTGGGATTATTTCTACGCAAACCGGAAAGCCTTGCTTGCTTCTAAATAATTCTGAAGAATTTCTTTTTCGCATTACTAACTGAAAGGGGCTTGGCTGGATGAACGCAGAAATTATTGCAGTAGGCTCGGAACTGCTGCTCGGACAAATAACCAATACAAATGCCCGATTTGTGTCTGGCCACTTGGCTGAAATCGGCATCAACGTTTACTACCATACAGTAGTCGGCGACAATCACGACCGTCTTGAACAGGCAATCCGGATTGCAGAAAGCCGAGCGGACTTGATCATTTTCTCAGGTGGATTGGGTCCGACAAAAGATGATCTGACTAAAGAGACGATTGCAAGACATCTGGGCACCACCCTCGAAATGGACGAACTGGCAATGGAATCGATAGAAGCCTATTTCGAGCGTGCTAAACGGCCAATGACTGAAAACAATAAAAAGCAGGCTTTGGTTCTGAAAGGCAGCGAAGTGCTGGTCAATGAAAATGGCATGGCTCCCGGCATGCTTTATAAACACGAAGGCAGAGTTTACATACTTTTGCCAGGGCCGCCCCATGAAATTGAGCCGATGTTCCAGTTTGAGGCTAAGCCGAAGCTGATCCATATGCTCAATAAGGAAAATGTAATCATTTCCCATGTTCTCCGTTTTTACGGCATCGGTGAAGCGGAACTTGAAGACCGTCTTGACCATATTCTTGAAAAACAGACGAACCCGACAATCGCACCTCTGGCTTCTGCCAGCGAAGTGACATTGCGGATTACTGCGAAGACGGATACTGCAGAAGAAGCCTGGCAATTAATCAATGAGACAAAGAAAGAAATCCTTGAAGTTGTCGGCCAGTATCTTTATGGCTACGATGATGACTCGCTGACTTCCAGGGCAGTCGATTTGCTGAAAGAGCAGAATAAGACAATCTCTGCTGCAGAAAGCCTCACAGCTGGCCTGTTTCAATCAGAACTGGCTTCTGTTACGGGTGCCAGCGCCGTTCTTGCTGGTGGAGTCATTGCGTATAATGAAGAAATTAAAATCAGCCAGCTGGACATTGATGCTGAGCTTTTGAAAACCTATGGCGTTGTCAGCGAACAGACCGCTTCGGCTATGGCAGAAAATGTCCGGAAAAAGTTCGGCACTGATTACGGAATCGGACTGACAGGCGTGGCAGGACCGGATGCACACGGCGGACAGCCGGCCGGAACAGTTTGGATCGGTATTGCTTCAGAATCGGGAACTGATGCCTATAGACTTCAATTATCCGGCATGCGAAATACGAACCGGATCCGCACCGTCAAACTGGCGCTGCATTATCTGATACGAACACTTTCCCGTTAAAAAAACGCGCAAAATTTATTTTTGCGCGTTTTTCCATTCCATAAACAGGATATGGTCATTATAGAGGTTTCAAAACATTAATTTAAAACACGAACACGAATAAACGTTCGCTTTTTTCTTGTGTATTTCTCAATAACCTAGTATACTAGAAACAGGTAGAAAAATTGGTTTTTATTAAGAGGAGGATTTCTTTTGAGTGATCGTAAAGCAGCGTTAGATGTTGCGTTAAAACAAATTGAAAAACAATTTGGTAAAGGTTCAGTAATGAAATTGGGAGAAAAAAGTGACCGTAATATTTCTTCGGTTTCAAGTGGTTCATTGGCAGTTGACTCTGCACTTGGAATAGGCGGTTACCCGCGTGGCCGTGTCATCGAAATCTACGGACCTGAAAGTTCAGGTAAAACAACTGTTTCTCTTCATGCTATTGCAGAAGTGCAAGCTTCTGGCGGTACGGCTGCATTCATCGATGCAGAGCACGCGCTTGACCCGGTATATGCGCAGAATCTTGGCGTAAATATCGATGAGTTGTTATTGTCTCAGCCCGACACAGGTGAACAGGCATTGGAAATCTGTGAAGCATTGGTTCGAAGCGGCGCAGTGGACATCGTCGTAATTGACTCGGTTGCTGCACTTGTGCCGAAAGCGGAAATCGAAGGGGAAATGGGCGATTCGCACATGGGCTTGCAAGCCCGTCTGATGTCTCAGGCCCTTCGTAAACTATCGGGTATCATCAATAAGTCGAATTCGATTGTCATCTTCATCAACCAGGTCCGTGAAAAAATCGGCGTCATGTTCGGTAACCCTGAAACGACGACTGGTGGACGCGCATTGAAATTCTATTCATCAATCCGTATGGAAGTGCGCCGTGCTGAAGCGTTGAAATCCGGCAACGATATTATCGGTAACAGAACGAAGATCAAAATTGTCAAAAACAAAGTGGCACCGCCATTCCGTACTGCTGAAGTGGATATCATGTACGGTAAAGGGATTTCCCGTGAAGGTGAAATCGTTGATATCGGTGCAGAACTTGAAATCATCCAAAAGAGCGGTTCGTGGTATTCTTATAAAGAGGACCGTATCGGACAAGGCCGTGAAAACGCCAAGCAATATCTTCGCGATCATGGAGATATCAGCAATGAGATTGCAGGGAAAATCCGTGAACAATACGGTATGGCAGCTGCTTCCTATACAATTGCTGCATCAAAAGAAGAGCCGGAAGAGTTTAATCTTTTGATCGATGAGGACGACAAATAAGTTGGAATAGAAGAGCCGTTGGGACCAAAGCGTTTGCTTTGCTCCAGCGGCTTTTGTCATTTGATCGGGAATTTGCGATATATCGTTTAGTCAAAGTATTGATAGCCCATCCAAAGCACGGAAATCCGACAGAAAAACATTTGTGCCTAAATACAGAATTGACTCTGTACCAGGCGATTTTAAAGGGCTATCACCGGGTTGACACTTTAAAGGTCCATCTATACAATTAAAACTGTATAATTTTATTATTTTACAGCGTTTGAGAAGCACGAAAATTCAATTTATTTTTGAAACATTAAAACGAATAGCAAGAGGAGGTGTCCGAATGGAAAACGTGATCATCTTCGCTTTGCTTGGTATCATCGTCGGTATAGTTGTTGGTTATTTTGTAATGAAAAAATCAAATGAATCCAAAATGGCAGGTGCGAGAAACTCTGCAGAGCAAGTTATTGAAGATGCGAAGAGAGAAGCCGAAGCGCTGAAAAAAGAAGCCCTTTTGGAAGCAAAAGACGAAAATCACAAATTGCGTACTGAAACAGAATCTGAAATTCGGGAACGCCGATCAGAACTTCAAAAACAGGAGAATCGGCTGTTGCAGAGAGAAGAAAATTTAGATCGCAAGGATGATGCATTAAACAAAAGAGAAGCAGGGCTGGAACGCAAAGATGAAGCCCTTGCCGAAAAACAACAGCATATTGAACAGATGGAAAGCAAAGCTGAAGAGTTAGTTCGACAGCAGCAATCCGAAATGGAACGGATTTCATCTTTAACGCGCGAAGAAGCGAAGTCAATCATCCTGCAACAAGTTGAAAATGAACTTTCAACAGATATTGCGGTAATGGTGAAAGAGACGGAAGCACGTGCGAAAGAGGAGTCCGATAAAAAAGCGAAAAACATTTTATCATTGGCCATGCAGCGTTTTGCAGCAGACCACGTGGCAGAGACTACTGTATCAGTCGTCAACTTGCCTAATGATGAGATGAAGGGACGGATCATTGGTCGTGAAGGCCGTAACATCCGCACGCTTGAAACGTTGACGGGCATCGATTTAATAATCGATGATACGCCGGAAGCAGTCATTCTGTCAGGCTTTGACCCGATCAGACGTGAAACTGCTAGATTGGCACTTGAGAAATTGGTATCCGACGGCCGTATCCATCCGGCACGGATCGAAGAAATGGTTGAAAAGTCCAGACGCGAAGTAGATGAACAAATCCGTGAAATTGGCGAACAGACCACATTTGACGTTGGGGTACATAACCTGCATCCTGATTTGATCAAAATTCTTGGCCGTCTGCGTTATCGTACAAGTTACGGGCAGAACGTCCTTAAGCACTCAGTGGAAGTTGCATTCCTCTCCGGCTTGATGGCAGCGGAACTTGGCGAAGATGTCACCTTGGCACGGCGCGCAGGATTGCTTCATGATATCGGTAAAGCGATTGACCATGAAGTGGAAGGCAGCCATGTTGAAATCGGGGTTGAGCTTGGAACCAAATACAAAGAACATCCTGTCGTCATCAACAGTATTGCTTCCCATCACGGCGATACCGAAGCGACATCGATCATTTCGGTGATTGTTGCAGCAGCGGATGCCCTATCAGCGGCACGTCCGGGAGCAAGAAGTGAGACATTGGAAAATTATATCCGCCGTCTGGAGAAACTTGAAGAGATTTCGGAATCCTACGAAGGCGTTGAGAAATCATTTGCCATTCAAGCAGGACGCGAAATCCGCATCATGGTCAGACCGGAACAGATTGATGATATGACTGCACACCGTTTGGCTCGTGATATCCGTAAGCGGATTGAAGAAGAGCTTGATTATCCGGGACATATCAAAGTAACCGTAATCAGAGAAACAAGAGCAGTTGAATACGCAAAATAATAGGATAAAGGCTTCGATGAATGTCTATTCAAAGAAGCCTTTTTCTTATGGGAAAAGGTGATAGCATGAAAGTTTTATTTATTGGAGATATTGTCGGCTCGATTGGCCGTGATGCATTGGAGTCGTATCTGCCGAGACTTAAGAAGAAATATAAGCCGGACGCAGTGATTGCAAATGGTGAGAACGCTGCTGCAGGCAGAGGGATTACGAAAGCCATATATCAGGATCTGTTATTCATGGGCGTTGATATGGTGACTATGGGGAATCATACATGGGACCAAAAAGAAATTTTTGATTTTATAGATGAAGTGGATTATTTAATCCGCCCTGCGAATTTCTCGCCGGAAGCACCTGGACGCGGAATGGCAACCTTGACGAAAAACGGCAAAACGCTGTCAGTGATCAACTTACACGGCCGTGTATTCCTTCCGCCGCATGACGACCCTTTCCAAAAAGCGGACGAATTACTGGCAGAAGCCAAGGCTGTTTCCCCGTTGGTTTTTGTTGATTTTCATGCAGAAGCGACAAGTGAGAAAATAGCGATGGGCTGGCATCTTGACGGACGGGCATCCGTAGTGGTCGGAACACATACACATGTCCAGACCGCGGATTCACGCATCCTGCCGGGAGGCACTGCCTATATATCGGATGTCGGCATGACCGGACCATACGACGAGGTCCTTGGCATGAGTAAAGATTCAGTGCTGTACCGGTTCAAGACCAATATGCCTACCCGTTTTGAAGTGCCAAAACGCGGACGGTCGGTAGTCAGCGGCTTTTTCACCGAAATTGATGATGAAACCGGCAAAGCCATATCCTGTGAACGCATTTACATCAATGAAGATTACCCATTCCGTGGATAAGTTGCCAGTTGGTGACGATTCTCCGACAATTGCTGCAACCGGGTTGTAGAATTGTATTCGGTTTCAGTATAATAGCGGTATGATTGAAAGGGGTTTTTCCATGAATGAAGACCAGCGTTTACTTTCGACTCAAGTGACGGTATCCGATTCAGTGAAAAAATCCGAAAAGGATTACAGTCATTACTTTCAAAATGTCTATACCGCGCCTTCATTGAAAGACGCCAAAAAGCGGGGGAAAGAGCAGATATCCTACGTGGATAACTTTGCAATCGACCCGCGTTTTGAAAACATGGGCCATGGCCGTAAGTTCTATATCCGCACCTATGGCTGCCAAATGAATGAACATGATACAGAAGTGATTGCCGGCATACTTATGGAGCTTGGCTATGAAAGCACCGATTCTGTCAAAGATGCGAATATCATTTTATTGAACACTTGCGCCATCCGGGAAAACGCTGAAAATAAGGTGTTCGGCGAGCTTGGCCATTTCAAGCCATTGAAACTTGAGAATCCTGATTTGTTGATCGGTGTCTGCGGCTGCATGTCGCAGGAAGAATCCGTGGTCAATAAAATCTTGAAAACTTATGATCAGGTCGATATGATTTTCGGAACGCATAACATCCATCGCCTGCCGGAGATTCTGGATAATGCCTACAAGTCAAAAGAAATTGTCGTTGATGTATGGTCGAAAGAAGGCGACGTCATCGAGAATTTGCCGAAAGTGCGAAAAGGCAATATTAAGGCTTGGGTCAATATCATGTATGGATGCGATAAATTCTGTACGTACTGCATCGTTCCTTATACGCGCGGCAAAGAACGCTCCAGGCGGCCGGAAGATATCATCCAGGAAGTGCGCCATCTGGCAGCACAAGGGTACAAAGAAGTGACATTGCTGGGACAGAACGTCAATGCATACGGCAAAGACTTTGAAGATCTGCAATACCGGCTGGGTGACCTGATGGAAGAATTACACAAGATCGATATCCCGCGCATCCGTTTTACAACGAGCCATCCAAGGGATTTCGATGATCACCTGATTGAAGTGCTGGCGCGAGGCGGAAATCTTGTCGACCATATCCATTTACCTGTACAATCAGGTTCGACGGGTATGCTGAAAATTATGGCCCGCAAATATACGCGGGAACAATATATCGAATTGGTCCGGAAAATCCGGGCTGCGATTCCGACTGTTTCATTGACGACGGATATTATAGTCGGCTTTCCCAATGAAACCGATGAACAATTCGAAGAAACAATGTCCTTATTCCGCGAAATCGGCTACGAGATGGCGTTCACTTATATTTATTCTCCTAGGGAAGGGACTCCGGCAGCGAAAATGGAGGACAATATCCCGATGGAAGTGAAGAAAGAACGGCTTCAGCAGCTCAATGAGCTGGTCAAAGAGCAGGCTCTGGCTGCCATGCAGTCATACAAGGGCCAAGTGGTCGAAGTGCTGGTTGAAGGGGAAAGCAAGAAAAATCCGGATGTCCTGTCTGGTTACACAGCAAAAAACAAGCTGGTCAATTTTGTCGGGCCGAAGTCGATTGTCGGCCAACTCGTCAAAGTGAAAATAACTGAAACTAAAACATGGTCGCTGAACGGAGAACTGATTGAAGTTTCCGCCGGCCAAGAAGTGGGTGTCCAATAGATGACTTATTCAAAAGATGAAATCGTAGCAAAAGCACGTGAAGTGGCGGACATGATCGCCGAAACTGAAGAGGTTGATTTTTTCAAGCGTGCGGAAGCACAGATTAATGAAAACCAGCAGATCCGCGAAAAAATCGCGAGCCTGAAAAGCCTTCAGAAACAAGCGGTCAATTTCCAGCATTACGGTAAAGAACGTGCCCTCGAATTAATCGAAGGCAAAATCAAAAAAATTGAAGACGAAATTGACGCTGTGCCGATTGTCCAGGAATTCAAACAATCTCAAAGCGACGTCAATTCATTGCTTCAAATGGTATCGACTGCGATTGCCAACCAGGTGACGAACAACATCATCACTGATACAGAAGGCGATCTGCTGCGCGGTGAAACAGGATCAAAAGTGAAAGCAGATGCAAAAGGCGGCAGCAGTTGTTCATAAGCAATATAATCGAAAAGCGATAAAGGAAAAACTGAAAGAGCGGATGCTCTTTCGGTTTTTTCTTTTCTCCCTGCATTTTTGTTATAATGAAGAAACGAAGAATTGATTCCGAAAGAGGTTTTAAAATGGCAACCACACCGATGATGCAACAATATTTCCAGGTAAAAGCGGATTATCAGGACGCATTCCTTTTTTTCCGTCTGGGCGACTTTTATGAAATGTTTTTTGATGATGCCCTCCAGGCCTCGCAATTGCTAGAAATCACGTTGACCAGCAGGGGCGGCAATGGGGATGACCGGATTCCGATGTGCGGTGTCCCGCATCACGCAGCAAAAAATTACATAGACCAACTGATTGCAAAAGGCCATAAGGTAGCCATCTGTGAACAAGTGGAAGATCCGAAATTGACGAAAGGCGTTGTTAAACGTGAAGTAGTCCGGCTCATAACACCCGGCACCCACACAGAGGGCAAAAGTGTGGATTCCAAGTCCAATCATTTTATCGCTGCAGCAGAAGAGCTGACAGGGGGCTTTTCATTGTCCTACATCGATATTTCGACTGGAGAATCCACAGCAACTTATATTATGGGGCAGGGCAAAGCGCTGCTTCAGGAACTGCAGTCGCTCGGAATCCGTGAATTGGTGGTTTCCGATTCCCTGTTCCTGTTACTGAACGAAGATGCACAGGATTTGCTGTTATCCATCGAACCGATGGAGTTTATGTATGAACTGGATAAATCACTGGTCCAGCACTGCCCTGCCGATCTTACGGGCAGCAGCCATCGCTTGCTGACATACATCGCCCGTACCCAGAAACAATCGCTCGAGCATATACAACCTTTCGTATACAGTGAAGAAGGACAATTGCTCAGCATCGATTTCCATTCCAAACGCAACTTGGAATTGCTGCAGTCGATCCGCGGCGGCGAGACGAAAGGGACGCTGTTGTGGCTTTTGGATGAAACTGTAACAGCTATGGGCAGCCGCAAGCTGAAGCAATGGCTGCATCAGCCGCTGGCAAACAAGAGCCGCATTGAACTCCGCCAGCAGATGGTGGAATCGCTTATTGAGCAATACTTTACACGTGTTGAATTGCAGAATGCGCTTAAGGAAGTTTATGACCTTGAACGGCTGAGTGGCCGCGTCGCATTCGGCAGTGCGAGCGGGCGTGATTTGGCACAGCTCAGAAGTTCGCTTGAAAAAGTGCCTGCTATTATTGAGGAACTCACGGAGTCCGGCAATCTGCATTTGGCTGAATTCGCCGGCAAACTGGATCGCTGCGGCGAAGTTTGTGAATTGCTTGAAGCCATCAGCGACAACCCGCCGTTGTCAGCGAAAGAAGGCGGCGTTATCCGTGAAGGTTTCAATAAGCAATTGGATGAGTACCGGGATGCTTCGCGTAACGGCAAGGATTGGATTGCACAATTGGAACAGCAGGAGCGCCAGAAAACAGGCATCAAGTCGTTGAAAATCGGTTATAACCGCATTTTTGGCTATTACATCGAAATTTCAAAGGCCAATATGCATTTGGCCGATTTGGATCGTTATGAACGCAAGCAGACGCTTGCGAATGCGGAACGCTATATTACACCGGAATTAAAAGAAAAAGAAACGTTAATTCTGACAGCCGAAGAAGAAAGTCTGGATCTTGAATACCGTCTGTTTACAGTGATCCGGGATGAAGTAAAACAATATATCTCCCGCATCCAGCAGCTCGCTTCTTCACTTAGTGCACTTGATGTATTCCTCAGTTTTGCGGATGTAGCAGAAAAATACAGATTCACCAAGCCGGAGTTTACCGACAGCCGTGAAATCCAAATTCTCGAAGGCCGTCACCCCGTTGTGGAGAAGATGCTGAACAGGCAGCATTATGTGCCGAATGATTGTGTATTGACGGAAGACAGCAATATGCTGCTGATTACCGGGCCGAATATGTCAGGGAAAAGCACGTATATGCGCCAAGTGGCTTTAACTATAGTGCTTGCGCAAATCGGCAGTTATGTGCCAGCCGAATCTGCTAAGCTTCCTGTAGTTGACCAGATTTTCACACGCATCGGAGCGGCGGACGATCTTGTTTCAGGCCAGAGTACATTCATGGTTGAAATGCTCGAATCTCAATATGCCATCAGCCATGCCACGGAGCGGAGCCTGCTTCTGTTCGATGAAATTGGGCGGGGCACATCGACTTACGACGGCATGGCCCTGGCTCAATCAATGATCGAATACATTCACGAGAATATCGGAGCAAACACCTTATTTTCAACTCATTACCACGAATTAACGTCGCTTGACCAATCGCTCGAACGATTGAATAATGTCCATGTAGCAGCAATGGAGCAGTCAGGGAAAGTGGTATTTCTGCATAAAGTCAAGCAGGGGCCGGCCGACAAGAGCTACGGCATCCATGTAGCCGAACTGGCAAATCTTCCGCAAAAAATCCTGTCCCGTGCGCGTGAATTACTGAAAACATTTGAGGCAGAAAAGAAACAGCAAACACAGCACATTGAACAATTGTCATTTTTCGATGAGCGCGACACAGACTCTGAAGAAGTGGTACAGGCGGTTGCGGATGCAAAAATCTCGGCAATGACACCATTGGAAGCATTGCAGATGCTCAATGATCTGCAGCTGAAACTAAGCCGGAAGGAGTGATTTTATGGGGAAAATCCGTTTGATGGATGAACCTTTATCAAATAAGATAGCGGCTGGTGAAGTGGTTGAACGGCCTACATCGGTTGTCAAGGAATTGGTGGAAAATGCCATTGACGCGGGCAGCAGGGCGGTAGAAGTTTTGCTGGAAGAAGCGGGGCTGACATCAATACACATCATAGATAACGGAGCAGGAATGGACAGCGAAGATGCTTTGCTGTCTTTTTCCCGTCATGCCACAAGTAAGATTGCCAATGAACATGATTTATTCCGTATCCGGACGCTTGGATTCCGCGGAGAGGCGCTGGCAAGTATTGCATCGGTTTCCAAAGTGACACTCCAGACTTCGGATGGCGCAGACGGGACTTTTGTGCATCTCGAAGGCGGACGGCTGGTTGAAAGCCGGCCGAATGCATTGCGGCAGGGAACCGATATCAAAATCGAACAATTATTTTTCAATACACCGGCACGCCTTAAATACATGAAGACACTGCAGACGGAACTCGGACATACGATTGATCTGATGAACCGCTTCGCCCTCAGTTATCCGGCTGTAGCCTTTAAGTTGGTGCATGACGGCAAAACAATCCTGCAGACTTCGGGCAGTGGAGAAATCCGCCGGGTCCTGGCGGATATTTACGGAGTGGCCATTGCGAAGAAAATGATCTCTTTCGAAGGGGAATCACAGGATTATAAAATATCGGGCTTCACATCGCTGCCGGAAATTACACGTGCCAATAAGAATTACATCTCCTTATTCGTCAATGGCCGCTGGGTTAAACATTATGCGATAGCTACGACGGTTCACCGGGCTTATCATACATTCCTGCCACTCGAACGGCAGCCGATTACGGTGCTTAATATAGAAGGAGATCCTTATTTGACGGACGTCAATGTGCATCCAGCCAAGCAGCAGATCCGACTCAGCAAAGAAAAAGAACTGATGGAATTGATCTATCAGACAATCCGTCAGGCAGTAAGCGCAGCAGTACGGGCGCCTGTTATTGAAGAGCCGAAACCAAAAAAACAGGCTTTTTCTCCATCGCGCCAATTGGATCTTTGGAAAACATCAACGACGGTAAATGAACAGCAAGCTGTCGAAAAACCGCGTTATACGAGCTCTGTTGAAGTGACAGACCGTCCTCTGCAGGAAGAGCAGGAAGTATTTCAAGAACCGATTGCACCTGTAAAGGAATATTCCCAGGAAGTTGAGGGAATAGAAGAAAGTCCGCAATTTCCTGAACTGGAAGTTGTTGGCCAGATTCACGGCACTTATATCGTGGCGCAAAGTTCAGATGGCTTTTACCTGATTGACCAGCATGCTGCCCAGGAACGGATCAAATATGAATATTTCCGTGAGAAAGTTGGACAGGCGGATGCGATGGAACGGCAATCTATGCTGTTGCCCTTAACATTCCATTACAGCCGCGATGAAGCGCTGAGATTGCAGGAAAATCTGGAAAGCCTTGCGGAAACCGGTGTTTTCCTCGAAGTGTTCGGCGATTCCAGTTTTATTGTGCGCGAGCACCCTACCTGGTTTCCGAATGGCTTTGAACAGGAAATTGTAGAAGAACTGATTGAACAGGTACTGAACGGCAACAGGGCCGATGTCAAAAAGCTGCGGGAAGAGGCAGCTATTATGATGAGCTGCAAACGCTCGATCAAAGCGAACCATTATCTTCAGAAGCATGATATGGAGCAATTGCTGGCTGATTTGAAAACAGCAGAGCAGCCCTTTACATGCCCGCATGGCAGACCCGTCATCATTCATTTCAGAACCTACGATATCGAAAAGATGTTCAAACGAGTCATGAATTAGAGGAGGTATGCTGTTTTGGAAAGCTATATCCTATCCATCGATCAAGGCACCACAAGTTCAAGGGCCATCCTGTTCAATAAAGAAGGGGAACTGGTCCACAGTTCACAAAAAGAATTTAAGCAATACTATCCTAAACCCGGCTGGGTCGAACATAACGCCAATGAAATCTGGGGATCGGTTTTATCAGTTCTTGCAGCAGTGTTGACTGAAAGCGGAGTATTGCAGACACAGATTGCAGGTATCGGAATCACTAACCAACGTGAAACGACTGTGGTATGGAATAAAAACACCGGTCAGCCGATCTACCCGGCCATTGTCTGGCAATCGCGGCAGACGCAGCCGATAATTGACGAGTTGAAAAAAGAAGGACAAGACCAATGGTTCCAGGATAAAACCGGTCTGCTGCTTGATCCGTATTTCTCCGGCACAAAAGTGAAATGGATACTCGAACATGTGGAAGGTGCCAGAGAAGCAGCTGAACAGGGCGATTTGCTGTTTGGAACAATCGACACGTGGCTGATCTGGAAAATGACAGACGGCAAAGTGCATGTCACCGATTATTCCAACGCTTCAAGAACTTTACTCTATAATATCTACAATCTGGAATGGGACGAGGAGATATGCCGAAAACTTGGCATTCCAATGCAGATGCTGCCGGAGGTGAAGTCCTCTTCTGAAATCTATGGAGAAACGGATCCGAGTGTGTTCTTCGGCCAGAAAGTGCCGATTGCAGGGATTGCGGGAGATCAGCAAGCCGCACTTTTCGGCCAGCATTGCGTGGAAAAAGGGATGGCCAAAAATACATACGGCACCGGGTGCTTTATGCTGATGAATACGGGCGAAGAAGCTGTAAAGTCAGCCAATGGCCTGTTAACTACAATCGCTTGGGGATTGGACGGAAAAGTTGTGTATGCCCTTGAAGGCAGTGTCTTCGTCGCAGGTTCCGCCATTCAATGGCTGAGGGACGGGATGCGCATGCTGAAAAATGCTGCAGACTCCGAAGACTATGCAAAACGTGTACCATCGACCGACGGCGTTTACGTGGTTCCTGCTTTTGTCGGCATGGGAACGCCTTATTGGGATTCTGAAGCGCGCGGCGCTGTGTTCGGTTTAACCAGAGGAACTGAAAAAGAGCATTTTATCCGGGCGACATTGGAGTCGCTTGCATATCAGACAAAAGATGTCCTGGGCTGCATGGAACAGGATTCGGGTATTGACATCCAATTGCTGCGCGCGGACGGTGGCGCAGTGTCCAATGGATTTTTGATGCAGTTCCAAAGCGACATCCTGCAAAAAGATGTGGAGCTGGCCAGACTCAATGAAACCACAGCGTTGGGAGCAGCTTATCTAGCAGGCCTTGCGACGGGGTATTGGAAAGATCTTGGTGATATAAAAGAATTGGATGCAACACAGAGAGTCTATAAACCGAATATGGATGAAGCGAACAGGGATGAATTGTATAAAGGGTGGAAAAAAGCGGTTGCTGCCACCCGGGAGTTTACTGGATAAGGGGTGAGTTGAATGTTTTCAGCGAAACTAAGAAAGCAAAAGCTTGAGGAACTGAACACGTATCAATTCGATTTGGTGGTCATCGGCGGTGGCATTACGGGAGCGGGAATAGCGCTTGATGCTGTTTCCCGCGGCTTATCGGTAGCCTTAATCGAAAAAAATGATTTTGCATCAGGCACTTCCAGCCGATCAACAAAATTGATCCATGGTGGCCTCCGTTATCTTAAGCAATTCGAAGTGAAGATGGTGCGTGATGTCGGCCGGGAACGCGAAGTGGTTTACGAAAATGCCGTACACGTTACAGAACCGCAATGGATGCTGCTTCCTTTCCATAAAGGAGGCACTTTTGGACCGTTCACCACGTCTGTCGGCCTGCGGGTTTACGATTACCTGGCTGGTGTTAAAAAAGGGGAAAGGCGCCAAATGCTGTCTGCCGATGAAACTTTGGAAAAAGAGCCGCTGCTGAGTAATGAGGGGCTCCAGGGCGGTGGCTATTATGTGGAATACCGTACAGACGATGCCAGGCTGACGCTTGAAATTTTGAAAAAAGCTGCAGAACTCGGTGCTCTTTGCATCAATTATGTAAAAGCAGATGATTTCCTCTACAGCAACGGCAAGGTTTCGGGCGTGGAAGCGACCGACGCCATCACGGGACACAAATTAACGGTAGACGCTAAAAAGGTGGTTAACGCTGCAGGGCCATGGGTGGATGATATACGGGATATAGATTCAACGGCGGCCGATAAACAAATCCGTCTGACGAAAGGGGTTCATATTGTTGTCGACCGGAAAACGTTTCCGCTGCGCCAGCCAGTTTATTTCGATGCGCCCGATGGCCGGATGATTTTCGCGATTCCGCGGGATGATAAAGCGTATATCGGCACTACCGATACATTCTATGACGGTGATCCTGCAGAAGCGGCTGCAACTGAAGAGGACGTCGCATATCTGCTCAGAGCAATCAGCCATATGTTTCCTTCATCAGGTCTCACTCACTCGGATGTGGAATCCACATGGGCCGGAGTTCGGCCGCTAGTTTATGAGGAAGGAAAAGATCCTTCGGAAATTTCCCGGAAAGATGAAGTATGGGAATCCGAAAATGGACTGATTTCCATAGCCGGAGGAAAATTGACCGGTTACAGGAAAATGGCGGAAGCAATTACTGACCGGGTGACGAAATCTTTGGAAAAAGAAGGATACGGAAAATATGGGAAATCCACCACCAAAAAGCTACCTTTATCCGGCGGTGATTTTGGCGGGTCGAAAAACTTCCCCCGGTTTGTCAGTTCAATGGCTCTGCAATCTGAGCAGTTTGGATTAGCTCCGGAGGAAGGGCGTATGTTCGCTCAATTCTATGGTACCAATGCAGGAAAAGTTTTCGAACAATATTGGAAACGGTCTGCAGAACCGCATTCTGACGGTTTGCCTGATGTACTTGCAGCAGTTGTAGCATATGCCATAGAAGATGAAATGGCCGTAACGCCAAGTGATTTTTTCATAAGGCGCACAGGCGATCTTTACTTCCATATAGCAGATGTAATGCGTTACAAGGAACAGGTATTGAATTTTATGGACAAACATTTAAATTATAGTGATGAGCAAAAAGAGCAATATAGAATGGACTTGCTCAATGAAATCGAAAAAGCTACCCGCTTTGGGAGGGGAATGCCGCAGTGAAAATTACGAAAAACTTTATAAAAGCTTCGGATAAACACGAAATCTATTATGAAATTTATGAACCTGAAAATTCGGCAGCACACATCCATATTATTCACGGGATGGCCGAACATATTGCGCGTTATGAGGAATTTATCCGATTTTTAACCGACCGGGGTTTTACTGTTTCGGGCCATGACCAAAGAGGGCACGGGCGTACAGCAAAGAGGAATGGCGTGGAAGGTTTTTTTGCAGAACAGGATGGATTCAATCGCGTGGTCGACGATGTCAGCGAAGTGATTGCAGAAGTGCAGCAGCAAATCGGTGACCTTCCTCTTGTGCTGTTCGGTCACAGTATGGGTTCTTTTGTGGGGCGCCGCTTCATTCAGCTTCACAGCAGTAAAGTTGCACGTGCTGTGTTCTCCGGCACTGGAGGAAATCCGGGCGCAGCAGGAAAACTTGGAATTCTGCTTGCGTCTGTTAATGGAAAACTGAACGGCAAGGATTCAAAAAGCAAAGCAATCGGTTCACTGGTGTTCGGCCCGTTCATAAAAGATTTTAAAGACGAAGGCTCAGCTTTTGCCTGGCTAAGCCGGGATGCTACGGAAGTTGCGAAATACGAGGCCGATCCGATGAGTGGCTTCGTTTCCACCAATCAATTTTTTGCTGATCTGTTTAAAGGCATGACCCTGATCAATAAAAAAGAGGAAATCGCTAAAATCCGTCATGATTTGCCGATTCTGCTGATAAGCGGGTCAAAAGATCCTGTCGGACATAACGGCAAAGACCTATTTGCTGCTGCTGAACAATATAAAAAAGCAGGTATTCAGGAAGTGCAGGTCTATTTAGGGGAAGAAGCACGCCATGAACTTCTCCATGAAGTCGATAAAAAACGCTATTTTAATATTATGGCAGAATGGATGGCTGTCCATGATTGAAGTAATGGCAATCGTCGGTCCGACAGCATCCGGCAAAACCGCCCTCGGCATCGAGCTTGCTAAAGCTTTTGACGGGGAAATCATCAACGGGGATTCAATGCAGATATACCGGGAAATGTCGATTGGCACCGCTAAAGTGAAACAGGAAGAAATGAGAGGCGTCCACCATCACCTGCTCGATATAAAAGATCCTGAAGAGCCTTTCTCTGTAGCAGAATATCAACAACTGGTCCGCAGTAAAATAGCGGAGATCTCCAAATCCGGCAAGCTGCCAATCATCGTAGGCGGCACAGGATTATATATTCAGGCTGTTTTATTCGATTATAGATTTTCCGAATCGCAGGTTGATGAAGAGTTACGGAACAATCTCTACGATGAACTGGAAGAGTTAGGGCCAGAACATATGCACAAAAAACTGATCGCTTTGGATCCGGACACCGATATTCATCCGAACAATACACGGAGAGTGATCCGCGCTCTTGAAATAATGCTGGGCAGCGAAGAAAAGGTAGACAGGAGCCTGGCGCTGAAGCCGATGTATAACGAATTGATTGTGGGCATTGATCTGCCGCGAAATCTGTTATATGAACGAATCGATAAGAGAGTCGATTCTATGATGGCTGAAGGCCTGGTGGAGGAAGTAGAAGCACTGCACCGCAGGGGCATCAGAAATGTCCAGTCCATCCAGGCTATCGGCTATAAGGAATTTTATGCTTATTTGGACGGAAAGGTAGAACTTGGGCGCGCAGTGGAGCTGCTGAAAAAACACTCGCGCAACTATGCAAAACGCCAATTAACCTATTTCCGCAATAAATTGCCGGTTTACTGGATTGATGGCCGGGTAGATATTAAGGATAACATAAAAAAAATTCGGCTAATTATGCAGGAAAACGAGCGTGGACGTCGAATTGAATTAATTGGTGAACAAAAACCAGAACAGGGGAAATAGGGGGATTTTCATGAAACCAGTAAATATTCAGGATGTGTACTTGAATCAGCTTCGTAAAAATAATATTTTTGTTACGGTCTTCTTACTAAATGGCTTCCAATTGAAGGGAACCATTAAATCTTATGATAATTTTACGGTGCTGGTCGAAACAGATGGCAAACAGCAACTTATTTACAAACATGCAATCTCCACGTTTTCACCCGCTAAAGCGGTATCGATTGAACATCAGGAGTAATCACAGAAAAGCGACAGTGCCCGTTCAGCTCCGAAAGGCATAAGACGGGATAGCGGAGCGGCGGTTTTTGCCGCATAGCTATACCGACTTATGACCCGAGGAGTTGGGCCGCTGGAGTCTGGACAAAGAAAAGCGACAGCGCCCGTTAAGCCCCGACAAGCGCTGGAGGGCTTGAAAGTAATGGCGTACTTTGCCATTGCTGGCAAGACCGAAGCGACTCGAGGGGCTGGGCAGCTGGAGTCTGGACACCAAAAAGCGAAAGCGCCCAATCCGGGACTGTACCGGCCACCAAGGTGGCCGGTTTTTTTAATTGACAGCCGGAAATATAAACTATAGGATTTTACTTGGAAACAATCGATCGGGAGGTGTGAAATTTGAAAACGATTACGACTGATGAATTGCAGCAACGAATCGAGTCTGGTGAACAATTGAACATTATAGATGTACGTGAAGCAGAGGAAGTAGCTGCGGGCATGATTCCCGGAGCAAAGCATATTCCGCTGGGAGAAATAGAGGATAGAGCCGGCGAATTGGATAGTGGCCAGCCTTATTATATGGTGTGCCGTTCGGGAGCCCGGAGTGGCAGAGCGAGTGACTACCTGAACGAACAGGGAATCGATGCCACCAATGTTGAAGGCGGCATGCTGAGCTGGAATGGTGAAACACACGCTTAAAAATGTTATTTATTAAAAAATACCGCCCGGATTAATTTCTGGGCGGCATTTTTTATGAGACTGTAATTTTTCGTGACGGCAGGCGCCATTTATAAGTATAGGATAAAATACGCAGCACTGTAATGACGCCAAATAGGATATATAGGAAGATGTCATTTCTGACCAGGTCGACGCTGATCAATAAGCCAGCCATCGCAGCCCATACTGCATATATTTCCGCTTTCAGAACCAAAGGTTTTCTGCCGGCCAGCATGTCACGGATGATTCCCCCGCCTGATCCTGTCAGCACTGCTGCTACCACGACGGCATAGACTGGCAGATTCAGTTCCACTGCGTATAGGGCACCCTGCACTGCAAAGGCTGATAAGCCAATAGCGTCAAAAAAATGGCCCCATCTGTTCCATTGCCCGAGCAGACGGTGAGGGAATAGGAACACCAGCGTTATCGATACTAATGCCAGCTGGAACATCATTTCCTGCTCCCATAAGGCGGAAACAGGGACGCCGATCAAAAGGTTGCGGACTGCACCGCCGCCAAATGCTGTGACAACGCCAAGAAGATAGACACCAAAAATATCATATTCCTCTTCCATTGCTATAATTGCACCGGATATAGCGAAAGCGATGGTACCGATTGCACTTAAAACTTCCCAAGCCATTCCATTTCCCTCCCGCTTTGTTCAACTCTATGAATTGTAGCAGAATTTGACGCAATTTCAAGCTAATGACCATAATAGTTTATATAAGGAATAAATTACAGAACGGAGACCATTATGTTAAATTACATAAACCAAATTGAAAGCAAGATAAAGTATCAGTTAAAGCAGGCAGATGACACCGCTTTGCTTAATCAGCAGAAAGTGCTGTCCGCATTCCATAGCCAGAAAGTAAGTGACCACCATTTCAATCCTTCAACCGGCTACGGCTATGATGATGAGGGAAGAGACACATTGGAGAGAGTTTATGCAGATGTATTTAAAGCGGAAGCTGCACTCGTCCGCGCGCAAATTATATCTGGGACCCACGCCATCACCATTTCGCTTTTCGGAATTCTTCGGCCAGGGGACGAACTTCTTTATATAACAGGCAAACCTTATGATACGCTGGATTCCATCGTCAGCGGTGGAGAAAAGGATACGGGGTCGTTGCGTGACTTCGGAATCAGCTACCGCCACATCGACCTCTCCGATAATAAGCCTGACTGGGAAAAGATCGGAGAAGCGATTACTGATAAGACGAAAATAGTTGCCATTCAGCGGTCGAGAGGATACGATACACGGCCTTCATTTACGGTAGATGAAATTGAAGAAATGATAGAAAAGGTTAGAAAAATTAAGTATGACGCAATCATTTTCGTGGATAACTGCTACGGTGAATTTGTCGAGGAGCGGGAACCTATTGAAGCGGGAGCGGATTTAATTGCAGGTTCCCTCATTAAAAATCCGGGAGGCGGATTGGCGAAAATCGGGGGTTATATAGCCGGGCGCAAGGATTTAGTGGAAAAATGCGCTTACCGAATGACTTCTCCGGGTATAGGTGGAGAGGCAGGAGCATCGCTTAATACCTTGCCGGATATGTATCAGGGATTTTTCATGGCCCCGCATATCGTTTCGCAAGCGCTAAAAGGCGCCATTTTTACAGCGGCACTTCTTGAAGAATCAGGGATGATTACATCTCCGCATTACGCTGACAAACGAACAGATCTGATACAGTCCGTTTCGTTTGAGACGGCTGATCAAATGATTGCATTTTGCCGGACTATCCAGGCAAACTCGCCTGTAAACGCACAATTTCTGCCAGAAGCGGCCTATATGCCGGGCTACGAAGATGACGTCATTATGGCTGCCGGAACTTTTGTTCAAGGGTCAAGTATAGAATTGACAGCAGATGGTCCAATCCGCCCTCCGTATACAGCCTTCATCCAAGGGGGCTTAACATATGAGCATGTTAAGATTGCGGTTGTGAATGCAGTTACATACTTAAAAAAGAAACAATTACTGTAAGTGGAATATTTATGTAAGGTTTTGTTACATTTGATTGACAGATAACCTTACATCCTTTATACTTATAAATGAAGTACTAGTTAAAGGGTGAACAATATGACGAATCGCGTCCGACGGACTATGCCGATCTTGCCAATCAGCATAGTAATGCAGCTGACAGATTTAACCGCTCGTCAAATCCGTTACTACGAAGAACACGGATTGATCAGCCCAGCCCGGACAGATGGCAATAAGCGCATGTTTTCGCTGAATGATGTCGACGTCCTCTTCGAAATTAAAGATTTCCTGGATCAAGGGCTAAACATTGCAGGCATCAAGAAAATGTTTGAACTGAAAAATCAGCCGACGAACGTTATGGCTGAACCGAAAAATCTTAGTGATGATGAACTGCGGAGAATTTTCCGTGAAGAAATGATGACTGGGAAACTCCATGACAGACATGGACTCAGACAAGGTGATCTATCCCGGTTCTATCATTAGGATTGGGTTTTATAAAACTTATAGGAGAGTGAAAAGAGCATGGGCAAGTATTCAAAAGAAGACATTCAAAGGTTAGTAAAAGAAGAGGATGTAAACTTTATCCGCCTTCAATTCACCGATATTCTAGGAGTTATTAAAAACGTAGAAATTCCAACTTCCCAGCTTGAAAAAGCGCTGGACAATAAAATGATGTTCGACGGATCTTCAATTGACGGATTTGTACGAATCGAAGAATCGGATATGTATCTCTTCCCGGATCTTGATACATGGGTGGTATTCCCGTGGATTACAGGTAAAGGAAAAGTAGCGCGTCTGATCTGTGACATTTATAATGCTGACGGAACTCCTTTTGCAGGAGATCCGCGTACTAATCTTAAACGTGTCTTGAAAGAGATGGAAGAACTTGGATTCACTCATTTCAATCTTGGGCCGGAGCCGGAATTTTTCCTGTTCAAACTTGATGAAAGAGGAGAGCCTTCCCTTGAATTGAATGACCATGGCGGGTACTTTGACCTTGCTCCTATGGACCTTGGCGAAAATTGCCGTCGGGACATCGTTTTGGAGCTTGAGGAAATGGGCTTTGAAATTGAAGCTTCCCACCACGAAGTTGCACCTGGCCAGCACGAAATCGACTTTAAATACGCAGATGCCATCAAGGCATGTGATGATATCCAGACATTTAAACTGGTTGTTAAAACGATTGCAAGAAAACACGGTCTTCATGCTACATTCATGCCAAAACCGTTGTTTGGTGTCAATGGTTCAGGTATGCATATGAATGTTTCTCTATTCAACGGCAATGAAAATGCTTTCCTGGATGAAGACGGTGACATGAAGCTAAGTGAAACTGCATTCCAGTTCATGGCAGGAATTCTTGAGCACGCACAAGGTTTCACGGCTGTAACGAATCCGACAGTAAACTCTTATAAACGTTTGGTGCCTGGATATGAAGCACCTTGCTACGTAGCATGGTCGGGTCAGAACCGCAGTCCACTAATCCGTATTCCAGCTTCACGCGGCCTTTCGACTCGCGTTGAAGTAAGATCTGTCGATCCTGCTGCTAACCCTTATCTTGCAATGGCTGTTCTGCTTGGTGCTGGACTTGATGGGATCAAACGTAAATTGACTCCGCCAAAACCAGTCGACCGCAACATTTATGCGATGAACAAAAAAGAGCGCCAGGCCGTAGGTATTGAAGATTTACCAGGCACTTTGTATGCAGCATTGCAGGAACTGCAATCTGATGAAGTAATGATAAAATCTTTGGGAGAACATATCGTTAAAAACTTCGTTGAAGCGAAGGAAATTGAATGGGATATGTTCAGAACTACTGTACACCCTTGGGAACGCGAGCAATACTTGAAGATGTATTAATATATAGTAGAAACCGCTGAAGCAATTTGCTTCAGCGGTTTTTTTTGCCCTGGAGGGGTATAGCAACTTTAGGTGCGGCAGCTGTATATGTGCGAAGCAGTAACTGAGGGGTATCAATTCGCTATGATTAAAGCCTGAAGAAATCTTAATGCTATTTTTATTGGAATATTGTATCTTATCTTATAAGGAGTATCGGGGTAATTTCTGAGTCTTGCTCCTTAAAAAATTGAAATGACACCGTATAAAGGAGTAAGGACATGCTTATAAACGAAGATTTGCATCAATATCTTTGCAGCAAGACTGATGAACTGACTGAAGAATGGTACAAGACTCTTGATAAAAACAAAGAAGGGGTTTATGGTACAACGGATCCGTGGGAAGTTAAAAAGTTGAAAGAGCAGAATCACGGATTTCATAAACACTTTTGCTCCATGTTCGAAAAGGAGCAGGAGGATTTTATGATGGAATTTGATGAGTGGATTGCTGAAGTGACAAATGACAATGCGCATCTTGATACGCCGCTTCCATCAGTCATAGAAGAATTTTTCCGCACACAGATACAGTATCTTGAGTTAGTCGGCAAATTTGCTGTTAAAAATAAAGACAAAGTCAAACATGAACAGGTTGCTGTTTGGAACAAAGCAATTGTAGAAGTGATAAGTAAAATTATTCAAGAATATACTGTAAAAAGTATGGAAGCGACAAGCAAGCGGTGGAGAGAGCAAGAAGCTCTGATGGATCAGATTAGTGCGCCGGTCATTCGTCTTTCGGAAAATACAGCACTGCTTCCGTTGGTTGGGGAAATCAATTCATCACGTTCTGAGGCAATGTTTGAGAATGCGATGGCACAGGCTACAAACTATTCGATTACCAAATTATTCATTGATATCTCCGGGGTGCCCGCTATCGATACGATGGTTGCAAACCAAATTTTCCAAATGATCAGCGGCTTGAAGCTGATCGGGGTTGAAACGGCATTATCCGGCATCAGCCCGGTCATTGCGAAAACAGCTGTAGAACTGGGAATCGACTTTAAAGACATTCAGGTGTACAGTACTTTGCCGCAAGCTTTAAAATAAGGCAGCTTTTATAATGATACAGGAAATTATATTTTAGTGTACTATCGGGGGGATAACCAGGTGTTTGAAAACTGGAGAGAATTTAAAACTGCCTTCAATAAAGGCGATGATGCTGAGAATGCCTGTGCATCGTGCGGCTTGGAAGACTTTGATCTATTATGCAAAGAGAAAGATGATGAGGGTTTATTATCCGCTATTTTTATTTGCAAAAACTGCGGTATTCAAAAAAAGATGGACTACCGTGAGATTGAAATGAACTGATGCTTTTAAAGTGTGTGAAAAGGCCATACAAAAAGCCTGGCATCATTGTGCCAGGCTTATATTCTATTAATTTTGCGTGGCAGGGGAATTTGTTTTTATATGGATCCACTCTGAAGCAGCTTCTACGGAATCAAACAATATTATTTCTTCGTTTGCCGAGCACTGCACCTCGTATTGGAGGTTGTCATGTATATAATGTACTGTGTAGGAATCTGTTCCTCCGTTGCTGAATGTTTCTGAAATGGACGCTTTCTCAAAATAGCGCATGGTTTCAAGTGATTTTTGAATATAGTCAATTGACAAATTATATGCCCCTTTCCTTATATGGAAAGTGACTAAGAAAAGTCGCTAGGAATCCATAAACTAAATTTGTTGATATCAACATTGTACCATAATTTGGATAAAAATGCTATCTTAAGCCCCTTTGACACGTAAAAGGAGAAATGAAGAAAGATTATTTTTAAAATCAGGTTAGATAATTATGGAGCGTGGGTATAATGATATATGCCAACAAAATTTAATAACTCGTACTGAATCTTCTTTACGAATAAGGAGGATTTTGTGGGAGGTGATTAAATGGGCAAAATTCAAGGAATAGAAAATCTGCTTGTTTATTTGAACTCAGTGGGATACCCATTGTCGGAACAGCAGATAAATGAATTTTTATTGGCTAGAAAAATCCCTCATAGTAAGCCTTATGGCAGCATGATTGTATTTGACCGCGCCCATATTGAGTGGTGGGTGGAAATGCAAAGGAAAACCGATTCACTTCTTTAATACGTAATTTGCAGGAACCCCGAAGCTGTCTGAAACAGACGACAGCCCAGGGGTTTCTTCCATAAAAGGGACAATTATTAACGGAATTCGGTTCATCGGGATTCTTGTGCTAAACTATAGTAGAGTAATGGAATCAGCAGACGGGGAGGCAGTATCATGAAAAATTTTCAAATCGACTTCTATTTTGATCAAGGCAACACATTAACCCATTATGTTAAAGCAACCAGCAAGGATTCTGCGTTAAGCAGTATACCGACAAACGGCACTTACGAATTTAGAGATGCAGAGGATAATAATGTCTACCGGATTACAATCAATCTGGTTAAATATATCATCGTCTCGGAGATGTAGTTGACTGCTCGAAAAACGCCGCACTTGCGGCGTTTTTTTACGGCTTTAATATTTTGAAAGAACAAAATTTTCATCACTCAAAAAAAGTTATCCATATAATATCATTTGGGAGTGGAAAAAGGATGGAATTTAAAGGTTCGCTTGCATACGATGAACAGGATTTTCTACAAAGTTATCTGAAAAGGCGATCAAGGCCCGACAGTCCGAACAATGCTATCGAAGGACCAATGATCAACGATTTGCTTGGCGAAATGGATTCGGCTCATATACTGGATCTGGGATGCGGTGATGGCAGGTATGGACAAGAGCTTCTGGCCAAAGGTGTAAAAAGATATACAGGCGTGGAAGGCTCGGCAGCAATGTTCAGCCTTGCCAGCAAAGCCCTTGCAGAACCAGGAGCGGCCATTATCCATTCCGCTATGGAAGACTTTGACTATCCGAGGGATACATACGATACAGTCATTTCAAGGATGGCTCTGCATTATATAGAAAACTTGGATGAAATCTTCCGATTAGTCCACAAATCCATGAAAACAGATGCGAAATTTATCTTCAGTGTGCAACATCCTTTAACGACAGCTGCATTCAAAAGTAAAAATGAGGGAGAAAGAAAAGGGGATTGGCTTGTTGATGATTATTTCAATCAGGGTGTGCGTAAGGAACCCTGGATAGGAAAAACGGTCGTCAAGTACCACCGTACGATTGAGCATTACTTCACAGCATTAACAGCGGCAGGTTTCCATATTGAAGCATTAAAAGAAGGGGAACCAGTAAAAGCCAACTTTGCTGAAGAAGAGGAATTTGAACGACGCAAACGGATTCCTATTATTCTCGTCTTTTCTTGTACAAAAACTGCTGATCAGAAGTAAAGCTGAAAATGCAGCGCAATAAATACGAAAAGAGCCAAGGCATATGCCTTGGCTCTTTTTTGATGATTAATAAATATTAAACACTTTAAAATTTGAGTAAGTTTTAAAGGGGGGTCTTTGTCCAGACTTCAGCGGCCCAGCTCTTCGGGTCATAAGCCAGCCCAGCTCTGCGGTCAAGACCACGCCGCTGTTCTGCCGTATGCTTTTCAGAGCTTAGCGGGCGCGTACGCTTTTCTTTTATCTATTGTATTTGACGGTATACTCCTACGACTTTGCCCAGGATGGATACAGCGTCAACGATGATAGGGTCCATTGAAGAATTTTCAGGCTGAAGCCGGAAATAATTATCTTCCCGGAAGAAACGTTTGACAGTTGCTTCATCTTCCTCGGTCATCGCAACTACGATATCTCCATTATTGGCAGTCTGCTGCTGCTTGACAATTACATAATCGCCATTCAGGATACCAGCCTCGATCATACTTTCACCCATGATTTCAAGCATGAAGATATGATCGTCATCTGTGCCGTAGGATTGTGGCAATGGGAAATACTCCTCAACATTCTCGATAGCAGTGATGGGCTGGCCGGCTGTAACTTTACCGATCAAGGGCACATGCAGTACAGGACTTTTGTCGATAAGGGCCTCATCAGTGGATATGACTTCAATTGCTCTGGGCTTTGTTGGGTCACGCCGGATCAATCCTTTGCTTTCCAGCCGGGCCAGGTGGCCATGGACTGTAGAACTGGAAGCCAGACCAACTGCCTCGCCGATTTCACGGACGGAGGGTGGATACCCCTTCTCACGCACTTCATCTTTGATGAATGTCAAGATATCTTCTTGGCGTTTCGATACTTTCTTCAACAGTTTCACCTCTTTTATTTGAACTTCTTATTTTCTAATTTTATTATATCAACTTGGGCAATGAAATGCAAACATAGGTTCGAATTTCGCCTTGACAAAAACACGTGTTCGCATTAATATAAGAACATACATTCCGAACATACATTCCAGGAGGCGATTTTTTTATGGCTTATATCCGCAGAAATTCTTTTGTTTTCCTATTCTTCACATTAGTACTTATCCTTTCATTTTATTCCGCTCTCTCCCATAATAGTGAAGAGGCACATATGGTCCAACTGAAAATCGAACAGGGGGATACATTATGGACTCTTGCCGATGAATACAGCGGCAATATTCCACATCATGAATGGATTGATGAGATTATGAAAGAAAACAAATTGGCTGCACCGGTCATTACGGCAGGGCAAACTTTGAAAATTCCTGACGAGCAGCTTAATTTTTTCCCTGATGATAATTTGAAGCTGGCGAGTGATTCCGAATGAAGAAAAAAGCTTTCATTTATTGCCGTGTAAGCACAGAAAAGGAAACGCAGGAAACTTCCCTGGAACGCCAGGAAGAAGAACTGCTGAAGTTTGCTTATGAGCAGGGCTATTTGGTCGAGCAGGTTTTTCGCGATCAGCACAGTGGTTATGAAATGGATCGGGATGGACTGCTTGAAATGCTCAATAGCATCAAGTCAGAAAAAATGGATGCTGTCTTTGTGCAGGACGAAACCCGTCTGGGCAGAGGGCATGCCAGAATTGCCCTATTGCATGTCATGAAGAAATACGGGGTCGAAGTCTATACCTTATCGGACAAAGGACAGATTGCGCTGAACGATATGGATGATATGGTGCTCGAGATACTGGCCATCGTCGAAGAATACCAGCGGAAGATACATAATGCCAAGATAAAACGCGGTATGAGGCGTGCTGTTGAAAATGGCTATAAACCAGAGAAGAACCTGAAAGGGAAAGGCAATCCTCAAGGGCGGGAAAGACTTGAACTCCCCCTCGATCAGATTGTAAGCCTGAAAAATAACGGACTGACGTTCCACGAAATTGCAGTCACTCTTGAAGGATTCGGCTATAAGGCCAGCAAAGCGACAGTCCACAGACGATACAGGGAGTTTCAGAAATTATCCCAAACCTAATTTCTTGCACTTGCCTTTCAATTTTTATACCATTATGAAAGAAGAAAGGCGGATGTATATGTTAGTACCAGACAAGATGAAACGCATTAACGAACTTGCGAAAAAGTCCAAAACCGATGGCTTATCCATCGAAGAAGCCAAGGAACAAAGTGCATTAAGACAGGAATATTTACAGGTATTCCGCAAGACGATGCGAGGCACAATTGAAAATGTTACAGTAATTGATCCAAACGGAGACGACGTGACTCCTGAAAAGATCAAAAATAACCGGGAGAATAAGTATCTTAATTAATACTTATTCTCTTTTTCGTTGTATTCTTTTCTATTCTTGACTAAACTAGAAAGGGAATAAATTTTTGTATCAGAGAGGATGTTACGATGTCGAACCATACAGATCAACTAGCAGTAACTACTATTCGCACACTATCCATAGATGCGATTGAAAAAGCGAACTCAGGCCATCCAGGCTTGCCGATGGGTGCAGCCCCAATGGCATATACATTGTGGACAAAACACATGAACCACAATCCTAAAAACCCCGATTGGTTCAACCGTGACCGCTTTGTTTTATCAGCAGGGCACGGCTCTATGCTTTTATACAGCTTGCTTCATTTAAGTGGTTATGGTCTTGAAATGGAAGAAATCAAGAATTTCCGCCAATGGGACTCTAAAACACCGGGACATCCGGAATATCACCATACTGTGGGAGTAGAAGCGACAACAGGTCCGCTAGGCCAGGGAATCGGCATGGCTGTAGGTATGGCTATGGCTGAAAAACATTTGGCTGCTACTTACAATAAAGGCGAGATGAATGTTGTCGATCATCATACATTCGCTTTATGCGGAGACGGAGATTTGATGGAAGGCGTTGCGGGTGAAGCGATTTCACTTGCGGGCCACTTGAAGCTCAATAAATTAGTCGTTCTTTACGACAGCAACGACATTTCACTCGATGGCGATCTCAGCATGAGTTTTTCTGAAGATATCCGCAAGCGTTTTGAATCATACGGCTGGAATTATCTTCGTGTAGATGACGGCAATGAACTGGATGATTTGTCTGCTAAAATTGCAGATGCAAAACAATCTTCCGACAAACCGACTTTAATCGAAGTCAAAACTGTCATCGGATACGGCGCACCTAACAAATCCGGTAAAGCGGACGTACACGGCGCACCGCTTGGTGAAGACGAAATGAAACTTGTAAAGGAATATTACGAGTGGACATTTGACCAGGATTTCCATGTGCCGGATGAAGTTTATGAAACATTCGAAAAAGCTACAGATGAACTTGGCGGCAAAGCGGAAGCAGAATGGAATAAACTGTTCGAGCAGTATGAAAGGGAACACCCAGAATTGGCAGATCAATTGAAAGCTGCAATCAGAGGAGACCTTCCAGAAAACTTCGATGCAGAATTCCCTGAGTATGAAGTCGGCAAGAAACAGGCTACACGTGCTTCATCAGGTGATATGGTCAACGCGATTGCCAAAACAGTTCCTTCTTTCTTTGGAGGAAGCGCAGATTTGGCAGGATCGAATAAAACTAACATCAAAGGCGGCGGCGACTTTGATGCGGAAAACCCATTAGGCCGAAATATCTGGTTTGGCGTCCGTGAATTTGCAATGGGTACAGCATTGAATGGTATGGCGCTTCATGGTGGATTGCATGTCTTTGGCGGTACATTCTTCGTATTCAGTGATTACGTGCGACCTGCAATCCGTTTAGCTGCATTGATGGGCTTGCCGGTAACATACGTATTCACTCATGATAGCGTTGCGGTAGGTGAAGATGGTCCAACTCACGAACCTGTTGAACAACTTGCATCACTTCGCGCAATGCCTAACTTGAACGTAATTCGTCCTGCAGATGCCAATGAAACAAAGCAAGCTTGGAAATTGGCTCTTGAAGCCAAATCCCATCCTACTTTGCTGGTTCTTTCACGCCAGGATCTGCCAGTGCTCGAGCAAACGGCTGAATTATCGGAATCCGGCGTTGAAAAAGGGGCTTATGTCGTTTCAGCTGCTGACAACCCACAGGCACTATTGCTTGCTACAGGTTCTGAAGTAAGCCTTGCTGTGGAAGCGCAAAAACAATTGGCTGAAGAAGGAATTTCAGTTTCGGTTGTTTCCATGCCTTCTTGGGACCGTTTCGAAAAACAGGATAAGGAATACAAACAATCTGTTATTCCTTCGACTGTCAAGAAACGCCTTGCCATTGAAATGGGCTCATCTTTCGGATGGGACCGTTACACTGGAGACGAAGGAGATGTTCTTGCGATTGATCGTTTTGGAGCAAGCGCACCGGGGCAACGCATAATGGAAGAGTTTGGATTCACTCCTGAAAATGTAGTGGCTAAAGTTAAAAAATTGATTAATGAATAATCTGTTGCGGGAGCGAATTTGCTCCCGCTTTTCTTTTTTTCTTGTTATGGTCAGTCAGCTTGTTTTATAGTATAATTTTTTGGGTGCACTATTATATTTAAGCAACACGAGGGAGGTAATAAATTTGGATACATGGATCTGGATCGTAATCGTGATTTTCGCTTTGCTCGCAGGTGTTGCGCTTGGGTTCTTCATCGCACGCCGTTACATGATGAAGTATTTGCAAGACAATCCACCGATTAACGAAGAAATGCTCCGCATCATGATGATGCAAATGGGACAAAAACCATCTCAGAAGAAAATCAATCAAATGATGGCTCAAATGAATAAAGCGTCTACTAAGCCTGGGAAACCGGCTAAAAAATAAAAAGCACTCAGCTGAGTGCTTTTTTTATTATATAAAAATGACGGATAATTATATTATGTCTACTTAAGCTTGTGTAAATAAACTGCAATGTATTTAGAAACAATCATTTTTTACCCGGCTAGCAATCAGAAGTGGCAGGAACAGCGTTTTCCGGTGCTTGTCCAGCAGGGAAAATGCCTTGTTCCATCAAAAACGTGGAAACAGCTTCTTTGTATTCCAATGGGTTTTCATTGAACGATTGCGCATGTCCGCCTTTTTCGAATAGCTTCAGTGCTTTCGGGCCTTCTTTTAGGCTGTGCATCTCGATGCTCATTTCGGGAAGCACAAAATCATCCGGCAAACTATGGATGAAAAGTACAGGTTTTTCGATCTGTTTCACAGCTTCGCGAGGTGTGACGGTACTGATGTGATAACCGTCGCGCAACTTCATGAAGAAAGCGGCAAGTTTCAATGTTATCGGCGTTTTTAGAGGTGTTGTGGTTTGCATTACGTGCAGAATCTGTTCAGATATGTCGGAATAGCCGCAATCCGAAATGTAAAAGGCGGCATCGTCCCGCATTCCCGCATATAGAAGCGTTGTGGCTGCCCCCATGGATTCCCCGTGGATGCCAAAGACCAAATCGGGTCCGGCATGTTCTTTCAGCATGTCAACTACCGCTTTCAGATCAAATTTCTCGTAATGTCCGAAACTGGTCGTTTTGCCCCCAGAACCCCCATGGCGCCGGTGGTCGTAAACAACTGAGTTAAAACCCAGCTCTTCAAACATGCGGGCATATTTGAATGAATTGACCTTTGTTTCAGTGACGCCGTGGCAGATGACGACATATTTATCCGTGTCATGAGGCTCCAGGAATATTGCATGCACATTATAGCCGTTTTCTGATTCTATTTGACGTTCTTCTTTTTTTACATTGGCATACCAAACTTCGTCGTAGCGTTTGGCAGAGGTTTCACGTTCCAGAATCAGCTCCTCATCTTTTTTCTTTACATACATAAGCCGATTGCTGGCCAGAATGCCGGCAACAGTCGCCAGTATTGTACATGTGCTTGAAATTGCAGCTGATACCTGGAAAATACGTTTTCTCATAGCCCATGCTCCTTTAGGATCGGTTTTTGTATAGAGTGTATATTCCCGTATTTATAGGATTTGACACATGGGATTCAATTTTTTCAATAGCTTTAGCCAATAGGTCCAAGTCTATTCCGGTTTTTATATCCATCCGGTGCAGCATATTGACGACATCTTCTGTGGCAACATTGCCGGTTGCACCTGGTGCAAAAGGACAGCCTCCGAGGCCGCCTGCAGATGTATCAAAGCGGTCGACGCCTGCCTGCAAAGCGGCAAAAATATTTGCCAAAGCCATTTTTCTGGTGTCATGGAAATGGGCAGTAATCAATGTATCAGGAAATGCTTCTTTCAATTGTTGGAACAATCCATAGCTTTCGGCAGGATTTGCCATGCCGATCGTGTCAGCGACACTCAATTCAGCGACACCCCAATCGACGAATTGACGGCATAGGCGGATGGTATCTTCCGGTTTGACTGCGCCCTCAAATGGACAATAAAATGCTGTTGAAATACAGGCCCGGACGAAGACACCGTCTTCTTTTAATTTCTGGATCAGCGGTTTTAAAGTTTCCATGCTTTCTGCTGTAGATTTATTGATATTTTTTTTATTGAAAGAATCGGATACGCCGACGAAAACCGCAAGTGCATCGGCTCCGGCTTCACGGGCCGAGTTGATCCCGCGTTCATTGGGTGTCAGTACGAACTGACGGCCGACCTTCTTGGTGCCAGCCACGATTTCTTTTGAATCCGCCATTTGCGGTACCCATTTCGGTGACACAAAAGAAGTCAATTCCATTTCTTCCACTCCGGCTTGCTGAAGCCCTTCAATAAATTGTAATTTATCTTCAGTTGCAACTAACTGCTTTTCATTTTGCAGGCCATCACGCGGTCCGACCTCGATTATCGTTACTTTTTTTGGTAAACTTAACATAGTATCCCCCCTGATTCCATTGTATCTATGCGGGGGATAAAAGAGCAACCAGTTTCAATCAAACAAGGGGGAAAAGGAAAATGTCACAGGAAATCGTTATCGTAAGTGCAGTCCGCACAGCAGTTGGGTCATTCCAAGGAAGTTTAAAGGATGTACCAGCCACTGAGTTGGGTGCAATTGTCATAAAGGAAGCTGTAAAGCGCGCAGGAATTGAGCCTGCTCAAGTATCAGAAGTGATCATGGGCAATGTGCTGCAAGCGGGGCTGGGCCAAAATCCCGCACGCCAGGCAGCAATGGGTGCCGGATTGCCTGAAACTGTTCCGTCGATGACTATTAATAAGGTTTGTGGTTCAGGTCTAAAATCGATTCATTTGGCGTATCAGGCAATTTTTGCTGGAGACGCGGAAATTGTTGTGGCCGGCGGGATGGAAAATATGAGCCGTGCACCATATCTTCTGGAAAATGCACGCGGCGGCTTCCGTATGGGCGACCAGAAAGTAGTCGACAGTATGGTATCAGATGGGTTGACGTGTGCTTTCAATGATTACCATATGGGCAACACGGCTGAAAACCTCTGTGACAGGTATGGAATTTCGAGGGAAGAACAGGATAAATTCGCTGCACGTTCACAGGCGAGAGCTGCAGCAGCAGTGGAAGCAGGAAAATTCCATGAAGAAATTGTTCCGGTGGAAATCCCACAGCGCAAAGGGGATCCAATCATTTTCGCTGAAGATGAATACATCAAAGCTTCTTCAACAGAAGAAAAATTGGGCAAGTTACGTCCAGCCTTTAAAAAGGATGGCAGTGTAACTGCAGGCAATGCGTCCGGCATCAATGATGGAGCAGCTGCAGTTGTCGTTATGACAAAAGCGAAGGCTGAGGAACTGGGATTGACGGTCCTTGCAACAATTGCTGCAAATGGAAACGCAGGAGTGGATCCGGCAGTAATGGGGATTGGTCCGGTTCAGGCTGTAAAAAATGCTCTGGCAAAAGCGGCTATGTCACTTGAAGATATCGAATTGATCGAAGCAAATGAAGCTTTTGCTGCACAATCCATCGCAGTTGACCGTGAACTGAAATTCAATCATGATATTTTGAATGTCAACGGTGGTGCTATTGCTATCGGCCACCCGATTGGAGCAAGTGGAACGCGTATTTTCGTCACGTTATTGCATGAAATGCAGAAGCGCGATGCAAAAACAGGTCTTGCAACATTATGCATAGGAGGCGGCCAGGGGGTCGCAACTATCGTCAAACGCCCGTAAGGAGTTGATTCGAATGGCTAAGAAAGATGATCAGGCGAATGGTCTGTTCAATGAAGAAGTGCTGGCAAAATTGAAAGATACAAAAAAAGCCCTGCAGGCCCAAGAACAGCAACGCAGGGAAGAAGAAGAAGCGAAACGTCTTTTTGAACGCAAGCAGCGGGAAAAAAATATGTCATTTGCTGAACTTCTTGAAAAACACGGAGACCATGGCAGTAAGTTCTAATAATCTTAAAATCCCGGTATGCGAATGCATATCCGGGATTTTATATTTTAAGGGAAATTTCCGCCTATGAACACTTGCATTCTATGTTCAAATAACGTACGATTACTACTGGATTTAAATTAAACGTTCGTGTATAGGAGTGTTAACGATGGAAAATGTATTCGATTACGAAGATATTCAGTTAGTTCCTGCAAAAGCAATAGTGGAAAGCCGTTCAGAATGTGATACCTCGGTGCAATTTGGGGGACGCAGCTTTAAGTTGCCGGTCGTACCTGCCAACATGCAGACTATTATAGATGAAAAAATAGCGGTATATCTTGCCGAAAATGATTATTTTTATATACTGCACAGATTTAAACCGGAACAACGGCTTGATTTCGTCAAAGATATGCAGAACCGCGGGCTATATGCGTCCGTAAGCGTCGGGGTGAAGAAAGAAGAGTATGATTTCATCAACCTTCTGGCGGAAGAGGGGCTTGTCCCGGAATATATTACAATTGATGTGGCTCATGGCCATTCCGACTCAGTCATTAAAATGATTAAGCATATTAAGGAATTGCTTCCGGCAAGCTTCCTGATTGCCGGAAATGTTGGAACGCCTGAAGCTGTAAGAGAACTTGAAAATGCCGGAGCAGACGCCACGAAAGTTGGCATCGGACCGGGTAAGGTCTGTATTACAAAAATTAAAACCGGCTTCGGAACGGGCGGCTGGCAGCTGGCGGCATTAAGATTATGTTCAAAAGCAGCCAGTAAACCGATTATTGCCGATGGTGGAATCCGTACGCACGGGGACATCGCTAAATCTGTCCGATTTGGAGCTTCAATGGTCATGATTGGTTCGTTATTTGCAGGACATGAAGAATCACCTGGAGAAACCGTGGAAAAAGACGGTGTGTTATTTAAAGAATATTTTGGATCTGCTTCTGAATTCCAAAAAGGCGAGAAGAAAAATGTAGAAGGCAAACGGATGTATGTAGAATACAGAGGAGCGCTGCAGGATACATTGACTGAAATGCAGCAGGATCTGCAGTCATCGATTTCATATGCTGGCGGCGATAAACTGGAAGCCATCCGCTATGTGGATTATGTAATCGTGAAAAATTCCATATTTAATGGCGACAAAGTTTATTAATCGCTGTGAATAAGAGCCTATAACAAGAAAACCGTTGCCGGAAGAGTTTTTACTCTTTCGGCAACGGTTTTTACAATTTATAGTCGGTCAATCAGCTTTTGGAGGTTTGACCATAAAATTTACCGTTTCTTTATCAGATTCGGTCGGAATCTCAAATTGATGGCTGTATTTTTCATGGCCCTTGCCGGTTATGACAACCCAGTCGCCTTCTGAACTGCTGTCTATCGCATCTTTGATAGCCTTTGTGCGGTCCATCTGAATAAACCCTTTTTCATTGCCGTACCGGTCATTCAGTTCTGAATAAAGTGAACGCATTTCTTCAACTGGGACTGAATTCAAATCGTCGGTTGTGATGATGTAACGGTCACTGATTTTTGAAGTGATTTCTATCATTTCCCGCCGTTTGCTTGAATCACGGTCACCCCGGAAACCGAAGATGTGGGTTATCCGATTGGCACCCGCTTCTTTAGCTGTAGTGAGGCAATGATAAACTGCATCGGGGGTATGGGCATAATCTACGATTACTACCGCACCACTTTGAGTTTTTGAAGTTTCAAATCTGCCCTCGACACCCGGGAAATTTGTAATTGTTGAAAGGATGGCCTTTTTTTCGATGCCGACGGATAGGGCAGTGGCATAGGCCATCAGCGAGTTGTACAGATTGTGGATGCCTGCCATGGGTGACTGAATCAATGTTTCTTCTGCATCATCGAGGCGAAGGGTCGAATGTTCCATATCAAACGACTGGATGCGCAGCCTGCTGTTTTTGAGCTGGCCGATACTGCAGACATTTTTGCCTTTTTCAAGCAGATCCCGGTCCAATTTTTCTCCCCATTCATCGTCAATATTAACAATAGCTGTCCCATCAGGTTTCAAATGATCGAACAGAACCGCCTTTGCCTCGAAATAACTGTCCATCGAGCCATGATAATCAAGGTGTTCATGGTGAAGGTTGGTGAACAGGCATACATCGAATTCGATTCCTTCTATCCGGTGCTGCGTCAGGCCGTGTGATGATACTTCCATAACTACAGCATCGTCATTGCTTAACGCAAGCAATTTTTGGAGAATCAGCGAGCTGGGAGTGGTGTTGGCACTCTTGATGGAAGAACCGTTGACGATATTTTGTATGGTGCCCATTACTGAACAGGAAATGCCGTTTTGTTCAAGCAGATGTTTCACCAGATAACTGGTCGTCGTCTTGCCGTTGGTGCCGGTTATGCCAATCATCAATTTTCGACTTGCAGGGTTTCCATAAAAATTCTTTGCAAGAATGCCCAGTGCAATCCTTGCATTGTCGACTTGCAGGTAGGGGACGGGCAAATCTTCAATATGCTGTTCACCGACAACCAAATTTGCCCCTTTTTCAATGGCATGGCTGATGTGGTTGTGCCCATCATCCTTGAAGCCTTTTATGGCAATGAAAACAAACCCCTCTTCGACCTCCTGGGAGCTGTCAGCTAAGCCTTGAATAACCAGGTCATATAAATCTTCTTCTATGCTGTTTTGGAGTTTAAGTCCATTAATAAGTTGAGTTAGTTTCATTATATGCTGACCTTTCTGTCGATATTTTTTTACACTCAGCTTATCTTAGATGGGCTGAAAAAAATCTGGCTGTTATGTAAAAGTATTAGATCTTATTTATACAGTTAGAGGGCCTAATAACATTACAACACGCATAAGGCATGAAACCAAGTAACTTTCGAACTAATACTTTTTAATTAAGCGAATAATTCTTACTATTCAGTCTATTACAAAAGGTGGGTAAATACAATTGAAAGTGTATTTGCCCTGTCGGTATTCTAAGTTCAAAAAATATAGTGAACAATGATGTTTTATTCTATTCCCGGTGTTCTTTATATTTAGCCTTCGTGGTATATTTCTTAGCCATATTAATTTGGTCCGCTGAAATGGAGGTTTCATAAGCAGCGATTGTATCACGGATTTGGGCAGGTGAGCTCGCTCCTGCAACGATTGAAGCAACTGTGCCGTGCTGCAGAGCGGCATGCAATGCCAGTGCATTTAAGTTTGGTTCGATGGAAAGCAATTCATTAAGGACTTTTTCGAGTTCCTCTTGGCTATAATCCATATAACCATTTTTATCTTTAGCACGATCCAAAGCTTCAGATGTCAATAATCCTTTGGCTAAAGTGCCTCGGGTCACCACCGATATTCCAGAAGCACCGATTTCGTCGAGGAACTCCTCCGGGCGGCGGTCAAGAAGGCTGTATTGCATCATGATCGAAACAATTGCGCTTTGTTCCATAAAGCGTTTGATGACGTTGGGACGGATTGAAGATATTCCATACTCACGGATCAACCCTTCTTTTTTAAGAGTTTCGAAAGCTTCAATCGTTTCTTCTGACGGATCTGTAATCATGCCGCCATGCAGCTGGTACAGATCGATATAATCCGTCTTCAATCTCCGCAGGCTCTCATGCACTTGGGATTTGATATAGTCAGGGGAAGGATTCCATGTTACCTGGTCTGAATGTCGATTCCATTGGTTGCCGACTTTGGTAGCCAAAATGATTTCCTGGCGGCGGCTGCCTAGGGCTTGTCCCACGACCTCTTCATTTTGGCCTTTGCCGTAGAGGTCGGCAGTGTCAAAATAAGTGATCCCAACATTCAGTGCTTCGTCTATGATGCTTTGAGCTTCATTTAAATTGTTCGGCAATGACATGCAGCCGAGAGCAATTTCACTTACTTTTAGATTGCTGGTTCCCAAATTTTTCATTTTCAACTTATATCACCTCATTTAGAATATTCTCCTACCTATGGTATACTTTGCGGTAGAAAAATCACAAATGAAACGGGGCGCAGCATGAAAAAATTTGAAGAAAAAACAATCAGTTCAGAGCGTATATATGAAGGGAAAATTATAAACCTTAAAGTTGATGAAGTTAGCTTGCCAAATGGCCGTACTTCTAAAAGGGAATTAATCGAACACCCCGGTGCTGTGGCGATCCTCGCAATCACTCCGGAAAATAAAATCATTATGGTGGAGCAGTACAGAAAAGCATTGGAACGGTCGATCATCGAGGTACCGGCCGGCAAACTTGAAAAAGGGGAGACTCCTGAGACGACAGCAATGCGGGAATTGGAAGAAGAAACTGGATATACCGCCGAATCGCTCGAACTCATCCAATCATTTTCAACATCTCCTGGCTTTGCCGATGAAGTGATCCACTTGTTTCTTGCAGAAGGCTTGCATAAAGCAGAGCCGGGTGCTGTACTCGATGAAGACGAGTTCGTTGAGTTGATGGAAGTATCAATAGAAGAAGCTGAGAAAATGATGCAGGACAACCGCATTTATGATGCGAAAACAGCTTTTGCCGTACTCTGGGCCAAACAACGATTATCAATTGAGAATTAGTACGATTTTCACATTATAATCATTATAAATAAATGGCGGCATGTATCCTTGTAATTGAGAACTGACATTTGATATAATGGAGTCAGTTTGAGGGAGGGCGTCGCATGGAAACCAGGATTGATCGGATCAAGAAGCAATTACACGCTGCGAGCTATAAATTGACGCCACAGCGCGAAGCGACAGTTCGAGTATTGCTAGACCATGAAGAGGACCATCTAAGTGCAGAAGACGTCTATCTGTTAGTGAAGGATATCGCACCGGAAATCGGGCTGGCTACTGTTTATCGGACGTTGGAGCTATTAACTGAATTAAAAATTGTCGACAAAATAAATTTTGGTGATGGCGTATCGCGCTATGATTTGCGCCAGGAAGGTGCTGCACATTTCCATCACCATCTGGTTTGCCTGGAATGTGGGGCAGTTGATGAAATACAGGAAGATTTGCTGGAAGATGTAGAAAGTGTAGTAGAAAAACGCTGGAACTTTCAAATTAAAGACCACCGTCTTACTTTCCATGGCATCTGTTGGCGCTGCCATGACCGCAGCTCACAGGATTCATCAGAAAATCGAGGCGAAAGAGAGTAACGGCCAGTAATGGCCGTTTTTTTGTTTTTATTTGGTTGCAATTATTGTTTCTGTATCATTGTGTACAAACATTGCGATAAAAGAAGGAGGCACAGAAAATGAAATACGCAAAAGATGCATTGGATGACTATCTGCAGTTTCTGAGAGTTGAAAGGCAGCTCGCTGCCAATACATTAACATCCTATGAGCGCGACTTAAAAAGTTACCTTCAATACTTGAAAGAAGTGGAACAGCTGGATTCACTGCGCAATGTCGAAAGAGTACATATTTTGAATCACCTCAGCCACTTGAAAGAAACCACCATGTCGTCAAGAACCGTAGCCCGGCATATTTCGTCTATCCGTTCTTTTCATCAATTCCTCATCAGGGAACGGATTGTGGATAAAGATCCTACTGTGCACCTCGAGATGCCGCAAATGGACAAGAAATTGCCTAATATCTTATCAATAGAAGAAGTGGATGCACTGATAGAAGCACCGGACACTTCCAAAGCGAACGGCAAAAGAGATCAGGCAATGCTAGAACTGTTGTATGCCAGCGGGATGCGCGTCAGTGAATGCATCAACCTCGATATGGAAGATGTCAATTTGACGATGGGCTTTGTCCGCTGCTTTGGGAAAGGCGGCAAGGAGCGTATTATTCCGCTGGGCAAATCAGCTCTAGCGTCCTGCAAGGACTATTTATCAGGACCCCGCAGCGAACTGGCGAAAACAGGTGTGACGACTGACGCATTATTCATCAACCAACGGGGTAAAAGACTTACTAGGCAGGGTTTTTGGAAATTGCTGAAGCAGCATGCACAAAAAGCCGGGATTCAGAAAGAATTGACACCGCATACATTAAGACACTCATTTGCCACGCATTTAATAGAAAACGGAGCAGATCTTCGGGCAGTCCAGGAAATGCTTGGCCACGCTGATATTTCGACTACTCAAATCTATACGCATGTGAGCAAAACACGACTAAAAGATGTCTATTCACAATTCCATCCGAGAGCTTAAAATAGGTCAGACATCTGACAATCGAAAATTTTATGTTAGAATGTAAATGTAAATAAGGAGGATGTTAAATGACAAATAAAGTTTTTAACCGCATTCATTTAGTTGTTTTGGATTCAGTGGGTATCGGTGAAGCTCCTGACGCGGCAGCGTTCGGGGATACCGGTTCGGATACACTTGGCCATATAGCAGAATCCATCGGTGGTCTCAATATGCCGAATATGGAAAAATTGGGTCTTGGAAATATTAAAACTGTTCAAGGGATTTCACCGGTTTCTTCTCCTGAAGCTTTTTACGGCAGACTGCAGGAAGCATCTGTCGGTAAAGACACGATGACAGGACACTGGGAAATCATGGGCTTGAACATCGACACCCCTTTTAAAGTGTACCCTGAAGGATTTCCGCCAGAATTGATCACACAACTGGAAGAGAAAACCGGCCGCAAAGTGATTGGCAACAAGCCAGCCAGTGGTACCGAGATTCTTGATGAACTTGGGGCCGAGCATATGGAAACAGGGGCAATCATCGTGTATACGTCTGCTGACCCGGTGCTTCAGATTGCTGCTCACGAAGAGATTGTTCCGCTTGAGGAATTATATAAAATTTGTGAAATTGCACGGGAATTGACTCTATCTCCTGAGTTTCTCGTCGGCCGAGTCATCGCCCGTCCTTTCATCGGCAAAGAAGGTGCTTTCAAACGGACTTCAAACCGCCATGATTATGCTTTGACTCCGTTCAACCGCACTGTCATGAACGAATTGAAGGATAATGGAAAAGATGTTATAGCCATTGGGAAGATCGACGATATCTACAATGGAGCGGGTGTGACAAAAGCGCTTCGCACAAAAGATAATGGAGATGGAATGGACAAATTGGCTGTTGTAGCGGGTGAAGATTTCAATGGTTTGAGTTTCCTTAACCTGGTGGATTTTGATGCATTGTTCGGCCATCGCCGCGACCCTAAAGGATACGGTGAAGCACTGGAAGAATTTGATCGCCGTTTGCCTGAGGTTCTTGAAAAGATGGACAGTGACGATTTATTGATTATCACTGCAGACCATGGCAATGACCCGACTTTCCCTGGGACTGACCATACACGTGAATTTGTTCCATTATTGGCTTATTCACCAAGATTTGAAACAGGTAAAGAACTGGGCCTAGGTTCCACATTTGCAGATATCGGCGCAACAATTGCAGAGAATTTCTCTGTGCCGATGCCGGAATTCGGTACAAGCTTTCTATCCAAATTAAAATAAAAAAGGCGGATGACATTCATGAGAATGGTAGATTTGATTGAGAAAAAAAGAGACGGATTTGAACTTTCGACTGAAGAAATTCAATTTATAGTAACGGGCTATACAGCAGGCGACATCGATGATTACCAAATGAGCGCATTTCTGATGGCCACTTACTTCCAGAACATGACCGACCGTGAACGTGCGGATCTTACAATGGCCATGGCGGCTTCAGGCGATCAGATCGACTTGTCGGCCATCGACGGCATTAAGGTAGATAAACATTCAACTGGCGGTGTCGGTGATACAACGACATTGGTGCTCGGGCCATTGGTTGCTGCATGCGGCGTGCCGGTAGCGAAAATGAGTGGACGCGGACTGGGCCACACAGGCGGGACGATAGATAAACTTGAAGCGATTGAAGGATTCCACGTGGAATTATCGACCGAAGATTTCATCAAGCAAGTCAACGATATTAAAGTTGCTGTCATCGGTCAGAGCGGCAATTTGACGCCTGCAGATAAAAAACTTTACGCACTTCGTGATGTAACGGCGACTGTAAACAGCATTCCGTTGATTGCAAGCTCAATCATGAGCAAGAAGATTGCTGCCGGAGCGGACGCCATCGTACTTGATGTAAAAACTGGCGAAGGCGCATTTATGAAAACAGCTGAAGATGCTGAAGAATTGGCGCATGCAATGGTCGGCATCGGCAATGCAACCGGACGCAAAACAATGGCAATCATTTCAGATATGAGCCAGCCGCTTGGTTTTGCAATCGGTAACGCACTGGAAGTTAAAGAAGCCATTGAAACATTGCAGGGCAAAGGACCAGAAGATCTTACCGAACTTTGCCTAGTTCTCGGCAGCCAGATGGTTGTAGTCGGCGGAAAAGCTGACAGCCTGGAAGAGGCACGCAACATGCTGGAAGAAGTTATCGCTAACGGTAAAGCGTTGGATATCTTCCGCCAGTTCATCAAAGCACAAGGCGGAAATCCTGCAGTAGTGGATGACGTCAGCTTATTGCCGCAGGCAAAATTCGTAAAAGAAGTGCCTTCACAAAAAGAAGGTTATATCTCCTTCATGGAAGCTGATGAAATCGGTACAGCGGCAATGGTCCTCGGAGCAGGAAGAGCGACGAAAGAATCGGAAATCGACCTTGCAGTCGGCATCGTTCTCCATAAGAAAGTCGGCGACTTCGTCAAAAAAGGCGAAGCAATTGCAACTGTCTATTCAAATACAGAGGATATCGCGAAATGCACAGAGATGTTATATAATAGTATAGAATTCAAAGATGAAGCGGTTGAGAAAATCCAACTGATTTCAAAATTGATTACTGACTAAAAGAATCTTGCCGGGTTTTCCCGGCAAGATTTTTTCGAATACACATTCCAGGAGGTTGACTATGCATTTATACGGTACACAAGCCATTGACGGGCAAGGCCATTTAACTATCGGAGGGGTTAATTCGATTGAATTAGCTAAAGAATACGGAACGCCACTTTTTGTTTATGATATTGAATTATTCCGGAAACGGGCTCGTGCATTCCAGGAAACATTTGAATCCGCCGGCATCGGTTATCAGGTGGCCTATGCCAGCAAAGCATTTTCCAGTATCGCCATCTATCAGGTCGCGGCTCAGGAAGGCTTATCCCTCGATGTCGTTTCGGGAGGGGAATTGTTTACAGCGGTCAAAGCCGGCTTCCCTAAGGAAAAAATCCATTTTCATGGGAACAATAAAAGCCTAGGCGAATTGCAGATGGCATTTGAAGAAGGAATCGGCTGTATCGTAGTTGATAACTTCCATGAAATCGGACAGCTGAAGCTTCTTTCGGAAGAGTTGAAGCAGCCGATGAATATTCTGCTGCGGGTCACACCGGGCATAGAAGCACATACGCATGACTATATTACAACCGGCCAGGAAGATTCGAAATTTGGTTTCGATCTTAATAATGGCCAAGCCGACCAAGCATTCGAACAGACGCACCGGCATGATTATTTGAATGTACTGGGCCTTCATTGCCACATCGGCTCCCAGATATTCGATACAGCCGCGTTCCGTTTGGCAGCCGGCAAGCTGGTATCCAAAATGTCGGAATGGCAAAAAGAATTTGATTATCAGTGTAAAGTACTGAATCTGGGCGGCGGCTTCGGTATCCGTTATACAGAAGAAGACCAGCCACTTGAACCATCACAATATGTGAAGGAAATGATCGATACGGTCAAGCAGATTACGGAAGATTCCGGTTTTCCTGTTCCCGAAATCTGGATTGAGCCAGGGCGCTCACTCGTAGGGGACGCCGGCACAACTCTATATACAATCGGTTCAATGAAAGAAGTGCCGGAAATACGGAAATATATTGCCGTGGACGGCGGCATGTCGGATAATATCAGACCTGCTCTATATGGTGCTGCCTATAGTTCGATGATTGCCAATAAAGGGCACCAGGCATTGTCAGAAACTTATACGGTCGCAGGAAAATGCTGCGAATCCGGGGATAAATTGATTGAACAGGCCACTTTGCCGGAAGCGGAAGCAGGGGATATTCTGGCTGTTTTCTGTACTGGCGCATACGGCTATTCAATGGCCAGCAATTATAACCGGATTGCCCGTCCTGCAGTAGTGTTCGCTGAAAACGGGAAGCATCAGCTTGCTGTCAGACGTGAAACACATGAAGACATTGTCAGTTTGGATCTTGAATACGGTGTAAAGGCGGAACTGTAATGAAAAAGAGCAATATCATACTGCTTATACTGTTATTGCTGATGGCTGTCGGCTGGGGTGTAGTGTATTGGATTTTCTTTGCAGATCAGGTGCCGGGTGTGTGATTTTTAGAAGCGTGGAGTGACTTCGGAGCATCGGCCAATTTAATGCTCCTGTCTCTGCATCGCTTCGCTAGCTTCGAGACATGAAAGGGCGTTGCATCGCTACGCTCTTTGCTGTCGTTTTTCTTAGTGTCCAGACTCCAACGGCCAGCTCCTCGAGTCGTAAGCCACTGCAGTGCTCCTGCATCGCTTCGCTGCTTCGTCGCAAAGAGCGGGGCCTATAGTGGCCCGCTCTTCACTGTCGCTTTTCTGCAAAACTTGAGTTATTGACTAGAATATAGTAGGATAAGTTAAGTTGTTTCAAGAAGAAAACGAGGGATTACTATGTTATTCAGATACAAAAAATCATTCGAAAAAATAGCGATGGGTTTGCTGTCGTTCATGCCTAAAGAGCGTGAGCTTAAAAAGCTGCAGCAGACTATGCATATATACGAAGAAAATCCTGATTGGCAGTTATACCTCTGGAAAAAAGGCGAGGATTTTGTCGGGTTGCTTGGCGTTGAAGTTGCCGAAGACCGATTCATAATTCATCACATTTCCGTTAACCCATCCCACCGTGGAGAAGGCATAGGACATGCGATGATCGAGAAGATCCAACAGATCATGCAGGACCGCGAGATGATTGCAACAAAAGAAACTGAAGCTTTCCTTACAAAATGTCCACAAAAAAAAGGCGAACTTTAATTTTAAAGTTTCCGCCTTTTTTTTTGTTCCCGTAAATTTATGATGGATGTTCGGTCCCGCAATCTGTGTTTATGCATCAGATAATAGGGTTCAAGGGTTTCCGATGGATTTTCTATCATATAACGGCTGACTTCAGCTGTTAGTTCATCAGAAATAATTGGAAGTTTATAAGCAGAGAATTCACGGCGTGTTGTTACTCCGTCAATGGCATCGGCCAATTGTTCGGCAAGCACAGTGCCGTCGAATCCTTCCGTCCAGATCCCTGCATCTGAAAGTTTGTCTTTTGCGCGGATAAACGAGCGCAAAGCACCTGGATAATTGCTTCTGCGCCAATGATACATGCCGACCGCCATCTGGATCCAGCCTGCCAGAGGATGCATCTTATCTTTTGGGGCGACACTTTTCCAGTATTCTTCCCCTACTTCATGGCATTCGAAATAATCTTCATGAAAATTAAAGTGTATAATGTATTGGATAAAGAGCGGGTGATGGAGTGGGTGCATTTTGATCCCCTTTCTACTATAATATATTGAGTATCTTTAACAGTCAGGTGGTTGGCAGGATGTCCTATGAAGTAAAGATTGAGGCTTTTGAAGGGCCTCTGGATTTATTATTGCATTTAATACACCGTTTGGAAATTGATATATACGATATTCCGGTTTCACAAATCACTACTCAGTATATGGAGCATATTCGCGCAATGCAAGTCCTTGAGTTAAATGAAGCAAGTGAGTACCTTGTTTTTGCGGCAACTTTGCTGGCGATTAAAAGTAAAACCCTGCTGCCGGTGCACCAGGGTGACCTTGAAGATCCTGATTATGAGTTTGAAGAGCAGGATCCAAGAGATGAGCTTGTCTCACGCCTTATCGAGTACAGGAAATTCAAAGAAGCGTCTGGGCAGCTAAAGGAACTGGAAGCTAATCGGGCAGCGATTTTCACTAAACCGCCGATGGACTTGTCGGAGTATCAGACTTTGGCTCCATTCGAAAACATCGACCTTGAAGTGAATCCATACGATATGCTGGCAGCATTCCAAAAACTGATGAGGAGAAAGAAACTGAAAGCTCCGCTGTCAGCAAGGATTGCCCGTCAGGAAATTTCCATTAAAGACCAGATGGTCTCCATTGTCGATACTTTAAAAGCTGCGAAAGGCAGGACGGCGTTCACTGAACTATTTCCTTCCGATGATAAGACTGTGATGGTGGTATCATTCCTGTCGCTGCTGGAGCTTATGAAACGGCAAGTTGTGGCGGTCGATCAGGAAAAAAATTTCACCGATCTGATGGTCGAGCTTAGAAAGGAAACGTGGGATTATGATGACGCATCTTTCGAGTAAAATAGAAGCATTGCTGTTTGTTGCAGGGGACGACGGATTATCGATGAAACAGCTGGAATTTTTAACAGAAGCCGAAGAAAAAGATATCAAAGATGAAATTGCTGTTATGGCCAAAAGATATGAAGAAACCGAGACCTCAGGCATTACGATAAAAGAATTGGCTGGAGTTTATCAATTGGTAACGAAAAAAGAAGTTGCTGACACGATTCAGCGGCTTGTTGAAAACCCTACTGTTCAATCGCTGTCGCAAGCATCATTGGAAGTTCTAGCCATCATTGCGTATAAACAACCAATCACAAGAGTTGAAATTGAAGATCTTAGAGGCGTAAAAAGCGAAAAAGCGCTTCACACACTGGCCGGCAAAGCGCTTATCCAGGAAGTGGGAAGAGCTGAGGGAACAGGCAGAGCTATCCTGTACGGCACGACCAGTGAGTTTTTAAACTATTTCGGACTGAAAAATCTGGATGAATTGCCTGCGCTTCCGGAAGAAGCGGAAGGCGACCAGGACGGCGACACAGATCTTTTCATGACCAAGTTTCAGGAAGCTTTCAAAGAAGAAGCAAAAGTATAAAAGAGAAGATTAAATTAGACGGGGTGAGTTTATGGAACGATTGCAGAAAATGCTGGCACATGCCGGCGTCGCTTCAAGACGTAAAGCGGAACAGATGATTTTGGATGGCAAAGTACGTGTGAACGGTAAAGTGGTAAAGGAATTGGGTACTAAAGTTTCTTCATCCGATACTATTGAAGTTGAAGGCGTTCAACTGGAAAAAGAACAGAAAGTATATTATTTATTATACAAACCCCGCGGTGTTATCTCTGCGGTGACTGATGACAAAAACCGGAAAGTGGTAACTGACTTTTTCGATGATGTCGATAAGCGCATCTATCCGGTCGGAAGATTGGATTATGATACTTCAGGATTGCTGATCATGACGAACGACGGTGAATTCGCGAATATCCTCACACATCCGAAATATGAAATCGACAAAACTTATGTAGCACGGTTAAAAGGAATTCCGGCCAAGGAGGACCTTCAGAAACTTGAACGCGGGATTAAGCTTGAAGATGGTATGACAGCACCGGCGAAAGTCAAACTTCTGTCCGGTGATAAGAAACAAGGTAAGGGAATCGTTCAGATAACAATCCACGAAGGACGGAACCGGCAGGTCAGAAGGATGTTCGAAGCAATCGGCTACCCAGTCCAAAAACTGAGCCGCGAACAGTTCGGCTTCCTTACTTTGCACGGTTTGAATGCCGGTGAATCACGCCAGTTAACCGCCCATGAAGTGAAATTGCTGCGGGTGATGGCTGAAACCGGAAAGAGGCATTAACGTTCACAAACCCTTCAAAACTCCAGGTTTTTTGCCTATGAAACTTTGCTATAATTGGTTCATCAATGACCTCGGAGGAGGAAAAAAGCATGGCAGAAGACAAAAAAGCAAAAAAAACGAATCGAAAAAGAAATCGCGCTTTTATGCGTTTAGCTATATTATCTATGCTTGTGCTGGCAATCGGATACACCATCTATAACAGCGTAACAGCTGATGATGTGGAAGTGCTTAAAGTAGGCGATAAGGCGCCTGACTTTGCTTTGGAAGACATGGAGGGCAACCGCCATAAACTTTCCGATTACAAAGGCGAAGGAGTATTTCTGAACTTCTGGGGCACTTGGTGTGAACCTTGTGTCAAGGAAATGCCGGCTATGGACAGACAATATAAAGAGTATGAAGAACAAGGCGTCCATATACTTGCAGTAAATATCGCCCAATCTGATTTCGAAGTGCAGTCATTCGCTGACCGTTTTGATTTATCCTTTCCAATAGCGATAGACAGATCAAAGTCGGTTATGACGGCTTACAATATCCGTCCGTTGCCGACAACCGTGTTGGTCAATCCGGAAGGCGACATCCAGAGGATAGTCACCGGTGAAATGTCGGAACAGGATATAAAAGGCTTCATGGAAGAAATCAAACCTCAATAAGGAGTTTTTGGGATGGGAAAAATGCAATGTAAATGTGGCCATGTCAATCCGCCGGGGACAATATTATGCGAATCCTGCGGACGTTCTTTGACAGAAGAAGAACAAAATAAGAAATTGGCGGACATGCGTTATGAAGGAACTGCCCGTCGATCTCAAACTTATAATAAATCAATTATAGACAAAATCTGGAATTTCTTTTCGAGTGTTAAAGTCGGAGTCTCTATTATCGTAATCCTGCTGATTGCAGCAGCAATCGGTACGATACTTCCGCAAGCTCAATATGTTAATGTTCCAGTCAGAAATGATGCCACTATTAAAGCGTATTATGCAGACGTTTACGGTGAAATCGGTAAAATTTATCATTTCCTCGGTTTCCATGATTTGTACAGTTCTGCCTGGTTCATCCTTTTAGTAGGCATGCTGGCCATTTCTCTTATTGTGGCCAGTCTGGACCGATTTGTGCCTTTATACCGTTCATTAAAAAACCAACGGGTTTTGCGCCACCCCAGCTTTATGAACAAACAGCGCATTTATGCTGAAGGTCCTGCACCTGAGGATTCGATGCAAAAAGCGGAAGAAAAGCTGAAGGATTTGAAATATAAGGTTACACTGGATAAGAATGGCCTTCTCGCTGAAAAAGGCCGTTTCTCACGATGGGGCCCTTACGTCAATCACATAGGCCTCATCATTTTCCTGTTTGGTGTTATGCTGCGCATGATGCCTGGATTCTATGTGGACGAAACACTTTGGATACGTGAAGGTGAAACGCGGGCGATTCCTGATGCACCGGGGTACTTCCTTGAAAACAAAAACTTCACAATGGAAACCTACACAGGTGAAGGTGAAGATGCGAAATTTGAAGAAGCAATCGATCGAGTAGGAACCGTAGCCAAAAATTATCAGACCGACATCGTCCTCTACCAGACACCGGAAGAAAGTCTGCCAGGAGCTACTGACGAGTTGGAAGAAGTCGAAGAGCATGCGATTCGGGTCAATCAGCCTTTAAAATTTGATGGCTACGCAGTTTACCAGATGGACTTCCGCCAAAACGAACTAAGAGCGATGACATTTGATCTGACGAATAAAGAAACTGAGGAATCACTTGGTTCGCTCACAATCGACCTTGTCAGCCCTGAGAAATCCTATGATTTGGGCAATGACACACGTGTAGATCTGCTCGGCTATTATCCTGACTTTTCAGGATTTGAAAATGGTGAACCTCAAACAGAAACACCGATTCCGAATAACCCCGGTTTCCTTGTGCGAATGTTTACACCTGAAACTCCCGACGGGGAAGTCAGCTTCATCGTCATTCAAAATACGATTGAACCTCTGGGAGAAAACCAGTATAAGTTAACATTCCAGAATGCGGAAACCCGCGATGTATCGGGCTTGACGATCCGTAAAGACAGTACATTGCCGATTCTTGGTCTTGGCGGCCTGATCTTTATGATAGGCGTTGCACAAGGTATGTACTTCAACCATCGCCGTTTCTGGATTCAAAAACAAGAGGACGGCGGACTTGTATTAGCAGGCCACACCAATAAAAACTGGTATGGTTTAAAGAAAGATCTGGATCAGGTTTCCGAATTCGCATCACTTCCGCCTTATATTGACCAACAGGAAGAAATTGAGAAGCAGGAAAAGCTGGAGAAAGAGCAGAAACTGGAAGGTGATGAATTATCATGACAATGGCGGAATTAAGTTCAAATTTATTGTACGTTGCTTTTGTAGCGTACTTGATTGCCACATTTGTTTTTGGTGGAGCAGTCAGAGGCAATAAGGAAGGATCATTTAAATCCGAAGGCCGCTGGGGGAAAGTTGCTTTCATCGTCACCTTAATCGGTTTCCTCTCGCATCTTGGTTATTTTATAACCCGGTGGGCAGCAACCGGACATGCACCACTCAGCAATATGTTTGAATTCACGACAGCTTTCGGAATGACATTAGTGGGTGGATTCATCGTCCTTTACCTGCTTTATAAGACGCCGGTTCTGGGTATGATCGTACTTCCGGTTGCATTATTGATCATTGCATTCGCCAGTATGTTCCCAAGCGAAGTCAGTCCTCTGATTCCTGCTTTGCAGACAAACTGGCTGGCAATTCACGTCAGTACCGTCGTAATTGCAGAAGGAATTCTTGCGATCAGTGCAGGAGCAGGACTGGTCTATCTTTTGAAGGTCGTTGATATGAACAAAAAGTCGAAACAGCGTTTCTGGCTTGAAGCAATTATGTATTCACTTGTTGTGGTGATGGGCTTTGTAATCGCCAGCAGCTATTTCTCACTGACGGGTTACCAGGCTGATTTCACTTACGTCAATAAGGATGGCAATGAGTCTTCCATTACGTATAACATGCCGCCGTTAGTCGGGATGAATGAATACACTTCATTGACTGAAGGTGCTATGGAGCCGTTTTTTGAAACCCCCGCAATCATTAATGCCAGCAAAATCACGACAGTACTATGGTCGTTCTTCGTCGGAACAATTCTGTATTGGCTGATCCGACTGGTTGCACGCAGACGCATTGCGGCAATCTTCAAGCCGTTCGTCAAAAACGTCAGCCTGCAGTTGATGGATGAAATCAATTACCGTGCTGTAATCATCGGTTTCCCATTGTTTACGCTAGGTGCATTGATCTTTGCCATGATCTGGGCGCAGATTGCTTGGTCACGTTTCTGGGGTTGGGATCCAAAAGAAGTATGGGCGCTCATCACTTGGCTGTTCTATGCTGCTTATCTGCACCTTCGTTTGGGTAAAGGCTGGCATGGAGAAAAATCCGCTTGGCTTGGTGTAGTCGGATTTGCGATTATCATGTTCAACCTTGTGGCGGTCAACCTGATTATTGCCGGTCTGCACTCTTACGCATAACAGGTCTGGAACAATATAAAATTTTTAAGGAATCAAATCAAAGCGGGCGGAGAAAAAGCATTATTTTCTCCGTCCGCTTTTTCAATAAGATTTGGCTGATTATATGGAAACCCATTTTTATTTATTTTTGGAAATGTTATCGGTACAATGTAAGAATAGAAGAAAGTTGGAGGGATTACGATGTCTGAGGAAATTACAATTTTGGTTGTCGATGATGAAGAAAGGATCCGCAGATTATTGAAAATGTACCTTGAGCGTGAAGGATATCTTGTCGAAGAAGCGGAAAACGGTGTCCAGGCCCTCGAGATGGCAAACGAAAAAGATTACCATTGCATTCTGCTGGACCTGATGATGCCGGAAAAAGACGGTATCGAAGTTGCAACCGAGTTGCGTGAAACGAAAATGACGCCGATTATCATGCTGACCGCCAAAGGCGAAGAGGCGAACCGCGTCGAAGGCTTTGAATCCGGAGCAGATGATTACATCGTCAAACCGTTCAGTCCGCGGGAAGTTGTATTGCGTGTAAAAGCGATTCTTCGGCGTTCATCAGCTTATTCTCCGTCAGCCAATTCGACCGTATCGAAAGATCTTGTCGTTTTCCCGCATTTGACGATTGACCATGATGCACACCGTGTCACAGCTGATGGTACAGAAGTGAACCTGACTCCGAAAGAGTATGAATTGCTTTATTTCCTTGCAAAAGCACCGGATAAGGTTTTCGACCGCGAACATCTGCTAAAAGAAGTCTGGCATTATGATTTCTTCGGCGATTTGCGTACAGTCGATACCCATGTAAAACGATTGCGTGAAAAATTGAACCGGGTTTCTGAATCTGCTGCCAAAATGATTGTTACTGTTTGGGGAGTAGGTTATAAATTCGAGGTAGGCAATGAATAGAATATGGAATAGTGTAGTCGGGAAGCTGTGGATCACCATACTGCTTCTCGTTTCCTTTGTCCTTTTTATTGTTACTGTTCTCCTATTGGAGTTCCTCGGCAACTATCATAGCGAAACAGTCGAAGAAACCCTCAATAAGGAAGCGGCGACAATTGCACGTATTTTCAATGAACATGGCAATCTGGAAATATCCCTGAATATCATCGATGATATATTGGGGCCTGAAACAAATGCAGTGATTGCCGAAGTTCCCTATGAAAGCACTTATTATTTGCATGATGGCATGAACGGCGAAGAAATTCGGGAACGCATCTTGAACGAACCAGCATTCCAAAAGGTTTTTGAAAGCGATGAAACAGTGATGAAAGAAATGCTGATGCCTGCTTTAACTGATGAAGACAGAATGGAATCTTATATTGTTCTGGCCAGTCCGTTACAGACAGGCGAAGAAATGCACGGAACTGTCTTCATCTATCAGTCTTTGGAAGTTATGGACCGGACTGCAGAAAGAACAACGAATATCGTTTTTCTGTCAGCTTTTATCGCTCTGCTGCTTACAACTTTTTTTGCATTTTTCCTTTCTTCCCGCATTACATCTCCGCTCCGCAAAATGCGTGAAGGCGCGTTTGAGCTGGCAAAAGGGAATTTTGACACGAGGGTCAGATCAACATCGAAAGATGAAATCGGCCAGTTGGCAACCGCATTTAATCAGATGGGAAGCCAATTGAAACATCATCTGGAAGTGATCAGCCAGGAAAAAGAGCAGTTATCCAGTATCCTCACGTCCATGGCAGATGCGGTCATCACGTTTAATCAGGACAAGACCGTTCTGCTCAGCAATCCTCCAGCCGAAAAATTAATTGAGTACTGGGGATTGAAAAAGACGATACCGGAAGGTAAGCCATTGCCGGTCGAGTTGTTGCATATGCTCGACCATGTCCTGCATTTTGAAGAGGAAATTGAAGAAGAGCTTGAAATTGAAGGGGCGTATTATGCGATTTCCTTTAGTCCTTTATATAGTGGAGAATCGATCCGGGGTGCTGTAGCAGTGCTTCATAATATGACCGAACAGCATAAACTTGAAAAATTGCGTGAAGATTTTATTGCCAATGTATCCCATGAACTTCGCACGCCAATCGCTATGCTGCAAGGATACAGTGAAGCATTAATGGATGATGTGGGGGCAAGTGAAGATGAACGCCGTGAAATGACCAAAATTATCTACGAAGAATCCCAGCGCATGGGACGCCTTGTAACAGATTTGCTGAATTTGGCAAGGTTGGAATCCGGTCAGATGAGGCTTTATAAAGATGTCGTCCAACTTAATAGTGTGATTGAGCGCATGACGCTGAAATTCACCCAGGCTGCCAAGGAAGCTGGTGTCGATTTGTCATTTGAAACGGAAATGGACGATTGGACAGCTGCTGAACTTGATGAAGACAGAATCGAACAGGTGATGACCAATCTGATAGATAACGCATTGCGTCATACGCCGGGAGGCGGCAAAGTCATCGTCAGAGCCCAGCAACAGAACAATTTCGCCAAAATATCCGTAAATGATACGGGATCGGGCATTTCTGATGAAGATAAAGCCTTTGTTTTCGAACGTTTCTATAAAGCGGACAAAGCACGGACGCTCGGCAAAGGCGGTACAGGACTCGGACTGGCGATTGCCAGCAATATTGTCAAGGCTCATGACGGCGTAATCGACGTTGAGAGTGAATTTGGAAAAGGAACTTCTTTCTATTTCCTGCTGCCATTAAAAAAGATGTAACCTTATTCGACATAAAACGACTAATTCTAAGAACGGGGGGAGTACATGAATGACTCCGTTTTCCACAGGCTTTATGACCAGTATCACCAGGACGTTTTTCAGTTCCTGATTTACTTGGTCAAGAATCGCCATATCGCGGAAGACCTGATGCATGAAGTGTATATTCGGGTATTCCGGGCCTACGACCGGTTTGAAGGAAAAAGCACCGAAAAGACATGGCTTTTTTCCATTGCTAAAAATGTAGCCATTGACCATTTCCGTAAAGCTTCGGTCAGACAGAAGCATTCGATGGAGCATTTCGATTGGGAAACGCAGCAATTGACCTCTTCTGAGCGCTTGCCGGAAGAAATATCTTTATTGAATGAAGACAAGCTCTCATTATATAAAGCGTTGGATACTTGCACAGGCGACCAGAAGATGGTCGTCATCATGCGCTTCTTCCAGGATTTGTCCATTGCTGAAACTGCTGAAATCCTCGGATGGTCAGAAGGAAAAGTCAAAACGACCCAGCACCGGGCCATCAAATCCCTGCGCCAAAAATTAACCGCAAAGGAAGGGGGATTACAAAATGCCGAATAACAAATGGGATGATGAAAACATCGAAAGTTTGTTAAAGGATTTCCCCACTATTAAAGATGAACGACCGAAAGAAGAAGTATATAAACGGCTTCAAAAAACACAAAAACCGCAGAAGAAGTCGAAACATTGGATCCCTTATCTGGTTGCGGCTTTGGCATTTATCACATTTGGCGTTCTGCTGGCTTCCATGCTCGGCCAAAGCAGCAACGAGAGTGCTTATGATATGAGCGGATCAGAAGGCGAAGGCGCGGAAGAAAGCACAACAGAAAGCGGAGATGCGGGTTCAGCTGCTGTAGAAGATAACGGCGGCGGTGAATCTGAATCCGAATCGGCAGCAACGGAATCATCTGAAGCCGAGGATGCCGGAGAAGGCTCAGATGCTTTCAGTGCCACGGAAAATAACGTTGAAATGGCCGAGAATTCATTATATGAAGATCAACTTGATGGCATGTCCCTTTTTACAGTAGGGCTTACCGAGAACGCGATTGTAGTCCCGGTATCTTTCGTTGTTTGGCATGACCGGCTGCTGGAAGACTTCGGAACCCTCGAAGTGGATGCTGTCGATCTCTACAATCGCTATGCGCCTGAAATTGATGAGGAAGCATTAGGGTTTGATGAATACCATCCTTATGCAGGCACCATCGAAAAGACAGCAGAAGGATTAGTGCATAGATTGCCGGAAAACCACAATTACGATCTGGCGTCTGCTTCGATGACGGTCTATTTCAATTCACTCGCAGCAACGTTCAAGGATGCGGAAGGAATTGCGGTTGTCGATGAGGCAGGGAAAGCTGCCGACTTTGATCAAGTGGGACCAGTAGAACCTTTGGAACCAGGCAACCTGAATCTTGCTTATTATACCTACGACAATGCAAACGGCTCCAGCTATCTTGTACCGGGTTTCAATATGCCGCATGAAAGTGCTGCAGAGGCATTAGAGGCGATGAAGTCAACACCAAACGACCTTTACTCAACTGTCATCCCAGCCGGTGTTGAATATTCCGTTTCAGAAACGGATCAAATGGTTACCGTGGAGTTTAACGAGCCGGCCGATTTTGATTCCTATGGTTATCAGGAAGCTATTAATATGATAGAAGGAATGGTTCTTGCCGCTGATTCGTTTGGCAAAGAGCTGATGCTTGAAAATACGGCTGACGAAAATTGGGGCAACTTCGATTTCACCGCTCCGTTGCCAGTCCCGGCAGGAATTAATATAAAAGAATATGGAAATTAACAGGAGAGGCGCATTGTAAGCAAAGCTATTTACAATGCGTCTTTTTTCGATTATCATTAATTTGTAATCCAATAAAATATCGATTCATCTTCGGGGCAGGGTGCAATTCCCTACCGGCGGTAATTGAACAATTGTTCATAAGCCCGCGAGCCGTAAAACGCAGGATTTGGTGAGATTCCAAAGCCGACAGTATAGTCTGGATGGGAGAAGGTGAAGGTGCGGACGTGTGTCGTTTACTGTAAACGGAACGCTATTTTAAGTGTGCCTTTTCTCCCTTAAGCATTGTTTGCTTAAGGGATTTATTATGTGACAACACTATCCAAGCCTTTCTTCTGGTGAATCACGACAAGGAGAGAGGAATATGAAGAACAAAAAATTACAGTCGATGATTGTAATCGGGATGCTGAGCAGTATTTCATTTATTTTGATGCTGTTGAACTTCCCACTGCCAGCGTTGCCGGCATTTTTGAAAGTGGATTTCAGTGACGTGCCAGCATTGATTGCGGCAATCACGATGGGGCCTGTGGCCGGAATCCTTGTGGCTTTTTTCAAAAATGTGCTTGATTGGATGTTTCAGGGAAGTCCGACTGGAGTGCCAGTTGGCCACTTGGCGAACTTTGTAACAAGCATATTATTTTTCATGCCGGTCTATTACATCTACAACAAAATTTCCACTAAAAAAGGGATGGTTTTCGGATTGGCTGCGGGAACTATATCCATGGCAATCGGCATGAGCATACTCAATTATTTGGTATTCCTGCCAATGTACACATACTTCCTGAACATGCCTGCTGAAACAGGCAGTGCGCTTTTCGGAACAATTGTATTAGGTATATTGCCATTCAACTTGATTAAAGGCCTATTGCTGACGCTTGTGGTTCTGCTGATGTTCAGCAGCATGCACAGATGGATCGAAAAGCAGCGTCTGTTCTATCAAACCTGAATTAAATTATAGCCATTTTTGAAACAGAGCCATTAAAGTGCAGACAATAAGAAATCCCCCGAGAAAATTTTCTCGGGGGATTTCTTATTGCATCAAGTATCAGTCTTCATATTTTAATGGGTCGCCTTCAAATGGTGCGTCCGCCACTTTAATGGAATCTGTTGGACAGCCTTCGAATGCATCTTCCATATCTTCTTCCAATTCGTCTGGAACTTGGGTGTTCCCCATGTTATCATCTAGGATAACAAAAGCGATTCCTTCATCGTCATAGTCGTAAATGTCGGGTGCTGCAGCTCCACAGGCGCCACAAGCGATACAAGTATCTTTATCGACAATGGTATACTTAGCCATAATCTTATTCCTCTCCTTTATCTCCGAACAAGTTCAGTTATACTATCGTTTTCATTCTAAAGGTGTTTGTTTAGTTTTTCAACCAAAAACCGCTAGGGGGCGCAGTCTTGTTATTTGAAGATATTCTTATCATTATTTTAAAAGCAGTGGATGGCGAGCGGACTGTTTCATCTCCCTATCACCTGTTAAAAGGCAAAAAGTCCGGCCAGACAATACAGGATATCGGCTATTATAAACTCCATCCTTATTTCGGCATCCTGCCGAAACTGGAAAAAAAGGTATACGATAAAGCTATACAAAAGCTTTTTGATAAGGGTTTTATTATAACAGATGGTCAAGTTGTCCGCATGTCGGAAGAGTCATTAGCTTATCAACCGGCCGCGCCATCAGTGAATGGCTGGAAATACCGGGGGAACGAACAGTTGTTTATGGCCCGTTTATCACTGATTGTCCAGACCTTGTCGCATATCCATCAAAATCATAGAGTATTTGATCCGGTGGTCATCGCTGATGATGTACAACAATGGGTAAAGTCATATTTACATAGGATAGATTATCGCAATGAGGTAAGCTGCAGAAATTTAAAAGCAGAAATTGCCGGCAGCCTCTCCAAGGCGGAGGTAGACGACGCGGCTAAAAAAATTGTCTTACAAAGGCTTTCCGGTTATAAAGTCGGCGGATTGACGTGGGAACAAATCGCCGCAATGGAAAGCAAGGAAGTCATCGATATTCGCTTGCAGGCAATAGAAGCGCTGCATACCTGGATGGAGATAATAGAAACGGAGGATTATCCGCTGCTTAAAGTCCTATTGGATGGTGTCATCCAAAAATCTTCGCTTACCGAGACTGCACGAAGAACCGAAAGCTATTTCAAGAATGGACGCAGCCTTGAAGAGATTGCTGCATTAAGAGGTTTGAAAACCAGCACAATTGAAGATCATTTTGTGGAATTAGCCATGAATGATCCGGGGTTCGATATCCTTGCTTTTATGGGAGGGGCCCTCTACAGCAAAATCATTGCAGCCAGCCAGTCGCAAAATACCAAAAGGCTTCGGGATATCAAAGAAATCGTGCCTGAAGCCAGTTATTTTCAAATTCGCCTGGCACTGGCGACAAAGGGGGAGATCAAGTGAATCTGGAGAAAACATTATTCGATGCCTATGGCTTTACCTCATTTCGTCCCGGCCAAAAAGAAGTAATTGAAAAAATCCTGGCAGGCCAGGATGTCATAGCCTTATTGCCGACAGGGATGGGGAAATCGATGTGTTATCAACTTCCCGCTCACTTGCTGGAAGGAAGCGTGCTGATTGTATCTCCCTTACTGTCATTGATGCAGGACCAGGTAGCTCAGCTTAAGAAAATGGGGGAAAAGTCAGTGACAGCCCTCAATTCCTTTCTTGACCCTGCTGAGCGGTCAAACGTTTTGAACAACTTGAGCAATTACCGTTTTATTTTTATTTCTCCTGAAATGCTGGTACAACCTTATATCAAAAATAGATTGCGTGATATCCGCATCTCGTTGCTGGTAGCGGATGAAGCCCATTGTATATCCCAATGGGGCTTTGATTTTCGGCCGGATTACCTGCGGATTGCTGAAATTTTGCCGGTACTGGGCCATCCGAGAGTTTTGGCGCTTACTGCCACCGCCACGGCAAAGGTGACAGAAGAGATCAAAAACTATTTGGACCTTTCTGATCCATATGTCTACACTCATCCGATGGACCGCAAAAATATTGCATACGATATCAGGAAGTTCACTAGCGGAAATGAAAAACTGGAATGGCTGAAATTATTTGTTTCAGCGAATAGGGGACCGGGAATCATTTATGCCGGCACCAGAAAAAAATCACAGGAATTATCGGGGTTATTGAATCTTGCCGGAATCCGGACCGCTTTCTACCATGGAGGCATGGAGCACCAGGACCGTATTTTTGTGCAGCAGCAGTTTCAAAACGGCGAACTGGAATGGGTATGTTCAACAAACGCATTCGGCATGGGCGTCCACATTCCTGACATCAGCCACGTCATCCATTATCAAGTTCCTACTTCCATAGAAGGATATGTGCAGGAAGTGGGCAGAGCGGGAAGAGACGGCAGTCCGGCCCTTGCAACCTTATTGTATGCAGCAGGTGACGAAGAACTCCTTGAAAGCCTGGTACTTGACGATTTACCGACTGAAAATGAAATCCGTGAAATATATCGAAATGCTGATGAGGGGACTCAATTGGTCGAACAGGGTATTGTCAGGGAAACATCAATGAGAGTGATTTCCTATTGGAAGAATCACTTGACTGAACAAGAGACGATTTACCAGATAGAACAACAAAAAATTGAAAAAATGAAACAGTCTGCTAAAATAAGGAAATTAATATTTTTGGAAAGCTGCATCAGGGAATATCTTATGGAATGTTTTGATCAGCAACTCCAAAATAAGCCGGCGAACTGCTGCGTCAATGATGGACTTGATTACAATAAATTCTTGAAGCAGCGGGAAAGCAGGGCTGTTGATTTATCAGATACATGGGAAAACCGGTTAAATGCGATTTTACAATGTTAATTATGTATTATTATGGCATTTACAAATGGGACTTTTTTCGTCATAATAAAGTCATCAGATAAGAATGGGGTAATTATTAAATGGATAAAAAAAATTATCGGGAATCCCTGGAAAAAGATCGCCAGGAAATCACTGCGGATAGTAATTCAACCCTGTCACGGAGAGCACATCGCCAGTCGGGCAATCAGTCGCCTAAAAAACGAAAAAACCTTTTACTGCCCTCACTATTCTTTATTTTCATCCTTATTCCGGTAACGATTTTAATTTATGTGGCTTTTATTTATGAGCCGAATGATACACTGATCGGGGCGAAAAATGAAAATGAAGTGAGCTTTGAAAATGCTTCGCCGGCCAATGAAAGTTCGGTTATCGTCCCTGAAGAAACAGAAGAGGACGTAGCTGATGAAACAGCAGAAACTGATGCTGACAAAGCAAAAGAAACAGATGCGAAAGAGGAAGAAAAAGCTGAAGAGGCTGTAAAAGATGAAACACCTGAAGAGACAGAAAAGCAGGAACAAAGTGAAAAACCTGCTGAACAGGAAGCGCCAACACAAGAAACACCAAGCACTCCTGTGCCGGAAGAGCCTGCAGCCAGTGAAAATGACGGTGCCAAAACGGTAGTCGTCAAAGACAACGAGACATTATACAGAATTGCCGTCAATAATTACGGAGCTTCTGGAGCTGGAGCAGCTGTTGAAAAGATAAAACAGGCAAATGGATTAAGTTCCAATGAAATTTACGTCGGACAAAAGTTAATCCTTCCTTAAAAGAGGGTACTTTTATAATGAGCAAGATATTTTAATACCATCAAAGACAGGAGTGGGCAAATGTTCGTAAAAAGCGCGATGATCAAAAAAGAAAAATGCTACACAGTAAAACCGGGGGATTCAGTTCAAGTAGGACTGGATTTATTGGAAAAACATTCAGTGGATGCCCTGCCGGTAGTGGAAGGCACTGCATTCAAGGGGATTTTCACTTGGTACCATGCATATAAAGCATTTTTTAACGCAGGACAAAGCAAGGAAGAATACATAAGTTCAACTAAAATAAAAGATGTTTTGGTGAATGAAGATGTTTTCCTTAGCCTTGATGATGTATATGAAAAAGCATTGGTGGAATTAAGCGATTTTCCGATTATCGCTGTTGTGGAAGATGGGGAATTCCTGGGCATAGTTACTCGTTTTGACCTGGTGAATCAGCTTCAAAGTGCTTTTGGGATGAAGAAATCCGGTTACCGGATCACCTTTACATCCGTTGAATCGGAAGGCCGGATCGGCCGGCTTGGTGAACTGATCGAGAAATACAAGGAATCGGTCATTTCCCTGGTGACTTTTGATGAAACCGATAAAGTCGTTCGAAGAATCGTCCTGAAAATCCGTAAAAAAGACAATGTGAATAAATTTGTCAAAGAACTTGAAAAATCCGGATTCCGCGTACTGGATATTTCAGAAGATTAATAGGAAAATAAAGAGGCATAAGCAGAACTTGCTTATGCCTCTTTATTGATTGGGGGAGCGGTGCATATGAAATTTTTATATAACACAGGGTTTGCAGCAGCAGCGCTGCTCTTATTTATGTTCAGGAATGCAAACAGCGCGAAGGAAAAAAGACAAGTCATCCCTTTGGAAACTGGAAAGGGATTTAGGCCTTTTCGCATGATTTTCATAGCTGATATACATCGGAAAAAACTGCCGGAAGATTTTATTACTTTACCGGTTGATGTGATAATTATTGGAGGGGATCTTACTGAACGTGGCGTGCCGATGAAAAGAACGGCAGATAATTTGCGTATTCTGACTGAAGCGGCACCTGTCTATTTCATATGGGGGAATAATGACGAAGAAGTCGGGGAACGGAATTTCCGTAAATTGCTGAATCATTTTCAAGTGAAAATATTGGATAATGAGTCTGTGGAGTTATTCGGAAATCCCCATCTTAAATTGGTCGGTGTTGATTTTTTCAATGACAGGGAGGAAAAGCTGGAAAAAGCTTTTTCAAAAGTGGAAGAGGATGATGCGGTTCTCTTTGTGTCGCATACACCAGCTGTTTTCAAATATTTGAGAGCTGCCAAAGGCCCAGGCATTATGATGGCAGGACATACCCATGGCGGACAAATCAGATTTGGCAGAATCGGCCTTTATAAAAAAGGGGCTCTGAAAAAAACCGCTTCCGGATATGAACTTGTCACCAACGGTTACGGCACCACTTCTTTGCCGCTGCGGCTGGGCGCTGAAGCCCAATACCACATTTTAGAAATAGTGCCCGCTGAAAGGCGGAATCGGAGTTAAGTGGCAATGTACAACAAAATCTTCTATGCTTAAATGGAAGAGAAATGTAACAGGCAGGAGTTGGCTTTTATGGAACAAACAGATGTAATAATCATAGGCGGCGGTCCTTGTGGCTTATCTGCCGCTATTGAAATACAAAATACAGGGTTGAAGGTTATCGTCATTGAAAAAGGGAACGTCGTCAATGCCATCTATAAATATCCGACACATCAAACTTTTTTCAGCTCGAGCGAACGTTTATCGATTGGCGGCATCCCGTTTATAACAGAAGAAAGAAAGCCAAGAAGAAATCAGGCACTTGTTTATTACCGAAATGTGGTAACGATGGCAGGATTGGACGTAAGACCTTATGAAACGGCTTTATCTGTTGAAAAGGATGAAGAATTTATCGTCCACACGACAAAAGGTGTTTACCGCTCTAAATACCTGGTGGCTGCTACAGGTTATTACGACCAACCTAATGTGCTGGATGTCGAAGGAGCGGGTCTCCCAAAAGTCATGCATTATTTTAAAGAAGGGCATCCTTATTTCAATCAGGATGTACTGGTGATCGGCGGCAAAAACTCTGCGGTCGATGCTGCTTTGGAGTTGCATAAAGCTGGCAGCAGGGTCACCGTTTCCTATCACGGAACCAGTTATTCAAAAAGCATCAAACCGTGGATACTGCCGGAATTTGACGGATTGGTCCGAAAAGGTGAAATCCGCATGCTGTTTGACTCCATGGTTGACCGGATTACAGGAAGTACAGTTGAACTTACAGTGGACGACAGAAAAGAATATATAGAAAATGATTTTGTGTTTGCTATGATCGGCTATCATCCAAACCATGAATTTCTGGAAGGGATGGGAATTGTAATAGACCCTGCAACCGGCAGGCCGGAATTTGATGAAATCACAATGGAAACCGGAGTGGAGGGCCTGTTCATAGCAGGTGTCATAGCTGCCGGCAACAACGCCAATGAAATCTTCATTGAAAATGGCCGTTTCCACGGTGAGCAGATTGCAGCAGTAATTCAAGCGCGGGGAGCTAAAAAACAATAACGAAATTCATTTATGAAGATTATATAGAAGAATGCAACAAGAGCATCGGAAGGGGTTTTAGTATATGAAAAAGAAAGTATCTTTGATCACAACAGGAGGAACTATTGCTTCACGTGAAATATCAAAGGGTTTATTGAAGTCAGGGGTAATTTCGGGTCAGGAACTGGCAGAATTATGCCAGCTTCCGATTGACATTGAAGTCAACGTAATTGATATATTCCAATTGCCGAGCATGCATATCGGCTTTGAACAAATGCTTGAAATCCAAAAAGCTGTAGAAAAAGAATTTCAGGACGAAGCAGTTAATGGCGTTGTAGTAACCCATGGAACGGATACACTGGAAGAAACCGCTTTTTTCCTTGATTTGACGATTAACGACAGCCGTCCAGTGGTGATTACTGGTTCGCAACGTGCTCCGGAAGAAGTCGGCACGGATGTTTATTCGAATCTGCGCAATTCAATAAATGCTGCCGTGGACAAAACTTTGCATGATGTGGGTGCTGTGGTTGTTTTCAACGAACGGATCTATTCAGCTAAATATGTGAAAAAAGTGCATTCGAGCAATCTGCAGGGATTTGATTCTTTTGGACATGGTTATTTGGGCATTATCGACAACGACAAAGTACGGGTATATCAGAAGCCGATCTATCGTGAGGTACATAATGTTATCGACAGCATACCAAGAGTGGATATAGTGAAATGCCATTCGGGGCAAGATGGTTACATAATCGACATGCTGGTCAAAGGAGGATCAAAAGGGATTGTCCTCGAGGCGGCTGGACGCGGGCAAGTTTCTCCTTATATGGTTGATTCCATCGGAAAAGCAGTGGAGCAGGGGGTTTATGTAGTGCTTACTACAAGCGCTGAAGAGGGCAATGTTTATCCTTCCTACGGTTACCCGGGGAGTGCACATGATCTCCTTGCAAATGGTGTGTTTCTGGGCAGTGATTATGACAGTAAAAAAGCGCGGATCAAACTCGCAGTGGTATTGTCTTCTGCAGGAAACATCGATAAACAGACGTTTGCTATTTAAAACTGCTTCGATTTCAAAAACTGGCTAAAAATTCCCAATATATCGTGATATACTGAAATTACTATGAGCAAAGGAGCATCACGATGATTATTTTATTAACTGTAGCGATAGCTCCTAGCCTGGCATTATTCAGTTATTTTTATTTGCGGGACCAGTTTTCACAGGAGCCTTCCAAATTGCTGTTTCAAAGTTTCGTATACGGAGCTGTACTGACATTCCCAATCTTGTTTTTGCAATATGTCTTTAAAGAAGAACAGGTGTTTAACAATCTGCTGGCGACCAATATCCTGTTTCCCAGTTTAATAGAAGAATTTTTTAAATGGCTGGTTTTGCTGATTGCCATTTTCAGGCACGTGGATTTTGAAGATCCGTATGACGGGATTTTATATGGGGCGAGTGTTTCGCTGGGATTCGCAACAGTGGAAAATATTTTGTATCTTCTTGAATTCGGTACAGATATTGCCTTTATCAGGGCATTGCTACCGGTATCCAGCCATGCTTTGTTTGGTGTAGTCATGGGTTATTATTTTGGAAAAGCCAAGTTCTCTCAAGATGGAGTCGAGCACAAATGGCTTTTCCTGGCGCTATTCACGCCATTCATGCTGCATTTCCTTTACAATGCGAGTCTCAGCTTCAACAATAATCTTTTGGCGGGAGCCGCGCCGTTTATGCTGTTTTTATGGTGGTTCGGTCTACGAAAAGTAAAGCAGGCCCATTTAATGTCATTAAGCCACTATCATCAGCGGAATTCCAAAATGCCTTGAATCCCCGGATTAACTTTAAGCCTGGAGGTTCCAGGCTTTTTCTGTGCAGTGAAAACGTCTTTGTCAGCGGGCACTTCGGGTTTGACCTTCATGGCAAAAACCGCCATGCCGATCAAACCCTCCAGCGCTTGTCGGAACTGAACGGGCACTGTCGCTTTTCTATTGTCCAGACTCCAGCGGCCCAGCTCTTCGGGTCATAAGCCAGCCCAGCTGCGTGACTAATCGCCACTTCGCTGTTCTGTCTTATGCCTTTCAGAGCTAAGCGGGCGCTGTCGCTTTTCTTGTGTTAAAATAACTTGAATACATACGATGAGGTGACTTTTTTGACGAAATCCATTCAAATAGCGCTCGATGGTCCTGCTGCTGCAGGCAAGAGCACAATTGCGAAAATAGTAGCAGAAAAATTAGGTTATGTTTATATCGATACAGGTGCAATGTATCGGGCAATTACTTTAAAAGCTATCAGAGAAGGCATTAATTTAAAAGATGGAGAAGAGGCAGGCCGCTTGCTGACTGATACTCGGATTGACCTGCAACCTTCCGAAGATGGGCAGTTGGTCTTTTTGGACGGTAAAGATGTTACTGAAGATATCCGGTCACAGAATGTAACGAATTCCGTCTCCCAAATGGCATCCCATGAATCCGTGCGGAAACAAATGGTGAAGTTACAGCAAATTCTGGCTTCCGGCAGAGGTGTAGTAATGGATGGGCGAGACATCGGCACACAGGTATTGCCGAATGCCGAACTTAAAGTTTTCATGTCTGCAACCGTTGAAGAACGCGCCAGCCGCCGATATGAGGAAAATAAAAAAAGAGGGATCGATACACCTCTTGATGATCTTCAAAAGGAAATTGCGGCACGGGACAAGATGGACAGTGAACGGGAAGTTTCCCCGCTTCGCCAGGCTCAGGATGCGTTATATCTTGATACAACGAAATTAACAATTGATGAAGCTGCATCCGAGATTTTAAAATTAGCGGAAGAAAGGTTGAATTGATGTGAATTTATATACATTCGGCAAAGCATTGGTCAAAACCGCTTTAACCCCACTTTATCGTTTTGAAGTGACGGGCACAGAGAAATTTCCGGATCAAGGAGGCATTTTACTGTGCGCTAACCATATTCATGCCCTGGATCCGCCAGTTGTCGGAATGACATCCCCCCGCACTGTCCATTTCATGGCGAAGGAAGAGTTATTTAAAGTGCCGGTTCTCGGGCGTATCCTTCCTCAGGTCAATGCATTTCCAGTGAAACGCGGGATGAGCGACAGGGAAGCTTTGCGCAGTGCGTTAAAACTATTGAAAAATGGCGAAGTAGTCGGATTGTTTCCTGAAGGGACACGATCTACCGATGGAGTCTTGAAAAAAGGATTGAGCGGTGCAGGGTTTTTCGCTCTAAGGGGCAATGCAGACGTGATGCCTTGCGCGATAATCGGACCATATAAACCTTTTCGCAAAGTGAAAGTGGTCTATGGTGAGCCTGTTCTTATGGAGCCATACCGTGAACGCAAAGCCTCTGTAGAAGAAGTGACAGCAGTGATCATGGCGAGCATCCAGAAGCTTCTTGACGAAAACTCGGAAAAATAAGGGATAATTTTTGTTTTTATTAGAGAATTCGAATAAAATAGAAGTTGGATAGTTTGTGAAGGAGGGCTACTTATGTCTGAGGAAATGAACATGATGGAAAACAGTGAGTTACAAATTGGAGATCACGTAAAAGGTACAGTTGCTAAAATCGAAGAGAAAGCAGTAACAGTTACAATCGAAGGTGCTCCATTTGATGGGGTTATTCCAATCAGTGAGTTATCAAGCCTCCATATTGAAAAAGCATCAGATTCAGTTCAAGTTGGGGATATACTTGATCTGGTGATTACCAAGGTGGAAGACGAGAACTTTGTTTTATCCAAACGAAAAGTGGATGCCGAACAAGCATGGGATAAATTAGAAGAAAAATTCAATTCCGGTGAAATTATCGAAGCGGAAGTAAAAGATGTGGTGAAAGGCGGCCTTGTGGTTGACCTTGGAGTCCGCGGATTTGTTCCGGCTTCGCTGGTGGAAGATTATTTTGTGGAATCATTCGAAGATTATAAAGGCAGAGTAATGACTTTTAAAATAGTTGAAATGGAAAAAGAAAATAATCGTCTGATTCTCTCTCACCGTGCAGTGGTTGAGAAAGAAAAAGAATCACACAAAGTGGAAGTGATGGAAAATATCCATCCTGGCGATGTCATTGAAGGAAAAGTACAGCGAATAGCCTCTTTCGGTGCGTTTGTTGATATCGGTGGAGTGGACGGCCTTGTCCATATTTCCCAGCTTTCCCATGAGCATATCGATCAAGTGTCGGATGCAGTGACAGAAGGGCAGGAAGTAAAAGTCAAAGTCCTTTCAGTAGACCGTGACGCTGAACGCATTTCACTTTCCATCAAAGATACTTTGCCTGGGCCTTGGGATTCTATTGAAGAAAAAGCACCTAAAGGATCTGTTCATACCGGAAAAGTGAAACGCCTTGTAAGTTATGGTGCGTTTGTTGAAGTGCTGCCAGGGGTAGAAGGTCTTGTGCACATTTCACAGATTGCCCATAAACACATTGCGACACCTAATGAAGTGATCAGTGAAGGTGACGAAGTTCAAGTGAAAGTTCTTGATGTGAATAAAGAAGATAAACGCCTGTCATTGAGCATCAAAGAACTTCAGGAAAAAGAAAGCGAACAGGATTTTTCTGATTACGATATGCCGGAAGAATCCAGCGGCTTCTCCATCAGTGATGTCATCGGCGATAAATTGAAAGGATTCAAATCCGAGTAAATGTCGAGAGCACAGCGTAAGATGGATCATATCAATTATGCTTTGACTACCGGCCAGGGAGCCGGAACAATGTTTGAGGACATTCGTTTTGTGCATCAGGCATTGCCTGGTCTTGGAGTAGGGGATATCGATTTGCGTCCTAAAACAGGTGATTTGAACTTAAAATCACCTGTTTTTATTAATGCTATGACAGGCGGCGGCGGAGATCAGACAGAAAAACTGAATGGAATGCTTGCCCGTGCGGCAAAAGAAACCGGAATGGCCATGGCAGTGGGATCACAGATGTCAGCCATTAAGGATCCTTCTGAAAGAGCGTCATTCAAAGTGGTTCGAAAAGAGAACCCGGACGGCATCATATTCTCGAATCTCGGAAGCGAAGCAAGCCTTGAACAGGCTAAGGAAGCCGTGGAGATTATTGAAGCAGATGCCCTGCAAATTCATTTGAACGTGGTACAGGAGCTGACGATGCCGGAAGGTGACCGTGACTTTAAAGGGGCTTTGGAAAGAATTCAGCATATATCCGAATCTCTCCATGTACCTGTGATTGTTAAGGAAACGGGATTCGGCATCTCATATGAAACAGCCATGAAATTGGCTGGCACAAAGGTAGCAGCTATAGATGTGAGCGGCTACGGCGGCACAAATTTCGCTAAAATTGAAAATGAGCGCCGTGCGAAAAAGCTGGATTATTTCCAGGACTGGGGCATTCCGACCGCCGCTGCCATTATTGAAGTCAAAAAAGCGTTCGATGGGACCGTTTTGGCTTCAGGCGGCATCAAAAATGCCCAGGATATAATCAAGTCATTTTTGCTTGGAGCAGATGCAGCCGGTCTTGCAGGATCGTTTTTGAAACTGGCAGTTGATGAAGGCGAATCGAAGCTGATTGAAAGCGTCTTTGAATTGCATGAGGATCTTGCAATGATGATGACGGCACTTGGGGCGAGTACAATTAGGGGTATTCAGGATTGCCCGGCTATCATTACGGGGAATTTAGCAAATTACCTTCTTGCCCGGGGCTTTGATCCGGCTGCTTTTGCCCATCCTGTGAAAAACTGAATATTGCACCTTCAGAGAGGATGGACATTTACAGGATGCCATCCTCTTTTTCGTGTATAATAGGTATATTAGAAGTGGAAGGATGAAATTATTATGTCAAAACCGGTAGTAGCAATAGTCGGCCGGCCGAACGTAGGTAAGTCTACGATTTTTAATCGTATAGTGGGAGAACGTGTTTCAATCGTGGAAGATATTCCAGGAGTGACGCGTGATCGTATTTACAGTTCTGCAGATTGGCTGACACATGAATTCAATATAATCGATACAGGCGGAATCGACCTGAGGGACGAACCGTTTCTGGAACAAATTCGACAGCAGGCAGAGATTGCCATGGACGAAGCTGACGTCATCATTTTCCTTGTCAACGGCAGGGACGGAGTAACTGTTCAGGACGAGCAAGTTGCAAAAATTCTTTTCCGGGCGAAAAAACCTGTCATTTTGGCAGTTAATAAAATCGATAACCCTGATATGAAAACGATGATATATGATTTCTATACATTGGGTATGGGAGAGCCTTACGCAATTTCAGGCTCTCACGGTCTTGGTCTTGGAGATTTATTGGATGAAGTCGCCAAGCATTTCCCGAAAGAAGATGAAGGAGATTATCCTGATGACGTTATTAAGTTTTCATTAATCGGACGTCCGAATGTCGGTAAATCATCTCTGGTCAATTCTTTCCTTGGGGAAGAGCGTGTAATTGTCAGTGAAGTGGCAGGTACAACGAGAGATGCTGTGGATACTCAATATGAATATGAAGACCAACCCTATGTAATCATTGATACAGCAGGTATGCGCAAAAAAGGCAAGGTATATGAGACTACTGAAAAATACAGTGTACTCCGTGCTTTGCGTGCCATTGAACGATCAGATGTTGTTCTGGTGGTTCTGAATGCTGAAGAAGGTATTCAGGAACAGGATAAAAAGATTGCAGGGTATGCCCACGAAGCAGGGAAAGCTGTAATCATAGTTGTGAACAAATGGGATGCCATTGAAAAAGACGAAAAAACGATGAATGTCATGACACGGAAAATCCGGGAACATTTCCTTTTCCTTGATTATGCGCCAATTATGTTTGTATCAGCTATAAGCGGCAAGCGTGTGCACAGCATTCTCGAAACCATCAATAAAGTGAATGAAAACCATTCACGCCGCATTCAATCAAGCATTCTGAACGAAGTTATTGCTGATGCAGTGGCGATGAATCCGGCGCCATCAGATAAAGGGCAAAGATTGCGTTTGTATTACGTGACACAAGTGGCAGTCCAGCCGCCTACTTTTGTCGTTTTTGTCAATGAGCCGGAGTTGATGCATTTCAGTTATATTAGATTTCTTCAGAACAGGATACGGGAAAGTTTCGATTTCGAAGGTACACCCCTCCGTCTTATTACCCGTGCCCGCACTTAATAGGATAAAGGTGGTTAGTTAGATATGGAGAAAATTACCGTATACGGAGCTGGGAGCTGGGGAACTGCTCTCGGTTATGTTCTTGCACAAAACGGCCATGATATTTTGCTATGGTCACACCGCGCAGAACAGGCAGAAGAAATTAACCGGCATTCAAATGAACGTTATTTGAAAGGCATAAAGCTGCCTGAAAGCCTGAAAGCGACAAGCAGTATGGAAGAAGCTGTCCGGCATGCTGATGTTCACGTGCTGGCGGTTCCGACAAAAGCAATGCGCGATGTTTCAGCAGAAATTGCAGCTTTACTCGACAAGCCTTCACTGTTTGTCCATGTTTCAAAAGGCATAGAACCGGATAGCCAAAAACGGGTCAGTGAACTTATCCGTGAAGAAATACCAGAAAAATGGATCAAGGATCTGGTTGTCTTGTCCGGTCCAAGCCATGCCGAAGAAGTGGTTCTGGAGCATCCAACAACTGTGACAGCGGCTTGTGAAAATACACATTCCGCTGAACGGGTACAGGATATGTTCATGAACCATTATTTCCGTGTTTATACGAATACGGATGTCATCGGAGTGGAAATTGGTGGAGCATTGAAAAACATCATCGCCCTGGCCGTCGGCATCACCGACGGGCTTGGTCTTGGTGATAATGCCAAAGCAGCCATTATGACTCGGGGACTGGCAGAAATAGCTCGTCTTGGAGTGAAAATGGGAGCAACGCCGTTAACGTTCTCCGGATTGACTGGAGTCGGAGATCTGATTGTAACTTGTACAAGCCAGCATTCAAGGAATTGGCGGGCAGGAAATATGCTCGGCAAAGGAAAATCCCTGGAGGAAGTCCTGGCAGAAATGGGAATGGTAGTCGAAGGAATTCGCACAACAAAAGCTGCACATCAAATGGCGAAAAGATATGAAGTGCCAATGCCGATTACCGAAGCTCTTTACAGTGTGCTGTTCGAAAATGTTCCAACCGATGAAGCGGCAGGGCATTTAATGGGCAGAATGAAGAAAAATGAAATGGAAGATTTAATTGATTTGCTTTAAAATCCGGATAAAAGAAGTGGCGCAAATGCGTCACTTCTTTTTTTGCCCACAAAGCGGCAAAATGTCTTGTGACCGTCAAATTCTCTACGGGCAACAAGGCCTGTCTTATGCTATACTATGGACTGAAACTGAACGAGAGGCGGCTGTTTATGAGTTCATTGGACAAAATGTGGGTATCATTTGCCGGTATTGCTTTTTTGATTATCTCAATGGGATTGATTTACTTAAGCAGATACAAATTAAAAAATGGCATCATTAAATTTATTTTTGCCCTAGTTGCATATATACTGCTGATACTTGGATTCTTCATCATGGTTTTCACGGTATTCAGCGGACCAACCGGCGGCGCATGAGGTGAAAAATATGAAAAAAACATTTCTTTTTACACTGCTTCTTTCCGTTGCATTCCTATTGAGTGCATGTATGTTTCCGGAAAGTGAGCTTGCAGAAAATCAGATTCCTTACGAAGACCAATTGATTTCTGTGCAGAATGCAGTAAACCAGTACCGGGACGCGAGCGGTGGATTACTGCCGATTAAAACCCGTGATATGGATGTGGACCAATTCATCAAATATCCGATCGATTTTTCAAAAATCGTTCCTGATTATATGGCAGAAGTTCCTACTAATGCCTTTGAAACAGGAGGAATCTTTCAATATGTCCTGACGGATGTTGAAGAAAACCCGACTGTAAAATTAGTGGATCTGCGCATTGCGGAAGCGATCCGTTCTGTTAATATCCGGAAAAGCGCAAATGGCGGACAAGCTCCAATCTCGGAAACCATTGCAGATAATGTCTATAAATTCAATTACGAAGCGATGGGATTCGATGAAGAACCGACTGTCACGAGTCCATACAGCGGAAGAAACCTTCCGCTGGTAGTTACTGGCCGTGGAGAAGTATATGTCGATTATTCCATGGATTTGTATTCTGCACTGCAGGAATATGATGGTGAATTGGAAGAAGGACAGGATATACGTTTTCTACTGTATGAAGATAACCCTGTTGTGCCTGCATATTCTCTTCCATACACTATTGATGAGAACCGGGAACCTATTTTTTTGAATGAATAAAGAATGTTGTTTTAACGGGGTTTTTGATAGAAAACCCTTCTTTTTAGAATATTTTGCCAGTATTTGGCCTGAAACTGCTGAAACCGCGGCATTAGTGGTTGCTATGCGTTTTTCGTTGTGATACTCTTTTTACAGGATTGATGGTAAACATCCCCTTTGAGAGGAGGTGAATAGCATGAACAAGACAGAATTAGTGAACTCTGTTGCTGAATCAGCTGAGCTTTCTCGTAAAGATGCAGCTAAAGCAGTAGACGCAGCTTTTGAAGCAATTCAAGGTGCATTAACTAAAGGTGATAAAGTACAGTTGATCGGTTTCGGTAACTTTGAGGTACGCGAACGCGCAGCCCGTAAAGGACGCAACCCACAAACTGGTGCTGAAATCGAAATCGCTGCTAGCAAAGTCCCTGCATTTAAGCCAGGTAAAGCGCTTAAAGACGCAGTGAAATAAGCTACAGTGCTGTACATAGAATGGCTCCGGCGGAATGCAGATTCCGCAGGGGCCATTCTTTTTTCATCCTTCGCTTGTCGGAGCTGAGCGGCCGTTTCCGCTTTTCTTGGTGTCCAGACTCCTGTGGCCCAGCTCTTCGGATCATAAGCCAGCCTAGCTCTGCGGCAAAGAACGCCGCTCCGTTATTCTGTCTTATGCCTTTCAGAGCTAAACGGGCACAGTCGCATTTCCTATTGTCCAGACTCCAACGGCCAACTCCTCGAGTCGTAAGCCACTTTGGCTGTGCGGCTAGAAAGATGCCGCTTCGCCAAATCGTGAAAAACTTACTGCTCCTGCATCGCTGCGCTAGCTTCGTCGCAAAGAGATGTCCCAAATTACATTTGTTCCATCTCTTGCTTGTCGGAGCTGAGCGGCCGTTTCCGCTTTTCTTACTGTCCAGACTCCTGTGGCCCAGCTCTTCGGATCATAAGCCAGCCTAGCTGCGCGGCCGAGGCCACTACGCTATTCTGTCTTATGTCTTTCAGAGCTAAACGGGCACAGTCGCATTTCTTAGTGTCCAGACTCCAGCGGCCCAGCTCTTCGGGTCATAAGTCAATCTAGCTATGCGGCAAAGACCGCCGCTTCGCTAGCTCGCCTTATGCCTTTCAGAGCTTAACGGGCGCTGTCGCTTTTCTTTCAATCACCAGTTTTGCGAAACACCCGCTATTATGCTAAGATTCTTATGCTAAGATGGTTGCAGGGTTAACTTTCGCAGTTCCTTCACCATTTTCTGGTAATTGAAATCCAGGAATTAGATATGATATTTAAATGTCCAAAAAGTTAATCTAGATGAATAGGAATTACATACAACATAGAATGTATATGAATTCGTCTTTTACAGGAGGAACCATTGTGACCGATACGGAATTACAAAACGTTGATCTTGAAAAAATTGAAAAGGCTGTCTCGATGATTTTGGAAGCGGTGGGTGAAGACATTTCACGTGAAGGCTTGCTTGATACACCAAAGCGTGTAGCAAAAATGTATGCAGAAGTATTTTCAGGCCTAAAAGAAGATCCCAAGGAATATTTCAAGACCGTATTCCACGAAGGCCATGAAGAATTGGTTCTGGTAAAGGATATTCCGTTTTATTCAATGTGCGAGCATCATTTGGTGCCGTTCTTTGGAAAAGCGCATATTGCATACATCCCGCGGGATGGAGTCGTTACAGGGTTAAGCAAGTTGGCTCGGGCAGTGGAAACTGTAGCAAAGCGTCCGCAGCTTCAGGAGCGCATTACATCCACTATCGCTGATTCAATGATGGAAACCCTTAATCCCCATGGTGTATTTGTAATGGTTGAAGCTGAACATATGTGTATGACGATGCGCGGTGTCAAGAAACCTGGTGCTACAACTGTAACTGCAGTAGCCCGAGGAATACTTGAGACAGATGCCATCAAACGTTCGGAAGTCATTACTTATATCAATAAAAATTAAAAATATGGAAAGCAGGCGGAATTATGGCACAAACTGAATATATTGTGATTAGGGCTCAGGAAGATGGCGTAAATGTCATTGGATTGACTCGGGGCAATGATACTAAATTCCACCATACTGAAAAGTTGGATAAAGGCGAAGTGATGATCGCCCAGTTTACTGAGCATACATCTGCAATGAAAATACGCGGCAAAGCGGAAATACATTCAGCCCACGGCGTGGTCGAAAGTGAACCCAAGAAATAGGTCCAAATGGATGAAGCCTTAAGCTATGCTGTGTTATACTTATTGTAGAACTTATGTAGAATTGCTAAATCACGAATGGAGCACGCAGTATGAATGACCTTCAAATACATTCAAAAATCACCTCAATGGAAATCGATGTCCTGCAGGCTTTGCATCAGCGGACACTTGAGAAATATACAGCCGGCCCATCAATTGACCGGGCGCGTTTGTTCTTTTTGCTATTGCCTTTTTTTGATGGAAAACAATGGTCGGACGACATGGAAGATTCTGCGAAAACAGTGGCCATCGTCTACGCTGCACTACATGCCCATGATCAGGTCGAAGAAGATTCCCCAATCAGCAAAAGCCAGCAGTTGACGGTTTTGGCAGGGGACTTCTACAGTGGAATCTATTATCAGATGCTAAGCAATTCGAACAATATAAAATTGATTCAGTTATTGGCCAGCGGCATAATAGGGGTCAGTGAGAAGAAGGCATCTCTCTATGAAAAAACAATTATGCCTGTCGCTGGAATTGAATCGGCTGCCGAAGTTATTGAAACGGAATTATTGAAAGTGTTCTACGATTATTATGGTTGCTCTCAATATTCAGCTATTGCAAAACCGGCTTTGGAATATGTTTATTTCTCGAATCAATTGGATTCTTTCCGCAACGGCGTAGAAACCAAGATTCTGCGCAAATTAAATCTTGCGCTGCCGCTGCCCCTATACTCGGAGCGCTGGCTTCTTGATAAATTGGATTCACTGCACAGCGAATTGACAAAAGTATTGGATGTCCATCCTATGGATTTCAATCTGAAAAATTTTATGCTCCATCAAATCACTCCGCATCAGCATTTAGCTGAACAGCTTACCCGAGAAGGATGACTGAGATGCCAAAAACGAAAGAACAGCGTGTACATGAAGTATTTGAAAAAATATCCGAGAATTATGATCAGATGAATTCGGTCATCAGTTTTCAGCAACACAATAAATGGCGTAAAGATACAATGCACAAAATGCAGGTGTCCCCAGGTTCATCAGCGATTGATGTGTGCTGTGGAACTGCAGACTGGACAATCGCCCTGGCTGAAGCAGCCGGAAAAAATGGGCGTGTTGTTGGCCTCGACTTCAGTCAGAATATGCTGAATGTAGGTATTGAAAAAACAAATCATTTGCCGCAGGTTGAGCTCGTGCAGGGCAATGCGATGTCTTTGCCGTATCCGGATAACACATTCGACTTTGCAACTATAGGTTTTGGTTTGCGGAATGTGCCTGACTATGAACAGGTGTTGTCTGAAATGCATAGAGTACTTAAACCCGGCGGCATGATTGCCTGTCTTGAAACTTCACAGCCGGAAAGCCTTTTTTTTAAACCGTTTTTCCGCTTTTATTTCCGCTTTATCATGCCTGTATTCGGCAAGCTTTTCGCTAAAAGCTATAAAGAATATTCATGGCTTCAGGAATCAGCAAAAGGTTTTCCTGGTATGAAGCAATTGGCAAAGCTGTTTGTTCAAGTAGGTTTCGAAAAGGTGAAATACAAGCCTTATACCGGTGGCGCAGCAGCCCTGCATATGGGCATCAAAAAAGTAAAATAGCGGGAGAAGGTTTTTAAGTGGAAAAGGTGAAGTTGAAATTGCTCTATTCCGAACTTAGACCGGAATTGGACAAGATCGAAAAAGAATTAGAAGTTGCTGTGGGTTCCAATTCACTCCTCCTAAATGAAGCTTCCTTACACTTATTGCAGGCCGGAGGAAAGAGAATCCGACCTGTTTTTGTTTTGCTTGCAGGCAAATTCGGCGATTATAATGTCGATGTGATGAAGCAGGTGGCAGTGCCGCTTGAGTTAATCCATATGGCTTCGCTCGTCCATGATGACGTCATTGACGATTCGGAAATGAGACGGGGACAGACCACTGTCAAAGCACAGTGGAACAATAGTGTAGCGATGTATACAGGAGATTTCATATTGGCTCGCGCACTTGAATATATAACTGTGATAGAAGATCCTAAAATACACGATATTCTTTCCAAGACAATGATTGAAGTTTGCCGGGGAGAAATTATTCAAATCGAGGATAAATATAAATTGGATCAAACGGTACGGGATTATCTGCGCCGCATTAAACGTAAAACCGCATTATTGATATCCTCAAGCTGTGAACTTGGAGCGACTGTTTCCGGGACAGATGCAGAAACTGCCGCACGGTTGCGCAGATTCGGCTATTTCATCGGTATGTCTTTCCAAATCACTGATGATATCCTTGATTTTACATCGTCGGATGAAGAATTGGGAAAACCTGCAGGAAGCGATTTTATCCAAGGAAATATAACACTTCCTGTTCTTTTTGCACGGAAGGACCCCTTAATCTACGGTAGATTAAAAGAAGCTGTCGGCAAAGACATGACAGACAGTGAACGCAAGGAAATCGTGGAATTGATACGCACCAGCCCGGCATTGGAGGAAGCTAAATCCCTTAGCGACCAGTATCTTAACAAAGCACTGAAAGAACTTATGCTGCTCCCGAAAGGCAACGCCAATAAAACAATGAGAAATATTGCGTTGTTTATTGGAAAAAGAAAGTTTTAGACTGGGAGTTGACAATCCGCTTCATAATGATAGTATTTTTTAAGGTGGGCAACTTATGTCCGAGCTTTTAATAGAGGAGTGTTAATTATGGAAAAAACGTTTTTAATGGTAAAACCTGATGGTGTGCAACGCAATGTAATCGGCGAGATCGTAGCTCGTTTCGAGAAAAAAGGCTATAACTTGGCGGGTGCTAAATTGATGCAGATTCCAACTGAATTGGCTGAAGAGCATTACGGCGAACACAAAGAACGCCCTTTCTTCGGTGAATTGGTTGAATTCATCACTTCAGGCCCTGTATTCGCAATGGTTTGGGAAGGCGAAAACGTTATTTTGACTGCACGTCAAATGATGGGCGCTACAAACCCTAAAGATGCAGCTCCAGGAACAATCCGCGGCGACTTCGCAGTTACTGTCGGAAAAAACATGATCCACGGATCGGATTCTGCTGAAAGTGCAGAGCGTGAAATCGGTTTGTTCTTCAAAGAAGAAGAATTGGTATCATACGAAAAAACAATGAGCAGCTGGGTAAACTAATCCGGATGACTGAGACAGCCAAGAGTTGGCCGAAGGAAGTTCGGCCGACTCTTTGCGACGAAGCTAGCGCAGCGATGCAGGAGCATGGCCTTTGACCGCCATGGCAATGAACAGTTGCCGCGGCGGCATAACCAACATCCTGTGGGCCCCAAATCAGAGCGGCTATGCAGAATAATTGCTGCTTTAACTTATTAGTTCAACTTATATAATTATTTTAAAAGAGGCGGCCATTGCTGTCTCTTTTTCATTTCCGATAATTTCCAGTGTGACATAAAGTGTTGCTATAGTTCACTTTCTTGGCAATTTCATATAGAATTGATGAAATATTATGTGTTATAGTGATACATAAATACTTTAGTGCGTTGAAGGGGGAAAGCGTTTATGCGTTATTTGACAGCAGGAGAATCACATGGACCGCAATTGACTGCAATAATTGAAGGGTTGCCGGCTCAACTGCCGCTGACGGCAGAAATGATCAATAAAGAACTTAAAAGAAGACAGGGCGGACACGGTCGCGGCAGAAGAATGCAGATAGAGACTGATACAGTAGAGATTGTTTCAGGAGTTCGGCATGGGAAAACGCTTGGTTCTCCGGTTGCCCTGGTGGTTAAAAATGATGACTGGAAGCATTGGACGAATGTGATGGGCATTGAACCCATTGAGGAAACGGATGAAGTCAAACGGCAGATTTCCCGTCCGAGACCTGGACATGCTGATTTAAACGGGGGTATGAAATATGGCCATCGTGATTTGCGGAACGTGCTGGAACGCTCTTCTGCAAGAGAAACGACTGTACGAGTTGCAGTAGGTGCCGTGGCAAAACAATTGTTAGCTCAGTTGGGCATTGAAATGGTGTCACATGTAACTGAAATCGGGGGCATCAAAGTAAGTCCTGAAAGCTATACCGGCAAATCAGTGGCTGAAATCAGGGAAGCTGTTGAAAAAGATGCGGTTTATTGTGCAGACCCATCAGTGACTCAACAGATGACCGATTTAATAGATGAAACGAAAAAAAATGGTGATTCCATCGGCGGAACAGTTGAAGTGATTGTGGAAGGCATGCCAGCCGGTATTGGAAGCTATGTCCATTACGATCGTAAGCTGGATGCTAAAATTGCAGCTTCTGTCATGAGTATCAATGCATTCAAGGGAGTCGAATTCGGTTTGGGATTTGAAATGGCGCGTAAACCGGGAAGCCAGGTCCACGATGAAATATTATGGAATGAAGCTGAAGGCTATACACGCAAAACAAATAACCTGGGTGGTTTTGAAGGTGGTATGACGACCGGGATGCCGATAGTCGTCCGCGGGGTAATGAAACCGATCCCTACATTATACAAGCCGCTTCAAAGCGTCGATATTGAAACGAAGGAACCTTTCCAGGCCAGTATTGAGCGTTCTGACAGTTGCGCTGTCCCTGCAGCTTCCATAGTGGCGGAACATGTGGTGGCCTGGGAAGTGGCAAACGCATTGCTTGAACAATTCGATGCCGACCAATTGCCGAGGCTGCAGGCAAATATCGCCGATTATCTGACATATACAAAGGAGTACTGATTCTATGACTATGCTGACTGTAGAAGCAGCTAATCCTTATAAAGTCCATATAGGCCATGGTGCTTTAAATGCATTTGATGAAAGCTACCGGGAACTGTTTGCCGGTGCAGACAAAATTGCAATCATCGCAGATGCACAAGTGGCCGCGCTTCACCTCGACCACCTAAAAGCAAGTCTGGATTTTGCAGATAAATTGGCCGTCAAAGAAATACCGGCAGGGGAACAATCAAAATCCATGGAAACTTTTATGGAATGCCAAAGTTTTTTATTGGAAAATGATTTTTCCAGAAAGTCGCTGGTGCTGGCTTTTGGTGGAGGGGCCACAGGAGACGTCGTTGGTTTCGTCGCCTCTACTTTTATGAGAGGGATATCTTACATCCAAATTCCGACTACCATTTTGGCGCATGACAGCGCTGTAGGTGGAAAAACGGCAATCAATCATGCTTTAGGCAAAAATATGATCGGTACATTTCATCAGCCTGCCGCTGTAATCTATGACACATATTTTCTGGAAACATTGCCTGACAAGGAAATTCGGTCAGGAATGGCGGAAGTCATAAAACACGCTTTTATTTCAAATGAAAACTGGCTGCTGGAGTTGCTGGCAGTTAAAAACCTCCCGGAGATGAGCAAAGAGCAACTGGCTGTGAATTTGGAGCGGGGGATTGCTGTCAAAGCGGCCATTGTCGAAGAAGATGAATTTGAAAGCGGTGTAAGAAAATTTCTGAATTTCGGACATACGCTGGCGCATGCAATCGAAGCATTGTCGGGTTATGGGAAAATCACTCATGGCGAGGCAGTCGCAATCGGCATGGCATATGCACTGGAATTGTCAGGGCATAAAAAATTGCCTGAATTTCTTGAGTGGTGCCTTTTCAACGGTTACCCACTTGAAATAATCGAAAATTTTAGTTTTGAGAAGTTGGCTGGAATCATGAAAAAAGATAAGAAGTCATCCGGAGGTTTATTGAACTTCGTGCTGCTGAAAGAAACGGGCCGCCCTTTTATGGCGACAATCGATGAAAAAGAGGCAGAAAAAGCCTACGACGCATTACGTTCAAAGATAGGAGAGATGCATATATGATGATGCGAGGCATCCGGGGGGCAATTACTGTTTCTGCCGACCGTCCGGAAGAAATCCTGACTGAAACAAGAAAACTTGTGCTTGAAATGGCTGAACAGAACCGCGTTGATCCGGAACACGTGGCTTCAGTGGTGATATCTACCACTACCGATATCTCTTCTGCATTTCCAGCAAAAGCTGTTCGGACAATTGAAAACTGGACATACGTCCCTGTCATGTGTACCCATGAAATGGACGTTCCAGGCAGTATGCCATTGTGCATACGTGTCATGATGCACGTCAATACAGCAGTGGGCCAAAAAGATATTCACCATATTTACATGAATGATGCAGTGAAATTGCGGCCGGATCTGTTAAAAGACAGCAAGGTGGAAGAACGGTGAAAAAGAACATTCTTGTTATCGGACTGGGTTTGATCGGCGGTTCATTGGCAAAAGCCTTGATGAGACATGGCGATGCGGTAATATTCGGATATGATGCGGATGCATTAACTGTCCGTAAGGCATATAAAATGGGGATTATCCATCATGCAGCATTATCTCTTGAGGAAGCTGCGGCCGAAGCGGATTTCATCATTTTGGCGACTCCCGTCGGCGCTGCAAAAAAATTACTTCAACAAAGCCAGTACTGGAAGTTAAAGGATGACGTGATTATCAGTGACACCGGAAGCACCAAAATGGAAATAATGGAAGCTGCGGCTAATTTAAAGTACATTTTTATCGGTGGGCACCCCATGGCCGGTTCACATAAAAGTGGAGTGGAAGCAGCAAAAGAAGTTCTTTTTGAGAATGCTTTTTATATTTTGACTCCAGGGCGATTGGCTGGTGATGCGCATATCGAGAAGATGAAAGAGCTTCTTTCTGTAACAAAAGCGAAAATTCAGGTGCTGACAGCAAAAGAGCATGACCATATGACGTCGATTGTCAGCCATTTTCCACATCTTATTGCTGCCTCGCTCGTCCATCAGCTCGACAGGGAACAGGAATATCCCTTTACAAAGCAACTTGCAGCAGGAGGTTTCCGCGATATAACCCGTATCGCCTCTTCGGATCCGACCATGTGGAGGGACATCACTACACAAAATAATGGAATGATCACAGCCCAATTGAAGTTATGGATAGAGGAAATGACAAAATTAAAAAATCTTCTGGAAGTAAACGAAGAAGAACCGATTCGCCAGTATTTCGAAAAAGCTAAATCTGTACGGGATCAATTGCCGATAGCCGGGCATGGGGCCATGTATTCCATATTCGATCTTTATGTCGATATTCCGGATGTTCCGGGAATCATTTCCGAGTTGACCGGATATCTTGCAGAAGCGCAGATCAGCATCGTTAACCTGCGAATATTGGAAACCCGGGAAGACGTGTTCGGGATACTGGTAATCAGTTTTCAGACAGCTGAGGATCGGGAAAAGGCGAAGCAATGCATTACAGAGCGAACTGTATACGATGTTTATATTTCCTGAGGGGAGGAACGTATGTTGCCGACGAAATTAAATTATGAAAAACCTTCTTTGAACGGCACTATTCAGGTGCCTGGTGATAAATCGATTTCCCACCGTTCCATCATGTTCGGTGCTATAGCTTCAGGAAAGACAACAGTGGAAGGCTTTTTACTTGGTGCTGATTGCCTGAGCACTATCAGCTGTTTCCGGAAGCTTGGAGTAGAAATCGAATTGGATGGCAATCAGGTGACGATAAACAGCAAAGGAATCGATGGATGGACAGAACCGGATGCGGTTTTGGATACCGGAAATTCTGGAACCACCACGCGCCTGATGCTCGGGCTGTTGGCGGGTACCTCTTTCCATTCAGTTGCAGCTGGCGATGATTCCATTGCCAAGCGTCCGATGAAAAGGATTGTCGATCCGCTTCGATTGATGGGAGCGGATATTCGAGGGCGTACGGGTGGCCAGTTCACACCTTTGGCCATTCAAGGAACCCGTTTGGCCGGGATTAATTATACGCTGCCGGTTGCCAGTGCCCAGGTGAAATCGGCCATTTTACTGGCAGCTTTAAATGCAGACGGCAAAACGGTTATCGAAGAACCGGTTGCGACAAGAGACCACACGGAAATTATGCTGCGCCATTTTGGTGTGGATATCAAAAGGAATGATAACATTATCGAAATGGCAGGGGGACAAACCCTGTCAGCTCGCCACGTTAAAGTTCCAGGAGATATTTCTTCCGCTGCATTCTTCATAGCTGCAGCGCTTGTTACAGAAAGAAGTGAGATTCGTCTGGAGAACGTCGGGACAAATCCTACAAGAACAGGCATTCTTGATGTGATTGCCCAAATGGGAGCAGATTATGAAATCCAAGAAAATGAAACAGCGGGAGAACGATCCGCTGATTTACTGATCCGTTCTTCGCGGTTAAAGGGAATTGAAATCGGCGGCTCATTGATTCCAAGGCTGATAGATGAAATTCCGATTATCGCTTTGATTGCCACTCAATGCCAAGGCACCACGGTTATAAAAGATGCTGAAGAGCTGCGTGTTAAAGAAACTGACAGAATTACTGCCGTGGTCGATGAGTTATCCAAAATGGGAGCTGACATCACAGCTACTGAGGATGGCATGGTTATTAATGGCCCAACTCCGCTAAGTGGCGCAGATATGAAAACATACGGCGACCATAGGCTGGGAATGATGGCAGCCATTGCTTCGCTGGCAGCCGACGGATCGGTATCAATTGATGATCCCGATTGTATAGCAGTGTCTTATCCAGGCTTTTTTGAACATCTGAATAATCTGATTGTCTGACTCTCCTTCGGGGGAGTTTTTATTATGCTAAAAACAGTGTATCGTGTAGGATGGAAGTAGGAAATTGAAAGAATAGGTGATTGTATGGCGACTGTAGAAGAGATTCAAAAAGCTGTAGAGCTGGGGGATATGGGCAAGGTTAATTCATTGCTGGATTCCTATTTACTGGATGGCGATCCTGACGAACAGTATGGATTGTCTGAATGGCTTGGAGAAATAGGGTTTGTGGAAGAAGCCATTAAAGTACTGGAGCATCTTGAATATATCTTTCCGGAAGAAAGCCAGTTGAAAATTGACAGGGCGAATCTGCTGATTGAGGCAGATCGGGAAGATGAAGCTTTAAACCTTTTGATGGAAATTCTGAAGGATGATGAATATTATACTCAAGCACTCGTGACGCTTGCAGATTTGTTTCAGTTGCAGGGTTTGATGGAAGCGGCTGAAAATCGGCTGAACGAAGCCATTGGCTTATTGCCTGATGAACCGCTTCTTATGCAGGCGAAAGCGGAATTGCTGCTGGATTCCGGAAGATATCTGGAATCTGCTAAAATATACCAGGACTTGAAATCTGCGGGTGTTGTAATTGAAGGCGTTCATATATCGGAGCGTCTGGCAGAAGTTTATAGTGCAGGTGCCGCATATGAAGAGGCGCTCCCATATTACGAAGAGGCGCTTGAGGAACAAGTGCAGCCGGATGTCCTTTTTGGAGCTGCTGTTGCTGCATTTCAGACACAGCAATATGACAGAGCTGTGCAGCGGCTGGATGAATTAATCGTTCTGGATCCTGATTATTTTTCAGCTTACTTATTGAAGGCGCAGAGCCTCAATATGGCTGAGGACTATAAAGCAGCCTATGCTGCAATAAAAGAAGGCTTGAAAAGAGACGAATTTGACAAGGAACTATATCTCTTTGCCGGCAAACTGGCGATGAAGCTGGGGAATACAGAAGAAGGCGTCGAGAATCTCAGGCAGGCGGTTGCACTTGACCCCGAATATATGGAAGCGATATTTGCTCTTGTGTCTTATTTCAACTCGATAGAAATGGATGAAGAAGTACTGGAACTGGTGGAGGCGGCTGTGGCAAGCGGAGACGACTGGGCAGGGCTGTATCCGATGGTAGCGGAAGCTTATGAACGCACCGAACAGTTTGAAAAGGCTGCGGTATATTTCGACATGGCTTATCCGGCATTTCGTGAAGATCCAGATTTTCTTGGGAAATATGTTCGCTTCCTTGTTGAAGAAGGAAAAAGAGACCGGGCTCTTGAAATATTGAAAGAGCTTCAGGTTCTGGAACCTGACAACCAAGAATGGCTGGATATGCAGCAATCTTTTGAATGAAAGGGGAGTTATCATGACGGCTTCAATCTCGGTTGGAGATAAAAAGCAGTTTGTGCGATGGTTTCTTCAATCATATAAGATGAAACGCAGGGAATGCATTTGGATTTTAAATTACATGCTCAGCAATGATGAATTGCTTGAAAAGACACATTTTGTGGAAGACGCGCATTATTGTCCTCGTGCAATGGTCATGTCATCGACAGAATCGAAAGAATTGCCGTTTCGTTTCTATAAAGGCAATTTAATGACTGCTGATGCCGAAAAGTCTTTTCATGATTTGCGGCTGAATCCTGAACAGGATCTATATTTGCAATTAAACTTTCCGAACCGCCCACCGACGCCGCTCTATTTATCGGTGCTGGAAGAAAATCCTTATATTCCTCTGGATGAAACGATCAATGCACAGGACCGCGAGCTGGCAGAAGAAATACTAGCGGACAGCTTGTCATCCTTCCAGGAGGAATCGATTCTTAAACAGATTGACGAAGCACTTGATGCCAATGACAAAGAGAAATTCTTTGAACTGTCATCCTTGCTGCATAATATAAAAGCGATCAAGAAAATGAAAGGTGAGTAGATTTCATGCATTTTATCGGCAAAGATATGGACCAGTATTTAAGCCAGAAAGATTATGTGGATACTGCTGTAGTGCCGTTGCTCCAATTGGATTTGAGCGAGGCTGGATTAAAATCGAGCGCAGGTGCATCAGAATATCTTCAATCACTCACTGCACTTCTGGAAAAGCAATTCAAGGGTCGCATTCTTTTGTTCCCGCCATTGGCTTATACAAAAAGCGCCGACAGGTCGAGGCTCTCGAAAGAGATTTCCGATGAAATGGAAAAAGCCGGCTTCAAACATGTTTTCTATATGACCACGGATGCTGAGTGGCGTTCGGTCGAAGAGATGAAGAATGTGCTGTGGCTGCCCGCTATTCCAACTGAACATATGGATAAGAATTTCAAGCAATCGGTTATGGAAGACCAGCTGCGGCAAGTGCTTCCACTGTTTTTGAAAGAATGGTCATAAGCTTCATGAAATGTTCACAAACTGTGATTTAGCTTCACAGCATTATTGACCTGCACTTTCGATTGATATATCATTAGGTTGTCCTAGTAATTATATTTGAATGAGTATGTCCATTGGACTGACCTTGAATGTTAGAGGGGGGAAAAGGATGAGTAACAATCGTGTATCACGACGTCAATTTTTAGGCTACACATTAACAGGTGTCGGCGGATTCATGGCAGCAGGAATGCTAATGCCGATGGTGCGATTTGCGGTTGACCCGGTTCTTCAGCAGAAGGATGGAGGCGACTTCGTATTGACAGACCAACGAGCGGAAGATATCACTGAAGAACCAGTGCGTGTCGACTTTTCATTTGAACAAACGGATGCATGGTATGTATCGGAAGTAACGAATTCCGCTTGGGTATACAAAGAAGGCGATAAATTAATCGCACTTTCACCAGTCTGCAAACATTTGGGATGTACAGTCAACTGGGCCGGCGATCCGGAACAGCCAACACAATTTTTCTGCCCGTGCCACGCTGGACGTTATGAAAAAAACGGACAGAATATCGCAGGTACACCACCGCTTGGACCGCTCGATGAGTATGAAGTTCAAGAACAAGATGGCTATGTAGCCATCGGAGCAGTAAGACTAAACACATTAGTTTAATAGTTAGGGGGTACGACACCAGTGCTAAACAAGTTATATGATTGGGTTGATGAGCGTCTGGACATTACGCCGATCTGGCGTGATATCGCGGACCATGAAGTACCGGAACACGTAAACCCCGCACACCACTTTTCAGCATTCGTTTATTGTTTTGGGGGATTGACGTTCTTCATCACGGTAATTCAGATTTTATCCGGTATGTTCTTAACTATGTACTACGTACCAGATATCGAGAATGCCTGGCAGTCGGTTTATTATCTCCAGAATGAAGTAGCATTCGGAGAAATCGTGCGCGGTATGCACCACTGGGGAGCTTCTCTAGTAGTAGTAATGATTTTCCTTCATACGCTTCGCGTATTCTTCACAGGTTCATATAAAAAACCACGTGAATTGAACTGGGTTGTCGGCGTTTTGCTTTTCGGTGTTATTCTTGGATTGAGTTTCACAGGATATCTTCTTCCATGGGATATGAAAGCATTGTTTGCAACTAAAGTTGGTATCGAAATCGCTGCGTCTGTTCCATTGGTCGGCGGTATGATCAAAACATTGCTTGCCGGGGATGCAACGATTCTTGGTGCACAAACCTTGACCCGATTCTTCGCTATTCATGTATTCTTCTTGCCTGCTGCTTTGCTTGGGTTGCTTGCGGCGCATTTCATCATGATTCGGAGACAGGGTATTTCAGGCCCGCTGTAAGCAGTGCGGCTTAATGGATTTTTAAAGGAGGGGACACTATGCATCGCGGAAAAGGGATGAAATTTGTAGGGGATTCGCGCGTACCAGGTATGGAACATCGCAAACCGAATATCCCTAAGGATTATTCCGAATACCCTGGCAAGACAGAAGCTTTCTGGCCAAACTTCCTTTTGAAAGAATGGATGATTGGGGCAGTCTTCTTGATTGGTTATCTGCTTTTGACTATCGCTCACCCGTCACCTCTCGAAGGTCAGGCGGATCCGACTGATACGGCATATATTCCATTGCCAGACTGGTATTTCTTATTCTTATATCAATTACTTAAATACGAATTTGCTTCAGGCCCATTCAATATTGTAGGTGCCATCATTATTCCTGGTCTTGCTTTCGGGGCTTTGGCTTTGGCTCCATTCTTGGATCGCGGTCCGGAAAGACGCCCTTCAAAACGGCCACTTCCAACAGGATTCATGCTTCTTGCAATCGCTTCAATCATCTTCCTGACTTGGGAATCAGTAGCTAACCATGACTGGGAAGCAGCTGAGGCTCAAGGACAAATTACGGAAGAAGTTGAAATCGATACAACTGATCCTGGATATGAAATCTATGCCGGTTCCGCTTGTATCAGTTGTCATGGCGATAATCTGGAAGGAGCTGTCGGACCTACATTAGTAGGTACTGGCCTTACTCCGGAGGAGATTGCTGAGATTGCTGTCAACGGTATCGAAGAAGGCGGAGCTATGATAATGCCGCCATCTTGGGATGGTACAGAAGAAGACCTGCAAGTTATGGCTGAGTTTATCTCGGGCTTGGAAGCAGAATAACATACTAGAAAAAGAGCCGGGAAACCGGCTCTTTTTTGCTATCTTGAAAGGAAGAAGTTAAATGCTTTCCTTTGTAAACAAAATTTCTGCCTGGCTGATGTTCAAGCCATTTCTTCTCTTATTGTTTATTATAAATCTTGCCGGAACCATTTACGGCTACATATGGTATGGCTGGCAATTGGCCATAACAGAACCCAAATATCTCATATTCGTACCGGACAGCCCTACTGCAAGCCTTTTTTTCACGATTGTATTAGGTCTTTGGCTGATTGGAAAACGAAGCAGTCTGATCGAAGCGCTCGCTTTCATTACCTTGATCAAATACGGTTTATGGGCTGTGGTGATGAATCTTCTTACTTTATGGCAGACCGGAGACATCGGCTGGCTCGGGTGGATGCTGGTGTTTTCCCATTTTGCAATGGCGTTGCAGGCAGTTCTTTATATCGACCATTACCGCTTCGGCTGGTTCGCAGCAGCACTGGCAGCGGTCTGGACGCTGCATAATGATGTTATCGATTACGTCTTTGGCCAGATGCCGATTTATAGCAGTTTAGCAGAGTATAGCGACCAGATTGGGTACTTTACTTTCTGGCTGTCAATTGCCTGCATATCATTTGCTTTATTCGTTGCATGGCTTAATAAACCCGCGGCGTTTCAGTTGACCAACACTGACCAAACCAAGTAAAATAAGGGTAACAGATAGTAAAGAAAGGGTGTTAATTCATCATGGGCTTAGGTTCATATCTCATCTATTTTGCAGTCCTGTTAATCCTGCCTTTATGGGCTCAATTTAAATTGAAGAAAACGTATGGCAAATATTCAAAAGTGCGTTCGACCTCCGGACATACCGGAGAACAAGTTGCCCGAATGATATTGGATCAAAATGGCCTTTACGATGTTAAAGTGATTGAAAGCCGGGGTATGTTAAGTGACCACTACAACCCGATGAAAAAAACTGTCGCGCTTTCAAGTCATAATTTCCATGAAGCTTCTGTAGCGGGTACAGCAGTAGCGGCTCACGAAGTAGGGCATGCAATACAGGATGCGGAAGATTATTCTTTCCTGCGTCTGCGCCATCGCTTGGTTCCGCTAGTAAATATTTCATCCAATATGTCATGGGTGTTCATTATGATCGGTTTCTTTGCACAACTCAGTGGAGCTTTGCTGATTGGTATTGTCCTTCTGGCAATGGGTGTTATTTTCCAGATCATCACATTACCGGTGGAATTCAATGCTTCCAACCGGGCAATGGACCAATTGCTGTCAGCTAATATTATCCGCAACGAAGAAGAGCCACATGCGAAAAAAGTATTGAACGCTGCAGCGATGACTTATGTAGCTGCTACAGCGGTTGCTGTGTTGGAACTTGCTCGCCTGTTGCTGATCTATACAAGCATGAATCGTTCATAAGATATTAAAAACCGTCCCGATGATATTATCGGGACGGTTTTTGTGTATTCAGGAGTAATTGAAGACTTTATTTTATTAACTCAATGGCATTTTTTGCTCATCCAGGGTAAATCCTTCACCCATAACATCATGGACTTCGATTAAGGAAACAAAGGCATGCGGGTCCACCTCATTGATGATGTTTTTCAGACGGACGATTTCATTTCTTGCGACTACACAATACAGTACTTCACGCTCTTCTTTTGAAAAATGGCCATAACCGCGGAGAATCGTGATTCCCCGGTCCATTTCAATTGCGATACGGCTTGCGATTTCTTCCTGTGAATTGGAGATGATCAAAGCGCCACGGCCCGAGTAGGCACCTTCCTGCATGAAATCAATAACGCGTGCCCCAACGAAGACAGCGACAAGGGTGTACATCATTGAGCGGTTATCAAGAAAAGCAATCCAAGATAGAAGAATGACAGTAGCATCGAATAGAAACATGGTTTTCCCCATACTCCAGCCTACATATTTCTGCACAAGCCGTGCGATAATGTCCACGCCCCCAGTAGTTCCTCCGTAGCGGAAAATGATTCCGAGCCCAGCTCCAACGAAAATACCAGCAAACAGCGAAGCGAGGAATAAATCATTTTGCAGGTCGATCTGGATTTCATAAACCAGGAAGATCTTGAGGAAAACTGATACAGCCACTGTGCCGATAATAGTATATAGGAGTACTTTTTTCCCCAGCAGCTTCCAGCCGACAAAGAACACGGGAATATTCAGCAAAAGGTTCATCAATGCAGGGTCCCAGTTAAGAAGGAAATATAAGATCAGCGTTATCCCTGCAAACCCGCCTTCCCCCAGTTCATTTTGAATATTGAAATGGACAAAACCAAAGCTGTAAATGGCTGCCCCTAACAAAATGAAGAAAATGTTTTTAACTTGAAGATTTTTCATATAAACTCACTCCGTTCTTTAAGCTCAACTCTTGTATTATGGGTTATAGACAGGATTTTGACAACATCATCCCTTTTCTTTACGATTAAACCAGGAGTGTGAAACTATGGCACAGGAAAAAACTATGAAAGAACTGCAGCAGGACGTTGATGACTATATTTCTCAGTTCAAAGAAGGTTATTTTACTCCCCTTGAAATGATAGCTCGGTTAACCGAAGAACTAGGTGAATTGGCAAGAGAAGTAAATCATGTATATGGGCCAAAGAAAAAGAAATCCAGCGAAGCGGAAGCAAGCATATCCGAAGAAATGGGTGATTTGCTTTTTGTACTGATCACTATGGCGAATTCATTGGATATTAATCTTGCTGAAGCCCACGATAAAGTTTTGGAAAAGTTCAACACCAGGGATAAAAATCGGTGGACAAGGAAGGATGAAAGTTAATGACGATTAAAGTTGCAATTGCTGGAGCTCGCGGAAGAATGGGGCAGGAGGCAGTACATACAATAATGAAGGATCAGAATATGGAACTGGTATCTGTTCTGGATTATAAGGAAATCGGGGAAACGCTGGCAGACACAAAGTTATTTCCACAAACTTTTACAGTTCCAATATTTATGGACTTAACCGAACTGTCCAGTAAAACCAAACCGGATGTTCTCGTGGATTTAACTTCTCCAGAATCGGTCTACCAGCACACCCGTGAAGCTTTGGAGCTTGGAATCCGGCCGGTTGTCGGTACTACTGGATTTTCGGATGAAGAACTAAAAGAGCTGTCGGCTTATTCAGCAGAACATGGAATCGGCTGCATCATTGCACCGAATTTTGCCATAGGGGCTGTCCTGATGATGAAATTTGCAGAACAGGCAGCAAAATATTTGCCTGATATCGAAATTATTGAGATGCATCATGATCAAAAACTGGATGCGCCTTCCGGAACCGCCATGAAAACGGCAAGTTTGATAGCGGACCATCGGAAAACCCATAACCAGGGGCATCCCAAAGAAAAAGAAACAATAGCTGGAGCAAGAGGAGCAAACTACGATGGCATGCGAATCCATAGTGTCAGATTGCCAGGGCTGGTGGCACATCAGCAAGTGCTATTGGGCGGAGATGGACAACTTTTGACTATCAGACATGATTCTTTCAATCGCGGTTCGTTTATGTCGGGTGTTGCTTTGTCCATCAACAAAGTGATGGAACTCGAGAATCTGGTTTATGGATTGGAAAATATAATCGACTAAAGGGGAAGATGGCATGAAAATCGCATTAATTGCGCATGACCGAAAGAAAGACGATCTGATTCAGTTTGTAATTGCCTATCTGCCGATACTAACGGAGAATTCGCTTTATGCAACAGGTACAACCGGACAACGGATTATTGATGAAACGGGGCTTTCGGTACATAAATTCCGCTCAGGACCTCTTGGAGGCGACCAGCAGATCGGCTCAATGATTGCCCAGGATGAAATGGATATGGTTATCTTTTTCCGTGATCCGCTGACTGCTCAGCCGCATGAACCTGATGTGACCGCGTTGATCCGTCTATGCGATGTTTATAATATACCGCTCGCAACTAATATGGGAACGGCGGAAGTCCTGTTAAAAGGATTGAAGGAAGGCTTTGTTGATTGGCGCCTGATCAGGGAGCGCAGAGGATAGGAGTGTCAGAAATGCGAAAAATGAAAATAGGCATCACGTGTTATCCGACTGTAGGCGGCTCGGGCGTTGTTGCGACGGAACTGGGCAAGCTGCTTGCAGAAAAAGGGCACGAAGTTCATTTTATTACATCAAGCACGCCGTTCAGGCTGAACCGGATGTATTCAAATGTATTCAGCCATCAGGTGGACGTCAATTCCTATTCGGTGTTCCAATATGCCCCTTACGATATCGCATTGGCGACCAAGATAGCGGAAGTCATCAAAAATGAAAACCTGGATCTGTTGCATGTCCATTACGCAATCCCGCATGCAGTGTGTGCAATTCTTGGCCGCCATATGGCGGGATCAGACATAGGGATTGTCACTACTTTACACGGCACGGATATTACTGTTCTTGGTTCGGATTCTTCATTAAAAGAAGCGATCCGCTACGGAATTGAAAAATCAGATGTGGTGACGGCCGTGTCCAATTCATTGCGCGACCAGACTTATGATTTGATCGATCCTGATCAAACGATTGAAACTGTCTATAATTTTGTAGATGAACGGGATTATCACGTAAAAGATGCAGGCTCTTTAAAGAACGAACTCGGCATTCAGGAAAATGAAAAAGTGGTCATCCATGTTTCCAATTTCCGGAAAGTTAAAAGGGTTGGGGATGTTATCGAAACATTCTATCGGATTCGGCAAAAAGTGAAGAGCAAATTGCTTTTGGTTGGCGATGGACCTGAAATGAGCAGGATCCAGGAGCAAGTTAGAGAGTTGAAAATGGAAGGATATGTATTATTCCTTGGTAAAAGGGATAATTTATCCGAATTGTATAATATTAGCGATTTGAAGCTCTTGCTTTCAGAAAAAGAAGCTTTTGGCCTTGTTATGCTGGAAGCAATGGCATGCGGCGTACCGGGAATCGGAACGAATATAGGCGGGATTCCGGAGATTATAGAATCCGGTAAAAATGGCTATCTGGTAGAGCTCGGGGATACAGAACAAGCTGCAATGCATGGTGTGGAATTATTGAGTGATAATGAAATCGGGTCACGATTAAAAGCGGGAGCAATCGAAACTGTAGCGTCTAAATTCCATTCCAGCAGAATTTTGAAGGAATACGAGAATATCTACGAACGGTTATTGAACAAAGGTGATCAATGATGAAGACGGCGATTGAAGTTATCAAGAAGCTGAAATCCTCCGGTTATGAAGCCTATCTGGTAGGCGGTGCGGTTCGGGATTTTCTTCTCGGAAAAGACCCGAAGGATTTTGACGTCGCCACATCTGCAGAACCAGTGCAAGTCAAAGAGATTTTCGATCGAACAGTAGATACCGGCATTCAGCATGGAACAGTTCTGGTATTAATCGGCGGTACAGGAGTTGAGGTCACGACGTTCAGGACGGAAAGTGATTACACCGATAACAGGAGGCCTGATAGGGTTGAATTTGTAAACTCGCTGGCAGAAGATTTAAAACGCCGGGATTTTACCATCAATGCCATGGCCATGACTGAAGAGCTGGAACTTGTGGATATATTTGGCGGCCGACAGGATTTGGAAGAAAAACTGATACGGGCTGTTGGGGAACCGGAAGAACGGTTTCAGGAGGACGCTCTTCGGATGCTGCGGGCAGTGAGGTTTTCAGGGCAGTTGGATTTTTCTATCGATGAACAGACGCTCGCAGCAATTAAAAGAAATGCTTCGCTGATTCGGTCCGTCGCTGTTGAACGCATAAAAATAGAACTGGACAAAATAATGGCCAATCAACATGCAGCTCGCAGCATCGACTATCTGCTTTATTCCGGCTTGGCCGATCAGCTGCCATCAGGTGATTTATTTCGCATAGACTGGCAGGACTTCAAACCGAGCGGTGACCCGTTAAGCGGCTGGCTGTATGCGTTATGGCACAGCAAAAAAGATGCTTCAGCTTTAGCTTCATATAAGTTATCCAATGAGGAAAAAACGGCGGTCGCTAAAGCGCTGGAAGCTGCAGGATTGGAACATTGGAACCAGTGGACCTATTACAGTTATACGCTTCGACAGCTGGAACTTGCAGCTGGCTTGATGCAAAAACAGCAAAATCCGGCTGTTCAAAAAAGCAGGCTTCCGGTCCAATCGAAATCAGATCTTGCGGTAAACGGCCGCGACCTGATGGAATGGAGCGGGCAGAAGGCAGGGCCGTGGCTGAAAGATGCTCTTGGTGATATCGAGCGGCGGGTTGTCTGTGGTGAATTGGAAAATGAGAAAGACAAGATAAAGGAATGGTTCTTCGATGAATATAACCGTGACAAATAAACTGGCGCAACGTTTAATGGAAGCTTCCGGGGAACCTGTATCCGGCCAGCAACTGGCTGATGAGTTCGGCATATCAAGAACTTCTGTGTGGAAACATATTAAAGATCTTCAGGAAAAAGGATACGAAATAACTTCGGTCAAGAAGAAAGGTTATGTACTGTCAGATATTCCTGATTCACTGGAAGCATCTACGATACAGCCGCTTCTTAAAACGCAGCTGCTGGGGAAAACAATTGAATATATAGCTTCAACTGAGTCCACTCAAATCATTGCCCATCAGCTGGCTCAGACTGGCGTATCACATGGAACGGCTGTATTAGCCGAAGAACAGACAGCCGGGCGGGGTAGAATGGCGAGAAAGTGGGATTCCGCATACGGCAAGGGCATATGGATGAGCATTATCCTGCGGCCGGATATTCCGGTACAGCGCGCACCTCAATTTACATTGATTGCAGCAGTAGCTGTCGTAAGGGCAATTGAAGAAGTGACGGGTCTAAGACCTGATATCAAATGGCCAAATGATATTTTGGTGAACGGCAAAAAATGCACCGGCATTTTGACCGAACTTCAATCAGATGCAGATGGTATCCAGGCTCTGATAATCGGAATCGGTTTGAATGCCAATCAAGAAGCTGATGACTTCAGTGAAGAAGTAAGGAACATCGCTACTTCCTTGAAAATGGAGACCGGCAAACATGTCAGCCGCCAGGAACTGGTCCGTTCAATTCTGTTTTATCTGGAACAGTATACAGAAATTTATATCAAAGAAGGCTTTGGCGTTTTGAAATTGATGTGGGAAAGCTATTCCACAACAATTGGTAAGAAGGTTCGCGCACGCATGGCGAGAGAAACGCTGGAAGGCATTGCAGAAGGCATTACGGATGATGGAGTTCTCCAGCTCAGAACGGCTGACGGCAAGCTGCACGGCATATACTCGGCAGATATCGAGATGGAGAAATGATAATTGTTTTTATACATCATCTTCTGCTATAGTGTTTTTAACGGGCAGTATCTTCTAAAGAATTGCACCGGCAAAACAATCATTAACTTAAAAACCTATGAATCTGCCTTGATCTATTGCATGACAGGGACGGAAGAAATGAAGTCAAACATTTTCTGTCCTTCTGCCCATTTCTGGCGGAGGGGCTTTTTATATGCGGCTTTCTTCCGGGAAGGAGAGAGAAGTATTGCGTACCATCGAAACAATTGAAGAACTCAAAAACTGGGTTCAGGGAAAAAAGGATGCCGGTTTAAGCATCGGCCTGGTGCCTACCATGGGTTTTTTGCATGAAGGGCATATCAAGCTTGTCGAAACAGCAAAAAAGGAAAATGATGAGGTGCTAATGAGCATTTTTGTGAATCCCGCACAATTCGGGCCGGGTGAAGACTTTGAACGCTATCCGAGAAATATGGAGCGGGATAAGCAATTGGCTGAAACAGCGGGAACTGATGTGATTTTTGCTCCTTCAGCTGATGAAGTGTATCCAAGGGAATCTGCCATTGCGATATCAGCCGGCAGACTGGCGGATCAATTATGCGGGAAGTCACGCCCCGGCCATTTTGACGGTGTACTGAAAGTGGTTACTAAACTTTTTCATCTGGCTCAGGCTGACCGTGCTTATTTCGGCCAGAAAGATGCACAGCAATTAGCTATTATCGAGTCACTTGTCGAGGACTTTAATTTTCCGCTGGAAATTCGGCGGGTCGAAACAGTCAGGGAACCGGACGGTCTTGCAAAAAGCTCGCGCAATGTCTACTTGAGTGAAAAGGAGCGGTCCGAGGCTCCCCATTTGAAAAAAGCGCTCGAAATCGGCAAGGAAGCTGCGATGGATGGAAGGAATCCCATTCCGCTCATGGAACAGCATCTGAACGCCAATACTTCAGGTCAAATTGATTATATCCAATTGCTGTCGTATCCGGATCTCACGGAAAAAGTGGAGGGCGAAGCTATTTTGGCTTTAGCTGTACAATTTGAAAAAGCACGCTTGATCGACAATCTACTATTTAACATAAAGGGGAACTGACAATGCTTCGTATGATGCTCAATTCGAAAATCCACCGCGCTACTGTAACGGAAGCTGATTTGAACTATGTCGGCAGCATCACGATCGACCAGGATCTGCTTGATGCCGTCGGCATGCTGCCGAACGAAAAAGTCCATATCGTCAATAACAATAACGGTGCACGCTTTGAAACCTATATCATTTCAGGTGAACGCGGCAGCGGTGTCATCTGTGTCAACGGAGCGGCGGCGCGCCTCGTCCAAAAAGGCGATATTGTCATCATCCTGTCTTATGCCTATATTATGGATGACAGTGCACGTGACCATAAACCGACCGTGGCAATTATGGATGGATCCAATAAAATAAAGGAAATCATCAGCTACGAACCTGAAGCGACGATTATGTAAAGCAGAGCCTTCCAAAAGAAGGCTTTTTCTTAGCTTATTAAGAAAAATAAATGAGAACCGATTTCCGCAAAACAGCTTCGCTTTCCTGGGGGCTTGCGCTGAGCTAACTCGGACTCGTTACACTTCGCCCGAGTGGATCTCAGCACTTCGCTCGTAACGGAGTTGGAAAGCCAACTCCGTTACTGTTCCCCTGGGAGTCTTCGCTGTTTTGCTCCATATCTTCGATCACTTTCCAATAAGGATATTGATTTAAGCTTGATTCAAGCACAGAAGTTAACCTTGTATTTGTAGACAGAACCAGAATGAAGTGATAGACGGCGAAGGGTAAAGATGTGCTCCTGTCTCTGCATCGCTGACGCTAGCTTCGAGACATGAAAGGGCGTTGCATCGCTGCGCTGCTTCGTCTCAAAGACTTGTCCTGCAGGAACCAGATACAAAGCCTTCCAAAAGAAGGCTTTTTCTTATGGGCATGGACATTATTTGGAATTCGGTCAAGATTTAGCCTTGTTTACAGCCGAACAAAAAAGCGCAAAAGGACGGGATATGTTACAATTTTTCCATAGGATAAGAAAGTAAGGTTTTTTACATTTGAAAGGAGTTTGGAAAGGGCGCTGTCGCTTTTCTATTGTCCAGACTCCGGCGGCCAAGTCTTGACCGAGGCCAGCGAGGTCAAGTCTTTGCGACGAAGCTAGCGCAGCGATGCAGGAGCACGGGGCTTAACGGGCGCTGTCGCTTTTCATGGTGTCTAGACTCCAACGGCCAACTCCTCGAGTCGTAAGTCTCTCTGGCTAGTCTCCAGTGCCTAGCTCTTCGGGATATAAGTCAACCCAGCTGCATGGCAAAGGTCGCCATTTCGCTGAGTTTCCTTATACCTGCCAGAGCTGAACAGGCACTTCCGCTTTTCGGGACTAGGCGGCTGAAAAAACGCCGCTACGCCAGAGCGCCTTACGCTTGTCGGAGCTGGACGGCCGTTTCCGCTTTTCTATTGTCCAGACTCCGGCGACCCAGCTCTTCGGGTCATAAGCCAAATCAGCTGCACGGCCAAGGCCGCTTCGCTGATTCGTCTTATGCCTTTCAGAGCTTAACGGGTGCCGTCGCTTTTCTATAATAGAATCACCTGAGAAAGAGGGATTGTGATGAACACAGATAAATATGTAGTCGTCGATATTGAGACGACCGGCCATTCCCCTGCTAAAGGTGATCGTATTATCCAATTGGCAATTGTAACGATTGAAAATGGCATGATTACAGATACATACACAAAATTTATAAATCCAGAACGCAAGATTCCTATGTTTATCCAGGACTTAACCGGCATATCCGATGCGGATGTCGTGGATGCACAGCCCTTTGAAGCATACGCGGAGATTATTTTTGAAAGGATGCAGAATGCGATTTTTGTCGCTCATAATACAAATTTTGACCTTCCTTTTTTACAGAAGGAGCTGCAGCGCAGCGGCCTTCCAAAATGGCATGGCTTGACGATGGATACGGTGGAATTATCCCGCTTGCTCTATCCGACTGCCATCAGCTATAAATTGCAGGATATTACAGCTGATCTTGGGATCTCTCTTGGCAATGCTCACCGGGCAGACGATGATGCGTATGCAACTGCTGAGCTTTTTTTGCGGTCGAAAAAAGAGCTCGAGCTGCTCCCTTACGAAACCTTGGCTTTGCTGCATAAGCGCTCTTTTCAGCTGAAATCTGACTTGTCCCGCTTGCTTTATGAAGAAACAGCAAAAAAAAGAGAGTCACATATTAATGGGATGGACCATTTCAACGGTATACCGTTAAAGCCCAGAAAACTGCCGGCCAACTCGGTGCGAGGTCAGTTTGTAGCGAAAACGGATTGGAATGAAAGACTCGATGAGGTTTTCCCGAAATTTGAACGTCGGGAAAGCCAGTTCCAGATGATGTCGGCGATTCAGGAAACTCTGGATAATGCTGACGAAATGGTGATTGAAGCTTCTACAGGCATGGGGAAAACCATCGCTTATCTATTGCCGGCGGCGAATCATGCGCTTGCAACAGGAAAACAGGTGATGGTCAGTACGTATACAACCCATCTCCAGGATCAACTGGTATGGAATGAAGCCGGTATTGTAGAAAAGTTCATAGGTGAGCCGGTCAAAATATCGTTAATTAAAGGATTGAGCCATTATATAGACCTCACCAGATTCGCAGAAATTTTATACGGCGATGACGAATCTTATGATGAGACGTTTACAATCATGCAAATTTTAATCTGGCTGACAAAAACTACAACCGGAGATTTAAATGAATTAAATGTTTCCAGCGGCGGCCAATTATTGCTGGATAAAATCAGGCGATCACACACCAGACGTCCCGGCAGAGAAGAAAAGTCCTATGATTTTTATGAATATGCGCTTGAGCAGGCAAGAAGAGCTGATATTATTGTCACCAACCATGCCTACCTGCTGAATCAACCTCATTCTTCGGAGTCACTTCTGGATAATGTGGGTGCAGTTATACTGGACGAAGCTCATCAGACTGTACAAGCAGCCGTATCCCAATATGAAAAAACCTTTGTATATACCCAATGGAAGTATATATTTGGCCAAATTGGCACTGCCGAAGAGAAACAATTATATTCGAAACTGAAAACAGCCGCTGATAAATCCGGTTTTGCAACTCCGACTGAAATGGTCAAGCTTGATGCATTGTTTATCGGTTTCACTATTGCTTTTGACCGTATAAGCACCATGCTTTCACTGGAATTCACGGAGAAATTCAAAGCACGCAAACATAAAAAGAATTCCATGCTGCTCAGTGAAATTCCTTATAACAGCAATGACTTTTCAGAACTGCTGCGCTTGTTGAATGAATGGATCGACCTTTCCCAGACCATTCTTCAAAAAGCGGAAAAAATTGCTGAAAAGTCTATCGAAGAAAAGTTGATAATTGCGGAATGGCGATACTGGACTCAGGAATTGATGCTGAAGGCAGTGGAATTCAGTGAAATCTTTGTTTTCCCGATTAACGATGAAGTCAGCTGGATTGAGGGAGATTTGCGAAGTTTGCCAAATAGCCTATCTTTATATAAACGGCCATTTGAGGTAAAGTCGATTATTGAACGGGTTACGGCTCCTCTGCGCGGCAAAAAGGCGATTATCTGGCTGTCCGGCACAATGACCGTTCCTTCCAATGAACGTTTTATCGTCAGCCAATTGGGAGTGCCGGATTCTGTACCCATAACAAAATATGAACCGCCGAAAGATTTTTATCAAGGCGCCCGAGTCTTTGTTATCGAAGATATGCCGGATATACAGCAAGTGTCTCAGAATGATTACATTGAAGCGGTAGCGGATGCAGTCATACGGACGGTGCTGGTGACGGAGGGCCGCTGTTTTGTATTATTCACATCCCAGGATATGCTCCGTAAAACAGTCGATTTGATACAGGACACACAGCTTCTGGACGATTACATGCTATTTGCGCAAGGGATATCTTCCGGCAGCCGCATGCGTCTGTTAAAATCATTCCAGCGTTTCCAGAAATCCGTCCTGTTTGGCACGAACAGTTTCTGGGAAGGGGTCGATGTGCCAGGCGACGCGCTTCGTGCAGTCGTAGTGGTCCGCCTGCCATTCACTTCGCCTGACGAGCCGGTTTTCAAAGCGAAATCCGAAATGATTTCAAAAGAAGGCATCAATCCGTTTCTTCACTATGCATTGCCCGAAGCGGTGCTGCGGCTTAGACAAGGCTTTGGCCGCCTGATCCGTTCCAAAGAAGATCAGGGGTTATTCATTGTTTTGGACCGCCGGATTGAAACAAAGTCCTATGGCCAGGAATTTCTGGATGCCCTCCCGGACGTAGGCGTATCAAAAGTGTCTTTGGAAAAGATGGTAACGGATATTGAACATTGGTATAATAAGCAGTGAAAAATGAAAGGAAGGTCATTCAGATGGAGTCGAAAATTGAAATACTTTCCACTGTAAATGTCGCTTACCAGCCGGATTTATATAAAGTGGTCGATGCACTCAACCGTACATTAAAACACGATAATTTGATGTTCGGCCTTGCGCTTGATAAAGAAGATCCGGAGAAAGCGGTCTTCACGATTTATAAAACTTAAGTTCAGGTGATGAAATGAAACAATGGATCATATTTATAGCAGGATTTTTATCGTTTCTGGCAATTGTGCTGACAATCTTAATCCTGATACTAGGCAATAAACCTTTTTCAGATGTTGAAAAAACCGCGATTGCCCAGGTAAAGGACGAAAATCTGCTGACTGAGGTCAGCCGTTCTTATGTCTACTCTAGTGACCAGAAATCCGTAACCGTCATCGGAACTGACAGCGAAGGCAAACTAAAAGCAGTATTTGTGCCGATAAGTGGCCAGGAACTCTCTGAAACAGATCTTGATGGCAAGATAACGGCACAGGAAGCACGCGGTATCGCTCTTCAGGATATGGAAGTGAAAGAAGTGCTTCATACGAAACTGGGCAGGGAAGAAAACAAGACAATCTGGGAAGTTGTATTTCTTACAGAAAATGACAAACTAAATTATGTTTATATTTCCGCAGAAGATGGTTCCATCTGGAAAAGGATTTTAAATTTGTGAAGGGATTGAGGACTTTTGATTAAATTAGCGAATCGTGTTCAAACATTGACGCCTTCGACAACATTGGCAATTACAGCGAAGGCCAATGAACTGAAAGCGCAGGGAGTCGATATTATCGGACTAGGAGCAGGAGAGCCCGATTACAATACCCCCGAGAATATCCTTCAGGCAGCATATAAATCCATGATGGAAGGCAAGACGAAATATACGCCTGCGGGTGGTTTGCCTGCTTTGAAAGAAGCGATCATCGAAAAATTGAAGCGTGACCAGCAACTGACTTATGCACCCACAGAAGTAATGGTGGGGGTGGGAGCAAAACACGTTCTGTATACCCTATTCCAGGTATTACTGGATAAAGGTGATGAAGTAATCATTCCGATTCCTTACTGGGTAAGTTATCCGGAACAAGTGAAATTGGCTGAAGGAGTGCCTGTATACATAGAAGCTACAGCCAGCCAGAACTATAAAATTTCACCCCAGCAATTGAGTGAAGCGATTACCGACCGTACAAAAGCGGTCATGATCAATACACCGAGCAATCCGACCGGCATGATCTATTCAAAAGAGGAACTGCAGGAATTGGCGGAAGTCTGCCGCGAGAAAGATATTTTGATCATTTCCGATGAGATTTATGAAAAGCTGATTTACGATGGGGCAGAACACGTTTCAATTGCAACTTTATCTGAAGATGCAAAAAACCGCACCATCATCGTAAACGGAGTTTCCAAATCCCATTCTATGACAGGGTGGCGGATAGGTTATGCGGCGGGTGACTCCAAATTAATCAAAGCTATGACGAATCTTGCCAGCCATTCGACATCTAACCCGACAACGACTTCCCAATATGCTGCAATAGAAGCATACAACGGGCCGCAGGAAGCTGTAGAAGAAATGCGTCAGGCATTTGAAAGCAGGCTTGAAGAGATTTTTCCGAAGCTGGAAGCAATTCCAGGTTTTAACGTAATTCGTCCTCAAGGGGCATTTTATCTATTGCCTGACGTTTCGGAAGCAGCAGAGAAAACCGGTTTTGCTTCAGTTGATGAATTCGTTGAAGCATTGCTGACGGAAGCCAATGTTGCGGTCATTCCGGGTTCAGGCTTTGGTGCACCATCCACCATCCGTTTATCTTATGCAACTTCATTGGAAGCATTGAATGAAGCGGTGGAGCGAATCGGTAAATTCGTATCAGAAAGATGGCAGAAATAAGTTGAAAACATATTCTTGGAGGCTAGTATGAAAAAAATTACAATTGCCGAAATGGCTAAATATAATGGTCAAACGATTAAACTGGGCGCTTGGGTCGCCAATAAAAGATCAAGCGGTAAAATTGCGTTTCTTCAATTGCGTGACGGCTCAGGGTTTGTGCAGGGCGTAGTGGTAAAAGCTGAAGTGGGAGAAGAAGTCTTCGCAGCAGCAAAAGCTTTAACACAGGAGACATCCCTTTATGTAACTGGAGAAGTAAAAGAGGATGAGCGTTCTGCATTCGGTTATGAATTAGCGGTCACAGGCATCGAAGTGATCCATGAAGCGAAGGATTTCCCGATTACACCAAAAGAACACGGCACAGAATTCTTAATGGACAACCGTCATCTGTGGCTGCGTTCACGGAAACAGCATGCCATCATGAAAATCCGTAATGAAATCATCCGTTCCACTTATGAATTCTTCAATGACAATGGCTTTGTCAAAGTGGATCCTCCGATTTTAACCGGTTCTGCACCTGAAGGAACATCTGAACTTTTCGCCACGAAATATTTTGAGGAAGATGCATTTTTATCTCAATCCGGCCAGCTTTATATGGAAGCAGCCGCAATGGCATTAGGGAAAGTATTCTCGTTCGGACCAACTTTCCGCGCTGAAAAATCAAAAACTCGCCGTCACTTGATCGAGTTCTGGATGATTGAGCCGGAAATGGCTTTCATGGAACACGCAGAAAGTCTTGAAGTACAGGAGCAATTTGTATCCCATATTGTCCAATCTGTTTTGAAAAATTGTAAGCTTGAGCTGGATCGCCTCGACAGAGATACATCGAAACTTGAAAAAATAAAAGCACCATTCCCGCGCATCACTTATGATGAAGCGATCAAATGGTTGAATGATAACGGCTTTGATGATATTGAATGGGGCGACGATTTTGGTGCACCGCACGAAACAGCCATCGCTGAAAGTTATGACATGCCGGTATTCATCATCAATTATCCGATCGGCATCAAGCCATTCTATATGCAGCCGCATCCGGAACGTGATGACGTCGTTCTTTGCGCCGATTTGATCGCACCGGAAGGTTATGGTGAAATCATTGGCGGATCTGAACGTATCTACGATTACGAGCTGATGAAGCAGCGCATCAAGGAACATAATCTTGACGAATCTGCTTATGCTTGGTATTTGGACCTCAGCAAATACGGCGCAGTACCGCATTCAGGCTTCGGACTTGGATTGGAGCGCACAGTAGCATGGATTTCAGGAGCAGAACACGTTCGCGAATCCATTCCATTCCCACGTTTATTGAACCGTTTGTATCCGTAATTCATAAGTAAAAATAATTTTAGAAACCGATATTCCGCAAAACAGCTTTGCTTGCCTGGGGGCTCGCGCTGAGCTAACTCGGTCTCGTTACACTTCGACCAAGTGGATCTCAGCACTTCGCTTGGTCCCCTGGGCGTCTGCGCTGTTTTGCTCCATATCTCAGTAATCAATTACAACGTACGTATTTTCAGCCATGTGTTGATTGAAGTATACTAAATCGGACCTTCGTCCGAGTGGGTGATCAAATGTGCGGTAAGAGTTAAAGGAGTCTCGAGTGCTTCACTCTCTATATAGAAAGTGGACCTCAGCAAAGGCGCGCCTATGGACTGAGCGAAGCAATAAGACGATTGCTCTTCTCGGCTTATTGCGGGAGGCTTGTCCAAAGCGCCGAAGCGTATATCTAGACTACTTATTAAGTTAAAATAATATAGAAATAACGAATAGAAAGGTGGTTGGGATATGAAACAGCCAGATCGACTTCAGACATGGATCGAGAAGGGGAATGTTCACATTTCCCAGCTTTTTTTTCAATTTTATAAGGAATTGAAGATTTCGGATGAGGAAGCCATGCTGTTGATGCATGTGCATGCTTTTCAGCAGTCGGGAAACCAATTCCCGACTCCCGATGAAATCGGAGCACGCATGATGTGCTCTCAAAAAAGCGTAACGACCATGTTGCAGAAATTAATGCAGCAAGGGTTCATTGCCATTGAACAGGAAACGGCAAATGAAATCCTGACAGAGAATATCTCATTACAGCCTTTATGGAACCAATTGCTTGATTGTGTCGACAAGGAAGCACACCAGGAGAAGATTCATTCGCAGAAAGAAATGGAAGGCCAGGTATTCCAATTGTTTGAACAGGAATTCGGCCGTTTTCTATCGCCAATGGAAATTGAAACGATTTCAATGTGGATGGACCAGGACGGGCATACACCGGCGGTCATCAGGATGGCGCTGAAAGAAGCGGTTATCTCGCAAAAAATGAGTTTACGCTATGTTGACCGCATCCTTTTCGAATGGAAGAAAAAGAATATCAAGACTTCATCGGAAGTTACGAAACATGCAGCAACTTTCAGAGAAAAAAATATCCAGATTCAGCCTTCAACAGACAACACTGCAAAAAAAGTGAAATTCTATAATTGGCTGGAAGACCGGAATTAGCAGGTGATTGAAATGATGTCAAAAAAAGAATGGCAATTATGTCTTGAGGAAATGGATCATATGTTTCCTGATGCGCATTGTGAGCTGATTCACCGCAATCCGTTTGATTTATTGATTGCGACTTTGCTGTCCGCACAGTGCACGGATAAATTGGTCAATAAAGTGACGGCAGACCTTTTCAAGAAATACCATACTCCGGAAGACTATGTCTCTGTGCCGCTTGAAGAGTTACAGGGTGATATCCGTTCAATCGGGTTGTTCCGGAATAAGGCCAAGAACATCCAGGCATTGAGCCATATTCTGATTGATAAGTTCAACAGTGAAGTTCCAGCGGATCGTGATTTGCTGACGACATTGCCAGGAGTGGGAAGAAAGACCGCAAACGTTGTGGTGTCGGTTGCTTTTGGAATACCTGCACTGGCAGTTGATACGCATGTTGAACGGGTGGCGAAGCGACTTGGGCTTAATCGCTGGAAAGATTCGCCGCTGCAAGTGGAAGAGACCATCATGAAAAAGACGCCGGCTGAAGATTGGTCCAAAACTCATCACCAGATCATTTTCTTTGGACGCTACCATTGTAAATCGCAAAATCCCGGCTGCCATATCTGTCCCTTATTTGACAGATGCAGAGAAGGGCAGAAACGCGAGAAAAAAGGGCTGGTTAAGCGTGAAAACATTACAGAGGTCAATTGAAAAAGAGAGAATTTCGCCATTTTTTGAAGCCTGGGCTAAGTTAGATGAAGACATCAGGGTCCTGCATGTAAATAAGAACAGCAGTCCGGCGGCATTAATGAATGAAGGAATTATTGTATATAAATCTTTATTGGAACAATGCAGTTCGGACGAAGAAAAGATTGAACCGCTGAATAATAACGAAAGACTGGTTTTTGTAGAATCAAATTGCAGCACATTTGCCGCGTATCGACAGCTCCAGGAATTATTCAATGAAATGTATAAGAAAGTCGCCTCAAAACGAGCGATTCTCAATAGATTAAAATAGAACACAAAAAAACCTTAAGCATTTTCTGCTTAAGGTTTTTTGTGTGTAATTATTCTTCGTTATTGCCATTGCCATTGCCTTCATTGTTGCCATTTCCATCATTACCGTTATTTCCATTACCGTTATTGCCATTTCCATTAGCGGGAGGGACAGAAGCGCCGTTGGCTTCACCATTGGAATTTTCTCCATCGCCGCTGCCGTCTTCTGGCGGAGTTTCACCGTCACCATCACCATCTCCACCGTCTTCCGGTGGAGCTTCACCATCACCATTTCCTTCTCCGTTACCTTCATTTCCACCATTTCCGTTGCCTTCTCCATTACCTTCACCTTCAGGAGGGGCTTCGTCTTCTGGTGGAGCTTCATTTTCAGGAGGGGCTTCTTCATCTGCCGATGGAGTTTCTTCCGGCTCCTCCGGTTCTTCAGGTGGCGTCACTTCAACAATAACGGAAGCAGGATCGCTTCGTTGTTCATCTTTCACCGCAATTACGCTGAAAGTATAAGCGCGTCCTTCTTCAAGCGCTTCGTAGGTATAAGATTTATCGTCAGTTGTAGTGAGTACTGTACGGTTGCCTTCAGCTTCAACAGCAACTTCGAACTGCACATCTTCAATATCACCATAATTCCATGTCAATTCAACATTCGATCCATCAACGGAAGCACGTAAACCTGTTGGTGCATCCAGGTCTTCCTGGACGAATTCTTCAGATACTTCATTAGGAACTGTACCGCGTACGAATAATTCTGTGCTCTTTTGATCTGAAGGTGTATAGTCACTTGCCAATTGAAGTGGTTCAGTGCCAACTTCAATGGTTGCTTCTACAACCGATTCGGGTTGCTGGAATCTTCCTGCGTCCGGGGAAGAGATTTTAGACATGACGTCTTTGAATACTTGTTGAGACAATAAACGTTCATTGGAAGCGGTATCCATTGCTCCTTCTTTAGAAGGGTAGCCGCTCCAAACAGATATTGAATACTCAGGAGAATATCCTGCGAACCAGATGTCCGGGGCAGAACTGCTGTCATGCCCGTATTTTTCAAGGTCGTCAGCCGAGTAATTCGTTGTTCCGGTCTTACCTGCTATATCTACACCATTGACAGCCGCAGTCGTTCCAGAAGCACCTGAGAGATTTGGATTGAGTACGTCACGCAGCATGTCAGTAACCATGTATGCTGTACTGTCTTTCATAGCAGGCACTGATTCGGGTGCGACGACTTGTTCAGTCGTACCATCACGGAAAACAATCTTAGTTACCGTATGTGGTTTAGTGTAAATTCCATCATTGCCGAAAGCTGCATAGGCTCCAGCCAAATCGACAGTATTGATATAATCTTCAGTGCTTCCAATTGCGGCTGATTCAAAAATATCTCCGAAATCCAATCCCAGTTTCTGAGTGAATTCTTTTGCATTTCCGATGCCGACTTCGTTTAAAGTCTTGATTGCCGGAATATTACGGGAACGGTATAAGGCTTCCCGCATTGTCATTTCGCCAAGGAAATTGCCATCGAAGTTCCGGACTTCCTGACCACCGTCTTCATATGAATATGGTTCATCCACCAAGGTCTTGCCCGTCGACCAGTTCAGGTATTCGATAGCTGGACCATAATCCAGCAATGGCTTGATAGTGGAACCGATTTGACGGTCACGAGCTGTAGCGTAATTGCGGCGGACATCACCGCTGTATTCACGTGCTGCACCAATTGCGCGGATAGCGCCGGTTTCAGTATCGACGACCGTCAAAGCGGACTGCACTTCATCGTTGAAGAAAATATCAGATGCCATTGTGTCATTTACGGCTTTTTGAACATCAGGTTCAAGAGTCGTGTAAACAGTCAAACCTTCGTCGAGAGAAATATCTGCATCCAATGCCTCGATTTCATTTTCGACCATTTCCATGAAAGCTGTATATTCGCCGCTCGGTGGAGTAGGGCGCTGTTCTTCAGGCAATAGGGTTTCAGTAACCGGAATAGCCTGGGCAGCTTCTTTTTCTTCAGTTGTTATTTTTCCATGCTGTTCCATCAAGCTGAGTACGATATTGCGCCGATCTTGTGCACGATCCGGATTATTGAAAGGATTGTAACCGTTAGGGCTCTGAGGCATGCCTGCGAGCATCGCGGCTTCGTGCAATTCAAGTTCTGAAACATGCTTGCCGAAGAAATTCTCGGAAGCTGTACCAAATCCATAAGTGTTGCCTGACATCAGGATTTTATTGAAATACATTTCAAAGATTTCTTCTTTTGAATATTCTTGCTCCAGCTGGTAGGCCAGATACGCTTCCTGTGCTTTCCGTTCCAGTGTCTTATCGTTTTTCAGGAATGAATTCTTGATGACCTGCTGGGTAATTGTGCTGGCACCCTGTGAACCGAATCCGCCGGTTACGTTCGCAATCACCGCACCGCCAAGGCGGATAATATCAATGCCGGGATGTTCATAGAAGCGATTATCTTCCGTTGCTAAAATCGCATTTTCCATCAGTTTCGGAATATCCTCGTAATTTACATATTCCCGGTCTTCAACTGTCATATATGGTATTTCCGTTTCCCCGTCTGCCGCTAAAAATGTCGGGCTGATCGGATCGCGCAAAAGTTCTTCATCGAGTTCCGGGGCGCTGCTGGCATAATAAGTGAAAAGGCCGACACCGAATACCAGGCCGATGACTCCAATAATGAGGATCGTCAGGATGATCCGTTTAAACCATCCGCCCGAGGAGTTTTTGTTTTTCTTGTCTTTTTTCTTTTGCTGTTCCATTGCTTTTCTGCGCTGTTCGCGCGACATTTGTTTTTCGCTCACAAAATGTTCCTCACTTTCGTTGGTGCTTTCTACTGAAATTTATGCAGCTGGGGCAAATAATCGATGCGCGGAAACGCACCAGGTTTTAATTCGATACCGGTTTCCTCAATTTCCGCCAGAGTAACTGACTTCCTGCCACCGTCCATCATTCTATTCCAAAAAAATTCAAATGCTTCGAATGGAACAATGAAATAACGATCAAGGGAAGAAAAACGAATGATCAGGAAAGCCAATCCATCGTGTTTTCTAACCTGTGCCATATGATGGATTTGGTGTTCGTGTATATTCTTCAGCGGGAACGATGTTTTATTTTCCGTTTCCTTTGCCTCAAAATCTATATATTTGCCGTTCCATACACCGTTGTAATCAGTGGTGGATGGAGAACGGAAATAAGCTTCCTTAATGACGGCGGCGCTTCTTGAAGGATATTCGACTCTCACGATCTGGACAGGAACCGGTTTTTTATGGATGACTGCACGTCCGAGCTGAAGATAATAGTCGTTCGTTTCATTCAATTCATCCTCTAGTGTTTTACCCCGATTGCTGAAAGAGAAATCTTTTTTCTTTTTTTTCTTTTTGGGATCCGTTTGCTGTTCTTTTTGCGGAACGAACTTCTTTCCATTCGGATAGTTGATTGCCATTGTGATACACCTCGCTTACTTTATCATATCACATAGATTTAGACGACGAATGAGCCCTAAAGTTCCATTTCGCTAGATTCATGATAGCCGATAGGGGGGCTAATGCCAATTAAAAAGAATGTCTGTTCGTTCAGAGTCGTCTCCTATAGGCGTATATGATAAACTTAGGGCATTGGAGGGATCTTGAAAAATGAATATTCGTGAACTTTCTTCCTTATTATATGATGAATGCGGAAAATGCCAGGATCGCTTTTTTGATATGCGTGAACGGGATGCAGTTCCAGATTTCTACGAGGACGTTAAACCCTATGCCGATTATTGGCACAGTAAAATAAATCAATGGCAAGAGGAATCGCTTATTTATATACAGCAGGAACGGCCAAAATATGTCCATAAGCCCCAGATTGATACAGCGGCTGAAGGGATGACTCAATTTTTCGTACAAAGTTTTTATAAGGAAACAAGCAAGAAACGTTTTATCCAAACCATACAGGCGGCCCAGTATACGCTTCAGACTTTTATGCTGGCCATAGACGAAAAGAGCGATACTAGATGATCAGAAAGAAAACATTGCCTCAATTGATGGATGAATGGAAAACAGAACCGGATATGATGGAGCGGATTGTCCATTGGCATACGAAGGAAGAAAAACCGGCAAGATACGCTGATTTTCCGGTAGAGATGCACGACAGCCTGAAAGCGGCACTCAGAAAAAAAGGCATTGAACAATTGTATACGCACCAGCGCGAAGCCTTTGATCTGGCCCAGGAAGGCAGATCCTATACAGCTGTCACGCCGACAGCTTCCGGAAAGTCCTATTGCTATCATCTTCCGGTACTTCATAAAATCCTGAACGATCCAGGAGCCAGGGCACTTTATCTGTTTCCGACAAAAGCCCTGGCACAGGATCAGAAAAGTGATCTTCACGATCTGATAGAAAAAACGGAAAAAGAGATTTTATCCTATACGTATGACGGCGACACTTCTCCGGCCATCAGAACGAAAGTCCGGAAAGCGGGGCAAATCGTCATGACCAACCCGGATATGCTGCATTCCGCCATTTTGCCGCATCATACAAAATGGGTGTCTTTGTTTGAAAATCTGCATTACATCGTCATTGATGAGTTGCACACCTATAAAGGTGTTTTCGGCACCCATGTCTCGCATGTTATCAGACGCCTTAAACGGATCTGCGAATTTTACGGCAGCAATCCGGTGTTCATCTGCACATCCGCGACGATTGCAAATCCCAAGGAATTGGCTGAAGCGCTGACCAATGAAGAACACGCGTTGATCGACCAGAACGGAGCACCTTCCGGCAAGAAACATATCGTATTTTACAACCCTCCAATCATCCATCCGACTTTCGGTGTCAGAAGAAGTGCGGTGCTTGAAGTGCGCGATTTGGCGACGCTGCTGATTAAACAAGGGATACAGACAATCGTATTTGCCAAAAGCCGGGTCAGAGTCGAGATGCTTGTCACATATCTTCAGGCAATCACCAAGATGAAGCTTCAGGATGAATCCATTAAAGGCTACCGAGGCGGCTATTTGCCGACCGAACGGCGGGCAATCGAGAAAGGTCTGCGGGACGGTTCGATTCAATGTGTCGTTTCGACAAACGCCCTTGAACTTGGCGTTGATATCGGACAACTGCAGGCTTGCATCATGACGGGCTATCCCGGGAATATCGCCAGCGCATGGCAACAGGCCGGACGCGCCGGAAGACGCCAGGATGAATCTTTGGTTGTCTATGTCGCACAGTCGACAGCACTGGATCAATACATCATCAACAACCCTTCCTATCTGCTGGATCAATCACCGGAAGAAGCGAGAATCCACCCGGAGAATATCATTATTTTAATGGACCATTTGAAATGTGCTTCATTCGAATTGCCTTTTTCGTCAGATGAAATGTATGGCGAATTCGAGGTGCAGGAATTGCTTGAGTATTTGCAGGAACAGGGCGTACTGGTACGTACTTCCGATCGCTGGCATTGGATGAGCGACCGTTTTCCGGCACATGATATTTCATTGCGGTCAGCTTCACAGGAAAATGTCGTCATCATTGACCAGTCGGTTCCGTCTGATACCCGGGTGATAGGGGAAATGGACCGCTTCAGCGCATTGACATTATTGCACGAAGAAGCGATCTATCTTCACCAGGGAACACAGTTCCAAGTTGAAATCCTGGATTGGGAAGAAAAGAAAGCTTATGTCAGGGAAGTTGATGTGGATTATTTCACAGATGCCAATCTGGCAGTCGAGTTAAAAGTGATGAGTGAAGACAAAACAAAAGATATGCAAAGGTCAGAAGTTTTTTACGGCGATATTGCGGTATTGGCGATGCCGACCATTTTCAAGAAAATCAGATTTGATTCGCATGACAATATCGGGTCCGGTCCTATTTCATTGCCGGCCGAGGAGCTTCATACTTCTTCCACGTGGCTGAGTTTCAGCAAGCCGGACGGATTTTCGGATTCGGAGTTATCGGATATGATGACCGGTGCGGCATACGCCATCGAATCATTTATCCCGATATTCGTATCCTGTGATCGCCGCGACGTTCATGTGGTGCCACAGGTGAAATCGCCGCATAACGATCTGCCATCGTTCTTTATCCATGATTCATATCCGGGAGGCATCGGCATCAGTGAACGGATTTATGATATGTGGCTGCCGCTGCTTGATAAGGCAAGAAGCCATGTAGCTGAGTGCCCGTGTCTGGATGGCTGCCCATCGTGCATTGGTGCGCAGGACGCCATGGTCAATATGAAAGAAAATGTCATCAGATTACTCGACGAGCTTCGCGAAGAGAGGTGATAGCCGATGTCGTTTGAAAATAAACTGCTGCAAATGAAAGGCATGCTGAAAAAAGACGCAGGTGCCAAGTCGAAACCAAAAGCGCAGAAACAGGGGAAGCAACGGCCGTTGCACGAAGGCAGATGGCAGGAGATCGGCCTTGAACTGGTGGAAAACGAATTTGGTTTCATTTTTAAAAAAATAATCCGCTATCCGTTTGAGACGCGTCATGGAAATATTATGTTGAATGAACTCGACCGGGTGTTGTCTGCATGGGAAGAAGCAGAATTCGATCATCCTTTCAAGTTGAAGAAAGAAGAACGCATCTTGTTTTTTGATACAGAAACGACTGGCCTCAGCGGCACAGGAGCTTATATATTTCTTGTGGGATTATTGGAGCGTACGGACGAAGGATTTGAAATGGTCCAGTATATTATGCCGGACCCTTCCAATGAAGCCGCTTTTCTGTACGAAACGGATCTGTGGCGGTCGGAAGACCCAATCATCTTTTCTTATAATGGAAAAAGTTTTGATTGGCCTCAGCTGACCTCTAGATGGACGATGCATCGGAATATTTTGCCGAAACTGAAGCCGCTCCGGCAGATTGACCTCTTCCACGGGACAAAAAGGATATGGAAAAACGAATTGTCACGAATGAAGCTGAGCACCATCGAAGAAGAAAAGCTTGGTTTCAGGAGGGAAGGCGACGTGCCTGGATTTCTGATACCGGCCATCTATCTCGATGCGGTGAAAAGCGGCTACCCGGAAGCTCTCGATAAAGTACTGTATCATAATGAGCTGGATATTCTTTCACTCGTATCCCTTTATGTTCTTTCATCAGACCTTTTGATGGAAGATCTTGAATCTGAAACATTCGGCGCCTACACGAATATCGGAAAATGGTATGCTGATCTGAAACAATTTGACCAAAGCGCTGCCTATCTTGAACATGTTACAGCTGAACGGGGTGCTTCTTCGGCACTTGCCCGTTATTTCCTGGCGATACAGCGAAAACGCAGCGGCCAATACGAAGAAGCTGTAAAGCTGTTTACAGAAGCTGCCCCGAATCTGAGAGGGCCTGTAGAAGTGGAAGCCTGGATACATGCAGCTAAATTATATGAACATCAAATCAAAGATTATGAAAAGGCTTTGATTATGGCAGGTTTTGCAAAAGAAGCCAGTGGACAACTGGAAATCAGAAAATCGCTTGTCCGTGATCTCGATAAAAGGCTCATTAGGCTTGAATTGAAGAAACAAAAAAACCGTCCTTCAAATAAGAAGTTTTAAAACACAAAAATAATGCTTATGATATACTGAACATAAGCAGTCTTTTATGGAAGGACGATTAAAATGGACAATAAATTCACAGCTAAAGATATTTTAGAAAAAGATTTTAAAACAGGTATGCGTGGTTATAACCAGGATGAGGTTGATCACTTCCTGGATGATATCATTCAGGATTATGAAGCATTCAACAAGAAAATCGATCAATTGATGAATGAAAACAAGCGTTTGCGCGCTGAATTGGAAGACGCTCCCCGCAAGCAGGCCACTCCTGCACCGGGAACGACGAATTTTGATATATTGCGCAGGCTTTCCCATCTGGAAAACCATGTTTTCGGCAATAAATTGAACAACGAGTAATACTCTTTGTTTTATTGGAGCAAATGCAGTATACTTATGTAGCCATTAGAATTCTGGCAATCGCTCCGGCTACCGGCCGGAGAGGAAAGTCCATGCTCGCACGGACCTGAGATGGCCGTAGTGATCGCGCTTAGCGAAACAATAAGCTAAGGCAGCTGCTTTTGCAGTTGACGGCGGGTAGAACACCTAAGTCTTCGGATATGGTCGAAATACCCTGAAAGTGCCACAGTGACGGAGCTGCATAAGAAATTATGCAGGTGGAACGAGGTAAACCCCGCGAGTGAGAAACCCAAACTATGGTAGGGGCACTTTTCCAAAGGAATTGAACTGAGGAAAAGGCAGGAGCAGTCCTGCAGATAGATGGTTGCCTTCCAAGTGTACAAGGCGAGAGCCGTTTGAGTACGTGGAAAACAAAACATGGCTTATAGAATTTCTGATGGTCTTAAATTGCAATTTAAAAAAGCTCTCCCCAGGGAGAGCTTTTCTTCATGATTATAGATAGTGAAAGAAGCGCTGGCATTGAATAGTCAGTTGCTCTAATATAAGAATCGCATAAATAGTTTTTTCATTAAAGAACAGGAACTACAGTCAACAGGAAAGGGTGTAAGTATGGCTACATATAAATTGTTAGCGACTGCTGCAATGGGCCTTGAGTCCATTGTCGCCAGTGAAGTGAAAGACATGGGTTACGAAACCCAAACTGAAAACGGCAAAGTTTTCTTCGAAGGAGACGAGCGGGATATTGCCAAAACGAATCTTTGGCTGCGCACTGCAGATCGTGTGAAAATTATCGCAGGCGAATTCAATGCCTTTACGTTCGATGAGTTATTCGAAAAGACCAAGGAAATTGAGTGGGAAAAATTCCTTCCAGTGGATGCAGAATTTCCGGTACAGGGAAAATCAGTGAAATCGACCCTGCACTCAGTGCCGAATTGCCAGTCCATCGTCAAAAAAGCGATTGTCGAACGTTTGAAAAAAGCTTACCACCGCAACTCCTTCCTGGATGAATCGGGTCCACGCTTTAAAATCGAAGTATCCATCTTAAAAGATAAAGTGCAATTGTCCATCGATACGAGCGGCGCCGGCTTGCATAAACGCGGCTACCGTGTCGACCAGGGGGAAGCGCCACTCAAGGAAACACTTGCAGCAGCTTTGGTGAAGTTATCACGCTGGACGCCGGATCGCCCTTTTGTCGATCCATTCTGTGGTTCAGGAACAATTGTCATCGAAGCCGCAATGATCGGCCAAAACATTGCACCGGGCTATAACCGGGAATTTGACAGCGAAAAATGGCCATGGATCGGTGAAGATATCTGGAATGAAGTTCGGGAACAGGCAGAAGAGATGGCGAATTATGATCAGCCGTTAAATATTCTGGGAACCGACATTGATCACCGGATGGTAAAAATTGCTGAGCAGAATGCGCTTGAAGCAGGATTTGCTGATATTATCCAATTTGAACAACGCCAGGTCAAAGATTTTAAAACGACAGAAGAAAATGGTGTTGTAGTCGGCAACCCTCCTTACGGTGAACGAATCGGTGAAATTGAAATTATTGAAGAGATGATACAGGATATGGGAAGAGTATTTTCAAAACATCCTACTTGGTCTGTTTACATCCTGTCTTCAATGGCAAGATTCGAAACACTTTATGGCCAGCCAGCGACGAAAAAAAGAAAATTATTCAACGGCTTTATACGAACAGATCTTTTCCAATTCTGGGGAGAACGTCCGAAAAAATAAAATTGATGGAACGGAAGGGCATCGGCTCTTCCGTTTCTCTGTGAGGAGCGTTTATGAGACAACCAATACCATTTCCTTTATCCAAAGACAAAACGTTCTTCGAATCCTTAAATGACTGGATCGGAGATGTTTTCTACGACGAATTGCCTGAAAAAGGCTATGACCTTCGGGATGAACAGATCTTTATGGCTTTTCAAATTGAAAAAGCGCTGAAAGAAAAATCTGTGATGTTTGCCGAAGCGGGAGTCGGAACGGGTAAAACGCTTGCCTATCTATTGCCGGCGATTGCATATGCACGCTATACAGGAAAACCGGCATTAATTTCCTGCGCAGATGAAACTTTGATCGAGCAATTAGTTAAAAAAGGCGGCGATATCGACCGGTTGGATGAGCTTTTTGATTTGAACCTGGATGTCCGCCTTGCAAAATCCCGTGATCAGTACCTGTGCCTGCAGCGGCTGGAAGGGGCAAAGAAAAGAAGCGGAGCGGACTTTCTGGATGATATAGAATCAAGGCTCCCTGAATTTGTAAACAAAACGTTTTCAATGCAAAACACTTACCCATACGGGGAACGCTCAAGTTTTCCGGAGATCAATGACGAACAGTGGCAGCAGGTCAATTACCACCCGATCCAGAACTGTGCCGCGTGCGAACTGCGCAATAAATGCGGTCAGACCATCCACCGCAACCATTACCGGGAAGCGACGGATCTCGTCATCTGTTCCCATGATTTCCTGATGGAGCATCTATGGACAAAAGAAACCCGCATCCGTGAAGGGCAAACGCCATTGTTGCCGGAATTCTCGCAAATCGTGCTTGACGAAGGGCATCTGCTGGAATTTGCGGCGCAGCGCGCTTTGACATATGAAGTGCAGGAGAGCACACTGCTCGCTGTAACCGAAAGTATCCTGGCGGATAATGTCCGCGAAAAAACGTTGAATATGATTGAAGAGACCATTGATCTGCATAACGATTTCTTCCGCCTGTTGCGGAAAAATATAGTGGCAAGCGACGAAGACCGTAAAGCGATAAAAAGAGACCCTGCGTTGATCAGTTTAGGCAAAGGGTTGATCAATCATATCAATCTGTTGTTAGAGGAATTTGTATTCGAAGGTGAATTATTCACGATTCCCGAATATGAATTGCGTTTGGCGGAAGAGTTTTTTGAGAAATATATCTTTTCTATGGGCTTATTCACTGAGGAAGGCGACGCAGTGCACTGGCTGGAAATTAAAGATGACATTGAAACACTTGTCATCATGCCTCGTCTCGTGACAGATATTCTTGATGAGAAATTATTCGACGGCAAAGTGCCGATCATTTTCTCATCCGCTACATTGTCAATTAAAAAAGACTTCAGTTATCTATCCGACAGCCTGGGAATCGATAAATACCAGTCATTCTCGGTGCCATCGCCATTTGACTATGAAGACGTCATGAAAGTGCTGAAACATCCACTGGAACAGCAGCATAAATTCCAGCGTGCATACGATTTACTGTCAAGCGGAGAGCAGACGCTGATTTTATTCAAATCCAAAATGGATATGGACAATTTCAAGCAATCACTGCCGCTTGACCACGCCTATAAAATCGAATTTGAAGGAGACCGCGAACTGTCTACTGTCGTGAAAGACTTCCAGGAAGCGAAATTCCAGGTTCTCTGTTCTTATCATCTGTGGGAAGGTCTGGACTTGCCGAAAGAAGCTTTAACACAAGTTGTTATTGTCGACTTGCCATTCCCGCCACAGGATCCGGTTTTCGAAGCAAAACGCAAATTCAGCTCCAATCCGCTTGAAGAAATCGATCTTCCGTTTATGCAGCTCAGAATCCAGCAAGGAATCGGACGGCTGATCCGTACATCGGAAGACCACGGCGAGATCCACTTGCTGCTGAATGAAGATGAACTGGCACTCGAACACTTATGGCAGGAAGTACTGCCGGTTTCTGCCGAAAATTTTCTAAAACTGTAAGCCATTCATGATATAATAGACCCATTCGACAAAGGGGGATATATATGTCATTGGAAATGCAATTTACGGAACACATGAAAAAACTGATCGCTTATAATGAAGCAGTTTCATTGCTTTATTGGGATCTGCGTACAGGCGCACCCAAAAAAGGGGTGGATTTGCGTTCGGAAACAATCGGCGTGATTTCTTCTGATATTTTTATTATGTCAACTTCAGAAAAATTCGGAGATTTAATTACAGCATTGGAAGCAAAAAAAGGTGAGCTGGAACCGGTCATGCTGCGGTCTGTGGAAGAAGCACGGAAACAGTACGATCTAAGCAAAAAGATTCCAGCTGATGAATACAAGGAATTTGTGATTCTGCAATCCAAAGCTGAGTCAGTCTGGGAAACAGCCAAAGATACAGACGATTTTTCTTTATTCCAGCCTTATCTTGAAAAAATGGTGGCTACGACGAAAAAAATGATCGGCTATTGGGGAGAAAAGAATGGCAGTGCCTACAACACATTGCTGGACCAATACGAACCGGGCATGACAACTGAAATTCTGGATGAAGTGTTTGGCGAATTGCGCAATCGCATCATCCCACTGGTGCAGAAGATTGCTGAATCAACCAATAAACCAAAGACAGATTTCCTGTATCGCCAATTTCCGAAAGAGGCACAGGAAAGTTTCAGTGATAAAATCCTTGAACAGCTGGGCTATGACTTTGAAGCTGGCAGGCTGGACGAAACGGTGCATCCATTCATGATCGGCATCAACCGTCAGGATGTGCGGATTACCACAAAGTATGATGAAAAAGATTTCCGGACAGCTGTTTTCGGCACCATCCATGAATGTGGCCATGCGCTGTATGAACAGAATATCGGAGAAGAATTGAGTGGAACATTAGTGGAGACAGGTGCATCTATGGGCATCCACGAATCTCAATCATTGTTTTTCGAGAATTTTGTTGGACGCAGTGAGAAATTCTGGGAAAAGAATTATGAACTTCTGAAAGTATTTTCACCTGAGCAGTTTGGGCAGGTGCCGCAGGAAGAGTTTATCCGCGCAATCAATGAATCCAAGCCTTCGCTCATCCGAATTGAAGCGGATGAACTGACTTATGCACTTCATATCATGATTCGTTATGAATTGGAGAAGGGTCTGTTCAATGGCGATTTGGAAGTGAAGGATCTGCCGCAGCTCTGGAATGATAAATATGAGGAATACCTCGGTATACGTCCTTCAAACGATGCAGAAGGTGTTTTGCAGGATGTCCACTGGGCTGGCGCGAGCTTCGGTTACTTTCCATCTTATGCGCTCGGGTATATGTACGCGGCGCAGTTCAAGAATGCCATGCTGAAGGATTTGCCGAATTACGATGAACTTCTGGCAGCGGGAGATATTGCACCGATTCGGAACTGGCTTACTGAAAATGTCCATAAGCACGGATCGATGAAAAAACCTCTTGAAATTTTGGAAGAAGCGACGGGTGAAGGGCTGAATGCGGAGCATCTGGCGAAATACCTGGAAGAGAAATATTCGAAAGTTTATCAATTAGCTTAATAGAGTTTCACAGGCCGCCCTGGCTACAATCGGGGCGGCTTTTTTTTCGTTTATGACGAAACTGTAAGATTAACGTCATCTTAAGTAAATGCTGCCTTTAGGCATCCACCCTATACTTAAATTATCCCAATTAATAAGGTAGTAACTAAGAAGAGGAATGACAGCTTAGAGATGGCTTTAATAACTTTGGATGAATCCCAAAATCAAAATGTGAGGAGAGGATATTATGAAAAAAATTACTTTATGGTTAGCAGCTTTATGCGGAGGAGCAATAATGTTATCGGGCTGCAATATGTTAGATAAAGCGAATGGCATCATTCTTTACGGGGACGAAGAAAAAGTTTTGTCTTCACTGAAAGAAGAGCATAAAGGGCAAGTTGAAAAAGATTCTCTTTCTGTGAAACTGATGGATACTGATGGAAAACGATTGATGATTATGGACGAAACCTCTGCACAATATCTGCTGGAAAAGGAATTGCTGCAAGAAGTGAAAGATGGCAGAGATACTGAAGCTCTTTCCTCTATACCGAAATTGGCAGAAGGTGAAGCGTTTCTTTTTGCCAAGAAAGAAGACAGTGACATCGGTTTTGATAGCTTGCCAGATCAGGTGAACTATGAAGGCAACGTCATTATCGGTGATGGCCGCGCATATGCAGACATGTTTTTGGTTGTCGCTGACGAGGATTTTACCGCTTTTGAAGCTGAAGCGAAAACCATGGGAATTATTCAATACAATAAAGACCCGGATGGCATCGGCGGCTTTGACGTGGAAAGAGAACAGCTGGTAAAAATAGAAGAGTAAATTCTCAGCGATTTATCTTCTGCTACTTTAATAAACTTTTCAAATCCAGTCTTGATTGAATAATGACGGGACAATTCCCTGAATTTTCGCTTATAATAGGAGCCGGAGGGGATAAAATGTTGAAGTCATTCAGTTTAGAAGGAAAAACAGCAATTGTGACCGGAGCGGGTAAAGGCATCGGGCAGGCGATTGCTATGGCCGTCGCGGAAGCAGGCGCAAATGTCATGCTTGTTGCGCGGACAGAATCAGATTTGCAGAACGTAAAGGAATTAATCGGCAATGACCGGACAGAATATGCAATTGCGGATATAACCGACCGCAGCCAAATTCAGCGTGTTGTTGAAGAAACGATAGAGCGGTTCGGTGCTATAGATGTTCTGGTAAATAATGCTGGCATGAACATCCGTTCAAAACTGTTGGATGCAACGGATGAGGAATGGCATAGAATTATGGACACGAATGCCCAAAGCGTCTTCATGTTTTCACAGGAAGCAGCGAAAAAAATGCAAAGCGGCGGATCCATCATCAATATCAGTTCAGTCGGCGGCGAACGTGCACTGAAGACAGGTGTCGTCTATGCTGCTTCCAAAGCTGCAATCATCCAGATGACCCGGGTAATGGCAATGGAATGGGGCGAAAAAAATATTCGCGTCAATGCCATCGGTCCCTGGTATTTCCGTACACCTTTAACGGAAAAATTATTGAATGACAAAGAATATCTTGATTCAATTTTGGCAGTGACCCCGATGAAGCGCGTCGGTGAACTTCCCGAGGTTGCGACACCGGTCGTATTCCTTGCATCTGAAGCATCGAGCTATATCACCGGCCAGACTTTATTCGTCGACGGCGGAATGTCCATTCATGGGTTTTCTTAAGAAAAGCGGAGGCTCCCGCTTAGAGTAAAATGACTTTCAGTAAAAGAAAATTCAACAGCATCCTCTCCTAAATTGGAGGGGATGTTTTTCGTTTAACGCGATAAATGGTATGATAAAAGGAGTATAAAATGAAGGGGATACCGGAATATGACAGCTTTGGATCATCATAATGAATTAATAGAAACAGCGCGCCTGCACCGCATCTTTGAAGAAAATGACGACACAGACCGTGCCGCGAAAGCGAAATTATTTGGGAGGAAAATACTAAAAAATCAATTTATCATAGGCTTTGCAGGGCATTTTTCATCGGGAAAATCATCAATGATTAATGCTTTGACTGGCGAAACCTTATTGCCGTCAAGTCCGATACCGACCAGTGCCAATATCGTGAATGTACATAAAGCGGATTCGGATTTTGCAATTGTCAACAAAACGGAAGGGAAGCCGGTTTATTTTCCCGAGAACTACGACTTTGAAGCCGTTAAGCAGTATTGCAAAAGCGGCGATGTGACACAGATTGATATTGGCCATAAAGATTCCGTTTTGCCGGATGGTGTAAGCGTCATGGATACTCCTGGAGTGGATTCCACAGATGACGCCCACAGGATTTCCACTGAATCTGCACTTCATATTGCAGATATGGTTTTTTATGTGATGGACTATAATCATGTTCAGTCGGAGCTGAATTTTAACTTCACAAAAGAATTGCAAAAATACACAGACCTTTATCTGATCGTCAATCAAATTGACAAGCATCAGGACAGTGAGCTGGATTTTCCAGCTTTCAAAAAATCAGTGGCAGATTCTTTTTCTGCATGGGGGGTTCAGCCAAAAGGCATTTTCTTTACTTCATTACGTGATTTTGAAATGGAGGGCAATGATTTTGAAGCTGTGAAAAGCCTTGTTTCATCTTCAATGGAAGGCTGGGAAGGAAACGTCGGTAAAGCTGCAGAATCCGCACTTTCCCAATTAAAAGATGAACATCTGAACTTTTTGGAAGATGAAAAGATGGAAAGGCTGGAGACATTTTCAAATGTTCTGAGTCCGGAAGAATGGGAAATGCGTGAAGATGTTAAAACTGAAACAAATAAAGTGGAACGGCGTATGTCTGTACAGGATTTTGACAGCTGGAAAAGTGACTTTGAAAAAAATCGAAAAGAATTGCTCGAAAATGCCAATATCATGCCATACGAATTGCGCAACTCACTGACTCTTTATCTTGAAGCAATGCAACCTGACTTCAAAGTGGGAATGCTATTCAGCGGCAAAAAGACGGAAGCGGAACGTGATGCCCGACGAGATGATGTCAAAGAAAAGATGGCAACAGTAATTCCTTCTCAAATAACAGTGCATCTGAAAAGATTGATGAAATCAGCTTTGAAAGACGCGGCCCTGTTGACTGACCAGGATTCATTGGCAATCGATGATATGGAACTTGAAGTGCCATTTTCAGTGGTTGAGGAACAAATGCCAAAAGGTGTTTTGATTACCGGAGATACAGTGCTCAATTTCGCCAATAGTTTGAGTGTCGCCATTCAACGGTGGTTTATAAAAGAAACTGAAAGCTGGAAAAATGCACAAAAAGAGAAATTCGAATCACTGCCGGAAGATGCCGGCACAGAAATAGGCATGAAAGCTGAAACGTTGAATCAGAAATTGCTTGCCATCAGTACACTGGAAGAAATGGACGAAAAAATAGAGAAAACCGAGCGTGCATTTTCCGCAATGCTGCCAAATCAAAAGATTTCTGCGGAAGCGATTTTGGAGGATTGGCGCAGTGAGTTCCAGGCTTCGACTGATGAGATGATCGAGTTCGAACCATCGATGCTTGCTGACAAGGAAGTTGTCCAAAGAGAAGAAGAAGAACAGCAGTCAGCACAAACTGCTGAAACGGCCCAGCAGGATGAAGAAATTGTTCTTGGTCGTGCTTTAAAGACAGCTGCTGCACTTGGGCCGATCAGAGGCTTCGAAGAAACAGCCGACTATCTGAAAAGGAAAGTTTCAAGACTTGAGGGCCAGGAATTTACGATCGCTCTATTCGGCGCCTTCAGTGCTGGAAAGTCATCTTTCTCCAATGCATTGATGGGAGAAACAGTTTTGCCGGTTTCACCGAATCCAACGACGGCGACGATAAACCGGATACGCCCAGTCAGTGAAAATCATCCTCACGAAACGGCTGATGTGCGTTTGAAAACAGTCCAGCAGATGACGGAAGATGTACGCAACTCATTTGGCATCTTCGATGTCAAAATACAGTCTCTGGATGATGCCTATCGAAAAGCTGAACAATTGCCGGAAGCAGGCGGGACCGAGCAGCAGGTGCATAAGTCGTTCATCGATGCGTTCAAGTCAGGCTATCGTGACTTTAAGGACCAGCTTGGAGAAACTATCCGGACGAACCGGGAAGAATTCGGTCTCTATGTGGCAAAAGAAGAGCGCAGCTGCTTTGTCGATGAAATTGATTTTTATTATGATTGCGAACTGACTCGCAGCGGTGTTACGCTTGTTGATACACCTGGTGCAGATTCGATCAATGCCCGCCATACGAATGTGGCATTTGAATATATCCGGAATGCGGATGCTGTTCTATTCATCACTTATTACAATCACGCTTTTGCACGTGCGGACCGTGAATTCCTGATACAACTGGGACGTGTCAAAGATGCTTTTGAAATGGATAAAATGTTCTTTGTAGTAAATGCAATTGATTTAGCGCAAAACAAGGCAGAACAGGAATCGGTTGAGAATTATGTCAAAGAGGAATTGCAGCGCTTCGGCATCAGATTTCCTCGGCTATTCGGTGTCTCGAGCCTTCAGGCGCTGAAAAATCGAGAGCAATCTGGAATGGCGGAATTTGAGGAGTCCTTCCAGCATTTCCTGAAAGAAGAATTGAAAGGAATGGCTGTCCAGTCGCTGGCGGAAGAAGAACAGAAAGCAGTTGCGCGTTTCTGGTCTTTGATTGACCACACTGATGCTAATATGTCCCGCAAAGACGAGCGACTGTCGGAATTGAAAATCCTTGAACAGCAGCTCCGCAAGCAACTTGCGGATTCTCCTGCACCGGTTATGGTCAAAGATGCCTTGCAGGAACTTAGTGAACTTTTATATTATGTTAATCAACGTGTATTCTACCGTTTCAATGACTTTTTCAAGGAATCGTTCAACCCGTCCTTGTTTGCAGGAAAATCGTCGCAGCAAGCTTTGGATACAGCATTACATGATATTGTTGAAATGACCGCTTTTGACTTTGAGCAGGAAATCCGGGTGACGAATTTCAGGTTGTCTCAGCGGATTCAAAAATCTGTTGAAAGCCGTTTCCGGGACGAAACCGAAAAGCTGCGGGCAAAAAATCCTGATTTTTCATTTACACCGTATGAAGTGACGGAAGCTGACATGCTGGAACCGGATAAAGCCTTCACAGGTACAGATTATTCTTCTGTAAAGTCCTATTATAGAAACAATAAAAGCTTTTTTGAGAAAAACGAAAAAGAAAAACTTCGTGACGCTCTTCAAGCATTAATGGAACCGGATGCAAACATTTATCTGGAAAAAGAAAAGCGGAAACTGGCTGAATGGGCAGAGTTCTGGATTGAACAGGAAGCTGAGGGATTGAGACAGCACATCATCCGCCAAGGCACTGACCAGATCGATTCTGAACGAACTCTATTGCAGCAAGAGGAAAAACTGGCTCAGTGGAAAGAGATATATGCAAATTTGATAAGTGAAAGGGTGTAGGATTATGAAAGTATTTATCGAAACGCTGGATACGGACCAATATCGCTGGATTGATACACGTTATGAGCTTGGCAACCCGGATGCGGGAAAAAATCTATATGAGCAAGAACATATTAAAGGTGCAATCTATTGGGATCTTGAAAAAGATATGAGTGATATGTCATCCGAAGGCGGTCGCCATCCTATGCCATCACATCAGCAATTGGAAAACCTGGTCCAAAACAGCGGGATATCACCAAAGGACGATATCGTCGTCTACGATCAAGGAGGTTCCCCGTTTGCTGCCAGAGCATGGTGGCTGTTGAAGTATTGCGGATTTGAAAATGTCTACATCAGCCAAATGGGTTATACAGAGTTGAAAGAAAAAGGGGCGGCAGTATCTGAAGAGTTGCCACAAATCGCTCCATCGGATTATTCACCGGTCTTCAATAATGATATATATGCTGACCGCCAATACGTGAAGAATGTGATTAAAGGCGAAGAGCTGGGCATACTGCTTGATGCAAGATCTCCTGAGCGATACTCAGGAATCGAAGAGCCGCTTGACCGGATAGCCGGAAGAATCCCTGGGGCCCATAATTTTGACTGGAGTCAGCTGGTTAACCATGGAAAACTGGATACCGATGTGGATTTTTCTACTGTGATTCAACAGCATGAACCAGTGGTGGTCTATTGTGGCAGTGGAGTGACAGCAGCTCCACTATATGCAATGCTCGCAGAAAAAGGTTATGATTCACTGCGGCTTTATACAGGAAGCTATTCAGATTGGATTGCTGATCCTGAAAATGAGGTGGAGATTGACCGGGAAAAACATCCGGAAGCGTCGGATGAAGATACGCGTGTCATTCTCGCCAAACTGATTGAAGAAGGATACAGCGGCGAAATGCTGATGAAGAAATTCGAATACGAAAAATCCCTGCTGCAGGACAACAAGTAAAGCAAGCAGGAATTTCGAAAAAAGGGGTACCGGAAAAAAATCCGGTACCCCTTTTTATAATTGAAGATATTCAAATGAACAATTTATTCATGCTTTACCAGCAACAATCGGATAATCTGATGATTTTCCATTTCCCGTACCGTTATGGTATGGCCGGGAAGTTCAACCTTGCCGCCTTCAGTGATTTCTGTATTCATCATCTGGACCCATCCTCCGATAGTATCCACATCTTCACTGTCATAAAAATTCAACGCGAAGCGGTCTTCGAGATCCGATAACAACACACGGCCGTTCAAAAGATAGCGGTTAGCATCGAGAGTTTTGATCTCGTCCCGTTCATCTTCATCAAACTCATCACGGATTTCCCCGACAATTTCTTCGAGAATGTCTTCCATCGTGATGACGCCGGCAGTTCCGCCGTATTCATCGACGACAATCGCCATATGGACATGCTCTTTCTGCATTTTGACCAGTACATCCTGAATCGGGGCCATGTCATGGACAAACGGGATGTCGTGCATCGAAATACTCTTTTTCAGGTCCATTTCCTGCGTATAATTTGTCAGCATTTCCTTAACATTGATAAAACCGATAATATCATCTTTATCGCCTTGTTCCGTAACTGGGTAGCGTGTGTATTGATGCTCTCGGACAATTTCCATCAAGTCGCCATGATCCATTTCCATAGAAATGGTTTCCATTTGCGTACGGGGAATCATGATATCTTTCGCCATTCTTTCGTCGAAGGAAAAAATATTCTGCATATACGAAAGTTCGGTTTGATTGATTTCCCCGCTGTTATAGCTCTGGGTCATGATGATTTTCAGGTCTTCTTCCGAATGCGCTTGTTCATAGCCCACGGTTTTAATGCCGGCCAGGCTAAGCAGCCCTTTTGAAGTGCCGTTCATCAGGCGAATGGCGGGTTCCATGAATCGGCCGAATAAATAAAGGGGCCACGCCACTTTCAATGCGATATTTTCTGCATTTTGAATAGCCATCGTTTTGGGAGCCATTTCCCCGATCACGACATGGAAAAAAGTAATGATCGCAAATGCCACACCGAATGAAAAAATTGTGGTGATAGGCTCATTGAGGCTCAAGGCTTCAAAGAGCGGCCGCAGCAACTGTTCGATGACAGGCTCACCCAGCCAGCCGAGTCCAAGGGCGGAAACCGTAATGCCGAGCTGGCAGGCTGAAAGGTAATAATCCAGATTATCAATGATCCGCTTTGAAATAACCGCGCTTTTATTGCCTTCGGATATCAATTGGTCAATACGGGAAACGCGTACCTTGATGATGGAGAATTCTGCTGCCACAAACATTGCTGTCAGCGCTATAAGAAGCGCCATGATAGATAAATTCAAGATAAGTAAACTGTCCAATTAATCCTCCCTTGATAGGAGGTTCACCTCTGCTTTCCAAATATGGAACCATTATAACATATTCAGGAACTTCTTAAGTATTTGGCGGATTGGGATGGGAATTTCAAAAAAATGATGGGGGATTTATTGAATATCCTGTGAATTCAACTTATGATGAATTAGAGAAAAGGAGTGAGTTCATGAAGACGTTATGGCATGGCGGAATTATTTATACAATGGCGGCAGAAGGTAAGACAGTGGAAGCTGTTTTAGTTTCTGACAGTAAAATAGAAGCAATGGGTTCCTATCAGGAATTGAAAGACAGGGCTGACCAGGAAATCGACCTTAAAGGAAAAGTACTTTATCCCGGTTTTGTTGACAGTCATATGCACATGATTGGGCACGGAGAGAAACTGCTCCGTGTAGATCTTTCGAAAATCGATTCATCGGAAGATATGAAACAGCAGTTGATTGAATCCACAGATGATCTGGCGGCAGATGACTGGTTTATCGGAGAAGGGTGGAATGAGAACAATTTTCCTGACCGCAAAATCTTTCATCGGGTCGAACTTGATGAGATTTCATCTTCCCCGATGATGCTGAAGCGTGTCTGCAGACATGCCATCCTTGCAAACTCCAGCGCGCTCGCGCTTGCAGGCATAACGAAAGATTCACCGGATCCTGAGGGCGGATTGATTGTTCGCGACGCTGACGGCGAGCCGACAGGCTATCTACTGGATGCAGCTCAAGATCTTGTAGCGAATGTAGTGCCAGAAGTTAGTGTGGAGTATTTGACAAGGGCTTTGCAAACGTCTGTCGATGATTTACTGGCTTTAGGACTGACCGGCGCACACACGGAAGACATGGGCTATTATGGCCATTATTCGAAACCGTTGCAGGCATTCAAAAATGTATTGGGAGGCGAAACGAAATTCCGCGCCCATCTGCTGCGTGCTCACAGCGCATTTGAAGAAATGATGGAAAACGCTACATATGTAGAGCCTTTTGTAGATCCAGGTCCGATGAAGATTTTTGCTGACGGATCCATCGGCGGCCGTACAGCACTTTTAAGCAAACCCTATAATGACGATCCTTCTACCAGCGGAGTTGCCATCCATTCCGATGAAGAACTGAAACGTCTGGTATCAGTTGCCCGAAAACATGATGAAGCGGTGGCCATCCATGTTATTGGTGATTTGGGTATGGAGAAAGCACTTGACGCAATTGAAGCTCATCCAGTGCCGAAAGGGAAGCGGGACCGTTTGATCCACAGCATGGTCCTAAGGGAAGATTTAGTCGAGCGCATGGAAAAAATCGATGCGATCCTCGATCTTCAGCCAAGTTTCGTGACATCGGATTTTCCTTGGGTCGTTGAACGGCTTGGAGAAGAGCGTCTGGAATGGTCCTATGCATGGAAAAAACTGCTGGACCGCGGGTTGATCTGTGCAGGAGGATCGGATGCACCGATTGAAGAAGTGGACCCTAAGCAGGGAATTTATGCGGCTGTAACGAGACGCAAGCCGTATGAAAATCATGAAGGGTATATGCCGGAAGAAAAACTGAGCCGTTTTGAAGCTATCCAGCTTTATACGAGCGGCAGTGCTGCTGCCATTTGTAAAGAAAATTCAAGAGGCAGAATTGCTGAAAATTATGATGCCGATTTCAGTATTTTTGACCGGAACCTTTTTGAAGGAAATGAAGAGCAGATTCTCGAAGCGCAAGTCGAACTGACGGTTGTAGCTGGAGAAATCATGTTTCAGAGAGGGGAATGACAATGGAGGCTTATATAATAACCGGCGCATCAAAAGGCATAGGTCTTGCTCTCAGTAAACAATTAGCTGAAAAAGGGCATCAGGTATATGGAATTGCCCGTTCTTTTTCGAAAGAATGGCCGGGAACAAAGTCTTTCGATTTCGATCTTTTAAAAACATCAGAAATTCCTGCGTTAATTGAAATTATTTTCGGTTTTATTCCAGAGGATTGCGAAATCATAACGCTCATTAATAATGCCGGAACGATTACGCCAATCGGCTTTGCTGGAAACAATCCAGCCGATGAAATAAGCGGCAGCATCGCTTTGAACCTGACAGCGCCTATGATAACGACTGGTGCTTTTATAACTCAGGCTGCCGATTTTCCATCGCAAAAAAGAGTCATCAACATCTCTTCGGGCGCCGGCAGAAATGCTTATGAAGGGTGGAGTGCATATTGCGCCGGAAAAGCGGGACTCGACCATTTCAGTCTGTGCCTTGAAAAGGAGTACAAAGATATCAAAACGATGTCAATAGCGCCTGGCATCATCGATACGGATATGCAAGGAAAAATCCGGGAAAGCTCAGAAACCGATTTTCCAATGATTGAGAATTTCATAGCGTATAAGGAGCAGGGTAAGCTCAGCACGCCGGAACAAACTGCTGAACAGTTAATCCGTCTTTTTGAGAGAGAAGATTTTTGGGATTTGGAAACAATAGCAGACATTCGCGATTATAATTGAATTAACCAATTGAAGTTTATTTAGTGAAAGGAGCTTGTTGATGTCTAATATCCCTCCGAATATTCTTGCCTTGCTTGCGGATGCCGATCATGCGGGAGTAAACATGAAGAGTCCAAAAGCAGTAGTTACCCATTTATTGGCCCATGGAGAAAAGGAATCTATCCTGTTTTTCTACAAGCCCAACAGCCTGGAATTTGATTTTGATAAATACAATGAGGCCGTTGAAGTCATGAGAAAACAAAAAAATTAAAAAAGATGGTCACATATGCCATGTTGTATTTGGCACGTGTGACCTTTTTGAATACATTTATCTTCCGCCCAATAAATCGAACAGACCACCGGCTGCACTGCCTTCGCCTTTGGAACGGCCAGCAGGATTTTGAGGCGCTGCAGCAAATACTTTGCTGGCAAGACGGCTGAAGGGAAGAGATTGTACCCACACGCTGCCAGGTCCTCTAAGAGTTGCGAAAAATAAACCCTCACCGCCGAACAGAGCGGTTTTCACACCGGGAACCATCTCGATATTGTAATCAACATCGGAGGTCATGGCGACCAGGCAGCCGGTATCGACTTTCAGCACTTCACCTTTTTGAAGATTTTTCCGGTATAGAGTTCCGCCCGCATGAATGAAGGCCATCCCGTCACCTTCAAGTTTTTGCATGATGAAACCTTCACCGCCAAAAAAGCCGGTTCCGAGTTTCCGCTGGAATTCAATGCCGATGGAGACACCCTTCGCCGCGGCCAGGAAAGCATCTTTCTGGCAAATTACCTTGCCTCCGAGCCTGCTTAGATCAAGCGGCACGATTTTACCAGGATAAGGAGATGCAAAAGAGACGGTACGTTTTCCGCTGCCCTGGTTAGTGAAAGCTGTCATAAAGAGGCTTTCTCCTGTAATGATTCTTTTGCCTGCACCTAGAAGTTTTCCCATGACACCGCTGCCTGAACCATTGTTGGAACCATCGCCGAATATTGTTTCCATAACGATTCCATCTTCCATCATCATAAGCGCGCCTGCTTCTGCAACAACAGTTTCACTGGGATCCAATTCCACCTCTACAAATTGCATATCATCACCGTACAATTTGAAATCAATTTCGTGATTATTCATCTTTTCCTCTCCTTTTCCATTTAACTGTCTCTTTCTACTATATAAGTTATTCCGGCATAAATGAATGCTTAAATATTAATATTTACAGAAGCTTCTGTTTCCTTACAAGGTTCTTTATCTTTGAAAGCTGTTCCGGGACTATATCGAATGTTCCGAAAATATGGTAAGATTTAAGAAAATCTTTATACGAATGAGGGGTTATAATGGGGAATGTTCTTTCATTGGCAATCGTAGCTGTAGCGATATTTGCGGCTTACGCATTGAAGAAATTTTATGACAGACCGTATATCGTCAATTTTGCACTGGCAGCGATGCTTTTGCTGATTGTCGTCAGAACTGTAATGCTGCAGCCTATTACTGGTTTAGGATATGCCGCTATCGTAATTTGTACTGTCGCAGGAATTTTTCAGATTGTCCTAGGTATCAAAAGTTATAAATCGGCACAACAAGTTCAAGCATAAAAAAGAATCCCTTACTGGGGTTCTTTTTTTATTGAAAAAATGCGTTTTATGAAAATAAATGGATAGCTATGTTGTTTTTCTGATCAATTTTTCCGAATTATTAGAAAGTAGGTCTTTCATATCAATTTAAGTTTAGTATAATGATTAATATCACTTAAAGAATATACAGATTCTGATTGAGGAGGAGTTTTATGGAGCCAAGGAAAAGCAGAAAGGAATTCCGGAAAAATAAACAGCATTATAAAGAAACCGGTTTGTCTTACGGCGTAGCAAATATGGATGCCAAGCCGCTGGACCGTGAAGGCAATAAATTTCTCGAATTTTTAATGCATGCCTTTTTATTTTTGCTGGGTGGGATTATTTTATGCGGTATGTTATTGGGATTATTGACGATGACATGAAGCTATGTAAGTTGAACATAAGAAATAGAATTTACCGCTTTGGCGCTATGGACAGGGCAAAGATTATGCTCCTGCGCACTGCTCGTCGCAAAGGAGGCGCCATCTTCGTATGGCGCACCTTAGCTCCCGCAATAAGCCGAGAAGACCACTCGTCTTTGCTCCGTCGGCATTCGCCTGCTCCTGAGCCGCGCCTTTGCTGAGAGAACTTTCTAAAGATATGGAGCAAAACAGCGAAGACGCCTTGGGGAACAGAAACGGAGTTGGCTTTCCAACTCTGTTTCGACGAAGTGCTGAAATCCACTCGGGCGAAGTGCAACGAGACCGAGTTAGTTCAGCGCGAGCCAAGTGTGGCCGAAGGTTCTTCGGCCGGCGCTTTGCGACGAAGCTAGCGCAGCGATGCAGGAGCACGGTTCTTGGCAAGCGAAGCTGTTTTGCGGAATATCGATTATTAAAAATTATTAATTCCACTTATATTGCTAGAAAGGAGTGTTCGATATGATCAGATATCCACCTGCTGAAATCAGGAACATCGGGGTGACAGCACCATCATCAGGAGTAGAAGAAGAGCTGCATACACTCCTTGAACAAACAGTCAGACGCCAGCAGGAAAAAGGGTTCAATGTCAAAGTTGGAAAGACTGCGTGGACTCAGAAAGAAGCCAAATCAGCACCTGCAGAGGTAAGGGCAAGCGAACTGATGGATATGTTTTCCGGCGTCGATGCCATTATCCCGCCGTGGGGAGGGGAATTACTCATCGAAATCCTTGAGCATTTGGACTTCGAACGGATAAATCCTAAATGGATTCTCGGCTATTCGGACACCAGCCTGCTGCTTCTTGCAGTAACCTTGAATACCGGAATTGCAACTGCCCACGGCACCAATATCATTGATTTGCGCGGTTCGGAAACAGACGAAACAACTGCTAAATGGATTGATGTCCTTTCAACTGAAAGCGGGGAAGAAGTCAAACAGACATCATCGGAGTCTTATCAAAAGAGCTGGAATCACGTAAATCCATCTCCAATGGTTTTCCATCTGACAGAGAAAACAGAATGGAAGACAGTTTCAGGGAATGCAGTGAAGTTTGAAGGCAGACTGCTCGGAGGCTGCATCGACGTCATTCATCATCTGGCTGGAACCCCTTTTGGCAATGTTAAAGAATTCCGCCAGCAACATATCCCTGGTGAACCGGTGATCTGGTACCTCGAGAATTGTGAAATGTCGGTAGCGGATTTAAAGCGTTCATTGACTCAAATGAAATATGCCGGCTGGTTTGAAAATTGTACAGGCATTCTTTTTGGCAGAAGCGCAGCAAACCATCCGACCGAAGGATATACAGCAGAGAAAATGTACAGGGATCTGGAAAATGAGCTGGCTATACCGGTCATCTACGATGTGGATTGCGGACATATGCCCCCACAGATCATTTTTGTCAACGGGGCATTCGCTGAAGTGGAATTTCAGCAAGGCAATGGAAAAGTCAACCAGAAATTCATATAAAAAGGATGTAAATGTTTATGAAAATTAGAATCGTCACACCCAATGAAGCAGAGGCATACAATATTCTCAGGCTGGAAGCTTTGCTGGACACCCCGGACGCTTTTGCAGTTTTATACGAAGATGCTTTAAACAAACCTATTGAAAAGACCCGTTCCCAGTTGGCTTCGGAGCATTCCGTAACTTTTGGCGCGTACGATGCAGACAAACTGATTGGGAACATGACGCTGGCACGAAACACTGTGCCGAAGATGAATCACAGGGCTTCCATCGTTGCTGTTTATGTAAGTCCAGCTTACCGAGGCACCGGAGCAGCCGATGACCTTATGGAAAAATTGATGGAATATGCTGAAACGTGGGAAGGGCTCGAGCAGCTTGATTTGATGGTGGCAAGCCATAATTTGAGGGCAAAGAATTTTTATCTGCGATACGGTTTTGAGAAATATGGAACCGAAATTCATGCGATGAAAACAGGGGACAGATACATTGATGAAGAATTAATGGTGAAATTCATAAAGTAAGTGCAATGCTGCTTGTAATCCGGAAAGTAGGTGCTATATGAGGAATTTGTCGAAGATTACCTTGTTTGTATCATTATTTTTATTAATCGGATTTCCAATGATTTTTATGATTATTTCCATGTTTACCGATCAATGGATCTATATGTTCTCCGGATCCGTGCCGTCTGTACTGGCTGGAGCTTTTGGCATCTTTTTTCTAATCCAGCAATACAGGAAGACTGATGAAGAAGAAGCATAATTGAGTGTTGGCAAAGTCGCCTCAAAAAAAGCGCGGAGAAAACCTCCGCGCTTTTTTGCTGGTTTAATTTCATTTTTTCAATCGGTATACTAATTTAGCTAGGAGTATAAACCGTGCTCCTGTCCCTGCATCGCTGAGTTAGCTTTGGGACATGAAAAAACATTGCATCGCTTTGCTGCTTCGTCGCAAAGACTTAGCCTCGCAAACGTCGGCTAATGTCTTCGAAGCTGTTTTGCGGAATATCGATTTTCTTGCATTTATTTCTCAAAAAAAAAACAGGCTTCACTTGGAAACCTGTTTTTTGCCCTGCATTATTTCGATGATGACGAGACCAATCGTAATCCCAAGGAACACGTTGATCAGCAATGGTTCCAGAAATTGATCGCGGAAGATGAAAGCCACGGTCAAGATATAAAAAGCACCTTGTGCGACCTTGGCAGTAGTGGGAATTTTATCTTTTGGATACCTTACGCGCGCCAGCTGAAAGACGACGAACGATGCCAGCAGCAGTAAAAAATGCGGCCAATAAAGGTTGTCGACTGTATTATTGACGATAGCATAAATGATAAGCGGAATTATATAAAAAAGTACAGAATTCACAAAATCACCTTTCCGGACTACTTTCTTGAATTGTCCTGCTGTTTGCCACTGAACAGCAGATATAAATTATAGATGGCAAAAATAACGGCAAGCGTTACGATGACAATCGAAATGATAGGATAAACAGCTGGTCCTGTTTCCATTATTTCAATAATACGAGTGTAGATAATCCATGGTCCGATGACCAATATGAATATATCAAGTGCAGTCCCCAATTTTGTTCTCATGATATTCCTCCAATAGCTCATACTCTCTTTATCTTATCAGAAACAGCCATTGCTTGGGGAATGATTGCTTAAAGATATTGAATTGCATGCTTTATTTTCTGTTCGCACGCAAAGCAGTTCCGGCTAAATCATGGGCAGCCCGGTTCTGGGAATCAGGGATCCATTTGATGAAGCAATATGAAAAAGGTTTGGAGCGGGCCAGTGCCTCTTCAAGGAGCGGTTTATATAGAGGGTTCTTGATGAACTCTTTTTCAAATGCATCGACCACCACTTTTGAATCGGATTTTATGGAAACCATCTCTGAAGTTAAATCCGCAGCAAGTTCAAGGCCTTTTAAAAGAGCCGTGAATTCTGCGACATGATTGTCCATTTCACCGACAAACTCTTTGTGCTTGATCAAGTGGCCTTCGCCGCGGATAAATACTCCAACGGCACTGACTTTGGGAGATCCTGCTGTAGCTGCATCGATAAAAACTTCAAGCATCTATTACACCTGCTTTTCGTCATTTGGTGTGATTATTTTCGCAATATAGCCGAATGGGGTATCAAGTAGGGAAACGATAAATTTCAACACGTATGTGGAAATGAAGATTTGAACCCATACATCGAATGGAAATACGCCATAGAAGGCGATGCTGGTGAAAATCAGCGTATCGAGCAATTGGCTTAATAAGGTGGAGCCGTTATTCCGTATCCAAAATTGACTGTCTTTCGGAAACAGTTTTCGAAGTGCAGAAAATATCAGCACATCGAGATGCTGGCTGGCCAAATAAGCAATCATACTGGCAATTGCAATCTGCGGAACCAGTCCGAAAATGGTTTCAAGTGAGCCGTGGGCGAAATCGCTTTCTCCAGGGATGAACTGGAGACCGAATTGCATCGCAATGACCATGATCAGTAAAGCGGAAAATCCAAGCCACACCGCTTTTTTTGCTTCTTTCTTGCCGTACTTCTCATTAAGGATATCGGTCGCAAGAAATGTGGAAGCATATAGGCTGTTTCCAAGGGTTGCGGTCAATCCGATGATTTCAATCGTTTTGGTCACCTGAATATTTGCTAAAATTGTCGATATGGCAACCCAGGCAAACAACCCGGTTTTACCAAAAAATTTATACATAATTAAAAGCATAGCAAAATTGGCCACGACAAAACCAAGGCCCAGTAATTCATTGAACAAATCTTTTTCCTCCTTAGTTTTGGTAAAGCGGGAGTTCACGAACCGCTTGGATAATAAAAATATCCTTTGACAGTATAACTATTGTTGGAATAAAAAACAAACAAGTAGTAAAATGATGAAACGGCAATTATATAAGAGGTGACTGCGTGAATAAACTAACGATAATCAACGAAATAGATGAAATGTTAAATACGTACTGCGAAGGTTGTTTCGTCAGGACGCAAATCCGTAAAGACGAGGGCAAAACCGCTGCCCACCGCTTTTGCATCAGCAATTGCACCATCGGTACACAACTGCAATTCTTAGGCAATGAATTGAACAAAACAGGAACTTCCAGCAAAAATTGAAAAAAACCTGAGCGAAAAGATTATTCGCTCAGGTTTTTTTCATTCCGCTTTACTGGTGTTGTATTGCTTCAGCTGCAGGACTTTGCTTGAAGGCTGCGGATTTATATTATAGAGTTCATGGTTTTTAAATGCATGTACTTCTTCATAAACATCTTTCATCTTTTCCATCAGCCATTGATCGGAATGTTGTTTTTCTGACCAATAGAAAATATCCATGACATTCTTTTCACCGGTAATTGGATGGATGCGCTCGTAATGGATGGAGGGTGCTTTTTTGAAGTTCTGTTTTTGATAAAATCTGACTCGTTTTGATGATTCGGGGTCATCGGAGGAAACAGGATCAACTTCCAGGATGATGAGTTTATTTTTCTTCTTCACTTTTGAGATTAATTTGCTGCCGAGCCCTGTGCCGCGTGACTTGTCGCTGACCAGAATATAATCAATGAAAAGGTAGTCGGGTTTCTCAAAATAAACCAAAGTGTAATGGGGACCTTCTTCAACTTGATAGCAGTTCTTTTTTTCGCGAAGCAAAATTTTCATGTGATTTTCAGACTTCATTTCTTTGGCTGGAAAATATTCTCTAAGCTTTAAGTACCATTGTCCCATTGCTTCCATCTCCTTTCGATATAGGCAAGCTGATAATTTCTTGAATTGCAATAATAGAAATCTATATTTCTACTTACCATAATCTTCGAAAAACTAAACCCTTAGTCGCTTAAAATGTTTGAAAATTTCGATTAAGGAAATAATATGCTTATATAGGAACTAAATTCTGCTAAGGGAGTGTTTATTGATGAAAGACTCGACCAATGAAGGACAATTGACCGCTATTCTGGGCTGGAGCCTGCCTGCAATCGAAGCGGTGGATAAGTTGAACAGGCCATTTGTTGTAGTCGGTCCACCTGATTTCCAAGGTTTTGCCGATGAAAATGATATTAATTTTATTCCATGGGACTTTGACAGGCTCAATGAAGGATCTGATGAGCTTTACGAACGGCTTAGAGATATGGATACGAAAGTAGCCGTGCCGATCTATGAAGAAACCGTAGAATGGGCAGGAGCATTGAATGCCAGGTTGTTTGATGATCCGCGGGCTTTTAACCGCTCCCTGCTGCTAAGAGATAAAGGGTTAATGAAACGGAAAGCCCAAATGGCGGGTATACGCGTCGGTGTATTCGAGGAAGCCCATTCAAAAGACGACATCCACAGATTTTTAAAACGGGTAAACGATGCTCTCATTAAGATTGATGGGGACCTTAACGACCCGATTCATATCAAACCGTTGAACAAAGCGGGAACAGTGGGGCATATGATGATCCGTGATGCTGCGGATATTGACAAGATGGGCGAAGCGGAATTCCCTTATCTGATGGAAAGCCATTTGGACGGCCAGGAATTTTCATGTGAAGCATTTATCCATAATGGAAAGATAAAATTCCTCAATATCACCGAGTATGTTAAGCTCGGCCACTCGAATTTTGTTCCTGCATCTCCTACTCTTGAAGAATGGCGGCCACAAATTGAAAATCAAATTCAAAAGCTGGTTGATTCATTTGAAATTAAATATGGCGTAATTCATCCTGAATATTTCATCTCACATGATGGAACGATCAATTTCGGGGAAGTTGCTGCGCGTGTGCCAGGGGGACATATATTTGATTTGATAGAAAAAGCATATGGCTTTAATGCATTTCAGGCCCAGATTCTTTGCAGCGATCCGGATACGACAGAAGAAGAACTGGATGAATTTTTCCCGGAAGAAGTCACGTCAGCCAAAGGATATGCTGGAAGCTTAATGGTTTATCCACGTGTCCGCCTTGTCGAAAAATTGGATGTTCCTGAAGAGTTGAAAAATGATCCGTATTTCGATAAACACGATTTATTCATTCCGGTGACATCAAAAGTTGCTGAACGGGTTGGTTTCGGCAATCATTACGGCACTATATTCTTCTTCGGGGAAGACAGTGACCGTATGAAAGAATTGCTGGAGCAATACGAGAACTATGATTTCTATAATTAATCAACTGGGGGAATATAAATGACAACTGAGTCAGCTGTAAAAGACAGGTTTCAAAAAGCATTGAAATCACTGGAAGAGGCAAAGCCATTTGCGAAAAGCATGTACCAGACAGAAGTATTTCAAATAGCGCAGGAACTGGCTTCAACTGATGAAGGCATCGAGACGCTTTATGAATTTGCTCCGCAATTTGATAAAGCAGGCGTATTCCATGGCGGCCCGTGGTCCGATGCCACCAGCCTGGAAGCGCCATTTGTCGGAGGATCCTTAAAGATCAAAGGCGTCAATTCGGTGGTAGAACTGATGAGCGAATTGCGTATGCTTTCTATTATAGAAGGAAATTACGAACATGAAGGAGTGCCCCCGGAAGAAGCTTCGGCTTTTCTGAATGAAGTGCTGGCACTGAACTTGGACTTCCTGTTCCCGCCGGAAACAGAAGAGGCCAGGGTGGCTGGAGGAGAGCATATAGAGCGGGGCGAGCGGCTCTTCCGTTTTCTTGGCAGCAAGCTTTCCTATAAAGCAGTGGCAGATAAATTGGTGGAGGAAATTGAGCGGCTGACAGTGCAGCGTCCAATCATGGTGGAACGGATTATAAAAATGATAGAAACTGCAGTTCAAATGATTGATGAAAACATCGAGGAAGAAACGAAAAACAAATTGCTGTCTTTCCAAAAAGCTGTTTCTTCGCCAACTCCTTTGACTGATGAATCTCAGAATTTGAAGGAATACCAGAAGAAGTTGACGCAATTGGATGAACAGGCTGTGCTGGCTGAAGCGCAAATTTTCCGCGAGTCAATGGAAGCCACTGGTCTTGTTGCTCCTGCCCACGCAATTCTTGTCCGCCATTTAAACCGCAGGTATCCGGATCTGGTTCCGGAATCGCTTGGCCTGACTGAAATGGGTACAGCGAGTTATAACGCCAATCCCGAATTAATCCGCGACATGATCCAAATCGCTGTCCATCCGGCTACTTCCAAAGTGATCTATGGTTTAACAAGAATGCTGGACAGAGGCGTTCTGGCGCAGGATCCAGTTTTACCTGCACTTAGACGGCTTTTTGAAATTGACTTTCATCAAGATGTACGGAAAATGATCATGAAGAGCGAATACCGCAAAGCGGGAATTACACCAAATGGAGTGTTAGTGGGAGGCGTCATCAATGTTCTTGGCCAGCCTCTTGGAATTGGACAGGGACTAAATCCCACCTGCCAATCTGCCCGTGCCATCTCATTATGGGCACAGCACGGAATTGGGCAATTGCTTGAATATATCGCTCGGGCAGTCCGGGAAAATGATATTGATATGACGTTTGAAGGCACACCGGTCCATTCGAATGCAATTGAGGGCGGTGTAGCGGAAGAAATCCATCATGAATTGGATCCGGTTTCTAGTGTGCTGGTGCCGCATCTCGATAAAATCTATAATGAAATGATGAAAAAGACAGTACTTCGGGGTGAAGACGGACATAAATGGGTAAACCCTGAATTTTACGGGGAATGGATCCAAAGAGGTTTCGTCAACATCATCGATCCGCTTACCGGTTTCGTTACCGATTACGAAGCGTTTGTCCGATTATTTTATGCAACGCATCACCCCGAATACAATGAAGGCTATGAAATGATTTACCCGAATCCTGTCGGAATTTATATCACAAATGTGCACGGCAACCTGCTGGGCCTCCATGCAGTCTCGATTCAGCGGATTGATGAAGACCCTCACGGAGAGCATCGTGTATACTTCTATAACCCGAACAATGACAGCGGCCAGAATTGGGGACAGGGAATAGAGACAAGTGTCCAGGGCAACGGTGAACTGGAAGGCGAAAGTTCTTTGCCATTCAAACAATTCACAGCACGGATGTATGCTTTCCACTATAACCCGTATGAACAGGGAGATACTTATATGGTGGAAGATGCAGATGTCGAGGAAATTGAACAATTGTCCAGAGAAAGTTGGGGCAAAACATATACTTGGCTTTAAACAAGAAAAAAGTGCTGAACAAAAAAAGCAGAAACGGTAAATCCCGTTTCTGCTTTTTGTATGGTTACAAAAATTTTGATTTTACTCTGAATCCAGCTGTATTACATTTGCGGCTTGCGGACCACGATTTCCATCAATTATCTCGAACGAGACGGGTTTGCCTTCCTGCAATGTGCGAAAACCATCGCCTTTAATGCCGGTAAAGTGGACGAATACATCATCGCCATCGTTATACTCAATAAAACCATAGCCTTTTTCCGTGTTAAACCATTTTACGATTCCCTGGTGCATGCACGTTCCCCCTTGGTATTGAGTACTTTCGTGGTACCATTAACATAGCAGTAATGGATGGATTATACTATACACGAAGCCCGTAAAACCGTCAATTTTCCATTAAAATAAAGAAAAAATTATCTGTTGCATTCGCTGAGCAGATGGAACGGCATTTAAAGGACGCTTCGGGAATGATATTGACATCGACTGTTTAAGAGTAAAAACTCAATAAATTAATGAATAGCCGGGGAGCGGAAGTATGGCAGAAAATATTTTGGAAAAATGCAGAGCCAAGGTTAAGGGGATTTATGACACTTTCGATGCCAGCCACGACTGGCAGCATATCGAAAGGGTATTGGACAACGCAAAGCGGATTATGGAAACGGAGGAGGCTGACCCTTTCATAGTGGAACTGGCTGTACTTCTTCACGATGTTTCTGATCCGAAATACAAAAAAGGTGATTCTGACCCTGAATCGGAAATTCTGGGGTCTCTGGGATTGCCCCATGCGCAAGCCAGCCAAATCAAGCAGATTATCCACCAGGTTTCATTCAAAGGCGGCAATGGCGAACGGCCCTCCAGCCCGGAAGCAATGATCGTTCAGGATGCTGACCGGCTGGATGCCATCGGTGCAATAGGGATAGCGCGGACATTTGCCTACGGTGGCGCAAAAAGCAGAAAGCTTTACGACTGGGATGAAAAGCCGAGAAGTGAAATGACCGAAGAAGAGTACAGGAACAAGCCGACCAGCAGCACCACACATTTCTATGAGAAACTGCTTCTATTGAAATACACGATGACAACTGGCACTGGGAAGCAAATAGCTGATGAACGCCATCAATTTATGCTATCCTTTTTAGAGCAACTTAAAAAAGAAACGGATGGTAATGCATGAGCCACTTAAATATTACAAAACTGACCAAAACGGTCGGAGCTAAAACTTTATTCAAAGATATTGAGTTTTCATTATATCCAGGCGACCGTGCCGGATTAATCGGAGTCAACGGAACAGGCAAGTCGACGCTAATGTCGATTTTGGCAGGCGAAATGGATGCGGATTCGATTTCAATGGATCATCCGAAAAAATATGAAATCACGTATTTAAAGCAAGACCCGGAATTCGATGAATCACTGACAGTACTTGAAACAGTGTTCTCCGGTGAGTCACCGATCCTTCAATTGAACAGATCTTACGAACAGGCACTGACAAATATGATGACGGATTCGAGCTCGACGGAACTTCAGGAAGAGCTGATGAAAATCCAGGAAGGCATGGAACGTGAAAATGCCTGGGATATCAATGCATTGGCAAAAACTGCGCTTACTAAACTGGGCATCGATATGTTCGACCGGCCGATTGGTGAATTGTCCGGAGGCCAGCGAAAGCGTGTGGCGCTTGCAAAAGCATTGATAGAACCCTGCGATTTGATACTTTTGGATGAGCCGACTAACCATCTGGATGCCATTTCTACTGAGTGGCTGCAGGAAACATTGCTGCGCATGAACTCGGCAATGCTCTTTGTGACGCATGACCGGTACTTCCTGGATGCTGTTTCGACGCACATTTTTGAAATTGCCGATCAGACTATGTATACACATAAAGGGAACTATGGCGATTACTTGGAAAACAGGGCGGTGCGCGAAGAAATGGCTGCAGCTTCCCAACAGAAGCTTGAAAACCGCTTCCGCTCGGAATTGAAATGGATCCGGCGCGGAGCCAAAGCACGTTCAACCAAACAAAAAGCGCGTATACAGCGCTTCGATGAAATAAAAGAAAATGTGCAGAAAGAAAACGACCACACATCTCTTGAATTGTCGATGCAAAGCCAGCGTCTTGGAAAGAAAATCATTGAAGGCGAAAATGTGGGTATGGCATTCGGGGATAAACAGGTGTTCAGCGGTTTTGACTTCCTGCTGCAGGGCGGCGACCGAATCGGTATCGTAGGCCCCAACGGAGCAGGGAAATCCACGCTCATGAAAATTATTGCAGGCGAATATGAACCTACCCAAGGTAAACTTGAATATGGCAGCACGGTCAAGATTGCCCATTTCACACAGCATCTTCCCGAGATGAATGAATCTCAGCGGATGATAGAATACATTCAGGAAATTTCCAACGATTATGAAGCTGAAAAAGGTGTCCGTTTGTCTGCTACACAGATGCTCGAACGATTCCTTTTCCCATCAAACGGACACGGCACTCAGATTGGCAAGCTGTCAGGTGGTGAGCGTAAGCGTTTGTATCTTTTGAAATTATTGATGGAGCAGCCAAATATCCTGCTTCTCGATGAGCCGACAAATGACCTCGATATCCAGACACTTGGTGTTCTCGAAGATTTCCTTGAAAAATTCCCGGGTGTCGTGCTGACGATTTCGCATGATCGCTTCTTCCTGGATCGGATCGCCCATAAATTATGGACAACCGGAACAGGTAAAATTGAAGAATATCAAGGCCTTTATACAGAATTCATCAAAGAAAAGCAAAGCCCGGTGACGGAAGACAATAAAATACCGGTAGCTGCACTGACACCGGAAAAACCGAAAAATGAACCGAAAAAGAAAATGACGTATAAAGAACAGCAGGAATACAGCACGATTCTGGAAGACATTTCTTCATTGGAATCAAAAATAGAAGAGCGTGAAAAAGAAATGGCTGAAGCAGGAGCGGATTACGATAAACTGCGGAAACTGACAGCTGAAATTGATGAATTGACTAAGCAATATGACACCAAGCTGGAACGCTGGACGTATCTCCAGGATTTGGCCGAAGGATAAATAAAACTTGCAGGAGGGATTTTTGTGAAGATCAAAACAATTGAGCCTACACCAAGCCCGAATACGATGAAAGTGATCATAGATCAGGAACTGCCATTTGGGAAAAGCCATAATTACAACCAGGACAATCTCGAAGAGGCACCAACTGAAATCCAGAATATCCTGGCAATTGACGGGGTAAAAGGCGTATACCATGTAGCGGATTTCCTCGCAGTGGAGCGCATCGCCAAATTCGGCTGGGAAAACATACTGGCAGATGTCCGCAAAGCACTTGGCGAAGGCAGCGGCAACACCGAGCAGGAACTTGAGATTGATGAGCATTACGGGGAAGTATATGTACATGTTCAGGAGTTCAAAGGTATACCGCTGCAAGTTAAAGTTTTTGATAATGCCTCAGAAGAACGTTTTGGCATGCCTGAGCGCTTTGTAACGGCGATGAGCATTGTCATGGACCCTACAGAAGAAAATTACCTGATGCAGCGCAAATGGGCGGATTACGGTGTCCGTTACGGAGAAAAAGATGAAATAGGCAAAAGTGTTGTAGAAGAAATCGAAGCGGCTTATCCACAGGAGCGGCTGGATGCTTTAACACAGCCAAAAGATGCTGAGAAGCAGGAAGCCGTTTCGCGCGGAAGAAAAGTGACGGCGGAAGAATTTGATGTTCCCGAATGGGAAACGCGTTTCCAATTGCTCGACCAGATGATTGAAGCGGACCTTGAGGATTTGCCGCTGCTGGATAAGGCGCTTGATGATGAAAAAATGTCAATCCGCCGACAGGCTGCAATCTATCTCGGCGATATTGATGACAAGGCAGTTGTGCCGTATATTGAACGGGCTATGAAAGATAAAAGCTGGGCAGTCCGCAGAACAGCCGGCGATACGATCAGCGATCTGGGCTTTGAAGAATTCGAACCCATCATGATCGAGACATTAAAAGATAAAAACAAGCTGGTCCGCTGGCGTGCGGCTATGTTCCTTTACGAAACTGGAACAGAAGCGGCGCTACCTGCACTGAAGGAAGCTGCTGACGATCCGGAATTTGAGGTTAAGCTGCAGATAAAAATGGCGATTGCACGGATTGAGCAAGGCGAAGAAGCGGAAGGTTCTGTTTGGAAACAAATGACCGAAGCCCGCCAGGCGATGAAAGAGCAGAAATAAAAGCAGTTTAAATTTGAAAATAACCAGTGGCTATCACAGCCCCTGGTTATTTTTTATTGTCATAGCTCCAACTTAATTGAATATCTAATGTTTCCATGCATCTGGAAAGAGGTATTACCTTCTGAAACAGCTATTTTTTGTTAAAACTTGAAGGAGGGCATTTACATGGAGGGTAATATTTTTTCAATTGAAATAATCAGCCAGGGAAAATATGAGTCGTGGGAATTTAAAAACGAAGTGGCAAGAGACGAATTATTTGATAAAACTCGCGAACGTTTCAGCGAATATGCGATTGCAGATAAAGGGGACGATGTTGATGACACGCGAATCGCGCAGTTATCAGCCACCAGTCTGAAGATCAAGGAAGACGGAAACGTAGATCAGCAAGTGCCATATGAATGGTATGAAGCTGAGCAGTTTGAACAGCTCCTCAATTTCATCAATAACGAGTATCCGAAATATTAATAACCTGTAATGCATGAAAACACCTTAAGATTCCGTTAGAATGGAATTAAGAGCTTCGGTAAAAGGAAGCGAGTATATAAAAAGGTGGTAAGTGGAATGAATGCATATGATGAATATATGAAAGGCATCGTAACACCGATGCGCAAAGAATTGACTGACCATGGCTTTAAGGAATTGCTGACGCCGGAAGATGTAAATGAACATATCAGCGAAGCAAAAGGCACAACACTGGCCGTAATCAACTCGGTATGCGGCTGTGCAGCAGGGCTTGCACGTCCAGGGGTCATCGAAGCACTTAACAGCACGGAAGCAAAACCGGATCATCTAGTGACGGTGTTTGCGGGGCAGGAAAAAGAAGCGACTGCACAGATGAGAAGCTATTTTGAAGATGTACCGCCATCGTCGCCTTCCATCGCAGTTTTAAAAGACGGGGAACTTGCATATTTCATTCCGCGCGAACAGATTGAAGACCATTCGGTTGAACATATCCGTGATAATCTGAAACAGGCCTTGGAACAGGTCGCTGAATAATGGGAACGATTGTCACGACAGCATATCGGCCGACTGCAGACACTATTGCAGAAGCTGAAAGGATTGCTGGGGAGCTGGATATCCAATTCATCGTCCGCAATAAACGTTCGATAGACAGAATACATGCCGACGAACAATCGGATATCCTGGTGGCTTCAAAAGAACGGCTTGAGTTTTATCCAATGGGTAAAACAGAGCCGTTCTTTTTTCACCCGAATTCAGCGGCTTTCCGCACTAAGCGGCCATTGGAAAGGGATCCTCTTATAGAAGTTTCGGGTCTCGCACGAAGCGACAGTTTCCTTGATTGCACCCTTGGTATGGCTTCGGATGCAATCACAGTGTCGCAATATATAGGTTCTGATGGAAACGTCGTGGGCTGTGAGAGCAACCCGAATATAGCCTATATTCTTAAAAAGGGGCTGTCCCGCTATGATGCGATGCCGCATCTGACAGAAGCGATGAGAAGGGTTCGCGTCGTAAGTTTGGACGCAATCGATTATTTGAAAACACTGGACAACGGTGTCTTCGATATTATTTACATGGATCCGATGTTTACCGAAGAAATCAAAGAAGCATCCAATTTCACTCCCGTACGTTCTAGTGCCAATATGGGTCAGCTGACGGATGAATGGATGGAAGAAGCAAAAAGAGTCGCCAAAAAAGCAGTTGTATTGAAGGCGCATTTCCGTTCGCAGGATTTTGAACGGTTCGGATTTGAACGGCGTGTCCGTCCGAACACGAAATTCCATTATGGAGTAATCAAAATAAAATGAAACGCTAAAAGCCCTTCCCGAAGCAGGAAGGGCTTTTAGCTGTAAAATTATTAGTCAGTGAAGCTTAATGAAGTCAAGTACCCGAGCATAAGCAGGAGACCCAGGCCGATAAGGATCGATGCATCCATGAAAAATTCCTCCTTTTTCAAAAAAAAACAGCGCGTATTTGCTGATTTTATTGTACAATGAATTTCAAGAAGATGAAACCTTTACCATTATAATTCGTATAATTAAACAAAGTTGTTTACAAATTGTTCGAAATTGAAGGTGATTGAGATGAAAAATTGGTGGCAAAAATCGCTGGTGATTGCAGTAGCTGTCCTGAGCCTCGGTATGATTCCTCCTAACCATACGATTTGGGAATCATTGCTGGAAGACAAGCCGGAACTCAAAACCCATGCGGAAAAAAGTCCGAATACTCAAACTACATACGATTGGCTGGACCCATCTGAATTCTATTACAATAATCCGACCATACTTGATACAGTGCATCAGACCGCCGAAGAGCAAGCCTACATGAAATTCGGTTCGCGTATTGGTCCTGTTATCGGGGATGAATTCAAGACGGCCATTTTGCCGAACATCCAGCAGGCGATCGATCTGCATCTTGCCCAAGTAGATTCAGATAGCTTGCGCAGGCTGGCGATTTCTCAAAAGCCTTCCGGTGAGCATTCCGAAAAGATTTTTCATATCTACGACACCGAAACCAATAAGGATAAAATCCGTTTCCACGTACGTACAGAGAAGAAACCGCAGGACGGTTATTACTTCAACTTCCATTACCATTTGGAGGAAGATGATTTCCAGCAGCATATCACATTGGGCGATATTTACTGGTCCAAAAATACTCCGCCAAAGTGGCTGTCGTAAAACCGTTATATTTATAACGGTTTTTTAGATTGTAGAGAACTAGTCAACTTCGATAATCATTACGTTCTAGATGGATGCTTTACGCGGGGAGCGGGCCTGAGCCTTCTCGGTCGCTTCGAAAACCGATTCTCCTGTCTCTGCATCGCTGAGCTAGCTTCGAGATATGAAAGTGCGTTGCAGGAGCACATCTTTGCCTTTCACCGTCTAGCACTTCATTTTGTTTTAGTATAAATATGAAGACTCTTTTTCTTTATTTGAAATAAATTCAAAAGAATATCTACTATAAAAAGTGACCTAAGATATGGAGCAAAACAGCGAAGACTCCCAGGGGAACAGAAACACAGTTGGCTTTCCAACTGTGTTTCGAGCGAAGTGCTGAGATCCACTCGGGCGAAGTGCAACGAGTCCGAGTTAGCTCAGCGCAAGCCAAGTGTGGCCGAATTTATTTCGGCCGGCGCTTTGCGACGAAGCTAGCGCAGCGATGCAGGAGCACGGGTTTTGGAAAGCGAAGCTGTTTTGCGCAATATCGGTTTTCTACTCTCTTTCTCGACAAGCTGTTAAAACCGTTATATTTATAACGGTTTTTTTGTTATGATAAAGCATATAATGGAGGCGAATGGAATGAAACAATATTTAGATTTATGTGAACATATATTAGAGAACGGAACAAAAAAAGAAGACCGCACAGGTACAGGAACATTAAGTGTTTTCGGTTATCAGATGCGCTACGACCTGAAAAAGGGTTTTCCGTTGATGACGACGAAAAAAACCGCGTTCCGCCTCATTGTGTCAGAGCTTCTTTGGTTTATCAAAGGGGATACAAACGTAAAATCATTGATCGCAGACAATAATCATATCTGGGACGAATGGGCTTTTGGCCAATGGGTTTCAAGTAAAGAATATGACGGTCCGGATATGACCGATTTCGGCCGCCGTGCACAAAAAGATGAAGAATTTGCGGTTCTTTATAAGGAACAAATGGCTATTTTCCAGAAAAACATCCTGGAAGATGACGCTTTTGCAGAAAAATATGGTGATCTGGGTCCTGTATATGGCAAACAATGGCGTTCATGGCAGGCGACCACCGGAGAAACGATCGATCAATTGAAAAATGTGATTGAAGCCATTAAAAAAAATCCGGATTCAAGGCGTCATCTGGTGACAGCTTGGAATCCGGAATTTGTTGAGGATATGGCTTTGCCACCTTGCCACACAATGTTCCAATTTTATGTGGCTGACGGGAAATTATCCTGCCAGCTTTACCAGCGAAGCGCTGATGTATTCCTGGGGGTTCCGTTCAATATTGCTTCCTATGCCTTGTTAACGCATCTGATTGCAAGAGAATGCGGTCTGGATGTCGGTGATTTTGTCCATACAACTGGAGATACACATCTTTACCTGAATCATATGGACCAAGTAAAAGAACAGCTAAGCCGTACGCCGAAAGAGCTGCCGACATTAAAAGTCAACGAAGATGTCGAATCGATTTTTGATCTGACAATGAACGATATCAGCATAGAAGGTTATGATCCGCATCCGAGGATTTCAGCACCTGTAGCTGTTTAGGAGGAAAAATAGATGATTTCATTGATGGTTGCACATGATCCCAATCGCATCATAGGACGGGACAATCAATTGCCGTGGCACATACCGGAAGATCTTGCTTATTTCAAAAAACATACGTTGAATAAAGGCATTGTAATGGGGCGCAATACGTACGAATCAATCGGCAGGCCATTGCCGAAACGGCGTAATATTGTAGTCAGCCGACAGGAAAACTTGGAGATTGAAGGAGTCGAGGTCGTCCATTCCATCGATGATGCTGTAAAACTTGCAGAAGAAGTCCATCCGGAAGTTATGGTGATTGGCGGAGAACAGATTTTCAGAAGTGTCCTTCCCAATGCTGATCGACTCTATATAACGCTTGTACACGATGAATTCGAAGGAGATACGTATTTTCCGGAATACGGTGAAGGATGGCATCTTGCTTCAGAGTCGGAACGTCTTGAATCAGGTGGAGTTTCCTTCAGCTATTTGATATTTGACCGCAAAAGCGGAGGATCAAACCATGCTTAATTCGATCAAAACTTTTTCTTTTCTGTTCGGTTATTTGCCGGTTGCAGCGGTGAAGCTGAAGAGTTTTCAAAAGAAAAAGCCTCATTTAACAATTGAGGAATATGATGCGCTTATTCACACGGAACCGAGTAAATGGGCGTCAGGCATCATGAAACGCACTAAAAGTGAGGTTTCAGTAACCGGACTGGAGCTATTGCCGGAAGGACCTGTTCTCATTGTGAGCAACCATGAAGGCAATTTTGATATACCGGTCATTCTTTCCAGCATACCAAAGCCTTTTGGTTTCATTTCAAAGAAAGAAGTAAAAAAGCTGCCGGTGATTCCGATTTATATGGAAGATATGAATTGTGTATTCATCGATCGAACTGACCGAAGAAGTGCGTTGAAATCGATTTCCGACACAGCTGAAAAGTTAAAAGAAGGCCATTCGATATTAATTTTCCCGGAAGGCACACGAAGCAAAGGCAATGGCCTTGGTGATTTCAAAGCCGGTTTCATCCGTATTGCATCCGATGCGGGAGTACCGATTTTACCGCTGGCCATTCAGGGGACAGCCGATATCATGGAGAAAAATGACAATAAGATCAAGCCGGCTAAGGTAAGTTTACAGATCCTTGAGCCGATTGCGCCTGAAACATTTAAATCCATGCCTTCCAAAGAAGCTATTCAATTCGTTAAAGAAAAAATTGAATTGGCATTTAAGAATACGGACAATCAACAAAAGTAGTTCAGCCTGATAATCCTGTTGGACTTTATAGTCAGCCATATCATTTGCTATGGTTCCCTTATGTTTTTAGAATAGGAAATAAGGTATATAAGAAGAAGGAAGTGATGTCATGTCAAGGATTCACATAGTGACGGATTCGACCTCGGATCTTCGTCCGGAAGTATTAAAAGAGTATGGCGTGCATATGGTGCCGTTATCCATTCAAATAGGAGATAAAACTTATTTGGACCGAGTTGACCTTGAACCGGAATCATTCCTGGGACTGATGGAGAAATCCGATGAATTGCCGAAGAGTTCCCAGCCTGCTCCCGGTGTTTTCAAGGAGCTTTATGATGAACTTGGAAAAGACGGCGATCAGGTATTATCCATTCATATGACTGGCGGCATGAGCGGGACTGTTGAGTCTGCACGCACGGCAGCAGAACTGACCGATACGGATGTAACAGTGATTGATTCCCGCTATATTTCCTATGCACTTTCCTTCCAGGTTCTGGAAGCTGCTAAAATGGCTAAAGATGGAAAGTCGATGGAAGAGATTGTAGCCAAAGTGGATGACATTAGAAGGAAAACAAAATTATTCGTTGTTGTGGACACATTGGATAATCTGGTGAAAGGCGGCCGTATCGGAAAAGGACGTGCGATGGTCGGTTCATTCCTGAAGATTAAACCGATAGCATCACTGGATGATGGTGAGTATACACCTGTTGCAAAAGCACGGAGCCACAAAAAAGTGGTTGATTACCTTTTTGAGGATTTTATCGAGCGAACAAAAGGTAAAACGGTTAAAGGTGTAGGGCTGGTTCATGCTGGTGGGTTAGCGATGGCTGAACCACTGCGTGAAAAGATTATCGAATCCGGTTTTAAAGACATAGATTTTGATTTTACAACTCCGGTTATTTCTACTCACACCGGCATTGGAGCCATAGGCTTCATGTTTTATACCGATTGACAGGGGCAGTTAAAGATTTTTAGGAAGGTAAAGGAGAGAAATAAGTGAAACGCATCCTGTATATTGTCTTATTTGCCATAGTATTGTTAGCGGGATGCAGTTCCTCTTTTATTTTCGGAAACGACGAAGCGACGCCAAGGGTCCAGACGGTTTTTGCCGGGTACCAGGTGCCGCCGAACTTTGTACCGCAGGCACTTGTTATAACTGCGCTTGGCGATTCACTGTCACAAGGTGTCGGTGATGAAGCGAACAGGGGCGGTTATGTTGGCCGGCTTGCGTCTGAAATCAGGGAATGGCCCGGTGTCCGCGGAGCTGCGGTAGAGAATACAGCAAAACGCGGCCGCAGAAGCGATCAACTGCTATCCATGTTTCAAAAAGGTGAATTGACCGGTCCTGTTACTGAAGCGGATTATATCGTCATGACGATCGGCGGAAATGACATTATGAGAATCGTGAAGCGGGATTTATTCAATCTAAATCTTGAAGCTTTCCGGGAAGAATTGCTGTTATATGAGAACAGATATCAGAATATATATTCTACAATCCGTGAAATGAACCCTCAAGCTCCATTGATTATGATAGGCGTTTATAATCCTTTCTCGCTGATTACCAATGAGATACAGGAATTCGATGAAATTATGGCGGCCTATAATGGAGTCATGGAAGAGGCATTGGCGGAAGACCCGCAAGCTTGTTTTGTTCCGGTCCAGGATTTGTTTGAAGGAAACGATAATCTAGTTTATCATACGGATTTTTTCCATCCGAATGGGAACGGTTATGATTTAATGACAGAACGTATTTTAGAACGCATGGGAGAATGCGGTTTGATATTTGAAGACAGGGGGTGAGGGCTTTTGAAAATTTGGCGTACAGCATTTATTGTTTTACTGGCCGTTAACATATTGGCTCTAATCGCTTTCGTATTTTATATAACGATTCCCGCTAAGGATTATATAAGTTATGAAGCTGAAAAAAGGGCCTTTGCGGAAGGCAATACTTTAACGGTAAGAACATCTAAAGCGGATTTCGAAGGGATTGCGAATACCTATATACAGGACGCGATGAAAGACCAGCCAATTCCCTTGACTCTAGCTGTAAATGATGACGTGTCGCTGTCAACGGAATTACAGGTGTTTTCCATGACGCTGCCAATTTTGCTCAAGTTTGAACCATATGTGCAGGATGATGGAAATCTTTTGCTTGAGCAGAAATCGGTTAATGTTGGGATGCTTAATATTCCGCCTGAATCGGCGTTAAAGCTGCTGCGTGATTCCGTGACCTTACCGGAATTCATGGAAGTGGATCCCGGATCAGAAGAAATCCTTCTCAGATTGACTGATATTCCCTTGGATGACGGAATCAGTGTAAGGGCAGAGTCCTTCAATCTGGAAGAAGATGACATCAGATTGCGTGTTACCATAACCCAATAGGAAGAGGTGCAGGAATATGAAGACCGAAAAAGCGACATTTGCAGGAGGTTGTTTCTGGTGTATGGTCAAACCATTCGACAGCCTGCCCGGAATTGAATCGGTTGTCAGCGGCTATACTGGCGGAGATTTGGAAAATCCCACATACGAACAAGTGTGCACGAATCTGACAGGCCATAAAGAAGCCGTTGAAATTGTATTCCAACCTGAAATCTATCCATATGAAAAATTACTGGATGTTTTTTGGTCTCAAATTGATCCTACCGATGGTGGTGGGCAATTCTTTGATCGAGGTTCCTCTTATGCACCGGCAATTTTTTATCATACAGAAGAACAGCGGATTGCGGCTGAAAAGTCCAAAGAAGAGCTGGAGGCATCCGGCAAATTCGATAAACCGATTGTTACTCCGATTCTGGAAGCCAAGCCGTTTTATTTGGCTGAAATGTACCATCAGGATTATTATAAGAAGAATCCGGCACATTATGAGCGCTATTCTGTCGGATCCGGCAGAGCCGCTTTTATTCAAAGAAATTGGGGTGAGCAATAATGAAGGAAGAACTTAAGCAGAAGTTATCACCGATGCAATATCACGTAACTCAGGAAAACGGGACAGAACCTCCGTTCCAGGGGGAATACGACCAGCATTTTGAAGATGGCATTTACGTGGATATCGTATCCGGCAAGCCATTATTCAGCTCGAAAGATAAATTTGATGCGCATTGCGGTTGGCCGAGTTTCTCTAAACCGATCCAAGGTGAGGAAGTGAAAGAGAGCTTTGATACAAGCCACGGAATGCGCCGTACAGAAGTGCGTTCTGCATCTGCAGATTCCCATTTGGGCCATTTGTTCCCGGATGGACCGTCTGAACTTGGAGGATTGCGTTACTGCATCAATTCAGCAGCACTCCGGTTTGTACCCAAAGAAGACCTTGAAAAAGAAGGGTATTCTGAATATAAGGCGCTGTTTGAACAGGAATAACTTTTACTTTTTAAGGAATTCCATTATCATTTTGAATAGCTGATGAAGAATTAGTTAGCCCCGGGCCGGTTGTCCGGGGCTTTAATTTTGAAATAAGGAGTGGGTATATAAAAATGGAGCGGTCGTTTTATCATTTTGCCTTATCTTATCGGGGGAAAACAGAGGCCGATGATTTTTCTCGGTTTGCAGATGCAATGTTTTTGGATCATTCATTTCCCAAAACAACCAATGACTTCGAAAAGATTTCAAGATACCTCGAAGAACGTGCACACCCCATTATGAAAGCTTCTGTTTTCGATGAACTATGGGATGAATATACCAGTCATTAATGCTCTTCGTTGCACTTGATGGCAAAAAACAGTATGATTAGTACGACTAAAATAAAGTGAGGTTTTATAATGAGTGTTCATATTAATGCTAAAAAAGGCGATATCGCCGATACGATTCTTCTTCCGGGAGATCCGCTTCGCGCGAAATATATCGCTGAAACGTTTTTGGAAGATGTAACTTTGTACAACGAAGTTAGAAACATGTTTGGCTATACCGGTACTTATAAAGGCAAACGCATTTCTGTGCAAGGTACAGGAATGGGCGTTCCTTCAATTTCTATCTACACAACAGAATTGATGAACGAGTACGATGTCAAGAAACTGATCCGTGTCGGCACTTGCGGTTCGATCCACAAGGATGTTAAAGTCCGCGACGTAATTTTGGCGCAGAGCGCTTCTACAGATTCAAATATGAATTCAATCATTTTTGGTAATGTGTCTTACGCTCCGACTGCTCATTTCGGTTTATTGCTTAACGCTTATAACGCAGGCATTGAAAAAGGCTTGAACCTGCGCGTTGGTAACGTATTCACAGAAGACGTGTTCTATAACGACCACGCCGAGCATGAAAAATGGGCGCAATACGGTGTGCTTGCTCTTGAAATGGAATCTTCGGCTCTTTATACACTGGCTGCCAAATTCGGTGCACAGGCATTGTCGATCCTTACAGTAAGCGACCATCTATTGACTGGTGAAGTGACTACTGCTGAAGAACGCCAAACGACTTTCAACGATATGATCATCGTTGCACTAGAAGCGGCAATCCAGGAATAACCTATATCTTTGCAATAAAAAAAGAGACTGTTCAAAACAGTCTTTTTTTCGAATATTGAAGTCTGGCCGAAGCGTTGCTGGCTGCCGGAAAATATGAAAGTGGTGAAATAGATGGATGAAAGACGTCCAGAAGAGGGAAATGAGCAATTGCCTCCTGCAGAGGAGTCGCGTGGCCATTATATACGCCTGAAAACTTTCTCCTTCATCATGCTGGTGGTTGTACTCATACTGGCTACTGCAGGATTGACAGTTTTTGCGCTGACCTTCGGCGATGAGAAAGCGGTGGAAGTGAATTCTCCTGAACGGCGGGAGTTCCAGAAACTTTACACTGCCTATGATGAGATACAAAACAATTATTTTGAAGATGTCGACCGGGAAGAATTGATCAACGGTGCCATTAATGGCATGGTCGATTCATTGGGAGATCCATATTCCGATTACATGAACGAAGAAGAAGCTTCGCAATTCCTGGAAGGGATTTCTTCAAGCTTTGAAGGAATCGGAGCAGAAGTCCAGGAACGAAACGGCTACATTACAATCGTATCGCCGATAAAGAACTCTCCTGCTGAAAAAGCGGGCATCCAGCCCAATGACCAGGTAATCGCAGTCGACGGTGAAAACATTCAGGGATTCAGTACAACAGAAGCCGTTATGCTGATCCGTGGCGAAAAAGGGACGGAAGTCACTTTGACGATAATGCGCGGCGACATGCAGGACCCGATCGAAGTAACAATTGTCCGTGATGAAATTCCGATTGAGACTGTTTATTCCGAAATGATTGGAGACAATGTCGCACATATTCAAATCACGAGCTTTTCTCAGGAGACTTTCAGTGAACTGGAAACAGCCATTGCTGATATGAAAGAAGAGGGCATGGAAGCGATGGTAATCGATGTTCGCCAGAATCCTGGCGGCCTGTTGCAATCTGCTCTCGATATTTCAAACCTCTTTATCGAAGAAGGGGCAGAAATGTTCGAAGTCCAGGCAAAAGGACAGGAGCCAGAAATTTATCTGGCCAGCGACGCCGATAAAGTCGACATACCAGTGACTCTATTGATTGACGGTGGAAGTGCTTCTGCTTCTGAGATTCTTGCAGGTGCTATGAGTGAATCTGCGGGTATCCAGCTTGTTGGCGAAAAAACGTTTGGCAAAGGTACGGTTCAGACGGCAAATGATCTTGCCGATGGCTCAAACCTTAAATTTACAACTGCCAAATGGCTGACGCCGGACGGTAACTGGATTCACGAAAAAGGAATCGAACCGGATGTGGCAGTTGAATATCCTGAATACGCTTCTCTGCCATTTATCGATGCTTCCCTTGAACTGAAGGACGGCACCATTTCAGAACAGGTCCGTACAGCTGAAAAAATGCTGGAGGCCCTTGAGTATGAAGTAGGCGAAGTAGATGGTGTATTTGAAGAAGAAATGACGCAGGCAGTTGAGGCGTTCCAGGAAGACCAGGAACTCGAAGTGACTGGCATTCTGACAGGCGACAGCATTTACGCCTTAATGGATGAACTGCGTGCAAAAATTGAAGAAGAGGATCCTATGCTTCTTGAAGCTAAGAAATTAGTGATGGAAGAAGCCGGCATTGAAGCTTCAGCTCCGGAAACGGATGAAGAAGCGGAAGAGGCCGAGGAAGAATCTGCAGAGTAAATTGCAAAGGTCCGCGGAAGCGGGCCTTTTGTTTTTGTGTTATATGATAGAATTTAAGCATATAGAGGAGGGCTAACATGATTGATGTTTATTTATTCAGCGGATTTTTAGGGAGCGGCAAAACGACGCTCCTGAAGAATATGCTGATCCAGATAAAAGAGGCTGGTTTGAAGCCGGCTGTCTTTATGAATGAGCTGGGGGAACTTGCTATCGATTCTGATGAAGTGGAAGATGGTGTGCCTTTGAAGGAATTACTGGACGGCTGTATTTGCTGTACAGGTTCAGAAAAGTCCGAAGCACAGATTCAGACTTTGCTTGCAGAAGAAACATTTGATGTCCTGCTGATCGAAACTACGGGTGCTGCACATCCGGTGGAAGCACTCGACGCAATTTTTTCTCCGCTTTTCGCTGAGAAATTGAATTTCAGAGGGATAGTGACGGTGGCTGACAGCAAGCGGTGGTTGGACAGAGACCGTATGTCGCCTCAAATCCGTTCCTTATTCCTTGAACAGATCCGGCATGCTGATTTGATATTGGCCAATAAGATGGATTTGCTGGATGAGAAGGAGCAGGGGGATGCGGTTTTTGGCATGCAGTCACTGAACTCAAAAGCTCAGATTGTTCAAACAGCCAATTCGAAAATACCATATAAACTTTTGCAGAACCTGTCAGCCGGTACAAAAGGGACTGTGGAAAAAGCTGAGATTGGCAAATTGAATTTAAACACAAAAGTCCTTCGGTTTGAACAGCCTGTTAACAGGGAGAGATTTGAAGACTGGCTAAGAACTTTGCCCGAAACGGTCTACCGGATAAAAGGATATGTACCACTGGATGGTGATAAGTACCCGCATGCTTTTCAATATGCATACGGTATGGCTCAGTGGCTCCCGGAGTATATGAAAATGCAGCCGCAGATAGTCGTGATAGGAGAAGGCATCGACGGAGTTGAATTGCCATGAGTAATTTGGAAGCTTTCCGTAAAGTATGGCCGCAGCGCCAGGCGACAGCAAACATAGAATCGGAAGAGGATATGAAGCGCTACATTGTCATAGAATTAAAGGATGAACTGACTCACCCGCGGGTCCGTAAAACAAAGCAGCAGAAGCTTGAACTTGCGATTGAGCGGATCAATGACACACCGCTGGAGCAACAGGAGAAGCAGCAGCTGATCAATGAATATAAAAAAATAGCAGCCCAGTTGGACTGAGCTGCTAACAGGACCGCCGGCATCTGCTGGCGGTTATTTTTTGTCTTAACCGGTAATTCAAAATCCTTGCCTGTTTAATTTGGCTGATTCTTGCTGAATTTCTTTTGTATAAGCAATAATCTTAAGGACAGAGTGACAGCTCCTGCAGTCAGCCCTGCTATCAATCCGATCCAGTAGCCGAAAGCGCCGAAATCCGTGAACCGTGCCAATAGGTAACCGACAGGCAGGCCGATTACCCAGTATGAGATCAAAGCCATGATGAAAGTGATGTTAACGTCCTTATAACCCCGAAGTGCACCTTGTACAGGCGCCTGGATAGCATCTGATAGCTGGAACAATGCAGCAAATACTAAAAATTGCACAGCCAGTTCGATAACAGCAGGGTCAGATGAATACAATTCAGCTATCGGTTCGCGCAGGAAGTATAAAATGGCGGCTGATACAAAGCTGATTACTATGGCTGTTCCTACGCTCAGCCAGCTGTATTGGCGCGCATCCTTATAACGTGCCGCTCCAACTTCATAGCCTACAAGAATTGTGGCACCCATGGAAATACTGAGTGGCAGCATATAGAGCAGTGACGTAAAGTTTAAAGCAATCTGATGGGCGGCAATTGTAATGGTCCCATAAACAGCTAGCATGAAAGTAACTGCGGAGAAAATACTTGTCTCAGCAAAAATCGAAATTCCGATTGGTACACCGATACGGCTAATTTCCTTCCAGCGTGTAATAGAAACTCTTTCCCACTTCCGGAATATTTGGTAGCTTGAAAAAGGGTTTTGTGTATGGATGATCACTGAGGCAATCAACAGCACCAGCCAGTAAGTAATAGCCGATGCAAGTCCTGCTCCTGCACCACCAAGTTCGGGGAAGCCAAAATTGCCGAAGATGAATAGATAATTGAAAAATACATTGATTGGTGCGGATAACAACGTAATAACCATCGTTACTCGTGTAGCACCCAAAGCATCAATATAGGAACGTAGAGCATTATAGACAAACAGCGGTATAAGCCCGAGGCTCATGGCAAATATGTATCTGCTGGCAACATCTGCGACGGCCGGCTCCAGTTCCATGAAGCCGAGTAAGGTATCGATAAAAATGAAAAAGAACAGAAAGACAATTGTTGCCAGCAGAATCGCAAGATAAATCCCTTGCTGTACGGCTTCTTTAACACTTTCTTTTTTCTTGGCCCCCATCAATTGTGCTACAATTGGAGTAATGGACATTAAAATTCCGGCAAGTCCGATATACACCGGAACCCAGAATGATGATCCGATTGAAACTCCGGCCAGGTCATCCGTGCCATACCGGGCGGTCATATAGATATCAAAAAAAGTAACAAGATACATAGCAACTTGTGTAACTAATATTGGAAATACAATTTTCACCAATAATTTTAATTTCTCAGCTTTGGTCTTTGTTTCGTACATCGTCCATCCTCCTGAAATACAATAGCCTTAGGGCAAATTAAGACAAGTATAGCATAGAACCGTTTCTTATAAATTCTAATTAAAGTGTCTCTATAAGTTAACCTAAGACTCTTAGTAACCGATATTCCGCAAAACAGCTCGCTTGCCAAAACCCGTGCTCCTGCATCGCTGCGCTAGCTTCGTCGCAAAGAGCCGGCCTTGCAGGCTGCGGCCAACTCTTGGCTCGCGCTAAGCTAACTCGTTCTCGTTGAACTTCGCCCGAGTGGATCTTGCACTTCGTCGGCATTCGCCTGCTCCCCAAGGCGTCTTCGCTGTTTTGCTTCATATCTCTAGAGAGATCTCCAGCGCCGGCGCGGCTCAGGAGCAGGCGAATGCCGACCGGAGTAATAAGACGAGTGGTCTTCTCGGCTTATTACGGGAGGCAAGGAACGCTTTAGCGCTTCCTTTGCGACGAGCTGTGCGCAGGAGCATAATCTTTGCACTGTCCAAAGCGACGAAGCGGTATATATAAGATAATTTTGGTCTTCAACTTCAATTTAGGACAAATCAAAAGATGAAAGTAGGATTTTAGCATGCATAAACGCACGATTATACTGACTGGCGGTGGAACTGCCGGCCATGTTTCACTCAATCAGGCCTTAATACCTGAAATTACCGGCATGGACTATGATGTCGAATACATCGGTTCAAAAGACGGGATTGAAAAAGAATTGATAGTCGACTCCTTTCCCGACATAAAATACCACGCTATCTCAAGCGGTAAATTAAGAAGATATTTCTCAATGAAGAATTTTACAGATCCGTTCAAGGTGGTTGCCGGTCTTGGGCAATCGATGAACATAATACGGAAGACGAAACCCGCTGCCATATTTTCAAAGGGCGGTTTTGTCTCGGTTCCGGTGGCTATGGCAGGAAAACTGATGGGTATTCCAGTCATTATCCATGAATCGGATGTAACACCCGGTCTTGCCAACAAGATTGCTATGCCTTTTGCGGATCACATCTTCACTGTTTTTAAAGAGACGATGCAGCATGTGCCAAAAGAGAAATCCACTTGTACAGGTTCAGTCATCCGCAGTGAATTAATGGATGGATCTGCTGCGAAAGGTCGGGAAATCTGTCATTTCGATAATGATCTCCCGGTGCTGATGATAATGGGAGGAAGCCAGGGGTCCGAAGTGATCAATACGGCCATCCGGTCAAATCTGCAAGTTATACTGGAAACCTTCAACGTCATCCATCTTTGCGGAAAAGGCAATATCGATGAAAAATTGGAAGGCATGGATCAATACTGCCAATTTGAATATGTCACCCATGAATTGTCCCATCTTCTTCATATGACTGATTTTGTGGTTTCACGCGCAGGATCCAATTCGATATTTGAATTTTTGGCTTTGAAAAAGCCGATGCTGCTGATTCCATTATCCAGACAAAAAAGCAGGGGAGACCAGATCCTAAATGCAGAATTGTTCCGGAAAAACGGCTTTGCTCTTGTGCTTGAAGAAGAAGAAGCTACCCCTGAACGATTTTTGAAAGCTTTGGAACAACTGAAGGCTGATGAAGAATTGCTAATCGAAAAAATGACAGATGCAGAGCCTCCCAAAACTGCCTATGAAATGGCAAAACTAGTCGTAGCGCACACAAAGAAACGCTGATAATGGAGTGAGTGATATGAAAATAACTTTGGAAAAAGTCCATGGATCGATGAATACATTTTACATGGTGGATGGGGAAGAAAGAGACGATTATGCCAACCTTGCCCTTCAGCTTTGTGCGAAGGATCAGGGAGTTGATGGTCTTTTGGTGATTCTTCCCTCCAATTCCGCCCATGCCAAAATGCGGGTGTTCAACCGTGACGGGTCAGAAGCATCGATGTGCGGCAACGGCCTCCGTTGTGTAGCGCGCTATGTTTGTGAAAAAGAAGGTGTGGACGAAGCGGTTATCGAAACGATGAAAGCCGATTTGGCAGTCAGACGAGAAGAAACATTAATGGACGGAATCGAAACTTACTCCGTTCAAATTTCGCCGGTTTCATTTCAGTTGAAGGATTTGCCGATGGAATATGACAATCAAACAACATTGATACAGCAGGCGATTCCTGAAATATCCGAAGAAATCATGTTTTCTGCAGTTGCGGTGCCTAATCCTCATTTAATTGGCATTGTTCCGGAAGAAATTCAAAAGTCTCCCGAACATCAGAAGAAATGGGCTGAAAAATTCAATGGGCAGAATAATTATTTCTCAGACGGCGTGAATGTCAGCTATGTGACTAAGGTCGGGCAAGGCATTTTTGTTCGCACTTATGAACGCGGCGTCGGCTTCACCAATGCCTGTGGAACCGCTATGACTGCTTCAGCCCTCATCAGCTGCATGTCGGATATGGTGCCTTTTGGCGAAGTGGCTGTCTATAATCCGGGAGGAATGGTGAAATGCACCGTCAATAAAAGCGGGGATACTTTTGAATTGTTGCTGACCGGGAATGCGACCAGGCTTTCTGTACACGAATTCCAATGGGAAGAAGAACAAGTGGACAGTGAATTTACAGCTTTCGAAATCCTGGATGAACAACGGCAATATGAGAAATTCATTGAGGAGATTTCTGTAGTTGTTGAGCAATTTGCCAAAAGAAAAGAGTGATTTAATGCGCAGCCCTTTTACGAAGGAACAATTAGATCTATTATATGGAAACGCCGAAGACCTGATTTTTTTCATGCGCAAAGCAGAAGATGATTATGTATATGAGTATGTTAATGACCGCTGCAACAGCACATTCGAACAGGAGCTGGTCGGAACCACCGTTGATGACAGCATGCCTGCTTCAGTTGCAGAAGAAATTAAAAAGCAGTACCGTATCGCAGAATCCATTGACGGTGTACATCGCTACCGGGATTATAATCTTTTCAGCAAAAAAAAAGCGGCCAATGAAACAGAAGTCACCAAGATTTCCTTTGAGGGACAATTGTATTTATTGGCTATTTCGAGAAATGTAAGTAAACAGAAAAAAGTGGAAGAAGATTATCTTTTCTACCAATCGCTTGTGCAGAATTCAGTGGATCCGATGATCATGATTTCTTCCGATTTTATGGTTATCGGTATGAATCCAGCTTACGAGAGTGTATTCGGTGTGCTGAAACAACAATGGATCGGGAAGTCTTTCATGGCACTTCCGTCAAACAGTGAAAAGTTTTTAAACAAAGTCATTTCTGTACTGGGCAAAGAAGAATTCGGTAAAGGGAGCTCTTCATTCATAACAAGCCCCAAAACGAGTGAAAGTGAAAACGGAAAATTTTCGGTCAGCTTTTCTCCTGTCAAAATAGGGGAAGACATACGGGCTTACCAAATCGTTTTCCGTGAACTGACGGATGAAGTCCAGTTGAAGGAAGAGTTGAAGAAAACCGAAAATGTGCTCGACAGTTATAAAGATGCATTGAATTATGCCGCCATGGTGACGATATGGGAACCGGCAGGTACAATTCTTTTTGCAAATGATAATTTCAAAGGAACCACAGGTTATGAAAAAGATGAACTTTTGGGGATGCAAATATCAGTGATTGGCAGAGCGGTTATACCGGATGCTTTTTATGACAGTATTCGGGATATCATTTTCAGGGGAACAATCTGGCGCGGGGAAATGAAAAGCCTGAAGAAGAACGGAGATTTCTTTTGGGTAGATACGACAATCATCCCGCTGAAAAACGAAGAAGGCATCATTTATCAGGTTCTGGCAATCATGTTCGACATTACCGACCGGAAGCAACTCGAAGAGAAACTGCATTTCATGGCTTATCATGACAGCCTGACACAATTACCGAACAGGCGGTTGATGATGCAGGAATTCGAGCTGCTTGAGAGAGATGCTGATGAACAGGACAGCTTGATCGCTTTGCTTTATATTGATGGCGACGACTTTAAATCAATCAACGATAACTTCGGCCATAATATTGGAGATGAATTTATAGCTTGTTTCGGACAGGCTTTGACAAAAAGCATCAGATCAGGAGATATGGCCGCCAGAATTGGAGGCGATGAGTTCGTTATCGCTGCGGCAGGCATAAATCCTAAAAAATCGGGAATGCAGATTAAGAACTTGATTAACAGAATCCATGAAAAGCTGGCAGTAGGATGGACGATAGAGGGCCACTACTTTTCACCGACTGCTTCTGTCGGCATAGCTTTCTATCCCAAGGATGCAAATAATTTCGAGGATCTTGTGAAAATGGCAGATTCGGCACTCTATGAATCAAAAAAAGCCGGAAGAAACCAAGTCCGTTTTTACCGTAACGAAGAAGACAGCACACATTAATTTCCATTTCTCTTACAATATTCTCAATGAAAGCGCTTAACATTTGCCTATGTGAATAATTTCACTCAAAAGCATTGTTTTTTCCAACGGAAGTAGTAAGATTGATATGGAAAATTGTTCTTCAATGGGTTAAACGCCTTCTGCTTTGTGTATAGCGGTTTGCGTGATAAAATATGGAAGACATATTTATTTATAGGACTGCCTTTAAGGCAAAATAGTTGGAGGTTTTTTTATGTCTAGCAATTATTCAGATTCGAAATCCCCATGGAGTTCCATTACAGGTCCAAACCTTGGGTATGTTATGGAAATGTATGACATTTATCAGGAATCTCCGGAATCCATCGATCCGGAATTCGCTGAGCTATTCAAGCAATACGGACCTCCTGTTGAGCCAGGCGCTGAACAACAGCCTGCCGCAACGGCTGAAGTGAAATCCGATAAATTCGGCAAAGTCCTCGGCGCAATCCATTTGGCTGAAGCAATCCGCGCACACGGACATCTTGCATCGGATATTTATCCTTTAAAAGATCAACCCCGTGATACAGAGCGTCTTGAACCTTCAACATACGGATTGACGGAACAGGATTTAAAAGAAGTACCGGTTTCATTGTTATTGGAAAATGCACCAGCCGATATTAAAGACGGACTGGCAGCTATCAATTATTTGAAATCCCTTTACACGGAAAAAGTGGCTTTTGAGTTTTCTCATATTGTTCAGCCGCAGGAGCGCAGCTGGCTGCAATCCAAAATCGAGGCAGGCGAAGTTAAACCGTCGCTTGATGCTGATAAGAAAAAACAAGTTCTTGAACTTTTAACGCGTGTTGAAGGTTTTGAAAAATTCGTTCACCGCACGTTCGTCGGCCAAAAACGCTTTTCAATTGAAGGTGTCGATACACTGGTCGTATTGATGGATGAACTTGTCCGTCTATCCGAAACAGCCGGCACAGAAAATATCATGATCGGGATGGCACATCGCGGTCGTTTAAATGTGCTTACACATATTTTGAACAAACCATATGAAATGATGTTCGCCGGATTTGCGCATGTCAGCGATGAAGCATTCCTGCCTGAAGACGGTTCATTGCAGATCACAAAAGGCTGGTTCGGCGATGTTAAGTACCATATGGGTGCTGCGTATACATCACCAAAAGGTACCAATATCAAATTGGCTTATAACCCATCCCACCTTGAAATTGTGAGCCCGGTAGTTGCCGGACAGACCCGTGCTGCACAGGAACTCACTCAGCAGAGCGGACTGGCGCCAATCGATGTCAATAAAGCGTATGCCATCATGGTGCACGGTGATGCAGCGTTCCCAGGACAGGGAGTCGTTACTGAAACATTGAACTTCAGCCGTATCCGCGGATATCAAACTGGCGGTTCAATCCACATCATCGCAAATAACCTGATCGGCTTTACAACTGAGCAATATGATTCAAGATCGACTCATTATTCTTCCGACCCTGCAAAAGGCTACGAAGTACCTGTCATCCACGTCAATGCGGATGAACCGGAAGAAGTAATTGCTGTAGCACGTTTGGCATTTGAATATCGCCAAAAATTCGGCAAGGACATTCTGATCGACCTGATCGGCTACCGCCGTTATGGCCATAACGAAATGGATGAGCCGCTCGTTACAAACCCTACGATGTATCACGGCATTCATGAACATGGCACAGTACGCGAAATCTATGGTGAAAAATTGGCTTCCGGCAAGGTGCTTTCAGAAGACGATGTGAAAAAACTCGACAGCGATATTCTTTCTGAAATGCAAAAAGCATACGATCATGTTAAAGAAAACAAATCGGATGATGCGCATGAGGTAGTAATACCTGAAGCCGTTATGCAAGGATTCCCTGAAGTTCCAACAGGTGTCGATAAAGATGTTCTAACGAAAATGAATGAAGACCTGCTGTCCTGGCCAAGTGATTTCTCTGCATTCGGCAAACTTGCCCGAATCCTGAAACGCCGCGAAGATCCATTCAACGGCAAAGGCAAAATCGACTGGGCACATGCCGAGACATTGGCATTCGGTTCGATTCTTCAGGAAGGCAATCCGATTCGCCTGTCAGGCCAGGATGCGCAGCGCGGAACATTTGCTCACCGCCATCTGGTACTGCATGATGAAAAGAATGGCAACGAACTTGTGCCGCTTCATCATATTTCTGATGCAAAAGCATCTTTCGTTGTATACAACAGCCCATTGAGCGAAGCATCCGTTGTCGGCTTTGAATATGGCTATAATGTTGAAAACGATAAAGCACTGGTTATCTGGGAAGCCCAATACGGCGATTTCGCCAACATGGCACAGATGATGTTCGATCAGTTCATTTCTGCAGCCCGCGCCAAATGGGGCCAGAAATCCGGATTGGTAATGCTGCTTCCGCATGCTTATGAAGGACAGGGACCTGAGCATTCGAGTGCGCGTTTGGAGCGCTACCTGCAAAATGCCGGAGAAAACAACTGGACAGTAGCAAATCTTTCAAGTGCGGCTAACTACTTCCATATTCTTCGCAGACAAGCGAAGATGCTTGGTGAAGAGTCGATCCGCCCGCTGATCATCGTTACACCTAAATCCCTATTGCGCCATCCTTTGGTAGGTGCAGATGTTGAAGATCTGACAGAAGGAAACTTCCAGACTATCATCGAGCAGCCAGGCATGGGGCAGAACACGAAAAAAGTGGAACGCCTTCTATTCGCCAGCGGCAAGATGGCAATCGACCTTGCAGACCGCGTAAAAGACGGCTCTGAATATCCGGATACGCATATTGTCCGTGTCGAACAGCTGTATCCTTTCCCTTCCGAAAAAATTCAGGCGATCATTAAGCGCTATCCGAAACTTAAAGAACTCGCATGGGTACAGGAAGAACCGAAAAATATGGGATCATGGTCATTTGCAGAACCGAATCTTCGTGAAATTGCAGATGGCATTGATATAAATTATTATGGCCGCGTTGTCCGTTCGAGCCCGGCTGAAGGCGACGGGGAAATGCATAAAGTGGAACAGGCACGCATCATTGATGAAGCATTAGCTAAATCTTGAGCATAATCTAAGGAGGAATTTTTTGTGGCAGAAATCAAAGTACCAGAATTAGCAGAATCGATTACAGAAGGAACGATCGCACAATGGCTGAAACAGCCAGGCGATACAGTTGAAAAAGGTGAATTCATCGTTGAGCTTGAAACAGATAAAGTAAACGTTGAAGTTATTTCCGAAGAAGCTGGAGTTGTCCAGGAGCTTATGGCTGCTGAAGGCGACACAGTTGAAGTCGGCCAGGTAATTGCAATTGTCGGAGAAGGTTCCGGCGAAGCTGCAGCATCTGAGCCAGCTGAACAAAAAGAGGAAGAAACCAAATCGACTGGCGTACCAGCTGAAACATCTGCTCCGGCAACACAGGAAGCTGTTGAAGAAGCACCGGCTGCTGAAGAGCAATCTTCTTCTGACCGCACAATCGCCAGCCCTGCCGCGCGCAAACTGGCACGCGAAAAAGGCATCGACCTTGCAGCGATTTCACCAGTAGACCCAATGGGCCGTGTACGTGTTCAGGACGTTGAAGCCCATTCATCTAAACCGGCTGCCAGCGCACCGGCTAAAGCGGAAGCGCCAAAAGCTGCTGCATCTGGTGCATCATCTGACGAAGAAAGCGGCCGTATTGTCCGTGAAAAAATGTCGAGACGCCGTCAGACAATCGCTAAACGTTTGCTTGAAGTTAAGCAGTCTACAGCGATGCTGACTACTTTCAACGAAATCGATATGACAAACGTTATGGCTCTTCGCAGCCGTAAAAAAGATGATTTCCTTAAAAACAATGATGTGAAACTTGGCTTTATGTCATTCTTCACGAAAGCAGTAACTGCTGCATTGAAAAAATATCCTTACGTGAATGCTGAACTTGATGGCACTGATGTATTGCTGAAACAATTCTATGATGTCGGGATTGCCGTTTCTACAGAAGAAGGACTTGTCGTTCCTATCGTCCGCGATACTGACAAGAAGAACTTCGCGGAAATCGAAGCTTCAATCGGCGAGCTTGCAACAAAAGCACGCGATAAGAAACTCTCAATCGCTGATATGACAGGCGGTTCATTCACTATCACTAACGGTGGCGTCTTCGGCTCATTGATGTCGACACCAATCCTTAACGGTACTCAAGTCGGTATTCTTGGAATGCACACAATCCAAAAACGTCCGATTGCCGTTGGAGACAATATCGAAATTCGTCCGATGATGTACGTGGCGCTTTCTTATGACCACCGTGTAATCGACGGAAGCGATTCTGTAGGATTCCTGAAAATGGTCAAAGACTTGATCGAAAATCCGGAAGATCTATTGCTTCAAGGCTAATAAAATCAATTCAACCGCCCACCGGCTTGATGCTGGTGGGCGGTTTTTTATATTGATAATTAAGATAAACTAGGTAGTCGATATTCCGCTGAAATTCATGGTAGTTCTTTATTAGTATTTGTTCGATAAACTCACTGTAACTTACACATTAACAATTTCCTGTCCGAGCTTTGATAAATTTTAGCTTCTGGTAGTTCTGCGTTGCAGAGGTTCCATTTTTTTGTCATGATTAGGTAAGAAGAGCCAAAAGGCGGTCGAATGGGATGGATTTGTCATTTTTTATGGAGATTGTGAAAGAATACGGCTATATCAGCATGTTCATCTTCAATTGGCTGTTATTATTCGGCATGCCGATTCCTAACGAAGTCGCCGCCGCTTTTTCCGGTGTCCTGACCGAAATCAGTTATTTCAAGCCTATTTACGCTTTCATTTCAGCGTACCTTGGCTTGATCACCAGCAATACATTTGCCTATCTTATCGGACGTTTTTTTGGCCAAAAGCTGCTGGACCGTTTGAGCAGGACATGGCTGAAAAAGCCGATTGACAATTTTTCCGGCTTCTTGCAAAAACACGGTGAAATCGCTATTTCCTTCAGTTTTTTCCTGCCAGGCATCCGCTGGGCGATGCCGTATGTTGTAGGCGCCAATAAGTATCCATTTGTTAAATACATGCTTTATGCCTATACGGCAGGCTTTGTGTGGATGATGGTCTATTTTAATCTGGGACGTACTTTCCCTTATGCCTATAATTCAATACTGAATCACTTGCAGGGATTTTTAACATTGCTGTCGGTGGCGATTCTTGCGTTGCTGCTGGGAAGGTATATATACAAAGAGAGAAAAATGCGGAAGTAATGCTTTGAAGCAATGCTTATTTGAAAATAGCTGCTGTTTTCCTTATACTAGAATACATAGACATACAGAAAAGGATGAGGACTGTGATTCATAACGAATGGCTAACAAAAGAAACGATCCGTACGGTAACTTGCACGCATACAGACGCGGCGAAATTCCTGGTATCGAACGTACTGACTGCCGGTAAAACATATGAAGTGAAAAACGAAACCGATGAATTTATCTTTGTTGTGGACAATACAGGTAAAATTGGCGGGTTCTATAAAACTTATTTCGAATAAACTTTGAAAAATGACAAGAGCCGATGCATGCACATCGGTTTTTTCTATGGAGAGAGGGTTGTTTTATGGATTTTATCGAGAAGGAAATAAGCGAACGGAAAAACAGAAAACATGAAGGCTACGAGAAATTAATCGGCACAGGAGGCTATATTTCGCCAGACGCCAATCTTTGGGAAGATGTTATGGCAGCAGTCGTCCTGCGCAAGCCTGTTCTGTTAAAAGGGCCGACAGGAGCGGGGAAGACTCGGATGGCTGAATCGATTTCAGCTGTTTTTGGTCAGCCGATGCAAAGCATCAACAGTTCCGTGGACCTTGACGCTGAGGCGCTGCTTGGTTTTAAGACCTTGGTGCAGCGCGATGGCCAAAGCCAAATCGAATTTATCGAAGGTCCTGTAGTGACAGCCATGAAAAAAGGGCATTTGCTTTATATCGATGAAATCAATATGGCGAAAGCGGAGACTTTACCGATCCTGCATTCAGCGCTTGACCATCGCCGCATGATGACGAATCCGTTTACGGGAGAAGTGATTGAAGCCCATCCCGACTTCGGTGTAATTGCGGCAATCAATGAAGGCTATATCGGTACGGCGCCCATGAACGAAGCGTTGAAAAACCGCTTTATTGCTTACCCGATCCCTTATCTTACCGGTCAGCAGCTTTCTGAATTATGGGACCGTGAATTTCCACAGGCTGAACCAAAATTAAAGGGATTCATGCTGAATTTGGCTGAGGATCTGATGAAGCAGGTCGAAAATGGGTTGCTGTCAGAAGAAGCAGCGTCAATCCGCAGTTTACTGGATGCGACCGCGCTGGCTGAACATATGGATCCGATCCGTGCCGTCAATTATGCCATTGCACAAAAGCTGGAAGATGAAAGTGAACGGGAACTGTTCATGGACTTGGCCAATACTTGGAAAAAGTAGGTGAATGGGATGGCGTCAGTCAATCGCTTTATCCAATTTAATAATGAAACAATCGATACGAAAATGCTCTACCGGATGGAAATGCTTGCTGGCGCATTGGCCGATGCCCCTTACCTGAAGGTAACGACCCGTAAATTGATCGAATTTCGGCCAACCGAGTCGTCGGTTTCTGTCAGTGTGTTCTGGAGGCATCGCACAAAATACACAGAGCAGCAAGGCTATCTTTCGGATGTCTATTTGCTTAGTGCCGGCTTTTGGAGAAATTTCGGTTTGTCGGCATGGAAGGACTTAATAGCTGAACAATCCCCAGTATCCTCATTGAGGAGACAGCTGCTGCTGTGTGCGGAAGAATTCAGGCTGTCAGAGAAGATAATCAAAGAACGGCCAGGAACAGCAGCAGCGTTTGCTGTTCGTGAACAGGTTTACCGCGAATATCATCAGGATCAGTTCAATCAGAACCTGAAAAAAGGCTTTCTGGCGGACGCTTTTCTAAATGCGGCATACCTGAGCCTGCGCGATATCGAAACTGAAATGGATAACGAGTGGGGCGCTGTACTGCTGATTTGGAAAGGATTGTTTGATGCAAGGTCGACTGCCGATTCAGCTGCAATTGTGGAGCAGATGACAGGACGGCTCGAATATTTGCTGAAAAACGATATGGTTCATACTTATTACACTTTCGGTGACGCAGCGGATAAAGCTCCTCCGTTTCATTACCATGAAGGCATTGAAGCTGAAAAAACGGAAGAACAGGAAGAAATTGAAACAATCGAGGAATGGTTTAATACCTGGCACCGCGAAAATGAAATGACTGATACGCCTGCCATGGAATTTGAACTCGAACGCGGTGATTCGCAGCTGGCTACAGGCGGGCGGGAGGAAGCTGGCGCGGATGAAGTGAAGCAGACCGGCAGGGGAGATTCAAGCGGTGATCATTTGGAAGATAACGATGAAGAAGACAGGGAGATGGAAAGCGGACCGAAAAAAGCAGGCGGCAAATTCGGCCGCGCCAATGAACAGGTCGTTTACCACGAACAGCGGCTGTTGGCGCATGTTGACCATAGCCGGCAAATAGCCGATTGGCGCAGGAAGCAGGCGCCATATGTGCGGGCCCTGCTGAAGGAATTGAAAAAGCGCATTACACAGCGCCATCAGGATTACCGCGCCAATTTAAATGCCGGAAGGCTGTCTAAAAACCTGCTGCCGCTTGCACTTGAAGAGCGTCCGAAGCCGTTTTACCGAAAATCTGCGCCTTCCAAGGAATTAGACGCAGTATTCTGCCTGCTGATTGACGGTTCTGCTTCGATGGTTGATAAATTGGACGAAACCAAACAGGCTGTGCTGCTGTTCCACGATGTGCTTCGCGGACTCGGCATACCACATGAAATTGTGCTGTTTTATGAAGATGCATATGAAGCAAGCGACACTGAACAGCCGAATTATTTTGAGTGGATGCATAAATTCGAAGACGGCATGCGCGACCATGCGCAGGAGATTGTATCATTCGAGGCGCATGAAGATAACCGGGACGGCTTTGCAATCCGCTGGATGACCGACCGGGTCAAGCGCCGGCGCGAGAAACACCGCTTCCTGCTGGTATTCTCGGATGGTGAGCCGTCGGCATATAATTACGCGGAAAACGGAGTGGTCGATACAGCGAATTCTGTGGCGGAAGCGAAGAAAGAAGGGGTAGAGCTGCTGCACCTCTTTCTCAGCAGTGAACCGATCACAGAAGAGCAGGCTGCTTTCTACCGCATGATGTATGGCAATAAATCCGTGAGTGCCGACTCGCTCGAACATTTCGTTGACCAGACGCTGCGTTTGCTGAAACGGACCTTGCATCTGGTTATCCAGTCGGGTTAAGTATGGATTTTCGTTTTGAGCTTTGTTTTTCCATTTAAACTATGGGAAATCGCCGAATTAATCGAGTTTTTCATGAGTTTTTTTCCATTTAAAAGGGAATACTGTCTTCAGAAGAAAAATACTGTCCGGAGCAGCACAAATACTGTCCGGAGTAAAAATATAGAATTGAAAATTTAAAGTGGAAAAGGCATTTATTCTCAACAAGCGAAAAAATCCCGTGAAGCAGATAAGCTTCACGGGATTTTCTATTGTTGATTTCTGGAATTTTCGCCTTCGTGGATGGCCAGCAGGCGCTGTTTGAGTTCCACTTCCATTTTGCCGATTTCCATTTCAGCGGCGCGGCGATTTTTGCGTCCTTCGCTTTGGATCTGCAAAGTCTCTTCAATAGTGGTAAGCAGATTTTCCTGAGTTTTTTTCAATGTTTCAATTTCGATGATGCCGCGCTCATTTTCCTTGGCGGTCTCAATTGAATTCATTTTCAGCATTTCGGAGTTTTTCAATAAAAGATCGTTGGTGGTGGAAGTAACCTGTTTCTGAGCTTCCACGGCTTTCATCTGTTTATTGAGCGTCAAAGCGATTGCAATCTGGTTTTTCCAGAGCGGAATCGAAGTCATGATTGACGACTGGATCTTCTCAGCCAAAGTCTGGTTGGTCTGCTGGATCATCCGGATTTGCGGTGCGCTCTGGATGGTGATTTGCCGGGACAACTGGAGATCATATAAACGCTTGTCCAGTCGGTCGACAAATTGCACCATATCGTTGACTTCCTGATAAGCCATCTGGTCATCGGATGCCTCCGCTTTTTTGCGGAGTGCAGGTATGGTCTCATTCAGGATTTCATCGCGTTTCAGTTCAGCGGCGGCGATGTAGACATTGAGTGCCTGGAAATACATTTTGTTCTGATCGTACAATTCTTCGAGCATTTGAACATCTTCCAGCAGGCCGCGTTTCGAATGGTCCAGCTGGATGCTGATGCGGTCGACTTGCGTGCTCAGTTTCTGGTATTTGGTCATGATTTCCTGAACAGAATATTTAGCTTTCGCAAACAGTTTCCGGATGCCGGACTTTTTCGTCTCCGTCAATTCCTCCGGATTCAATTCCTGCAATTTCTTCATCAAGTCATGCAACACGTCGCCAACGGGGCCGATATCTTTCTGCTGCACATGGTCGAGCATCTTGTGAGAGAAATTGCCCAGCTGGCTTTGGGCATTTGCGCCGTATGTCAAAATCGCTTCGTGGTTGCCGGCTGGAATCTGTTTCGCCAGCTCCTGCGCTTTTTTCTTGTCCTCATTTGATAATTTGTCCATTAACAGTACGGGACGGCCGGATTGCTGTTCGGCAGGGGATTGCTCTTTTTCCATCTGGATGCCGAATGGCGATTCCAGCAAATCATCCAATTCACTTCGAGTCGATTGATTTTCGTTCATTTTCCACGTCTCCTTCGTCATCGGCCGGGGGTTGAACCAATAGTTTCTGATTTTGCTGTTTGTCGACCGCCAGGCGGGCATAGTCAAGTTCCATCCGAAGCTGTTCCACATCGGAAGACAGTACTTTCTTCAAATCATTTTCCATAACACGATTCATCGACTGCAGGGTATCTCGTGTGTCCTGTAAGGCGATTTTGATGTCGCGGTCTTTCACAGGCTGTCCGACCAGCAAAGTGTATTTTTCGGTCAATTCCATCGCAGTATCCAGATGCGAATAAAAAAAGGACTCAGCCAGATAAAATTTTCTCGGGTTTTGCTGAACGACAGTAATGATTTTGTTCGCAAGCTTTGTCATCTCCATCAATTGCCTGAAGGAAGAGATGGAGCGTACACGGTAGTAATGTCCTTGCAGCCGTTTTGTTTTTGTCTTGGCTTCCTGGACTTGTTTGAGTACATGTTTATATTCACTTCTCGTCATCCCCAATTCCTTGGAAGTGGAAGAGAATTGTACTTGTTTGATCGTTGAATTACTGGCAAGATAGGTTCCGGCTGCCACTGCTCCTGAAGCGAGCAATCCGATTTCCGCACCCAGGTATAGGATGGGGAACATCACTCCCGTAATCGGAAGGCTGACCGACTGGCGTCTTATAAAGTTTTGGACTCGCTTCATGCGAAAGTCACTCCTTCAATGCTATTCCTTATATATACGATTGAATGTCTGAAAAGTTTCGTCCTGAGTTTCTTTATCCCCATTTTACGGGAAAGGCAGAGGCAATACAAACTTCGGAATTTGACCAGGCTGCAGAGGCTTTTTACTGGACAGATGCCAAACGATTTGGCAAAATGCAATTAGAGAAATTGAAATGCAACGGAAAGAAACAGTTTCTAAAAAAATAATTATAAATATTTAGATTTGTTTGACACTTACACGCAATTTAGGTATTATTAAGGAAATAAATACTATCTTCACCACAAACAGCTATTCACATATTCCAAAAAGTGATCAGCAAGTGATGGTACTTTTTGGAATATGTGAATTTTTTTATTGAAATTCCATATTGAAAATTTTTTTATTATCAGGAGGTTTTTTAACATGCAAGAAGGTACAGTAAAATGGTTTAACTCAGAAAAAGGTTTCGGCTTCATCGAAGTTGAAGGCGGAGATGACGTATTCGTACACTTCTCAGCGATCCAAGGCGAAGGCTTTAAAACGCTTGACGAAGGACAAAAAGTTGAATTTGAAGTAGAGGAAGGCAACCGCGGACCTCAAGCTACAAACGTAACTAAAGTGTAATCTCCAAGGGCTGCTCATTGTGAGCGGCTCTTTTTTTGGTCTTAAAGCTTAAAGGAGCGGACATCAAAGGAAGTTTCGTTAAATGTTTTCCAATATCAAAAGCTGATGGAGAAAAATCAATGATTTTTCTCCATCAGCTTTATTTAAATTGATAAGGAAACTATGCTCATTTTTAAATTATGTTCAATTCAACGTCGATATTGCCATTGGTCGCTTTTGAGTAGGGGCAGAATGCATGCGCTTTATCTACGAGGTCTTTGGCAGTTTCTTCATCCACGCCTTCCAGGTGGGCGTTTATCGTAACAGCAATCTTGTAGCCGTCATCACTTTCATCTTTGAGGAAATGAACATCGGCTTTGACGGAAGTGCTGGAGACTTCCGCTTTTTCTTTTAATATGATTACATCCAATGCTCCATCAAAACAGGCGGAATATCCTGCTGCGAATAACTGTTCAGGAGTTGTGCCTTCACCTCCGGGTCCACCCAATTCTTTTGGAGAAACCAATTGAAGATCCAATACCTTGTCATCGGAAGCGACTCTTCCTTTACGACCACCAGTGGCTGTTGCAGATGTTGTGAATAATGCTGACATTTTCCCAACCCCTTTACTGATTTGATATTTGAGAACAGTTAAAACTTACATCTTAATCGACTCACTAGTCAAATTACATAATTTCTCCGATATTTTGCAGCGCCTCTATGCCGGCAATGTTGATAGAGCTGCCGGGGAAGGGATGTCCTTGAGAGAAGGTCTTATTTTGTTTTATTATTTTTATAGATATCAGAATTTTCGGATATAAAAAACAATATCTTTAATTCTATTATTTCTTAATTTTTTTTAATATCTTTACCCATACATTTACCCATTAAACATCAGTATTATCACAAGCTTCCTTTTACAATAAGTTCAATAATATCCATTACAGGAAAATAAAAACACTTAATCCAGCCTATATATTCAGAATAATTAAACAGTTATGCTGTTAACACCGAGCTGCGATTCCGGTAAAACGAAAAGGAGTGAATTTGATGAAAAAGAAAAAATTACTGACTTTAAGTTTAGCAGCATCACTGGCATTATCAGCTACAGCAGTTTCCGCAAACACAGCACCAGGACAAAACACAGCAGAGAAGATCCATGTAAACAAAGAAACCAAGACGCCGGATTTTATTGCCGGGAAGCTTACAGCTCCATCCAATAAACCGGTGAAAGAAATTGTCCTTACATATTTGGAGCAGAAAGAAGAAGACTATAAGATCGGCAAGAATGGTTCGTCCAATTTCAAAGTTGTCAGCCAGAAAAAAGATGACCTTGGGTTTACAAAACTGAAACTGCAGCAAGTATTTAAAGGGGTGCCGGTATTCGGCTCCGTCATCAACGCGCATGTAAATCAGGAAGGTGTATTAACATCGGTATCCGGTAATCTTGCACCTGAATTGTATGACAAGCAATCATTGAAAAAAGGGGCAACAGTAAAAGCGGATGCAGCGCTGAAAAATGCAGCAGCTGACCTGGCTCAAAAAATTGGTGGTACACCGGAACTCGAACATGAAGCAGCGGCCGAACTGGTGGTATATGTACAAGACGGAAAAGCAAACTATGCATACAGTGCTGAATTTGAATTCCTGTATCCGGAACCGGGCAATTATCAGTACTTCATTGATGCCAAAACAGGCGAAGTTTTGGACTCCTATAATCAAATCCATGCAGCCAAACCTTCTGCAGGAGGGGGCACTTTAACTGGGGAAGATTCGACAGCCAGCGGAAAAGGGGTGCTTGGTGATACAAAAACCTTCAATACCTTGCTGAATAACAATGGATCCTATCTTGTCGACCGCACACGGGGAGACGGCATCTTCACATACGACGCGAAAAATCGTACACGAACGCCAGGAACGTTATGGCTCGACAGCGATAATGTCTATAACGCGGCTTACGACGGGGCAGCTGTAGACGCACATGCTTATGCTGGACAGACATATGATTATTTCCTTGACGTCCATAACCGCAACAGCTATGACGGCAACGGCGCGCAATTGGTATCGACAGTCCATTACGGGCGCAGCTATAACAATGCTTTCTGGAGTGGTTCACAAATGGTTTATGGTGACGGGGACGGCAGCCAGTTTATCCCATTGTCCGGCGCACTTGATGTAATTGCTCATGAACTGACGCATGCCGTTACAGATACGACGGCTGACTTGGTTTATCAGAACGAATCTGGAGCAATCAATGAATCGATGTCCGATATCTTTGGAACACTTGTCGAATACCATTTCAACAATAATCCAGATTGGCAGGTAGGCGAGGATATTTATACGCCGAACATTGCCGGGGATGCACTGCGTTCGATGGAAGATCCGACTTTGAGCGGAGACCCTGACCATTATTCGAAACGCTATACAGGAACTGGTGATTACGGCGGAGTCCATATCAACTCCGGCATCAGCAATAAAGCCGCTTACTTGTTGGCGAACGGCGGAACTCATTATGGAGTCAGCGTAAATGCTATCGGAAATGACAAAGCGGGAGATATCTATTACCGCACATTGACGCAGTACTTAACGCCGAATTCGAACTACAGCCATTTCCGTGCAGCTGCTGTTCAGGCTGCCACAGATTTATACGGAGCATCCAGTGCTGAGGTGGCAAGCGTGAAAGCCGCTTTCTCTGCTGTAGGGGTCAATTGACCATTTAAGTCTGAACTTTAATTGGCACGTTGGAGGTCCACGATTGTGGGCCTCTTTTTAATGGAAGCAGACAGCCTATTATAGAAGAAGTTTAAACGGTTGGCTTGGGAGGGTATAAAAAAGTATCGAGGATATGAAATTAGGAGGTTTCTTTTTATGGCTGATGAAGTAATTTGGGGCGAAGGAAAAGTGAAATGGTTTGATGAAGATAAAGGATACGGCTATATCGTCGCTGAGACAGGTGAGGAATTTTTCGTCGAAACGATTTCTATCAATATGGATCTGGGTGTATTGATGCCAGGGCAAGAAGTTAAATTCAATATTATTGAAGGAAATCCGGAAAGAGAACGAGTTGCTACGAATGTGACCATGAAATTTTAAAGTTTTACTGCATTAAAGCTTTTTCTTAGGACACATATGGTTATAATAAGGACAATTACGGATATAGGGGGAGAACCAATGACGAACGAAAATCTGAAAAAACCACTTCCAAGCGAAGAAGATCAACGTGATTTTTATCAGAAGCTGCGATACAAGATTCAAAACTGGGTAGATAGTAAAAACGGCAAGGGAAGCAAATTCCTGAAGTACGTATTGTTTGCTCCGGATTTTTTCCATTTACTGATGAAAATGATGCTTGACAGTCGCATCGACAGCAAAAGCAAGTCGATGATCGGAGCGGGGATCCTTTATTTCTTTGCACCGGTCGATTTACTGCCTGAAGCTATCATGGGGCCTGCCGGTTTTGCCGATGATGTGGTTGTGGCAGTTTATATTGTAAACTCATTGTTGAACAAGTATCCGAAGGAAGTTGTAACATCCCATTGGGCTGGTGACGAAGATCTGCTTATGGTAGTCAGCAGATTAGCCAGCACTGGAAACAAATGGGCATCTCGTTTGCCAGCGGGTAAAATGGTGAAACGTTTCCTTAAATAAATCAGAAAAATCCCGCTACACTTTTAAAGTGTGGCGGGATTTCAGTCTGTCGAGAAACATAAACTTCTTCAATCATTTCGCTGCATATCTTTTAATGTCTCGAAGCTAGCGCAGCGATGCAGAGACAGACGGACGCGTTCCGCAGGGAGCTGCCTGCTGCTGCATTTTATATCTGTAGAAACATATAAATATTTTTCTCGGAAAACCAAACTTGTTAGATTACTTCTTTATAGAAAGCGATTCTGAGATATGGAGCAAAATAGTGAGACTCCCAAGGGATCAGCTCAGTGCGAGCCCCAAGGAAAGCGAAGCTGTTTTGCGCAATATCGGTTAATTAGTATAACAAGCTAAAAATCCCGCGACACACTCCAGAGGAATGTGTGGCGGGATTTCTTTTGGCTTAGTTAGTGATGCCTTGTGATTCTTTCCATTCAAGAAATTCATCGTAAGTCAATTGTTTGTCGAGGATTGTACCGTCTTCACGGATTTCAATTACACGATTGGCAACTGTCTGGATGAACTGATGGTCATGTGATGTGAAGACCATCGCGCCTTTGAAAGCGATCATGCCGTTGTTCAATGCCTGGATTGACTCCAAGTCCAAGTGGTTGGTTGGTTCATCCAACAACAGGACATTGGCGTGGGACAGCATCATTTTAGAAAGCATGCAACGGACTTTTTCGCCACCTGATAATACAGACGGTTTCTTTTTCACTTCTTCGCCGGAGAACAGCATTCTTCCAAGGAAGCCGCGAAGGAATGTTTCACTTTCGTCTTCAGGTGAATACTGGCGCAGCCAATCGACTAGCGACAACTCGCTGCCTTCAAAATAGGCTGTGTTGTCAATCGGAAGGTAGGCGCGTGAAGTTGTAACTCCCCAGCGTGCATAGCCTTCTTCGGGCTCGTCTTCTTCTGCCAATATGCGAAGCAGGGCAGACTTAGCGAGAGGGTCACCGATCAATACAATTTTATCGTCTTTGTTCATATTGAAGCTGACGCCGCTCAGCAGTTTATTGCCATCCACTGTCTGGCTCAAGTCTTTAACCGTCAAAACGTCATTGCCGATTTCGCGGCCGATCGTAAAGTTGACGAACGGATATTTTCGTGAAGAAGGGCGAATATCGTCCAACTCGATTTTATCAAGCATTTTTTTCCGCGACGTAGCTTGCTTCGATTTGGAAGCGTTGGCTGAGAAGCGGGCGATAAAGGCCTGCAATTCTTTGATCTTTTCTTCTTTTTTGGAGTTCTGGTCAGATGCCAGGCGAGTCGCCAATTGGCTTGATTCGTACCAGAAATCGTAGTTTCCTACATAAAGTTGGATTTTACCGAAATCCAAATCCGCAATATGTGTGCAGACTTTATTCAAAAAGTGACGGTCATGCGATACGACGATGACAGTGTTTTCAAAGTTCATGAGGAAATCTTCCAGCCATTGAATCGCTTTAAGGTCCAGGTGGTTGGTAGGCTCATCCAGAAGAAGAACATCAGGTTTGCCGAAAAGCGCCTGTGCCAATAGCACTTTCACTTTATCGGAACCGGAAAGTTCCGCCATTTTCTTGTCGTGGAGATTATCTGAAATTCCAAGACCCTGCAAAAGGATTGCAGCTTCAGATTCTGCTTCCCAGCCGTTCAGCTCGGCAAATTCGCCTTCAAGCTCAGCAGCGCGCATGCCGTCTTCATCAGAAAAATCTTCTTTCATATAGATGGCATTTTTCTCAGTCATGACATCATACAATTTCTTATAGCCCATCATTACTGTATCAAGAACTTGTTTTTCCTCGTATTCGAAGTGGTCCTGCTTCAACACAGCGAGGCGTTCGCCTGATCCCATGTAGACATTGCCGGATTGTGCTTCAAGATCACCGGAAAGAATTTTAATGAACGTCGATTTACCGGCACCATTGGCTCCGATCAGTCCGTAGCAATTTCCCGGGTTGAATTGGATGTTCACGTCCTCGAATAATTTACGGTCACCGAAACGTAAACTTACATCATTTACTGCTATCATTAATACGTACCTCCTAAATTTCACAATGCCATTAGTATACCATGAAATGGTCAAAAACAGATAGCATCTGAACGCGGTGTTCGTTAAACTAAAAGGGAAGAGTGTGGTTCGAAAAGAGAAATTCTAATCATGCCGCTTCGGCGCTTTGGACAAGGCTCCCACAATAAGCCGAGAAGACCACTCGTCTTATTGCTCCGCCCAGTCCTGAGCCGCGCCTTTGCTGAGAAAACTTTCTAGAGATGTGGAGTACAACAGCGAAGACGCCTTGGGGAGCAAGGTTAAACCCCGTGCTCCTGCATCGCTGCGCTGCTTCGTCGCAAAGACTTAGCCTCGCAGGCGTCGGCTAATGTCTTCGGAGCTGTTTTGCGGAACATCGTTTACCAAAGATTCTTACTTACATATTATAAAATTGCTAAACCTTATACTTTCGTTCCTTATAAGCTTCAAGCATACCGAGGTCTTTGTTGAGTAAATACTCCATTTTAACATAATCGCGCCGTGTCGGAATGTGTTCCGGGGTCAGGCCTTTCATGGTGAATATGAAATAATAGCCGCCTATTTGGCGGAACCAGACAACCACATGCGGGAATTCATCAAAAATGGCTTTTATATTATAGCGTTTAGCATAGCTCCAATTTACGATTTTCATAGATGTAACCGCCTTTCACTGCTTTTATTTTAATAAATTTTTGTGGCGAACACAAGTTTGATTGGCGTCGGAAAGGGGTGTTTACATTTTGACAGACAAGCAAAAAAAATCCGCGCTTGGCATAATGGTTCTGGCGATTCTTTTTGTCTCCATCAATTTGCGTCCGGCAATATCTTCAATCGGCCCGCTGCTGGATACGATACGGGCAGATCTTTCACTGACCAGCAGCCAGGTAAGCCTGCTTACCTCGGTGCCGGTTTTCTGCATGGGTTTGTTTGCGCCGCTGGCAGTCGTTTTCAATAAGAAGCTGGGACTGAAAAAATCCATCGCAATTCTATTGACGGCGATAGGGGCATTCACATTGCTGCGCGGCTTTTTGCCAACCTATCCAATTCTGCTTGCCAGTGCATTTTTTATCGGTTTATCGATAGCCATCATCAGCCCGTTGCTGTCTGCGATGATCAAAAGAAATTTCCCGACGCGTACAGCTTCGTTGATCGGCGTCTATTCATTCGGAATGGGGCTCGGGGCAACATTGGCAGCGGGATTAACGGGCGTCTTTTATGCGGTCGCGGGATGGCCTTTTGCATTGGCGAGCTGGGGGCTGCTGTCGGTAGCAGCGATTATTTTATGGCTTCGCGTTAAGGAGCCGGCAGCCGAAGTAGATGAAATACCGCTGGAAGGCATTGCTGTCGTTTCACCATGGAAAAACAGGCGTGCGTGGTATATGCTTCTGTTTTTCGGTTTCCAGTCGGCGTTGTTCTTTTCCATCATTACCTGGCTTGCACCGATTGCCATCGAAAAAGGGATGTCGATCCTGGTTGCCGGTGCGGTCCTGACTGTCATGTCGACAGTTCAGATCGCCTGCAACCTGTCGATTCCACTGCTGCTTGAAAAATGGCCCAGCCGCCATTTATGGATTATGATCAGTCTTGGATTCGGAGCGGTTGGTGTTCTATTGCTGATGTTTGCGGGCATTGCCTTTATCTGGCCTGCAGCGATTTGCCTGGGTATCACACTCGGAGGTTTGTTCCCATTGGCATTAATGATGCCGTTGGATGAAAACTCTACGCCGGACGACGTCAACAGCTGGACTGCGATGATCCAGTCCGGAGGATATATCATTTCCGCGCTTACGCCTTTTGCCATCGGCTTATTCTATGACCGATTCCAAAACCATATGATCTCATTGAGCCTGTTTCTTGGGTTTATTGCCATGTTAATGGTGTTCGCTTTTTTATTGAAAGAAAAACCTGCAACTGATTGAAATCAATACGAATTAAAAAGGGGAAATCCGACTTGAAAGAGCAGATTTACACGACCGTCATCTTTGATATTGACGATACATTAATGGATTTTGCATTATCAGAACACGCAGCATTACATAATACATTTATGGATTTTAAGATTCCAAATGGCTTTGTCGACATGCATGACAGTTACAGGGCAATCAGCAAAGTACTGTGGAATGACCTGGAACAAGGGAATATTGCGCTGCGGGAACTTGGAGTGGAGCGGTTCCGGCGCTTGTTCCTGGAACATCAGACAGATAAAGATCCGGTTGCGTTCAGCAACACATATCTGGGTTATTTGGGGAAGGAAGCCCATCTGATGGCTGGTGCCCTTGAAGTTTTGGAAGAGTTATCGCATTGCCGGCTTGTGATTATGACAAACGGCTTCGGCGAAGTACAGAAATCGAGACTTCAAAATTCAGAACTTGGCAGTCACTTTGAACACATCGTCATATCGGAAGAGGCAGGCTATCAAAAACCGGATTCCGGGATTTTCGATTATGCTTTTTCCAAAATAGGAATCGAAGCGAAAACGAAGACGATTATTGTGGGGGACTCATTGACCTCAGATATTCAAGGAGGTATAAATTACGGCATTGATACGGTGTGGTTCAATCCAAACGGCAAAAAGAATGACAGCGAAATCCAGCCGACATATGAAATACAGGATCTGCTGGAAGTCATAGATATTGTCAACGGAAGTATTGGCAACAGAAAGGAAGGAGACAAGTGATTATCAGAAATGCAGAAAGGGCTGACGCCGCACGATTGGTGAACTTGATTGCAGATGCAGAAAAATCGGGTTTCATGATGTTCGAACCGGGTGAACGCCAAATATCACCGGAGCAGTTAAGCAAAAGAATAGAGGCAATGGAACAGGATGAAAAATCGGCGATACTGTTGGCGGATGACGATGGGGAACTGAAGGGGTATCTGTTCATCATCGGCAACAGTCCACAGCGGAGGAGCCATAGTGTGTATTTGGCCATCGGCATTGGGGAATCGAGCCGAGGGAAAGGCGTCGGCACCAGATTGTTCGAACAATTGGATGCTTGGGCGATCGAAAAGGGAATCCGCCGGCTGGAACTTACTGTGATGATTCATAATCGCGCCGGTGTCGCTTTATATCAGAAGGCGGGCTTTAAAATAGAAGGAATCAAAAAGAATTCGTTGAAAGTCAACGGGGAATACATAGATGAGTATTATATGGCGAAGCTGCTTGGGTGATGGTATTTAAGTCTTCTTAGAAACGATATTACGCAAAACAGCTCCGCGTTCCTGGGGGCTTGCGCTAAGCTAACTCGTGCTCGTTTCACTTCGCCCGAGTGGATCTCAGCACTTCGCTCGAAACACAGTTGGAAGCCAACTGTGTTTCTAATCCCCTGGGAGTCTTCGCTGTTTTGCTCCATATCTTTAGAGATTTCTTTCAGCAAAGGCGCCTCTCCGGAGCAGGCGAATGCCGACAGGACAGAAGACGAGTAGTCTTCTCGCCTTATTGCGGGAGGCAAGGAGCGCTTTAGCGCCTCCTTTGCCACGAGCAGTGCGCAGGAGCATAATCTTTGCACTGTCCATAGCGCCGAAGCGGTATTTGTTCTATTTCTTAAGTTCAACTTGTATAGATAGATAAATAAAAAAACGGACGCTTCCATTTCTGGAGCGTCCGTCAATATTATTTTTCGATTTGTTCCTGTGTCCAAACGGCATCAAGGAATTCATCCCGGCCGGATTGTGCACGGTCTTCATGGTAATGTTCAGAGTTTTTCTTGTAATAATCCTGGTGGTAATCTTCTGCTGCATAAAACGGTGCAGCGTCAAGAATCGGCGTGTTTACCGGTTTATTGTATCGGCCGCTTGCATCCAGTTCCTGCTTTGACTTTTCAGCAATTTCACGTTGTCTGTCGTTATGGACAAAGATGGCCGGCTTGTATTGATCGCCGCGATCCTGGAACTGCCCTTCATTGTCAGTAGGGTCAATCTGCTGCCAGAAGATATCAAGCAATTGCTCGTAAGGGAAAACTTCCGGATCGAATGTGATTTCGACCACTTCAAGATGGCCGGTTGTGCCAGTCTTTACTTGTTCATAAGTAGGATTTTCCACGTGGCCGCCGGAATAACCCGAAACCACTTTTTCTATTCCATCAAATTGGTCAAACGGCTTAACCATACACCAGAAACAGCCGCCTGCAAATGTCGCTTTCTCTGCCATAACACATCTCCTCCTGTCGTTCATAAAAGAAATAGTACCACTGCAACTGTTTACAGACAATAAAATTGTTTATACTGTATGAATATAGAGTTGTATTACACTGATATGTCGATACTTTAAAGTGGAAACTTCTGCATCGCCCATGCGTCATATTTGGCATGGATATAGAAAGGAATGTGTCATTAATGGAAGAAGAACGCCAACTTAGAGGAAGACGCCGCAAAAAGAGAAGAGTCCGTAAACGGGGAATCCTGTTCATGCTATTGATTATTCTGCTTGCAGCCGGCGCCTACTTTTTTATGCAATATCAAAGCGGCAAGAAACTGGCCGAAGAATCGGATTTACCCGAAGTTGAATTTAATAATGATGAAGAAAATGAAGGCTATGAAAATATATTGGTACTGGGTGTCGACTCCCGCGGTGAAGAAAAATCCCGTACGGATACGATGATGCTCGTTTCGCACAACAAAGAATCGAATGATGTGAAAGTTGTGTCGTTCATGCGTGATATCTACGCGGAGATTCCAGGATATCAATCCTATAAATTGAATACAGCTTATTACCTGGGCGGAGTAGATTTGTTAGCTGATACACTGCGCAATATGTTCGGTGTGGAAATTCAGCATTATGCTTTAGTCGACTTCTCCAGTTTTGAGAAATTAGTGGATATTGCTGCGCCTAATGGCGTCGAAGTAGATGTCGAAAAAGACATGTCTGAGAATATCGGTGTATCACTGACTCAGGGCCAACAGCGTTTGAATGGCAAGGAGTTGCTCGGCTATGCCCGTTTCCGTGCAGATAATGAAGGAGATTTCGGTCGTGTACGCCGCCAGCAGCAGGTTCTTGCAGCGCTGAAGGAAGAAATGGTCAGCGTTTCCGCCATTCCCAAGTTCCCGAAACTGGCAGGAGCTGCACAAGGCTATGTCCAAACCGATATGCCGGCACTGGACCAGGTGAAGCTGGCGACTGATATGGCGACCGGCGGAACAGAAGGCATTGAGAGGCTGACGATTCCGGTTGAAGGCAGCCATAGCTACGGTAATTATGCACAGGCCGGATCAGTGCTCGAAATCAATTTGGAGCAGAACCGGCAGGCCTTGAGTGAATTTTTAGGCCAGCCCCTGCAGTAAATAAATCAGAATATATGCTAAAATAGAAATGATTAGTCCAAAGGGAAAGTAGGAAGCGCCATGGAACCTGAAGAAAAGCCATCCTTTTTTACAACGAACTACATTCAGTTCCTGGGAGGCAGAAACACTTTATTTACTTTAATTGCGTTACTGTTGGTTGGCTTGATCGTTTTCATATTCAGGGAAGTTTCGTTCATATTTAATCCGCTTAGCGTCTTTATGCAGACGGTTGTATTGCCTGTGACCTTAGCGATGATTTTGTATTATCTGCTGCGCCCAGTACTGAGGCTTCTTGAACGGTTCCGCGTCAAAAGAATCTGGGGCATATTGATCATCTTTCTTGGCGTCGTCGGTTTGCTGACACTCGTCACATTTTTGATCCTGCCTTTCCTGCGGGAGCAGCTCCAAATGTTGATTGATGAGTTTCCGCAGTACTTCATGCAATTAATGACGGATATTGATGCGTTTCTTCGTACCTCATATATAGGGGATTACTATACCGGATCCAATTTTGATATCGATCAATTGATGGAAACGTTGCCGGATAATCTGGCAGGCATCCTTCAGGATACGGTGACGACCATCATCACCGGAGTTACAGGTTTCCTGTCCACGATCACCAGCTTTGTGCTGTCGATTGTCGTCGTTCCGTTTATCTTGTTTTATTTGCTGAAAGACGGCGAAAAGCTTCCGGAATATATTTTGAAACTTTTGCCGCCGCGGCTGCGCGACGATACACGTGAGGTATTTGGTGAAGCGGATAAGCAGTTAAGTGCTTATATCCAGGGTCAATTGATCGTTGCCTTCCTGATCGGCGTTATGGTTTATATCGGTTTCCTGATCATCGGCATGAAGTATGCGCTTCTGCTCGGAGTGCTGGCAATGTTCACAAGTGTTGTGCCTTATATCGGGCCTGCAATCGCAATAACACCGGCAGTCATTATCGCTTTAGTAACTTCGCCATTCATGCTGGTGAAGCTGGCGATTGTCTGGACAGTGGTGCAATTGGTGGAGGGAAATGTGATTTCACCGCAGGTCATGGGGAAAACGCTGTATATCCATCCGGTCACCATCATCTTCGTCCTATTGACAGCCGGTTCCTTATTCGGAGTGGCAGGGGTGATTCTCGGAATTCCAGCTTACGCAATCCTGCGTGTTCTGGTTTCCCATATATTCAAGCTGTTCAAACGCCGGTATAATAAATATGAGCCTGCACTTGATAACCATTACGATTATACAGAATTGCATTAAACGTTTACGGTAAGACCAGAAGTGGTAAAGTGGTAATACAAAAATTTGGAGGTTTCCTAAAATGAAATTCAAAGATTTTTTATCATCAATCGGCTTTGGATCGATGAAAGTCGAAACAGTAGTGGAGAGGCCGCATTTGGAAGAAGGCGAGACCTTGAACGGCACCATCTATTTCGAAGGGGGAGACTCCGACCAGGAAGTTGATTATGTGGAATTGCACGTCATCAAATTAATCGATGATTACCGTGAAGACAGTGATTTTAATATCATTGAAACCGTTGTATCCAAGCAATCCATGGAGTTTGCAGGTTCTGTCAAATCAAAGGATACGGTGATGCAGCAATTCGAAATCGTTCCGGATGAGCGATGGCTGGTGGAAACCGATAAATCGCGCCTGATCCTGAGGACGATTGTGCATATCCGTGAAGGCGTGGATGTACGCGATGAAGACGAGATTACATATGGGAAAATTGAAGGCTGAAAAGCCTTTTTTTTTTGCTTTTAAAATTTATACAGATGATAGTCGCCAAAAAGAACACTCAAAAAGTGGAGTTAAGTTGAGAAGGGAAAAAAAGGGAATATATTTCGGCTCCTATGTTAAGATTTATAATAGAAGAGAAAATTATATTTTAAAGGAAGGGAGATGGTTTTATTGAAAAGTTTTTCAATCCTGTTAGGTGCGTTGCTTAGCACAATGTTTTTAATCGGATGCCAACAATCGACTGGTGCTGATACTACAACGATTGCAGTCGACAATCCTGAAAGCCCTTATCCTCGTGAAGAGGCGATTGAAAATGGGGATGTTGTTGATATTTTTGGTGAAATTACCAACTTGGATAAGTTTGAAGAATTTATCGAGAATTTCGAAGCCGGAATTGAAGATGAAATCCGCATTACATTGTATACGGTAGAAGGCGATCCGGTTTTTTATAATCTGAATTTCGACGGCGATAAAATAAATTACACCTACGATGACTCGCAAGATGGATATGCGGGTGCTGACAGAGGAGCACAAAGTACATCTTGTTCTGAAATTACATCTGAAAATACAGACGAAGGAACAATGTATAGTTTGAAAGAATGTTCATCTTCGGATGTTGGCAGCACATTTTACTTTTTAATACCGAAATCATAAAAGTATGATGAATTACAATCCAATTTGAGGGCTATGAAGGTTTTCTATTATTCTATGTAGATAATGATTAATAAAATGTTAAAGGCAGACCGGATACAAGGTATCCGATCTGCCTTTTTAACTGCTAATGAATTATGGACTGCATCAATTGTTTTTACCTTTTCTATCTTATGGTTTAGATTTCTCGTCAGCCTTTTCTGGTTTGCCTTTTTCTTCTTTAGCAGCTTTTTCAGCTTCACGTTTTGCTTCAGCGGCAGCTTTTTCAGCTTCACGTTTTGCCTCAGCGGCAGCTTTTTCAGCTTCACGTTTTGCCTCAGCGGCAGCTTTTTCAGCTTCACGTTTTGCTTCAGCTGCAGCCTTTTCGGCTTCACGTTTTGCTTCAGCCGCAGCCTTTTCCTGCTCACGTTTCAACTCAGCGGCAGCTTTTTCAGCTTCGCGCTTCGCTTCAGCATCCGCTTTTTCGGCAGCTTTTGCATCTTTGACCGTCGCTTTTTCTTCGGCTTTCACAGCTTTTGCGGCAGTCTTTTCTTCTTCTGTACGCTCCTCATCAGAATCGGAATCTTCATCAGATGGGGGAGCGGGTACTGTTTCATCTTCATCAGTTGCTTCATCCGTATCTTCCTCAGTTTCTTCGGATACTTCAGCCTGCTCTTCAGCACTGTCTTCATTTTCTGTCGTTTCATCTGCAGTCTCGTCTTCTACAGGAGCATCTGTTTCTTCATCTGCTTCACTTTCTTCTTCCGGCTCATCTAACTTGGCAAGTTCTTTTTCAATTTTACTCTCCAAGCGTTCCATCGCCTTGGCGACATTTTTAGCGAGCGCTTCTTTCGCTTTCGGATTGGTCACTTTCTCCATGGCCGTCTGCAGAGCCAATAAGTTAGAGTTGAATTTCTCTTCCAAAGCAGCACGGGCATCTTCTTCTGTCAAATCGTCAGCTGTCTCAGAAACGTCTCCAACGTTTATTTCTTCGTCACTTGCCTCATCAGAAGTCTCTTCTTCCTCAACATCAGTCAATTGCTCCAGACCTTCTTCATACAACTCCAATGCTTTCTCAAGAGCTTCCACAGCCAACTCCTCATTGCCCTCAGCCATTAACGCTTCAGCTTCCAGAATCCGCTGTTCTGCATACTCAGCAAACAATTCGGCTTCAGCTGTGTTGTCGAACGTCACAGCCAGCTGTAATTTTTCCTGTAATTGCTTCAGGAAATAAAAGAAATCGCCTGGTACCAAATCCGGCTCTTCAGCAACTTCAATTTCAGATGTGGTGTTTTGAACCTGTTCTTCATTCTCATCAGCAGAAGCAGAAACTGCATTAAAAGACAGGAATCCTGCTGATGCCATAATTCCCACTGCAAAATAACGCTTGATCTGTTTGGAAACTTGTTCTTTTTTGTGTTCTGACAACATTCCATTACCCCCGAGTTCTTATTTTCATTGCAAAAGAATATTGAACTCTACTAAAAAAAGTATCATTCGCCATTCCCGGCAGCCCAGCCGCCTTAGCCGGAGCCACAGGCCTGAAACTTTGCGTCACAGCCTTTCGACTGCTTTGCCTTTATACAAGATGCGAATAAATATTTTGTTTAGCTCATACGAAGTAAACAGAATATTATTGCTACCTTAGTTTAATAGAATAATATAAAAATAGGTAGGGTAATAGGAACTTATTTATTGTATTTATTTACAAGTTAAACGCTATTTAGACTCAATTATAATGACAAAAAAGAACCTAAAATTGATGTCGAAATAAAAATCAACAGTATAGCAGCAGACAAAGCAAAATCTTTCGGCTTTATGGACACAGGCTGGAAAAACTCTTTGCGCATTTCACCGGTAAATCCCCGCGCTTCCATCGCAAAAGCGGAGCGTTCCGCTTTTCTTACAGCTCCGGCAAGCATCGGGATAATGATTCTGCGAACGCCAAGAACCCGCTGCCACCAGAATTTTTCAACGGCGGCTCCGCGCAGGCGATGGGCCTGTTGGATCTGAAAGAATTCATCTTTCAGCACAGGGAGAAATTGATAGCCGACAAGTACACCGTAAGCGAGTTTTGGCGACAGCTTGAGCTGCTGCATCAGACTCATAACGAATTTCACGGGATCCGTCGTCAAAGCGAACAGCAGAGACAGGGAGGAAAATGCCAGAACACGGAACGACAGTGATAAGGCTAATGCTAACTGTTCATCCGTCACATCAAAGCCGAACAGTGACCAGATAACAGTGCCTCCCGTTTCAGCACCAAAGACAATCGTCGTCCACAAATAGCCGAATGCGCCGATCACAAAAGGAAGCATGAACAAGCTCCAAAGTTTCCAGTTGATTCTGCTGAAAATGAGCTGAAGGACGAGGATACTGAAAAAGAACAGCAACGGCGTCCATGGATTGAAGAAAAATGCGAGACCAAGCATCGCAATTGTCACCGTGATGAACTTTAAAGAAGGATTCATATCATGCAAAAGATTCTGCACGGCGCATCATTCCTTTCGGCGGCAATAGGTTATGGGCTGCTAGCAGTTCCGGATCCTGCCACACTCTATCGGCAAGGAATTTCCCTGTCATTCTGCCGTCCTTCAACAGCACAATAGAATCAGCGACAGCGGCGGCAAACTCCATATCATGTGTCACGATAAAAACGGTATCTCCCTGGTCCAATCGGCTGTCGATAAGACGGAACAGTTTCAATAAAGCTCCTTCATCCTGCCCTGAAGTCGGTTCGTCGAGAAACAGTATATTTCGTTTATCCGCAAGCATCGCCCCGATCGCCACCCGGCGTTTTTGGCCATGGCTGACGGAAAATGGATTTTGTTCTTTGATTTCCGTTAACCGGAGAGACTTCATCAGATCATCCAGTTCCAGTTTGGAAGACATTCCGCCAAAAGCCATTTCGTCAAGGACTGTTGAAGTTAAAAACAAAAATTCTGGTGATTGTGGTACATAGCCACACGGGTCTGATGCAAATTTCACGGCTTCTTTTTTATAGGTGCCACAGATCGCTTTCACCAATGTCGATTTCCCGCTGCCATTTGGTCCCGCTATGACGATGCATTCTCCTTTTTGCGCATGGAATGAAACCGGCTGGAGCAGAGTATTTCCTTTCATCTTTACTGAAAGACCCGTCGCGGATAAAGCAGTCTCATCCAGTATTGAATGGAGCCGGAGCGGGTAACGCAAAATCTCGTGCGGCTCGAAGGTGGCATCTTCTGAAATTCTGCCATCGCTTGTTATCTTAATTTCACGCTCAAAAAATGTTCCCCAATAATCAAGCCTATGTTCAACAGCGATGACTGTCAGATTGAACGTCCTTTGCAATTGATCGAGCCAAAGGACAAATTCTTTCCCGGTATATGGATCGAGATGCGAAATCGGTTCATCAAGCAACAGGACTTCGGGATTCATGACCAATGCACAGGAAGTGGCAACCCGCTGTTTCATTCCGCCAGAAAGTGTTTGGATCGAAACATGGCGAAGGTGGGACAGACCGGTTATGTCCAGGACATGACGGATACGTTCCGCCATTTCGCTTGCCGGGGTATTTAAATTTTCAAGAGTGAAGGCAAGTTCTTCTTCGACCGTTGGCATGCAGAACTGCGAATCCGGATCCTGAAAAACGGTAGCCACTCGGTGGTTGATTTCTCCAGGTGCATAAGAATCTGCCGGTTTGCCGAAAGAGTGAATTTCGCCATCCACGATGCCGTCGCAATTGGCAGGATAGAGCCGGTTCAATAAATACAGCAAAGTCGACTTGCCGGAACCGCTGGGACCGGAAATGGCGACCCGTTCGCCGCGCTCGATGGTAAAAGAAATAGATGATAATGTCGGTGATTGGTCATCCGGAAAACGGAAGCTGACATTATTCATTTCAAAGATAGTGTCAGGCATTGGCATCACGCGGTTGTGTCCGGGCAATGGCGTAGCCGCGCAGTGAACCGGTCGCAAGCAGCGCATCGCCGATGTATTTGCCGCCGATGCCTGCGATGATTGCTCCGCTCAATACGCGCAGCGTGAACATCAGCGCAACGAACGAAGGATCCAGTGCCGCATAGCCGGATACGAAATAACCGTAGATGAAGCTGAATACTGCAGCACCGATACCTGCAAGCATAAAGACGAAAATATTAAAGTAGCGGTAACGCGTCACAGCAAAAGCTGCTTCAGCGCCGAGCCCTTGAACAATCCCGGAAAGGATAAGGCGCGGACCGACCGCATTACCGAGCATCACTTCGATGATTGCGGCCATGGTTTCGGGAATTAAGGCAGCGCCTGGCTTACGGATAATGTGCATACAGATGATTGAAACGATAAACCAGATGCCGAACATCCATTCATAGGCGATGGGGCCGATCAGCCCTGCCCAGATATTGCCGAGGTGGATGAATAACAGGTAGACGATACCAAACACGACTCCGAACAGTGACATCAATACGATTTCCTTCAGTTTCCACGATTTAAGCATCGGCTTTTCCTCCATCAGCTTTGGCATGAGAAGGGCTGTTGATGCTCATGGAGACCGTCATGACGAGATGGCGATGTTCATCAGAACGTGCATGAGTGAATGATTCTTCAAAAAAGGCGAAGACATCATGTATATCGCCGTGGATGCCGCTGGCGTAATGCATCGAATCGTTCCAGACGCCGTGTTCTTTTGCCCGTTCCACTTCACGGTAAATGACGCTCATATAATCGGGATTGTTCATCGGATAAAGAGCAAACTGCGACGATACATACTGCTTTGTGTTATCCGTATTCAACAACTCATCATCTTTGTCGAGGTAGACATCTCCTGAAGTATCTCCCGGGCAGCCGATGGAAAACGTACCATTCAATGCTACATGTTCTCCTGTTTTCGCTGCATGCAAAGTCAATGCTTTCGCCACATTGAAGACGTGAATCTGTTTTCCGCGGATGACAGTGGATACGTCATCGGTGTGCATCCAAACATTCGAGGTGTCGGTGTCGTTCAGCGCCCCTTTGATGATTTTGATGAAATCGCCGGACATCGGATTGAGCGTGAAGCGAAATCCGACAATCGGGCTCGTGCCGCATTGCAATGGTTCCATAACAATATTCCTCCTTAAAAATGTGCACAAAAATAGCCGCATCCGTGAAGATGCAGCCACTGTTCCATGCAAATTAAAAGGAGATACTAGCTCCTGAAAAGTTCGTTTTGCGGAAAGTCACCGCACTTCCTCACGCAGGTCCTAACCTGATCGAGTCATAAGGGATCGGAGCTTTCGCTCGCATCTCAGCTAAATAAGCACCCCCAGTGCAGAAAACGGTATGCGGTTTTTGTGTTCGGGTTGTCCCGATGGCTCTAGTGTAAATGAAGGGAGGGGGGAAGTAAAGGGTATTTTGTAAACATGATATTCCGCAAAACAGCTTGCTTGCATGGGGGGCTTGGGCTGAGCTTGGTCCCCTGGGCGTCTGCGCCGTTTTGCTACATATCATTTAAATAATTACTAACTCAATAGAGGAAGTATTAAATGAAAATAAATGGGAAAATCCATTTATCTCGAAATCAGAGCATATTTATTGTGTTCATGCATAAACCGGCGTAAAATTCCCATTAGTCACCAAATTTATTGGGGCTTTATTGAAAAGATAAGAAGATGAAAATCGATTGATTTAAACTATATAACTATCTGGTTAGCAGAAAGGATGGTTTTTGATATGACAGTAAAAGTAAAAGTATATTCGGATTATGTTTGTCCGTTTTGTTTCCTGGCAGAAAAGCCGTTAGAGGAAGCGATTAAAGGAAAAGATGTGGAAGTTGAGTGGATGCCTTTCGAATTGCGTCCAGCTCCCAATGCAACATTGCGCCCAGAAGATGATTATCTCCAAACAACTTGGTCGCAGTCGGTTTACCCGATGGCTGAACAGATGGGAATCGAGATAGTTCTTCCGGATGTGTCACCGCAGCCTCATACCCATTTGGCATTTGAAGGGTTTCAATATGCCAAGGAAAAAGGGAAAGGTACTGCATACAATGAACGCATGCTAAAAGCTTTTTTCCAGGAGAGCCAGGATATCGGTGATGTCGATGTATTGACGAAACTGGCAGGGGAAGTCGGTTTGGATGAAAAAGAATACCGTGATGCACTTGAGTCCCGTAAGTACAAAGAAGCTCACCAGCAGGCACTTGTACACTCATATGAAGAGGCTGGAATAACGGCTGTACCGACATTCGTGATCGGCGATACTAAAATAGCCGGCATCCATACGAAAGAGACAATCGAACAGCTGATCGACGAAGAACTGCAGAAACAAAAGCCTAAAGTCTTGTTTGAAGGAATGGCTTGTGGACCAGACGGTTTCTGCTAATACTACTAGAAGAGGTGTAAACCTATGACGATTAACAATAAAGCGATTTTAAAGAATAACGACTGGGTAAAAGGCATTTCCCGACACGGCGAAATGATTATCGGTTTTGTTGACTCGATGAGTTTGGAACAAGAGGCAGTGCATGTAGTTGTGGCCGAAAGCGACAATGAAGAGCTGATCGGCAAAACGATTCCGATGCATTTCACTCAAGTAGAAGTCATTCCGACGGCCGCAACCAAAAATGCCGGCGAGCTTGAGTTTTTGATCGATCTGGCTTTGGCGACAGGTGATAAAGACTGGTTTGAAGAGCTTTCTGCTGAATTGAATGAGAAGAAGCAAGCGGTCAATTAAGATAAACAGAAAAGATAATGATATAAGAAAGAGCAGCGGCATAATAGAGCCGCTGTTCTTTTTGTTTGATAGTCTAAGCCCTAAAGCAAATAAGAGTAATATTTTCATATTAATGCGTAAGGGAATTAAAAGAGGGTATTGAAGATTATAGTGAAATAATCAAGATTTAATTATCAAAAAAATAAATGACAAAGCAGGTGTTGAGATATGAATGAAGAGACTACGATTTTAAAAACAACTGATTGGGTTAAAGGGACTTCGATTAAAGGTGAAATAGTTATAGGATTTATCGATTCGCTGAGCATGGTCCAAGGCGCTGTATATGTAACGGTTGCCGAAAGCGATAACGCTGAAATTGTAGGATTAACGATTCCACTTGCAGTCCAGCAGGTCGAGAGTTTGCCAGAAATTGCACCGAAAGATACAGCTCAGCTTGAGGATCTGATTGACCTGGCTTTGCAGACTGGTGATAGAAAGTGGTTTGAAGAGTTGACTGGTGAGTTGAACGGGAAGAGGGAAACGGTTTAATAATTAATAGACAATATAAAAGCAATGAACTTGTTATGAGCTTGTTGCTTTTTCTATTTGCTCTTTTATAAGTGATATTATCCTATAAAACACAATTGTAATAACATAATAGTGAGTAAAATAGTGTTAGGATATGGGTATAGCTCAATTAGGGGCACTCCTTAGTTGATTTACGTTAACTACTGTGTATCTATATAAGTTACTTTTATTTTCTAAGCCTTCGACTTAATAGGATAATTTACAATATTAATTAAAAGAACCGAAAAAAACCTATGCCATAGTGGAGACAAAAAAGATCGATTACTAATAACGCCTAATCGATACAGTACATCCCGAAAAAAGTGCCTAGCCATAATATATATGTTTACACCAAAGAGTAACCCCCTCCCCCCTTACAGGGAGAGGGCGGTTACTTTTTTTGTTTATTCCAATCCCAAAGCCTCCAACCCAATTTCCGCCAATGCAGCCTGGCCTTCTTCAGTCGGATGGATGTCACCCTCGATGATATAGTCAGCCTGTTTTTCCTGATAAGCTAAAAAGGCATCTGCGAGAAAGACATTCTCGTGGTTTTCGGCAATCTCCGCATAGGCGGCGTTTATCTGGGGCAAGAGGGATTCGCCGATTCCATGCAGGTTGCTGGAGGGAGGTAAGGGGTTGTATATATTATATAGAAGGATTTTTGCGTCTGTAAGTGACCGGATTTCTTCAATAAGTTCGCCTAACTCTGCGGAAACATTATTGCTGCTGAGTTCCTGAAGAATGATTTCGGTCATTATCATTGGATCTCCTGCGCTTTCAGTTTGGGCATTTCGGAGAATCCGCAGTAAATCGTTGCCTCCGATTGTCATGGCGATATAGTCCGCGTCTTTAACTAGAGTCTGGTATGTTTCATCTTCTCGAAGGGCTTCAGTGACCTGTCCGGTTTGCCAGCCTGAAACAGCCAGGTTGTGTACTTCTAAACCTGCTTCTTCACCGATTAAATAGGGATAGCCAGACTGCTCGCTGTTTACAAGATTGGCACTGGCGGTTATGGAATCACCTAAAGCAACAAGTGTCATCGGCTCAAGGTCTTCTTCCGCACACGCGCTCAGAAAAATGAGAGAGAAGATGATAAAGGCCATGGGTATAGCCATTCTGATTTTTGACATTTCCCAGCTCCTATAATATTTTTTGTCTATAATATCATGAAAATATTATTAAATGTACTCTTTAACAAAGGCATATTAATCTTTTCCCAATATAAAAGAGCATCCTTTTGAAAGTAACAATCGTCTAGAATTTTGACAATTCATCACAATGGCATAAAGAAAAATAGCAAATACCAAATAAAACGAAACGGCTGAAGAACTATCTTCAGGCGTTTTTTACACTTTATTTTAATTTATGTTGACAAGATTTACAATTTTTAGAATAATTAAAAAGTATTAATTAAAGTTTTCATTGAGAAGGAGGGAAAAGGTCAAGATTATAAGAATAGGAGTATTAAAAGCAGGATTGACAGCGCTTGCAGAAGGGGGTTTATATGATTTGGGTTATAGCTTTCGGGCTGGTGACAATAGCATCGGTAGTATTGGGGCTTAAAAAGAAGAGGGCGTTATATTTGCTGGTCCCAGTTGCATCCATCTTCACATTCGTGTTAGTGAAAATCATTATGGTTCCTCTTCCTTTTACTGACACGGTCCGTTTCATATTCAGCTTGAGTGGATGAACAAAGAACTCATTGTAACAGGTTGATTTTGATTTTATCAAAAATAATGGGGTGAAGAATTTGAGGAAGATTGATAAAAAAGAAGCAGATGCTTATTTTCGTCTTCGTACCACTTTAATTATAATTTATTTGGCAATAGGGTTTACCGCTTCTTTTGTCGTCGTATTTTTTGCGGAGGAATTATCCGGCTTTACCGTCAACGGATTTCCTTTTCATTATTTCATGGGGGCTCAAGGTGCGGTTCTGATCTTTATAATCCTATTGTTCATCAATGCTATCGTGAATGATCAAATCGACAAAAAGTTCGGCCTTACCCAGCAAAAGAAAAGATGACATCAATTCGCTGCATTGACATGCAGGAAATACTGTTTAACAACAACCGGTGTTGACCGGTGTTGAATGCTTTTTAAAAAGGGGGAGAACTGGTGGATTCACAATTTATCGTATCACTTGTCCTGATTTTGGGAACTTTTGGATTATATATAGGAATAGCCTTTTATAATACGGCACGTGTGACTTCTGATTTCTACGTGGCAGGGAGAAACGTGCCGGCGATCTTTAATGGTATGGCAATTGGCGCAGACTGGATGAGTGCCGCTTCTTTTATCGGGCTGGCGGGGACGGTCATGCTTTTGGGCTACGATGGCCTTGCTTATATTATGGGGTGGACAGGCGGCTATCTGTTGCTGACATTTTTACTTGCTCCACAATTAAGAAAGTCCGGCCGTTATACGGTTCCTGAGTTTATCGGAGATCGTTATAAGAGCAGCACCGCGCGGTTAATAGCCGCTGTAGCAACCATCATCATCAGTTTTACATATTCAATCGGACAGCTGTCAGGCTCGGGTGTTGTTATTGGCCGTTTGCTGGAAGTTGATACGGCTATTGGGACAATGGTCGGGGTGGCTCTAATCGCCTTTTACTCTGCTGTAGGGGGGATGAAAGGAATCACTTGGACACAAGTTGCGCAATATCTTGTGTTGATCACAGCTTATCTGATACCAGTCATTTTTATGTCACTTCAATTGACCAATAATCCGCTGCCATGGCTTTCTTATGGACAGATTGTCAGTGAGCTTCAAGTATTGGATGCTCAGCTTGGTATTTCTGAATATGTAGTTCCTTTCACTGAGGCAACGAGATGGCAGTTTCTGGCTCTGATGTTTACCTTAATGGCCGGGACAGCCGGTCTGCCTCATGTCATCGTCCGTTTCTATACGGTGCCGACAATGAAAGCTGCTCGCTGGAGCGGCGCCTGGGCATTGCTTTTCATAGGATTGCTTTATTTATCGGCACCTGCTTACGCTGCATTTTCCCGTTTCATCTTAATGACACAAGTGGCAGGCTCTTCAATTGCAGATTTACCAGCTTGGACAACTTCCTGGGTCAATACCGGATCGCTTTCGTTGGCAGATGCTAATGGTGACGGCTTTTTACAATGGGAAGAACTCGTGATCAGCAACGATATTGTAGTTATGGCAACTCCGGAAATCGCCAATCTTGGTGTTTTTGTCGTCGGATTAATGGCAGCGGGCGCAATGGCTGCCGCGCTATCAACGGCTGGCGGATTGATGATTGCAATTTCTGCAGCTCTGTCACAGGATATTTACTATAGATCTATCAACCCGCAAGCGAGCGAAAGAAAACGTTTATTGGTTGGCCGCTGGTCAATCATCATTGCGACAGTTTCAGCAGGGATCGTAGCACTTGATCCGCCAGGTGCGATTACACAAATTGTCGCATGGGCGTTTGCGTTGGCATCCGGTACTTTCTTCCCGGCGCTGATTTTAGGTGTTTGGTGGAAACGTGCAAATGGACCGGGGGTCATCGCAGGCATGTTAACTGGTCTGGTGGTGACACTTACCTATATTTTCGCTTCCAGATTCGGTGGGTTCAGTATTTTAGGGATAATCGATACAGGTGCCGGCGTGTTCGGTGCGGCAGCGGCAATACTTGCCATTGTCATTGTGTCCCTGGCGACGAAAGCTCCATCTCAGGAAACACAGGATGAAGTAATGGATCTCCGTTATCCGGAAGGCATGTCTTATAAAGACGGTGAAGTCTGGATGGATGATTCGAAGAAAGAATAAAAAAAATGGAGAAGTAAATCCTTTAAGGATGAACTTCTCCATATTTTATTTGTGGGAGTGTTTCAAATGAAAAAAGTAAACTATATACACTAGCTGAAAATTTGCTCGTTACGCAGAAATGCTTCAGGCTTCGAACAAGTGCTATCCATATGATGATACACGCCATCCCGTGATGAAGTTAAGAAGCCGTGCATCGCTTCCAATACATGATAAGCGAGTTGGCCATTCGCGCGGTGCGTTTTGCCGTTCAGTAGGGAATATGCCATGTCAGCGACGCCAATGCCGCGTCCGTTTTCCTGGAAATCGGATATCAAAGGGATGTCGGTGAAGTTTTCTTCATCTTTTTTGCGCAGCCGAACCGGTCCGCCGAAGTTATTCGGATCTGGAACGAGCAAAGTACCTTCGCTTCCGTAAATTTCAATCGGCGGGAGCGTGGAACCTCCGAAAGCATCGAAACTTGCAGTTAGGGTACCGATCGCACCAGAGGCGAAATCGATCGTTCCGGATATGTGTGTTTCAGTAGAGACGGTGATTTTCTGTCCGGCGTTCGGTTCACTTAGGATGGTCCGTTCAGCATAACTGATGCGCGCTGATCCGGCAATGCGTTGGATGGGACCGAGTAATGCGATTAAAGCAGTTAAATAATAGGGTCCCATGTCAAACAGCGGACCGCCGCCTTTTTCATAATAGAAAGCAGGATTTGGGTGCCAATGCTCATGTCCACGGCTGATTACAAAAGCTGAAGCCCCGATTGGGACACCGATTTCGCCGCTTTCTATCAGACGAAGTGCGGTTTGTACGCCTGCCCCCAGGAATGTGTCAGGGGCGCCGCCGACTAATAAGCCTTTTTCTTGCGCTTTGTCCAACACCTGCTTGGCTTCTTGCAGGCTGATCGCCAGCGGTTTTTCCACATAGACATGTTTGCCGGCTTCCAATATTTGAAGGCAAACTTCAGCATGCACTTTCGGAAGCGTTAAATTGATGACCAGATCGATTTCCGGATCAGCCAGCAATTCCTGTACGGTGCAGGCTTTTGGAATTCCGAATTGATCCGCTTGTGCGCGTGCGCGTTCGAAATCCAAATCTGCACAAGCTGTAAGCGTTAAATGGTTGTAGGCAGGAATGTTCTCCATGTAAATAGAACTGATGTAGCCGCAGCCGATGATGCCGATCTTTATAGTTCTCATCCTACTCCTCCTTTATTGGCTGTCGCCCATGCCAGTGTAGTTCCGGGCATTTCCAGAAGCTGCATAGCCGTGATTGTTTGAATCTCCGTAGAGTATTTTTCCTTCAGCCGCCCATAAAAATCCTCTTTTCATAATCAACGAAACTTCAGGCATCGCTATGATATCCGCAACGTGCCCCAGTGAATTGTAGAACACGCGCCCGGCGCCCCAGCGTTTTGTCCAGACAACCGGCATGTCGACGGCTTTGTTTAAGGTATGCGGCCCTTCTGCAACAGGGAAGCGGGTGGTGGCCAGCACTTCTACTGCCGGATCGATATGCAGATAGTATTGTTCGCTGACAACTTTGAAATCGTTCAATCCTTCTAAAAGGGGGCTCGAAGAATGTTTGATATTGACCATATATTCTATTCCGTCATTGCCTGGATGCGCGACCCAATTGCCGCCAGTCATAAATTGCCAGTCCACATTTTTTCTGAAAGAGTCGCACATTCCGCCGTGGCTGCCCGCCAGTCCAACACCGCTGATCACAGCTTCCGAGACATTGCGCACGTATTGTGGATCGATTTCTCCCATCGTCCAGTGGGGGACGATCAAATCAAGCGTTTTTAATTTTTCAGCATCTGCGTAAGCGTCAAGTGTATTCGAGATTTCTACGTCGAAGTTTTCGGCAACGAGCAGCTCTTTATAAATTTCAGCGACTTGTTCCGGCTCATGGCCGTCCCAACCGCCTTGGACGATCAATGCTTTTTTATTCACGGGCTCAACACTCCTGTCGGTTCAAATTTTTACTAAAGGCTGGATACAGTAATCCATTTTCTTTCCTTAACCGATAATTCAACAGCTTCAAGTACTTGCTGGCATTTGACGCCATCATTGAAATTGGGGACCGGCTGGCGGTCTTCCTGAAGTGCGTCCATGAATTCTACGAAAGCATGGGTAAACGTATGTTCATAGCCGATCGGATGTCCAGCAGGCCACCAAGCGCCAGAATAGGCATGCGCAGGATCGGTTGCGAGTACGCGGCGGAATCCCTGGACATCATCTTTGTCGTCGGTAAAGTAAACCTGCAGTTCGTTCATCCGTTCAAAGTCAAAAATGACACTGCCTTTGCTGCCGTTGATTTCAAAAGAGTTTGTGCTGCGGTGTCCTGTTGCGAAACGGGTGGCTTCAAAACTGCCTAGTGCGCAGTTTGTAAAGCGGGCCATGAATAATGTCGCGTCGTCAACAGTAACAGGACCGGTTTTGGCTGCCTGTCCGCTCGTTGCCGATAAACCGGCCGTTTCTTCCGGAAGCGGCCGTTCTTTGATGAACGTTTCACTCATGCCGATGACATCAGCAATATCTCCGATAAGAAAATGGGCCATGTCGATCAGATGCGCTCCTAAATCACCATGAGCACCCGAACCGGCAATTTCTTTCTGAAGACGCCAGGCGAGGGGAAAGTCAGGGTCGACCAGCCAGTCCTGCAAAAACCAGGCCCGAAAATGATGGATGTCGCCCAACCGGCCATCGTCAATCAACTTTTTAGCCAGCAAAACGGCAGGGGCAAAACGGTAATTGAAGCCGACCATATGCTTCACGCCTGCTTTTTCCGCCGCTTCCAGCATGTCACGCGAATCCTTCAAAGAAAGTGCCAGCGGTTTTTCACAGTAGAGATGTTTGCCGGCACCAGCCGCCGCAATTGCAATTTCCTTATGGGCGTTGCTCGGGGCGTTGATATCGATCAAGTCGATATCGTCCCGGGATACGAGCTCTTTCCAATCGGAAGTATGTTCTTCCCAGCCGAATTGTGTTGCGGCAGCAGCCACAGCTTCAGTATTTCGGCCGCAAATTACTTTCATATCCGGCTTTTTGCGGTCCGGGAAGAACATCGGCAGCGCTCGGTAGCCATTGCTGTGAGCTTTACCCATGAATTTATAGCCAACCATGCCGATATTTAATCTAGTCATCAACTCATCCCCAATCTTTGTTTACTTGATAAACAAACTTGTTTTCATTTTCTCGAATATTTAAAATTCTGTCAAACTTAAGAATTCATCTGAAAAGTATTTAAACAGAAAAAGGAACCGCCTTCTCCTGGCAGGGAGAGGACAGTACCTTCTTTTTGTTGGGAGCATTTCATCCCAAATAAATATTATGGCTTTCGTTCATTTAAATCTGCCAGAATCTGCGGGTATTGTTTATCAAGTTTATACATCCACATAAGAACAGTCTGCAAAACAGCCAGTATGAGGGGGATATAAATATTAAGCACCAGGATCATGGATACTGCAGATGATGTTTGTACTTCAAGTCCACCAGCATAACCTCCAAAAGCCAATAGCCATCCGATCAATGCTCCCCCGAGACCGGCGCCAACCTTCATGCCGAAGCTTGCTGCACTGTTAACCAGCCCTTGTGTTCTGATGCCGAATTTCCATTCACCATATTCAGCCGTATCGTTGATCATCGCGTATAAAAACATGATGATGGGAAGCAGTCCAAAGCCTTGAATAACTGTACCGACAGAAAATACATAGAGGCTGAATGGATCGATCATTTTAACAAGCGGCCCGAAAATCCCCAGAACCGAAACAAATAGGGCTATATTGCGTTTGCCGAATTTTTTTACCAGTTTTGGTATGAAAAAGAAGCCGATGATTGTCGGTAAAAACAACAGCATTCCGATCAATGAGAAGTAGGCGGCATTTCCCAATATATAAGTTGTATAGTATAAACCCGCTCCTGCCAGCAGGGCATTCAACGTGTAAGCGATTACACAATAAACCGTGATTATCAGCCAGTACTTGTTGGTGAATAATGCTTTTAAAGCGATTTTAAGGGGAATATCTTTTTTGGCTTGCTCAGCTGCTGAAACTCCCACTCTTTCTTTAGTGGAGCGGAAAGCCAAAAAGCTCGTTACAGTGATTGCAATTCCGCAAAACACGGCGACTGAAGTCCATCCGGCTGTTCCGCCTATAGCACTTGCCACAGGCTGAGCCAACACCGTTATAAGCAAAGTGCTGAGCATCGTGAAAATGCCAGTGTAGATATTAAGCATGGACCGTTTATTGGGTTCCTGGGACATTAATCCAAGCAAAGTCTTATAAGGAATAGATACTGCAGTGTAAACCAAAATTAACAGGATATATGTAATGTATGCATAAATGATTTTCCCGGTTCCGCCGATGTCCGGTACAGAGAAGAGCAAAATGATTGAAATCCCAAGAGGAATCCCCATCCAAAGAATCCAGGGACGGGCTTTGCCATGTTTCGATTTTGTACGATCCACTAAAGTTCCCATGCCGATGTCTGTCACTCCATCAAAGAGACGCGCTACCAGCATCAGTGTACCTACTACTCCGGCAGAGATTCCGGCTACATCCGTGTAATAAAAGGTCAGAAATGTCCCCACTAATGTCCAGACTAAAATTACGCCGAAAAACCCCAACCCATAATTCAGCATTTCCTTATGGCCCGGTGCTTCGGCTGATATGGATTTTGAAATTACCACTTTCTGCTCTTCTGCCAACATTCTGCTCTCCCCCTTTTTACTAATGGTTGCCAACAGCATACCAACCGGTTAGTATATAATTTATTGTATGTTTTATTTTCGGAAAATTCAATCGCTTATTTTAGAAGAAAAGAATCCGGCTGCAGGCAATAATTCTGTAAAGAAGAGGAATCATCCAGTTTTGAATAGAATTGGTAAGAGGCACCTTTTTAATGGCTTTACTTTTAGTGTTACACAGAGAGAAAAAGGGGATGGTTTATTTGCAAAGCAAAGTTGCAGTAGTCACTGGTGCAGCTCAAGGAATTGGAGCTGCGATTGTTGAGCGTTTCGTTGCAGAGGGCGTTAAGGTGGCAGCACTGGACGTCAATGGCGACAAACTGAGAGAGAGATGGCAGACAGCAGGAGATCAGGTTGTGGCTTTCGAATGTGATGTGACGGACGGGGAACTGGTGAAACGGGTTTTCGAAGAAATTTACAGCCGCTTCGAAAAGATTGATATCCTGGTTAATAATGCAGGCATCACCCGTGATGCGATTTTTCATAAGATGACAGAAGCGCAATGGCATTCGGTGATGGATGTCAACTTGACTTCGATGTTCCATACATGCCAGGCGGTTATACCGGCGATGCGGAAACAGGAGTACGGGAAAATCGTCAACATTTCTTCAGTTTCCAGCTGGGGGAATGCCGGCCAGGCCAATTACAGTGCGTCGAAAGCCGGTGTTCTGGGTTTCACAAAAACGCTGGCAAAGGAAAATGGCGGTAAGAATATTACGGTAAATGCGATTGCGCCTGGACAAATCGATACTGAGATGACCAAGGATCTGCCGGAGAATATTCAGATGATGGCTTTGATGCTTACGCCAGCGGGGCGCCTAGGGGATACATCCGAGGTGGCGTCTGTTGCGCGTTTCTTGGCTTCGGATGATTCCAGTTTCGTCAATGGTGAATGCATCCAGGTCAACGGCGGATTTTTGATGGTTTAATAAATTTCACAAGGGGATGAAGAGAATGGCAATGACTACGTTGAATGAAACGATGCAGCAAATTGAAAAGGAAATTAATAATAATCCTGAGCCGATTTCAGGCATGGATACGATTTATAAATTTGTGATTGACGGGGAAGCATATCAGCTGCAGTTGAAAGATGGTAAAGCTGAGCTTTTATCGGATGCAGAAGTGGATGCGGATTGCACACTGAAAATGTCGTACGATAATTTTCAGAAGTTCCTGGCAGGAAAACTGAACGGCATGACGGCGTTTATGACCGGCAAATTGAAGATTGACGGCGACATGACCAAAGCGTTAAAGCTTGAAAGCATTGTGAAGAAATACGAGTTGGATATCTAAAAAGTTTTTCAGGTTGACTGAAGCTGGCTTGGCGTTAACAACGCGCAAGCCGGCTTTTTCTTTTTTAAATTGTTCTAATGCATTTATTTTCTGAATTGTTTAATTATAATTTGCAAACATACGTTCTATTTGTTATGATGTTTTTACTCAGATATGGAATGGCGGATTTCTTTGCCGCTCATTCAACGGATGCTTCTTCAATTAAGTTAAAAAAACTGAAGGAGGAATTTTATGTTTCAATCAGCAAAGGAATTGGAGACGATTTTTTTAACAGAGGGGGTCTTCTACAGATTATTGACGAACAATGTAAGTCACTTTTGCAGAAGTGTCGCTTACATTCGCAGGAAAGGATCCTTTACAGATGGAACCGATGCATTGTTTGTTCTGCTGAATCCCGGAAAAAGTCTGCCAGTCGATGGTGAAGATGCCATACCCTTTTTAACGGGGGAGGTGGATATACTGCCGATCTTGCCGGCCACACCTGATAACACGATGTTTCAGCTGATGCGCCTGATGGAGCGGATGGAGTGGAATCATGTCCAGATCATCAATCTGACAGATTTGCGGACCGGAAAATTCAATGAGTATCTGGATGGCCAGAAGTTAATGAGGACTCATCGCGACAGCCGCCACAGCATCTTTTCCATTGACCGCTATCCTGAATTGTTAGACATTGTGGAAGGTACAGACCATATTATTGCAGGTTGGGGAACCAAACAAGAAATTACCGGCGCTGCGGAAGAAGCCTATACCGTGTTATCAGAACTTGGAGAAGTTACGGGTATTCCATATAATAAGCAACCGCTTTACTATCATCCATTCCCGTGGCTCCGAACAAAATGCATCAAATGGCTGGATGATATGGAAGAGCAGTTGAAAGGAGCAACGAAAGTGGTTTGAGCTTCTTATTTCATGGCTTGGTCGTTTTTGCTGATTCGAAATGAACTGTTGAAAAAAGCAGTATGCTCACAAAGAGCTGCTGCTTCTATTTTTTAATAAAAATCCCCCCCATCCTTAACCAGCGCATTGATGAAGTATCTTCAACGAGCAGAAACCCACTTTCTTACATGAAGTTTCTTTTTCTAAAATATGGGTAACTAAATGGTACAAATATGTTCGCGGCTCTGAGCAGTCGCCGTCGATTCCTGTTTGATGCCGAAGTGCAACTATGTCGTTCCCGGAGGAGTGGTAACTTTGCTGGATTCATTATTGTTTGATGGCTGGAAAGCTCCTTTACGGATTGTTATCATGTCGATCCTTATATACGCGTATCTTATTTTGATCATGCGTCTTTCCGGAAAACGGACCATGTTCCAATACAATATGTTTGATGTAATTATATCGGTAGCCTATGGTTCAACGATTGCAACCATTCTCCTGACAGATAAGATCTCTTTTACAGAAGGGGCATTCGTCCTCGGGATGCTGACTTTTATACAGTTACTCATTGCAGTGATGGAAATGAAGTCGAAAAAATTTGGAGCAGTCATCAACCCGACGCCGACTTTTCTTTACTATAACGATGATTATTGCGAAGAAAATCTGGAGAAAGAGCGGGTGCTGAAGAGTGAAATCAGAAATGCCGTCCGTCAGCAAGGTATTGGGACCATGGAAAAAATCGAAGCAATCGTGTTGGAGGGGAACGGCCAATTATCGATCATTCCTAAAAGCGAAGCAGGAGCCGGAGATACACTGGTGGATGTTAAAAGCCCAAAACAGGACAAATAATGAGAAAAAGCCGATTAGAATTTTAAATTCTAACCGGCTTTTTTGCTTGTTTTATTGAGTTGCTTTACCTGCTGCGGATTTTCGACAGCAAGCGAAGTATTTCCAGGTAAAGCCAGACTAACGTGATGAGCAGGCCGAACGCTCCGTACCATTCGAAGTATTTTGGTACACGGCTGCCCGCAGCGTTTTCGATATAATCGAAATCGAGCACAAGATTCAACGCAGCGACTATGACGATGACAACGCTGATAGCGATGCCGATCGGTGATGAATCGTGCAAATAGGGAATATTGAATCCGAAGAATCCGCCGATGAACGAAATGATATAGACAAGGAATATGGCTCCTGTTGCAGCAACGACGCCCATTCTGAAGTTCTGGGTAACTTTGATCAAGCCGGATTTATAGAGCAGCAGCAAACTCAGCAGCACTGCGATTGTCAGCATCACAGCCTGAAATACGATTCCGCCGTATTGAGCTTCGTATTGCGCGGATATCGCACCAAGGAATAACCCTTCGAGCAAGGCATAAAGTGGAGCTGTAAACGGTGAAATCTTCGGCACAAAGATGGTGATCAATGCCACAATCAGGCCGCCGATTGCACCTATTAATATCAGTGGCAAAACACTGCCAGGATTTTCAACAAACTGGTTCCAGGAATAGACGAATGTAGCCAACACCAGCAGTATTAGAATGAATGTCTTGTTGACAGTTCCCCCGATGGTCATTGTCTGGCCAGAGCCGATTGTATCGAATTTTTCAAATGCTTCTTTTTTCAAACTTGGATTTCCGCTTCTCAAAAATCTTCACCTCTTCATTTTCTAACGAGCATATTCCATTATATCCTGTGTATACAAAATGACCAAATTATATGGAAGAAGAGCTTATAAACCTGTAAGGCATGCAAAAAGCCGCTGTTCGATTTCTGAACAGCGGCAACTCTATTCAAGCTAATCTCATTCGGGAAACTCCGTCATGTTATTGACAGTAAACCAGGCATCGTTCACCCCCTGGCCGTTTACATCACCTTCAGCCGTGTCGTTAATGAAGTAATAGAGGGGGTAGCCTTTGTACGTCACTTGTTCTTCGCCGTTGTCATCCCGAGTGATCGTATTGAATACCTCTCTGTCGTAACCTTCCGGCACTTCAACTTCTTCTGCTGTAAACGCTGGCCAGTTCACGAGGCAATCGCCGGTGCAGTTGCTGGTATCCAATTCGTCCTCGGTAAAATAATACAATGCCATTCCTTCCGAATCGGCCAGATATGGTCCTGTCGCTTCACTTTCCAACTCTTGCAGCTCCTGTACTTCCCCCGTAACTACCGGTTCATCTGGTTTATCGGAAGGAGCGGAATATCCTTCCGTGGAGTCTTCCTGGCCATTGCCGCATGCAGTCAATAGCGTTAACATGGAAATTACAAAGAAAAGAAACAACCGTTTTTCCATTTTCGCCACTCCTTTTGATTAATGTCCAATTGGCGGGAGAAGATCAGGCAGCAGGTTCGATGACAATGAGCGGCATAAGATAGTCTGGCTTATAAAAATTTCCCCTTTCTCAAATTTTTCTCTATATTATAGGTAACGCAATAAAAACTGATACGGTTTTATAATTTACAAAATTTATTTTGAAAACTAGGACTTTTATTGATTTTACGAGACACAGCCGGGAGAAGGTGGCCGTTCAAATGAAATGTAAAAGTGACAGTGAATTGATGGAGCTGGTTTCTCAAAAACACCGGCCTGCTTTGGAAGAATTATATGACCGCTACATCAAACTGGTCTATAGTTTTGTATTTAAATTTTGCGGAGAGAATACCGAGAAAACAAAGGAAATCAGTCAGCTGATTTTTCTTAAACTGTGGACGACTGGCAGTTCTTATGATGAGTCAAAAGGCAGTTTCATCAACTGGCTGCTGACGATATCCAGAAATGTCTGTATCGATTATTTCAGAAAAGAACGTGCGCATCTTCGAAATGATCGTACTTTAACTGACGAACGGTTGCTGGAAGATGAAAATCATGCCACTGAAATAGATCAGCTGCTCGACAGCCAAGAGATTGACGAAGCCAAAAAGCACTTGACTGAAGCTCAACTTCGCACCATCAATCTCTTCTATTGGAAGGGCTATACACTCAAGGAGATTTCTGAGATTGAAAGGGAACCGATAGGGACTATCAAAAGCCGGCTGCATCAATCATTGATGAAATTGCGAAGACAAATAGGAAATGGAGATCGGTAGCTATGGAGAATTACTGCGAAAATCTATTGGATTATGTCAATAACCAAGGTACAGCAAATGAAGCTAATGGATTAATGGAACATTTACATGTATGTCAAAGGTGTCAGGGAAATATCGATTTATACTGTGAATCACTCGAACTGATGCAGCGGGATTTCACTATCCAGGATGTACCCGGATCGTTGATAAAAGAAATTTTGGATTTTGTTTTCGAAAAATAAATGGCATACAAATACTCGGAAATAATATAGAACTTAAAGAAAAGTAAAGCGCACAGACCAAATTGGTCTGTGGGCATTTATTTTATGCCTGCTTCAATAATAAAATTACTGGGCTGAAAAAAGAGAATATATTCCAAATGCTCAAATATGCCAATTTCAACATCGTTTTCTTAATTATGTCAGTAAAAACAAGTATAAAGAGCTATGTATATAATTGACAAACAACACTTTCTTCCTATTCAAAATATATTGAATTATTTATACAATTTAAAAGTATAAAAAATTATTTAGGGGGACGAATGATGTTGAAAGTATTGTCTACATCCGCAATAACGCTTGCCTTAGTGGGCAGCGCAGTATTCGCTGGCGTAAATCACGGTGATTCAGCCGTTGAAAAAGTCAGCCATAAAAGTGAATTAAGCTTGGCCCATTATGTCGGGGCTTCACCGGAGCTTGCAGATAAGGCGAGAGAGCTCGGAATCGATCTTTCAAAAGCCGACCCTGCTGAAAAACTTGCAAACAATAATGGCAAGAAATTCGAAGCGCCTGGCGACAACCATGCGGCTTATAATGTAACAGAAGGGGATGTACCGGTTCTTGTGCTGTTGGCGAAATACAAAGACGGTGATGAACCAATCGGCGATATGCCCGGCCAGGTTCCGGCAGAATACTATGAAGACCTGATTTTTGGTGATGAGTATAATCCTTATGAACTGGAACAGTTCAAGCAGTATGCAGAACATAACGGCGTGGCCGTCCCAACCGACCGCACCATGCAAAATGTTTATAAAGAGTCGAGCAATGGCAAAGTAAACCTGGTGCGTAAAGAAAACACCGATTTTGCTTGGGTCGAGCTGCCAAAAGGCGCTTCCTATTATCTTGACCAGGAAGGGACTTATGCTGAAAACGGCAAGTATCTTCTAGGAAATGCGAACGGAGATGCGCATACCGGTGAATTTGTCCGTGACTTGCTGAAAGCGGCAGATGACCAAATTGACTTCTCCCAATATGCAGTTGACGGCGAAGTGCCGAATATCTTTGTTGTGCATGAAGGAACCGGCGCAGAATTCAGCCGTGACCCGGCGCAATTCTGGTCTCATAAATGGAGCCTTTTGAGTGCACTGTACTATGGCAAGTATTACGAAACAGGACAACCTGCCGATGTCCATGCAGGTATTCCGCAAAACGAATGGATCGACCAGACAATTGAAAACGAAATGACATATGACGGCGTGCTCGTCAATAACTACAACATCCAGCCAGGTATTGGCGGTAACGTTGCGGGTTATGATGCAGCGACGGATTCTTATGATGAGTCTCTTGCGACAGGACCATTCCCGGCTCAGCCAGGGGTATATGCCCATGAATTCGGCCACGCTTTAGGTTTGCCGGATTTCTATGACACACTTTATTCTTCTGAAGGCGTCGGCAACTATTCAATGATGGCTGGCGGATCGTGGATGCGTTATCCGGATGCTGCGGCATACTCAGGCAACTCACCAACTCTATTTGATCCGTTCTCGAAAATTTTCCTTGGATGGGCTGATCCAATTGACGTGAAACCTGGTGATGAGCCACAGACGATTACATTGCCTCCGGTCAATGAAGCATCTGCTGACAGCGGAATTGTGAAGATGGAAGTGCCTGGTTCAAACGGCACTGAATACTTCCTGTTTGAAAACGTTCAGCAAAAAGGATTCAACCAGGGCTTGATCAGACAGGGTGAAGATGCGCATGGACTGCTTGCTTGGCATGTGGATGAAAACATCATCAATCTTTACCAGACAGCTGGATTCCGTCCGAATAATGTTGAAAACTGGATGAACAAACGCTTCCAGTACAATCAGTTCCAAACAGCTGCTGACGGCACAAAAGTGACGCATTACGGTCTTTCAGTGCTGCAGGCTGACGGCAAATACGATTTGGAGAAAAACCTTAACCGCGGCGACGCAGCCGATTTCTTCAAGTCCGGCGATGAAATCACTCCGGTTTCAAGCAATGTCCACACTGGATCTTATTACTTCTGGAAAGGGCAGAGTGCTACACCTGCTGATACTGGAATCCATGTAACGGATATTGTGGAAAACGAAGACGGTTCGATTACTGCCAAGTTCTTCTACAATTCAAATTCAAGCAAGAAATAACCCGATTGTTCAACCGAAAACCGCTTTCCTTCATTAAAATGTGGAGGAAGCGGTTTTTTCATGTTTTATTTCCAACGGATAGGCTATAGGAATTAAAGATGTTATACAAATATGGAAGAAGGGGAGTACAGTGTATACACATCAATTGCTGATTCTGTTGTTCATCGGATATATTGTCTACACAATCGATATCAAAAAGAATTTCTTTCCGGTTCCGGTAGTTTTGGTCGCAATAGGACTGGGCTTATCCTTCATCCCTTATTTTGAGGGGTTTAATATTTCCAAAGATATCATCTTTAATGTATTTCTTCCAGCCATCCTGTTTACATCAGCTTACCAATTTCCGTTAAAACAATTAAAGGAAAATGCAGGCATTATCATCACATTAAGTACGCTGGGCATGATTGCTACCGTATTCCTGCTTGGGTTATCAATCTACTTTGCTGGAACGATGTTTACGGCGCTATCGTTTACGGCAGCTTTCCTGCTGGCTGCGATATTAGCGCCGACTGACCCGGTCTCCGTTACAACAATTTTGAAGGAAAGCAGCGGGGCAGAGCAGATTGCCGATGTAGTGGAAGGTGAGTCGATGATCAATGACGGTACCAGCATCGTCTTTTTTACAATTTTCCTGACGATGTTCCAAACCGGGGGCGGCTTTTCCGTCGGCAAATTCGTCTCTGAACTTCTATTGGTGTCAATAGGCGGCATACTGCTGGGTATTGTTATCGGTTGGCTCATGAGTAAAACAATCCGCTATACGAAAGATAAAAAGTATCAGGTCATGTTAAGTGTCGTTGGTGCTTATGGTGCTTTTTACATCGGTGAAGCGATTGGCGTATCGGGTGTTTTGGCTACGGTCGCAGCAGGTATTTTTGTATCGTACGAAATGAGCAAGGAAATTAAAGAAGATAATTTAAAGAAATCGCTTGATGGTTTCTGGGATATAGCGACTCCCGTGCTTCTCGCGGTACTGTTTCTTTTAATCGGTATACGCGGCGCAGATTATCTTGCATTTTCGGGTTGGTTGTTTGCAATTATTGTATTTGTGTTGTCCATCATCGTCCGCTATATTGTTATCGGGATATTTATCTACGGGGTGCCAGCGTGGCGCCATGAATTCAAAAACGATTTTTCTACGGTCACCCTTACAGCATGGTCAGGCATAAAAGGGGCTATGTCGGTTGCTTTACTGCTTTGGCTTGAGGAAGCGGCATCGGGAAAAGATGAAATTTTAGTATCGCTGTCATTTGCCGTTATCCTTCTGTCGTTAGTCATCCAGAGTGTCGGAATTTATCCATTATCGAAAGTACTCAAGAATCTGCAGTAATTGCTGAATTATTAATGACAGCAAAAAAGCTCCAATCCCGTTCTTGGGATTGGAGCTTTTAATATTATTCGAGACCAAAAGCGGTAATTCCGATATCAGCCAGAACCTGTTGTCCAGCAGCAGTCGGGTGGATATCACCCTGGATGACATAAGCCGCCTGGTTGTCACCGAAAGCTGTATAGGCATCTGCAAGATAAACATTTTCACTGGAAGCGGCCAAAGCTGCAAAGGTCTGGTTGATGCCAGGCAGGATGGCATCCGCAACATAATGAAGCTGATCGGTTAATTGGAACGGATTGTATACGTTATAAAGTACAATCGGTGCATCTGTCAGAGAGCGGGTTTCTGCAATAGCGGCAGCGATATTGGCAAAGACATCATCCGCTTGGAGCTTTTGCACCAGCAACTGCTGGAACTGCGCTTGATTGCCTCCACTTTCTTCGCCAGCTTCGCGAAGAATCTGGAGCAGGTCATTATTGCCGATTGTAATCACGACATAATCTGCATGGCTGATGGCCTGGCGGTACTTCTGTTCATCTTCCAGGGCACCCAGCAGCTGTTCGCTTTGCCAACCCGGTATTCCCAGATTGCGGACCCGCAAGTCTTCTTCAGCTCCGATTAAATATGGGTAAGCTGCTTTGGAAGGATTCTGGTTGGTTTGGCCGAGGTTATAACCGAATGGGATCGAATCTCCGAGAGCTACCAACGATTCCTTAGCCTGGTCACTTTTAGCTGACGCGGCAGGTGAAATAATGGATGTTGCCAAAAGAATAACTGCTAATGATTTTGCTGCTTTATTCATGGACATTCCCCTTTCAAATATATTGCAATTTTAGTATAAACTTATTTGATTGAATTGTCTGTAAATAATTGTATAGGTGATACTTTATTTAATATATGGAACTTTTATTATGATAAGATTAAAGGAATAAAATGTATTCTGGCGAGAAGAATGGAGGGGCAGTATGAATCAGCTGATCGAAAAGGCCGCCTGTTTTGCAGCTGTCAAACATGACGGACAGTACCGGAAAGGGACCCACATACCATATATTACACATCCATATGGTGTGGCCATGATTCTTATGGAAGAAAAACAGCCTGAAGAGACAATTGCTGCGGGATTATTGCACGATACGCTGGAAGATACGGAAACAACGGAAGAAGAATTGTTCAAGAACTTCGGCGAAGAAATTTTGATGCTGGTAAAGGCTGCTTCCGAAAAGGATAAATCCCAGTCTTGGGAAATGCGTAAACAGCACACCATTGCCAACTTGCCCAATCACTCGACAAGCGAATTGTATTTGATATTGGCTGACAAACTGCATAATCTGCGGTCCATTCATGTCGATGCGAGGAAGTTCGGCGACAGCATCTGGAGCCGGTTCAATAGAGGGAAACGGGAACAATGCTGGTATTACATGAGCATCAGCCGTGCAGTGAGTGAAAAGAAAAGGGAAGTGCCACTCATAAGAAAGCTGGAAGAAGAGACGAACGAGCTCTTTATCGGCAAAAAAAGGCTGACACATCATGATATACGCTTGCTTTTTGACAGCATCCATTCGGATAGATCATCTGCAGAGGAAGATTTACGGGAATCGCATCTTCTGGATTTCAGCGCAGAAATGCAACAAGCTGCAGGAGACCAATTGGACAAAGAAGCACCGGATTCCATTCTGAACCTGCTTAAAGAAGCTGGAATGGAAATGGCCCCTCATGTTGAAGATGACCTTTTTATCTATTCTTATTACCATGAAATGAAATTCCGCCTCGGTTGGGATGATGAAACTTTTCTGGAGTATTTTAAACTGTACTATAAAAGAAAATAAAGAAAACTGAAAAAGCTCAAAGGGGATAAAATCATGCCACTGGAAATAGTACGGAACGATATAACTAAAATGATTGTAGATGCCATCGTCAATGCGGCCAACTCGGGCTTGAAAATGGGCGGGGGCGTTTGTGGTGCCATATTCAAAGCTGCTGGGGCAAGCGAGCTGCAGCAGGCGTGTGACAGGATTGGCTATTGTCCTGTCGGTGAAGCGGTTCACACAGAGGCTTTTGTACTCAATGCTGATTTCATCATTCATACCGTTGGACCCGTTTGGCAAGGTGGCTCCCATAATGAAGAAAGGCTGCTCCGTAATAGTTACAGGAATTCTCTCGAACTGGCAGAATCGCTCGGCTGCCAGTCAATCGCATTCCCTTTGATTTCCACAGGAATTTACGGATATCCCAAAGAAGCCGCATTGAAAGTGGCAATTGGGGAAATCGAGTCATTTCTGATGCACCATGAAATGGATGTTTATCTTGTCGTATTCGATAAACAATCTTTCAGCATCAGCAGTACATTATTCGATTCGATAGAAGCCTATATCGATGAACATCAAGTGGATGCGCTGGAGAGACGGTATCCGCGCCGTAAACGTATTATTAGAGACGAAATCATTTCGCAGAATCTGGAACAGGAGTTCAAACTGGAGTCCGCCATGGATCTCAGCCTGGAGGACGTGTTGAAAAATGTGGACGAATCTTTTTCGGAACGCCTCTTCCGTTATATCGACGAAAAAGAGATGACGGATGCAGAAACCTATAAAAAGGCCAATATCGACCGGAAGCTTTTTTCGAAAATACGCAATTCCCCCGGCTATACGCCCATGAAAAAAACGATCATCGCCTTTGCTGTGGCACTTGAACTGGATTTGCAGGAAACAGAAGACTTGCTTGAAAAAGCGGGTTACAGGTTGTCGCGCAGCCATAAATTCGATTTGATCATCATGTATTTTATCGAACGGGAAAATTATAAAGTCCATGAGATCAACGAGGCTTTATTTGCATTTGACCAGGTTTTGCTCGGTTCCTGAAATGTCGCTTCCAAAGCGACCAATCGCCTAGATGAAAATCGTATCCTTAAGTTGTTCATAAAACTTGAGGAGGAATTTAAAATGAAGAATGAAATGACGGAATTGGTGTTCATACTCGACAAGAGCGGTTCGATGGCTGGACTGGAAAAAGACACTATTGGCGGATTTAATGCTTTGATTGAAAAGCAGCGCAAACTGGAAGGTGATGTCCGCGTCACAACGGTGCTGTTTAATCAGTCCTATGAATTGCTTCATGACCGCATCAACCTGAAAGGGATTTCTCCTCTGACTGAAGAGGACTATGAAGTGGGCGGTACAACGGCGCTTCTGGACGCCATCGGCTCTTCTATCCAAAAAATAGGGAATGCACAAAAACGGACTTCTGAAGAGGAGCGGGCGGACAAAGTGATGTTCGTAATAACGACTGACGGGATGGAGAACGCGAGCTGCGAATACAATTATAAAAAAATCCTTGAAATGATTGGCAGGCAAAAACAGAAATTCAACTGGGAATTCATTTTTCTTGGAGCCAATATCGATGCCGTCGCCACCGCGCAGCAATTCGGCGTGGGAGAAGAATTCGCTGTGGAATATCATGCAGATGCGGAAGGGACGCAGCTGAACTACCAGGTCCTGTCCGAAGCTGTGGCTTCATTCCGTACCGGAAAATCCCTCGACCGCGATTGGAAGAAAGATATTGAGAAAGATTACAAGTCACGGGCAAAGAAATAGTGATGCTGAACGAAGCCTTCCCTTAGTCGGGAAGGCTTTTTTGATTGTGCGGACAACTTACAGTAGTTTTGATTGAAATGGCAAAGGGTAGTGAATCTATACGGGTATATGCAGTAAAAATCGATTGTTGGAGGTAATTACTCAATGGATAAAAAAGGCAATAAGCTATTCGGTTTTTTTGGCGGCCAAATGGAGGTTCAAGAAAAAATAGAAGAATTGAAAAATGAGGGTTATCCATCAGACAATATGTATGTTATTGCGAAAGACAATGAACAGATAAATGCCTTGCGATCTTACTCGGAAGTCCATTTCAGTACGGAACAGGACGGAGAATGGATCGATAAGTTCAAAGAAATGTTTTCAGGCAACCATTCGTTAAGGAATGTCTTTGAAGAAATGGGCTTCAGCAGCGAAGAGGCTGAAGATTTTAACCGCCGCATTGAAAACGGTGAAATCTTTCTGTTTGCGGACGACGAAGTTTATGACGAATCAGATAGGGATGCAGGAATTTCTGCAGCGGGAGTTTCAAACAACTCTGCCGGAGAATACGCAGAAACTCCAAAAATGAGCCGGACAGAACGGCGCAGAAAGCTGTCGGGTACAGATGAAGAAAGCTTATTATTGCATGAAGAACAACTGCAAGTTCATAAAGAGCGTGTGCAGACCGGAGAAATTAATGTCAATAAACGGATAGTGGAAGAACAGCAGCATATGGATGTTCCGGTTGAACGGGATGACGTCGTGGTGGAAAGACGGCCGGTTGCGGATAACGGAAACCCGGATGAGGAAATTAGAAGAGAGCCCTATCAGGTAGGGGATGAACTTCATATACCGGTTGTTGAGGAACGGCTGGTTGTAACGAAAAAAGAAGTGGTAACAGAAGAGATTGTGGTAACTAAACGGAAAATAAACGAAACCGAGCACATCTCCGAAACTGTCCGCCGTGAAGAAGTTGATATTGATGACAGTGACCTGCCGCCGAACGGCAGTACTAGAAAGTAAGATTCTGCAGAAACCTTATAAGAGAGGGCCTCGTGCGGCCTGGATGTTTATCAGGAATGCCAAAGGGTACACAAATACTAGATTCATCAGAAAGAAGACACATCAATTTAATTGGAGGTTTTATGATGGTGAACAATAATAATAACAACAACGACAAATTGGTAGGAACATTTGAACTGCAGGCGCAAGTCTTCAAGAAAATTGAACAACTGAAAGAACAAGGTTACCGTGAAGAGGATATGTATGTTGTCGCCAAAGACGGCGCGAATATCGATACTCTTCAGGACAAAACAAGAACAAATATCACTTCCGGTGATAAAGACAGTAATTGGAAAGATAAATTCACCAATCTATTCTCCAGCGACGATACGGAAAGAAGCTCATATCGCAATGTCAGCGATGATAACACGCGCGATACGGATTACAGCAGCCAGGTTGAAAATGGCCGTATCCTTTTATACGTTGACCAGGATTTCGCTGGCTCGTCAGGGACGTATGGCACAGGAAGCAGAACTGGTACAGATACAGGCAGTGATCTAAGCCGCGACAATTACTCTGGCACTGGCACTGATGAAGAAAGTCTCAAACTTCATGAAGAACGCTTGAATGTTGATAAAGAACGTGTGCAGACTGGTGAAGTAAATGTCGGGAAACATGTTGTGGAAGAAGAACAATCGATTGATGTGCCTGTTGAGCATGAAGAGGTTTACGTGGAACGCCGTCCGGTAAACGAAGAGTCCGGATCCGGCCTCACTGGCCGAGACGGACTGGATGGCAACGACTCCATCCATGTCGATGTCAATGAAGAACGCGTAAATGTATCCAAAGACGATGTCGTCAGCGAGGAATTGGTTGTCGGTAAACGCAAAGTCAAAGATACAGAACATGTCAGCGAGACTGTCCGCCGTGAAGAAGCGGATATCGATGAAGACAATAATGCCAATAAAGGCTTGTTTAACGACAAGGACAATAAAAGAGGCTTATAAGCCATCAGAATAAAACAATAGAATACTGCAAGGTGCCGCATCGGATGTGTCCGGTGCGGTTTTTTAGTTGGCAAAGATATTTCATTTCCTAAAGAATCTGCTTGCCGCTGTAACTTTTGCCAAAATTGACAGTCTAATCCTTAAAGGGGTGGATGGTTATATGAAGAGGAGCACGGTGTTTGCAGTTTCGCTAGCTGTAATAATACTTGCGGGTTGTGGGCAAACCCAAGGATCAACTGATCCAGGCAGCTTACAGCCTTCGAAAAATGCCGAATTCGAGGAAGATGATTATTTGGAGATAGTGGATGCCAGTAACCTTATGGGCATGAATTTATTGTCCGAAATCAGTGGGAAAGGCGAAGGGGACAACCCATTTATATCTCCTGTCAGCCTTTATATGGCACTTTCCATGCTCTATAACGGTGCTGAAGGTGATACGAAAGATGAGATTGCTGAAGTGTTGGGAGTGAAGGGAATTGAGGCGGGCAATCTGAATCAGGCGAACGCATCGCTGATGTCGATCCTTGCTTCTGACACAGAGAAGATAGAGCTGAGGATCGGAAACTCCATTTGGCTGAATGACTCTTATCAATTCCAGGAGCAATTCACTGCCAGCAATCGTGATTACTTTAATGCGGAAATTGAGGAGATCGACATTTCGGATAAAGCTTCGGCGGTTGAAATCAATGAATGGGTACAGGATGCTACCAACAATAAAATAAAGAAAATGGCAGAAGAGCCTTTAGACTCGAATATTGTTGCTATTCTCTTAAACGCAGTTTATTTTAAAGGTGATTGGCAATATAAATTCGAAGCAGGCACAACGAAGGAAAGCACATTTATGGGAGAAGGGGATAAGAAAAGCACTGTCCAAATGATGAGACTGGAAGAAAGAATCCCTTACCTTGAAACGGACAGCTTTCAGGCGGTTTCATTGCCTTACGGGGATGGCGAAATGGATATGAAGTTATTTTTGCCAAGAAGCAGTTCAAGTCTGAAAGAATTCAGAGACGCGCTGAATACAGAAAACTGGAAACGGTGGAATGGAGAGTTCAGCAGTCGACAAGGAAAAGTCCTGATGCCCAAATTTGAAATGGAATATGAAATTATATTGAATGATGCAATGAAAGAGCTGGGTATGCCAAGCTCTTTTAATGAAAATGCTGATTTTCCGCATATTGTCGAAGGAGACAGTGAACTAGCAGTTACTTCAATAGCCCAAAAAACCTACCTCGATATAAACGAGGAAGGGACCGAAGCAGCTGCGGCGACTTCGATTTCTGTAGTGGATTCCGGAGATGCAGAGCCACCGTTCACGATGAAAATTGAAAGACCTTTTTTCCTGGCCATAACAGATGTTGAGTCAGGGGCCATACTATTTATGGGTGAAATCAAAGATCTGCAGTAAAAGCTTCTTTAAAAAGTGTTGCGACCATTCCAATAATCTTTTTGGAATGGTTTTTCTATTGGTGAAACTTTAGATGTTTTTTCCGTAAAATAAATGAAGAGGGGAGGGGGATGAAGCAGCCTGCAATGAAAATACCGAAATGGCCAAATGATGATGAATGTGCTGAATATGCTGAAAAACGAGTCGGTTCTTTTAATCAGATATCTGCTTTACCAGGGCTTCCAAATGGCAAATGAGCTGCAGAAGGTTTGGGTGTTTTATTCATGCCAATCTTCCTGGTTGTTATATTCAGCAGCATGATCATATTTATGATAAGGATGCTCCGGCTTTAAATTTCCGTAATCCCAGTGGAAAGCAGTTATCCAGTAACCCACAGGGAAATGGGGTTATCCACAAAGCTTCGAAGTTATTAACTATTTGATGATACAAGTGTATTAATTAGATTTTATGCATTGAATTTATTTAATACACCCGTATCATATTTATTGAATAATAAAAGTATTCTGATAAAATGGATGTATGCCAAAACTTATAGATCATGAAAGCAAGAAGCTGGATATCGCACATGCCGCATGGAAAATTCTATTGAAGGAGGGTATGGGAGGCGCGTCAGTAAGGAATATAGCGAAGGAGGCCGGAATCACACTGGGAGCGCTGCGTTATTATTTCACATCACAGGAAGAGCTGTTAGCTTACACAGAAGATCTGGTGCATGCAAACCTTGCGGAAAAAACTTCAGAACTGTTCATGGCGGATTTGCTGCCCCGGGAAAAGATCCTGCGGCTGCTGATCGGCTTATTGCCGGAAGGAAGAGAAGGGGATTCAGCGCCGGAAGCCCGGCTGATCTTCAAGCTGAATGCGAGTTATTCGCAGAAAAGCTATGACAGAAGCCGCGACAGCGTCTATCAGGCTGTAAAATCCGTTATGTCGAACCTTGTCATGCTTAATCTATTGAAGAAAGAAACAGATTTGAGTCTGGAAACTGACCGTCTGTATTTGATGATGGACGGACTAGCTATGGATTTGATGCTGCAGGGAACAGAAGCGAAGACAGATAAGCTGAGAAAGATACTCGAAACCCACCTCGATTCAATATGTAAAGAGCAGCAAAGCAGGGATCAATTTTGACCTCTGCTTTTTATCTAGCTGCAGTTTTACTTAAAAGTTAAATAGTTATACATATTTATATAAGATTTAAGTTTATATAGTTGTTTACATAATATAAATATCATTCAATTAAATCTAATTTCATCAAACGAGAAGAATATCTTAGCTGAACATAAATGCTTTCTTCAACATATATAGGTTTATAAAATGATGAAAAAAGGTATAAATCATTAAACTTTTATTTATTTTCAATTTAAAATAAAATAAAGGGGTGTAATTTATCCCTAAAGAGGAGTTGAGACCGATGAGTTCAGAATCGATCAAAGGTTCAAGCATGATTGTGAAAATGACACGTACTCTGATGAATGAAGGCTGGTCATTTACTCCCAATGAATTTGATGTGATCATCAAAGCTGAAAACAAGGCAACCGGTGAATCCGTCCATTTCCCGTCGATCGGAAACTTGAAGACCTGGCTTTATCAAAAAGCGTTGAGCTATTAAAATAAAAGAAAAGCCCGGCCATCAGAAACATGATGGCCGGGCTTTTTCGTTGCATACGTTTTTTCTTTCTTACAGCATTTTCTCCAAAGCCATGACCGCTTCTTCAGCGGTTTTTGGATCGACTGTGATCCTGTTGATTACTCTGCCTTCCACCAACTCTTCGAGCGCCCATGTCAGATGAGGCAAATCGATGCGGTTCATCGTCAGGCAAGGGCACATATACGGGTTAAGCGAAACGATATCACGGTCCGGATAGTCCTTGATGAGACGGTTCACCAGGTTCATTTCTGTGCCGATCGCCCATTTGGAACCGGGTTCAGAAGCTTCGATCATATCAATGATGTATTTCGTCGAACCGGCGTAATCGGAGATGCTGACGACTTCATAGGTGCATTCAGGGTGGACGAGGATATTGCGGTCTGGTTCTTTGTCTCGCAGGATTTCCACATGCTTCGGCAGAAAGTTCATATGTACCGAACAATGGCCTTTCCAAAGAATTACCTGCACGTCTTCAAGTTCGCATTGCAGTTCAAGTTTTTGTTTGACTGGATCCCATATTGCCATTTGCTCCAATGGAATTCCAAGTTTTACGGCTGTGTTCCTGCCAAGGTGCTGATCGGGAAGGAACAGCATGCGCTGCTTTTGTCCGAGAGCCCATTCCACCATTTCCGCAGCATTGGAAGAAGTGACCGTTGCACCGCCATTTCTGCCGACAAAAGCTTTGATGGCGGCGGTTGAATTTACATAAGTCAGGGGTACAATCGTATCACCGAAATATTCCTGCAGTTTCTGCCATGCCCGCTCGGTCTGATCAATATTGGCCATATCCGCCATTGAGCAGCCTGCCCGCATGTCGGGTAGGATGACTGCCTGTTCAGGTGTGGTCAGAATATCCGCAGTTTCCGCCATGAAATGGACACCGCAGAATAATATATAGTCGGCGGTCTGGCTGCCGGCGATTTGTGAAAGCTGGAGAGAATCTCCTGTTACGTCCGCATAGCGGATCACTTCATCTTTTTGGTAATGGTGGCCCAAAATAAATAATCGGTCGCCAAGAATGTTCCTTGCGCGGGCTGCCCGTTCATGCAGTTCGCTGGTCGGCGCTGCCAGATATTCTGGCGGCATGGCATCGGCCAATTGAAGTTCATCCAATAATGAAGTCATTGTATAATAGCCTCCTTTTGTGAAACGCTTAAATTCATACTCATATCGAGATTGCTGACGCTATGTGTCAATGCGCCGATGGATATGACATCAACACCAGTGTTTTTGTAATCAGCAAGTTTCTTCAAATCGATTCCTCCTGATGCTTCGGTACGGATGGCAGGCGGCACTAGCTGCGTCCAACGCTTCATCGTGTCAGGCGTTTGGTTATCGAACATGATGACATCAGGCAAAGCAGCAATCGCTTCCACTAATTGTTCTTCTGTTTCCACTTCAACTTCGACCATCATCATATGGCCATGCGCCGAACGCACTTTTCTTACTGCATCCGTAATGGAACCGGCTGCCGCGATGTGATTGTCTTTCAGCATGACCGCATCGTATAACCCGTTGCGGTGGTTAAATCCGCCGCCAGCTCTTACCGCATATTTTTCGAACATGCGGAGGCCGGGTGTCGTTTTTCTCGTATCGACGATGCGGGTAGTGGATGCACCAAGCGCATCCACGCAATTTCTCGTCAATGTTGCGATGGCGCTCATGCGCTGCACGAGATTAAGAAAAACACGTTCGCCCGACAGGATAGGTGCCACTTTGCCTGTAATCCGGACAATCGCTTCACCGGCAATCACCCGGTCGCCGTCCTGTTTGAGCGGTTCAACCGTTATGGAAGTGTCCAGAAGATGGTAGCCCCATTCGAAAAGCTGCAGCCCTGCAACAACACCTTCAGCTTTTGCCCGGACGATTGCTTCGCCGGTATCACTGTCATTAAAAATGACCGAAGAAGCATCCCGTTCCCCGATATCTTCGATTAAAAAGTCTCTCAATGCTTTTTCTGCCACTAATCTGTTCATTGTACAGTCTCCTTGCTGTGAATTTTTCTGTCGGTGATCGCTATTCCATCCAATGAAATTCCAATCACTTTTCCTTGCCATTCTGCCGATGGGTGCGGTAAATCCATCCTGAAATGGGCGCCGCGGCTTTCATCCCGTATAAAAGCGGCAGTCGCGATCAATAAACTGGCAGTCGTTCTATGGTAATCGCCGATATCGCTGTTGCTTAGTTCGAGCAGATCGCCGACGGGCAATAAGGGAAAGTCGGCAATAAATTTTTTCAATTGCGCTTTGTCTCTTAATATGCCGACAGCATGGGTCATTTTCAGCCGCAGCAAGTCACTGTCGGGAATCCGGAAAGGTGCAGGAAGCGTTTCTGTTTCCAAGCGCCGGTCCTGATTTTGGGATATGTCAGTGCCCACATCGCTTTGTTCGACTAAAAAGTCAGCCAGCCGTTTCGCGAATACGATCGCTTCCAGCAGGGAGTTGCTCGCCAGCCGGTTTGCGCCGTGGACGCCCGTCGATGCGATTTCACCGATTGCATAGAGCTGCCTGACAGTAGTTGCCCCATTCTCATCCGTTTTAACACCGCCCATATGAAAATGAGCACCCGGCCGAACCGGTATCCCTTCCAGTGCAGGATCTATTCCATGAGCCAGGCAATTTTTCAGGATTGCCGGAAATTTACGGCCGAAGCCATCGATATGGCGTGCGTCCAGAAATACAGCTCCTTTTTCCTGCCAATGCCATTCGATGGTACGGGCGACAATGTCCCGAGGCGCAAGCTCTTTCAGCGGATGGATATTCTCCATGATGGCTTTTCCGTCTATATTGACCAAAAGTGCACCTTCACCCCGGACGGCTTCGGAAATGAGTCCTTTGGCTTTGCCGTCGATGGTCAAAATAGTGGGGTGGAATTGGACAAATTCAAGATCTTCCAATACGGCACCAGCCCGGTAGGCAAGCGAAAGCCCGTCACCTTCCGCAACGGGGGAATTGGATGTATGGCTGTATAAAGCGCCTATGCCGCCAGTTGCAAGGACAGTATGCCGGGCATATATCACTTTTCTGCTGCCGCTTTCGTCACAGGCAACTACTCCGCGGCATTGCCCTTGGTCAATAACAAGATCAAGCGCCTGGTGATGATGAAATAACCGGATCTTGTCTTCGGTTTTCTTCATTAAATAGGCCATAAGCATTTTACCGGTCTGATCGCCGCCGGAGTGGAGTATTCTCCGGGTGCTGTGTGCTCCTTCGATGCCAAGTGCAGGTTGGCCGGTTTCGTCCTTGTCATAGGGGAGGCCTTCTTCCATCAGCTGACGGAGAACGGACGCTCCTTCGGTGGTCAGGATGTCCACCCGCTGTGGATTGGAATGTCCGGCTGTCGCCGTCAACGTATCTGAAGCATGTGCTGCCGGAGAATCAGAAGGATGGAGGCTCGCTGCAATTCCGCCCTGAGCAAGGCTGGAATTTGCGTTTTCCGGAGAAGCTTTTGTTAATACCGCAATTTTATAGGAGGAAGGCAAAGAGTGAGCGAGCATCAAACCCGCCGCTCCGCCGCCGATTATACATACATCAAACAAAACTTTACACCTTCTTTACAAGTGTCTTGACACTATTAATGACATAAAGATACAGTGATTACAAGGCTAAAATGATTTTCGAAGGGATTTTGATGATAATATGAAAAGTTATTTGGATGCTGCTGCAACGGTTCCGATGAGAAAAGAAGCCTTGCAGGCATATATGGAAACAGCAGAACGCGCTTTCGGCAATACGCAAAGCCTCCATGACGCAGGGACGGAAGCAGCGGAATATGTGGATTCCTGCCGCCGGATCTGGGGTACATTATTGGATATACGGCCGGAAGGATTTTATTTTACCGGAAGTGCTTCTGAGGGGAATCAATTGGCAATCCGTTCCTTGTTAAAAGGGCGTTCGGACCATTGCAAAAAAATTATCGCAACACCGCTGGAACATGCCTCGGTACTGGCTGTTCTGCATGAACTGCAAAGTGAAGGCTATCATGTCGAATTTCTTCCGGTGGATGAGAATGGAAATCTGGACATGGGGGCATTTGAACTTGCGGTGAATGAAGATACGGCACTTGTCATTATGCAGCTGGTCAATTCCGAGATGGGAGCCATCCAGGATGTTGCACATTGTGCGGCGTATGCCAAACGCTGGAATGTCCCGGTCCACTCGGATATGGTTCAGGGACTCGGAAAAATTCCGATCAATTTAAGTGCCAGCGGAGTTGCTTCTGCCGTTTTCTCTGCACATAAGATCGGTGGACCAAAAAGTGTCGGCATCGTTTACATAGATCCGAGTATCCACTGGCAGCCAGTTTATGAAGGGACCGTGCATCAGGGCGGATTCCGTGCAGGAACAATCGATGTCCCGGGAATTGTCTCTGCCACAATCGCCGCAAAACTGGCGGCAGCCGAACAGCCGGAAAGTTACAGGAAAGCGCAGATGCTTCAATCATTTTTGGCCGAACATCTGCCCGCAGATGTTTTACTTGCCGGAAATTCCGATAATAAGTCGCCTTTCATACAGGGGTTGCTTTTGCCTCACGTGGAGGGCCAGTGGATGATGCTCGAATGCAACCGGCATCAAATAGCGATTTCAACTGGCACTGCCTGCAAAATCGGTGCAGGTGAAGCGATGTCTGCGATGCTCGCAATGGGATTTGAAAGTGATGAGGCGCGGAAATTTATCCGGATCTCTTTCCACAATTCAGTAGAAGTAAAAGATTTGTTGAATTTTTTGGAGGTTGTTAAGAATTCGATGCACATTTCAGAAATGCACTTTTAATTTGCGGAATAGTCCGTTAATTGGTATTCTAAGAAAAAGGACGGTGGATATACGTGAGTGAAATTATTGAACTGACTAAAATAACGATAATCCAGAAAGATACGGCCAATAAAATCCGGGAAGCCTATATCGGCGATTTTAAAGAGCCGCTCATGTTCGGGGTACACGGCGGAGTCCGTGACTTTTACGGAGTTGAAACAGATCCTGAATATCCTTCCACTTTGGACCATATTGTAGCGGCTGCCGGCGGCTGACTGGTCGGTACATTATCAGGCGCGCTGGAAGCGCGTCAAATACCGACTTCACCAGACAAAGTCAAAGCAGACGTCCAAGGTACCATCGAAGCGCCGGAAGGTGTTTTGAAAATCACCAAAATCGATTGCCATTACCATGTGAAGGTGCCTGCAGGCAAAGAAGAAGCTGCAGAACGGGCTTTAAAAGTTTTTGACAGAGGCTGCCCGGTTGCCCAAACTTTAAAAGGGGCAGTGGAAATTGTGCATTCATGGGAAATTGAAAGTTATTGATGTGGTGAAAAAAGATTTTGGGAAGGCTTGTCTTACCATAAGGCAAGTCTTCTCTTTTATTGTTTTATCCGCTTATTGCAGGCAGGAGGCCAATGATGAAAATAGTTATTTCGCCTGATTCATTCAAAGGTTCAATGACCAGTATGCAGGCTTCGTCAGCCATAAATCGCGCAGTACATGAAATCATTCCCGAAGCCGAAACAGCACTATATCCCATGGCGGATGGCGGGGAAGGGACAGTGGAGGCGGTTTTACGCGGGAGAGACGGAGACAAAATCAGCTGCCGTGTCCAGGATCCGCTTGGACGGGATATCGATGCCGTCTACGGATGGATTGACAGGGAAAAAACCGCCATCATCGAAACAGCGGCTGCTTCCGGATTGCCCCTGCTGAAACCAGGGGAACTGGATCCGGAAACGGCTTCGAGTTATGGCACTGGACAGCTGATAAAAGACGCAATCGGGCGGGGGGCAAAAACGATTCTGCTCGGTCTTGGCGGAAGCGCGACTGTTGATGCGGGCACCGGTTTATTCCAGGCACTTGGGTTGAAATTCTTTGATCACGATAAAAAAGAAATTGCACATATCGGTGGACGGCTGGACCGTATTTTATCCATTGACACCTCAGGATTAATCCCCGCCTTATCGTCCATTAAATTTATCGTTGCCAGTGATGTCACGAACCCGCTTCTCGGAAAAGAGGGGGCGATTGCTGTCTTCGGTCCACAAAAAGGGGTGAAAAGACATCAGCTGGAAAGTTTTGAAGAAGGGATGCGGCAGTTTTCTGTAATAGCTGCACAGACTGCAGGCAGGGATATGAGCGCAGAAGCCGGCAGCGGTGCTGCTGGTGGGATTGGATTTTTGTTGAAGACATTTCTGGAGGTTGAATTTCGCAATGGACTGGATTTGATTGTCGAAATGCTCCAGCTGGAAAAGCAGCTGGCAGGGGCGGATCTCATATTAACCGGTGAAGGGCGGATTGACGGCCAATCCCTATTCGGCAAAGTACCTGTAGGAATTGGGCGCCTTGCGGGGAAAAGAGTGATACCTGTGATTGCATTTGCCGGTTCCATCGGTCCGGGCGTAGAAACCCTTGAGCAGGAGGGCATACAGGCTGTCATGCCTATAGTGGATGGCCCCATGTCACTAGAGGAAGCGCTGCAGAACGGAGAAGCTCTCCTCTATGAGTCAGCGAAACGGTTGATGAGGATCCTTCTGATAGCTAATACAATAGAAGCAGGAAACAAAGGTTGATATTACCTGCTTACAGCATGAATTTTCTCCATTATCCTGCAGATATTTTTAACCCGCTCACCACAGAGCGGGTTTTTCTATGAAAATTAATAATATCTTAATAAATATTCTGATTCTTTTTTAAGCAATCAGGTCTATAATAGGGAGAGATTCTAACAGAAAATTACATATAAGTATGAAACCTTACATGGATTCAATCGTTTAATAGATAAAGAGAAATAAGTCCCGATAGATTCTAAGCCTATGGTCGCATTCGGAAGCGGCCCGGCGCCTGATGTGGTTTAACAGAGACAAAGATAAACTGAGGTTATGGAATCATTGTATAAAACGGACTGTATGCAAGGGGGATGAAAAGATGGAAATATATATTGTGTTCACTGATACCAAAACCAATTTGGCCAAGATGATCAAAAACTGCACCCGGTATCCATTCAGCCATGTATCGCTGTCATTTACAAAGGACTTGAGCCAGATGTACAGTTTTGGCCGAAAAGATACGGACAACGCATTTATTGCCGGGTTTGTGAAGGAAGATGTGCGGGACCACCTTTTTCAGCGGGCGGACTGTGCTGTCTGCAAACTGGATATGACGCAACAGGAATACGACAGAATATGGTCTTATGTCCAAAAAATGGAGCGGGAGAAGGACTCTTTCAAATACAACTTCACTGGTCTATTCGCTGTAGCCTTAAACTATAATTTCAACCGTAAAAACGCTTATTTCTGTTCGCAATTCGTTACTGAAGCGTTGGCTGCGGGAGATATCTGGCTGGCCGAAAAACCGCCTGCCCTCATGACGCCGCGGGATATCTTCTCCTCGGACAGCATGGAAATGATTTACCGCGGTGATATGAGAAACTATCCGCATCTTGAACCCATTTCAGATTATGTCCTCACGCCCCGTCTACTGGAGGCAGTCCAATGAAGAAGGTCCTGCTCCTGCCTTTGTTGAACAGCATGCCATCCGGCCATCACCAGGTAGCGGAAGCTATCTGTGAGAGCATCCGTGCAAACACTGAAAAGATTGAATGCGAAAAATTGGATATTCTTAGTGAATGGAACATTCGGGTTGAACAAGAAATTGTCAAAGGCTATCTTGGATGGATTCGCCGCTTCCCCGAGTCCTATGCATGGATCTACCGGCAATTTGCATATCGCAGCAAAAGCGAGCGCCCCCACAGAGTCTACGAGATCCTATTCATGAAAAAGGTCAAAGATATCCTGCACAGGGAACAGCCCGACCTGATCATCTGCACACATGGTTTCTCATCTCTTTTTATCAATCGCCTGAAAGAGTCGGGTGAATGCACTGTTCCCGCGGTTAACATCTATACTGATTTTTTTATAAACGACGTATGGGGCCGCAGCCATATCGATTATCATTTTGTTCCCAGTGTTAAGATTAAAAGTGAGCTTTCTTCAAAATACAATATAGACAGCAGCCGGATTTTCGTGACCGGTATACCCATCAGCGGAAAATTCCTGGAACGGGATGAAAGGAAAGAGGGAGAGCCTGCTGAACCATTTCATATTCTGTTATCCGGGGGCAGTGTCGGTCTGGGCAATCTTGCCGAAATGCTGAAAAGAAGCGCCAAGGACTTGGATTGCCGCGTAAAGGTATTATGCGGAGCAAATAAAAAATTATACGAAGAAATTAAACGGATTCCAGGTGATTTTGCTGAAGCCTACCCTTATATTGCTTCCAAAGAAGAAATGAACACGATTTATGAAAATTCGGATGCCATTATCAGCAAGCCTGGTGGAGTGACGGTTTCGGAAGCAATCCGAAAAGATCTCCCTATATTCATTTCTTCCGCTTTGCCGGGACAGGAGCAGATAAATCTTCAGCTTTTAAATGAAATGGGTCTGGTATTCATCATTCCCGACGGAGAAGATGCACTGGATTTTGCCTGCCGGCAACTAAAGGACAGAGATAAAATGCGTAACTTTAGAGAAGCGGCTGCCCGGTACAGAGGTTCTTTTGAATTGGCAGATTCACGCAGCATGTTCAAAGTGATAGAACATATGCTTGAGCGGAGCTGAGCACAGTGGATATTCAGTCTATCGTCGATCAGATATTGATGTTTTTAAAAGATCTGGGTCTTATCGGTTTGTTTGTTTCGATATTTTTGGAAGGGGCTTCTGTTCCTTTCCCTGGCATTATCGCCGTTCTGGCATATGGCGGCCTGCTCGATTTTTCAGTGCAAAAGATGGCCGGAACCGCTGCTGCGATGGCTGTCGTTTACAGTCTGGCCAGTCTGATCCCATATTTTATAGGCAATAAATTGGAGCATCGTCTGTGGAATAAAATCCGTAAAGGGCTCAGCAAGGCAAGCCGCTTTTTCAATCGATACGGCATCTGGAGCATCGCCTTATCACGGCCATTCGGAGTAGGGAACTATATTTCTTATCTTGCAGGCATAAGCAATGTCGGCTTGGTAAAATATCTGCTGCTCACGTTTACCGGAATCTTTCCCTGGTGTTTTATCATTCTATACCTGGGTGATTACCTGAACGGCAATTACGACCGTTTCTCAGCCTTGTTCAATGAATATAAATTCGAGTTCTACGGAATCGGTCTATTGCTGGCCATTCTCTTCACAGCATATTCTATCTGGAAGCGCAGAAAAAAAGACCGGACATGAAAAGCCTCTTCAAATGCGAAGAGGCTTTTCTGTGTCCAGCACAATCCCGAATTCTTCTTCGAGCATTTTCATTTTTTCAGCTTCCGTCAATTCCTGCTTTTCTTTCCTGCCATCTATGGTGCGGGTAAGAGTGGTTCCGGTAAGCGTTACACGGCCTTCTGGAGTCGCTTTTGTCACAATGTCATCATGTGTAAAAGTAGACTCTTCTGACACCTGGTTAAAGATACACCCTTCATGGAAATCCTCCAGCTTTTTCTCGTCCAGCGTAAAGCGGTACAGCACTTTTTCATCTCCGTCATTTTCACGTGTCAATTCATAAACATCTGTTTCAATTTCATCAATCCGGTATGTGCCGCTGTTATCCGTATGGCGTTCACCGCCGAGTGGAATGGGACTGATGGTCGAATCACCGAATCCAGCATCCACCAGGTAAGGGGCGTCCAGTTCCACGATGATGGCTGCATGAGTATCGGGTTTTGCATAGCTGCCGTCAGGTTTCATCACGGTCGCCGAAATCATTTTAGCGTCAAAACCGATTTGCTGCAAAAGCCAGCAGAACAAGCCGTTCAGTTCGTAGCAATAGCCGCCTCTGTGCTGATTGACCACTTTATCGTATATGTTCTCAAGGTTCAGGTAGATTGGAACTTTGCGGATCACATCCAGGTTTTCGAAAGGGATATGCTGCATGTGAAGTGATTGGAGCTTCGCCAGGTCCTGCAGGTAATTTTCTTCAACGGGGTAGGCATCAAAGCGTTTCAAATATTTTATCGGATCCATATATATTTTCCTTCCTTTCATGCGGTAGCGTACTGGCTTATTTATTCCCGATAATTGGCTTCCGGAAACTTGCCACGCTGTGCGCAATGGAAAATTGTGCGCTGTAATAGGTGGACATGATGAGCAGGTGCGAATACGCCACAGGAGCAACAAACATATTCCAGGCCAGTACAGAATCCGATGCGACAAATAGCAGACTGCCGATGATCAGCCAGCGGTTTCCGGTCATAAATGCGGACCAGGCCATCAGGATAATGGCGAAAATATAAAACAGGACCGGCACGATTAATGCGTCATCACCGCTGGCCTGCAGTGCTCCCAGCATCCGTACACCCATCACCAGGCCAAAAATGCCGAGCGGCAGGATGGATAGTAAACGGTAGAGACTGTATTTCCATTGGGTTAAAAATGCAGCTATGTAAAAGAGATGACCGATTAAAAAGGCGGATAGGCCGATGATGAACCAATGGAGAGTCGCGTCGCCGATTGAACAAAAGACCAGCCCGGTGAGGATCAGCCAGTGGATCTTTAATTTATCGCCAGGCATTTGAAGGAATGCATACATGATGATCAGCACCATCGGAATCAGCTTGAAAATGAGCTTAAACCATAAGGGTTCATCCGGAATAAAGAAAATGTAAAGAATGCTTGCCGCTAAAATTAACACAGGTAAAAATGATTTTTTCATAATAAGGCTCCCATCGTTTCTTCTATATAAATTGTATTCCACCATACAATTGTAAATCCCTTTATTTTCCTTGTGATTTTACAATCGAAGAAGAATAGTCCAATAGAAGCGATCAGATATAATTAACAGATAAATAGGAAAATAAAATCAATACCTCTCTATACATCTTTTGAATCATAGGACTATCGGGTAAATTTATTATAATTTTACATAATTTTAACAAAGTGTATATTTTCTTCTTGTATAATTATGCCGTACGCAAATTCAAAAGAGGGAGTGAATAGTTTGACGAAAAGCGCAATAGGAAAGATTTTTCTAAGTCTTTTATTGGTGCTGTCAGCAGCTTTGCCGTATATGGCGACTGCGAATGCAGCAGATCCCATCTCGGTGGCGGACGCGATCGCGAATAACTCTGGAACTGCCACGGTTAATGGCTATATTGTGGGCACAGCCAACAGTGGGAGCAGTTATGACCAGGAAGCACCTTTTTCAAGTGCAACCAATTTAGGACTGGCAGATTCACCGGATGAAACAGATCCGGCAAAAATTTTGCCGGTGCAATTACCATCTGGTTCAATACGTTCCGCATTGAATTTGGTTGATAACCCGACCAATTTTAAAGCGGAAATAAACATTACAGGTTCACTGGAAGCGTATTTCACCGTTCCCGGTTTGAAGTCGCCATCATCTTTTGAAATCCTGTCAGAAGGCGAAGCTCCACCAGAACCGACGGTTGTCGATTCATTGGCTGAAGCCCGCACGCTGCCTGGTGAATTGATCCAGGTCGAAGCGACTGTGACGACAGGAACTGGTTTCTGGGGCGGCAACGCGTTTTATGTTCAGGACGAAACAGCTGGACTTTATGTTTACACATCCAGTGCGACTGTATCGCCTGGCGACATCGTCCGGTTGACAGGCTCAGTGTCCGAATACAGCGGGGAACTGCAATTGCAGCCGAACACGGTAGAGGTCCTGTCATCGAACAACGAACTTCCTGCTTTGCAAACTATTACACCTGCAGGAGTGAATGAAGATACGCAAGGTGAGCGCGTTGAGTTGCAGAATGTAACGATTACAGGTCTGCAAGCGGTCAATGATTACGGTACATTCGAATTTTCTGCTGTGGCGGAAAACGGGGAATCCGTAGTTGTCCGCAACGACAACCGCAACGGCGTGACGTTTGAGCAATTCACGCAGCGCTACCAGGAAGGCGACCTTGTCCACGTGACAGGAATCGCTTCTAAATTCAATGATACTTATCAGGTGAAGACATTAGGTTTCGAGAGCTTTGACTTAGTCAATAAACCGGCTGTGTATACCGATGTTTTCCCGGGCATCGTGTCTGAAGGAACAGAGATCACGCTTCAGTCAGGCTGGGAAAACGCAACGATCTATTACACGCTTGACGGCTCGACTCCAACAGCCGCCAGCACACAATACACAGCTCCGATCGTATTGACGGAGGATACAGTCATCAAAGCGATTGCTGTGGCTGACGAAACATCGGAAGTCTTTACATTCGAATACACGGTTTTGAAAACAGAAGATCTTCGCATCCGTGATATTCAAGGACAAGGACATTATTCAGACTACGAAGATGTAGCGGTCATTGAAATCACTGGTGTCATCACGCATTTCTTCAACGGTGCGAACTTTGTCATCCAGGACGTAGAGGATGATGGCGACTGGACGACTTCAGAAGCGATCATCGTTAACAGATCTAGTGCGAGCAGCGCATTTGCTGTGGGCGATGTGGTTACTGTAGCGGGAACAGTGGAAGAATGGTTCTATAAAGGCTATTCGGATATGCGCGCTAACGATCTGCCGCTTACACGCATCCGCTCAACGGAAGTAGTGAAAGACGGCACGGCAGAACTGCCTGAACCACTTGTCATCGGAGAAGATATTTTCCCTCCGACTCAAAATATTGAAAATGACGGTTTGACTTCATTCGATCCGGAAGAAGACGGCATTGATTTCTGGGAATCACTTGAATTGATGCGCGTAGGCGTAGCGGACGCACAAATCGTTGGACCACAAAAATACGGCGAAGTTTTCGTTGTATCGAAGAACGCAACAAACAATGATTTCCATAAACAAGGCGGCGTGTTGCTTGCGGAAGATGATTACAATCCGGAACGCATTACTGTAACGACGGGTGAAAACGTCATCGCCAAAGCTGGCGACACATTTGCTGAAATGCCGGTGGGTGTTCTGGGCTACGGCTTCGGCAACTACCAGATTTGGACAAATGAAAATGAAGTTCCGGCAATTGTGGACGGCGGAACAACGCCGGAAGAAACATGGATTGAAAATGCAGAAGACGAGTTAACAGTGGCAGCCTATAATGTGGAGAATTTCTCTGCAGACCCGAGCCACACTTCTGACGCAAAAGCTCAGCGCATTGCTGAGTCATTCGTAAACGATTTAAATTCACCAGATATTATCGTCATGGTGGAAGTACAGGACAGCGACGGCCCGACTGCATCCGGCAACAGCGATGCAACGGCAAGTTATGAACGCTTGATCGCTGATATCGCAGCGGCGGGCGGCCCGACTTATGCATGGACGGATATCGCACCTGAATACAACCAGGACGGCGGACAGCCTGGCGGAAATATCCGCGTCGGTTATCTTTATAACCCGGAACGCGTAACACTTTCTGAAGGGACAAAAGGAACAGCGACGCAGGATACGGAATGGGTGGACGGCGAGTTGTCATTGAATCCAGGCCGCATCCAACCGATCCCGATGCCGAATACGCGCAAACCGATTGCTGCACAATTCGAATTCCAGGGTGAGCAGGTAGTTGTGATTGGCGCACACTTGAATTCAAAAGGCGGAGACGAGCCATTATTCGGCCAAAACCAGCCGCCATTCCTTGGTTCTGAAGAAGAGCGCATTGAACTGGCGGAAGCCATCAACGGTTTCATCCAGGAAGGGCTTGAACAAGATCCCAACCTGAATGTCATTGTTGCCGGCGATATGAATGATTTTGAATTCACACCAGCAATGGAAGCGTTAAAAGGTGATATTTTAACTAACAAAGTTGAAGATGTGCCGCTTGAAGACCGTTTCTCTTATTATTACCAAGGCAATTCACAGGTTCTTGATCACCTGCTGGTGACGAATAACCTGGCGGATCGCACAGAGCTGGATATGGTTCATATCAACGCAATGTTCATGGAAGAACATGGACGCGCCTCTGACCACGATCCATTGCTTGCGCAGATCGACTTTTCAAAACCGGCAGTGCCGGGAGAACAGGAAGCGGATCCTGATTATTCAGGTGATGTTGCTGTTATCACTGCAGGTGAATTTGACGAAAACGGCGAACTGACAATCGAATTTTCTGAAGGAACAGTGGAAGAATTGCTGGCAAGCGGTAAAGATCTGTTGATCGATCTTCCGGCAGCGGATATCACTTTCACGGCTGAAAACCTTCAGCAATTGGCGGATGCTGCCGGACAAGGCTTCAATCTGGAACTGGCTGTCGATGACGCGGAAACGGTGGACAAACGTCCAGCGTTGACGCAGCAGCTCGACATCGCAGTAACAGATCCGGAAGGCAATGAAGTCGATGTTGATTTTAATTCTGATTTCACTTTGGCTTTTGACACTGACAGCGGAGTGAAAATACAATTCGGCGCCCGCGAAGACGCTAAAGGCAAATGGAAAATCATCCAGGGCGAACTGGATGGCGATACCTTTATCCTAAGCGTCAACGAATTCGGCAACTATACGGTTGTAACGAATAAAGGACAGGCGAAAAAACGCTAAAAACAATATCTCGGAAGAGGCTCCACAAACAGGAAATCTGTCAGTGGAGCCTCTTTTTTTTGTGTATACACTTGAACAAACAGTGTACATACAATCAGGAACCTCATGTTTTTTTACTGTCCAAAAGGGAAAGTGAAGGTAAATGAGATTTTAAAAGGAGAGATGGCAATTGGATAAATACAAGGATCTTGATCATCAATTCATCAACGGCCGTTGGAAAGAAGGAACAGGTAAAAAACAAATCGAAGTGGTTAACCCCTATACACAGGAACAGGTGACCACTTTTAAATCCGCAGGCACGGAAGATATCGATGAAGCTTATCGCGCCGCTTACGAAGCCCAGAAAGAATGGGCTGCTGTAAACGCTTTTGAACGGGCGCGAATCATTGAAGAAGCTTCACTCATCATGGAGCGGCGCAGAGACGAACTGGTCCAGCTTCTGATTGAAGAAGCTGGTTCGACCTTCATTAAGGCGAACGTGGAAGTGGATTTCTGCATCGCTATCACAAAACATTCCGCTTCGTTCCCATTCGAAAACGAGTCGCAGGTGCCGCCTTCGATTGTACCGGGAAAACGCAATGAAGTACTGCGTAAACCCCTTGGCGTCGTAGGCGTCATTGGACCCTTTAACTTCCCGATGTATCTTGCGATGCGTTCTGTTTCTCCTGCACTCGCGACAGGAAACGGCGTTGTGCTGAAACCGGATTCTCAAACGGCGATTACAGGCGGCACATTGCTTGGGAAAATTTTTGAAGAAGCAGGTGCACCCAAAGGCATATTGAACGTTGTGGTGCCGGATATCACTGAAATTGGGGACGCGTTTGTCGAACACCCGATACCGCGTATGATTTCATTTACCGGTTCTACCGGCGTCGGCAAACATATTGGCGAAATTGCGGGGCGCACGGTGAAAAAAGCGGTTCTGGAACTTGGCGGCAACAACCCATTCGTGGTATTGGAGGATGCCGATATTGAAAAAGCTGTAGAAGGGGCTGCGTTCGGCAAATATATGCACAGCGGCCAGATTTGCATGGCAGTCAACCGCATTATTGTCCACCAGGATATCTATGAGGAGTTTACAAACCAATTTCTTGAGCTGAGCAAAAAAATCAAAGCCGGAGACCCGAAAGATCCGACGACATTAATTGGGCCGCTTATCAATCAAAAAGCCGTTCAACGGATTCTGGGTGAAGTGGAACAGGCAAAATCAGAAGGGGCGGAAGTTCTGCTGGAGGGCTCAGTGGACGGCAACGTAATGACTCCGTTCGTATTGAAAGGGACAAATGACATGGCTACAGCAAAACATGAAATGTTCGGTCCGGTTGTGACCATTATTCCGGCGAAAGACGAAGCGGATGCCTTGCGTATAGCCAATGACACGCAATATGGACTCAGTGGATCGGTTCATTCCTCCAATTATGAGAAAGCTTTCAGTTTCGCCCAGCGAATGGAAACGGGAATGGTCCATATCAATGACCAAAGTGTCAACGATGAACCGCTGGTGGCGTTTGGCGGTGAAAAGAATTCAGGGCTGGGCCGTTTCGGAGGCCATTGGTCACTTGATGAATTTACAACTTTCCAATGGATTTCTGTACAGGAAGAAAGAAGAAGATATCCTTTTGAAAAATAGCAAACCAATCCCCGTCCTGGAAAAGACGGGGATTGTTTTGCAGTTGTTTATTCCGGCCATTCACGGTTGTTGTCACGCAGGCTTCCAAGCAGCGCTTTTCGGCGGTCTGATAAATCTTCCAGAGAGTACAGGAAGACATCGGTCGAAACAACAGGCAACCCTTTTTCCCTCATCGTATCGAGGTCCGGGGACGGAGGGGCCATTTCTGCCGGGCTTATATAGCCGCTGCGCAGAGTTGTGATAAAACTGTCAATCGTGGACCGTGCTTCAAGTACAAGCAGCTTGTTCGGCCCATAGCCTTCTTTTATTCCGAATTTGAATACTGTTAATGCTTCATCCAGCGTAGCAACTGATACGGCAATTTCCTGATCCCTTTTACTTGAGTGGTAATAATGCAGAATAGGATAAGCATTATGCTGTGAGGTCAGCAGGCTCAACTGTGCCGAAAAAGAATTGAGCAAAAGATTGATATCATCGAAATTTTTCCCGTTCCAGGAATTCGAGACAACATCTGTTACATTATCACCGATGCCGCGGACACTTTCTGCAAAAGCGCGTTTTTGGGTTACGGCGCCAAGTACAGAAAGGATATAGGTGACGCCGAGCGTAATGAATACCAGACCGCTGGCTGCTGTTAGAACGGCGAGAATCTGCCATAAGCCTTCTTTCATGATGTAATCGCCGACTCCGAGTGTAAAGAGCAGGTAACCGGTCACATACCAGCGTTCAGCCCAGCTGATCGGATTATTGTCGTTTGTGTCAATAAATGAGCCCGGATCCGCAGCAAACAGCAACGTCCAGCCTGTCCAAAACAGCAGGATCCAGGTCAAAAGCGTCGCAATAAGTATAATGGGGCCAGCCAGGCTAATGAGGGAGGATTTGCCGCCGCTGAGCCAACGGAGCAAAAGCCAAAATGCCAGCGACACTCTTTTGGTAATCGGTCCTGCGCCTCCATCCGGCCATAAAGTAGTCCAAGCGAAATCGATTATGCCAGCGATCAACAGAAGGATGCCTAATATAGCGTAAATTTCATTCATCATTAACCTCCTTAAGTGAATAATCCATTTACTTCATAATAAAAGAATAAGCGAATTTGGCTGGCATGTATATTCATTTGGTTCATATGAGTCTTTTTAATTGATGAATTATTATTATAATGATATAATTGTGATAATTATTGATTGAAAGGGAAGTGCTTGGATTGGAAAATAAAATACTGTCGGGCGCCCTTTTAAAGAAGACGCCCTTAAGCAAAATAAAAAAACATAAAAAAGAATATGCGATAAAAACGATTGTGATAATCGGTGATTCTGTTGCTTATGGCTACGGGACTAAAGAAGGCATCGCAAAATACCTGAAAGAAAGTTTTCCGGGAAGCAGGGTTATCAACCTCGGCATCAATGGATTGACGAGCGATGGGCTTGTTGCCAGATTAACCTCGGGATTCTGGGATCTACACCTGTCACAAGCAGACCTGGTTCTTATCAATATCGGTGGCAACGATCTGCTGCAGGGTTTCCGGAAGCTCGGGACGGCTGGATTGGTTCGCAATTTTAAAGCGATCCGCATCAATTACCGGAAAAACCTTCTTGAGATTTACGGCAAGCTCCGCGAGTTGAATCCGGAGGTACTGCTGGTTCAGAACGACCTGTATAATTCAATGAAAAAAGAACATCAATATATGGGCTTGACTAAACTTCTATACCGGCGGTGGAACCGGTCAATCGGAGAGCGGGGCGTAATCATTTCAAAAACCGATAAGATGGGCAAGAATCCCGGTATCTGGCTGGACGGAATTCACCCCAATGATGAAGGCTATAAATTGATGCATGAAATATTGATTGATACACTGCAGTCTACCGGCATAGTGCCGCAGCAGCATTCCAACGAAAAATAAACCGTGAGTATATGAAGCGCATAGCCGCTTCTTTTTTTATGGTACGAAATTTCCGGTTATGAGCCATAAATTTAGGGTATTGGAATTTATACAGCATTTTTGCTGCAGTATCCAAAGCAGGAGGCGGATTGCATGAACCGTGGAGTAATCACATCTTTATCAGCGATTGGTATCGCACAGGCATTAAAAATTGTAACAAATAAAAAACTGACGGGTGAATGGCATTTGAAGCATGCGTTCACGACAGGAGGCATGCCGAGTTCCCACTCAGCAGGTGTATCTGCTCTGGCTACATATGTGGCAGCCAATAAAGGGACGCGCCACACGGAAACGGCACTGGCTGTCGTTTTCGGAACCATTGTTATGTACGACGCACAGGGAATCAGAAGGCATACAGGCGAAATAGCACAATTGGTCAACGATCTTGAAGACAGCCTGATATCCCTGAAAGGTGATTTTCCCAGCCTTGAATTGATCAAAAGGGAAGAAGAACTGAAGGAGCTATTGGGACATCAGCCGATTGAAGTTTTTGCAGGCGCCATGTTCGGTGTAGTCCTTGGACTGATTTCCGCTAAATTTGAAAACGATGCAATTGACCGGAAAAGAGCTAAACGATTGCGGGTTCCAGCAGGCGTGAACAGTTATCGTTATGGACAGTAAATAAAATAAATGCTCCTTCCAGGAAGTTTTTCGGGAAGGGGCTTTTATTTGTTTAGTTTTATTGTTAATGTATACGTATACATATGTGTACTAAGCAATCCGGAAAGTGGTGGAATGAATGGTTTCTTCGGTTGATGTAGCAAAACTTGCAGGGGTGTCGCAGGCCACGGTCTCACGGGTTTTGAATAACCCTGAAAAAGTGAATGCGCCGACACTTGAAAAAGTAAATGCCGCCATCCGGCAATTGAATTACCGTCCCAATGCTGCTGCCCGGTCCTTAATCAGCAGGAAGAGCGGGATAATTGCTTTGTTTTGCGGACAGCTGGATGAGCCGGATAATGCTGAGTTCGCCAATAAGGCAGTGATAAACGCGCAACAAAAAGGTTATACCGTTGAAATTCATATACAGAACCCGGAAAAACCGGAGTCGGTCTTTAATGCAATCCTGAATACGCAGGCGGAAGGAATAATAATTGGTCCGTTAATTATCAAGGGGATGGCTATTGAATATTTGAAAACATCGGGAATCCCTTATATTTTTTGTGGTTCAAGCGGTGGCCGGGAAGGAATTACTGTAGGGATGGATAATCATTCTGCCGGCAAACTTGCGGCAGAATATATCAGATCCATGAAGCCTGAAGCAGTCGGCTGGCTAGGAGGCAACCAATCAGACCTTCGCCTGCAGGAACGCTACCAGGGCTTTGTTGAAGGCATGAAAGAGAGTGGGGTCAATATTGTCAAAGTGACGGGCGATATGGAAGATATCGAGTTGTCTTTTACCGCTATGATGGCTCAAAAGCAGCGTCCGGATGTTATCGTTTCAGCAACAGATTATTACGCAGGCTATGCCCTGGATTTTCTATACGATTATGGATATGCGGTACCGGAAGACATCGCTGTACTGGGAATCGGCAATTCCAGACAGTCAGCTATGAATTATATGAGCTTGAGCAGCATCGGGCTGCCTGGCGATATAAATATTTATGAAGAAGCAATCAATCGGCTGGCCGCCATGATTGATAACAGTGAAAAGGGAAATCGCGGTCCTGCCGATGTTAAGCCGGTTATTTATGAAAGAAGAACGACCAGAAGAAAATAGACCGCTTGATGTATACGTATACATCAAGCGGTCTATTTTTTCGCCAGGTATATTTCCAGAATATTTGTTATAATTTTCTTTATTGAAGGAGGTATGGATATGGACAAAAAAGACCCAGTCGCTTTGACAGACCGTATTACGCTTATTGATGGCTTTGACATGGACATAGCTGAAAGAACCGGTACATATGTTATTAATGAGAAACATTTAACGATTATAGAAACCGGCCCCAGCCCCTCGGTTGCCTATATAAAAGATGGCCTGAAAAAAATGGGGCATAAATTATCTGATGTAGAATATATTATTGTCACTCATATTCATCTTGACCACGCTGGCGGAGCGGGTCTTCTGCTGCAGGATTGTCCGAATGCCAAACTCGTGGTCCATCCAAAAGGTGCAAGGCATCTGGCAGATCCGTCCCGGTTGGTGGCTGGTGCAAAAATGGTTTACGGTGATCGTTTTGACAATCTGTTTGCTCCTGTTTTGCCGGTTTCCGAGGACAGGATTCTGGTTAAAGGGGAAGGGGACAGGCTGGAAATCAGTCCGGATTGCATCCTCGAATTCTGGGATTCATCGGGACATGCCAATCATCATTTCGCAATTGTAGAACCCGTCAGCAATGGTATTTTTACGGGCGATACTGCAGGCATCCACTATGAGCAATTGGCCAAGGAAGGCATTGATTTCCATCTTCCTTCCACATCTCCAAACCAATTTGATCCGGACCTTATGCGTGAATCGATTCTTAGAATGAAAGAAAGAGGTTTTTCCCGTGCATTTTATGGCCATTACGGAATGTCGGAAAAACCGGATGCTGCTTTCGGGCAGACATTGGATTGGCTTGAAATTTTCATGAATGAAGGGGAGGCGGCATTGCAGGCAGGAGAAACTCACATCGAGTTGGCCGCCCGGTTGAAAGAACATATTAATCAGCACTTAAGGAGCATTGAAATAGACGATGATCATGAAGTTTACATGCTGATTGAACTCGATTTGATGGTCGGAGCCATGGGCTTGTTGGATTATCTTTACAAGAAAAAGGATAAATGAAAAAACCTGGCGAGAAAGAGTCTGTCGCTTTCTCGCCAGGTTTTTAGTGTTTTAAAATGTGATCAGTGTTTATTTCGGTTTCAATACAAAAAGGAAGAAACCTATATCCTTATCGAAGTTCCAATCCACAAAAGTTTCATCTATCAATCGAACTCCGGATGATGGGAGGTTAACTTCGCCGATGACCCTTTTTTCAAGGGGCCTCTTTGCAAGTTTCAATTCTTCTGTATAGCCATTGGCAATTAACTCTTTTTCAATGGGGACAAGAATCTGTTCCCTGACCACGAGTATGGTGCGCTCACTTAACCAGTAAATTCCTGTTTTTTCAGGAATTTTTTCTGATTTTTGGCTGGCTATATCAATCGCTTTATAAAATTCCTTCTCTTTGACATCTTGAGGCCAATAATCCAAAGCTTCATCGTGTTTCTCGTTGAGCACAGCAAATATCATGCCCGTTTCTTTATCCAGGTTCCAATCGGCATAAATAGAGTCAATATCCAGACCTGTCAGTTTGTACAATTGCAATGTAATTTCCGAAGCCAAGTCATTCATCAACAAGTCCCGCGTCTCCAGTATCCGCTGTTTTTCATGTTTATTCAAAAGAATTCTTTCCATCGGGGCAATAAACCCTCGGAAGTGAATGGCTAAATAAGGACGTGTTAATATGACATACACAGAAGTGGGGCCTTTTCCGAAATTTTGCCTTAGCAAAGTAGCGATATAGCCCGAGATTTCATTTTCCAGACTTTTCTCGTTTTTCATGGAATCGACTCCTTTTCAGTAAAACAATCTATATAATTCCGGATTAAGATTAATACAATTTGATTATCCATTTCCCTGCGGAAGATGAACTAAACTTCAAGTTCCAGTAAATAAAATAAATAGGGAACTTACTATCAATTGACGCGTCACACCTTAGGGATTAAAATAAATTATCCTTATGTTAAGTAATCACATTTTTCAATAATAAAATGTTAGAAACTACTGCTGGGATAAATTTTTTACAAAATGTATCAACTAGTTGTTCTTTTTTATTACCTGCTGTGATTTAATATATGAAGAAACAAGAACGAAGCATTAATTTTAATGGGAAAAGAGGCTGTATATGTGCGGATTTACAGGATTTATCGGTGAAACAGAAAATGCCGGATCCATACTGAATAATATGATGGACCGGATTATACATAGAGGGCCGGATTCGGCTGGTGAATTTTTGGAAGGCGAAGCTGCTTTAGGTTTCCGGAGATTGAGCATCATTGATCTGGAAAGCGGCAGCCAGCCTTTCCATAACGAGGACAACTCCCTCGTATCCATGGTCAACGGAGAAATCTATAATTTCCAGGAACTTCGTGAAGAGTTGATCGAAAAAGGCCATGACTTCACTACCCATTCGGATTGTGAAGTCATCATCCACGGTTACGAGGAATACGGAACGGCGATTTTCAGCCGGCTTCGCGGCATGTTCGCGTGTGCTATCTGGGACCGCAAAGAGAAGAAATTGGTTGTTGCCAGAGACATGTTCGGCATCAAGCCGTTATATTATGCGAACATGAACGGCGTTTTGCTGTTCGGCTCCGAAATCAAAAGTTTCCTTCCGCATCCGGCTTTCAAGAAAGAAGTTAACCGGGATGCGTTAAAACCTTATTTGACTTTCCAGTATTCCGTGATGGATGAAACGTTCTTCAAAGGTGTGTTCAAGTTGCCTGCAGCCCACTTCATGGTCTATGAACAAGGCCAAGTGTCGCTTGAGCGCTACTGGGAACCTTCTTTTGATGTGAATGAAAAACCGCTTGAAGAAACAGTAGAGGAAATCGACAGCGTGATTCGCGAGTCCATCCAGGCTCACCGGATCAGTGATGTAAAAGTCGGTTCTTTCCTTTCAAGCGGAGTGGATTCCAGTTATGTAGCGTCTGTGCTTAAACCGGATAAAACCTTTACGGTCGGCTTCAGCGACAAGAACTTCTCAGAAATCGACAATGCACAGATCTTGTCTGATGAACTGGGTATCCAGAATATCAATGAAGTCCTGAATTCGGATGAATGTTTCACCGAGCTGGAGCAAATCCAGTATTTAATGGATGAACCGCATTCGAACCCATCAATCGTTCCGTTGTATTTCCTGGCACAATTGGCGAAGAAAGATGTAACTGTCGTCTTGTCGGGTGAAGGTGCAGATGAATTATTCGGTGGTTACGATGATTACGATATCCGTCCGAATTTGAAAAAATACAGAAAACTGCCTGCCGGTCTGCGTTCGGCAGTCGGTTCTGCTGCGGCGAAACTGCCGGAGATGCGCGGCAAGCAATTTCTGATCCAAGGCGGTCTGCCAGTTGAAAAATGGTTCATCGGCCAGGCCAATGTATTTCCGGAACACGAAGCGGCGCGTATGCTAAAAGCTGAATACCAGACAGGTCCGTCAGTAGCGGAGATTGTTCAGCCCGTCTATGACCGTGTCAAAGGCAAAGATGATTTGACAAAAATGCAGTATCTCGATTTGAACCTCTGGCTTGTCGGGGATATCCTGTTGAAAGCCGATAAAATGAGCATGGCGCATTCCCTTGAATTGCGCGTGCCTTTCCTGGATAAAAAAGTGATGGCGACAGCGGCACAATTGCCGGCCCATTACCGCATCGGGGCAAATGACACCAAATACGCAATGCGCCTCGCAGCTCGCCGGGCACTTCCGGAAGTTTCCGCCAACCGCAAAAAAATGGGATTCCCTGTGCCAATCCGGAATTGGATGCGCGAAGATAAATTCTATCAGCAGATCAAATCATATTTCACTTCAGACGAAGCTGCTGAATTCTTCAATCAGAACGAATTGCTGGCTCTATTGGAAGAGCATTACACGAATAAAGCAAATAACGCCCGTAAAATTTGGACCATTTTCATGTTCCTAGTGTGGCATAGACGCTACTTCATCGTAGAGCAGCCGAATGCAGTCCAAGTCCAAATGGATGAGGAAACGGCATTGGTATAAAAAACAAAACAGCAGCTCATCGGAAAGTTATTCTGATGAGCTGCTGTTTTTATTGTTGTTCATATGGCTTCATGACCGTTGGCAGAAGTTCCGTCAGTTCATGGGCAAGCAACGTATGGGCGGAGTGGGTTTTGATCCATTCATCGGCGCACGCCCCGTGGAGATGGACGGCGTTCAGTACTGCATGGCGCCAATTATCATGGCAGCAGAGCATTCCGAGCAGCATCCCGGTCAATGTATCGCCGGTACCGCCCTTTGCCAGTGCGCTGTTCCCAGTCGCGTTCAAATAAGTCTCGCCATCCGGAAATGCGATAACTGTGTTCTGTCCTTTCAGCACGATGGTAACACCTAATTTTACAGCACAATTTGCGGCATGATGAGCGCGCTGCTGCTGAAGTTTTTCCACTGGCACTCCTGTGATCCGTGAAAATTCACCCGGGTGCGGCGTCAAAATGACTGGAGCTTCTGTTTTGGCGTAGGTTCTCTCAGACAGCGCACCGGCATCCATCACAAGCGGTTTTCCAAGCTGCAGCAGATGTTCGACTGCTGCTTCGGTTTTTTGATCGGGCAGCATCCCCGGACCTATTGCAATTGCTTTATAGGAGGTCAGGTCAAGTTCAGGGTCGTTAATCCGCTCCATCAATTCAGGCTCGAAAGTCGCTTCCGGCACATGGGAAGCGATGGGCGTTATGGATTCCCTGGCAGTCGCCACCACCAATTTCCCGAGGCCGCTCCTCATCGCAGCTTTAGCAGCCAATACAGCCGCGCCAGGCATACCCGTACTGCCGGCAATCAGTAAAGCCGTTCCATAAGTACCTTTATGGCTGCCCGATTGCCGTTGGGGTAAATGCATTCTTACATGATCTTTTGACCAAACAGGAATGTCGTCCATTCAACTCATCCTTCCTCTTCACTATATAAAAGAAATAGCCTGAATAGAGGCGGATTAAACTAAAGAAAACGGACAGAACTGCTTGAAAAATGCATGAGCGGGTAAAGGACAGTAAACCATAACAAGGGAGTGATCTGGATGACAGATAAAAAAGAGCAGCGAAACAACGGGGAAGATAAGGAAGAAATCTTTACTGGTACGCCTGAAGAGCAATTGCCTGATTTGGAAGCAGAAGATATACAGAATCAGCAGAAAGAGAAGGCTGAAAAAGAAGAGGAATCAGACAACCAGGATGATAAACACTAAGAGCCGTTCCCTATATTAGGGAGCGGCTTTTTTGCGTGTAGAGTGTCGGTGATATTTATTTTGCAGATTGGCCGTATATGGAACTTGCTGTATTTATTTTTGGCTGTTTTTAATGTAAAATTAAAGCGTATTTAAATGTCGGAAATTTCTGAAATATAGGGGGGGTGGATAAAAAGTTCTATTTTCTTCGGATGCCTAAGTGCCTACACGACACCAGAAAATATTCGGAGGCGATCCAGATGGAAGAGAAGGCGAAAGTGGAGTTTTTCAGTAAGTTCAATGCCGCTTTTTTTAAGGGAGACCAGGAATTCATAAACAATCATGTCACGGAAGATGTCACCTGGTCGATTGTCGGTGCAGAACCTGTTAAAGGGAAGCAGGGGTTGTTGGACGCTGCATTTGGTGTTGCCGACTTCAGCAATATGGAATATGAGATTGAATCGGTTATTTGCAGCAAAGGCGAAGCTGCAGTAAAAGGGATCAGCCGCCGTAATGATGATGAAGGGAATGTCCGCAATTTCTGCTATTGTGATATGTATACATTGGAAGGTGAACATTCTGAAAAAGTAAAAAGCATCATTACATTTGTGATTGAATTGAACCAGCAGCAACAAGCAAATAGTTATTGAAATGTTTTTATTTGTACAGATAAAAGAAATGGAAATGAGAAATTAGCCTGTCTGCCTCTTCACTTGTCTATGGTAAACTGGGAGATGCAATCGAATAGGGAACTCAAGGGTGGTTGGCCATCCCCGGAAGAAAGGGGGGTGGTGCATATGACGGTTTATGAAGCATTGATGTTTGCAGTAACTTTCGCAAGCCTGATGCTTATGATTTCGTCTAAAGACCAAAAAAAATAACCCGCCCTTGAGTTGGTAGCTCTGCGGGTTATCCTTATTAAGTAACCTAATGGCTGATCTCCCTTGTTGGGACCTGGCGAATGCTTGCCGTTCGGTGTTGACGCACCGGGCGGCTTTTTCTTATACATACTATTATATACCCAGTAGCTTGAATTTCAAGCAAATCGGTTAAAAATACTGAAAGGCGGGATAAGGATATGAGAAATCGGGCTGCTGTGATCATCAGTGAAAACAATCGATTGGCATTGATCAAAAGAATGCGGAAAGGCCAGACCTATTATGTCTTTCCCGGCGGCGGTATCGAAGCAGATGAAACACCTGCAGAAGCCGCAAAACGGGAAGCAATGGAAGAACTGGGACTCGAAGTGGAAATCGGTGAATGCATTTTCAAGCTGTCGGGCACGGCGGAAGAATCTTATTTTCTGGCTGCAGCAACAGGCGGAAAGTTTGGCACGGGCACCGGATTGGAATTTACAGAGCCTGAGTCGGAACGGGGAAGCTATGAAGCTGTATGGATTGCCAGGGACAAGCTCACGACGATTAAGCTGTATCCAGAAGAGTTGGCAGCAAAACTCTCCCAAAACTTAAAATAACCCCTTGGAGTGAGAAATAGCCTCATCCAAGGGGTTATGTTTATTATCTGTGTTTCCTATAGTCAGATTGGGTTTATCATATCTTATTTATCCACTAATTGAGATACATAATTTTTTACATCTTCTGCAGTAGCCAATGCCAATATCGAGTCGGTGTGTTTTTCCATTTCCGCTTTCGACAAGCTGCTGATCATGGAGCGGGTTTTTAATATGGATGAAGCGCTCATTGAAAACTCATCAAGACCAAGCCCCAGTAAGATCGGAACAGCCAGTTCTTCTCCAGCCATCTCTCCGCACATACCAGCCCATTTTCCTTCTTTATGGGCAGCGTCTATAACCATTTTCACCATCCGCAGTATTGCAGGGTTGAACGGCTGGTATAGATGTGAGACATTTTCATTCATTCGGTCGGCAGCCATCGTGTACTGGATCAAATCGTTGGTTCCAATGGAGAAGAAATCGACTTCTTTAGCGAAAAGGTCAGCCATCACAGCTGTAGAAGGGATTTCAACCATTATGCCGACTTCGATGTTGTTATTGAAAGGGATGTTTTCTGTTGCAAGCTTTTCCTGTTCTTCTAAAAACAATTGCTTGGCTTGCCTGAATTCATCAAGCGTTGCAATCATCGGGAACATGATTTTCAGATTGCCATGGACGCTTGAACGGAGCAAAGCCCGCAGCTGTGTTCTGAACAAATCGGGCATCTCGAGGCACAAGCGAATTGCCCGAAGCCCAAGAAACGGATTCAGTTCTTTCGGCAAATCCAAATAAGACAGTTCCTTGTCTCCTCCGATGTCCAATGTACGGGCAACAGTCGGTTTATCTCCCATAGCCTTCAGCACTTCAGAATACATTTCAAATTGCTGTTCTTCAGTCGGGAAACTGTCTCTGCCCATATACAAAAATTCCGTCCGGAAAAGGCCGATAGCTTCCGCGCCGTTTTCAAGCGCGGATTTTACGTCTTTCGGTGAACCGATATTGGCAGCCAGTTCCACTTTAAAGCCGTCTGCGGAAACAGAAGGTGCATCTTTCAATGCAGCCAGCGCTGTTTTTCTGTCTTCAAAATCAATTTTTCGTTTCTTATACAATTCAATTTGTTCTTCCGTGGGATCTGCAATAATCTTCCCTTCAATGCCGTCAATGATAAGCATAGTTTCATCAGATAGGCTTGCCATCAGTTTTTTGACTCCGACTACTGCAGGAATTTCCAGCGTTCTCGCCAAAATGGCCGAGTGTGATGTCCTGCCGCCTATTTCAGTTACAAAACCCTGGATGAATTCAGGATTGAACTGGACCGTGTCTGATGGGGTAAGATCATCAGCCAGTAGGATTACTTTCTCTGAAATCAACCCCGGGTTCGGAAACTTCACTCCCAGTAAATGGGCCAATACACGGTTTCTGACATCTTTTATATCCGCTGCGCGTTCCTTCATATAGTCATTGTCCATCGAAGCGAAAATATTCATAAACATGTCCGACACTTCATGCAAGGCAAACTCAGCATTGACCAGGTCATTTTCAATTTTCTCTGTAATTGGTCCGATCAGTTCAGGATCACTCAGCACCATGAGATGAGCACCAAAAATCGCTGCTTCTTTAGGTCCGATTTGCATTTCGGCCTGATCTTTGATGAGTTCGAGTTCTTCTGAAGATACAGCAATCGCTGTGTGGAACCGTTCAATTTCAAGTGCAGGGTCGTCAATTGACTTCTTATCAAATTCAAGAGATGGACTTTCCAGCCGGTATGTCTTTGCTATGGCAATTCCGTCAGAAGCCGCAATTCCATATAGTTCAGCTGTCATTAGTTCGAAATCCCTTCCGCTTTCATTGCTTCTTCGATCTTAGCCATCGCTTCATCTTCATCTTCACCGTCAGCAGAAATCGTGACAACCGAACCTGATGAGATCCCGAGGGACATGACGCCCAGGATTGATTTCAGATTGACTTTCTTGCCTTTATACTCCAATTGGATATCCGATTTAAATTTGCTCACTGTACCAACCAGTGCAGAGGCAGGGCGCGCATGCATACCCGCTTCATCAGTTATTGTAAATTGTTTTTCAGTCATTTAAATTTCCTCCTCAATAGTTATAAGCTCATTCCTTTAGTATAAACCTTAATGATTTAAAGGGTTAACGGATAGAAATGAACGTTTTTGATTGCTTATGAATGATTATGATTGATTTTGGAAGCGATTTCAAGTAATATCTACTTAAAATTACTAAAGCAGGTGATTAGTTTGTTAACCAATGAGCGGCACGATTACATATTACAATTGCTGGATGAAAAGCGGACCGTTAAATTGCAGGATCTGGTTGAAAAGACGGATGCCTCTGAATCGACCTTGCGCCGCGACCTTACAGAACTTGAGAATATGGGTAAACTTGAACGTGTTTTTGGAGGGGCAATCCTTCCAACACGGAATTTGCAGGAACCGAGCATGGATGACAAGTCGACGCGGAATTTAAAAGAAAAACAGTCGATTGCTGAATTTGCAGCCACATTTGTTCAGGAAGGCGACAGTGTATTCCTTGATGCAGGAACTACCACTCTGCAAATGATTCCTCATCTAAAAGATAAGAACCCGGTGGTTGTGACTAACGGATTGCCACTTGCTGTTGCGTTGAATGAAGCAGGTATTACCACTTACTTGACCGGGGGAATGTTAAAGCCGCGAACAGGCGCGTTCGTCGGAGCGGGTGCTTTAGCTGCACTTGGAACTTATCATTTCGACATCTGTTTTCTCGGGGTCAACGGCGTTCATGCCGATTATGGCTATACGACGCCTGATCCGGAGGAAGCAGCCATTAAGAAAAAAGCGGCTTCTCATGCGAGAAAGACGTATATCCTGGCAGACCACAGCAAAGTGAATAAAGTAAGTTTCGCCACAATAATGGATCTGCAGGAAGCAGCATTGATTGTCGATGGACTGCCGGCTGAATCTTTAAAGGAACTTGAGAAAATAACGCCAGTAAAGGTGGTTGAGGAATGATATACACATGCACTGTGTCACCGTCGATCGATTACACGAATTATTTGCCGGATTTCAGGACAGGTGGCTTGAACAGAAGTAATAAGGTCCATTATTATCCCGGTGGCAAAGGCATTAACGTTTCCCGGGTATTGAAACGCCTAGGCGTCGACAGTATTGCTTACGGATTTGCCGGAGGTTTTACCGGCCAGTTCATCCAGGATTTTTTGGCAGCTGAAGGTGTACGGACAGACTTTATCGATACCGGCCAGATTTCGCGGATCAATGTTAAAATCAAAGCTGCCGAGGAAACCGAATTGAACGGACCCGGTCCGGAGCTGAGCGCTAGTCATTTACAGGAATTAAAAGAGAAAGTGGAAAGAATCAAACCCGGTGACTGGTTCGTCTTGTCAGGAAGCATACCGGATTCCTTGCCGATCAGTTATTTTAAATCATTAGGAAATATCATGCAGAAACAGGAAATTCGTTTCGTGCTGGATACTTCCGGCAAGGCCCTGAAGGAACTAATCGACAGCCGTCCCTTCCTGATTAAACCGAATATGGAAGAACTGGGTGAATTGTTCCAGACAACGATCAAAGATAAGCACCATGCTGCAGAATGTGCTTTTCAGCTTACTGCAAAAGGGGTTGCCAATGTCATTGTATCGATGGGGGCAGACGGGGCCATGCTGGTTGACCGGGAGGCGGCTTATTTCGCTGAAGCTCCAACAGGAAAAATGGTCAATACAGTAGGAGCGGGTGATTCACTTGTCTCTGGTTTCATCGCTGCTTTGTCATATGGCAGTTCCAAGGAAGAAGCATTCCGCTACGGTATAGCAAGCGGCAGTGCGACTGCTTTCAGTGATGACTTGTGCAGGAAAGAAGATACAGAAAAATTATTGGATCAGATTAAAGTTCAACCATTTAAGAGACTGGATGTGAAAAGATGAGAATTACAGATTTATTGACAAAAGAAACGATTGCCATGGATTTGATAGCGGGTTCAAAAGAAGCTGTGATCGATGAATTGGTGAATCAGCTGGATGTAGCAGGAAAGTTAACGGATAAAGAAACATTCAAGCAAAATATCTTAGCGAGAGAACAACAAAGCACCACGGGTATCGGCGAAGGAATTGCCATTCCTCACGCTAAGTCAGCAGCAGTCAAACTTCCTGCAATTGCATTTGGACGAGCGGTGAACGGCATTGATTTTGAATCGATGGACGGCCAGCCGGCAAACTTATTTTTCATGATCGCTGCCAGTGAAGGCGCTAATGATGCACATTTGGAAGCCCTATCAAGATTAGCGACATTTTTGATGGATGAACAGTTCCGGGAAAAGATTCTGGCTGCCGATTCAAAAGACGAAGTTTTGCGTGCGGTGTCAGACAAGGAAACTGAAGTTGAAGGTCCTGAAGACACTACAGTCTCAGAAGCAGTGCCGGAGACAACCGGAAAAAGGATTTTAGCGGTTACTGCCTGTCCGACAGGCATTGCCCATACGTATATGGCGGCTGAAAAATTGAATGACCGCGCAAAAGAGCTGGGCATTTCACTGAAAGTCGAAACAAATGGTTCAAGTGGTGCAAAAAATAAGTTGACTGCTGAAGATATTGCAGCAGCGGATGCCATTATCGTAGCTGCTGATACAAAAGTGGATATGGGCCGTTTTGACGGCAAACCGGTCATCCAGACAGCTGTCGGCAAAGCGATCTACGAGACCGATAATCTATTGAACCGGGCAGTCACCAACGACGCACCGATTTATAAACATGATAAATCGAAAGATGATGCAACTGACTCTGAATCCAAAGGCGGTTTCTACAAACATTTGATGAATGGTGTATCGAATATGCTGCCATTCGTAGTCGGAGGCGGAATCCTGATCGCTATTTCGTTTTTCTGGGGAATAGACGCTACAGATCCGACAAGCCCCAATTACAATGAATTTGCTGCAATGCTGAATACAATCGGCGGCGGAAATGCATTCTTCCTGATGGTGCCGGTTCTTGCCGGTTTTATCGCAATGAGTATTGCTGACCGGCCAGGTTTTGCACCAGGTATGATCGGCGGTCTGATTGCCATTACCGTTTCCGGTGTTGATGAAGTTAGTGGCGGTTCTGGTTTCCTTGGCGGTTTGATCGCCGGGTTCCTGGCAGGTTACGTAACGCTATTGGTGAAAAAGGCTTTCGCCGGTTTGCCGAATGCGCTTGAAGGTTTGAAACCGGTTCTATTCTATCCGGTGTTCAGCATTGCTATCACAGGTATCATCATGATGCTCGTCAATCCACAGCTGACAAGCGTTTATACAGGAATTTCTTCTTTCCTGGAAAGCCTTGGCGGTACGAACCTGGTGCTGGTCGGGTTGCTGCTTGGCGGTATGATGGCAGTCGATATGGGCGGCCCAGTCAATAAAGCCGCATATACATTCGGTATTGCTATGCTGGATGCAGACAATTTCACTTTCATGGCGACAGTCATGGCTGCCGGGATGGTTCCACCGCTTGGCATGGCGATTGCGACAACGCTGTTCAAGAAGAAATTCACCAAACCGGAACGTGAAGCTGGCAAAACGGCGTATGTTCTCGGGGCTTGTTTTATCACAGAAGGCGTCATTCCGTTTGCAGCAGCCGATCCGGCTCGTGTCATCCCGGCATCTGTTGCTGGAGCGGCCGTGACAGGAGCACTTGTCATGCTGTTTGATATCGGTTTGCGTGCTCCACACGGCGGAGTTTTCGTAATGGGCTTTGTGGAAGGCGGCGCAATGAACATTCTGCTTTACGCTCTGGCGATCCTCATTGGAGCAATCGTTGCTGCATTGACTGTCGGGCTTTTGAAAAAGAATACTGTTACAGCATAATTATCATGAAGAGCTCTCATTAACATGAGGGCTCTTTTTTTTTGCTCTTAACAGTATCTGCAATTATGCTAAAATAAGGAAACAAATGTTATTTGCAATAAATAATACATAAGAATTGCAGGTGAGAATGTGTTTTTGAAACGGATAAGCTTGCTCAATAAAGACAATGTCGACTTTACACAATATCCTTTCACGATTCCAGCCATTGAAAGTTTTGATGAATTGGAGCTGACAAGGAATATCACTTTCTTTGTTGGAGAGAATGGATCGGGGAAATCCACGTTGCTGGAGGCGATTGCCGAGAAATGCGATTTCAATACGGCGGGCGGGGGGCGCAATAATACATACGATGTCCACGCCTCCAATTCAGTTTTGGGAGATTATATCCGCTTGTCCTGGATGCCCAAAATCACCAATGGTTTTTTCATGAGAGCCGAATCTTTTTATCATTTTGCCACTCATATCGATGAATTGCAGAAAGATGGAGCCGATGCATACCGAAGCTACGGGGGACGTTCTTTGCATGAACAATCTCACGGGGAGTCGTTTTTTTCATTGTTCCAGAATCGTTTCAATGGACGGGCAATTTATCTCCTGGATGAGCCGGAAGCTGCATTGTCGCCGCAGCGGCAATTGGCATTTTTACGGATTCTTCATGATTTGACGGTCAAAGAAGGATGCCAGTTTATCATTGCTACGCATTCTCCTATTTTGCTGGGTTATCCTGAAGCCTCAATATTAAGTTTTGATGATGGAAAAATAGAAGAAATCGACTATGAACAAACCGATCATTATCAAATCACAAAATATTTTCTCGATCATCGTGAAAAATTCCTGAAGGAAATTTTGAAAGAAGAACCGGAGTCATAACTTTATAGATAGAGGATAAGGAAATAGCCGCCTGGTTCTGTGCGGCGTTTTTGCGTTCATATTGATGAATAATAAAGTCGTTTAATTTAAAACGGTTAAAGCGTTCGTAAAGGTATCTGGAAAAAAGCGGACGTTCGTAAAGTGTTTTGGTACATTTACGAACGTTCTTTTTGTGGGTTTAGAGGGGATTTGGGGCGTTCGTAATGGTGTACTTTTACGAACGCTTTAGCAGCAAATAATATTAACGCCAAATTCACACTTCTATATTATCGTATAGTACGATATAATCGTTTTATAAGATGTATCAGAAGGAGTATTCATAATGGCCAGTAACGTAAAAGAATTAAATGAATATTGGACTGATATTTATTTTCATCTGCATTATCCGCATACAGAAAAGATTTCCCACCAAGTAATTCGAATTCTGCAGCTTGTTGAGAAAAAAGAAGAGATTGGCGTAAATGAGGTGGCCACTTATCTTCACATTTCTCATAATACCGCTTCTGAACACGTGAAACGGATGGTGGAGAAGAATCTTCTAATTAAAGAAAGAGGTCTACTTGATGAAAGGAAAGTTTTATTGCACCTGACAAAGGTGGGGAAAGATGTTTTGCATCGAAATACGAGTCTTGATGAAGAGAAACTTGAGCAGGTTATGAATCAGTTAGCGGATAAGGAAAAAGAAATCATAGAACAGGCCTTTAAAATTTTAAGTGAGCGTGCCAAAACATGTTTGTGATTATGAAGATTATCGCTTCTGCAATTGTAATCGCTATCGTAACAGAGATTTCCAGGAGATTTCCTTCATATGGCGGGATAGTAGCAGCTCTTCCACTTGTGAGTTTGCTGAGCATCATTTGGTTGTACGTTCAGGGTGAGCAGACTGCTACCTTAAGCAAGTTTGCATTAGGTGTGCTGTGGGGGTTTCCAGCAACGGCTGTTTTGTTGGTCATCGTCTATATCGCTCTGCAAAATTCCGTTCATCTGTTTCTTTCCATTGCCTTAGGCGTAGGTGGTTGGTTGCTTTTTTTAGTTCTTCAAAATATTGTTATAGATTATGCAAAAGGAATTTTTACCTGAGGAAGGGTAGGAGATGATCTAATGGAACAAATGTTAGATGAAGCAATTAAATTAAGAGAAGCCGGGAAACAAATAGAATCAAATAATCTGATTAAAGAACTAGTAGAAAAAAACCCCGAGGATCCACAAATCAATTACCAGTGTGCATGGAGTTTTGACTTATTAGGAGAAGAAGAAAAAGCAGTTCCTTTTTATGAGAAAGCGATTGTTCTGGGATTAGCTGGAAAAGACTTAGAAGGTGCACTACTGGGATTAGGAAGTACATATAGAACGCTGGGGAAATACCAGGAATCAAAAAGGACTTTTTTAAAAGGAATAGAGCTTTTTCCAAAAAATAATGCAATGAGAAATTTCTTTGCAATGACACTTTATAATCTGAAAGAGCATCAAAAAGCGATGGAAATACTTCTTCAATGCTTACTGGAGACTTCTACTGATGAAGATATTCAATCGTATAAAAAGGCTATTGAATTTTATTCAAATAAGCTGGATGAAACTTGGAAGTGAATAAAGCATTCATGGCATCCAGTTTACATATCATCAGATTATAGGAAGGGAAGAAGTAAACAGAGCTTCTTTCCTTTTTTTATTTTTTGGAAAAGAGTACTGCTATAAAATATTTTTATCGAAATTGAATTTTTATAGTTTTTAAAATCCAAGAAGTAAATAATGGTAAAATAAGTATGGAAAGATTCGAACTATTTTTTAAATAAATTTTTTACTGCCTATTAGAAGAACATCTAACTCTTTAAACAAATTAAAATAGCTAAGGGGATGACAGTTTTGAGGGCTGTATTTTTAGATAGGGATGGAACCATTGGCGGAACAGGTGGAGGAATGCACCCCTTCGAATTTCAACTATATGATTTTGCGCCGGTAGCTATCAAAACGCTGAACGATTTAGGGATCAAGGTATTTTTATTTACCAACCAAACCCGGGTGGGGCGAGGTTTTTTTACCGAAAAGGTATTATTAAAGGGATTTAAACTTATGGAAGAAGAGTTGGCAAGACATGATGCTTTTCTGGATGGTATCTACTATTGTCCCCATAACCTGGAAGAAGGTTGCACTTGTCAAAAACCGAATATTGGTTTGCTTTTACAAGCCAAAGAAGAGCATGGACTGAATTTGGAAGCGTGTTACATCGTTGGGGATACGGGTGGTTCGGACATGCTGGCTGCAAGTAAAGCGGGAACAAAAATGGTGCTAGTAAGAACCGGCTGGGGCGAAGGCTCGTTAACGAAGTACCGCAGCCATTGGTTGGGCATTGATCCAGACTATGTAGCTAAGGATTTACTGGAAGCTGTGGAATGGATTTCATTAGATATACAAAATCAGCATTCTGTTAGTTGAAACAAAAAAATCGAAGGATGTGTTGCAGGTGAAGATTTTGATCGCACAACCCAATCGGGAAAATACCTTGGAATCAATGAGAAGGGAAGCCGGAAACCGCCCAAATGTGGATGTTATTCTATTCCCGGAGGGTTATTTTCAATCCGATAAACTCGAGGTTGTGTCCCAACTAGCCAAAGAATCAAACATTTATATCGTTTGCGGATACAAGGATGAGAATGATAAAGACCGGGCTTTTATGGTGAATCAACATGGCAAAGTCTTATTAGAAAGAGCAAAAACACCCGAGGCCGACAGTTTATTTGCTCCGTCGAAGATTGAAGATGAGGGAAGGAAATTCGGATACGTTCTGTGCAGAGAAATTTTCCTCGGCTTGAAGGGGCTGGGACGAGAACCAGTAGACATTATTTTTAATCCTATTGGTGTAGGGATGTTTAGCGAAGAGCAATTTACGGAATGGACGGACGAAGCCAGAAAAATAGCGATTGAACAGAAAGCATTTGTTATCGGCGTTAGCCATTCGGACGGTTCCTACCGAGATTGCGGGTTTTCCATACCGATTGCGTACGGTTTCGATCAGAACGGAAAAGAGGTATTGATGTTGAAAAATGATATGAGAAGCGTCATTTTAGACACGGAACTAAGGGCTGTAGAATATGTTTCTGTTTCTTGAGAGAGTTCGAAATTCAAAAATCTAATGAAGTATACTGTCGGTTGAAAAAATATTAGCTTACATATGAAACATTATCAAAAGGGAAGAAGCTCGAGAAAGATGAATACTTTATAAGAATGAGCCAACCACTGAATAGACTTATCAAGTTTAAGACATCTAGTAAAGGCGGTGGAATATTCGCCTAACGCCAAAAGGAGAAGAACAATGTCCATTCAAAGAGAACCTATCGTAGCTCTTGATTTCTATCAGGAATATTATAAATCGAAACTAAGTGACTATCATTTATCAGAAGAACAAAGCCGCTATGCTTCAGTCCCTTTAAAAGCCGTGTCCGAATGCGAAACTGATGGTACCAGACACCCGGTCGTCATCTTGTATGACGGTGAGCCGGCGGGTTTTTTTGTGCTGCAGGGTTGGGAAGGGGTTAAAGCATATAGTGATAACCCCGATGCCATCTTATTAAGAGGATACTCCGTCAACGCTAATTTCCAGGGCAAAGGAATTGCCAAGGAGTCCTTATTCGCATTGGATTCATTTGTGAAGAGAAATTTCCCGGATAAAAAGGAAATTATCTTAGCCGTGAACCACAAAAATACACTCGCTCAGCATGTCTATAAGAAGAGCGGGTTTATCGATAAGGGAATAAGAGTGATGGGAAAAAAAGGAGAATTATTAATATTTCATAAGGGATGCTAAATAATAGCAAACCATCACAGTGGTTACATGCTTTATTTGGAGAGTCTCATGTCAATAAAGGAGGCAGTTATGAATTCATTCATTTTTGATATGGATGGCACACTTTTTCAAACCAATAAGATTCTGGAACTAGCTCTTGGCGATACATTTGACCGCTTAAGAACTTTGAATCTCTGGGATTCCGGTACGCCAATTGAAAAATACCGGAAAATCATGGGGGTTCCCTTGCCCCAGGTTTGGAAAGAGTTGCTCCCTCAGCATTCACTTCCAGTAAGAGAAGAAGCAAATGACTATTTTCATGAAAGGTTGATTCAGAACATCGAAAGTGGGAAAGGTGCCTTATATCCAAATGTGGAGGAGTTATTTACGCACTTGAAAGAGGAAGGACATGCCATCTACATTGCTAGCAATGGCTTAACAGCTTATTTGTCTGCCATCGTGGCATTCTACCGGCTGGACCGCTGGGTTACCGAAACTTTCAGCATTCAACAGATTGCTTCTCTGGACAAAGGGCAACTGGTCGGCACAATAATTCAAAAGTATGGCATCAAGAATGGAGCAGTTATTGGCGACCGGCTATCCGATATCAATGCAGCAAAAACGAATCACTTAACCGCTGTGGGCTGCAAGTTCGATTTCGCCCAGGAAGAGGAATTGGCTCAAGCAGATTTTGTGATCGAAGATTTGTCTGAATTGAAGTTCCTGCTGTCAGATTCATGTGATGTTTAAATAAATTGACTCACTCCATGCAATCACTGGTTTTCTGCTAAATGAAAAAATTTTGAATACAAAATTGCTTTATCAGAATGGGAGAAAGGAGCTTTTTATGACTACTGAAGTAATCTATAGAATAGCTGTTGGTGAAGATCGAAACAATTTATATCCGTTAGCAAAGAGTTTGGCCACAAGCTTTGAAGTGAACGAAGAAGACTTTTCCAATGTTTTCAATTCGTTAGTAGAAGATAACAATATAGATCTGCTTGTTGCAGAAAAAGATCATGAATTGATCGGATATGTTTTTGTATTACACCATCCGGCTTTTTATGCGAATGGTACCATCAGTTGGGTAGAGGAATTGTTTGTATCAGAAGAGTATAGAGGTCAAAACATTGGAAAGTACTTGATGGAAGAAGCCGAAAAGCTATCTTAAAACCGAGGTTCAAAATTAATGGCGTTAGCCACGAGAAGAGCCGACAAGTTCTATAAAGCGATAGGCTATAGCGAATCGGCGACTTACTTTAAAAAGATTTTGTTTGATGCATTTTTATAATAACTCAACTCCGTTTTGGTGAACCATTAAGGTTGAATGATTGGATTACATATCACCAATTTATTGGAAGCTGAACAAATAGAAATGGAGAGAAGAGGCGGTGCTAGACCAAACCTTTTCTCTTTTTTCATATTCAGTAAAACTAACTTTTAAAGAAAACATTTCTCCTTAAATGCTAGGTTTTACCCATAAATTTGAGAAATCCACATAGCCGAAGTGGCTGATTTTAATATTCATCAAATCTGCCGAAAAAGGGATTTGACGCTTTTCATAATAGAGGGGAATCATGATTGATGACTCCAAAAGCATCTTTTCAATTTGTAAATTCAGAGAAGTCCAATCTTCGAAAGGGGTCTGTGAGTATTGATTAAGACATGCAAGAATTTGCTTGTTTTTGGCCAGGTTGGCAGTCAAAGGTGAATTACTGTTCTTGAGAAAGTAATAAAATGAGAAGTTTTGATTCATTTCGAGTACTTCTCCGTGTATAAATAGATCCGCTTGTTGATCTTCTCCGTGATCTAAAAGTTTATCTGCATAAGTCATCCACTGCATTTTAACGGGAACGCCTTCTTTTTCCAGAGCCTCTTTTAACCAGACCGCTGGTTTTTCGATGTCTTTTATTGCTTTTAAGACCAGTGGTTGATCAAAATGCGGACGCTTAACATCCTGTGCGGTATACTCCTGGCTGTGGCCAATTAAGCAGCTCTTCGAGTTTGGCAAAGCTCGTATGTGGTAATGACCTATATCGTTTCGGTGTTTCGCTATAACATAATGCACATAATCCCGTACTTCTTTGTGTTGGATAGGTGAAGGGCGGAATGCATTCATAATAACGACGCCGAATCCCGTATCACTTTCCACTTGAAATGTGGTTTCTTCTTTCGCTTGGCTGGCAGAACGATAGATGATATCGAAGTCTTTCGGCACTTGGACGAAATCAATTACATCCAACAAGGGTCTTGTTTGAAAGTAATCGCTGAAGGCTTTTAAAGACGTTTTGCCTTCCACGTTCTCAGCTTCATAGAAACCTCCGGTGCCCAATACTTTGCCTTTGCTTTCTTTGTAAATACTTGAATTCATCATCCCAAGCATTTGAAGACAGTAACTGCAGCCGCCGGGAAAGTGAAAGTCAACCACCAGCGGAGCAACAGCTTTCACTGACGTGACAGGCTCCCACAGAGTTTTGAAATAGGGATGATTACGCAACCGGTCTATACATGTTACTACATCCTCAGCGGTCAACAGAGAGCCATCGTGGAATTTTACGTCTTTATGTAAATAGAATCGAAGCCGTGTATCTTGCACGTCCCATGCATGGGCAAGTTCCGGAGTAATGGAACCAGCCTCATCAACTGAAACCAGACGATTAAAGACATTGGCGACCATACTGGCACTTTGTATATCAAGTGCTTCAATCGGGTGCAAAGTCAGCAATGGATACTTCCTCGGGATGATCAACTTATCAACTTCTTCGGCACTTTGAAAATAACCGAATTTTAAACGGAATTGATTCAGTAACCGCAGCTTGCTTTCACTCGACCAATCGTACAGCAAATACTTGCTACTCTCTTCAACAGCTTCTTGCTCGATTATCTTCATTAGCTGCTCTTCATAAATCTCTTCCACATTTTTCAGCCAGATCAATTTTGAAAAGTTCCCTCTGCCGCGGCCAGCTGTATAACTTAACCAGCCTTGTGCTGTCCACTTTTTAATATAGCGAGAGGTTTGTTTGGTGCTGAAACCAAGGATGCTTGCTATTTCTTTGTGTTTCACATTTCCGGAAGGGATGGTTTTCCATAACGTTAATAAGTGTTTCTCCATTATTTTTTCTCCTTTAAAAGTGGACGTTTTTACAAATATTGTCCATTTTTCTTCTCTTGAGTCTGGTTTAATATACAGAATATGGAGGGGGAATACAACATGAAATGGAAAGACTATCCACGCAACATTAAAGTCCGCTTGATTACTTCGTTTTTTAATAGAGGAGTATCGTCGGCGGTCATGCCATTCATGGCCTTGTTTTTTGCACAGGAAATAGGAAAAGTGGCAGCAGGTTTATTTTTAATAGGAACTGTCTTTGTCGGATTTTTTGTTAATCTGATTGGTGGGTATATTTCGGATCGTTTCCCCAGAAAAAAAGTTTTGATTATGACTTCTTCGCTGAGTGCGCTCTTTTTCTTCTTTATGACGGCCAGTTTAATGCCGGCAGCTAATTGGATTTGGTTGTTTGCAGCAGCTTATGTGGCGTACATCGTCACGAGCAGTTTGGGAAGACCGGCCATGCGGGCAATTATAATCGACTCCACAACACCTGAAAACCGGAAAGCGGTCTATGCCATCGATTATTGGTTAATCAATCTTTCCTTGGCTGTTGGTGCGGCATTAGGCGGGTTATTGTATATCAATCATCAAGTAGAGTTATTTCTGCTATTATTTTTGACATCAGCCTTCTTACCGGTTGCTTATGCCATCTGGCTGGATGATCAACAGGAATACCATTTGAAAAAGCAGCATGAAAATGTGTTTCTTGATTTATTTCATAACTATAAAGTGGCGTTTCAAGATCGGCCATTTGTGAAAGTCGTAGTAGGATCAATGTTTATCTTTGCTGCTGAATTCTCACTGAACAGCTACATCGGAGTCCGGCTAGCGGAAAGCTTTGATCCTGTATCGATTGGAAGTTTTGAAATCGGTGGGGTCCGGATGCTGAGTATACTCAATATCCAGAATATGCTTTTGGTAGTATTCTTTACATTCTTCATCAGTAAGATCACTGACCGATTTAACAATAAAAAAGTCCTTTTTTGGGGGCTTGTCATCTATAGTGCCGGTTATGTTGTAATGACTTCTGCAGACACCTGGTACCTGCTTCTTCTCTTCAGTATTGTTGCGACCTTGGGTGAATTGATGTATTCCCCGATTCGCAACGCTGAGCAGGCTAATATGATGCCGATTGACAAGAGAGGTTCTTACTCCGCATTTTCCAATATTTCTTTTAGCGGTGCAGACTTAATTGCGCGTTCCACGATTATTCTAGGCGCATATTTAATTCCCAGCATGATGTCTGTTTATATGGGAGGCATTCTGATGTTGGGGACTTTTCTTGTTTATACCGGTTTATTCAGTAAAAAAGCTGAAACTAAAAAATTAGTAGTAACCAGTGCAACTTAATAATTCGAAAGAAAGAAAAAATGCTTTCAATCAGTAATCGTACTTTATCAGTAAAAGTGTACTTTTACGAAGGATCAATTCTAGTGCCATACAATTTAAATACAGAACTTGAATGGTTATTTTAAATATTAGTAGTTTTATTAATATTTTATTTTTCAATGGTAAAATAAAGAAATCTCATTGGATAGGAGTTTAAAAGCAATGAAAACTCTCGAAACGGAAAGGGTCTATTTAAGAGAATTTATTGAAAGTGATTGGGTAGGAGTACATAATTACGCATCTCAAGAACAAGTTTCTGAACACCAAACCTGGGAGCCGAGTTCTAAGGAGGAGTCTAAAGAATTTGTGAAACAAGTTCTTGATGATTCACAAATAATGCCTAGAACAAGATTTACATTCGCTATTGTTCATAAAGAAGATGAAGTAATGATTGGTTCTGGAGAGATTAATATTCGAAGTTTCAGTAATAAAACAGGGGAAATTAGTTATATTTTAAACCCGGATTATTGGGGAATGGGAATTGCAACAGAAGTTGCTAAAGTTGTAATTGGATTTGGGTTTAGCGAACTGAATCTTCACCGGATTTATGCTACGTGTGCTCCTAAGAACATTGGGTCACAAAAAGTGTTAGAGAAGTCGGGCATGTCTTTTGAAGGGAGAATGAGAGAAACCTTGTTACTTAAAGAAGGGTGGAGAGATTCTCTCCTTTACAGTGTGCTGACTCATGAACGGCCAACTGAGCAGGTATAATTTTCTTTTTAGTTTACATGTAGCGGCTTATTAGAAGTAGTTACAATTCAATGGCAAGATACAAAGAGGAAGAGCAGTGCAAATCAGCACCGCTTTTCCTCTTTTTTCTATTAATGATCATTGTTGCGAGATACCCTCATATAAAAACTATATGGTAAAGTTAAGAAAAAAAAGAATAGTAGGGATATTCGAATGAATTTAAGCGACTTTGAAATAATAATTAAAAAACTCTTTGGTGCAAAGTTATTAGAAGAACATGACGAATATGGATTTACGAATACTTCAAATGATGACATTCAAAAAATAGGGTATGCTACGAACCTTTCACTAGAGACAGTAGAAAAAGCCATCCAGCATGGTGTGGACTTGATAGTTACCCACCATGATGCTTGGGATTTCCTCTATGGCCTAAGAGAAACCTGTGTAAGCAAGATGAAAGAACATCATATCAGTCACTTTTGGATCCATGGTCCACTCGATTTTATTGAATTTGGAACTTGTACATCGCTCATGGAGACTTTAGAAATTGATAGGATTCTAAGATATTCTTCTTACTCTGAAGAAGATGGCGAGATGCCGGGCGTTGGAGAATATCGCAATCCACTTAACTTTGATACATTAGTCGAAAGTATGCGCTCTAAGTTACAGGAACCCGTGCGTTCATGGAAAAACAACCAAAAAGAAGTGAGAAGGGTTGGCGTATTAACAGGAGCTGGTCATTCTTCGGCTATTATTCAAAAGGCAATCGATGAAGACTGCGATACATACATAACAGGTGAAGCGAATTTATATACCATCCAGTACGCAGAATTTGCAGGAATTAACCTGCTGGTTGGCAGTCATACTTTCACTGAAATTTTCGGAGTAAAAACATTGGCGAATAAAATAGTGGAACTAAATCCAGAGGTTATTGTAAGAGAATTGAAAGAATCTCACTTTGAGATGAATCACTAATCTCTGCTTTTAGAAAAGGCAAGGTATGCAGTTTGCATATCGACAGATTACATGGAATTGTTTTAATACAATTGGGGAGAAGACAAGCAGATGTATTGAAAATAATGGATCATAATAGTTAGGGATAACCAATGAGACTGTGGAATGGAGCAATTGGAATGGAAATATGGGATTTAGTCGACGAATATAGAAACCCGATAGGGAAACTGCATGTTAAAGGAAAAGAATTAATGCCTGGTGAATATCATGTCTCTGTGGAAGTTTTCACGATTAATAAAGACGGGAGGATCCTTTTGACTCAACGTTCTCCGTTCAAGTCCTATCCATTGCTTTGGGAAAGCACAGGCGGTGCGGTTCATGGAGGAGAAAAGAGTATGGAAGGGGCCACTCGGGAACTCGCGGAGGAAACTGGTTTGCTTGTGAAGTCTGAAGATCTTCAGTATTTGGGCGAAATAAAGCGGGAGAATTCTTTTTTAGACTGCTATCTTTGGGTCAGCTCTGAACATATCAACATTCACGAGTTAACACTGCAGGCAGGAGAGGTGAACGCTGCTAGGTTGGTTACGTCGACAGAGTTAATAGAAATGAACAATGCCGGTCAAATCGTTCCTCCGGTATGGGAGAGGTACCAACTATTTTGTGAGAAATTAGCAGACTTCGTTATAAAATAAGTTGAACCAAGTCCGATTCTTTTAAAACGGTAATTGAGACAAGCTAACTAAGTCAGGAAGATGATAAAGAAATAGGGGTGAGAAAATGCCTGTAACTCTAGCTGAACAAATTCCTCATATAAGGGAATGCCATAAAGTCGTGCCGATACACAAGGGGTTTTCCTCCGATGAAAAATACCTTGTCCATATGCCGGACGGTCATGATAAGTTGTTTCTGCGAATTTTCAAGCCAGAACAGCTGGAAGCCAAAAAAATTGAATACGCGCTTCTGAAAAAGATGCAAGACTATGGTGTTGCCAGTTTAAAACCACTAGCGATTGGAAAGACGCTAGAAAAGGGATATATGATCACGTCTTATATAGAAGGTAATGATGCAGGAGAGGAAATCTCCGCTTATAGTGAACAAGAACAATATGACCTGGGGATAGCAGCGGGGAAAGAACTGAAGAAAATGCATCAATATGCGGCACCTGAAACGATCACTCCTTGGCATTTTAGAAAAATAGAGAAATATCAGAAGTACTTGGATGCCTATTCATCCTGTGGGATAAAGGTGAATAACGATAAACAAATCATGGACTTTATCGATGAGAACATTCACCTGATGGAACAGCGGCCGAACCTGTTTCAGCATGATGACTTTCATCTTGGAAACCTCATTGTGAAGAATAAAAAGCTGGCGGGCGTTATTGATTTTGACAGATACGATTGGGGAGATCCCATTCATGAGTTCCTGAAGATCGGCTTTAGCAGAGGAATCAGCGTTCCATTCTCAAGAGGGCAAATAAAGGGATATTTTCAAGGCGAAGAACCCGGCGAAGAATTTTGGCAGCTGTATTCGCTTTATATGGCCATGTGTGTGTTTTCATCCGTCATTTGGACCTTGAATACCATTCCGGAAGAAATGGATGATATGCTGCAGAAAATCGAAGTATTTTTGGATGATCATGATTACTTCAATCGGTTGCAGCCCAAATGGTACAACAAATTAAGCGGTTATGAATGAGTGGTAGATTCGTAAAAGGTTTAAATTAATTGGTATCAAAAATTTGGAAAGCAGGAAAAGGGGATTTACATGACCACTCACATCATCTATCGAAAAGCCGTTGAGAGCGACAGACAAGAGGTATACCCGTTAGCAAAGAGCTTAGCCACCAGCTTTGAAGTGAACGAAGCGGACTTTTCCTCAGTTTTCAAATCTATAGTTGAGGATCCAAATGCAGACATGTTGGTTGCGGAAAAGGATCAACAACTGATCGGATATGTTTTTGTCTTGCATCACCCCGCATTTTATGCGAATGGCATCATCAGTTGGGTAGAAGAGTTGTTCGTATTGGAAGAATATAGAGGACAATCTATTGGAAAGCACTTGATGGAAGAAGCAGAGAAACAGTCGAAAGCCCGAGGAGCAAAATTAATCGCTTTAGCCACGAGAAGAGCCGACCAATTCTATAAAGCAATCGGGTATAGCGAATCCGCGACTTATTTCAAAAAGAATTTTGTGTGATGTCCTTTCAGCATAATTCAGTTACATTCTCTTGAAGCGCTAAGTGTGGAAGATGGCTATACATATTAGAGAGTTATTGTAACTTTTAAAATGATGAGTAAAAAAAATCCTTAAAAAAAAAGTATTAGTTTGGAGGCTTAAATGACTAGAATTGCGATAGTCTCGGATATACACGGGAACATCTATGCACTTGAAGCTGTTTTAGAGGATATGAAAGAGAAAGCGATCGATTCTGTATACTGCCTTGGCGACATGATTGGAATAGGCCCTTTTTCGAATGAAGTTCTGGAAGCATTATTTGCAACAGATAATATGCAAATGATTACAGGAAACCACGAGGAATCCATTTTAGCTGTTCTTACTAACGAACCTTACCCTAAAAGCAGAGTCAACGTGAAACCGCATCATGAGTGGATTGCGAGTAGACTAAAGGACGAATTTATAGAGAAAATATCAAAATTACCTCGTCAACTAAATAAAACCTTTGATGAACATAGTATACAATTCATTCATTATCCGATGAATCCGTCTTCATCTAACGACCCTATCAACAAAGATCCATTTGACCAACTGGGTGTGCCTTCAGTAGAAAATTTCACTCACCTTCAAGGGTTGGAAAACACTGAGTTGGTTTGCTTTGGGCATGATCATAGCCATCATCTATTTACCTGTAACAATACAACTTTCTATAATACAGGCTCTCTCGGGTATTCCAGTAAAGCATTTGCTCGTTATGGAATCATTGAGGTTGATACAAACGGCTATCACATTTCTCAAATTAATGTCCCTTATGATTTAGAGAAATATGTTCATGACTTAACCAATAGTTCAGTACCGAGGAAAGAAATCATCCTTCGAATGTATTCATAACGATAAGCTGTCAGCGTAATTTGATAGCATTTAAAAAGACAGCCAGTAAAGTCGGCATCAAACCCTACAGGTTTTAGAGGTAGAAATTAAAAAACGAAAGGGAGGAAAGCTTCATGGAGTATGTAAAAGAACTAAGGGCTTTGGTGGGCCATAGACCTCTGATACTGGCGGGTTCGGTTGTCTTAATCGTCAATCAAAAGAATGAACTGCTTCTGCAGCATCGAAACGATGGTGGGTGGGGTTTGCCAGGCGGGTTAATGGAGTTAGGAGAAAGCTTGGAAGACACGGCAAGAAGAGAAGTAAAAGAAGAAACCGGACTAGACATTGGCGAATTGAAACAGTTAGGCGTGTTTTCAGGGCCGGACTACTTCTTTAGAGTTGCGAACGGGGATGAATTGTATTCTGTAACGGCTGTTTTTCTATCTGATGATGTAACAGGCGAGATCCAAGTAGATGAAACTGAATCCGTTGAAATGCAGTTCTTTAAGTTGGATTCACTGCCTGCTGGATTGACGGAAGAATACCAAAGTTACATAACTCCATTTATTGACCAACTAATTAAGTAAACAGTGGCTAGAGTTTACATGTCGTGCATTATCAGAAGGGGGCTTAAATATGGAGGGAGACGCTTATGACCAAAGACGAAATGTTAGTTTTTGTAGAAAATAAGTTCCCTGATTTACCACTAAATAAAGTGCAAACAAACAGCATCGGTTGGGATAATGACATTTTAATTGTAAATGAAGAAATCGTCTTCAGGTTCCCTAAATCAGATGAACTCTTGTCTAAAATCGAAGATGAAGGAAAAATATTAGAAATACTAAAAACCCAAAAGCCTTTATTGTTTCTTCCTTCTTATGAGTATTTGTACAGAAATAATGCCTTGAAAGGGGTTAAATATGATTTCATGAAAGGCAGCTCTTTGAGTGAATTTCCAGTTAGTAAGCTTCGTGATAACCCGTTTAACGCCAAAGGAATTGGTGATTTTTTAACTAAGTTACATAGTATAGAGTTATCAAAGCTTCATCATTCGAATGTAGGAACGACTCACTCTTTGAAATACTGGGAAAACTTATACGCAATGGTCGAAAGGGATGTTTTTCCATTTTTAGCTTCTGGCCAACAACATAAAATTAGTGAACTGTTCTCAGAATTTCTTGAAAGACTGCCTGCATTGACAAATAAAAAGACGATCATACACGGAGACTTAACCGCCGCAAATATCATTTATAATCATGAAAAAGAATGCATTAATGGAATAATTGATTTCACAGATGCCCAACTAGGGGATCCGGCCTTCGATTTTGCAGGACTGTACTGGGATTTTGGGCTTGAGTTTACAAAAGATGTCTTGAGGTGGTACCGCAGTACCGAAAACAAAGAAGCCTTACTGAATCGAGTTAAAACCTTCTATGGATTACAGCCCGTTTTCCATGAGCTGCTGTATGCGGTAAATCATAATCATCAAATTAACTGGGATACAGCGTTAAAGAAGTTTAACCGACTCTATCAACTTGCAAAATAAGTAGTTGCCTTAATAAGCGATAGAGCTTTAACAAAACGAAAATAATAATTTCTAATAGAAAGCAAACAGTGCAATTTTATTCGAATGGGTTAATGAAAAAGATTTATGATTACAGGAAGAGAGGCTGAGCCATCACCATGAGAGAAATAGTTGGAACAAAAATTGAGTTAATAGAAAATACGGAAGAAAACACGGATGAACTGTATTTTTGGAGATTTGAAGAAAAGGAACAAGAAGCGAAAAAATGGAATGGACCTTACATACCGGAAAAGCGAATGACCAAGGAAGAACACCGTAATCATTGGTTGAATGAAGAGGAGATTGCAACAGGAGTTCCAGCTTCCCTCGTGATAAGAGCTGAGGGAAAAGTGGTTGGCTATGTGGGAGCTTACTGGATAGATAAGAATACGAACTGGCTCGAGACCGGAATTGTGATTTACGATAAAGATTATTGGAATGGCGGATATGGCACTGAAGCCTACAAGCTATGGATTGATTTCCTTTTTGAATCGACCGACTTGCATAGGCTTGGGATGTCGACCTGGTCTGGAAACGAACGAATGATGATAGTGGCTGAAAGAATAGGGATGACGGTGGAGGCATGTATTAGAAATGCCCGAACGGTAGAAGGACAGTATTTTGATGCCATCAAAATGGGCATGTTGAGAGAAGAATGGGAGAAGTTAAGCACTATTTAATTTAAGCTTTTTGATTGAGTATATATGAAGGATTATAAGAAAGGAACTTAACACTGAGTTTCTTCTTTTTTGTTCGCAGAAGTGTACTTCTACGAAAGAATATACTTTTAATGACAAGCTTTTTAATAATTTTATTTAACGAGGTTCATGGAAGAGTATAATATAATCCATAGAAAATGAAAGAAGGGATATAAATGGAAATTAAAGTAGACAATCTGACAAATTCTGCGGTCAAACAATTGCTTGGGGAACATATAAATAGTATGAGTCAGCAGAGTCCTCCTGAAAGTAAATATGCACTTGATCTTGAAGGGTTAAAGAAACCGGATATCACTTTTTGGAGTGCCTGGGAAAATCATGAACTTTTAGGATTCGGGGCTCTTCACGAAATCGATCCTCAACATGGTGAGCTAAAATCCTTAAAAACTTCGCCAGTTCATCTAAAAAAAGGCGTAGCCGCCAAAATGGTTGATCATATAATTAAGGAAGCAACGTCACGTGGGTATAATAGAATAAGCTTAGAAACTGGACCGACGGAAATTTTCGGACCAGCAATTAACTTATATAAAAAATTCGGATTTGAATACTGTGAGCCGTTCGCTAGTTATAAAAGAAGCGACTTTAACATCTTTATGACTCTTAAATTATAGGTTTTAGAGTACTGTTTATAAATTTTAAAGTAAGGTTTTGAAGGTAATTATCTAGAAACTTACTTCAAAGCTTCGTTAATTTACATATCATGAGGTTATCGGAAGGAAGAAAACCTACCCCTACAAAAAGAAAGGAAGAGAAGATGCTCAATTAGAGCTTCTTTTCTTCCTTTCTTTTTGTACAAGCGTTTTTTCGATATATCATCAATCCTAAAGCTTTTACTTAAGAGAGAGTTAATTTGTTTTTAAAAATTTATCATTTTTAAATTCATTACTATTTACAATACTCAGTAAAAAGTATAAACTAAGAAAAAGTTTCCTTAGGGAAAAATAATTTTACTTACGAAAAATAATGTTAGGAGGGAATCATATGGTTTCTGCGCTTGTATTAAATGATGTTCATGTTTCTTATCACGGTAAATCAGCCATCAGTGGAATTAATTTAACAGTTGAATCAGGAAACGTCTTAGGGATTATCGGACCAAACGGTGCTGGAAAATCGACTTTATTAAAAGCATTGTTGAAATTGGTATCAATCGATAAAGGAAGTATAGAGATATTTGGAAAAACATTAGAAGAAAACCGTAAAAGAATCGCATATGTACCACAACGAAGCGAGTTTGATTGGGATTTCCCTATCCATGTTCTAGACACCGTCTTGATGGGCACATATCCCAAGATAGGAATCTTTAAGCGCCCGAAGAAAAAAGAAAGGGACTTAGCCTACGAGTGTTTGGAAAAGGTGGGAATGGAACATTTTTATAATCGACAGATAGGCGAACTGTCGGGAGGACAACAGCAGCGTGTCTTTCTCGCTAGGGCACTTGCGCAAAATGCCGCTCTTTTCTTTTTGGATGAACCATTTGTTGGTATTGACATAGCCAGCGAAGAAACGATTGTTGACCTCTTGAAAGATTTGCGTAATCAAGGGAAAACAGTGGTGGTTGTTCATCATGATTTAAGCAAAGCAACTGAGTATTTCGATGAACTGCTTTTACTGAACAAACACGTGATTCATGCCGGGAAGCCTAGTGAAGTCATGCGTCCGGAGATTATGTTGAAAGCCTATGAAAGAGAATTATCTTTTTTACGCGAAGCAGGGGTGAACTAATATGGCCTTTATTGAAGGACTTATTCAATATGATTTTCTGCAAAAGGCGCTTTTAACTTCAATTATAGTGGGTATTGTTTGCGGAGTTATCGGCTGTTTCATTATTTTAAGAGGAATGGCTCTTATGGGTGATGCTATCTCACACGCAGTATTGCCAGGGGTGGCCATATCCTATGCACTGGGAATCAATTTTTTCTTCGGTGCCGTTTTTACAGGTGTAGTAACAGCAATAGGAATAGGCTTTGTAAGCCAAAATAGCCGTATTAAACAGGATACATCCATCGGCATTATGTTCACCGCTGCCTTTGCTTTAGGCGTTATTCTCATAACCGTGCTCGAAAGCAGCACGGATTTGTATCATATTTTGTTTGGTAACGTCTTGGCGGTCCGGCCTTCGGATGTGTGGATTACACTGATTATCGGACTAATTGTATTAATTTCTGTTTATGTATTTTACAAAGAACTTCTTGTCACTTCTTTCGATCCGACCATGGCGGAGGTATACGGCCTACCGGTAAGGCTGATCCATTATTTTTTGATGACACTTTTGACTATGGTTACAGTAGCTTCCTTGCAGACGGTCGGTATCGTGCTGGTAGTCGCCATGCTGATTACCCCGGCTGCAACAGCCTATTTGCTGACCGATCGTTTGTCGGTGATGATTTTTCTTTCTGCCGCAATCGGAGCAAGCGCTTCGGTGATCGGTCTGTATTTCAGTTTTACTTATAATTTGGCCTCAGGGGCCACGATCGTCCTTTCGGCGACAGCTTTGTTTTTTGTGGCTTTTCTTTTTTCCCCAAAACAAGGAATTTTATGGAAAAAATTAAATGATAAGAAAAATCGACTTGCTTTACAATAATAAAATATCCGAAGAAGAGGAGAATACGCATGACAAAGAAAAGAATTTTCTTATTTATTAGCTTGTTTTTACTGATTGGTTTAACAGGATGTGCGAGTAGTCAGAATCAAAATAAAACGGCAGATGCAAACGAAGATAAACTGCTGGTAGTTACCACTTACTCCATTATTTATGACATCGTGAAAAATGTAGGCGGAGATCGAATAGAGATTCACAGTTTGGCTCCAGTAGGTTCCAATCCCCATGAATACGAACCCCTTCCAGTGGACGTACAAAAAACGACAGACGCCGATGCCGTCTTCTATAATGGCTTAAACCTTGAAGCAGGTAATTCCTGGTTTGAAAAATTGATGGGCACGACTGGCAAAGCCGGGGCTGAAGCGCCCGTCTTCCGGTTAAGCAAAGGTGTCGAGCCGATGTTTCTAACAACTGAAGGGAAAGAAGGGGAAGAAGATCCCCATGCATGGTTAGATATTCGTAATGGGATTAAGTATGCAGAAAACGCAAGAGATGCGCTGATTGAAATTGATCCAGATCATGCAGAAGAATACGAAAAAAATGCAGAAAGCTATATCAAAGAATTAGAAGCACTTCACCAAAAAGCTATCGAGCGATATAGTGAAATTCCGAAAGAGGACCGTATTTTTGTAACAAGTGAGGGCGCATTCAAATATTTTAGCCAAGCGTATGATTTTACAGCGGAATATATTTGGGAAATTAACCAGGAAAACCAAGGTACGCCAAAACAGATTACCCGCATTCTAGAGATTATCGAAGAACAGGATATTCAAGGGTTATTTTTAGAAACAAGTATCGATCCTCGCAGTATGGAAATGGTATCCCGAGAAACCGGTATTGAGATTAAAGGAAAAGTATTTACCGATTCCATCGGAAAGCCGGGAGAAGACGGAGACACTTATCTGAAAATGATGGAGTGGAACATTGAAACGATTTTAGAAGGATTAACTAACTAATTGTTGAGAGAAGTTTTAAGTAGTTTGTCTTTTTGAAGCTGTATTTGAAGATAACAAGTTTAGAGTGCATTGGCTCTTTTGGTCTTAACAGAAGCACAATCCGTAACAAATATGAACATCAGAAGGAGGGGAGCATATTGCCCACCATCAATATGGAAGATTACTTGGAAAAGATTTATTTATTAATTGAAGAAAAGGGTTATGCACGTGCAACCGATGTAGCTTCGTCCTTGGATGTCTTGCCTTCTTCTGTATCCAAAATGATGAGAAAACTTGATAAAAATGGGTTGGTTTCTTATGAAAGATATCGGGGTTTCACATTGACGACAAAAGGAAGAAGCATAGCGAAAGATATAGCGAATAAACATCGTACGTTAGAAAAGCTATTCCACATTCTTGAAATTCCTTCTATAAATATTTACCAGGAAATTGAGGGAATAGAACATCATATCGGAAAAGAAACCGCGTTTTGTTTAGGTAGCTTGGTTCAATTTCTGGAGGAAAATCCCAACATCAAAAATTCTTATATAAAATATCGAGAAGAATTGGTCCGATAAATATAGTCGCTTTAAAACACTAAAGAGTTTGTTTTGAATGATTTCAAGTAATGAAATGGAATTTAAAACAAACGATAGTATGAAATAACAATAACCTTTTAACCTGTTTTAGCGACTTGAGAAAGATAAAAATTCTTTCTATATGATATTAGATAGTGCTCATTGAAGGGAACTGGAGGAACTGGAGGTTCTGAAATTCCCCTAACCTATATTATTTTGTGAATTACCCTTTTACCTGTGCAACCTTATTATCAATGAAGACGCAGAAAAAATGTTTATTAAATAGAAAATATCTTTTTTAAGCCTGAAATTAGATGGCATACTGAAAAGTTTTTATTTGATTCAAAATTAAAGAAATTGTCTAATGATTACTGGTTTGCAGATGAGTAATTGTTAAAAGCACTGAGATAAACAATACAACCAGAAGGGAAGAGAAGAAGCTCAAATAGAGTTTTTTCTCTTCCCTTCTATTCGAAAGTGTACTTTTACGAACGATCTAATGTTAGTAAAGAACGACTTGAACAAGCTCATTTCTGATTTGTATGAGGAGTTGTATAAGAATACAGCAGATATTTCATGCAATATGCAGAAGGAACAGTCAATAAATATACGGTGGAATAAGAAGCAATTTTAAGTGAAAGGGGATTAATACCGTGAAGACTTCTCTCAATTTATGAGTGGCTATACGGAGAACAGACTGAAAGGTTCATCACTTATTGAAGGTCTTCAAGCGCAGATCGGTCATGTGTTCACGGCGGTTAAACTGTTTAGTTTTGCAATTTTCCGGCAGTTCCCGGAAAAATACGACAAAAAAGTAATCTAAAAAAGTTTTTCAAACGTTTAGTAATTGTAAAAGGATCAGGCAGAAAAATCGCAGAAACAAAACAACAAGGAGGAATAAGGAGGATGTTAATAGGAAAGGGTTTGAGGATTTCAATGATTTCATTTGCTCTTCGCAAAATATGTTACGTTCAAAACGTTGATTTGTAAGATATTAAAGACATGGATGGATAAGTAGGGTGAACCGTTTTTCAGCTGTACTGGTTACTATTCCTTGATAAGGATAAGCTTAGAGAACGGAATGCAAGGGCCGGGAGAGTGAATGAAAATGAAGGTGACTGTAAAAGGAAAAGGACGGTACTTGATTGCCAGTTCGTTTGTAACATTCGGCTTATTAGCAGGATGTGGAAGTGGGGACGTATTCGAGTCCGAAGAAGCAAACGCTGGATCAGAAAGCGAACAAGTAGCTGTGGAAGAAAGTGAACAAGCAGCTTCAGAAAAAAGCGAAAAGGCAGACTCGGAAGAAGTGACAGATGATCATGTAATTGATATCAGGGCGTTTGAGATGGGTTATACACCGCCTACCATTACCTTGACCAAAGGGGAAGAATATACATTGGTCATGAAAAATGAAGGGGAGTTATTCCATGATTTAACGTCACAGGACATTGACGTTGAAATCACCTACATGAGTGAAATGCCCGACCATCCGGAGGAGGTCTCGTTCATTGATGATATATTGGGCATGAACAAGGCTCACGCTGAGGGAGACCACGACGGAGAACAAGGCGATGGACATGACGAAGAAATGAATGCCCTCCATATGAACTCAAAACCGGGTCAAACAGTGGAAATTAAATTCATCCCGAAAGAAGCAGGGGGATTTAAATTTTACTGCAGTATTCCGGGACATGAAGAAGCAGGGATGCACGGTATGTTTGAAGTCATCGATTAATGTGACGATCGGACTGCCGGCAACTGTACGAGGAAGTCCAAAGTAGCATGAGCCGGATTCAGGAGAAGATGAGCCCGGTCAGAATGGGGGGGCTTAGCTGATTTCCATAAGAAACCTTAGTATTAAGGTTTTTTATTCGGCGAACCCTTTTCCTGCCCGTCCTGATTTATTCTTATATCTTACAATAATGTTAAAATTAAAAACAATTAAATAACAAGTTTATCAAAAAAGTTGCTGGGTAAACAGAATTATGTAAGCGCTTCCGTCCTTTTCAACAAGACTATTACATAAAAAACAAGGTCGGTCTTGCAGTCTGTCGTTCGGTCACTGGATGTAGGACAAGTAGGTTCACGTAAAATTTTACAAAACAAGGAGGAATTATTTAATGAAAATGAATTGGAAAACAGCAAAGAAAACAGCGATTACACTCCCGTTGAGTGCAGTATTACTGACAGGGGTAGGTGTCGGATCAATCAGTGCGTCAGGACATGGGGGCGAAGCACCGGAAATGTCCCATCCGACCATTGACACGGCGGCTCTCGAGTTGCGTACCCATTTAAGCCATTACCTGAGTGAACATGGATTCCTCGCAGTTGAAACCATGAGAAACGGGGCTGCTGGATCTGCAGACTTCGAAGCATCTGCCATGGCATTAAGCGCCAACACGGAAGATTTGACGGCGGCCATCACATCTGTTTACGGAGAAGAAGCAGGTCAGGCTTTCCATGACATGTGGAGCGCGCACATCGGTTACTTTGTTGATTACGTGAAAGCCACTGGAGCAGAAGATGAAGCGGCCAAACAGGAGGCGCTGGATGAACTGGCACAATACAAAGCAGATTTCTCCAGCTTCCTGGAAGGCGCTACAGATGAACGGCTGGATGCAGACGCATTGGCAGAAGGGCTCCAAATGCACGTAAACCAACTAATCGGCGCTTTTGACAGCTATGTAGCCGGTGATTTTGAACAAGCGTATATGTACGAAAGAGAAGCGATCGAGCACCTTCACGGGGTTGCAAAAGGACTATCCGTAGCCATCGTGGACCAATTCCCGGAAGAGTTCAACAATACGAAAGCGGACACACCTGCCGGTGAATTGCGTGCTCATTTGGGCCATCTGTTATCTGAGCATGCCGGATTGGCGACAATTGTCATGCAGAACGGCTTGAGCGGATCGGAAGAGTTTGAAGCATCGGCCGCGGCATTGAGCACCAATACAGAAGACCTAACAGCGGCCATTGCTTCTGTCTACGGAGAGGAAGCAGGCCAGGCATTTGAAGAGATGTGGTCGGAACATATCGGGTACTTTGTCGATTATACAGAAGCGACGGCCGCAGGTGATGAAGCAGCAAAACAGGAAGCTTTGGACGAGCTTTCAATGTACAAAGAAGACTTCTCAGCTTTCATCGCGACAGCGACAGATGGAGAAGTGCCAGCTGAAGAAATGGCGAACGGGCTACAAATGCATATTGAGCAGCTGACGACAGCGCTTGATCTCTATGCAGCAGAAGATTACGAGGCGGCATTTGAAGAAATCCGCACCGCTTATGCTCATATGTATGGTGCAGCTGAGGGCTTATCCGGTGGTATCGTGAACCAGATGCCGGAGAAATTCAGTGCTGATATGCCAGGCATGCCAGAAACCGGTATGGGCGGAACAGCCGATTCAGCTAATATGGCTTGGATGCTGTGGGCACTTCCATTCTTGGCGCTTGCAGGTGGATTTGTCGTAGCCAGAAGAAAAGAACAAGCAGAGTAATAGCTGTAAGGATGGAGAGGGGGAACATCCCCCTCTTTTTTCTACTTTCTAAACAAGGAGTGAATCAAATGAATGGATTTGCCAAAAAGTTTTTCCTCATTTATTTTTTATTTCTCCTGACGACTCTCAGCGATACCCCCAGGCATTCCACAGAACTTATCTCTACAGAAGCTGAACAAGATTTTGTCCCTGCCCAAACGGAAGTTACCCAAGAAGATGTCCAACAGCCGACACTTCCGGTGGCTGAAAAATTGGATGAGACAAAAGTTGACGTTCCGAAAACGACTGCTGAAGCACTTGCATCGGCACCGTCTGAACCAGACTTGAGTGGCATCACACCCGCTGTAATTGAGATTCCCGCCATTGGCGAACGGGCCGAAGTGATTGAAGTCGGACTGACCGAAGATGGAGCGATGGAAGCGCCAGCGAGCATTTACGAGATTGGCTGGTATGCCCTTGGAACGAAGCCGGGAAGCCGCGGAAATGCGGTGATGGCCGGTCATGTCGATGGACTGACGAGCCCGGGAACCTTTTATAACTTGAAAAAGCTGGAGCCAGGGGACAAAATCCATATCACGGGAACGGAAGGGGAGAAGCTGACGTTCGTCGTCACGGAAAAGAAAGCCTATGTGCCGGAAGAAGCGCCGCTGGAAAAGATATTCGGGCCAAGTTCCGGCTCTCATTTAAACTTGATCACCTGCACAGGGACTTTCAACGATGAAACCGACGATTACGAGGAACGGCTCGTCGTCTATACGGATTTAGTGGAAAACTGATAGGTATTCTGATTAAACTATTGTTTTTTGCCTTGTTGCTGCTATTAAAAAACCCACCATACAGTTGAACTGAACCCCAAATGGTAAACACTTTAAAAAGTGACCCTATTTTGGTTTTTTTCTGTTTTCAAACCCCGGTATACTGAAATCATCTATCAGAACAAGAGAGATTGACTTTAGCCGCTTTAGAACATCATGGGATTTGTTATAAATGATTTCAAGTAATGAACGGAAATCAAAAACAAATTATAGTATGAAATAAAAATAACTTTTCAACCTAATTTAGCGACTTGAAAAAGATGAAAATTCAATTTGTATTATAGTAGACAGTACTCATCGAAGGGAACTGGAGGTTCTCAAATTCCTCTGAAATGATATTATTCTGTGAATTACCCTCTTACCTGTGCAACCTTATTATCAATGAAAATGTAGAAATAATGATTTTATGCATGAATGGGAAATATCTTCTTTTAAAGCCTAAAATTAGTTGGCATACCGAAAAGCTTTTATTTGATTCAAATTTAAAGAAATGGACTAATGATTACTGGTTAGCATATAAGTAATTGTCAAAAGTACTGAGACAAATAATACAACCAGAAGTAAAGAGAAGAAGCTCAAATAGAGTTTTTCTCTTTACTTCTGTTCGCAAAAGTGTACTTTTGCGAACGGTTAATTTAGGGCAAGCCTATAAGAATCGTTGCATTCGCAAAGATTCCGACATGAAAATTATTAATTTATTTTTCCTGTAATAGAAATATATATATCAGTATTTTAAGCTGATAATTTATCAAGTATAATTGAAAAGAAGGAAAAAATCAGTAGATTCGGGGTGGGAGTATGGGGTTTTTGTTTGGTTGTTTAGTGTTAATAGTCAGCTCTATTTTAGTGTTCAGGAATCTTAAGATCATAAACCCTTTTACAAAAGGGGTGGGGATTGCAATTGCACTATCTATTTTGGGTGCAGCTAGCCTGGGGCAAAACTATACACAAAGTTTAATCCCTGAGGCAAACGATGGGTTAGGGATTTCCAATACAATCGCTTATTGGATAATTGGTGAAGATGGATGGTCTCAAGAAGTGTTTAAAAATATGTTCGAAATATCTCTAATTGTCTCTTTAATTTTGATCGTAACTTATCCAATTGTCACTGTCATTGAAACAAAACTGGAGAGAAAACCAGCATAGTTATTTTAATAAGTTAGCTTCGAAGGACTATCTTGGAAGTGGTCTTTATAGATTGGTCTTAAAATTAAACTAGTTAATAATATGAGGGATTATCAGAAGTTGATTGAATACAAATGGAGAAAAGAGGCCGTTTAGAAAGTCTCTTTTCTCCATTTGTATAAGTGTACTTTTACGAACGCTTTATCTACAGGAAATTTTTAAGTTTTATAAAAGTATTATTATAGATAATGGTAAAATTAGTATGATGAAGGCTGTTACGCTCTCCAAAAGAAGGTATAAGAGTTTATTTAAGACCCTCTTTGACTGTGCCTGTGACTTTAAAAATGAAATTTTAAAAACGGAGTGGCATTTATGAAAAGACTATTAATTATGACTGTCGGAAAAACCCATAGCGGAAAAAGTACATTTGCTAAAGATTTAGAAACAAGGCTGCCTAATTCTATAGTAGTCGACCAGGACAATCACGCTGAAATCCTGCAGACTTATTATCCGGTATTAGTCCCTCAGGAGGGACCGAATACGATTAAGTATGCACTTACTCAAACCATTGTCGATTATGCAGTGAATGAAACGAATTGTCATGTGATTCTATGTAATTCAAATCGGAATCACAAAGGTCGAATGAAACTACTGGATTATTATCATGAAAAGGAATTCGTTACTATTCTTGTGAAATTTGATATTCCGAATCATATTCTTGAGGAAAGAATCAGGAAAAGCCAAAGAAGTACAACCATACTAAGAACGGCTTCTTCTTTTCAGGAAGTGCTTACTCAGCAAAATGAAACTCGTAAAGACGCTTTGGTGGCTCCCTCAAAAAATGAAGCAGACTATTTGTTTGTAATAAAAAACGCTGATGATATTGAATCGGTCGTATCATAAATTATTGAGATAGCTCAAAATCAATAATTTCTATTGCCTCAACTAATGACTGTAATAAAGAGCTAGCTAACTCGCAAGCAATCTAATATTCTGCAGTTAATAATGATCTTTGGTTTACATATCACGAGGTTATCGGTAGCTGGCATAAATCTTGCACATAATATTAAGAACCCAGAAATCCTAGTTTAAAAGGTTGCTGGATTCTTAAAAGTTATGCGTAAAATAAAGCTCAAAATTGATGCAAGTTTTTCTTAAAGTAACACGCTTTTACACGGATGGAAAAAGCAGAACAGCTTGGTAGAATTGGAGTTCTGATCCGATAGCAAAGAAAAGAGCCGAAGCGATATTATCGCCCCGGCTTTTCTTATGCGTCTGTACCCCGGTCGCCTACAATAATCATAGGATCTTGTTTTGTTTTTACCTCTTCCTTACTTAAAAGCAAGGCCGAGATCAGTGCAG
>NZ_QLZR01000017.1 GCF_003289955.1 Planococcus halotolerans | reverse complement strand
GCTTCAACGTAAGGAGTGGAAACGGTTGAATCCTGGGTCGCCAAACCGATGGGATTCTGTGGTTTTCGCTCTTTTTCTTTTGCCTCCTGCATTCCCTCGTAATGTTCAAAACGGACGTGGACACGTGTTTCACCGGAAAGAATCGGGTGTTGCGCGATGCATTCCACTTCATCAAAAATCTCCAATTGCTTCTCCAGCGTCACCTTGATTTTCACTTGATGACCGGCATACCGAAAGGGAACGGAATACTTATTGCCCAAGTAGGAGATGAAACAGTCGCGACTGACTTCGCGCATTTCCCAATGCGTGGTCGGGAACAACTCCTTCGTCCCCCAAGCCTGCAGAAAAGATTGTTCCTTTTGCCAGCGCTGAACCGGCGGTTCCTGGGTCGTTTCATTCTTTTTCCTGTTCGCGGTCCCATCCAGCCAGTTGCGCATGTCCTGGTTCAATGCTTCAAGCGTGGGTTCGTGCCGGCGCTGAAAGAAGTTTCGCTTCATGTAATCGACCGTTCGTTCAACTTTGCCTTTCGTTTGGGGGCGGTAGGGTTTGCACGCTTTGGGTGTCACGCCGTAGTAAGCGAGAAAGTCTTCAAACTTTTGGTTGAAGCGGATTTCTACCGGTGTATGCCGGATGACAACCGTTTTCATATTGTCGTAGAGAACTTGATTCGGAATGCCATTGAAATAGGCAAAGGCATTCATGTGGCATTTCATCAAGGTCTCCAATTTCATGTCCGTTGTAAATTCGATGTACTTCATTCGCGAATACCCCAGCACCATCAAAAACGCATAGATTTTTTGAAGGCGTCCATCGACTTCGTATAAACCGACTTCTGCCCAATCCATCTGTGCCTGTTGACCTGGTGGCGTCTCAAAGCGCCGGGTGGCCTGTTTCTTCGGCTGTTCCCGATGCGGCTGCACAAAATCTTTCAAGATCGTACTTTTCCCGTCGAACCCTTGCGCCCGGATCTCCTCGAGCAACACCACACAATTGGTAGTGCCTTCCTGAATCCGTTGAAGTAAGTAGGGTTTATACGGATCTAATTTACTTGCCCGTTTCGTTCGCTTGGAGCTCCGAGGGAGCTTTTCGGCATTTATGTATTTCCGAATGGTTTTCCGGTCAAAGCCGGTCTCTTCGGCAATGGCCGTTAACGACCATCCCTTTTGGTGCAGTTCCCGAATCATAAAAAATTCCTCCATTTTCAACATCGACACATACTCCTCTGCAACGTGGTATATGTCGATTATCCTTGATAAATGGGGAATTTTAAAACGGCGTTATTGGGTATTTTATCACCGGCAGTGACA
>NZ_QLZR01000016.1 GCF_003289955.1 Planococcus halotolerans | reverse complement strand
TGAGTATTGCGGAATGAAAAAGCCACTTGTGTGGAGTTTTGAGCCACGAGTTGCGGAGAATCAGGCCAGTGAATGCATAAAAGAGAGCCACCGGATAGTATTCAACCGGTGGCTCTCTCTTTTCGTCCGATTAACGAGCAGCGACTAAACTATGCCGTTCGCGCATCGATAGGTCTCCATCGACAAGTATTTTATACGAGTCGTGGACAATCCGATCTAGAATTGCATCAGCTACCTGGGCTTGGCCAAGTTTGGAATGCCACCCTTCGGGAGCGAACTGTGAACAGAAAATCGTTGAAGTCCGCTTTAGCCGCGCATCGATAATTTCTAACACGTGGAGTACTTGATCTTGCGAAAGCTCACTCAGGAGCCATTCGTCCAAAATCAATAAGTCAATGGATCGGTATTTTTGAATCAGCTTGCGAAAACTGCCATCTGCTTCGTATTTAGCAGCGGCCAGTTCATCTAACAGTTCTGGCAACCTAATGTATTTCACCTTGTAAAATTGTCGGCACGCTTGAATGCCGAAGGCATTTGATATCCAGGTCTTTCCGTTGCCGGAAGCACCCATTAAAATAATATTATGATGCTTCTGAAGGTAAGTGCCGGATGCGAGCTCTAATATCAATTGCTTATCTAGCTTACGGTCCGCGTGATATTCAATCAGCTCGACGGCTGCGCTCGAATCATCAAACGTGGCCTGTTTAATCAATCGCTCCAGCTTATTCGACTTTCTGCGATCGTATTCCGTATCCACCATGAGGTTAAAACGATCATCAAAGTCCATGCTCTGGAAGTCTTTGTTTTCATTCTGCAGTTGATAAAGTTCCGCCATCCCACTCATCTTCATCTCCATCAACTTTCTTAAGGTCTCTTGATTCATCATTTTTCATTCCTCCCAAAATAATTAGCGCCTCTTACGAAGCCATAGTCTTCTGTTTTTGATTCATGGATTTGCTCATTTTTCACTTGTTTTTTCTTCTGACGCTCCAAGATACTTTTCAGAACAGCGACCGTCGGGTGCGAGGATATTTTCATTAAGGTCTTGGTTGCTTCTTCAAGTTCTGTATCGGTTCTTTTTGAAGCCATACTCTTCAATCCATTCAATATATTTAATGCTTTTTTCTCGACGTTTGTTTTCAGGATATGCTCGACCAGACGTTCCATATTCGGTCCAATGTTCTTCGCCCATTTTCGAATGTTTTCCGGATTATGGTCGAGATATAGTCGATGGTTGTCTGGCATATGATCGGGATTTGTGGCATAGAGATCTTCTGATCTCTTTTTGCGTGGATGTGATGCAATCCGCACTTCTTTAAAGTACAATTCAATTACATCGGCCGTGATTCGGACATCGACATCCTCGCGGACGTATTCATAAGGAACGGAATAGAACTTGTAGTCCACTTGTACATGGTAGTTCGGCTGGACTTTAGCAGTTGCCCATTCCGTCATCTTGAATCGTGTTGGAGGCAGAGGGTGAAGGTGGCTCTTCTCCTCGTCTTCAAACACTTTAAATCGGGAACCCTCTCGCTTTTGAAAATTCATCGTATTGATGTCTTCCAATTTCTCAAAGATACGTGCGTTCAAATCCTCCAGATGAAAACATTGGTAGTTACGCAAGGATGCAATAATCTGCCTGGATATGTATCCGACAGTTCCTTCGACACTCGCTTTATCTTTTGGCTTTCTGACTCGACTGGGCACTACAACTGCACGATAATAATCCGCTAATTCCCGGTAAGCCTCATTGATTACGGGTTCGCCCCGAAGGGGCTTTGTAACACCTGTCTTCAAGTTATCGGGCACTAAGACTTCTGGAACACCTCCAAAATATTCGAATGCATGGATATGGGCACGCAGCCAGGACGTTGATTTCATATCCAGAAAGGCTTCTACATAACTCAACTGACTGTAGGGAAGAGTTGCGATGAATACATACGCAGGTATAATCTCGCCGGTCGAATTATCCATGATTTTGAGCGTCGTTCCTGCCCAGTCGACTTCTAAGATTTCCCCTGGTTTTCTTCTGATCGGCATCGTCAGTTTATGCTTCTTCGCAAAATTTCCATACTTTTCAGCGAACGTTCGGTAGGCATAAGGAACTTTTCCGCCTTCTCTAGCCGAACTTGCATATTCGTGATGCAGGAGCGTAAGGGTGACATTTTTCTTTTGAAGTTCTTTGTGAACCCATTCAAAGTCTACAGGGCAGTAACCCTTTTCAATTGCTTGTTTCTCAGGGAACAGGTAAGTCGCAAGCCACTGATTGTTCATGGCATCCTCCAAGTCCTTCAGTCCTCTTTCTTTAGCCCGTTGGACAACTTCAGCGATTGTATTTCGCGAATGGCCAGTACTGGAACTGATCGTCCTCTGGCTTATCCCATCAAACTCCATCCCCAGAATCTTCCGATAATTGACCATAAAAAAATCCTCCTTCTACTTAAATGTCATGCTTTTACGCATGCTTTTTAAGTATACCGGAGGTATTT
>NZ_QLZR01000015.1 GCF_003289955.1 Planococcus halotolerans | reverse complement strand
CTCCAGAGTGGATCCTGAGTACGGCGGAACACGTGAAATTCCGTCGGAATCCGGGAGGACCATCTCCCAAGGCTAAATACTCCCTAGTGACCGATAGTGAACCAGTACCGTGAGGGAAAGGTGAAAAGCACCCCGGAAGGGGAGTGAAACAGATCCTGAAACCGTGTGCCTACAAGTAGTCAGAGCCCGTTAATGGGTGATGGCGTGCCTTTTGTAGAATGAACCGGCGAGTTACGATTGCATGCAAGGTTAAGGTGAGAAGCCGGAGCCGCAGCGAAAGCGAGTCTGAACAGGGCGAATGAGTATGCAGTTGTAGACCCGAAACCAGGTGATCTACCCATGTCCAGGGTGAAGGTAAGGTAACACTTACTGGAGGCCCGAACCCACGCACGTTGAAAAGTGCGGGGATGAGGTGTGGGTAGCGGAGAAATTCCAATCGAACCTGGAGATAGCTGGTTCTCTCCGAAATAGCTTTAGGGCTAGCCTCAATCTTGAGAATCCTGGAGGTAGAGCACTGTTTGGACTAGGGGCCCATCCCGGGTTACCGAATTCAGACAAACTCCGAATGCCAGTGATTTATGATTGGGAGTCAGACTGCGAGTGATAAGATCCGTAGTCAAGAGGGAAACAGCCCAGACCACCAGCTAAGGTCCCCAAATATCCGTTAAGTGGAAAAGGATGTGGCGTTGCTTAGACAACCAGGATGTTGGCTTAGAAGCAGCCATCATTTAAAGAGTGCGTAATAGCTCACTGGTCGAGTGACACTGCGCCGAAAATGTACCGGGGCTAAACGGATTACCGAAGCTGTGGATGGACCTCTTAGGAGGTCCGTGGTAGGAGAGCGTTCTAAGGGCGTTGAAGCGGAACCGGAAGGATTCGTGGAGCGCTTAGAAGTGAGAATGCCGGTATGAGTAACGAAAGACGGGTGAGAATCCCGTCCACCGAATGCCTAAGGTTTCCTGAGGAAGGCTCGTCCGCTCAGGGTCAGTCGGGACCTAAGTCGAGGCCGATAGGCGTAGACGATGGACAACAGGTTGATATTCCTGTACCACCTCCCCGCCGTTTGAGCAATGGGGGGACGCAGAAGGATAAGGTGAGCGCGCCGTTGGTTGTGCGCGTCCAAGCAGTGAGGCGTGGAATGAGGCAAATCCCATTCCTGATACGTTGAGCTGTGATGGCAAGGGGCATTGCGCCCCGGAGTCCCTGATTTCACACTGCCAAGAAAAGCCTCTAGCGAGGCGGGAGGTGCCCGTACCGCAAACCGACACAGGTAGGCGAGAAGAGAATTCTAAGGTGAGCGAGTGAACTCTCGTTAAGGAACTCGGCAAAATGACCCCGTAACTTCGGGAGAAGGGGTGCTCTGGTAGGGTGAATAGCCCGAGAGAGCCGCAGTGAATAGGCCCAGGCGACTGTTTAGCAAAAACACAGGTCTCTGCAAAACCGTAAGGTGACGTATAGGGGCTGACGCCTGCCCGGTGCTGGAAGGTTAAGGGGAGTGCTTAGCGCAAGCGAAGGTGCGAACCGAAGCCCCAGTAAACGGCGGCCGTAACTATAACGGTCCTAAGGTAGCGAAATTCCTTGTCGGGTAAGTTCCGACCCGCACGAAAGGCGTAACGATCTGGGCACTGTCTCAACGAGAGACTCGGTGAAATTATAGTACCTGTGAAGATGCAGGTTACCCGCGACAGGACGGAAAGACCCCGTGGAGCTTTACTGTAGCCTGATATTGAATTTTGGTGCAACTTGTACAGGATAGGTAGGAGCCAATGAACCCGGAGCGCCAGCTTCGGGGGAGGCGTCGGTGGGATACTACCCTGGTTGTATTGAACTTCTAACCCGCACCCCTGATCGGGGTGGGAGACAGTGTCAGGCGGGCAGTTTGACTGGGGCGGTCGCCTCCTAAAGAGTAACGGAGGCGCCCAAAGGTTCCCTCAGAATGGTTGGAAATCATTCGCAGAGTGTAAAGGCAGAAGGGAGCTTGACTGCGAGACGTACAGGTCGAGCAGGGTCGAAAGACGGGCTTAGTGATCCGGTGGTTCCGCATGGAAGGGCCATCGCTCAACGGATAAAAGCTACCCCGGGGATAACAGGCTTATCTCCCCCAAGAGTCCACATCGACGGGGAGGTTTGGCACCTCGATGTCGGCTCATCGCATCCTGGGGCTGTAGTCGGTCCCAAGGGTTGGGCTGTTCGCCCATTAAAGCGGTACGCGAGCTGGGTTCAGAACGTCGTGAGACAGTTCGGTCCCTATCCGTCGCGGGCGCAGGAAATTTGAGAGGAGCTGTCCTTAGTACGAGAGGACCGGGATGGACACACCGCTGGTGTACCAGTTGTTCCGCCAGGGGCATCGCTGGGTAGCTATGTGTGGCCGGGATAAGTGCTGAAAGCATCTAAGCACGAAGCCCCCCTCAAGATGAGATTTCCCATTGCGCAAGCAAGTAAGATCCCTCAAAGACGATGAGGTAGATAGGTTCGAGGTGGAAGCGTGGCGACACGTGCAGCTGACGAATACTAATCGATCGAGGACTTAACCAAT
>NZ_QLZR01000014.1 GCF_003289955.1 Planococcus halotolerans | reverse complement strand
GCTGCCCCACCTGCAAACTAGCTCAAGTGGGGAATTTTATTCCGGCTATAATGGGGAAAATTAAACCGGCGTTGACATATCATACTGCAATCTCTGAAAAAGAAAGAGCAGAAGCAATTAAAAATAGTGCATTTTAGAGAATGGTGAATTTGACCATTCTTTTTTTGTGCAAAAAATCAGAAGGAGAATGGGAATATGGATATATATGAAGCATTAAAGGAACTCAGTTGGAAAAAGCGAATGTATTTTGATTGGAGACATGATCTGAGCTACAACCAGAACAAAGAGAAGGAATCAGAAGAAGAGATTATGCGGAAGTTAGCAGTAAAATCATTTAATGAGTACATCAAGTGGGAAAGAACACCACAGTATTTGCGGTTGTTAAGTTTGTTCCTGGAATCAAAGTTTGCCAATGATTTAGAAAAAGTTTATAAGATGACTGCTGAACGTGCTGTTGCTGATGACGCTGATGAAAAGAGTATTAAATTACTCTTGCAGATTCAAAAGGAAATTAGAACTTTTAACAAGGCAGCAAGCAATACTAAACCGTCTACTTCCGATTCATTTGATGATTTGGAGTTGTAATAGATGGTAGCAGTAAAAGAGAAGAAACCAGAGAATAAATTACAAGCTGTTATGAATAACTTTGAAGCGTTCGCTAAGAACTTTGTAGAAATACAGAATAATGATGGTGAGCGTCAGAAGTTTACTATTAATGAAGCTCAGAAAGACATTGAGAAAATGCTTAGAAGTAATAAGTTTCTAGTTGTGCCTAAGAGCCGACAAGCAGGAATTACTACTTATATGCTGGCTAAAGCTTTGCATTTGGCTTGTACAGTTCCTAATCAGAATATCTTAATTGTTTCTTATTTAGGAGCTTCTGCTAAATCGCTATTCGACAAGCTCAAAGATATGAACCAGACGCTACCTAGAGAGAAATATCCTAATGCTTTCCCTAGAGTTAAAAGGGAGAACAGATCAGAGCTATTTTTTGAGAATGGTTCACGTATTACATCAACTACTGCTGGCGATAAAGATATTGGCCGAGGAATTACGATTGATTTCTGCTTATTGTCAGAGCTTGCTTTCTACAATGACATTGACAGGCAGTTACTATCAGTTATCCAGTCACTAGCTAAAGGGAAGCACAGTAGATTGATTATTGAAAGTACAGCAAAGGGTATGAACAGTTTTCATGAGCTTTGTATGAACGCTGATAAGGGCAAGAGTCGATTTAAAATGTACTTCATTCCTTTTTATCATAAGTTGTATTTGAAACAGTGGAAAACAGAAATGGACGAAGCCGAAGCATGGTTTAAATCAACCAATAAAGGCAATTGAATGTCACCAAAAGATTTTGAAGATGATGAAAAGATACTGCATGAAAAAGGTTGTGCTATCCGTTCATTGATGTGGAGAAGGTTCAAGCTATTAGATATGGATTTAGAAGAGTTTCATCAAGAGTACCCATCTAATTTATATGAAGCTTTTGTTGCTTCTGGCAATGGATTATTTAAGCAATCTAAAGTATTAGAACGCATGGAACACTTAATAACCCCTTTAAGTCGTGATGAAGTTGACGGAGAAATCCCTCAATCTCTTTATCGCTTTATTGGTCGTGGTTTAGAAATCTACCATTTACCAAAAAGAAGCAAACGCTATTACTCAGGTGTAGACGTTGCTGCTGGCGTTGGTGGAGATGATTCAACTCTAACCATGCTAAATGATGAAGGTCAGGAAGTATTAGCTTTCTTCTCTAATAAAGTTAGTCCTCATGATTTTGCTGAGATCATTGACACAATCGGTAGATATTATAACTACAGCTTTATTTGTGTAGAGAGAAATAGTTACGGTTCAGTAGTTTTACAGCAATTGAGAGAAGTATATGAATACATGAATCTGTACAAAATGAGGTCCTTTGATGAACGAGGGAAAAAGAAATTAAAGCTAGGATTCTTAACAACAGAAAGCACTAAGAAGATAGCTATATCCCTGTTCAGACAAAACTTTGAAACAGGCATGATTAACATTGAATGTAAAACGCTGCTAGAGCAAATGACAATCTACGTTGAAAAAGATGGAAAGCTAGGGAACAAGCGTGGAGATAAAAATAAAGATGATTTAGTAATCAGTATGACATTAGCGAACGTGGCTATGGCAGAAGGAAAATGGTACGTCTAACAGGCGTACACAAATTAGAAAGTTAGGTGTTCAAATGAACTTAGAACAATATGTAAAAGCAAAGCACAGAAACAATGAACACTGGTTCGTTGAGGAAGTAAACACAGTAGCGAATCAGCAGCGATTGATGAATGTGGAAGCTAAGAAAGATTATCTGATGGGCAATCATAAGATTCAAAACTTGCCATCTTTCATGTATAACGGTGAAAGAATTACTCCCCGTAAAATTGTCCTTAATACTGCAAAAACTTTATTGCAGTTTCATATACAGTTTCTATTGAAAAATGATGTTGTATTAACAGGAAATGAAAAAATGATTGATGAATTGAACAAGGTAAATAAGCTAGGAAAGTATAATGCCAAAAACCTGAAAATATTATCCAATTTGCTCAAATTCGGTTCGTGTGCCGAATACGTCTTTGTAAATAAGAAGGGATATATTGATTCTAAAATTATTCCGGCAGATGAAGGTACTCCTATTTATAATCACCATAATGAAATGATCGCTTTCGTACAATCTTATGTATTTGATGGAATTTCATACTATACGCTTTATGAAGATGATGTTGTGAAGGAATACAATAATGAAGGTGGTTCTATGAAGCTATCTGCTCAGTATGCCAATCTTTCTGGACTCCCTATCCATTATCATTCTCACAATGAATACAGTGATATTGAAGGTTCTAGCGTATTAGATGATTTCATTATCATCTTAGATAACATGGAGTTGCTATTGTCAAAAACAGTAGACGCTACTTATACTCATTTTCAAGGTATTCCAGTTATCACAGGGCAACGCTTAACTACTGGCGGTATTCCTAAAGAGCTAGTATCTGGTGGAGTCCATTTAGATGATGGCAGCACGTTTGATTTCAAGAGTAATGATCTGGATATAAAAGCATTTGAAGCTTTGTATAATCAATTAAATCAGAGCTTATTAGATGTATCTGGTACTCCTGCTGTATCTATGAATAAGAGCGATATTAGCAACCTGTCTGAGGTATCTATTACTATGCTATTCGGATTGGCTGAGGTTAAAGCAAGTGAGAATGAAAGCTATATTCGTGAGGGTATGATGGAACGCTATGACAAGATACGTAAGCTATTAAGCTTTAGAGGTGTGACTATCACGGATGAGCAGTATGCTTCGTTGTCATTGCTGTTCAAGTACAACAGACCATCTAATGAGAGCGAGAGAGTGAAGGACTTGAAGGAGCTACGTCTATTGAATGGCATTAGCTTAGAGTCCATGCTTGAACACAGTCCATATACAACAGATGTATCTATGGAGTTGGGGAGATTGAAAGCAGAAAGTAATCAGATCAAACCTGTAAAGAATGTTAATGAAATTGTTGAAGAGGATAACGCTTTAGTTAAGTGAAGTGTTTGATATGACAGATAGAATACAGTGGGGGAATACGATAAAAATATCCTGAAAATATATGTGAAAATGTAGGGAAAATAAGGCGAAAATATAATAGAGATAGTATCAGAAATTTTTCGCTGTTATATGGCAAATTTTTTCTATAGCATTTTTAAAAAAATGGGGTAGCAGAATGAGAGTTGAGTTGAAAATCCTCAGCTCTCTTTTTAAAAGTTTGTTATATGGATTCAAGTGAATCTGTATAGACATAAAGGGTTTAAATGACGATATAAAGCCAATTGTTCTATAAGGACTATTATAGAACCGTAAAACTCATTAAAAGTTTGCTTTTATAAGGCGTTATACAAAATGTATAAGAATCCCGTATTATATACAACTTATCGTATAAATAAAGGCGTATATACAAGCGATTATGTAGCGTTAAATACGTCAATATATGCAAACACTAGAGCCGCAAGGGATTGAGCGATAAATCAAGTAGACATAAGGTATGTTATCGGAAGTTGGCTTATTTCTATTCATATCCTATACAAGGCGATACCCCAACTTCGAAATGAGGTCGCCCACCACTCTCGATTTTTCACACACATAAAAATGTTTATTAATGGTAATATTTAGAGAGTGTATGGAAATCAGGGACAGGGGATTTGAAATGAAAAATTACTTTATAAATCTATATTTTCAATTACAGTATATAAAATCAGTTAGAGAATATTTAAAAAGTATTGATAATCTAATGACGAAAAAAGAAGAAGCAGATAATCACAGGCAATTTGTGTGGAATGTCACAATATATGATGTTCTTTCAAATAAGGAGTTAAATAAACTAGTAGAATCTCTATACAGATTAGATGGTTATGATTACGGAAAAACGATATATCTTAAAAAAAGAAAATCTAGAGATTTACATTACTTAGGTTTAGAAGTTAATCATACAGGTTCTGGTCTTCTTGCAAAAATTGTTTTCAATAAGCATAAATACTTTAGTGAATTAACTATGAAATATACTCAAGTTACAAATCAGACAGTTGCTATTGAATATACTTTTAATTTTATTAAAGCTATTAGTTTCTCGGAAGAATCAAAATTTATTAAAGATAACATCAAAGATACTTATTTTTTGAACTTTACTTCAATTTACTTTAACAGTAGCTTTAGGAATAATGGTATGCAGTCATTAGAGCAAAGAGAGAGAGATTATTTTAGAGATATATTTCAAGGGTTTATAGTCAAAAATCTTTACTCTAATTTTGGACGGGAATACAAATTACCAATTGGTTATACAATGAATTATAAAAAAGCAGATGAAACAGAAGAAAACCTTAAAAATCCGTTTTTAATGCGATCACTTTATAATAAAAAAGAAAATTATTATATTATTATTGAATCATTTAGAGGGTATCAAACTTTTTATCAATATTTTAATGGGAAAATCATTCCTGAAATTCCTTTTTTGGATAACTTCCAATATGAAGGAAATGAATTTTATTATAATTTATTTAATGATATTGAAAACAGAGAGTTAGAGAATAAAGTGGCTAAATACCTTCTAGGTAACTATAAAGTAGTGAAGAAAAAAGATTATCTTTGGTTGGTGAATAAATTGAGAGCATTAAGGGATAGTGAATTTAAACCAAATCTGGATTCTCGACTACAAGATCAAAAAAATTGGGAAGTCCGTTGGAATGGAGAAATTGAAACAGAATCTTTTTTCACAGGTGATTTACTCACAAAGAAATATACTAAAATATATAGTGATTATCACGATTATATGAAAACTCTGTTCACTATGCAAAACGATAGTATTATATTAACTGTTGGATTGTTTACTTTATTTTTCACACTTATAGGAGTTATTATCGCTGTTTTATAATTAATATTTTTATCACTATATTATTTCCTTAAAAGGAATTACTTCCCATTGTGTCGAATAGGTATTTGGGGGAGGTGAAAATATGAATGTAGTAACAGCAGAATATGAAGTAATAGACGTTGAGAAACAAATAGTCGTGAATGTTTATAGGGTCGATGGCGAAGCGGTAGCCAAATATACTTATGACTTTGCTAATCCTGAAAATGACAAAACAGAAGGTACAATCGTTGAGTATGCCTTATCACAAGGATTTGAATGGGATGAAGAAAAGCAAAATAGATTCCATGAAGTAAAAAGAGAAGAAGCTAAATTTGTATTAGACATGAAAAGCAGATAATTAATACAAACACTCTCATAAATTTGAGGGTGTTTTCATTTGTCCATTTTTCCACCTTAGGAGGTGTTTATCATAGAAAAACTATTCGTCTATCTGCTATCCCTGTTTGGAGTATCAATATCATTCCTGTTTGGGGCATGGCATATTTCATTAACAATCTTACTTGTATTTATGGTGATTGATATTCTTACTGGATTAATTAAATCAGCAAAGGAACGCAAATTATCATCTAACCTTGCTTTTAATGGATTCCTAAAGAAAGCTACTATAATGCTCGTCATTATTCTGGCTAACTTACTGGATTTATTAACCTCAGCAGGTGTACCAGTATTTAGAACAATGGCTGTTTTCTTCTATATAGGTATGGAAGGACTCAGCATTGCAGAAAATGTTAAGCGTATTGGATTACCTCTACCAAAAGGAATATCTAAATACATTAATGAAATGGCTAAAGAGCAGATCAATATAGAAAATATCAATACTGAGCAAGTCACTATTAATAACAACAACGTAGTCAGAGAGGAAGATAAATAAACATGAAGAATATTCAACGCTTAGAAATGGAAACAAAGGGGATTGCTCTCTCGCAGCAAGAATTAATCATTTACTTGCAGGAGAATGGATTACAACCTCATGAAGAATATAATGCTCAATCACCATCTGCAAAGAAAGCTATTTATCAGACAGCATTATCTACATTAGAATCAGTAGCTAATAATCCTGAAATGATGAGAAATGTGAAAATGGACGATATGACAGTATCAGAGTTTCATGAGAATTTAACAGACCGTATAGACCAACTAGAGAAGAAAATTCGTGGCATGAGAACAGACGCTAATCAATCTGATTTCTTCATGCTTTTTAATTAGGAGTGAAGTTATGAATCTATTAACTAACTACAAGCTACTAAATGACACATTTGATTCTCTTGCTGAAACAGTTCTAATCAATGGTAAACCACAACAAGCAATTATTGGCATGGCTTATCTAGGAACAGTAGAGAATCGTCACATCAACTCTCTACAACCATTTAATCGTGGTGATTATGTAGATTATAAAGGTCATAAGTATCTAATTTCAGAGGAAGTTAAATCACCTAGACAGAATAAATATCGTTCTACTATGACTAGCTGCAACGTTACTATTGAGGTTCGTGACTATTTAGGTAAAACTAAAATCGGAGAAGATGATTTTGGCAAACCTATTTATGAAGAACATTATTCAGAACCTTATGATGTATATGGTTCTATGAAGCAATGGGAACGTAGCTTAAATGATGCGTTTTCTATTAATATGATGGACGTATCATTGTTTATAGATATACAAGATACACCAGAGAATAGAACACTCTTTGCAGTCAATAATGAGCTTTCAATACTAGGTATGACTGCTAAGGTTATGCTACAGGACTTGTCACAAGATGGATTGATCGGTGTACTATTCAACAAAACATCTGGTGTAGCACCGTATTGACGTTGACAGAAAATTTTCCTTCTATATAAAAAGTGTCAGAAGATAGTTTCGGTCATAGTTCGTGGAATGTTCTACTCTCGATTTGAGGGAAACCTATTGATATGTAAGTGTCAGCAATGATATTTGCATTTAGGATTCTTAGTCGGTCGGGCGTTCGAATCGCTCCTGGGACGTACAGTCTGATTATAGACATCTTAATGAAAAAGAAAAAAGCCCGAAATCGTTGGAAACTAACGGTTCCGGGCTTTTTTCTGAGTATTGCGGAATGAAAAAGCCACTTGTGTGGAGTTTTGAGCCACGAGTTGCGGAGAATCAGGCCAGTGAATGCA
>NZ_QLZR01000013.1 GCF_003289955.1 Planococcus halotolerans | reverse complement strand
GAGGTAGATAGGTTCGAGGTGGAAGCGTGGCGACACGTGCAGCTGACGAATACTAATCGATCGAGGACTTAACCAATACTTTTATGAATTGCTTTGCATCAAAAATGTTTCACCGTCGTTTATCCAGTTTTGAAAGAATAAAAAAGCGAGAAGCTGCTAAAAAAGGGCTTGTAAAACTCGCCAGAGTTGATATAATAAAACTTGTCTTTCAGAAATAACCACATAGTCCAGTGACGATGGCAAAGAGGCCACACCCGTTCCCATCCCGAACACGGCAGTTAAGCTCTTTTGCGCCGATGGTAGTTGGGGGTCTCCCCCTGTGAGAGTAGGACGCCGCTGGGCACACAGAAGAAGGTCGTTACCGCGCAAGCGGTAGCGGCCTTTTTTGTTGTTCATTAAATTAAGAAATTTATAGAAGTGGTTTGGTAATTAATTCAGATAGATAGTTTATTGCTTGTTTCTCCATCAGTAGTTATATAATCTTAAATTAACTCAGGAGGTTGATAAAATGGTTTCAGTTTATGATTACAAAGTAAAAAATTTACAGGGAGAAATGGAATCACTCGAAAAGTTTAAAGGAAATGCGCTGGTAATAGTCAATACAGCAAGCAAATGTGGATTGACACCTCAATTTGAAGACCTTCAAAAACTCTATGAAAAGTATTCCAGTAAAGATTTTCAAATCCTTGGCTTTCCAAGTTCTCAATTCAATAATCAGGAATTTGAAAATCAGGAAGAAACGATGGAATTCTGCCAGATGAATTATGGAGTAACGTTTCCTATGTTTGCAAAAACAGATGTTAAAGGAGCAAACGCAGATCCCCTATTTACTTATCTGACTTCAAAGCATGAGGATATAGAGGCTGAAGAAATTGCATGGAACTTTGCGAAGTTTTTAATAGATAAAGAAGGGCATGTCATTAAAAGATATTCCCCTCAATCTTCGCCACTGGAAATCGAAGAAGATCTGAAGACTATTCTATAAGATTAGTCGGAATACTTTTTCTATTTTTGAATTCTTGACACCCTTCATGCCCACTGATAACCTTACAATAATATTTAATAGGAAGCGGGAGGCGTGTCGATAATGTGGGAATCGAAATTTGTAAAAGAGGGTCTGACTTTTGACGATGTATTGCTTGTTCCAGGACATTCGGAAGTATTGCCGAAAGATATAGATTTATCAGTGGAGTTAACTCCAGAACTGAAATTGAACATCCCTATTATCAGTGCTGGGATGGATACTGTGACTGAAGCAAAAATGGCGATCTCCATGGCGCGCCAAGGCGGCCTCGGTGTTATTCATAAAAACATGAGCATTGAAGAGCAAGCAGAACAGGTAACTACAGTTAAACGTTCGGAAAATGGCGTTATTACAGATCCTTTCTTTTTGACTCCAGAGCACCAAGTGTATGATGCAGAGCATTTGATGGGAAAATATCGTATTTCAGGTGTGCCGATTGTAAATAACGAAGAAGAATTGAAGTTGGTTGGCATCATTACAAACCGCGATCTCCGCTTTATTCAGGATTATTCATTGAAAATCAATGATGTCATGACGAAAGAGAAACTGGTTACAGCTCCAGTCGGCACTACATTGGAAGATGCAGAAAAAATTCTTCAGCAATACAAAATTGAAAAATTACCGATTGTTGATGATGTAGGAATGCTAAAAGGCTTAATCACAATTAAGGACATCGAGAAAGTCATTGAATTTCCGATTGCAGCAAAAGATTCCCATGGCCGCCTTCTTGCTGGCGCCGCAGTGGGTGTTACTTCCGATACGCTAAGACGAGTTGAGCAGCTTGTAAAAGCGCAAGTGGATGTTGTGGTTTTGGATACTGCACACGGCCATTCAAAAGGCGTTTTGGAAATGGTCAGCGAAATCCGCTCCCAATTCCCTGACCTGACAATCATAGCTGGAAACGTTGCAACAGCAGAAGGAACAAAAGCCTTGATTGAAGCTGGAGCAGACGTGGTTAAAGTTGGTATCGGCCCAGGATCAATCTGTACAACACGCGTCGTAGCCGGTGTGGGTGTCCCTCAGATTACAGCAGTTTATGATTGCGCAACAGAGGCTCGGAAACACGGAAAAGCGATTATTGCCGATGGCGGCATTAAATATTCCGGTGATATTATCAAAGCTCTTGCAGCTGGCGGACATGTTGTAATGCTCGGCAGCCTTCTTGCCGGAACGACGGAAAGCCCTGGAGAAACTGAAATCTTCCAAGGCCGCCGTTTTAAAACGTACCGGGGAATGGGGTCAATCGCTTCTATGGAAAAAGGATCGAAAGACCGTTATTTCCAGGATGAGGCGAAAAAGCTGGTACCAGAAGGAATCGAAGGAAGATTGCCTTATAAAGGGCCACTTACTGACACCATCCATCAATTGCTTGGCGGAATCCGTGCAGGAATGGGATATTGCGGAACGAAAGATTTGGAGACATTGCGCAATGAAGCCCAATTCATCCGTATGACCGGTGCTGGATTGCGCGAAAGCCATCCGCATGATGTTCAAATTACAAAAGAGTCACCAAACTACTCAATATAATAAAAGTTGAACCTTTTAGCACTCTTTTCCATCATTATCCGGTGGTAAAGAGTGCTTTTTGCATATTTTTATTTCAGGACATTAATAATATGATAGAATAGCATGGGGAAACAGATTAATGGAGGTATAGAGAGATTTGAAGAACGTTTTTAAGATGACAATGTTGCTTACTGTATTAGCTATGTTTATGACTTCTATCATCGTTCCGCAACAGGCAAGCGCGAACGAATCATTGAATATAATGGCAGACGCCGCTATTTTGGTGGATGCTGAAAGTGGAAAAATCCTATTTGAACAAAATGCTGACACGCCTCTTGGTGTCGCAAGTATGACGAAAATGATGACAGAATACCTTCTTTTTGAAGCAATCGAAGATGGGCGTATAACTTGGGATCAGCAGTACAGTGTAACTGATTTTACATATCAGGTTTCCCAAGACAGAGCACTCAGCAACGTGCCGCTTCGTGCTGACGGAACTTATTCCATCAAAGAATTATATGAAGCTTTGGCGATTTATTCAGCTAACGCTGCAACCATCGGCATCGCAGAAACTATTGCCGGAACCGAAGGTGAATTCGTTCGCCTGATGAATAAAAAAGCTGAAGAACTGGGGCTTGAAGATACAAAATTCGTAAACTCGACAGGCTTGAATAATGCCGATTTGAAAGGCATGCATCCGGACGGAACTGGAGAAACTGACGAAAACGTCATGACTGCACGTTCTGTAGCGAAATTAGCGAGAGCGTTGATGACAGATTATCCGGAAGTTCTTGAAACAACAAGCATTGCCAAAGCGGTTTTCCGCGATGGCACTGATGACAGAACAGAAATGCCGAACTGGAACTTCATGCTTCCAGGCTTGGTATACGAATATGAAGGTATGGATGGACTAAAAACAGGTACAACTGATTTTGCTGGACATTCTTTCACTGGCACAGCGAAACGCGAGGATGTCCGTTTGATTACTGTAGTAATGAAAGCCGTGGACAGTGAAGGCGTCGGTTCATATAAAGCCCGTTTTGATGCAACCCGCGCATTGATGGATTTCGGTTTTGGACAATTTACAAGACAGGAAATCATTCCTGCCGGTTACCAGTTTGAAGATCAGCAAGCTTTGCCGGTAGCCAAAGGTCAAGAAGATGAAGTTAAAATTGCTGTTAAAGAGCCAATTACGATGATGGTCCGTTCAAGCGAGAAAGATGCTTATGTTCCTGAATTGGTAATTGATGAATCTCTTCTTGATAATGGCAAACTGGAAGCATCGATTGAAAAAGACAAAGTGGTCGGAACCGTTAACCTGACTAAGGAATCGGGATCTGATTACGGCTATTTGGATGGTTCAGCGAGCGGCGCTGAAGTCATCACAACTGAAAGCGTTGAGCGCGCCAACTGGTTTTCCCTTTCCCTGCAGGCAGTTGGCAGCTTCTTCTCTACTATGTGGAATGGCGCTGTTGATTTTGTAAAAGGTCTATTCTAATAAAAAGCAGTTCATCTTATACGGATGAGCTGCTTTTTCTTTTGCTGATTTCCCAGCTTGCCATGAGTTGATGGATGCCTTCTTCTATTTGCTTTTCAGCCAATCCGCCAAAACCTATGACGATGCGGGGAGAAGGGCTTTCTGATTTACCGACATCATAGGAATGCAGGCCGAAAACCCGGATGCCAGCTGCTTTTGCACGTTCAATCAGCTGTTTCTCACTAAGTGACGTCTGTACGGTCAAAACGACATGCATCCCCGCTTGCTCTCCAGAAATTTTCACCGCTGGCGCGAATAAAGCCAATTCAGCTGTCAATTTTTCCAGTTTCTTTTTATACAGTTTGCGCATCCGGTTGAGATGTCTCGAAAAATGCCCTTTTTTCATGAATTGGGCCACTATCTGCTGATCCAGCCGTGGCACGGAAGACGAATAATGCAGAAAGGTTTTATTGTATTCAGTGAGCAAGGTCTTCGGCAATACCATATAGGCAATCCGGAGGGATGGCATCAGCGATTTTGAAAATGTGCTGATATAGATGACCCTGCCACTCAAATCCATGCTTTGCAAGGCGGGAATCGGCCGGCTGGTATAGCGGAATTCACTGTCATAATCATCTTCAATGATGTAACGTTCGGGCTTAGCGGTCGCCCAGTTCAATAATTGGGCGCGTCTTGTGGCACTTAAAACAGAGCCTGTCGGGAACTGGTGGGAAGGGGTGACGTACGCCACATCTACCGGTGAAGCTTCCAATTCTTCCATATTGATGCCATCTTCATCGATGCTGATCGGCAGTGACTTCCGGTCGTGGTGGCTGAAAATGCTGTGGGTGAGGGCGTACCCGGGATTTTCAAAGCCGAAAATCAAATTTTTGTTGAGCAGCCGGATTAATAACGGCATCAATTGCTCTGTCCCGGAACCGATGATGATCTGGTTTGGCTGGCAGACGACTCCCCGTGACTGGAACAGGTAGCGGGCGATTTCCTGCCGCAGTATGTCATCACCCTGGGGATGGCCGGATAACAGGAATTCCCCGTTCGATTCATCAAGAACTTCCTTGGCCAATTTGCGCCATGTGGAAAAGGGAAAGGATCCTGTATCGATTTGCGCCGGATTAAAATCAAATTGATAATTGATTTTTTCTGGAATTATCGGTTCCTCCTGCGGTAAATCAAGATAAGCGAGTTCCTCGACTGCTTGGGCATAATAGCCTTTACGAGGCCGGGATTCAATAAAACCTTCCGCTACAAGCTGACCGTAAGCCAGTTCCACGGTCGTTTGGCTGATATCCAGGAATTCAGCCAATTTCCGTTTGCTCGGCAACTTTGTATCTACAGAGATTTTGCCATCGATGATAGCCTGTTTTATTTCGATATAGAGTTGCTTGTAGATGGGGGTGGCGCTTTGTTTATTTAATTGGAACATGAGCATATCCATTCATATCTCTCCCAACTGGCATCTTTATTATGTGAATTTATGATTTATTCACAAGGTCAGTTTAAGTATAACGGAAAGGGAGAGTTTCGACAAAGTTGGATGGCGGCCGCGGCCTCTTGCCAAAAAGAAGAGATTATAGTAAAGTATGATTAATTTAAAAGAAGAAACGTTGATGGGAATTAGTAAAATGTCTGTTTTTCCAAAGAGAGCCGGTGGTTGGTGCGAACCGGTGAAAAACGCGTTTGAATCCACCCCGGAGTTGCATGGCGAAATAAGCCATTGCCGGTTTTAATGCCGTTATGTGATGTAGAGAATCGGTCTTTTTTGCCGGTTAATCAGGGTGGCAACGCGGGTAGCTCTCGTCCCTTTCACAGGGATGTGGGCTATTTTTGTTGTCTTTTTTCCATTTGCGCCAAAAACAAGAGGAGGAATTTATCATGTTGGATATCCGATTTGTACGGGAACATTTTGAAGAAGTGAAGAGCAAGCTTGCGAAGCGGGGGGAGGATATTTCCGTCCTGGAAGATTTCCAGCCGCTTGATGCCAAGCGACGGGAGTTGATTGCGCAGACAGAGAAATTGAAAGCCGAGCGCAACGAGGCTTCCCAGAATATCGCAGTCATGAAACGCAATAAAGAAAATGCCGATGAAGCTATCGCGAAAATGCGTGAAGTGGGCGACAAAATCAAGACGATTGACGATGAATTGCGGGAAGTTGAAGAGCGCCTGAACTATATCATGATGCGCGTGCCGAATATTCCGCACGACAGTGTTCCGCTTGGCGATTCTGAAGATGATAACGAAGAAGTCCGTACATGGGGCGACAAGCCGGAATTCGGCTACAAAGCGAAACCTCATTGGGATATTGCAACAGACTTGAACATCGTCGATTTTGAACGCGCAGCGAAAGTCACAGGCAGCCGTTTTGTTTTCTATCGCGGCCTTGGGGCACGCCTTGAACGCGCTTTGATCAATTTCATGATGGACCTTCACCAGGAAGAACATGATTACGAAGAAATGCTGCCGCCATATCTGGTCAACCGTGAAAGTTTGACGGGTACAGGGCAATTGCCGAAATTCGAGGAAGACGCTTTCCTGATCGAGAAAGAGGATTATTTCCTGATCCCGACTTCTGAGGTGCCGGTGACGAACTTTTACCGCGACGAAATCCTGACAGGCACCATGCTGCCGCAGGCATTTGCTTCTTACAGCGCAAATTTCCGCTCTGAAGCGGGTTCTGCCGGGCGCGACACACGCGGATTGATTCGTCAGCATCAATTCAATAAAGTCGAACTGGTGCGCTTTGTGAAGCCGGAAGAATCTTATGATGAGCTGGAGAAATTGACGGGCCACGCTGAGAAAGTGCTTCAATTATTGGGACTTCCATACCGCGTGCTGAAAATGTGTACAGCGGATCTTGGATTTACGGCAGCGAAGAAATACGATATCGAAGTGTGGATTCCAAGCCAGGAAATGTACCGTGAAATTTCTTCTTGCAGTAACTTCGAAGATTTCCAGGCAAGACGCGCCAATATCAAATTCCGCCGTGAGACAGGCGGCAAGCCGGAATTTGTTCATACATTGAACGGCAGTGGGTTGGCGATTGGCCGTACCGTTGCGGCTTTGCTCGAGAACTTCCAACAGGAAGACGGCTCTGTCCGCATTCCGGAAGTATTGCGTCCGTACATAGGCGGCAAAGAATTCATCAAATAAAACCGGAAAGCTCCGTAAGCATCGCGCTTATGGAGCTTTCTTTTTTTATATGCGGAAAAGACAGGGGTTCATTGATGGCAGAAAGGGTATGGGTAAGCAGGAGAATTGAAGGGAGTTTTTAATTTGGAGAATCTTTCTTTTCAATCGGTTGAAACGAATGGTGTAACGCTGCATACGGCAATGGCGGGTCCGGAAGATGGACCGCTGGTGATTCTGCTGCACGGCTTTCCGGAGTTCTGGTATGGCTGGAAGCATCAGATTAATGCTTTGGCGGGGCAGGGTTACCGCGTGATGGCACCAGATCAGCGGGGCTATAATTGGAGCAGCAAACCGCCGGGAGCAGAAAATTACACATTGAATGATTTGCGGGATGATATTGCGGGTCTGATTGAGCAGAGCGGGAAAGAAAAAGCGTTTGTGGTCGGACATGATTGGGGAGGCGCGGTTGCCTGGCAGCTGGCTGCAACCAAGCCTGAGCTGGTGGAAAAAATGATTGCTATTAATATCCCACATCCGCAGGCAATGCCGAAAGTGATGATGCGAAACCCTTTGCAATGGATAAGAAGCTCGTACATGCTGTATTTTCAGGTGCCCAAGCTGCCGGAAGCGATGATGGCAGCGGAAGATTTCAGTTTTATGAAGCAGGCCATGACAAATACCAGCCGGAAAAATGCGTTTTCTAAGGAAGACTTTGAGCAGTATGGGGAAGCATGGGCACAGCCTGGTGCTATGACCGGAATGTTGAATTGGTACCGGGCATTGCCAAAAGGCAGCTTCCGCCAGACGCCGAAGAGGAAGATCGATGTGCCCGTACGCATTCTGTGGGGAGTCGGCGATCAATCCCTGTCTAAGCAACTGGCGAAGGAAAGCTTGAATTTCTGCGTCGAAGCAGAGTTAGTACTGATCGGGCAGGCTACCCACTGGGTACATCATGAGCAGCCAGTGATTTTGAACCGGCTGATTATGGAATTTCTGGAAGCAGAAAAAACGGAAACTCTATAAGAGCTTCCGTTTTTTCTTTTTCTCCCGCAAGCCTCGAAAGAATTGTGTCAGCAGCCCTCCGCATTCGTCAGCCAATACATTTTCTTTTACAACGCATTGATGATTGAAACGGTCGTCGTTCAATAACCTGTAGAGTGAATCGACCGATCCCGCTTTCACGTCCCGGGCGCCGTAGACAACTCTCGGAATCCGTGATTGCAGAATGGCGCCTGCACACATCGGGCAAGGCTCTAACGTTACGTAAAGGATAGTGTTTTCCAGGCGCCAGCTTCCAAGTTCTTCACAGGCCTGCTGTATTGCCAGCAACTCCGCATGGGTGACGGCATTCTGCGTCGTTTCCCGCAGGTTATGTGCCCGTGCAATCACTTCCCCATCGCGGACGATGACGGCGCCGATAGGCACTTCTCCTTTGGCTGCTGCTTTATTCGCTTCTTCTATCGCCATTTTCATATAATGCTGGTCCAGTTCCAAGCCGTTCATCATGCATCTCTCCTTAAGCACAGTTTAGCATCTTTCTTCAAATTGAGGCAGTCAGTCTTTCAATCAAAGGGCGACAAATTGCAGAAGGAAGATTAAAATAAACAAAGAAGCAAATAGTAAGGGGAGCCTCTTATGAAAAAAAAGCAAAAAAAATTATATAAAAAAGAACATAAAAAAGAGACTATTCCCCATCTGTTAGGCCGTTACATAGCCATGCTGATCGGTGCAACGATGGCAGCGGCTTCCATTGAGCTAGTTTTAGTTCCTAATGCCATCATTGATGGCGGGATTATCGGTGTTTCATTGATTCTGGATTACTTGACCAATCTGCCTTTCGGGCTTTTGTTGGTCATCATTAACTTACCGTTCCTGTTTTTCGGCTATAAGCACATCGGACGGAATTTCTTTCTTTCCTCCATCTTTTCAATTGTGGCATTGGCAATTGTCGAAATCCCGATGCATAGACTCGAACCATTTGTCGATGATCCGCTGCTGGCCACAGTATTCGGTGGTTTATTGCTTGGAGCGGGTGTCGGGATTGTCATTCGAAACGGAGGGGCGCTCGACGGCACGGAGATTCTCGGCATCCTGCTCAGTAGAAAATTGCCTTTTTCTGTAGGGGAATTCGTCATGTTCGCCAATATTTTCATCTTCAGCTGGGCCGGATTCGTTCTTGGCTGGCAACAGGCGATGTATTCGATTCTGACTTATTACATCGCTTCCAAAACCATTGATGCGGTCATCCAAGGATTGAATGACACGAAGTCGGTTATCATCGTTTCGGATGAATTTGAGGAACTGGGATCGGCCATCAATGACCGTCTTGGAAGAACCGTTACGAAGCTTCATGGCAAGGGCGGTTATAACGAAAATGAGAAGGATGTCATCTATCTGGTTGTCACGAGGCTCGAGATTACAAAATTGAAACAGGTCGTCCACGACATTGACCCGAAGGCGTTCCTGACCATCATGAGCACACAGGAAGTTCACGGCGGAACATTCAAAGCACCCATCCATTAATTTGGCGGGTGCTTTTTGCCACTACTTTTCAAGTGATGTCTATGGTAAAATTAAGGTCAACGAACGTACATGAAAAGAAAAAGGGGGGCTTCGGATGCCGGTGCCATTTATCACGGTAGAAGGGCCGATTGGCGTAGGGAAAACATCGTTGAGTAAAGCGATTGCTGATCAGAATCAATTCAAATTATTAAAAGAAATCGTGGATGAAAATCCGTTTTTAAATAAGTTCTATGAAGACATCGAAGAATGGAGCTTCCAGACGGAAATGTTCTTCCTATGCAATCGCTATAAGCAATTGACCGATATACAGAAGAAGTTCATCTCGAAACAGGAATCGGTCGTAGCCGACTACCATATCTTTAAAAACCTCATCTTCGCCAAGCGCACTTTGCCGCCTGAGGAATATGCAAAATACGAGGAAATCTACAAAATCCTGACAGCGGATATGCCGAAGCCGAATATGGTCATTTACCTGCACGCCAGCCTTGATACCCTGATGAAACGCATCAAACTCCGCGGCCGTGAATTCGAAACGATGATCACAGCCGATTATATGGAACAGCTCGCTGCCGATTACCATGAGTTCATCGAGCATTTTGAACGCACGCATCCTGAAATCCCTGTGCTCCGCTTTAACGGAGATGAAATAGATTTTGTCCAGAACGAAGCTGATCTGCAGCTGATCCTATCCAAAGTAGATGAGACGCTACAACAAAGGAGTTTAACGATATGAATTTACGTGAAAAATATGGTATTCCGGCAAATGCGGTCATCACGATTGCAGGAACAGTCGGCGTCGGCAAATCGACAATGACAAAGGCTTTGGCAGACGCGCTTCAATTCCGCACTTCTTTCGAGAAAGTGGATTCGAACCCTTACCTGGATCTATTCTATGATGATTTTGAAAAATGGAGCTTCCATTTGCAGATTTATTTCCTGGCTGAACGCTTTAAGGAGCAAAAGCGCATGTTCGAATATGGCGGCGGCTTTATCCAGGACCGTTCAATCTACGAAGATACCGGCATTTTCGCTAAGATGCATTGGGAAAAAGGCACAATGAACAACGTGGATTACGAGACTTACACCAATCTCTTTGAAGCCATGGTGATGACGCCTTATTTCCCGCACCCGGATTTATTGATTTACCTCGAAGGTTCGATTGATGATATCATCGGGCGCATCCAGGAACGCGGCCGCCAGATGGAACAGCAGACACCAATCGACTATTGGATTGAAATGCATCAGCGCTATGAAAACTGGATCAACACATTCAACGGTTGTCCGGTACTACGCCTGAACATCAACGATTACGATTTGTTGAACGACCCTGAATGTTCGGAGCAGATTGTTGAACGCATCGGCAACTTCATGCAGCAGGCTTTAGTGCTGCGCAAATAAAATAAAAACAGTGGGCGGATTGTATAATCGCTCACTGTTTTTTATTGTCCGGGTGCGGTCGCTTTTCTGGTGTCCAGACTCCAACGGTCCAGCTCTTCTGGTCATAAGTCAAACCAGCTGCGTGGCATAGAGCGCCACTACGCTGGTCCGCCTTATGCCTGTCAGAGCTTAACGGGCGCTGTCGCTTTTCTATATTTCCCGGGAAATATAAAAGAGGCTCTCCGTCAGGAAAGCCTCATAAAAGTAATATTTAATCGAATCGAAATTTTCAGTCACATATGGGTTAAAAAAATTCGCTACTTTCGTAACGAATCCAATCTCGAATTTATATGCGCGTAAATTCAAAAAATGGAGGAGGAAGAGGGATTCGAACCCCCGCGGGATTTGACTCCCCTGTCGGTTTTCAAGACCGATCCCTTCAGCCAAACTTGGGTATTCCTCCGTATCAGACAAGAATTAATTTAACATGGATCAATAAATACTGTCAACACTTTCGTGTGATTTTTTTCTGGTTTCTTTATTTTAGTCAAAAAGAGCTGGTTTACTGCCTTTTCTTAAAACAATTTCAACGGATACAGCCTTACGGATTGATTTTTTCGTGGAAAATTCGTATACTAGTAAATGCCGTGCTAGGTGGGAAGATAGCGGTGTCCTGTAACCTGCAATCCGCTTTAGCAGGACTGAATTCCTTTCCGAGGCTGTTTGCATGTAAGGTCTGCCTCATGCACGTAGTGTTGACATCTGGGTCCTGCGCAATGGGAACCCATGAACCATGTCAGGTCCGGAAGGAAGCAGCATTAAGTGGAACTTCTCATGTGCCGCGGGATCGCCTAGATCGAGCCAGCGACATGGGTAACGCTTATGTGCAGCAGTCGAAGAAAGGTGCACGGCATTAAATTTATAATATGAACCTGTCCGCTTTATGCGGGCAGGTTTTTTGTTTCTTTTTTCATTTTTTTGCAAGTGAAAGCCGCCCGAAAACCTTAAGAGAAAAGGCGGGTTTATGGTATAATGGAAGGACGAAAAACATATTTTCTAAAAGGAGAGAAAACCGTTGGCGTATCAAGCTTTTTACCGTGTATACAGACCCCAGTCCTTTTCTGAAATGACCGGTCAGGTGCATGTCAAACAAACCCTTCAAAATGCTCTCCTTTACAATAAGACGACACACGCTTATCTGTTTTCCGGTCCCCGGGGTACAGGGAAGACAAGTGCGGCGAAGATTTTTGCCAAAGCGCTGAACTGTGAAAGGGCACCGGTTTCCGAACCTTGCAATGAATGTTCTTCCTGTTTGAGCATTATGGAAGGATCCAATACCGATGTCATCGAATTTGATGCGGCCTCCAATTCACGGGTTGAGGAAATGCGTGAAATCATTGAAAAGGTCCGTTTTTCACCTGCGAATTCGCGGTTTAAGATTTACATCATCGATGAAGTCCATATGTTATCGAACAGTGCGTTCAATGCACTCTTGAAGACGTTGGAAGAACCGCCGGAACACGTCGTCTTCATCCTGGCGACCACCGAACCCCATAAATTGCCGTTGACGATCATTTCCCGGTGTCAGCGTTTTGACTTTAAATCGCATACACAAGCGGATATCGTCCTTCGTATGGTGGAAGTTCTTAACGATGCAAACATTCCATACAATGAACAAGTGCTGAAAATCATTGCGCAGGCAGCAGCAGGCGGAATGCGGGACGCCCTCAGTCTCCTTGACCAGGTTGTGTCATTCAGCGGAGACGAAATGACCATCGAAGATGCGTTGCTGGTGACGGGATCAATCAGCCAGGATATGTTTTATTCAATCGCTGATGCGTTATTGGCAAAAGACATTGGCCAGGCTTTGACTTTATTGGAGCAATTGGTGCGCGACGGCAAAGATCCGGTACGGCTCGTAGAAGACTTCATCACGTTCTTCCGTGATTTGCTTCTCATCCAGACAGCGCCGGATCTGCACGATATGCTGGAACTTGCCAGCCATGAACCCCGTTTTGAGGAATTGGCAAAACGATTTGAACCGGCGACGCTTTATCTTTGGATCGACATCATGACCAAGACCCAGCAGGAAATGCGGTTCTCCAATCACACCAAGATCTATATGGAAACAGCGTTGCTGAAAATGGTGCAGGCGGAAACACCGGTACTGGCAACGACATCGGGAGCCGCTTCTCCTGAACTCGAAGCGAAAGTGTCGACGCTTGAACAGCTTGTCCGCGAATTGCAGCAGCAGCTGAAAAATGGCGGCGGCGGATCAGCGGCGCCAGCTCCTGCTGAACAGAAAAAACGGCAGCGTGTGCAAAGCGGCTTTAAAATCCCGACAGGCCGTATACAGGACGTGCTGAAAAACGCCACAAAACCGGATATTCAGGCCATCAAGACGAATTGGGCTACGGTAATGGGGCAGCTTCAGAAATCGCACTCCGCTTTATTGAATGAAGCAGAGCCCGTAGCGGCATCAAGTGATGCATTTGTGTTAAAATTCAAGTATGATATTCATTGCCAGATGGCATCGGAAAACCAGACTTTCGCAACGGCATTCAGCCAGTTGCTGGAGCAGTATACAGGAAAAGCGTATACGCCGGTTTACGTTCCTGACGCAAGTTGGCTGAAAATCCGTGAAGATTTCATTAAAAGCAGCGGATTAAAAGCAGGCAATGAAGAAAAAGAGACGGACACTGAAGAAGAAAATCCGTTTTCCCAGGAAGGTGCTGCAGCGGAAGAAGATCCGTTCATCGCCGAAGCGGAACGGCTTTTTGGAAAAGATTTCGTCGAAGTTCATGAAGACTGACAAACAAACATATTAGGAGGAATAAATTATGCGCGGTGGAGGAAATATGCAAGGCATGATGAAACAAATGCAGAAAATGCAAAAACAAATGGCTGAGGCTCAGGAAGAGCTTGGCACAATGAAATTTGATGGAGCAGCTGGCGGCGGCATGGTCAAAGTCACTGTTTCAGGACATAAAGAAGTTTTGGATATTGTTTTGGATCCGTCAGTAGTAGACCCGGAAGATGTTGAAATGCTGCAGGACCTATTGGTTGTTGCAACAAACGAAGCGTTCAAGAAAGCGGACGATCACGCGAATTCCACAATGGGGAAATTCACGAAGGGCTTGAATATTCCAGGAATGTAGTAGGAGGCAATAATTATGCATTATCCGGAACCTATATCAAAATTAATGGAGAGTTTTATGAAATTGCCAGGGATTGGGCCGAAAACAGCGGCCCGTCTGGCATTTTTTGTGCTTGGAATGAAAGAAGATACAGTGCTTGATTTTGCGAAGGCCCTTGTCGATGCAAAACGGAACCTTAGTTTTTGCTCGGTGTGCGGCCATATCACGGACGTAGATCCCTGCCATATTTGCCAGGACCAAAAGCGTGATCGCACGACGATTTGTGTAGTGCAAGATCCGAAAGATGTAATCGCCATGGAGAAAATGCGTGACTACACCGGTTTATACCACGTGCTGCAAGGAGCAATCTCTCCTATGGAAGGGATTGGACCCGAAGACATCAATGTGCCGTCCTTGCTGAAGCGTTTACAGGATGAGCAAGTTGACGAGTTGATTCTGGCAACAAACCCGACCATTGAAGGCGAAGCGACAGCGATGTATATTTCTCGGTTGGTCAGACCTTCAGGAATCAAAACAACCCGGATTGCACATGGACTGCCAGTTGGCGGAGACCTTGAGTATGCGGATGAAGTAACCTTATCGAAAGCGCTCGAGGGCCGGCGCGAGTTATAATAGAGGAGATCGACGAATGCTGTTTTCAAGAAAAGGTAAGTTAAAAAAAGAGTTTGACGAGCAGTTGATCTCCCATTTCTTCGCCGCCAAGCAAGAGCTGCAAGTGGCCAAAGAAATGGAAGAAATGTCTGACGATTATGATTTGTATATAATTGCTAAACGAAAAATTGCCGAGAGTAAGCATTTGTTTCTGTTAAAGGAAGCAAGGCTGCGTGAAGTGAAAATCAAGTGAGGACAGAGGGTTTTATTCCTCGGTTTTCACTTTTCTTTTTTACTGCTTATATAGAAGGAAGATGAATTACTTTTTAAATATAATTTTATTTGGAAAATCTGTTGACAGTATTGCCGATATGCTTTAGTATTGTAGAAGTCGTCAAGAACGACAGCAAACATGAACCTTGAAAACTGAACAGCAAAACGTCAACGAAAGACGTCACGAGCGCCTGGGCGCGAGAACGGCTTTTGCGAT
>NZ_QLZR01000012.1 GCF_003289955.1 Planococcus halotolerans | reverse complement strand
GAGGTAGATAGGTTCGAGGTGGAAGCGTGGCGACACGTGCAGCTGACGAATACTAATCGATCGAGGACTTAACCAATACTTTTATGAATTGCTTTGCATCAAAAATGTTTCACCGTCGTTTATCCAGTTTTGAGGGCGCAAGCACTCAAATACAGTCCAGTGACGATGGCAAAGAGGCCACACCCGTTCCCATCCCGAACACGGCAGTTAAGCTCTTTTGCGCCGATGGTAGTTGGGGGTCTCCCCCTGTGAGAGTAGGACGCCGCTGGGCATACAGAAGAAGGTCGTTACCGCGTAAGCGGTAGCGGCCTTTTTTGTCATAAATTTTGTCAGAAATAACGATTTTATTGTTAATAACAAGGAACCTGCTAATAAAAAGAACAGGCAAGAAAATTACTGGAAAGGTGCTTTCTATGAATCGACTTTGCCCATTTGGTGCCAAAGTTCGTTATAATGGAAGGAACAAGGAAGATGTGAGGATGGACTATATGACGCAGCGACGCCCTTTAGTGGAAGCGTTAAAGAATTTTCAGCAACAGCGGCCGGTTTCTTTTCACGTTCCCGGACATAAGCATGGGGAATTATCGGGCTTGCCGAACGAGATACGCTCTGCTTTGCAATACGATCAAACTGAATTGAGCGGATTGGACGATCTGCATTATCCGGAAGGGGCTATTAGAGAAGCTCAGCAATTATTGGCCGAGGCTTATGAAGCTGATAAAAGTTTCTTTTTGGTAAACGGATCAACCAGCGGCAACTTGGCGATGATTCATGCAGTCTGCAAAGAAGGGGACCGCGTACTGGTTCAGCGAAACTCTCATAAATCCATTTTTCATGCGCTGGAACTGGCTAAATTGCAACCAGTCTATCTGGCTCCGGAATGGGGCGAAGCGTCACTAAGTGCGGAAAGTGTTTCGTTAAAAACGTTGAAAGATGCCATTCAGCTGTATCCGGAAGCCAAAGCTTTAATTTTAACTTACCCTAATTATTACGGCATGGCAGGGGTAGAAATAGAAGAAATGATAAAGTACAGTCACCAATTTGATATTCCGGTGCTGGTTGACGAAGCTCACGGTGCCCATCTGCTTGCGGGTCCGCCGTTCCCCCGATCTGCTCTCTCTTATGGTGCAGATGCAGTTGTGCAATCTGCACATAAGACATTGCCTGCTATGACGATGGGTTCTTTTCTTCATATAAAAGGAAGCCGGGTGAACGCGGATAGGGTAAGCAAGTATCTGCGTATGTTCCAATCAAGCAGTCCGTCTTATTTGATTATGGCTTCGCTGGATGATGCAAGAGCTTTTATTCAAACATATTCCGGACCGGATAAACAATATTTCCAAGAGAAACGTAAACTGTTTATTGGCAGCCTGAGAACGATTTCTGATCTTGAAGTGGTTGAAGCGGACGATCCGCTCAAAATCATGTTGAGAGTGGAAGGGTACAACGGTTTCAGACTTCAGGAAAAACTGGAAGAAATGAATGTTTACGCTGAAATGGCCGACTCGCTTCAAGTGGTGATGGTATCGCCATTATTAAAACAGAGCCATACTTATCCATTTGCGGAAATCGGAAGCCGAATCAGGGAAGCAGTCCAACAGCTGCGAAAAGAGCAGAGGGATAAGAAGCTGCTGATAACACGTCAGGAGCCAATCGCAATCAGTGAACCGGAAATCTCCTATGAGGCGATTGACTTGGCTGATTCGGAATGGATTTCCTATACAAAAGCGATGGGCCGGCATTCGGCAGCGATGGTCACTCCCTATCCGCCGGGAGTCCCGTTAGCGTTGCCTGGAGAGATATGGACTCAAGCAAAATTAGAGCAGTTAATGGATCATTTGGCAGCAGGTGCGGTGATTCAAGGTGAACATAAACTGGCTGAAAAGCAACTTTTGGTCATACAGCATGGAGGCAACGAATAATGAACAAACCAGGATATTTTATTACCATTGAAGGGCCTGAAGGGGCGGGCAAGACGACCGCTATCGAGCAATTGATGACACAGCTGCAACCACTGGGCATCGAAGCCGTTTTGACGCGGGAACCGGGAGGCATTGAGATTGCTGAGAAGATCCGAGAGGTGATTTTGAATAAAAACCATACGGCAATGGACGGCCGTACAGAAGCGCTTCTTTATGCAGCTGCCCGGCGCCAGCATCTGGTGGAGAAAGTGCTGCCAGCACTGCACCAGGGGAAAGTGGTGCTGTGCGACCGCTTTATCGACAGTTCACTGGCTTACCAGGGGCATGCCCGCGGACTTGGCATCGACGAAGTTCTTTCCATCAATGAATTTGCGATACAGGACACTTGGCCGGATTTGACCTTATTATTTGATGTGTCGCCGGAAATCGGGCTGCAAAGGATTGCGGCAAACAGCGGAAGAGAACAGAACCGCTTGGATATGGAGAAATTGCCGTTCCACCAAAAGGTGTATGAGGGCTATCAGGAAGTTTCACGCCGTTATCCCGACCGCATTGTCAGAATCGATGCTGTCAAAGAGCCGGAAGAAGTTGTGGCGGATGCGCTGGCAGCGATTATAAAAGGCATGGAAAGTTATACAGCGTAATTAATTGTTCGTGTTATAATTATATAGAAGAAAGACCAATAAAAAGGAGTGAGTGCTGATGAAACTCGTCGTTGCAGTTGTACAGGACCAAGACAGTAACCGATTATCCAATGCTTTGACAAAAAATGATTTCCGGGCTACCAAGCTTGCCAGTACAGGAGGGTTTTTGCGCTCAGGGAACACGACTTTTTTAATCGGGGTTGACGATAGCCTCGTTCCTAAATTAATGGATTTAATCCGGGAAAATTGCCGTTCGCGCGAACAGATGGTAGCACCTGTTTCACCTATGGGCGGAAATGCGGATTCGTATATACCATATCCTGTGGAAGTGGAAGTTGGCGGTGCCACGATATTTGTGTTGCCGATTGAGCAATTCCACCATTTTTAAGTGACGCAGATCATAAAATACATGACACCCGTGCTCCCTTGGAACACGGGATTTTTTTAAAAAGGCGGAAGGTGAAATTGTGCAGATGACAACCGAAGAATTCAAACAGATGCAGCCGATTGTGATGAAGAGGCTGCAAGGGGCTTTTGAAAAAGACCGGCTGGCACATGCCTTCCTTTTTGAAGGGCCTGCTGGTTCGGGAATAAAAGAAGTAACGCATTTTTTTGTGAAGCTGTTGCTTTGCGAAAATCCGCAGCAAAATGTTCCATGTGGAACATGCAGAAGCTGCCATTTATATAATTCCGGAAATCATCCGAATATCGTCTTTATAGAACCGGATGGTCAAAACATCAAGATTGACCAGATCCGTGAATTGATTTATTCAATGAATAAAACAGGATTGAATACGGGGCGTAAGATATATGTGATTCAGGAAGCGGATCGGATGAATAATGCTTCCGCTAATGCGTTGCTAAAATTTCTGGAGGAGCCGGAATTCAATGTGACGGCCATTCTTCAGACAGAACGTCTGAATGCGATTATGAGCACAATCCGTTCCCGCTGCCAGCTTGTATCGTTTCAGCCGCTGTCACGCCCAGTGTTAATGGAAAAGCTGATTGCGGGTGGCATGACAGCTTCTATGGCCGCAACGGTAAGCATGCTGACGCAAAGCGAAGAAGAAGCACTGGCTTTGAGTACGGATGAACAATTTCCACAGGCAAGAAAAACAGTTTTGAAGCTGGTCGAAGTGGTCAGCAACAATGTACACGAGGCACTTTTAATGCTTCAGTCGGATTGGCTTCCGTTGTTTAAGGAAAAAGAAGATACCGAAAGAGGCCTGGACATGTTATTATTTGCATATCGGGACATTGCTTCGGTAAAGGCAGGACTCGAGACAGCAAGAACGTATCCAGACATGGAAGAAACTTGGAAGCAGATGGCTCTTCAGCGTTCTTTTACTGTGTTGTCAAAACAGCTGCAGGCTATTTTACAGGCCAAACAGCAATTGCCTCGCAATATGAACCGAACGCTGCTGATGGAGCAATTAATGCTGAATCTGCGGGAGGGGTAAAAATTGTATAATGTCATAGGTGTCCGCTTTAAAAAAGCGGGTAAAATATATTATTTCGATCCAGGTGAATTTACGATCGAAAAAGACGATTATGTAATCGTTGAAACAGCTCGCGGAGTGGAATACGGGAAAGTGGTCGTACCGGTCAAGACGGTCGGCGAAAACGATGTCGTATTGCCGCTGAAACAAGTTGTGCGTGTAGCAAGTGAACGTGATCGTGAGCAGGTGGAAGATAACCGCCGGGAAGCGCAGCGTGCATTTGAGATGGGTACAGGAAAAATCGAAGAACACCGGCTCGATATGAAGCTGGTTGATGTCGAATATACTTTTGACCGCAATAAAGTGATTTTTTATTTCACGGCGGAAGGCCGCGTCGATTTCCGGAACCTTGTTAAGGATCTGGCGTCAATATTCCGGACACGTATCGAACTTCGCCAAATCGGTGTAAGGGATGAAGCGAAAATGCTCGGGGGCATCGGACCTTGTGGACGTATGCTTTGCTGTTCAACATTCCTGGGCGATTTTGAACCGGTTTCGATTAAAATGGCCAAAGATCAGAATCTGTCGTTGAATCCATCGAAGATTTCAGGTCTTTGCGGGCGCTTGATGTGCTGCCTTAAGTATGAGAACGATGAGTATGAGCAGGCGAAGAAAGAAATGCCGGATGTTGGCACACGTGTTGCGACTCCGGACGGCGAAGGTCGTGTTGTCAGTATGAATATTCTGGAACGCGTATTGAAAATCCGCCTTTCTGAGCAGGAACAGACACTTGAATATGCATTAAGTGAGATAATGGACCAAGGAACGAGAGCGTGAGGTGGTTGGTGTGAAAGATAAGAATTTTTTGGACACGGTCATGGATTTTGAGCAGCAGCTTGAATCGATGCAGCAGCAATTTCGCGAATTGAAAGCAGTGGTGGCGCATACGATGGAAGAACATCATGCGCTGCAGCTTGAAAATCATCATTTGCGTGCGCGCCTGGATGAACTTCATGAAGCGGTTCCGGAAGCTGCTGCGGCTGTGGATCCTGTAAAACTCGAAAGAGCGGTCATGGATATCGGCGAGGGCTATGATAATCTGGCCCGGCTTTATCACGAAGGCTATCATGTCTGCCATGTACATTTTGGCAGTTCCCGAAAAGGTGATGATTGCTTGTTCTGCCTTTCATTTTTAAACAAGCAGAATTGATGGCAAAATCAACAAAAGCTTCCGTCACCTTGCGTGGCGGCAGCTTTTTGTTTTGTGGAGGAGTTGAAAATATGCTGTTGGATGACGAACGGCTGGATTATTTATTGGCGGAGGAATTACGGATCATTCAAAGCCCGTCCGTATTTTCGTTTTCACTGGATGCGGTTTTATTGGCCCGGTTTGCTTACTTGCCGTTGAAACGCGGGAAGATAGTGGATCTATGTACAGGGAACGGGGCGATTCCGCTTTTTTTAAGCGCTCGGACGGAATCCCAGATCATCGGTGTCGAGCTGCAGGAGCGGCTTGTGCATATGGCGCAGCGCAGTGTGGCGTATAACGGGTTGGAGCCGCAGATTAGCATTCTGCAGGGCGATGTCAAAACGATCCCGGAAACGCTCGGTTTTGAAAAATATGACGTCGTAACATGCAACCCGCCATATTTTCCGGCGGATAATATGAGCGATAAAAATATCAGTGAACACATGGCGATTGCACGACACGAGCTCTATTTGACGCTGGACGAGGCTGTGCGCTCTGCCAGCCAGTTATTGAAGCAGGGCGGCAAAGCGGCATTTGTGCACCGTGCTGGCCGGCTGATTGACTTGATCACGGCAATGCGCGTCAACCGGCTGGAGCCGAAACGTGTCAGGCTGGTCTACCCGAAAGCCGGGAAAGAAGCGAACACCTTATTAATTGAAGGAATAAAAGACGGCAAGCCCGATCTGAAAATCTTGCCGCCGCTGATTGTCTACGGAGACGACGGGGAATATACGGAAGAAGTGCGGGAAATGCTTTATGGAGACAAATAGCCATTATTTCTATGTGCTTGAATGTGCCGACAATTCCTATTACGCGGGCTATACCAATGATTTGCAGAAACGGCTGGAAACACATAATGCCGGCAAAGGCGCGAAATACACACGGGCGAGAGGGCCGGTGAAAGTGATTCATTTCGAAGAATTTGAAACAAAGCCGGAAGCGATGAAGGCGGAATATGCCTTCAAGCAATTAACGAAAGCGAAAAAAATCCGTTATATTGCTGAAGGGAAGGAGCAGGTCTGATGAAATCCCAGAAAAGTTTTCAGGAAACAACAGCAACTTTATATCTTGTTGCGACGCCGATCGGCAATCTCGAAGACATGACGGTCCGTGCGCTGCGCATTTTAAAAGAAGTCGATATCATTGCAGCGGAAGATACGAGAAATACAAAAAAACTCTGCAATTACTTTGATATTCAAACGAAGCTGGTCAGTTATCATGAACATAACCAGGAAAGCGGCGGTCATAAAATTCTGGCTTACCTGGAAGAAGGAAAATCAGTGGCACTTGTCAGCGACGCGGGTATGCCGTGTATTTCCGATCCTGGTGAGGATATCGTAAAACGGGCGATAGCGGAAGGCTTTCCGGTCGTGCCGATTCCCGGGGCCAATGCAGCGCTCAGTGCGCTTATCGCTTCCGGCATTGCACCTCAGCCGTTCCAGTTCTACGGCTTTCTGTCACGCAATAAAAAAGAGCGGCAGGCTGAACTTGAGCTATTGAGCCAAAACCGCGAGACGCTTATTTTTTATGAAGCGCCTCACCGGTTAAAGGAAAGCCTGAAAAGTATCCAGAAGAATTTCGGCAATGACCGACGGATTGTCCTGGCGCGGGAAGTGACCAAGAAATTCGAAGAGTTCCTGAGAGGGACGGTGGAACAAGCGGTGGAATGGGCGGACGCCAATGAAATACGCGGTGAATTCTGCCTGATCATCGAAGGGAATGCAGAACCGGATCTTGTCGAAACGTCGGTCTGGTGGGAAGATTTATCAATAGAAGAACACGTCGAAGAAGTGATGGAGCGGGAACAGCTTTCCTCAAAAGAGGCGATAAAAAAGGTCTCGACAGACCGGAAATTGTCGAAACGAGATGTTTATCAGGCGTTTCATACTTAAAAAAACCGGAGCGCATGAAGCGCTCCGGTTTTAAAAAACTTATTTTTTCAAGTTGCCTTGAATTTCTTTCATCAGCATTTCTGCGCCTTCAGAACTCAAGACCAATTTGCCGCCGACAAGTTTCATGTTGTCGTCCGATACTTCACCTGTTACAGCGCAAGTCATGTTCGGCATGTATTTTTTCAAGATGATTTTGTCATCATCGACATAGATCTCCAAAGCGTCTTTCTCTGCGATCCCCAATGTGCGGCGCAATTCGATTGGAATAACTACACGGCCCAATTCGTCAACTTTACGTACGATACCTGTTGATTTCATAATATTCGTCCCCCTTGAATTTTTTAGATGTTTTCGCCAAAATTCGACAATTACCACTTCCTGTCATAAATCATACCAACTCCTTTCTTCCAGGTCAACAAAAAACTATCGAATTTATAACGAAATACCATAATTTATGACATATATTATTAAATTCTTTAAAAAGAACCGCTTTAAATGGCAACGATTCGACAATTGGTAAAATTAAACAGAAATTTAGATATAATATTTTTACAAAAAATACCTTGGAACGCCTAAGATTGAAAGATTGTACAAAATTGCGGACTTCGTTAAAATAAACCTTATACAAACAAACTGGAGGAATTTTTCGTGACTGCAAACAAAGATACTTTTTATTTAACGACTCCGATTTATTATCCAAGCGGAAAATTCCATATCGGAACCGCTTATACAACGGTCGCATCTGATGCGATGGCGCGCTATAAACGCCTTCGCGGCTTTGATGTCCGCTTTTTGACGGGCATGGATGAACATGGCCAGAAAATAGAGGAAAAAGCGCAGGAAGCCGGCCTTGCCCCGCAGGAATATGTAAATGGCATGGCGGAAGCTGCGAAAAGTGTCTGGAAAACGATGGACATCACTTATGATGATTTTATCCAGACCACTGAAGCCCGCCACAAAGAAGGCGTGGAAAAGATTTTCCAGAAGTTTCTGGACAACGGTGACATCTATAAAGGGCATTATGAAGGCTGGTACTGCACGCCTTGCGAGTCTTTCTATACAGAAAGCCAGCTGGACAACGGCAATTGCCCGGATTGCGGCCGCCCGGTCCATAAAGTGAAGGAAGAATCGTATTTCTTCAATATGAAGAAATATGCAGCTCGCCTCCTGGATTATTATGAGAACAATGTCGAATTCATCGAGCCTGAATCCCGTAAAAATGAAATGGTCAATAACTTCATCAAACCGGGTCTCGAGGATCTTTCCGTTTCCCGTACATCGTTTGACTGGGGGATTCCGGTTCCTGGAGATCCGAAACACGTTATTTATGTGTGGGTGGATGCTTTGTCGAATTATATTACGTCGCTGGGCTACGGTTCTGACGACGATTCGTTGTTCAATAAATACTGGCCGGCGGATGTTCACGTGGTTGGTAAGGATATCGTCCGCTTCCACACGATTTACTGGCCGATTTTCCTGATGGCGCTTGATTTGCCATTGCCGAAAAAAGTTTTCGCACATGGCTTTATCATGATGAAAGACGGCAAAATGTCGAAGTCGAAAGGCAATGTCGTTTATCCGGAAATGCTGGTCGAACGCTATGGCTTGGATGCCACGCGTTACTTCCTGCTGCGGGAGCTGCCTTTCGGTTCTGACGGCGTATTTTCTCCGGAAGCGTTTATCGAACGGACAAATTACGATTTAGCCAACGACCTCGGGAATTTATTGAACCGCACAGTTTCCATGATCAATAAATACTTTGATGGGGAAGTGCCGCAAATTGCCGGTGAAAAGACGGAGTTTGACGCGACGCTTCAGCGTGTTGCGAAAGAAACGGTCGAAACCTATGAGAAGCACATGGAAAAAATGCAGTTCAGCATGGTATTAAGCGAAGTTTGGGTACTGATTTCACGAAGCAATAAATATATAGATGAAACACAGCCATGGGTGCTGGCAAAAGATGAAAACAGAAAAGAAGAACTTGCTTCTGTTATGGCCCACCTGGCGGAAAGCTTGCGCATGACAGCGGTTATGCTTCAGCCATTCTTGCCGAATGCACCGAAGCAGATCATCGAACAGCTCGGCTTGTCAGAAGAATATCTGGCTTGGGAAACGCTGGACGGTTTCGGCAAGATTCCTGCCAATACAAAAGTGGCTGCTAAAGGAACGCCGATCTTCCCGCGTCTTGAAATCGAACCGGAAGTTGCGTATATTCGTGACCAAATGCGCGGTGGCTCCACTGAGGAACCGGAAGAAGAAGCAATCGAAGAAGTGCCGGATGTACCGGAAATCACGATTGATGACTTTGCGAAGGTCGATCTTCGTGCAGCAACAGTTATAGCTTGTGAGCCGGTGCCGAAAACGTCGAAACTGCTGAAATTGCAGCTGGATCTGGGATATGAGCAGCGCCAGGTGGTTTCGGGCATCGCCGAACATTATAAACCGGAAGAACTGGTCGGCAAAAAAGTCGTGGTTGTCGCCAACTTGAAACCAGTGAAATTACGCGGTGAATTATCGCAGGGCATGATTTTGGCTGGAGAAAAAGATGGTTTCCTGACTATGGCTTCAATCGCCGAGAAGTTGCCGAACGGCGCAAAAATTAAATAAATCTTTATCTGAAGATGGTCCGCTTGACTGAGCGGACCATTTTTATTATGGTGAATTTTGCAGTCTTTTTTTAAAGGATTCCGGGTAAAATGTCACGCAAAAAAGATGTTTTGTTATACAAATGTAATATTACTGAGAAGAAAGAAATGAAGTTTACGGATAAAATAAAGCTTAACGTAAGGAGAATGCATATGTTTATTGATACTCACGTACATTTAAATGCTGACCAATACGATGATGATTTGAAAGAAGTCATCGAACGCGCATTAGAAAACAATGTTACAAAAATGATTGTCATCGGTTTTGATCGGAAGACGATTGAACGCGCCATGGCATTAATAGAAGAATACGATTTCCTTTATGCAGTGATTGGCTGGCATCCGGTTGATGCGGTTGATTGCACGAACGCTGATCTGGAATGGATCGAAGAACTTTCAGCCCATCCGAAAGTCGTCGGCATCGGTGAAACAGGCCTGGATTACCATTGGGACAAATCGCCCAAAGACATCCAGCAGGAAGTTTTCCGCAAGCAGATACAGCTGGCGAAAAAACTGCAGCTGCCGATTATCATCCACAACCGTGAAGCGACAGAAGACGTTTTGACTATCCTGAAAGAGGAAAATGCGGCGGAAGTCGGCGGCATTATGCACTGCTTCGGTGGCAGCGTCGAAACGGCACAGATCAGCATTGATATGAATTTCATGATTTCCCTTGGCGGACCTGTGACATTCAAGAATGCCAAAAAGCCTAAGGAAGTCGCAGCACAGATCCCGCTCGAACATTTATTGATCGAAACAGACGCGCCTTATCTTGCGCCTCACCCTTACCGCGGAAAACGCAATGAACCTTCCTATGTAACGCTGGTGGCGGAAGAAATCGCCCGCTTGAGAGACTTGCCGGTGGAAGAAGTGGCAAAAATCACCACACAGAATGCTGAAAGATTCTTTAAATTGAACTAAAGAGAAAGAATGGCTGAAACCCGTTCTAATTGACATGCAACTAAATGAGTCTATATAATCACACAGGTGAATGAGGAGGAGTTACATTTGACGAAAGAAGAAGAGGATAATAATTACTCAACAATAAAAGCATCCAAAAAGAAATCAGTGATCATCACGTTGGCTACGGTGCTGATGTTTGCAGCAGTTATGGTTTTCGCGATTTATGAAGGTACGAAAAACACCGTCACGATGATTGCAAACGGTGAAAAAGAAGAAGTCAAAACCCACGCTGAAACAGTAGGGGCGTTTCTTGCAGAGCAGGAAATCAAAGTAGGACAGGATGACTATTTGAGCCATACAGCAGAAGCTTCAATCGATAAAGATATCGTAATTGAATGGACGGAAGCCGATCAATTTACCATTACAGTGGACGGCAAACCGACATCTGCCTGGACAACTTCGAATACGGTCGAAGATATTTTGGCAAAAGCGGACGTTGAAATTACTGAACATGATAAAGTAACACCTGCACTAAACGAAGAAGTAGATGCAAATACTGCTATTTCTGTTGAAAAAGCTTATGAAGTGACAATTCTTGATGGACTGGAAGAAAAGAAAGTATGGTCCACTTCGACTACGGTCGCTGACTTTTTAAAACAGCATAAAATCACTTTGAGCGATCTTGATCGCGTAGAAAAAGATATGGATGAATTAATCCTTCCCGGATCTGAAGTTAAAGTTGTTCGTGTAGAAAAGGTCACCGATGTAGTGGAAGATTCAGTGAAATTCGCCAAAGAAACAAAGAAAGATTCCTCTCTTTTGAAAGGATCTGAAAAAGTAGTTCAAAAAGGCGAAGAAGGTCTTGTAGAAAAGACTTATGAAGTTGTTATGGAAAACGGCAAAGAAGTAAAACGTGAACTTAAAGGCGAGAAAGTCATCAAAGAAGCGAAGAAACAAGTCGTGGCAGTCGGAACGAAAACTGTTGTTGCAAGTGTTTCCCGCGGAACTGATACAAAAGCGGCAGCTCCTGCTCCGAAAAAAGCAGCAGCATCTCAGCCGGCAGCAACATCGACTAAAACAACGAAAACAGCAGCACCAGCTCAAAGCAGTGAACCATCAAGCAGCCGCGAGTTCTATGTATCGGCAACAGCTTACACAGCTTCCTGCACAGGATGCTCAGGCATCACGGCAACAGGCATTAACCTGCTTGCCAACCCGCACCTGAAAGTAATCGCGGTTGACCCTTCTGTTATTCCACTTGGCTCGAAAGTATGGGTTGAAGGTTACGGACATGCAATCGCAGGTGATACAGGCGGCGCTATCAAAGGCAATAAAATCGATATCTTCATGCCGGACCGCTCTGCAGCATTGGCGTTCGGACGCAAGCAAGTGAAGATTAAAATTCTGGATTAATTAATAAAGAAATTGGAAAGCTTTCCCGGGGCAGCCCGGGAAAGCTTTTTACATGTTTAGCCGGAACAGGGTAAACTAAAACAAAAAGTTTTGAAACGAGGAACAACTGATGAAAATCAAAGAAGTGATTGTAGTTGAAGGCAAAGACGATACGGTTGCCGTTAAACGCGCAGTGCAGGCCGATACGATTGAAACGAACGGCTCCGCTATTTCCGAAGAGACTTTGAAAAAAATCGCGCACGCCGCTTCCAAACGCGGTGTGATTGTATTTACAGACCCTGATTATCCAGGCAGACGGATACGTGCTATTATTGAGGAATACGTGCCGACAGCCAAGCACGCGTTTTTGGCGAAGGAAAAAACCATTGCGAAAAACGGCAAGGGGCTCGGCATTGAGCATGCCAAAGATGAAGATATCCGGGAAGCGCTGGCTTCCGTTCATACAATCTGGAAAAATGAAGAGCCTGCTGAAATTACGATGGAAGATTTAATTATAGCCAAGCTGGTGGCTCATCCACAGGCAAGGCAGCGCCGTACGGAAATTGGAAATATTCTGCAGATCGGCTATACAAACGGCAAGCAGCTTGCCAAACGGCTGCATATGTTCGGCATAACGAAACAGCAATTCATCGAAGCGGTGCAGGCGCTGAATCAGGAGGAACGAAAATGATGAAAGATATAGCAACACCTATACGCACCCAGGAAATTATGGCGAAACATGGCTTAACAGTGAAGAAAAGTCTGGGACAGAACTTTTTGATCGACCCGAATATTCTTCGGAAAATCGTCAGCCAGGCAAATCTGACAAAACAATCAGCAGCTATCGAAATAGGGCCCGGCATTGGAGCTTTGACAGAACACCTGGCGCGTGCCGCCGGAAAAGTGCTGGCTTTTGAAATTGATCAGCGCCTGTTGCCGGTGCTTGATGACACCCTGTCACCTTACGACAACGTCAGCATCATCCATTCCGATATTCTGAAAGCGGATGTTGCGGACGCCATTGCGAAAGAACTAGAGGGTTACGAAGACATTATGGTAGTGGCCAATTTACCGTATTACGTAACGACACCAATCATCATGAAATTGCTATTGGAGAAATTGCCGATTCGCGGACTCGTGGTCATGCTGCAGAAAGAAGTGGCGGAACGGATTACGGCGAAGCCTGGAACGAAAGCTTACGGTTCTCTGTCCATCGCTATTCAATATTACACGGAAGCGGAAATGGCTTTGACGGTGCCAAAAGGCGTCTTCATGCCGCAGCCCAATGTCGACTCTGCGGTCATAAAGATGACGAAGCGCCCAACACCGCAAGTGGAAGTCATCGATGAAGATTTCTTTTTTAAAGTGACGAGAGGTTCTTTTGTGCAGCGCCGCAAGACAATATTCAATAATTTGCAGGCAGCAATGCCTGATGGAAAAGAAAAGAAGGATTTGATTTTAAAGGCTTTGGAAGAAGCGGGGATTGATCCGACAAGGCGCGGTGAAACCTTGAGCATCAAGGAATTCGGCGGCCTCGCTGACAAGCTTTACGGCTATTTTGGCTGATTTCCATCATTCTGTTGAAAAAACGGCACAACTCGAATAAAAAAGGGTATTTCGGATAAATAAATATTGACACCAAGCGGATTCCAAGATAAAATTAAAAATTTATTTGACAATTTGGGCATTTTGTAGTAAGGTTTATTTATAGTGAGGTGTAGACAAAATGCCCAAAACTTTGGCGGATATCAAGAAGTCGTTGGATTTGCATTTAGGGAAACGATTGCTGTTGAAAGCAAACGGAGGTCGCAAGAAAACGGTCGAACGTGCCGGAATCCTGCGCGAAACATATCACTCCGTGTTCGTAATTGAGTTAGATCAAGATGAACATGCATTTGAAAGAGTGTCCTACAGCTACGCGGACATCCTGACAGAAGCAGTGGAAATCACTGTGTATGAAGGAACAGAAGACGCTTTAGTCGTTAAATAATCGAACTATATTTTATATTTTCTTTGTAGCCCATACCTTGCCGGCTTCGGCAGTGTATGGGTTTTTTGTTTTTTCCCCAAAAACTCCCCATTCCACCACCGTGTGTTAAAATAGTCTTCATCAGATTATAAAAGGAGACAGTGGAGATGCTCTATGTGAAGGCACCTGCCAAAATCAACTTAACATTGGATGTACTACATAAAAGACCTGACAATTACCATGAGGTCGAAATGATCATGACTACTGTGGATCTTGCAGACCGCATCGGGCTGATGGAAACCGAACGCGGAATCCATATCGAATCAGCCGATCGCTTTGTGCCGAATGATTCGCGCAATCTTGCCTATCAGGCGGCGAAGTTATTGAAAGACACCTACCACATCAAATCCGGAGTTATCATCAAGCTCGATAAACAGATTCCGGTTGCTGCGGGACTGGCGGGTGGAAGCAGTGATGCAGCTGCGACACTAAAAGGCTTGAATAAGTTATGGAATCTGAATCTTTCATTGGATGAGTTGGCTGAACTGGGCACGAAGATCGGTTCAGATGTCGCTTTTTGCGTATACGGGGGGACGGCGCTTGCAAAAGGCCGCGGCGAAATCATCCAACAGCTCCCGGCACCGCCGAATTGCTGGGTCATTCTTGCAAAACCGACAATCGGTGTTTCCACCGCTGAAGTTTACGGTGCCTTCGATGTCAATAAAGCAGAGCATCCGAATACACAAAAAATGATCGAGGCGATTGAAAATAAAGATTACGCCGGTGTCTGCGCAAACTTAGGAAATGCTTTGGAAAGTGTCACATTATCCTTGTATCCCGAAGTGGCACAGATAAAAGATCAAATGAAGAAGTTCGGAGCAGACGCTGTACTTATGAGCGGCAGCGGACCGACTGTCTTCGGATTAGTGCAGCAGGAAGCGCGTATTCCACGCATCTATAACGGATTGCGCGGTTTCTGTGCAGAAGTATACGCCGTAAGACTGGTCGGCGAGCGGGACCCACTTGCTTAAAGACGGATAATTATGGTAAGTTTTCTATAAATCATTCGTGTTCAGGAGAGTGGAAAATGAAGTGGAAACGCAGTGAACGTTTAGTAGATATGACGCATTACTTATTGGAGCATCCACATAAATTGATTCCGCTGACGTATTTCTCCGATTTATATGAATCGGCCAAATCGTCCATCAGTGAAGATTTAGGAATCGTCAAAGAGACTTTTGAGCAAAAAGGCATTGGTTTATTGGCGACGGTGCCCGGAGCTGCAGGAGGAGTGAAATATATTCCGAAATTGCAGGAACCGGAAATCAGAGCGATCATGCAGGAACTGATCAGTGAATTGAGCCATTCTGACCGGCTTCTGCCGGGAGGCTATTTGTATATGACCGATGTACTGGGCAATCCGGATATGATGAACCGCGTCGGCAAAGTTTTCGCCACGGCATTTGCGCATCAGAAAATCGATGTCATCATGACAGTGGCGACAAAAGGCATTCCAATCGCCCATGCCATCGCGCGGCATTTGAATGTTCCGGTCGTTATCGTACGCCGCGACAGTAAAGTCACCGAAGGCTCCACTGTCAGCATTAATTACGTGTCAGGTTCGTCCCGGCGCATCCAGACGATGGTGTTGTCGAAACGCAGCATGAAGAGCGGTCAGCGTGTGCTGATCACAGACGATTTCATGAAGGTCGGCGGCACGATGAACGGCATGAAGAATCTCCTCGAAGAATTCGAATGCACGCTCGCCGGAGTGGCAGTGCTTGTGGAAGCGGAACATAAGGATGAACAATTGGTTGAAAAATACTTATCACTTGTTAAATTGCGCGAGGTCAGCGAAAAAGAACGGAAAATTGAATTACAAGAAGGAAACTATTTCTCGGATGGAGGTTATTGATCATGAAATATGTAGCAACTGATAAAGCAGCGGCCGCAATCGGCCCGTATTCACAAGGTGTCGTGTCCGGCGACATGTTCTATAGTTCAGGACAGATTCCATTGACGCCTGCAGGTGACATTGCAGGAGATACAATCGGCGAACAGGCCCATCAGGTTTTTGCCAACCTGAAAGCGGTCTTGGCAGAAGCGGGCTCCTCACTGGATAACGTTATTAAAACAACCGTTTTCATCAAGGACATGAATGATTTTGCTGCGCTGAATGAAATTTACGCCTCTTATTTCGGTGACCATAAACCGGCCCGCTCTACAGTGGAAGTGGCCAGATTGCCGAAAGATGTGAAAGTTGAAATCGAAGTTATTGCGAAAGTTAAGTAAGGAAATGAAACTGCCTTTTACAGGCAGTTTTATTTTTTTATCATAAAAACAAAATATTCTAATAAATTTTGTAATTTTTGAAGGATATTAGTCCTTAATAGCGAATAACATAAAAAGCTCCAAAAATTACATCTTAGGGGAGAGGTGATGAGAATGGAAGTAACTGATGTGAGGTTGAGACGGGTTCAAACGGATGGCCGTATGAGAGCAATCGCTTCCATCACCCTGGACAACGAGTTTGTTGTACATGATATTCGGGTGATTGATGGAAATGACGGCTTGTTCGTAGCGATGCCCAGTAAACGAACTCCGGATGGCGAATTCAGAGATATAGCACATCCGATTAACTCAGGAACAAGAAGTAAGCTTCAGCAAGCTGTGTTGGCTGCTTATGAACAAAGTGAGAATGATCCCGTGTTTGAAGAAGCGGGCGTGTGAATTTAACAGACAGAAGAGCCTGAAGCAAAATACGGGCTCTTTTTATTATGGTTAGAAATTGGCCAGTTTTCATTTTCTAAGCTAGGCGGCTGAAAACATGCCGCTACGCCAGCGTATCTTATACTTGTCAGAGCTAACCGGGCGTTGTCGCTTTTCTATTTGTCATGGGATTGACATAGCGGCGAACCTTGAAAAATCAAGGTTTTTCCGATATAGTTAAAGTAAAGCTGAAACAGTTGTGTGGCTTACGCAATCACGAATTGCATTTTCACAGCTGCGCTTTTTTCTAACAAGCCGATGGGTTTGTAGTGGGGGAATAAGTCATTGAAGCGAAAAAGCCGGATGGCACAGCTTCTTAATAGAGAGAAAAACGCAAGCGTTTGTTTACAGCAGGCAATTGCAAAAGTATGCCGTAACGGCTTTTTTTTGCGCTCAGACGCGTAAGCGTTACGGAATAGATAATGATTAAACAAAAATCTTATGGATGGAGGATCGATACATGACGAATACATATGCAGTAATACTCGCGGCCGGACAAGGCACGCGAATGAAATCGAAATTGTATAAAGTTTTGCATCCGGTTTGCGGCATGCCGATGGTTGAGCATGTAACCGGCAATGTTTCACAGCTGGGTGTGGAGAAAATCGTTACGATTGTCGGACACGGAGCGGAAAAAGTGCGGGAGCAGCTTGGCGACAGCAGCGAGTACGCCTTGCAGGAAGAGCAATTGGGTACGGCTCATGCGGTGCAGCAGGCGGCTTCATTGATTGAAGGAAAACCGGGCACGACTTTGGTCGTTTGCGGAGACACGCCGTTAATTCGTGCAGAAACGATGCAGGCGCTCCTTGATCATCATAAATCCACAGAAGCCAAGGCTACTATTCTTACAGCCATCACCGATAACCCGGCTGGTTATGGCCGCATCATCCGCGACGGCAGCGGGCAGGTTTCGAAAATCGTTGAGCAGAAAGATGCTTCATCTGATGAACAGCAGGTCAAAGAAATCAACACGGGTACGTACTGTTTTGACAACGAAGCGTTGTTCGAAGCATTGAAGCTTGTTTCAAATGATAACGTGCAAGGGGAATATTACTTGCCGGATGTTATCGAAATCCTTCAGAAACAAAGTGAAATTGTTTCTGCTTACGCTACAGACAGTTTTGATGAGACGCTTGGCGTCAACGACCGTGTGGCATTGAGCCAGGCTGAGGGAATCATGCGCGCGCGCATAGCCGAAAAACATATGCGTAACGGCGTTTCCATCATCGATCCCGCTTCCACTTACATCAGTGCAGAAGCTGAAATTGGAGCTGACACGATTCTTTATCCAAATGTCATCATCGAAGGGCGCACGGTAATCGGGGAAGATTGTTTCATTTCATCCAATAGCCGTATCGTTTCAAGCGTAATCGGCGACCGGACAGAAATCCGTTCTTCCGAAGTCTACAACAGCTCGATTGGCACGGATACGGCAATTGGGCCATTCGCCCACGTCCGTCCGGACAGCAATCTTGGCAATGAAGTCAAAATCGGCAATTTTGTTGAAGTGAAAAAATCCGAAGTTGGCAATGGCAGCAAAGTGTCCCATTTGAGTTATATCGGCGATGCGGAAGTTGGAACAAACGTCAATATTGGCTGCGGCACGATCACAGTCAATTACGACGGTAAAAATAAGAGTCTCACGAAAATTGAAGACGACTCCTTCATCGGCTGCAATTCAAATCTTATTGCCCCGGTTACAATCGGCAAAGGCTCTTATGTGGCGGCAGGCTCTACTATTTCCAAGGACGTACCAGAAGATGCATTGGCGATTGCGCGTGCCCGCCAGGAAAATAAAGATGGCTATGCTTCAAAACTAAACGTGAAAAAATAGGAGGTAAACCTTAATGGGTTATCAAAATGCAGACAGTAAACTGAAAATCTTTTCATTGAATTCAAATAAGGAATTAGCGGAGGAAATTGCCGAGAATGTGGGCATTCCGCTAGGAAAGAGTTCGGTTACACACTTCAGTGACGGAGAAATCCAAATCAACATCGAAGAAAGTATTCGCGGCTATGATGTTTTCATCGTCCAATCCACTTCACAGCCTGTCAACGAAAACCTGATGGAGCTGCTGATTATGATTGATGCGGTAAAACGCGCTTCAGCCCGCACGGTCAACGTCGTGATTCCGTATTACGGCTATGCCCGCCAGGACCGAAAAGCGCGTTCGCGTGAGCCAATCACGGCGAAACTGGTAGCGAATCTTTTGGAAACAGCCGGAGCTACCCGTGTGGTTGTACTGGATCTGCATGCACCTCAAATTCAAGGCTTCTTTGATATTTTGATCGACCATTTAGTAGCAGTACCTCTTATCTCGGAATATTTCCTGAATGAAAGCGGCATCGACCTTGAAAATGTCATCGTCGTTTCGCCTGACCACGGGGGCGTAACGCGCGCACGCAAGATGGCGGATCGCCTGAAAGCACCGATTGCCATCATCGATAAACGCCGTCCGCGTCCGAACGTAGCGGAAGTCATGAACATCGTCGGTAATGTGGAAGGCAAAACTGCCATCATCATCGACGATATCATCGATACGGCCGGCACAATCTCGATTGCTGCCAGTGCTTTGATTGAAAGCGGAGCAAAAGAAGTTTACGCCTGCTGTACACATCCTGTATTATCAGGACCTGCCGTTCAGCGCATCAATGACTCTGTCATCAAAGAATTGATCATCACCAACTCAATTGCTTTGCCTGAAGAGAAAAATTCTCCGAAAATCAAGCAATTGTCGGTAGCTAAACTATTGGCGGAAACTATCGTTCGCGTACACGAACAAAAATCAGTCAGCAGTTTATTCGACTGATCATAAAATCCTTTCTCACCCTTCAAGGTTTGATGATAAATGTTTAAGGGTATCCACTAACTACGAACATTTATAAAACTTGGAGGGTGAAATGTATATGGCTACAAAAATGAAAGCACAAAAAAGAGAAAGCGGTACGCCGCATTCAGCATTAACGGAATTACGAGGAAAAGGTGACGTACCGGGAATCGTATACGGCTATCAAGCTGAAACGACACCGCTGACAGTTTCTGAAATAGATTTAATCAAAACATTACGCGAATCTGGGCGAAACGGTGTTATCAACCTGGAATTGGACGGGAAAACATTCAATGTGGTATTAAGTGATTACCAAATGGATGCTTTAAAAGGCAACTTTAAGCATGTCGACTTTTTAGCGATCAATATGTCTGACGAACTTGAAGTAGCAGCGGCTGTGCATACAGTCGGTGAAGCTGCAGGGGAATCAGAAGGCGGTATCGTTAACCAGCCTAACCGTGAAGTTAACATCAAAGTGAAGCCTTCGGATATTCCGGATGCTCTTGAAGTGGATGTCAGCAAACTTGAAATTGGCGATTCTCTTTCTGTAGGGGATATCCGTGGAACAGTGCCTTATGAAATTCTGGATGATGACGATTTCCTATTGGTATCTGTATCTGCACCACGTACTCAGGAAGAAATTGACGAGCTTGAAGAGACTCCTGAAACTGAAGGCGCTGAGCCGGAAGTTGTCGGAAGCGACGAAGAATCAGGTTCTGACGAAGAAAAAGAAGCGTAAAATTAAACAGAAGAAAACAGGGACTGTCTTCTGGCAGTCCCTGTTTTTTCATTAATAAGAGTATGTGGTAAAATAGACAGCAGTGAAAAGCAAAGGACGAGTTGCAATGAAATTAATTATTGGCCTGGGCAATCCGGGCAAAACCTATGAACAGACCCGCCATAACATCGGCTTCCATGTAATTGATCATTTGGCTTCGAAGTGGAATGCACCGCTGACGCAGGCGAAATTCAAGGGCATGTATTCCGTCATCCACCGGCCGGAAGGCAAAGTGATGCTGTTGAAGCCGCTGACGTACATGAACTTATCTGGTGAAAGTGTCAGTGCCATCATGGATTATTACGATATCGGCATTGACGATATCCTTGTCATCTACGATGATCTGGACTTGCCGACAGGGCAGTTGAGGCTGCGCCAAAAAGGCAGCGCCGGAGGGCATAACGGCATCAAGTCCCTGATTCAGCATCTTGGGACCCAGAACTTCAACCGGATCCGCATCGGCATCAGCCGTCCGCCCGCAGGAATGAAAGTGCCTGATTACGTATTATCCAGATTTTCAAAAGATGAAAGCGCGGATATGGCAGAAGCAGTCCAAAAATCAGCTGAAGCCTGTGAATTTTGGCTGGGCAAACCGTTTATAGAAGTCATGACTAAATACAATGGAGCATAGATTCGCTTTGGCGCGTAACGCGTTCAGAGCTTTTTTCTGTTTCCCAGGAAAGGAGGAATCTTCATGAATCATATTTTAGAAGCTTTTTCAGAGGATTCACAAGTACAAAAGTTAATTGCTGATTTGAAGAAAGGGCAGGATCATCAGCTGGTTTCGGGATTATCGGGCAGCGGGCGTACTTTCTTCTACCGTACCCTTTACGGTGAGCTTGATGCACCGATGCTGATTGTCACACCGAACCTTTTGCATGCGCAACGGGTCTACGACGATCTTGTGAAATTGCTGGGCGAAGAACTGGTCCATTTGTATCCGGCAGAAGAATTGATTGCGGCGGACGTTTCTTTTTCAGGTCCCGAACTCCGCGCTCATCGAATTGACACACTCGATCATATGGCGAATACCGGAAAAGGCATCTACATTACGCCCGTAGCTGGAATGCGCAAATTATTGCCTTCCAGAAAACAATGGGACGCCTCTACTTTGCGGGTGGAAGACGGGGAAGAACTGGATACCGACCAATGGCTATTGAAATTGGTGGCTATGGGCTATTCCCGTACCACAATGGTGACGGCACCTGGGGAATTTGCATTGCGCGGTGGCATCCTCGATGTCTATCCGCTGAACTTCGAGCATCCGGTCCGCATTGAATTGTTCGATACGGAAGTCGACTCAATCCGTATTTTTGACGCGGAAGACCAGCGTTCTCTGAAGAAGATTGCTTCATTATGCATTCTGCCGGCCAACGAACTGGTGCTTGATAAATCGCAAAGAAGCGCTTTGGCAGACCGCATTGAAGAACAATTAGCCTTTACATTGAAGAAAACAAAGGCTGACGATACGAAAGAGTTGCTGCTTCAATACATCCAGCATGATATTGATATCCTGCGGCAAGGGGATATCCCTGACCAGGCAGCTAAATATGCATCATTGGTAGAAACCCAATCCGCTTCTTTAGGTGATTATTTCCCGGGAAATGGTTATGTGTTTTTCGATGAATTAGGCCGTATTCAGGAAATGACGGAAACACTGGAACGTGAAGAAGGCGAATGGATCGTGTCTTTATTGGAGGAAGGGAAATTCCTTCAAGGCGTCAATCTGTCCTATACGTTCCGTGAATTGATTGGCCAAATGAAACAAAAGATGACGTATCTGTCTTTATTTGTCCGGACGTTCCCGATGGTTTCAGTCAAAAAATCGATTGCCTTCTCCAGTAAGCCGATGCAGTCGTTCCATGGCCAGATGAATTTATTGAAAGCGGAAATGGAACGCTGGGTGATGGGTAAATTCCGTGTGTTTGTTATAGCCGAAGGCGATGAGCGGCTGCGGAAAGTCCGTTCGGTACTGGAAGATTACGGAGTTGAAGCTGAAATTCTTACGGAATCTACTGCAGTGCAGCCCGGAAAAGTGTATTTGGCGGATGGAGATCTGGCAAATGGCTTTGAGATGTCATTGCAGCGCTTTGCCGTCATTACCGATTCGGAATTGTTTAAACAGCAGCCGAAGAAAAAGACGCGTGCGCAGAAACTGACTAATGCCGAACGCATCAAGAGTTATTCCGAGATTAAACCGGGAGATTATATTGTCCATGTCCACCACGGAATCGGGCGCTATGTCGGCATCGAGACCCTGGAAGTCAAAGGCGTCCATAAAGACTACCTTCATATCGTCTATAAAGCGGATGATAAATTATTCGTGCCGGTCGATCAGATCGACTTGATCCAGAAATACATCGCTTCCGAAGAGAAAGAGCCGAAGCTCCATAAAATGGGCGGCGCCGAGTGGAAAAAGACGCGCGCGAAAGTTTCGAAAGCGGTGCAGGACATTGCAGACGATTTGATCAAGCTTTATGCCGAACGGGAAGCGCTGAAAGGCTATGCTTTCTCGAAAGAGCAGGATATGCAGCGGCAGTTTGAATCAGAGTTCCCTTACGACGAAACCGTCGACCAACTGCGTTCAATCAATGAAGTCAAAAAGGATATGGAAAAAGAACGTCCGATGGACCGGCTGATTTGCGGGGATGTCGGCTACGGTAAAACAGAAGTCGCCATACGCGCCGCTTTTAAAGCAGTACTGGACGGCAAACAAGTGGCTTTCCTGGTGCCGACGACGATTCTGGCGCAGCAGCATTTTGATACGATGAGTGAACGCTTTAAGGATTATCCGATTGAAGTGGGCCTCATGAGCCGTTTCCGTTCCAAAAAGCAGCAGGCGGAAACCGTTAAAGGTCTGAAGAATGGATCTGTGGATGTTGTAGTCGGAACACACCGTATCCTTTCAAAAGATATGCATTATAAAGATCTCGGTTTATTGATCATTGATGAAGAACAGCGCTTTGGCGTAACCCATAAAGAGAAGATCAAGCAGATGAAGACCAATGTCGACGTATTGACGCTGACGGCAACACCGATTCCGCGGACGCTTCATATGTCGATGATAGGGGTGCGCGATCTCTCTGTAATCGAAACACCGCCGGCAAACCGTTTTCCAGTCCAAAGTTATGTAATGGAACAGAATGGTGCCCTCGTGCGGGAAGCTATCGAACGCGAAATGGCGCGTGGCGGCCAGGCATTCTACTTATACAACCGGGTCGACGATATGACGCGGAAAGTGGAAGAGCTTCAGCAATTGGTGCCGGAAGCCCGTATCGGCTATGCCCACGGCCAGATGTCTGAAACCGAGCTGGAATCGATTATCATCGGTTTCCTGGACGGCGACTATGATGTATTGGTGACGACGACGATCATTGAAACAGGCATCGATATTCCGAACGTCAATACTTTAATTGTTGAAAATGCAGATCGCATGGGCTTGTCCCAGCTGTATCAGCTGCGGGGGCGTGTAGGCCGTTCAAGCCGTGTAGCCTACGCTTACTTCATGTACCAGCGGGACAAAGTACTGACGGACGTGGCGGAAAAACGCCTGATGGCAATAAAAGAATTTACTGAGCTTGGCTCCGGCTTTAAAATCGCCATGCGTGATTTGACGATCCGCGGAGCAGGGAATCTGCTGGGTTCGCAGCAACACGGCTTTATTGATTCGGTCGGATTCGACCTTTATTCCCAAATGCTGGAAGAAGCGATCGAAGAACGCCAGAGCGGCGTCAAGAAAGAGCCGGTTCAGGAAATCGAAATTTCGCTGGATGTCGATGCATATATACCGGATTCCTATATCAGCGACGGTTATCAGAAAATCCAGATGTACAAACGGGTCAAAGGCATAGATGAAGCCGAAGAAGTCGCAGAACTGCAGGATGAACTGATTGACCGTTTCGGCGACATGCCGCTCGAAACGGACCGTCTGCTGCGCATCGCCCTGATGAAAGTATGGGGACGCCAGGTGGGCGTTGAATCGATCAAGCAAAACGGCAAAATCATCTCCATTAAATTAAGCGAAAAAGGTACGGCGGCAGTAAACGGCGGCAAGCTCGTCGAAGAATCGGCAGCTTACGGCCGTGCAGTCGGCTTCAGCATGGCGGGCCAGCAGCTTGTCATGGCAATCGATGAAAATAAAACAGCCAAACATCATCCTTTTGATGTTCTGGAAGGCATGATGAAATTATTGCCGGAATCTCTCCGGGAAGTTGAAACAACAAATTAATCCGATGATGGAATGGGTGAATCCGGTTGAACACAGAAGGTGCGATGAAGACATTTATGAAAGGTGCGGTCCTTTTGACGCTGGCCGGCCTGATCGTGAAAATACTCAGTGCGGTTTACCGGGTGCCATTCCAGAACATGGTCGGGGATCAGGGCTTCTACATTTATCAGCAGGTTTATCCATTTATTGCTGTCTTTGGCATCTGGACTTCTTATGGTTTTGCGGTGGCCGTCTCCAAAATGCTGGCGGATTCGCAGGCGAATGAGCACCGCGCCATTATCCGGATCGCTTTTTGGACGATTGCCAGTATCTCTCTGGTAATATTCGCAGCCCTCTTCCTTGGTGCGGATTTATTGGCGGCGTGGATGGGGGATAACCAGTTAAGCGCATTGTTGAAAGTCGGTTCATTTGCCGTTTTGCTGATGGCACCGCTGGCAGTGATGAAAGGTCATTTCCAAGCAGGCAGTGTGATGCAGCCGGTCGCTTATGCACAGGTCATCGAGCAGGCAATCCGGGTAACAGTCATTTTGCTCGGTACCTGGCTTGTTGTCACGAACGGCTTTTCCCTTTACGCCGCGGGACAGACGGCGATGCTTGGGGCTGTTGCGGGAGAACTGGCGGCAGTGGGCCTGCTGATTTATTACTTTAATAGATTGGCAATCAAACAGCCGCAGCCCGTACCGGTTGAATTATGGCCGACTGTTAAAAAAATGCTGGCGATCAGTTTAAGTGTCAGCATGAGTTCATTGATCTTGCTGATATTCCAGATGGCGGACTCCTTCAGTGTCTTCCGCCTGCTTGAAGCCAGCGGAATTGGAAGGCTTATGGCAATGGAGCAAAAAGGCATCTACGACCGCGGCCAGCCGCTTGCCCAGTTCGGTTTGCTCGTTGCAACGTCACTGGCGCTGTCGATTGTACCGCTGGTTGCTCAGATGCAGCGCAAAAAGAATGGGCGTTCGGCTGAACTGTACGCTAAACTGGCGTACCGGATTTCCCTGCTGTTCGCCATAGCAGCTGCGGCCGGGCTGACATTTGTCATGCCTTATGTGAATGAAATGCTGTTCCAGACAAGAGCGCAATCAGCCGCGCTTATCGTTTTCAGCTGGCAGATTGTCTGGATGTCGCTGCTGCTCATTCTTACTGCCTTGCTTTACGGCGTTGGAAAAGTAGCTGTGCCTGCCCTGTTGATGGCAGGCGGCTTGGCGGTGAAAGTCATCGGCAACTGGCTGCTCATTCCCGTGTACGGAGTAATGGGTGCAGCAATAGCAGGAAACCTGGGCTTAGCTTTTATTGTTTGCGGACTGGTGACTTATTTTAAAAAACAATGGCCGTTACGATTTGCACCATCCCGTTTTTACGGATGGATTTTCATTGCTTCAACTGCAATGGGGGCAGCAGTGCTCGGTTGGGCGGTTTTCGCTGACTGGACATTGTTTGATGCATTGCCGAGTCGCTTAGCGGCTGCAGCAACGGCGCTGACAGCAGTCCCGCTCGGTGCCGCTGTGTTCCTCGCGATAATTGCGAAAAGCCGCATCATTACGGAAAAGCAATGGTATATCATGCCGTTCGGCCGAAAAATGGCCAAGCTGCAATTAGCGATCAATTCAAAGAAAAAAGGTGATAGACGATGAATACAATCCATATCATCGGACTCGGCGCTGGCGACCTCGACCAGCTGCCGCTCGGTGTCTATAAAAAGTTAAAAAAAGCTGAGCGTTTGTATGTGCGGACGGCAGACCATCCCGTGCTCACTGAATTGGTGCAGGAAGGCCTGGTCTATACCAGCTTTGATGAAGTATATGAGAAATACGATGAATTCGCTCCGGTCTATCAGGAAATTGCGGATACGCTGCTCCAACTGTCGGAAGAAGGGCCGGTTGTGTATGCAGTTCCTGGCCATCCGCTGGTTGCTGAACAAACTGTACAGCACCTGATTCAAGCCGAGAAGGCAGGTAAATGCCAATTATTGATTGAAGGCGGCAGCAGTTTTCTCGATTCGATATTCGGCGCTCTTCGCATCGATCCGATCGATGGCTTCCAATTGGTCGACGGCACTACGATGGAAAGCGATCGTTTGAATATGACCCAGCATATTCTCATCGCCCAGATTTACGACACACTCAGTGCCTCGGAAGCCAAACTGACGCTGATGGAAAAATACCCGGACGATTACCCGGTGACAATTGTGACGGCTGCTGGATCCTCACAGGAAAAACTGCAGACGGTTCCATTGCATGAACTTGACCATGCTGCTGAAATCGATAATCTGACAACAGTTTATGTGCCGCCGGCAGCCGACCAGCAGGAACGGCTGAAGGAATGGCAGACATTCCGCTCGGTCATCGCAAAACTTCGCAGCCCTGATGGTTGTCCGTGGGACCGGGAACAGACGCACGAAAGTCTGATGCCTTATCTATTGGAAGAAGCGCATGAACTGCTGCAGGCGATTGATGAACAGGACGACGATGCCATTGCCGACGAACTGGGTGATGTTTTATTGCAAATTTTCCTTCATGCCCAAATTGGACAGGACAATGGTTATTTCCAGCTCGAAGATGTGCTCGAATCAATTTCTGCCAAAATGATCCGGCGCCACCCGCATGTATTCGGCGATGCTGAGGTCGATAGCTCAGATGAAGTCGTCAGCAATTGGCAGGCAATCAAAGCGCAGGAAAAACCGGCGGCCGATTCTTTACTCGATGGCCAGGAACGCTTCAGTTCATCACTCACAACCTCTTATAATTACCAGAAAAAAGCGGCGAAGGTTGGTTTCACCTGGTCGGATGCGGAAGGTGCCTGGGAGAAGTTCCAGGAGGAGCTGCAGGAATTCCGGGATGAACTGGCGAATGGTTCCAAAGAAGACCAGCTCGATGAACTGGGAGATTTACTGTTTACACTCGTGAACATTGCAAGATTTTATGATCTGTCGCCGGAACAGGCGATGGTGCAGGCCAACCGCAAATTCCGCAGCCGATTCGGTTTTGTTGAGAGGAAAGTGGAAGAAGGCACCGGCAATTTCAGCGATTATACATTGGAACAGCTCGATGAGTTTTGGAACGAAGCCAAATTATTGGCAAGAAAGGGAGAATGATTATGCGTCTCGATAAATTCCTGAAAGTTTCCCGGCTGATCAAACGCCGGACATTGGCCAAGCAAGTGGCAGACCAGGGCCGCATTACCGTAAACGGCAATAAAGCCAAAGCGAGTTCGGTCATCAAAGAGAATGACGAACTGCAAATCCGCTTCGGCCAAAAGGTTGTAACTGTACGGGTGGATATGCTGAAAGAAAACGTCCGTAAAGAAGAAACAGCCAATATGTATACGATATTAAAAGAAGAAAAGCTGGACAAGGTAGAACCTGAGTTCATCGATGACGAAGCGTAAGGGTTCAAAATATAAAAAGCTGCACTGTGAGCGTAATGCTCAAGTGCAGCTTTTTTGCATATACCGGTGTATAGCTGTCATTTGCAGAAAAAAGAAACTTATACTTTGATGGATCACGTATAGTGCATGCTCACTTGGCCATCAGTGCAAACAACAATGCTTTTTGCGCATGCAGCCGGTTTTCTGCTTCTTGGAACACCACGGAGTTGGGACCTTCCAAGACTTCTGTAGATACTTCTTCCTCCCGGTGGGCAGGCAAGCAGTGCATGAAAATATAATTTGAATTAGCATGCTGAACAAGTTGTTCATTGACTTGGAAGCCTTGGAAATGCTTCATTCGTTCAAGTGCTTCCGCTTCCTGCCCCATGCTTGCCCAAACGTCAGTGTAGATGATGTCGCTGCCGGTTGCGGCTTCCACCACGTTTGCAGTCACCTGGATATTGGAACCCGTATGGACAGCAATACTTTTCGCCAATTCAATCATTTCCGGTTTCGGCGCATATGCAGGAGGACAAGCAACGGTAATGTCCATCCCGACTTTTGCAGCACCGATCATCAAAGAATTAGACATATTATTGCCATCGCCGATATAAGTCAGCTTTTTCCCTTTAAAAGTGCCGAAATGTTCTTGGATCGTCAATAAATCTGCGAGCACCTGACACGGATGAAAGTCGTCGGTCAACCCATTGATAACCGGTACACTGCTATTGTCAGCAAGTTCCTCGACAGTCGCCTGGTCAAAAGTCCGTATCATGATGCCATCCAGATAGCCGGACAGGACTTGCGCTGTGTCAGCGATGGTCTCACCGCGCCCCATTTGAATGTCACGCGTGCTCAGGTATATGGCGTGTCCGCCAAGCTGCAGCATGCCGGCTTCAAAGGATACTCGTGTACGGGTGGAAGATTTCTCAAAAATCATGCCGAGAACTTTCCCTTGCAGCAGCGGCAAATGTTTGTTCTCCGGCTTTTTCAGTTCTGCAGCCAAAGCCAGCAGTTCCAGAATCTCCGAAGGGCTGTAATCTTTCAGTGACAATAAGTGATTTTGAACAATTTGCGGGGCATACGGCATCGTCAGGGTCATTTTACAAGCACTCCTTTTTGGTTTTTCATAAGTTTTACAGATTCTTTGAATGCGTTGATTGTTTCTGCGCGTGTCCATACATGCACACGATGGACGGCAGCTTGGGACGCTTGAACTTTATCGGGGGCCGGGGTCAAATCGATATAAGCTTTTTTGGATGCAGTCATCATCCATTCGGTAAAGGGCAATAATGTTTCTGTATAGACGGTGAAACCATGCTTTTCCCAAAAACCGGTTTCGAGGAGCGGCAGGGATTTTTCAGTAATGAAAATACTGCCCCCTTCCGTCAGGTCAGCCAGTTGCAGAGAAGCTCCGCTCAATGCTTTATGCATTGCGACGGCGGGGTCGGTATCTTGACCAATCACTTCACCTGTCGACATCATTTCAGGTGACAGGAGAGGGGACAGGCCTGGCAGCTTAATATGCGAGAATACCGGCGCTTTGACGGTATATTCAGGTTGGCCGTTATACAGGCCGGCTATATCCAGTTCTTCATAAGGCACACCGGTCAAAAGAGCTGTGGCCAGCTGCACAAGAGGTACGTCGGTCACTTTTGAACTGATTGGAGCAGTGCGCGAAGCCCGGGGATTGATTTCCATGACAAACAGCTGCCCTTCTTCATAAACAAATTGAATATTGAACAAGCCGGTGTAATTCATGTTCCGGGCAATATGCTTGGCGGTTACGGCAAGTTCCTCCCGTTCAGCGTTTGTCAGTGAGACGGGCGGAGTAATGGATATGCTGTCCCCTGAATGGACGCCGGTTCCTTCAATATGTTCAAAGATTGCTGGTATCCATGAATTTTCACCGTCGGTCAGAATATCCGCCTCCACTTCCTTGCCGGTGATGAAATGATCGACAAGAACCGGGAATACTGCTTCTGTCTTCGCAAGCCAGTCTTCAAGCTCTTGCTTGTTAGACAGTACTATCATGCCTTTGCCGCCGATTACATAAGACGGGCGCAGCAGCACCGGATAGCCGAGCGTTTCCGCAAATTGCGGAATCTCTGTCGGTGTTTCCGCTGTGAAACTCGGAATCACAGGTAGACCTATCGACTTGAGGAACGAATAAAATCGGTCACGGTCTTCCATCTGGTCCAGTAAATCGACCGAAGAGCCGAGCACGGTGATGCCCGCTTCTTCAAGCGCTCCTGCAACGTTGAGTGATGTCTGGCCGCCGAACTGGATAATGACATCAGAAATACCTTCGAAATCGAGTACATTGAGAATGTCTTCCGCAGTCAACGGTTCAAAATATAGCGCATCGGCAACTTCGTAATCGGTGCTCACCGTTTCAGGGTTGTTGTTGATCATCACTGCTTCGTAGCCTAGCTTCTGAAGCGCCTTTACACTATGGACGCAGCAATAATCGAACTCAATACCCTGGCCTATCCGAATCGGACCGGATCCAATTACTGCCACTTTTTTGCTGTTTGCCTGGCGCAAGTCAGAAACGCCGTTCCAGGTGGAATAATAGTAATTTGTCTGGGAACGAAATTCTGCTGCACAGGTATCAATAACGCGGTAGGCGGGAAACAGATTCCAGCATTTCCGTTGTCCCCAGATTTCTGAAGCGGAAATCCCCCACATTTTGGCGAGATGCTGATCGCTGAATCCAAGCATCTTTGCCTGCTGGAGGCGCTCATACGTCATGCCAAACCAGGATAAGGATGATAATTTATTCCACTCGTCGACAATCCGCTTCAGTACATACAGGAAATACGGTGCGATGCCGGTCGATTGCTGCAGCGAATCGATGCTCTTGTTGCGTATCAGCAATTCGAAAAGCACGAAGAGGCGCCGGTCATCCGCTTCAATCGCCAGTGTTTCAAGTTGGTCCATCGGCATAGTGGAAAGTGCGGGAAGGCGAAAGCCATCAAGCGTCATATCGAGCGAGCGGATCGCCTTCTGGAGTGCCGCTTCCATGCTTCGTTCAATCGCCATGACTTCGCCGGTTGCTTTCATCTGAGTTCCGAGCAGTCGATTGGCATCCTGGAATTGATCGAACGGCCAACGCGGCAATTTTACAGCTACATAATCAAGTGCCGGTTCAAAACTGGCGAACGTGGTGCCAGTCACCGGGTTTTTCAATTCGGAAAGCGAATAGCCGAGTGCGAGCTTGGCGGCGATTTTGGCGATCGGGTAGCCGGTTGCTTTGGAGGCAAGCGCCGACGAGCGGCTGACTCGCGGATTTACTTCGATTAAATAATATGCCGACGTTTCCGGATGAAGCGCGAATTGAACATTACAGGCACCGATAATCCCAAGTGCTTCGATAATCTTGATGGATGCACTCCGCAGCATGTGGTAATCCCGGTCGTTGATTGTCTGGCTTGGGGCTGCAACGATCGAGTCACCGGTATGTACGCCCACTGGATCCAGATTTTCCATATTACAAACCGTGATGCATGTGCCGTCGGCATCGCGCATTACTTCGTATTCGATTTCCTTATAGCCGGCAATGCTTTTCTCTACGAGGCATTGCTGGATGGGACTTGCACTTAGCCCTTGTCCGACGAGCGTGATATAGGCTGTTTCATCTTTTGCAATGCCGCCTCCGAAGCCACCGAGTGTATAAGCGGGGCGAACGATGAGCGGATAGCCGATTTGATCAGCAAATTCCAGTGCATCCTCAACTGAATAAACAATATCGCTGTGCGGCACAGGTTCATCCAGTTTATTCATCAAGGCACGGAATTGCTCCCGGTCTTCCGCTTGTTTGATGGAATCAATATTGGTGCCAAGGAGTTTTATGCCGAATTTTGCAAGAATCCCTGCATCTGATAATGCCATTGCCAAATTCAGCCCTGTTTGCCCGCCTACAGTTGCGAGCAGACCATCGGGACGTTCTGCTTCAATAATGGCAACCAGACTTTCCATGTTCAAAGCTTCAAAGTAAACCTTATCTGAAACGGATTTATCCGTCATGATTGTTGCTGGATTGTTGTTGACGAGAATTACGGTAACGCCTTCTTCTTTCAATGCCAGGCAGGCTTGTGTGCCTGAATAATCAAATTCAGCGGCCTGGCCGATGACGATGGCTCCGGAACCTATGACGAGTACTTTCTTTATATCATTATTTTTAGGCATGCATTTTCACCTTCTTTTTCTGTTGTACAGTGGATAGGAACTGGCTGAACAATTCAAGATGATCAGCGGGGCCCGGCGCCGCTTCCGGATGGAATTGTACGGTCATAATCGGAAGCTCCGGGTGGAAAAGCCCTTCAATGCTTCCGTCATTGACATTTCTATAGAGAATGGAAAACGGCGTTTCTTTGATGCTGGTGTCCTCCACTACGTAACTGTGATTCTGGGAACTCATTGCGACGCGCAGCGTTTTCAGGTTTACCACAGGATGGTTGGCCCCGCGATGACCGAACAGCAGCTTTGTTGTCTTTGCTCCGAAAGCTGACGCAAGAACTTGATGTCCAAGGCAGATGCCGAAGGCCGGATACCGCTCTGCCCAGTCCCGGTAAACAGGAAAACGAGGAGACAATGCGGCGGGGTCCCCCGGTCCATTCGAGAATAATAGACCATCAAGCTGAAGAAGATCCAATCGTTCGGTCGATATTGTATATGGAATGACACTGACTTTGCATTGTCGCTTGAGCAATTCAGCGAGAATGGAAGATTTGTAATGGAAATCAATCAAGCCGATATGGATTTCTCCTTCACCGAATGTCACGATTTCCGCATGATTGTCAGCATCTGAAAAGAAATCAGTCTGCACGGCTGACCATTGGACGATTCCGGAAAGAGAAGACCCAATATGTGACTGCATAGTGCCAAAATCGCGCAAGGACTGAATAACAGAGCGGGTATCAACACCGCTTAATACAGGCACTTGTGCATTTTCCAAGAAACGGCCAAGCGTCATTGCCCCTTTTTCGACAGGCCCGTTATATAACTCAGCTACTACAATACCTGCTGCTTGAATCTTCTCTGATTGAAGATGACTGGCTTTAACGCCATATTGGCCGATTAATGGATAAGAAAATACAATGATTTGGCCCTTATAGGACGGGTCGGTCAACACCTCTTCGTATCCGGTCATTCCGGTGAAAAATACAATCTCTCCTTGAACAGCTCCGAGATTTCCATTCCAATCCCCTTTAAACGAAGCACCATTCGCTAACGACAACAATCCCTCCATTTTCTCTGCCTCCTTTGATTATTCAGTAAAAATGTATATTTATTAAATTGGAAAATGTAATGAAAAGATAAAATGCATATAATTAATAGGTTTAAGGTATAGTATCTCATAATAAAGTATGCATAAATATTAAGTCAATAGTATTTTTATTAATTAATAAAAAAGAAATATAAATTTAAAAAGGAAAAGTCACACTGGTTGGGAAGAAAATAAAAAAAACCCTTATAAAAGCAAGGGTTTTCATGTATAATGGCAACAACGTAAGCAAAGGGGGAAACAAGTCATGAGTTTGAAGAGAGAGAAAACCACCGCTGCTCCGGATGTCGCTTCAATACGGAATGACTATGTCCGCTCGGTGGAACGGAAAGAAAAAAGGCAGATGGCCCATAAAGTACGGTTGTTCAGAAGACTTGCTGTCTTCGGCTTGGTTGTTTTGCTGGCAACCGTCTGGATCGGTACCACCATCTATGCACAATCGCAGACAATGGCCGAAAAAGAGCAATTGCGGGAAGAAGCACAGCTTGCACTTAAGGAAGTCAAAAAAGAGCAGGCGCAACTGGAAGAGCAGATTATCCTGTTGAATGATGATGAATATTTGGCAAAACTGGCCAAAAAAGAACTGTTTGTATCTGAACAGGGCGAAATTATCTTTACATTACCGGAAAAGTGAAGAAAAAACGTGAGAAAAAGAGTCGTCGGTTGACACTCTTTTTTTCATGGTTATAATAAAAAGTAGGGATAAAACCCTAGGATATTAACTATATGGCTTTTAACAGCCATCTTAATTTTTAAGGAGGAGCATTTTTTTTATGTCGATTGAAGTAGGCAGCAAGTTAGAAGGTAAAGTTACAGGTATTACAAATTTTGGAGCGTTCGTTCAGCTTCCAACTGGTGCAACAGGCCTCGTGCATATTAGTGAAGTCGCCGACAACTATGTAAAAGACATCAATGATCATTTAAAAGTTGGGGAAATGGTGGAAGTTAAAGTAATGAATGTGGAAGCTGACGGTAAAATCGGCCTTTCCATTCGCAAAGCAAAACCACAGCCAGCTGGCGCAACAGATCGTCCACAACGCCCACGTCCAAGCAACCGTTCGTTTGACCGCGCGCCTAAAGAGAACTTTGAAACAAAAATGGCGAAGTTCCTTAAAGACAGCGAAGAGAATATGACGACGTTGAAACGCGCTACAGAATCCAAGCGCGGTGGCCGAGGCTCAAAAAGAGGCTAACTTGCTAGCTGTTTTAATGGCATGGAAAGATGCTTCAGCGCAGCTGAACCATAGTGATAATGGAACGCTTCTCAAACTGGGAAGCGTTTTTTTCTAACAAATTTTCCAGTGTAGATTGATACTTTTCTGGCAGCAAGGCAAAAAAAATAAGCGTCCCTGCGAAAGGGACGCTTATTTCTATAAGATGGCGGCAGAGGGGATCGAACCCCCGACCTCACGGGTATGAACCGTACGCTCTAGCCAGCTGAGCTACGCCGCCTTGGTGAAACGGACATTTCATATCATACTATCGAAATGGCAACAAGTCAACCGCGATTTACAAAAAACTTTATTCCAGTAAAACAAGAGAATGCACCACAAGACCAGGGGGTGATTGATATGAAGAGTTTCCACGAGCAGATGGCTGAGTATATAACAAAGTATAAACTCCTCGAATCAGGGGATCGCGTGCTTCTTGGCTGTTCGGGAGGAATCGATTCGATGGTGCTGCTGCATTATTTGAAGTCTTGCGAAACAACACTTGGAATCACTGTTGAAGCGGTTCACGTCAATCATATGCTGCGCGGCGATGAATCCGTCAAAGACCGGCTGTTTACAAAAAACATCTGCAGTCAATGGGATATCCCCTGCCACAGCCGCGACATTCCCATTCCCTCTATTTTAGAAGCAGCCGGCGGCAATAAACAGCAAGTATGCCGCCAGGAACGCTACAGCTATTTCGAGGAAGTGATGGAACAGAGGGGTGCCACCAAGTTGGCAACTGCCCATCATGCAGATGACCAGCTCGAAACTATTCTGATGTCCGGGTTGCGAGGGACGCTTCAGTCCGGAGCTTTCGGGATGCCCTCGAGCCGTCCGTTCGGCAAAGGCCAGCTTGTCCGTCCCCAGTTGGCTGTGACAAAACAGGAAATCACCGTTTATGCGCAAGACAATGACATCCCTTTCAGGGAAGACCCGAGCAACGCAGAAAATATTTATACCCGGAACAGAATCCGGAAAAATGTAGTACCCGAATTAAAGAAAGAAAACGCTGACGTATCGAAACAGTTTGTAGAACTCTCTGAAAGCCTGCAGGATGATCAAAAATTTCTTGTGGAATTGGCCAAGGAGAAGTTGGATTTGCTTCTTTCGTCCACAGACGAGGAAATCAGATTGTCAGCCGAAAGATTCAGAACCCATGCATCTGCTTTACAAAAAAGAATGGTTCTACTACTATTAAACTATCTATATAGTGGCGAGCAAGTAATAGTCACAAGACAACTTGCCGAACAGGTGCAGGAAATGATGCAGAGTTCTTCTGGTACCATTTTTTTGCATTTGCCGCAAAATTATATGATGATTCGTCAATATGATCATGTTTTATTCAGTCGTCGAGAGTTGGAAGCGGCTCCGGAAGAATTCAATTCATTGATTACCGGTGAATGGTCTGGAGCGGTAAATAATTTTCGTTATAAACTGATTTCTATGCAGCATTTCGAAGAACAGGAAGATGCTGTTGCTTGGTATTTCTCGGAAACAGCCGAGCCGCAGCTGCAAATTCGCAGCAGGCTGCCGGGTGATCGCATTAAACTGCCTGGAATGGACCATTCAAAAAAAGTGGCCAGGCTGATGATTGACGAGAAAGTTCCTTCCCCTTTGAGGAAGGAATGGCCCGTCATCACAGGCAGCAATGGCGAAGTTTTACTGGTGCCGGGCTTGCGCCCGTCACTGCATATCAGCCGTTTCCCGCGCCCGCAGGACAACTGGGTGCTTATGGAACAAAAATGTGAAGATCGCGAAAGCGAATTATAGGAGGCCCACTTATGTTACAGAAAGACATCGAAGAAATCTTGATCTCAGAGGAACGGCTTCAGGAAAAAGCCCGTGAACTCGGAGAAACCTTAACCAATGATTACAAGGATAAGTATCCTTTGGCAATCGGTGTGTTGAAAGGTGCAATGCCATTTATGGGAGATTTGATGAAACGTTTTGACGGCTATGTTGAAATGGATTTCATGGATGTTTCGAGTTACGGCAATGCCACGGTTTCTTCAGGGGAAGTAAAAATCATTAAAGACCTGAATGCCAGTGTGGAAGGGCGCGATTTGCTGATCATCGAAGATATCATCGACAGCGGCCTGACGCTCAGCTATTTAGTGGACCTCTTTAAATACCGGAAAGCGAACTCGATCAAAATTGTTACTTTGCTCGACAAGCCAACTGGGCGGAAAGTGGATTTGAAAGCAGATTATATCGGCTTTGAAGTTCCTGACGCATTCGTCGTCGGCTACGGCCTTGATTTTGCGGAAAAATACCGCAACTTGCCTTATATCGGGATTCTTAAGCCAGAGGTTTATAGCGAAGAACAGGAATAGACATAAGTAGTTCACAGTCTGTCAAATTACCCCGTCAGGCGAGTGCTTATCGTTGTATGCTTAAATGTTCCTATGTTAGTATTTAGTATAGTTTTGGGAAACTTTGTGAGGAGGCTCGGGATGAATCGGATATTTCGATACACCATATTTTATTTACTGATTTTCCTAGTTATTATCGGGATTCTGGGGACATTTAACAATAGTGGCCAACCAACTGAAGATATAGGATATAACGAATTTTTGCAGGCTTTGGAAAATGGAGAAATCGACACAGTGACGATACAGCCTACGTCGATGGTTTATGAAGTAACAGGAACAATGGATGGTTATGAGGAAGACGAGTCATTCGTCACGAATATCCCTCTTGAAAATGAAGCTTTGATGAACCAGATCGATGACGTTGCACGAGCTGATGGTGCTGAAATCGATTATCTGGAAGCTCCGCAAACAAGCGGCTGGGTCCAGTTCTTCACAGGCATAATTCCCTTCATCATCATCTTCATCCTTTTCTTCTTCTTGCTAAATCAGTCACAAGGCGGCGGAGGCGGCCGTGTGATGAACTTCGGCAAAAGTAAAGCGAAGCTGTATGACGATCAGAAGCAGAAAGTGCGCTTCAACGATGTAGCGGGAGCGGACGAAGAGAAACAGGAATTGGTCGAAGTGGTCGACTTCCTGAAAGATCCACGCAGATTTGCCGATATCGGCGCCCGTATTCCAAAAGGGATTTTGTTAGTCGGACCTCCGGGTACCGGTAAAACCTTGCTGGCCCGTGCGGTTGCAGGAGAAGCGGGAACGCCGTTCTTCTCAATCAGTGGTTCGGATTTCGTGGAAATGTTCGTAGGGGTCGGGGCATCACGTGTTCGTGACCTGTTCGAAAACGCCAAGAAAAATGCACCATGTATTATTTTCATCGATGAAATTGATGCAGTCGGACGCCAACGTGGCGCAGGCCTCGGCGGCGGACATGATGAACGTGAACAAACATTGAACCAGTTATTGGTTGAAATGGATGGTTTCGGCGCGAATGAAGGAATCATCATTATTGCTGCAACAAACCGTCCGGACATTCTGGATCCGGCACTTCTACGCCCTGGCCGTTTTGACCGCCAGATCACAGTTGGCCGCCCGGATGTAAAAGGACGCGAAGAAGTATTGCAAGTCCATGCACGCAACAAACCGCTTGACGAAAGCGTGGATATGAAAGCTATCGCTCAACGTACTCCAGGCTTCTCTGGCGCCGATTTGGAGAATTTATTGAACGAGGCAGCACTTGTTGCAGCCCGCCGCAATAAACTCAAAATTGATATGTCCGATATCGATGAAGCAACGGACCGCGTAATCGCGGGGCCTGCTAAAAAGAATCGTGTCATCTCGAAAAAAGAACGCAATATCGTCGCTTACCATGAATCAGGCCATACGGTCATCGGCTTGGTACTGGATGACGCTGATATTGTCCATAAAGTAACTATCGTTCCTCGCGGACAAGCAGGTGGATACGCTGTAATGCTGCCACGTGAAGACCGTTACTTTATGACGAAACCGGAGTTGCTTGATAAGATTGCTGGCTTGCTTGGCGGACGTGTCGCCGAGGATCTGACTTTCGGTGAAGTTTCAACCGGCGCTCATAATGATTTCCAGCGTGCAACGGCAATCGCCCGCAGCATGGTTACGGAATACGGAATGAGTGATAAAATCGGGCCGATCCAATTCGGCCAGGCACAAGGCGGAAATGTTTTCCTTGGCCGCGATTTTAATTCAGAGCAGAATTATTCAGATGCCATCGCATTTGAAATTGACCAGGAAATCCAACGTATCATCAAGGAGCAGTACATCCGCACAAAAGAGATTCTTACGAAAAACAAAGAACTTCTCGAATTGCTTGCGCAGACATTGCTTGAAGTTGAAACATTGGATGCTGCTCAAATTCAGCATTTGAAGGAACACGGTACTCTTCCAGAGCGTTCATATGAAGCGCTGAACGGAGAATATGAAGATAAAGATGTTGAACTGGAAAAGGACGCGGAAATTCCTGATGTAACAGGAGCTCCGAGCGACCCTTCGGCTGGAGATCTTCCGAGTGAAGAACCATCCACTGGAGAAGTGAAAGATCCTATCCAGGAAGACCGTAAATAATAAGCTGAAAGCTGGCTGTCCGATTCCGTTATGGAAGAGGGCACCAGCTTTTTTTCTTTCCTATGAAACTATGGTATGATATTTTGGAAAATTGCAGATAAATGGGGACCGCATAATGATTCTAGTAATGGACATCGGCAACAGCAATATCGCTTTGGGTATTTACGATCAGGATGTACTGACCCAGCATTGGCGAATGGAAACAGACCGCCATAAAACTGAAGATGAATATGGTATGAAAATCAAAGCGTTCCTGCAGGATGTCGGCTTGGAATTCAAAAACATCAGAGGCATCATCATGTCATCGGTAGTGCCGCCGATCATGTTTTCGTTGGAGCGTATGGCTTTGAAGTATTTTGGCATTAAGCCTTTGATCGTTGGACCGGGATTGAAAACCGGATTGAACATCAAATACGACAATCCGCGTGAAGTCGGCGCAGACCGGATCGTAAATGCTGTAGCGGCCATCCACGAATACGGCGGGCCGCTGATTATTGTCGATTTCGGTACGGCCACCACTTATTGTTATATCAATGAAGCCCATCAATACATGGGCGGAGCGATTGCGCCGGGAATTGGAATATCGACAGAAGCTCTTTACAGCCGGGCAGCGAAACTGCCGCGTATAGAAATCACCCGTCCGGACAGCATCATCGGAAAAAACACGGTTTCTGCCATGCAAGCCGGTATTGTCTATGGCTTTGTCGGGCAGGCGGAAGGCATCATCACAAGGATGAAACTAGAGAGCCGGGAAACGCCTGCGGTTATTGCGACTGGTGGAATGGCGCCATTGATAGCGGCTGAATCAAAACTCATCGATAAAGTGGAACTGTTCCTTACATTAAAAGGACTTTATTTAATTTATAAACGAAATGAAGCGTAACAAGAAAGGGCGATTGGGATGGCAGATTATTTAGTACGCGGGCTTGCTTTTGGCGGCAGCGTCCGGGTTTTTGCGGTAAACAGTACCGAAACTGTAGGGGAAGCACAAAAGAGACATATGATGTGGCCGACTGCTACAGCGGCAGTAGGACGTTTAATGACAGGCGGTGTGATGTTCGGCGCAATGTTGAAAGGCGATGACAAAGTCGTGTTGAAAATCGATGGAGGCGGGCCGCTTGGCGCGATTCTTGTGGACAGCAATGCGCGCGGCGGTGTCCGTGGCTATGCGAGAAATCCGCAAACGCATCTCGATCTTAGTCCTGCGGGCAAATTGGACGTCGGCGGAGCAGTCGGCAAAGACGGCATGGTATCAATCATCAAGGATCTCGGCATGCGTGATTATTTCACTGGACAGAGCCCGATCGTTTCCGGCGAGATAGCGGAAGATCTTACTTATTATTTTGCAGTGTCTGAACAAGTTCCTTCTTCAGTGGGCCTCGGCGTATTGGTAGATACGGATAATACGGTTCTGGCAGCCGGCGGTTTTATTGTCCAGTTAATGCCGAACGCGGATGAAGAAACGATTTCGAAATTGGAAAATCGATTGTCCAATATTGAGCCTGTTTCCAAAATGATTCAGCGCGGATTAAGTCCGGAAGGGATTCTGGATGAAATTTTCGGTGAAGGAAATGTTGAAATCCTGAACAAAATACCGGTGAAATTTGAATGCAATTGCTCCAAAGAACGGTTTGCTGAAGGAATTATGGGCCTCGGTGCAGAGGAAATCCAGGAAATTATTAATGAAGAAGGCGAAGCTGAAACGCAATGCCATTTCTGTCTGGAAACATACAGCTACTCAAAAGAAGAATTGGAAGCGATGATCGATGAGCTACAGTCGTGACAACGGGCGGCCCGGCGCATCACCGGGCGACACGGGCAAGCCCCGAAGAAGATTAAAAACAAAACCATTGATGATCCTGCTGTTGATTTTATTCGCAGGGAATCTATTATGGTTTATCGCCTGGCTGATACCGAACAATCCGGGCGGCAATGAGGAAGTGGCTTCTGTCAGCGGCAAAGAAATTACCCGCCAGGAATGGATGGCCGCGATGGAAGAACAGCATGGACGCGAAACCCTGCTTGAACTTGTTAACCTCCAAGTAATGGAAACAGCGGCAAAAGAATATGACATCAAAGTAAGCGATAAAGAAGTCGACCTGGAACTGGCGATGATGCGCTCAGCGCGTGATGGCAGTGAAAAAACGCTTTATTCCGCCGATGAAGAACGAATGCGCGAAAAAGTGAAGGCTCAGTTAATTCTTGAAAAAGTGCTGACGAAGGATGTGGTCATTGAAGAAGCTGCCATAGAAACCTTCTATCAGGATAACCAGGCTCTTTACGATATCCCGGATTCCTACAGAACACGGATGATTGTGCTGCAGTCAACGGAAGAAGCACAGGGTGTAATAGAAGAACTTGAAAATGGCTCTTCGTTCGAAGCGTTGGCGCGGGAACGTTCAATCGATACAGCAACCGGCAGCCTCGGCGGTGACATCGGCTATGTCGTTCCCGGACAGTCCACTGTCGATGCAGCGATTGCGAATGTCGTCGCCTCAGTTGAAACGGATAAATGGTCGGAGCCGCTGACGATGGCGGATGGCCGGGTGGCTGTAATTACAGTAACCGACAAGGCACAAGGCCAGACTTTTACATATAAAGACGTCGAAGGCCATATCAGCCGCGAGCTGGCTCTTGAACAATTGCCGCAATCAGTTACTCCGGAAGCTTTCTGGCAGGAGTTCGATACCGAATGGTTCTACGGCGAATAAATCCAAAAGCCAATCCTGCTGTTTGACAGTGAGGGACAAACATTGATACGATGAATCCATGAAATGCCGATTAAACTACTAGGGATTAGGAGTGTTGAAAATGGCTCGTATTGCAAATGATATTACAGGATTGATTGGGCAAACGCCTATCGTCAAATTAAATCGTCTGACTGGTGCAGAGGATGCAGAAGTTTATTTGAAATTAGAGTACTTCAACCCAGGCAGCAGTGTGAAAGACCGCATTGCGTTATCCATGATCGAAGCGGCTGAAAAATCAGGAGACTTAAAAGAAGGCGACGTCATTATCGAACCGACAAGCGGAAATACCGGCATCGGCTTGGCAATGATTGCAGCTGCAAAAGGCTATAAAGCGATTTTGGTTATGCCGGATACGATGAGCACGGAACGCCGCAATCTTCTGCGTGCTTATGGGGCGGAACTGATCCTGACTCCGGGAGCGGAAGGAATGAACGGCGCTATCAAGATGGCTGAGCAACAGGCAGCCGAAAACAATTGGTTCATGCCTCAGCAATTTAATAATGAAGCGAATCCGGAAGTTCACCGTCTGACTACGGGTCCTGAAATCGTGGAAGCGATGGGCGACCAGCTGGATGCTTTTGTTTCAGGCATCGGAACCGGTGGTACAATCACGGGAGCCGGACAAGTCTTGAGAGAGAATTATCCGGATATCCTTATTGCAGCAGTGGAACCATCCGATTCACCAGTTCTATCGGGCGGCAAACCAGGCCCGCATAAAATCCAGGGAATTGGAGCAGGCTTTGTTCCGAAAGTATTGAATACCGAGATTTACGACGAAGTAATTCAAGTGTCCAATGAACAGTCTTACGAAACGGCGCGAAAAGTTGCCCGTGAAGAAGGCATTTTGGGCGGTGTTTCTTCCGGTGCTGCTGTTTACGCAGCGCTTCAGCTGGCGAAACGCCTTGGAAAAGGCAAAAAAGTGCTGGCAGTTCTTCCGTCCAACGGCGAACGCTACCTGAGCACTCCGTTATATCAATTCGAAGAAAATAACTGATAAACTAAGGGGGCATGCTGACGCATGCCTCTTTTTGTGGTATAAAAACGATTATTCGCGTTAAGATAATGACAGATAATATTTCCCAGGAAATATAAAAGATGATTTATTGAAATGGACGGTGACAGTTTTGAAAATCGATTTTAATGGAAAAACCCTGGTGATGGGCATATTGAATGTAACTCCCGATTCGTTTTCCGATGGCGGCAAGTACAATTTTGTTGAAAACGCCATCGAACATGCAAGTACAATGATAACGGATGGAGCTGATATCATTGATGTTGGAGGAGAATCCACTCGCCCAGGCCATAAACAGATTTCTGTCGAAGAGGAAATCAGCCGAGTCGTCCCTGTGATTAAGGCATTGAAAGACGACCTGGACATCCCGATTTCGATTGATACATACAAATCGGAAGTGGCGGAAGCTGCAATCGCTGCGGGAGCCGATATTATCAATGATATTTGGGGAGCAAAATACGATCCTGCGATAGCGGCGGTTGCAGCCAAACATCAAGTGCCTATCATTTTGATGCATAACCGTAACGATACGTTATATACCGATTTCTGGAATGAAGTGAAAAGCGATATGGAAGAAAGTATTCAAATCGCTTTGGAGGCAGGTGTGAAAAGAGAGCAAATATGGCTTGATCCGGGCATTGGGTTCGGTAAAGACACATATCAGAACATCGAGATGATGCAATTATTGGAGGCGTTTTGCGGAATGGGGCACCCGGTTTTATTGGGGACCTCGCGAAAATCATTGATCGGAAAGGTTTTGGGTCTTCCGGTAAGTGAGCGGCTGGAAGGTTCCTTAGCTACAGCATGCTACGGGGCGAGCAAAGGATGCAGCATCGTTCGCGTTCATGACGTCAAAGAAACAGTGCGTGCTTTAAAAATGACGGATATTCTGAATGGCAAAGTAACTTACAAGGGGGCAGAATAATGGATTATATTCATTTAAATGAAATGGAGTTCTATGGTTACCACGGAGTTTTCCCTGAAGAAACAAAGCTCGGTCAACGGTTTCGCCTGACGGTTTCGTTGGCTGTGGATTTAAAGAAAGCGGGAGAAACTGATGGCCTGGAGCACACCGTGCATTACGGCGAAGTTTACAATGTATGCCAGTCAGTAATAGAAGGTAATCCGAAAAAACTTCTTGAAGCAGTCGCGGAAAGCCTTGCTGCTGAGATACTTTCCGCTTTTTCATTAGTAAAAGGAATTCGTATTCAATTGATCAAACCCGACCCGCCGATTCCTGGCCATTACAAATCCGTAGCGGTCGATATCACCAGAGGAGAATTCATATGAATAAAAGCTATTTGTCACTCGGTTCCAATATGGGCGACCGTATCGGGATGCTCAGGGAGGCAGTGCGCTTATTAAAAGAGCATCAGGCAATTGATATTATGAAAATTTCCTCTCTATATGAAACGGACCCCGTAGGATTTACAGAGCAGGATGCATTTTTGAATATGGTTGTTTATTTGCAAACGGATCTTTCTGCATTTGAATTACTTGAAGTGTGCCAGAGCATCGAAAGAAAATTAGATAGAAAACGCGAAATAAGATGGGGCCCGCGGACAATAGACCTTGATATTCTGCTTTATAATCAAGATGAATTAGAAACAGATAAGCTGGTCATACCACATCCGCGAATGCATGAACGCGCGTTTGTGTTAGTGCCGTTGCTGGAACTTGACCCAGATCAGGATTTTATTGAACCTCAAAGAGAAGGCATCGAGATATGGAAAACTTATAACAGCATCGATTCGTTTTTGCTTGAAGAATAGAATAGTACTTAAAGCTGTAAGAAATATTGAGTCGGCAGAGGATATTCAGCTGTCTTGAATTTTAGGCAGCTTTTTTTTATGTAGGAAGAAGAGAAATTGTGTACAATAGATAAATACACGAACGAGCGTGGTTTTTATAAATAAAGGAGTGTAGGGAATGTCAGAAGAGTTAAATGATCAAATATTGGTGAGACGACAAAAATTGCAAACTTTACGTGATAGCGGAATGGATCCATTCGGCTCCCGTTTCGAACGAACACATTTATCAGAAGAAATAGTACAGCAATACGATAAATTTTCCAAAGAAGAGTTGGAAGAGGCTGGACACGAAGTAGTGATTGCCGGCCGTATTATGACAAAACGAGGCAAAGGGAAAGCAGGATTTGCCCATCTACAGGATTTAAAAGGCCAAATTCAGATATATGTCCGTAAAGACGCTATAGGAGAAGAAGCATATAGTTTCTTCAATACAGCAGATTTGGGGGACATTATCGGAGTGAAGGGTACTGTATTCAAAACTAACGTAGGTGAACTATCTGTAAAAGCGAAAGAAGTAGAGTTTTTAACAAAAGCTTTGCGTCCGTTGCCGGAAAAATTCCACGGACTGAAAGACGTTGAACAACGTTACCGTCAGCGCTACCTGGATTTGATTACAAGTGAAGACAGCAAAGAGACCTTCATTCTCCGCAGCCGCATTATCCAGTCAATGCGCCGCTATCTAGATAACTTAGGTTTTCTTGAGGTGGAAACGCCAATGCTGCATTCAATTGCCGGGGGAGCAGCAGCCCGTCCATTCGTAACTCATCACAACGCGTTGGACATGGAACTATATATTCGAATTGCAATAGAACTGCACTTGAAGCGCCTAATTGTGGGTGGACTTGAAAAAGTTTATGAAATTGGCCGTGTATTCCGCAATGAAGGAATCTCTACTCGTCACAACCCGGAATTTACAATGCTGGAACTATATGAAGCGTATGCAGACTATAATGATGTAATGGAACTTACCGAAAACTTAGTAGCTCATGTCGCTCAAGAAGTATTGGGAACAACTACTGTCAGCTACAACGGAGAAGAGATCAATCTTGCTCCAGGCTGGAAACGTCTTCACATGGCAGATGCCGTTAAAGAATACGTAGGTGTGGATTTCTGGAAGCCGGTGACAAAAGAAGAAGCCCAAGCTTTAGCGAAAGAGCATAACATTGAAATAAAGCCTACTATGGAAACAGGTCATATCCTAAATGAATTCTTCGAACAAAAAGTGGAAGAACAACTAGTTCAACCTACATTTGTTTATGGTCATCCGGTTGAAATTTCTCCTCTTGCCAAAAAGAACCCTGAAGATGAGCGTTTCACAGACAGATTTGAATTATTTATTGTACGTAGAGAGCATGCGAATGCTTTCACCGAATTGAACGATCCTATTGATCAGCGTCAACGTTTCGAAGCCCAGCTTGTAGAAAAAGCGGAAGGCAATGATGAAGCGCATGAAATGGACGAAGATTTTATTGAGGCTCTTGAATATGGGATGCCTCCAACCGGCGGTTTAGGGATTGGAATCGACAGATTAATTATGCTGTTAACTGATTCAGCTTCAATTAGAGACGTTCTTTTATTCCCGCAAATGCGTCCTAGAGACTAACTGTTTTTCAGAAGAAAAGCCCATTTTAAATTGGGCTTTTTCTTTTTTGAAAAAACGCTTGTCTTTTTTTTGAAGCAGTGATACAATATTTCTTGTCGCGTTTTTAATACACGCACAGGCTTCGAAAAGATAAAGCAATTTTATTGTTGACATCGTCAAAAGAAGCTGGTAATATTGAAAAGTCGCTGTCACAAACGACGGCATTGATATTATTTTGAACCTTGAAAACTGAACAGCAAAACGTCAACAAACAATCTACTGATCAGCACTTGTGCAGATCAAAGCGAATCGCGCTGTCTTCGGACAGGCGATGCGCCAGCAAGTATGTGAGCAATCAACTACTCTATAATGGAGAGTTTGATCCTGGCTCAGGACGAACGCTGGCGGCGTGCCTAATACATGCA
>NZ_QLZR01000011.1 GCF_003289955.1 Planococcus halotolerans | reverse complement strand
CAGCGTTCGTCCTGAGCCAGGATCAAACTCTCCATTATAGAGTAGTTGATTGCTCAAATACTTGCTGGCGCATCGCCTGTCCGAAGACAGCACGATTCGCTTTGATCTGCACAAGTGCTGATCAGTAGTTAAGTCACGAACCCAAGAAGTTCGAAGGCTGTGCTCCGATCGCCGGAGGCGACCATCGCAAAAGCCGTTCTCGCGCCGAGGCGCTCGTGACGTCTTTCGTTGACGTTTTACTGTTCAGTTTTCAAGGTTCAAATTTTCGCGTCCTGTAAAAGCGACTTCTCTAATTTATCATCGCCGGCTGTTAGAGTCAAGCTTTATTTATTATTCTAAAAAACTTATTCTGCCGAAGCGACATGAAATATCATAATACGATACCTACCTTTTTGTCAACGATAAAAGGATAAAAATTTAAAAATGTAAAAAGCTCAAATTATTCATTAGCAAAAATTACTATTTCTTTTTCTATTCTAGCAACGTCCTCTAATGAAAGAAACCGGATTACCCGAAGGTAGCCCGGTTTGAAATCCGGCTGCTTATTTTGCAGCTTTAACGTAATAGTACCGATGGAATATTCTCTCGCTCTTGGTCATGACTCCTTCAGTAAACACCATTTCTTTGTCCACAAGATATTCGATGAATACTTCAAGATCGGAAGAATAGTTTTTCAACTCTTCCTGCTCGTGAAGTTCCTGGATGGTCCAGCTCTTCTTTTTCGCCATTACTTCCATGATATGCTGCGCTCCATCTGCTGTACGGGAATGAATGAGAAATTCGCTGGCAAGGAACAGCAGCTCCAATCTCTTATCAATGGATTCGTCACTGAGAACCAGCTCTTCATATAATTTATAAATAGACGGTTCTATCTGTTTCACTTGGGACCACACCGTCACTTCTGGAGGCAAGCCGTTTTCCAAAACTGAAAGGCGTGCCAGGTGATGAAGCGATTCAATTACATGGCGGTAAGCGTCGAGATAGTTTTTTTCCTCGAACAGCACCTTTCCTTCCAAGTAACGCCGGATTAGCTTGGCATACTCAAGGCCCATTTTAATTTTTCTACCTGCAAAGGGATATTCTTTAAGTTCTGTAATCAATTTTTCCATAAATTCATTTCGATCATAAATGATTCGGCCATTGAACAGCCAGTCCACTATTTTGCGATTCGTTCCAAGCAGCAGCCATTTTTGAAGCTGTTTTTCAGTAATGATGTGCATGGCAGCTTTTTTCTCGTCGTAAGTATAATGCTTAGTGAAAACAGCCGTTTCATTTTCCTTTGTAATGATCAGCAGAATCGTATCAAAAGTATCAGTACTTGGACTGACCTTTTCCCTTTTCTCAACGAGCACAACGCCAAGCGTACTTTCCTGGCTGGCCCGTTCCTGATAAATCGGCCTTAATATTTGTTCCATTCCATTTCACTCCCTGCAGATTCAGGCTTGCTTACGGTTATACCCTTTTTTCATCAACTCAAATATTTTTTGTCCATTTTTTCTTTAATCATCGCTTCTTTTATTCCCGATAAATAAACAGTTAAGATCCGCTTTTCTCTATTTCGACATATTTCCGCTGATTCCTTCATAAGAAAAGCATTAACACTTTTTCACATCGATTATGATATAGTATGATTGATGCAAGGAGGAGTAAACATGAAGCCTTATAAAAATAAAATCAATCGTATCCGGACTTTTGCGTTGTCTTTGATTTTCATCGGCATCGTTATTATGTATATAGGCATTTACTTTAGAGAACAACCCTTAATCATGGTCACTTTCATGCTGCTTGGGGTCGTCGCCATCATTGGAAGTACAGGAGTATACGCCTGGATCGGTCTTCTTTCCATGAAAACCGTTCCTGTTGAATGCCCGAACTGCGGACGCCACACAAAAATGCTTGGCCGTGTGGATATGTGCATGCACTGCCGCGAACCTCTGACTATGGATCCTTCCCTAGAAGGAAAAGAGTTCGATGTCCAATACAATAAAAAAAATTCCAACGTATAACTGATATCCGCCGCCGATCATTTCGCTGGCGGATTTTCTGTTCCTTCGGAATAATTGGATAAATAAAAAAAGCGGGCATAGAATTCTATGCTCGCTTTCTTATTGCGCCTTTGCTGAATCAGTAAGGCAATCCTGGCAGGTTCCATAGATTTCAAGCCGATGGTAATCCACTTGGAATCCAGTAACATGTGAAGCCAAATGTTCCACTTCATCCAAACCGGGATAATGAAAATCGACAATCTTTCCGCAATCATTGCAGATCATATGATAATGGTCGTGCGTAACAAAATCGAACCTGCTTGAAGAATCGCCATAAGTCAATTCTTTCACAAGACCGGCTTTTTTAAAGACACGTAAATTATTATAAACAGTTGCAACACTCATATTTGGAAAAGATTTCTCAAGCGCGCGATAAATGTCATCCGCTGTCGGGTGCGTTGTAGAATGAATCATATACTCCAAAATCGCATGGCGCTGTGGAGTGATTCTGACACCTGTAGACTTCAAAGCATCAAGCGCGTCTTTTAATAATACTTCAGACATCGCCGTGCACCTCACTTCATAAAGATTCTTACTTTATAATCGTTATAATTAGTGTACTCAAAAAGCAAGGTAGATGTCAAGAAATCACTATAAGCACGCTGGTTAAGGTGGACTTATTGAATGCTATTTCTTGCTGTGAAGTTCATTTTCTTTGCTGCCCAAGCGCTGATTGATGAAACGTGCCGCAACAAACAAGAAGTCTGACAAGCGATTCAGGTAAGCCAGCACTTCCGGAGATGTCCCTTCCCCGATGGAGGTGGCAAGGCGCTCAGCCCGTCTGACCACTGTACGGGCTACATGCAGCGCCGCTCCAGCAGGGTGGCCGCTTGGCAGGATAAAGTTACTCAATGGCGGAAGTTCCGCATTGTATTTATCAATCCAGATCTCTAATTTTTCTGTATCTGCCGGGCTCAGCTTCCATTTCACTTCTTTTCCGGCAGGAGTGGCAAGTTCCGCTCCCACGTGGAATAAAGTTGTTTGAATTTCATGGAATATATCGCAGATTTCTTCTTTTTCGCTGAAGAATTCGCCGTTCAGATGCGCAAGCGCTAAACCGATCATTGAGTTCGCTTCGTCGCAAGTACCGTAAGCTTCCACCAGCACATCATTTTTCGGCACTCTTGAACCGTATACCAGAGAAGTGGTGCCTTTATCGCCGGTTTTCGTGTAAATCTTCATGGTCAATACCCCTTTTCCATATTTACGAGATTTGTCGGATCCTGAATTCCATCAAGCCATTTGCGTAAATTGGGAAGGAAAACCTCCATAGCCCGTTCAACGTACATACCGGATTTACTGGATACATGCGGGGATACGATGACATTATTCATTCCCCAGAAGGGATGGTCTTCAGCTAAAGGTTCCTGTTCAAAAACGTCCAATACCGCGTAAGTTATCATCCCTTCATTCATTGCTTCTATTAGAACTTCCTCTTTTACAAGGTCTCCACGCCCAAAGTTCATGAATACCGCTTCTTGTTTCATGGCTTTGAAATGCTCAATTCCAAGGAGATACTTTGTTTCTGCCGTACTTGGCAGCACAGAAATGACAATATCGGCTTCCGGTAGCTTCCCAAGCAATTCATCGAAGGAAATCATTTCATTCATATGATCCGCCTGATTCCCTGATCGATTGCAGCCGATGGTCATAACACCAAAAGCCTGCAGAAGCCTGCCTATTTCGGAACCGATTGCTCCGGGTCCGAGTATTAAAGCCGTCGAACCGAATAGTTCAGTTGAGCGGAATTTGCGTTCCCATTTATGGTCGCGCTGGTTTTTATAGATTTCCGGCAAGGAGCGCTTCAAAGCCAGCAGGTGGCCCAGAACCGATTCCCCCATCGGCGTTTTATGGATGCCTCGCACATTCGATACGGTTATGCCCCGTTTCGCAATGGCTTCGCGCGGCATTTTTTCGATACCGGCACTTACAACCATTATCCATTTTAAATTATTAGCATTGCTGATGTCTTCATCATCCAGATCTTCCCCGTAAGTGACAAGTATATCCGCTGTCGGCAATTTACTTTTGTCTTTATAAGCGAAATGGAAATCCGCTTCAGGGAAATCCCTGATGATGCTTTGCTGCATGCCTTCATTTGGCAGAAACGTGAATAATACTTCCATATATGTCTTCCTCCTATGCTTGGCTGAGCTCTTTAACCGTTTCAAGGACTTCCTGGATATGGTCTTTCACTTTGACTTTGCGCCATTCTTTCACGACAGTCCCGGTTGGGTCGATTAAGAACGTAGAGCGTTCAATCCCCATAAATTCTTTTCCGTACATATTCTTCTCCACCCACACACCGTATGCCTCAGAAACTTTATGATCTTCATCAACCAACAAAGAGAATGGCAAACCGTGTTTGCTGATAAATTTACTGTGCTGTTTTTCAGAGTCTGCGCTAACGCCAAGAATGACTGCTCCCAATTCGGAAAAATCCTTCTCTGCATCCCGGAAATCGCAGGCCTGTGTGGTGCAGCCCGGCGTCATATCTTTCGGGTAAAAATAAAGCACTACGTATTTCTTGCCGGCAAAATCCTCCAAAGAAACTGTTTCACCACTTTCATTTTTCAATGTAAAATCCGGTGCATGCAAACCTTCTAATGTCGTCAATGCAATCACTCCTTCTCTTATGTCTATCGTACCGAACTGCAGATGGAGTTTCAATTTCTTTGGCGTTAATGTATAAACTTGTCTACAATAAGAAATAGACATTAAGTAGGAGGAAGAAAATAAATGAACCATTCAGAATCAAACAGACTGCATAAAGAAGCGCTTGAACATATCGTCGGAGGCGTCAACAGCCCGTCAAGGTCATTTAAAGCTGTCGGCGGTGGTTCCCCTGTTGTCATGGAACGCGCAAAAGGTGCTTATTTTTGGGATGTCGATGGCAATAAATATATCGATTTCCTGGCTGCTTATGGTCCCATCATTACTGGACACGGCCACCCGCATATCTCAAAAGCGATTTCAAACGCTGCTGAAACAGGTGTTTTGTACGGTACACCGACACGCCATGAAATCACATTCGCAAAAATGCTGAAAGAAGCAATGCCAAATATGGACCGTGTCCGTTTCGTCAATAGCGGCACTGAAGCGGTTATGACCACTATCCGCGTGTCCCGCGCCTATACCGGCCGCACAAAAATCATGAAATTCGCCGGCTGTTACCATGGGCACTCGGACCTCGTGCTGGTTGCAGCTGGATCCGGTCCGGCTACACTTGGCACTCCTGATTCTGCAGGCGTTCCTAAAACTATCGCAGAAGAAGTCATCACTATCCCCTTCAATGATCCAACTGCTTTTGCTGAAGCAATGGAAAGATGGGGCGAAGAAATTGCCTGCATCCTAGTAGAACCGATTGTCGGCAATTTTGGGATTGTAGAACCGAGAGAAGGGTTTCTTGAAGAAGTTCACCGCATAGCTGCGGAAAAAGGAGCTTTAATCGTCTATGATGAAGTGATTACGGCATTCCGCTTCCATTACGGCGGCGCACAGGATATGCTTGGGCTCAAACCTGATTTGACTGCGCTCGGCAAAATTATTGGCGGCGGGCTTCCGATCGGTGCTTACGGCGGCAAGAAAGAAATCATGGAAACCGTCGCGCCTCTTGGACCGGCTTACCAGGCTGGTACGATGGCCGGAAACCCCGCTTCGATACAGGCAGGAATCGCTTGCCTCGAAGTTTTGCAGGCCGATGGCATATATGACAAAATGGACCGTTTGGGGCAACGCCTTGAAAAAGGGATTTTGGAAGCGGCTGAGGAATTCGATGTAACTATCACTGTAAATCGCTTAAAAGGCGCTTTGACCATCTATTTCACGGATGTGAAAGTCGAAAACTATGAACAGGCTGAAGCTACAGATGGAGAAATTTTTGGGCGTTTCTTTAAATTGATGCTCGAACAAGGCATAAATCTTGCTCCTTCCAAATACGAAGCCTGGTTCCTGACTACTGAACATACTGAAGAAGACGTTGATACAGCGCTGCAGGCAGTAAGAAAAGCATTCAGCCAACTATAAAAAGCAATTCATTACGGGAAGAAGGGATTCGTAAGTTATGAAATTAGGTGCACGTATATTAAAGACCGGCGTGGCTATTTCAATGGCCTTGTTTTTAGCCAACTTATTGGAATTGCCTTCTCCTGTATTCGCAGGCGTCGCTGCAATTTTCGCCATCCAGCCTTCCATATACAGGTCCTACCTGACTCTGCTCGATCAAATATACGGAAATCTGATTGGCGCTTCAATTGCTGTCATCTTTGTATTGACCCTTGGCAGCAATTACCTGACCATCGGACTCGCAGCCATACTGGCTATTGTCATCATGTTGAAATTAAAGCTTGAAAACACTGTTCCACTGACACTTGTCACCATCATTATCATTATGGATTCACAAACCAATAACTTCCTTTCTTTCGCGTCTTTACGTTTTCTGACAGTCCTACTTGGGATACTCTCCGCTTTTGTTGTAAATCTGATCTTTCTTCCGCCTAAATACGAAAGCCGCTTATTCACTTCCATACATGAAGTCAGTGAAGAAGTGATTCGCTGGATACGGGTTTCAATCAGGCACGCGTCAGATCATGCATCCGTGAAAGAAGACATCGACAAATTAACCGATAAGCTCGTTAAAGTGGATCAATGGTATCTATTTTATAAGGAAGAACGAAGCTATACGAAAAAGCAGCAATATACAAAAGCTAGAAAGCTGGTGTTATACCGCCAGATGATTGCGACATCCAAAAAGAGCCTGGAAGTATTGAAAAGACTTCACCGTTTTGAAAATGAATTGACGGAACTTCCGGAACAATTCCATATGATGGTGCAGGAAAGACTCGAAAGCCTGGCCAGCTACCACGAACAGCTTTACATGAAATATGTAGGCAAGTTGAGGCCGGAACACAGTGAATCTTCTGGCACAGACGCTTCAATAAAGCGCCACGAAGTAATGGCAATATTTGTAAAAGAAATTAATATAGCATTGGAATCCGAGGACAGCGACTTTTCTGTCTATCATCTGATGCATGTCTTATCGGCTATCCTTGATTATGAGGAGCAGCTCGAACACCTGGATTTATTGATCATCGCTTATTTGAATTACCATAGTGATGAAGTCGATGAAGACCTGGAGAGCTTCATATAAATAAACACATATAAAAAACGTGCAGAGATAATTTCTCTGCACGTTTTTCTTATGATTTCATGCGAGGGTCGAGTGCATCGCGCAAGCCGTCGCCCATCAAGTTAAAGCCAAGTACTGTCAGCATGATTGCCAGTCCTGGAAAAATCATAGTCCATGGGGCATTAGTCAGATAGGATCTGGAATCTGCCAGCATTTTTCCCCATTCAGGAGTAGGCGCCTGTGCTCCTAAACCTAAAAATCCGAGGGCTGCAGCTTCGATGATAGCCGTAGCAATTGCTAATGTTCCCTGAACTATGACAGGCGCCATCGAGTTCGGAAGGATATGAGAAAACAAGATCCGGCTATCCTGCATGCCGATTGCCTTTGCCGACATAATGTATTCATCTTCTTTTATACTCAAGACTTTCGATCTTATAAGTCGTCCAAAGTTTGGCACATTGATGATTGCAATGGCAATCAAAGCATTACGCAATGAAGGCCCCAACACCGAAACAACCGCAATTGCTAATAGAATACTTGGGAAAGCCAGCATAATATCAAAAATACGTGAAATGATGGTATCTACCCATCTTCCATAATAACCTGCAAGAATACCAAGAAAACTTCCAACAATCGCTGACGCTATTACCGCTAAGAATCCTACCCAAAGGGAAATCCTTGCTCCATAAACAATACGGGATAAAATATCACGTCCGAAATCATCAGTTCCCATCCAATATGTAGAGGAAGGAGGAAGAAAACGCTCGGACATATTTTGTTCGTTGATGCCCTGCGGTGTAAACAGCGGACCAAAAATAGCCAGCAGGATGAAAAAAATTACAATTCCCATTCCTACAACCGCCACTTTACTTTTACGAAATCCTCGCCACGCCTCTTTCCAAGGCCCTGCAACTTGCTGCATTTCTATATTGTCATCTTTTACAGTCGCGTTAGTCATTGTTCTCCCCCTTCCTAATCATATTTGATACGCGGATCAACTAAACTATAAAGCAGATCCACAAACAGATTAATCATGACAAATATGAACGCGACAATCAGGATGCCTGACTGGATTACCGGATAATCACGGAAACCGATGGCTTCATATATATATCTGCCGATTCCCGGCCATGCAAAGATTGTTTCTGTCAAAATTGCGCCTCCAAGCAATAACCCCATTTGAAGCCCGATGATAGTCAATACCGGGATAATGGCATTTTTTAAAGCGTGCTTGTAGACGACCCAAAACATTCTCAAACCTTTAGAGCGAGCCGTGCGAACATAGTCAGATCTCATAACTTCCAGCATACTTGACCGCGTCATCCTTGCAATGATGGCCATAGGTATAGTCGCAAGCGCAGTCCCAGGAAGAATCAAGTGACGCATAATAGTTGAGAGCTGATCAAATTGCCCGGTAATTATGGTGTCGATAATATAGAAACCAGTTACTGATTCAATTGGATCCCGAACATTCATCCGCCCGGAAGTCGGAAGCCAATCCAATTCTATTGCAAAAATCCATTGATTGAGGAGCCCCAAAAAGAAAATTGGCATTGAAACACCGATAAGCGCGATTATCATTGCAAGATAATCGAACCATGAATTTTGGAACCATGCTGAAATGATTCCAGCATTGATGCCAATTATAATGGCGATGATAACAGCAAAAACAGACAACTCGATTGTTGCCGCTAAATATGGCCAAACCTCATCCACCACTGGAGTTCTTGTTCGCAGCGACTGCCCCAGATCACCAGTAACCAGTCCTTTTAAATAATCAAAATACTGGATATACCAAGGATTATCCAAACCCAAAGTCGTTCTCAGCGCTCTTATTGCCTCCTCAGAAGCCTGTTGGCCAAGAATTACTTGGGCTGGATCACCAGGTATCGCACGAATGATCATAAAAACGATGAACGTCATTCCGAGCAGAACCGGAATTAACTGCAATAGCCGTTTACCAATATAGTGAAGCATTTCTTCACCTCTCCATCTCTAACAAATATGTATTAATTAATTAAAAAAAGAGGGGAATCTGTACGATCTCCCCTCTCGAAAAGTCTACTCCAGATCTACTGTTGATAATTTATCTGAGCCAGTTGGATGCGCTTTGAAGTTCACGACATTGTTTCCTCCCGCAAGTAGCGGTGTAGAGTGAGCAAGCGGAACCCAAGGTGCATCTTCGTGAATAATTTCCTGCGCTTGCATATACAACTCATTACGAACCTCTTCGTCAACTTCAGTCTGAGCTTCAATCAGAATATCGTGCAATTCCTGATTTTCGTAATAAGTGTAGTTGTTTGAACCGATATTATCCTGGTCAAGCAACACATACAGGAAGTTATCTGCATCTCCGTTATCACCAGTCCATCCTAATAGGAAGGCATCAGCTTCACCGTTCGCAGCTTTTTCAAGGTAAGTTGCCCATTCATAGGAAACGATTTCAGCAGTGATTCCTACTTCAGCCAAATCACTTTGGATCGCTTCAGCAACTTTTTGGCCATCTGGCATATATGGACGCGGAACAGGCATAGCCCAAAGTTCCATTTCGAATCCATCGCCAAGTCCAGCTTCTTCAAGCAATTCTTTTGCTCTCTCAGGATCATATTCATATCCTTCGATGTCGTCGTTATAGCCACTGATTACAGGTGGCATCGGGTTTTTCGCAACTTCCCCGCGGCCTTCGAAGAATGCGTCAACGATAGCCTGTCTGTCGATTGCATGGTTCATCGCTTGACGGACCAAAGGATCGTTGAATGGTTCACGTGTGTTCGTTAAACCAAGGTAACCAACGTTCATCGATGGACGTTCAAACAATTGAAGGTTTTCGTCTCCTTCAATAGTCGCTGCATCCGATGGGTTGATGCCATCTGCCAAATCGATTTCACCAGCTAATAGAGCGTTCAAGCGACCAGAGTTATCCGGGATAGCGCGGAATACCACTTCATCCAGTTTTGGTTCGCCTTCAACCCAATAGTCATCAAATTTCTCGATGCGGACAGTGTCGTTACGGTTCCATTCAACAAATTGGAATGGGCCAGTTCCTACCGGATTATCGCCGAATGCATCGCCTTGCTCTTCAAATGCAGTAGGAGAAGCGATACCGAACGGGCTCATTGCCAGGTTTTTAAGGAATGGAGCCATAGGACGTTTTAATGTGAAAGTGACTTCATAATCGCCTGTAGCTTCAACTGATTCGATTACGTGCCCTTCTTCATCACCAAAACCGCCGAACATTGAACCGTAATATGGAAATTGATCTGCATCTCCTGCAGCCCAGCGGTCAAAGTTTGCTACAACAGCTTCTGCATTGAAATCAGTGCCATCGTGGAAAGTAACGCCTTCTTCAAGTTGGAAAGTGTACGTCAATCCGTCTTCTGCAGCTTCCCAATCAGAAGCCAATCCACCTTCAATTTCTGTATCTTGTTCACCGAAGTTTACAAGTGTATCAAAAATGTTCTTAGTAACTTTAAATGATTCACCGTCTGTAACAGTGATAGGGTCAAGTGATACCGAATCTCCCCCGCGACCGAAGATCAAAACTTTCTCTTCCGTGGATTCCCCTTCGCCACCAGTTTCACCGCTGCCTTCTGATTCTGAACCTTCATTCGATCCGCCACTGCAGCCATAAAGTACTGCAGAGATCAGCAAAAGCATCAGAAATGCAAGGGACATGATTTTTTTATTCCCCAAATTAACCCCTCCGTTTTTGTTTATTATCATTGCGGCCTGCTTTCCTCATAAAGGTGGCAGGCTACAGAATGACCTTTCTCAACCTCCGCGAAAATCGGGATGGTCGTTTCGCAGATATCCATTTTAAATGGACAGCGTGTATGGAAACGACATCCGCTCGGCGGATTTGCGGGACTAGGAACATCCCCTTGGATCTCAACTTCTTCCCTCTCGAAAGCCGGATCCGGAACAGGCACTGCTGTAAGCAATGCCTGTGTATATGGATGCAGAGGCTTTTCGTAAAGGTCTTCGGTATCAGCCATTTCGGCCATGTTACCGAGGTACATTACTCCAACACGATCACTGATATGGCGGACCACACCGAGATCATGGGCAATGAATATATAAGTCAGTTTCAGCTCTTTCTGAAGATCTTGCATCAAGTTAAGCACCTGTGCCTGAATCGATACATCGAGCGCTGAAACGGGCTCATCAGCAATAATGAGTTTAGGGTTTGTCATCAGCGCCCGGGCAATGCCGATTCGCTGCCGCTGCCCGCCGCTGAATTGGTGCGGGTAGCGTTTTGCGTGATAGCTGCTTAGTCCTACAATTTCAAGGAATTCATGGACTTTCTGTTTTCTTTCTTTTGGGTCTCCGATATTATGGACATTTAATGGTTCCATTAATATCTTTTCAATCGTATGACGAGGATTCAATGAAGCATAAGGATCTTGGAACACCATTTGAATATCCCGTCTGGCCTTGCGCATTTCGTTATTCGAAAGCGAAGTGAGCTCCTGCCCGTCGAAGGTTACTTTTCCTTCAGTCGGTTCAAGCAGCCTCATCAGCATACGGCCGGTAGTGGATTTGCCGCATCCCGATTCCCCGACAATACCAAGCGTTTCCCCTTCTTTTACAGAAAACGAAATATCATCCACCGCTTTGACGTGATTGCTCACTCTGCCGAAAATACCTGATTTAATTGGAAAATACTTTTTCAGGCCTTCAACTTTTAACAATTGTTCGGTCATGCTTTTCTGCCTCCTTCGGATCAAATAGGAAGCACCGGGTCTGATGCTCTTCAGTTGTCTGGTATAGCGGCGGAGTTTCCTCTACGCAGCGGTCGAAAGCGAATTCACATCTCGGAGCAAAACGGCAGCCGGTTTTAATTGAACCCGGCTTTGGTACATTGCCGGGAATCGAATAAAGCCGTTCTTTTTTGAATCTCATGTCAGGCACGGATTCCAGAAGCCCCCGCGTATATGGATGCTGAGGATCCTTGAATATAGCATCGACCGGACCTTCTTCAACCACTTTTCCGGCATACATAACCACGACTCTTTCACACGTTTCTGCAACGACACCGAGATCGTGCGTAATCAGCAGCACTGCCGTGTTTAGCTCTTTATTCAGGTTTTTGATCAGCTTCAGAATTTGAGCCTGGATTGTTACATCGAGCGCAGTTGTCGGTTCATCTGCAATCAACACTTTCGGGTCACAAAGCAGCGCCATGGCGATCATGACACGCTGTCTCATCCCACCGGATAATTGATGGGGATGTTCTTTCATCAAACCTTCCGGACGCGGCAGCCCGACCAATCTCATCATTTCAACTGCGCGATTGTAAATCTGCTTTTTCGACCAGTCCTTCTTATGGATTTTGACTGCTTCCTGCAATTGGTTGCCGATAGTGAACAACGGATTTAATGATGTCATCGGCTCCTGGAATATCATTGCTATATCATTGCCCCGGATTTCGCGCATTTTCTTCTCGGGCAGTTTCGTTAAATCCTGATCTTCAAATAAGATTTCGCCATTGGTGATTTTTCCGGGAGGGCTTGGCACCAAACCCATAATCGACAAGGAAGTTACACTCTTTCCGCATCCTGATTCCCCAACAATCCCCAGCACTTCCCCTTCACGGATGTGAAAGTCAACATTGTCGACAGCTGGAACCTCGCCGTCATCTGTGAAAAAGGTAGTCTGCAAACCTTTTACTTCTAAAATCTTCTCTCTTTCTAACATGTAGCCACCCCTTTTACACAAAAATAAATCTGAATATTTTATTTCTTTTAATTATACGTAAATTCAAACTATATGCAATAGTTCTTTTTATAGGGCTAGCTGATAAGTTTTTATGAATGAAAAAAAGCCAGCCGAATAATTTCTCGGCTGGCTTTCGAAAAACACCTATATTATGGAAGAGAATTGTTTTTATTTGAAATGCTGAACCTGGAAAAGGTTATAGTAGACCCCTTTTTGCTTCATCAATTCGTCATGCGTGCCTTGTTCAGCAAGATTACCATGGTCGATGACAAGAATTTGATCGGCATGGGTGATGGTGGACAGTCTATGGGCCACAATTAATGTTGTTCTGTCATGTGCCAGGCGCTCCAGTGAGTCTTGGATCAGCGCTTCACTTTCCAAGTCAAGAGCGGAAGTTGCTTCATCCAGAATCAGCATCGGCGGATTTTTCAGGAATACACGCGCGATGGCAATGCGCTGTTTCTGCCCTCCTGATAATTTCACGCCGCGTTCCCCGACTTTCGTGTCATAGCCTTCCGGCAGCATCTCAATGAAAGCATGGGCGTTGGCAGCTTTTGCAGCCGCCTCGACTTCTGCATCAGTAGCATCCGGTTTCCCCATCAGGATATTTGCTTTGACCGAATCACTGAATAGGATGGAGTCCTGCAGCACGAGACCAATCTGGTCACGCAGTGTATGGATACTGACATCCTTCAGATTATGATCATCCATATAGATGCCGCCTTCTGTTACATCGTAGAAACGGGGAATCAACGACACAATCGTCGATTTCCCGCCCCCGCTCATACCCACCAGCGCGACAGTTTCACCCGGTTTCACGGTGAAGCTCATATTGGACAGAACTTCTGAACCGCCATCATTATAATGGAAGGAAACGTTGCGGAATTCCAGTTTGCCATCGACCACTTTCAAATCACGCGCACCTTTTTTATCTGTAACGTCGTAATCTTCATCAACCAGTTCAAACACCCGGTCCATCGACGCTAAAGACTGGACAAGCGTCGTGGAAGAATTGACAAGACGGCGCAGCGGATTGTAAAGACGTTCGATATAGGCGATGAACGCCACCATCGTACCCAGTGTCAAATCACCTTGGATAACCTGGTAACCTGCATAGCCGATGACCAGTAAAGGTGCGACATCAGTGATTGTATTGACGACGGCAAAAGCCTTCGCATTCCACTTCGTATGGTCGATTGCCTTGTCCAGAAATTGATCATTGGTGTCATTGAATATTTTCTGTTCGTGTTTCTCAAGAGCAAAGCTTTTGATGATGCTCATCCCCTGGACACGTTCATGCAGATAGCTTTGGACATTTGCCAGTGCCTGGGAACGTTCACGAGTCAAATCACGCAGGCGCCCAAAGAAATACTTGACGCTAAGCGCATAAAACGGGAATGCCAATAATGCAACAATAGTAAGTGAAACGTCCATCGACAGCATAATACCGATTGCTATCAGAATCGTTGCGAGATCAAGCCAGACATTCATCAGCCCGATCATTACGAAATTTTTCGTCTGTTCCACATCGTTGATGACGCGTGAGATGATTTCTCCCGCGCGTGTATTGGCATAATATCTGAGGCTTAACCGTTGAAGGTGTCCGTAAAGATATCCACGGATGTCATAGAGGATTTTATTGCTTACATACTGTGCATAGTACTGACGGAAATATTCAATCGGCGGACGCAGCAGAAAGAATACAATCGCCGTTCCTCCTAGCCAAAGATAAAGCTGCTCCAGTTTTTCCTGGCTCGACAGGGCTTCCGCTCCGATAATATCATCGATGACGATTTTGATCAGCAATGGGATGAAAAGCGGTATCGCGAATTTAAAAATACCGATAAGGATTGTCAACGCTATTTGCCAATAATATGGCTTTACAAAATACATGTATCGTTTCATACTGCTCAAATCTTTCACTCCAATCTTTCTTCAAAATGAAAAACCTGTTGGCTGGCAACAGGTTTTCATTTTATCAACGAATCCGGTTTTGTCTGTGAAATTCGTACCGGTCCGTCCATACTTCGATGAAGTCCTGAGCAAATGGGCCTCTGCGTTGCTTAATCCAGCCTATCAGCTTTTCGACATTGCGATAAAGAATCTGGTCGATCACTTCAGGATAACCCATTTGCCTTTTATGGTCTTCATATTCGTCTTCATCCAATAATGTGTAAGACATGTCCGGAAACACTTTTACATCCAGGTCGTAATCGATGTATTTCAAGGAACCATTATTATATACAAATGGAGAACTGATATTGCAATAATAATAGACCCCGTCATCACGAAGCATACAAATAATATTGAACCAATGCTCCGCATGAAAATAACAAATCGACGGTTCACGTGTCAGCCACGTCCTGCCATCCGATTCGGTTACCAGGGTCCGTTCATTTGCACCGATCACTATGTTATTCGTACCTTTCAAAACAGTTGTTTCCTGCCAGACACGGTGGATTCGGCCGTTGTGCTTGTAACTGTGGATTTGTATCGTTTCTCCCTCTGCGGGAATCGCCATGTCCATCCCACCTTCTCGTCTAAGCCCTTATATTATCTGCTATTTCAATATTATATCAATCAATTCTGAAAACATACAGTAATACGGCGAGAAAGGCAAAAAATTACATTACGACAGAGCGGCCGCCGTCTACAATAATAGTCTGGCCGCGGATCATATCCGAATCGTCGGAAATGAGGAACATGGCTGTTTTAACCATATCTTCAATTTCGACCATGCGCCCTGCCGGTGTGTTGACACGTGCGTCATTCAGCAGATCTTCCCGGTTCGGGAAATGTTTCAAGGCTTCAGTATCCAGTGCACCGCCGGAAACGGTATTTACCGAAATCCCTTTAGGCGCAAGTTCAACCGCCAAATAACGGGTAATTGACTCGACCGCCGCTTTTGAAACACCGATGGTCGTATAGTTTTCAAGGTATCGGATTGATCCAAGTGAACTGATGCCTACGATTTTGCCGCCTTTATCCATCAGTTTTGCAGCTTCCTGCGCACCGAACAGCATTGCTTTGGCATTGATGTTCATCGTCCAGTCCCAATGGGATTCTTCCAGTTCCATAATCGGACGGAGTACACCTGACGCGGCATTGGATACAAATACATCCAATCTGCCGAATTCCTCTTTGATCGTTTCGAACATGCCGCGCAATTTTTCAACATCTCCGACATTTGCTCTGACCAGCAGAGCTTTGCGGCCTCTTGCTTCAACTTCTTTTACCGTGTCCAGCGCCGCTGTTTTGCTGCGGGCATAATTGACAACAATATCGTATCCTTCTTCAGCCAATGCGATTGCCATCGCTTTGCCAAGCCCTCTGCTGCTTCCTGTTACCAATGCCACTTTTTGTTCAGCCATCTTCATACATCTCCTCTGCTTTTTAAAGCTGTTTTCATTTTTTGAACCGGTCCCGCTATCGGCAGCAATTCCATTTCCGCCGCATTAACCCATTTCATATTTTCAGGTATCTGCAAATCTTTACCTTCGGCGATAAAGCCGTCCACATTCCATGTTAAATGAGAGAAGACATGTTTGAAAGAAGTAATTTTTTCAGCATTTTCGACAGTCCCTTTAAATTGTTCGGACAAGAGTTCTTCGACTTCTGCAGTTTCTGTGCTTGCCGGAAGCTCTGCCATAGGGAATTGCCACATATTCGCCAGCAGGCCTTTTGATGGCCGTTTCTCCATCAACAAAGATTCTCCGCTCCGAATTGCCACCATTGCATAATCGACCGCTTTACCCGCTTTCGCTTTTGTTTTGACAGGCAGCTCATTCTGCCGGCCTTCGTGGAATGCTGCACAATGTTCGCGTACAGGACACAGCAGGCATTTGGGAGAAGTCGGAGTACAAATCAGCGCACCAAGTTCCATCAGCCCTTGATTGAATGCGGAAGGATCTTCATGGCTGATCAATTCGGTGACCGCTTCTTCGAAAACTTTGCGGGTTTTTGGTTTTGCAATATCTTCATCTATCAATAAGATTCGTGACAATACCCGCATAACGTTGCCATCGACAGCGTGCTCCGGGAGACCGTATGCGATACTGAGTACCGCGCCGGCTGTATAGGGGCCGACGCCTTTCAATGCCGATATTTCCTTGCGGCTGTCCGGCACTTTGCCGCCGTATTTTTCAGCCACTTCCTTGACGCCCGCCTGCAGATTGCGCGCCCGTGAATAATAACCGAGACCTTCCCATTGCTTCAGCAGAATTTCCTCATCAGCATTCGCCAGATCGCGCAAAGTGGGAAACCTTTCGACAAAGCGTTTATAATAAGGAATCACTGTGTCGACACGTGTCTGCTGCAGCATAATTTCTGATATCCATATTTGATAGGGATCTGCAGTACGTCTCCACGGCAGGTCCCTTTTTTCTTCATGAAACCAATTGACCAAGTCATTTTGAAACTGCTTTTTTTCAATATTAATGGTGAAACCCTCCATTGATTCTAGATTATTTCATTAAATTTAAGGGTATGTAATGAGTAGCAGAGACGGATTTTAAAATACATTGCCGTCACTAAGCAAATTATTTAAAGGGGGATGAGACGATGGATACAGGCACACATCTCGTCATGGGCATCGCACTCGGCGGCCTTGCAATGGCGGACCCAGCAGTAGCAAATGATGCGACAACTATGACAGCAGTCATCGCCGGCACCATCATCGGCTCGCAAATCCCGGATGTTGATACGGTACTCAAATTGCGGGATAACGCTGTTTATATACGGCACCACCGAGGAGCCACCCATTCAATTCCGGCTGTTTTAGTCTGGCCGCTTTTATTGTCCGGCGCTCTATGGTTCATTTTTCCAGAAGTGAACTTGCTTCATCTTTGGCTCTGGACTTTTCTAGCAGTTGTTCTGCATGTTTTTGTCGATATTTTCAATTCATATGGCACACAGGCATTAAGGCCGTTTTCCAATAAGTGGGTCGCCTTAGGTGTTATAAACACATTTGACCCGATTATTTTCGGCGCACACGTCATCGCTTTGATGATTTGGGCATTCGGCGCTGATCCGGTATGGACAATCAGCATTCTGTATATCGTGCTCGTGTTTTATTATATCTCCCGCTTTGCATTGCAATCTGCCATCAAGCACGCTATCCGGAACACACTTCCGGGAGCTACGGAAATATTCGTGGCACCGACGATGCGATTTTTCCACTGGCGCATTGCAGCGGACACTGATAAGCACCATTACGTTGGGCGTGCTTATGGACGCACTATCAATTTTTATGACAAGTTCCCGAAAAAACCGATGCCTGATAACGAATTGATCCAAACTGCTTTAAAGGATAAGAACCTCTCAGCATTTGTATCATTCTCCCCGCTTTACCGTTGGGAAATCAATCAATACGGCGAAATTTTGGAAGTAAGGCTGATTGATCTCCGTTACCGCAGCAATGATTATTATCCTTTTGTGGCGGTTGCCCACCTGGATGAGGATTACAACATCCTCAATTCTTACACCGGCTGGATTTTCAGTGAAGACAAGCTTCGCAAAAAATTGGATTTCAGCCACAACTGAGGAAAAGCGCAAGCGCCCGTTAAGCTCTGAAAGGCATAAGACAGATCAGCGAAGAGATGAGCCAAATGAAATTTGGAAAATCTCTTTGCGACGAAGCTAGCGCAGCGATGCAGGAGCAGAGGGTTTGAAAAGCGTTCTTTGCCACGGCAGCTGAGTTGGCTTATGATCCGAAGAGCTGGGCCGCTGGAGGCTGGACAGGGATTCACTTCTTTTAAAAGTTTCACAAACATAAGACGTGTTTACTTTTTTCTGTAACTCTAACCACAAAACGCACACTCCAGAGTGTGCGTTTTTTTGATGGACTTGCGTCAATCGAAACAGCTTTTGAATCTATGCTCAGTCTTTCAGCAAGTGTGCATATTTCGGATTGCCCGCTGCAAATTCGTGAATGTTCTCGCCGTAGCTGTCGATCCACTGGCGTACAACTTTTTCCACCACTTCGGTACCTTGATAATCATAGCCTGCTTTTGCATAGGATGATTCAAAATCCGAAGCAAGCAGTTCAATCCAGGTACGTGCTTTATCTTCTGTAATATTCGGGTTTTTCTCTTGCAGTTCAATTGTTAATTGTTCGATTACTTCTTTCATCGCTTTACTTCCCTTCTTTTAATGGGCGCAGCATGGAAATTGGCAAAGCCTCTGTGAACTTGTCGCTCCCAAGGCGATAGCCCCATGCAAAGCGCCCCTTCAGATAATCGATTTGGAAATAGACATTGGGATCTCCCTCAATGCGGTAGACTTCCCCTTTTTTGAAATCTTCCGGTTCGAGCAAATAAGAAGCTGCCATAATGGCTTTACGCTCCAAAACCGCGAACTCATTGATGATGCCAAGTTGTTCGGCTTTGCGGGCTTTTTCTTTCAAGCGCGCAATTTCTGTGCGCAACTCCTGTTCATTCATCTGGCTGTAACGTTTATCTTCACTCATCTTCGTTCTCCTTTTTCTCCAAGTATTCGTTGATGACTTCAGCAGGAAAACCTTTTTGGTATAAGCCTTGCTTCACTTTCGATTTCAGGTCATAGCCGGTCAATTTGCTGCTGTATTTACGCCAAAGCTTGTCGCCTTGGGCTGCCACAATATCCGTCCATTGATCTTCGTCTTTTTCCAGATCCAAATCCGCGATTGCCAGCTTGATCACTGAATACGAATAACCTTTACGAAGTAAGGTATCACTGATTTTCTGTTCAATCTGCCTCGGTGTCTTCGTCTTTTCTTTGTCTGCGATTTTTTCTGCCAGACCTTTGGCAAGTTCCACTTGCTCTTCTTCTGAATAGGAAGCGAGAACATCTTTTTGCACCTGTTTATCAATCCCTTTCTTTTGCATATCCTGTTGGATCGCTTTCGGCCCTTTTTTGGATGATCTCATCTGTGTCCGCATCAGGGCTTCCGAAAAAGCGCGGTCATCAAGAAAGTTCAGTTTATATAATTTTTTAATCGCTTCATCTATTACAGCTTCCCCAAATTCTTTGTCTTTCAGTTTCTGGCGCACTTCACTTTCGCTGCGCATTCTGAAACTCAAAAAATCCATGGATTTATTGAAGGCTTTGCGGATTTCATCTTCGAAATTCATTTCTTCGATGGTCCACTGGTCCAGCTCTTTGCCTTTGGTCAATTGATATCTGACAAGCACCGTTTCATCGACACTGAAAGCAAACTTTTCCTCCAGAAAAATATTATAGCGTTCCGGATTGTTTTTTCCCTGTGTGATTTTTGTAATTATGGGCAACGCGCGGCACCTCTCTTCCCTTCTAAGTATAACCTTTTAAGGGCTTAAATGCATCGATTCAGGGTACTATATAGGAAATGGAGGCGATAATGCATGAAGATTGCAATCACTGGAGGTACCGGTTTTGCCGGCAATGAAATGACTAAATTATTCCGTCAGCAGGGACATGAAGTTTTTATCCTGACGAGAAGCCCTAAACCATCTGACAATGGAGTCCATTATGTCGAGTGGCTCACCGAAGGATCTAAGCCTGAGCAAAAACTGGCAGGGGTCGACGCCTTTGTGAATTTGGCAGGTTCCTCCATCAATGATGGCCGATGGGATGATGAACAGAAGAAACTGATTTATAAGAGCCGTGTCGAAGCGACTGATGAAGTGCTGCGCATCATCAAAGAACTGGAACAAAAACCAAAAGTGCTGGTGAATGCAAGCGCCGTTGGTATTTATCCTGCGTCGACGGAAAAATCCTATACAGAGGCATCGACTGAAAAAGGTGATGACTTCCTCGCTAAAACCGTTATCGAATGGGAACGCCTAGCAAATCAAGCAAGAGATGAAGGCGTCCGGGTAGCGCTCGGCCGTTTCGGCATCATTCTGGGAAAAAAAGATGGCGCATTGCCGCTGATGGCATTGCCTTATAAACTTTTTGGCGGCGGCACCGTCGGTTCCGGCCGGCAATGGCTGTCATGGATACACGTTCATGATGTCGCCCGCGCAGTTTTATTCGCCATTGAAACTGAAGATCTTACAGGCCCATTCAATGTCACTGCGCCTTATCCAAAACGCATGAAGGACTTCGGCAAAGAAATCGCACGTGCCTTGGGACGCCCCCATTGGTTCCCAGTGCCGGAATTCGCTTTAAAGGCCGCACTCGGCGATAAGAGCCGCTTAGTATTGGAAGGGCAGCGAGTGCTGCCGGAAGTTCTGCAGCAGCATGGTTTCGAATTTGCTTACCCCGATCTCAGATCAGCTCTGGCTGATATCTATAAATAAGGCTATAATGTAGGGATGACCAAAAGAAGGACGTGTGCACTATGAATGATAAACCAGTAATGGAGACCGGACAGAAATTTCCGTTGACGATCAAAAGGCTTGGCATCAACGGTGAAGGCATCGGTTTTTTTAAACGCAATGTCGTTTTTGTTGCAGGCGCTCTGCCCGGTGAAGAAATCACGGCGCAGATTACAACAGTGAAACGAAATTTTGCCGAAGCCCGCATCGTAAAAATGCGGAAGCCTTCTCCCCACCGCCAAACTCCACCTTGTCCTGTTTACGAAGCATGCGGCGGCTGTCAGCTGCAGCATTTAAAATACGATCAGCAGCTCGTTGAAAAACGGGATCTGGTGGTTCAGGCACTTGAGCGCTATTTAAAAGGCGTCGATGTCAAAATCGAAAAAACGATCGGCATGGAAGATCCATGGTATTACCGCAATAAGAGCCAATTCCAAACACGGCTGAAGGGCTCGAAAGTTATTGCCGGACTGTTTGCTGAAGGCTCTCATCAATTGCTCGATATCGAACAATGCATCGTGCAGCATCCGGATACAACTGTTATCACCAATTCGGTAAAACGAATTCTGGAAGAATTGCGGATTCCGATTTATGACGGCAAAACGATGCAGGGCGTCATCCGGACAATCGTCGTCCGTACCGGAATTGAAACCGGCGAGATTCAATTAGTGCTGGTGACAACACGCTCTAAAATTCCTAAAAAGGAATTATTGCTTGAAAAATTGAAAGACCTGGACGTCAATCTTGTCTCAATCGTCCAAAACATCAATACTGAAAAAACTTCACTCATCTTCGGAGAAGAAACGGTTACTTTATTCGGCAAAGATACCATCCACGAAAAACTCGGCGAGCTTGCGTTCGATCTTTCAGCACGTGCCTTTTTCCAGCTGAATCCGAAGCAGACCGTCAAGTTGTATGATGAAATCAAGCGTGCGGCAGAGTTGACCGGTACAGAAAAAGTTGTCGATGCTTATTGCGGCGTGGGCACAATCGGTTTGTGGCTTGCCGACGGCGCCGGTGAACTTCGTGGTATGGACACCATCCATGACAGCGTTGTGGATGCGAAAGCAAATGCCAAACGGCAAGGCGTCAAAGCGAAATATGTTACCGGAACTGCAGAAAAGTGGCTGGAAGTCTGGAGCAATGAGAATTTTGTACCTGATGTACTTACTGTAGATCCTCCGCGTACCGGACTGGCTGACTCCCTGTTGAAAACGATTCTGAAGGTGAAGCCAAAACGTTTCGTCTATACGTCGTGCAACCCTTCCACACTGGCGAAGGATCTTCAGCAATTGACAAAAATTTACCGAATTGAATACATCCAGCCTGTCGATATGTTCCCACAGACGGCGCAGGTTGAATCTGTCACAAAACTCGTTTTGAAATGAAAAAGAGACTTCCGGTTTGAAATCGGAAGTCTCTTTTTGTGCTTATAATATTCAACTGGCTGCGGGTTTGCTGGTTTTATTGCCGCGCAAAGCGATGATGGTGAAAATGATGAGCAGTATCAAAGCGATCAGCAACAGGAAACTCAGCTCCTCTGTAACTTCAATAAATAATCCGCCAAGTGCCGGGCCTGCGAGACTGCCAATACTGAATGCAATACCGCACAGCAGGTTGCCCGTAGGCAGCAATTCCCGCGGCATGAGATCTGCCATATAGGAAATTCCCAGCGAGAAGGTAGATCCGACGAACATTCCAGCAATGACGAAGAAAGCAAGGGTCACCCAAGCATTTGATTCAAAAAAGCTGGCAGTTCCGAACGCAGCGGCACCACCGAACAGTGCAAGCAGCAAAACTTTTCGCCTGCCGATGCGGTCGCTCAGTTCACCCAGCGGCAATTGAGTCACAATGGCACCGAGCGAAAACGCTGCGAGCATATAGGAAACCATTGCAACATCAATCGATTGCCGCAAAGCATATACAGGATAAATCGCATTTAAAGATGCTTCCAGAAAGCCGTAGCCAAGCGGCGGCAAAAATGCAAACCAGCCGATGACAATGGCTGCTTTAAAACGGCTAAAAGTTCCGCTGGCCGTCATTGCACTTGTAGTTGTTTCAGGAAAATCATTTCTCAGGAAGAAAACCAGCACCCATGCTGTGAGGCATAACAGCCCCGATATGATAAAGGGCAAAGCTTCGAAGATATTCACAAGGGGGACAAATAACGGTCCCGCTCCAAATCCTATACTGAAAGACATGCCATAGATGGCGATGTTTCTGCCCATGCGATTCTGAGCGGATGTACTGGTGATCCAGGTTTGAGTGGAGAAATGCAGCGCCTGATCCCCCACTCCGATCAGGATTCTGAGTATAAACCAGAACAGGACCGACTTCCAAAGCGGAAACAGCAGCAGCGAAAGAATAACCAACCCTCCACCTAAAATGATGATCGGCTTAAAGCCGAATCGGCGTAATTGCGGCTCCATAAAAGGGGCAATTATTAATGTTCCTATGTATAATCCAGTGGCACTAAGCCCATTTAAAGCAGAAGAAACCCCGTCCTGCTCGAAAATAACCGCGATCAGCGGCAACAGCATGCCCTGCGAAAAACCTGATATGGATACAATCGCTACGAGTATCCAGAAACGCCCACTGTCACTACTCAAGTATTTTTTCATGGTGCCTCCTTCCAGTAAGCACGTTCTTTTGTATTTGAATGGAATTCAGATACAATTTTATCATAAGGAGGAGATGAAAGATGAAGTTTTCAATGACTGAACACGGTTTTTCCGGCGATTTGCCTTTTGGTGAACTGTCCGTTTCAACAAATGAAGAACATGGTTTCCGTCCATACCAATTGCTGGTGGCTTCTCTCGCGGTCTGCAGCGCTGGGATAATAAGAAAAGTATTGGAAAAACAGCGCATGCCCGCCGACGATATTCAAGCGGAAGTGAAAGAAATTGTCCGCATCGATGGAGAGGCCGGCCGCGTTTCAAAAGTACATCTGCATTTCCTGATCAAAGGGGAAATCGACGAATCGAAGATGCCTCGTGTGATGGAGTTAACAAGAAAGAATTGTTCGATGGTCCGTTCAGTGGAAAACTCAATCGAAGTGGTTGAAACCTACGAAATCGTATAAACCAATAAAAGCTCAGTCGGCATCTGATAAACAGATCACGGCTGAGCTTTTATGTTTCGTTGTCATTTTCGCTTTTTCTCATAAGACCATTTTTACGGCTTGTGCCGGTGAAATGTTCGAACCCCCTCCTTTTACTCCAAAATAATTGATTGGTTTCGACTATTCATTATGGCCTCCTCTCTATTGATTAACCCTACGTTAACACAGAACTAAAATTATGTAAATATTCAAAATAGAAAAATTATTAAAATCTCTCTTTTTACCTATGTTTAATTGAAATCTATTGATAAATCAGCTACGATAGAAGGCGAAATGAGGTGTACCGTGTGGGAAAATCCATCACAGATAAGGAAAAACAAGTAGTCTATATGAAGCAGCGCTTGAATATGTTTCTGGAAGTTCTGGACTCTATTGAGCCGGAGACAGCTGAACTGGAAGACATTGACCGCCTGATTGCAATGGTTGATGAGCTCGACGGCAAAATGCAGCAATTCAAAAGCCGCCCAACAGATGAACTTTAATATGAAACCCAATCCGTTTCCATCTTTCTGATGGGCGGATTTTTTGTTTAAATAAGAAATCTTAACTCCATTTCCATAAAAAATATGAAACTTAAAAAAAACGCCAGTCATCTTGAAGTTAATATCCAAGATCAACCGGCGTTTTTATTATCGCGCTTAATGATGTCACGGCGTGATTGCATGACTGCATTTATCTGCCCGCCTACCATCAAGAGAATTGCCGATACGTATAACCACAGCATAAGCATGATTACACCCCCGATACCTCCATAGGTAGCTGAATAATTAGCAAAATTATTGATGTAGACCGAAAAACCGAATGATACAGCCAACCAGCCGATTGATGTGAAAGCTGCTCCTGCCAAAACTGACTTGTAGTCCAGTTTCACATTGGGAGCTGCCCAGTAGATTACCGCGGCTACCACAAATATGATCAATGGCGGAATTGTGAAGCGCAGTGTATTCCATGTTTCCAGAAAGCCTTCTTCCAGGCCGAAAAATGAAAAAATGAAAATACCTATTTGGCGGCCGAAAATCGGCAATACCAATGCGATGAGCAAAATGAAAATCATTAACACGGTTGTGATAATGGACATGCCTCTTGCAATCAGAATCGGCCGATTCTCTTCGACGCCGTATGATCTGTTCAAGGATTTTATAAGTGCGTTCATGCCAAGGCTGGCAGACCAAATCGTAGCAATCAGACCGAATGAAAGCAGGCTTCGATTTTCCTGAGTTAAGATTTCGTTCAAGGTTTCTTCGATTAAAAGATAAATTTCCCCTGGCACTACATTTCCCATGAAATCATAGATTTGATTTTCAGCGATATTCAAGTAAGGCAGCAGCGTAATCAGGAAAATAAGCAAGGGAAAAATAGACAACAGGAAAAAGAACGCTAACTGCGCTCCAAGTCCTGTGACATCTACATCATTGATTCTTTTCCATAATTCCTTTAGAAACCCGGAGGTACGGGTGACATCGTAACTGGGCCCGTTCGCCGCCGAACTTTCCTGCGGAAGATCTGATTCGGTTTTCTGGTTTTTTTTCAGGGAATTACTGTTTTTTCCCATATTCCGCATCGCGGTTCGAATTATTGTTTGATGAGCTGCTGTTGTCATCAGTCAATGATGATGAAGCAGATGGGTCATCTTCCTTGAGTGCTGATTTGACATCCTTCGTCGAATCAACAACTGCTTCTTTCGTATCAACGAACGCCTCTTTCGTATCCATAGCCATTTCTTTTACCTGAGGAGTCAATTCTTTCAATTCATTGACTTTATCCCCAACATAAGAAGCGTCATCAGAAACGCGCTCATAAAGATTTTGGAATCTGTTTGCCTGCTGCTGAACTGCAGACTTCAATTCATCTTTATTGCTTGCATAGTATTTCGCGTTCTCAGAAACCTTTTTCGATTTCTGCATTACATCATTGCGGGTATTGCGGTCAAATAGGGAAACAATTACTCCCACTGCCGCCCCTACTAATAGTCCTGTCATCAATTTGTTTTGGCTCATTCTGAATTCCTCCCAAAGAATAGTTTGTTCTAGCGTGTCTTTTGAATTTTTCCCTAATTGCAACATATTTAAACTTATCTCATAAAATTTTAAAAAAGCCTTGACTATAGGCAAGAACTTTCGGAATATTAAATCAACAGGAGGTGTAAAATTATATCAGGAAATAGAATTACATAACTTAGGGGGAAACTTGATGGAAAGATTTGAAGAATTATTGGGCACGATCAGTGGGTATGTTTGGGGAGTCCCTCTCTTAATCCTGATTGTCGGAACAGGAATTTATCTTACAGTACGTCTCGGGGTCCTTCAACTTCGTTTATTGCCTTATGCACTTAAATTAACTTTTTCCAAAAATGTTGATAAAGACTCTAAAGGGGACATTTCTCACTTCCAGGCCCTTTCAACTGCCATGGCAGCCACTGTCGGTACCGGTAATATCGTCGGGGTCGCCACTGCTGTTGTACTCGGTGGTCCAGGAGCAATCTTCTGGATGTGGCTTTCTGCATTCTTCGGGATGGCTACAAAGTACGGGGAAGCGGTTTTGGCTGTTAAATATCGCATTACCGATTCAAAGGGACAGATGGCCGGAGGGCCGATGTATTATTTGGAACATGGTTTGAAGCAGAAATGGCTGGCTGTGCTGTTCGCTATTTTTGGCGCAATCGCCGCGTTCGGAATCGGCAACATGACGCAGTCCAATTCTGTTGCTTCAATTGTTGATGAAACATTCGGTCTGGCTCCATGGGCCACAGGACTCCTCCTTACTGCATTTGCAGGATTAGTAATATTGGGCGGGATTAAGACAATCGGTAAAGTTACCGCATTCTTTGTTCCTTTTATGGTTTTGTTTTATGTTATTGCAGGATTAGTTATTATGGTCATGAATTTCGACTTGATCCCTGCCGCTATCGGCACGATCTTCAGTGCCGCGTTTACAGGTGAAGCTGCTGCCGGCGGAGCAATCGGTGCCGCAATCCGTTATGGTGTTGCCCGCGGGGTATTCTCCAACGAAGCCGGTCTTGGTTCAGCGCCAATCGCTGCTGCTGCAGCCAAAACGGATATGCCTGGCCGTCAGGCACTCGTATCTATGACACAAGTTCTGTTTGATACATTGATCGTTTGTTCGATTACAGGAATTACGATTGTCATGTCCGGTCTGTATACGCAAGAAGGACTTGAAGGCGCGCCTTTGACTAGTGCGGCATTCGGTCAGTATCTTGGCGGAGTAGGTCCTTACATTGTCGCATTCGGTTTGATTTTCTTCGCCTCTTCGACAATTATCGGCTGGTCTTATTACGGCGAGAAATGTTTCCAATATTTATTCAAGAGCCCGAACTTGCTGATTGTATACCGTGTACTATTTGTTGCAGCTGTCTTCCTTGGCGCAACTGCTTCACTTACGGTCGTCTGGACATTCTCTGATGTTATGAACGGTTTAATGGCAGTGCCGAACTTAATCGGTCTTCTTGGCCTGTCAGGTGTAATTGTTTATGAAACGAAGAGAATCGTTGCAAAAGCGAAAGAAGAAAAAATTGAGAAAGCTGAACTTGCACGTTCAGGAAATTGACATTTTTTTTGATAAGTGAAATGATAAGGCATACCATACCGAAAGGCAGGAACTTATGATGGACTTATCGAAACAGTCTCCAGAAAACGTCAATTACATGATCGAGGAAATAAAAGCTAAATTGCGGATGGTTAATGTCGATGCGATGAAAGCTGAACATTTCAATGCTTCACAGTATGAGGATTTGCGCGATTTGTATGAAATGGTCAAAAAGCGTGATAATATCACACCAAATGAAATGCAGGCAATCGCCCAGGAACTTGGCTCGCTGCGGAAATAAGAAAAGCGACATCGAAGAGCCGGGCTGTTAGAGTCTGGACAAAGAAAAGCCCCCGAATTTTTTCGGGGGCTTTTTAATATTTATCTGTAATTTCTATTGAGGTTTACTGTACTGCGCAATATACCAGCCACCCTCTTTGATGACAGTGTGGATGCCGAGCATTTCCAGTCCGGCCGCTTGTCCCCAATCACGTAATTCTTCGCGGGTAGGAAGGCGGTACAGATTATCGAAGGAAGAAAAGAAACTGTTGAAGACATTTGCAAATGGAGGATCGTCGCTGCTCCCGGCGATGGGCGTGACGATTGAAAGTACGCCGCCAGGACTGACCCATCCGGCCAATTCATAAATCAGTGCTTCGCGCTTTTCGAGATCAATATAATGGAGAACATTATTCATCATCACCATATCAAAAGTCTGTTCGGGATGATAATCCCATAAATCCGCATTTTGAATTTCGATATTTTCATCCTCGGCTGTCAGCTGCTGCGCTTTTTCTGTCACTTCTTCACTGATTTCAATACCGGTGAATCGGGTTTCCGGAAATCTGCCGGCTAATTTTTTAATGTAGCCCGCTTCTCCGCAGCCGATATCCAGTACCGAACGGATATCGTTTTCACGGATGCGCTTCGACATTTTAGGCATAGCCAGCACTTCGAGCAATCTGCTTGTTTCGGCCACCGTGCCAGCGTGTTTTTCTTCATCAAAATGAAGCCGGTTGCTGTTGCGCATCATTTCCGGGTAATTCAGGAGCGTCGGTATATGAAGCTCCATCATTTCCTTCAACAATACGCCGGAAGAATTATCCCCTTTCGGTTTAGGCAATTTCCATGTATTAGCGAGCTTATGGCGTCCGCGCCCAGCCTCTTTGAGATGTCCAATGGAAACCCCGACGGCCACCCATTGCTCAAGAAGTTTTTCGTCCAATCCATAAGCATCTGCGACATCCGATTTGGCCATCGGCCGCTCAAAGGCCTTAAACAAATCCAGTTCATAACCGACATAGGCATGCCAACTGTAAAGGAATGGTTCATTTCTCTTCATATACATCCTGGCTTTAAACATTTTCATCACATCTATCATATTAACCCCTCATCTTTCCATGGATAATCGTCTTCCCTTGTGTAATATCTCAGCTCTTTTGATTTTTTCGGGAGATCCCTTAAACGGACAGGAATAATGCCTCCCTGGATAAATCTGTCCCTTACGTTTTCCTTCCACATGCCGAGTCCTGAGACATTAAGCATTTGCTTGAAATGAAGAATTGGATCCTCTTCCATCCGTTCGAATGTTTTCTGGCGAAGAAAGCTGACCGGTTTGAATGGATAGGAATACGCAAGCGCAGCCAAGTGGCTGAGCTGGATGACATGATCCGCCCGTTTATAACGGACTTTCTCATACCATTTTAAATTTTCGGGATTTTTTTTATGGTTTTCAATCATATCCGCTGTGAGCTCGCCAAGAATATCTGCGTCCTGGATCGCCATATTCATGCCTTCTCCCGCCATGGGATGGACGGCGTGCGCTGCATCGCCGATAATCGCTTTATTGTCCCTGACGTACGAGGGTGCATGAAACATCACTGGAATCATCAATTGAATTTTCTTCCAATCAGTCAACTGCTGGACATAGCCGTCCATGGCCGGAGCGAGATCCGTATATAGCTTGTGGAAATGACTGATCGGTTTTTCCTTCAGTTCCTTATAATCTCCCTCCGGAATCAGATAGACTGACCGCACCTGATTATCTGGCAATGGAAATAAACCAAGAAAACGATTATATGTAGAGATAATTTGACCGTCCGTAAAAGTTTCAGGCCTCGGGAAAGATACTGTTAAAAAATGATGATTATAGGCAGTTTGTTTAATATCAACTTCCATATGCTTTCTTGTCACAGATGCTCTTCCCTCTGCACCAAAAAAGAATTCTGCCTCGACTTCCAATTTTTCCTTGCCTGCTTTCAGCAATGCTGTGTTTTCGGTATATCCGGTACAGGATGTTCCCGACATATAATGGAAATTCTTATATTCTGATGCAGCCTTCAATAGAATATCCTTGAGTTCTTCGTGATGCACCATGAAGGCAGCATTAAATTTACCGGGCAATACGCTGTAATCCATGAAAGTCTGGTCACGGACCTGAAGTGAACTGGACAGTTCGAGCATATCCAGGACTTTGATTTCGTTGCTACGGGCAGTAATTTCGTCGTAAAGGCCCAATCCCTCGAATATCTGCAGGCTTTTTGGCTGCAGCAATTCCCCTTTATATGTAGGCGCTTTTGCCTTTAAACGCTCTGCCATTACTACTTCAACATTCCGCTGAACAAGTTTAAGGGCGAGTGTAAGGCCACCGATACCGCCGCCGCTGATAAAGACTTGTGTTTTCATCAAACTCAGCTCCTCATTACTGTATTCCTCAAACCTTAGCCAGAAAAACCTCACTACTGGATATCCACACAAATAAAGTCCGAATCTTTTTACCACAAAGATACTTAAGACCTATAAAGTTAGATTTTCTCAATGATTTTCGGAATAACATGGATATTTAGCAGGCAGGCATTGCGGACTATGACTGAAAATTGATACTATAATAGAGATGAGAGGAGAGATTCATTTGACATCATTAAACGATAAATTGACACGCTATGCCGAATTGGCGGTAAAGGTTGGCGTTAACATCCAGCCAAACCAACAACTTTACATAGCAGCTTCACTCGAGGCAGCACCACTTGTACGCCTTATTGTAAAAAAAGCATACGAAACTGGGGCAAAACAAGTATTCGTAGACTGGAATGACGATGAAGTATCAAGACTGCGTTTCGAAATGGCTCCGGAAGATTCCTTCTCGGAGTTTCCTTCCTGGAAAGTTCAGGAGCGGGAGCAATTGGCGGAGCAAGGTGCTGCTTTCATGAGCATTGTTTCGCAAAGCCCTGATCTTTTGAAAGGAATCGATTCCAAACGCATTGCTGCCTTCCAGAAGGCAAGTGGACAGGCACTCAATAAATACCGCCAATATGTTCAATCCGACAAAATCAGCTGGACGGTTCTTGCTGCTCCTTCAAAAGCATGGGCAGCTAAAGTTTTCCCGGATGTGCCGGAAGAACAGCAAATTGAAGCTTTATGGGAAGCCATCTTCAAAGCGGTCCGCGCAGATTTGGACCAGCCGATTGAAGCGTGGAAAGAACATGATGCGTTATTGCATACCAAAGTCGATTACCTGAACGGCAAAAAATATTCGAAATTGCATTACACTTCCCCTTCCACTGACTTGGAAGTTGCTCTTCCAAAAGGGCATTTATGGTGCGGTGCCGGTTCAATCAATGAAAAAGGTGATGCTTTCATGGCCAATATGCCAACCGAGGAAGTATTCACTGTTCCACAAAGAGACGGCGTAAACGGTTATGTTTCGAGCACGAAACCACTTAGTTACGGCGGAAATATCATTGATGATTTCAAAGTCACTTTTGAAAACGGACGCATTACAGACGTAACGGCAAAGCATGGCGAAGATGTATTGAAGCAATTGGTTGATACTGACGAAGGTTCACATTATCTGGGAGAAGTTGCTCTTGTGCCGCATGAATCACCAATCTCAGCTTCCAACATCCTTTTCTACAACACTTTATTTGATGAAAATGCTTCAAACCATTTCGCTATCGGGAGCGCTTACTCTTTCTGCCTTGAAGGCGGCAAGAAAATGTCTTCCGAGGAATTGCTTGAACATGGCTTGAACCAAAGTATTACGCATGTCGATTTCATGGTCGGTTCTGAAAAGATGGATATTGACGGTATTTTGGAAGACGGCACACGTGAGCCGATTTTCAGAAACGGCAATTGGGCATTTTAAATCTCACTAATTCGACACTTAATCTTTTTTCAATTATCATGTATACTAAGATATGATAATCATAGTCGAGAGGGGAGTTATCATCATGTTGTCTGGTATTGTCACAGTATTAGGTTTTATGGCTGTAATCTTCATGTTCTTCTTCACGTTGCTCCATTATTTAGGGAAAGAATTGCATACACATGACGCAGAGCACGTAGATCCGCATCCGGATCGCAAATACTAAATTTTATACTTGAAAGCAGACTTTTTTAACAAAAAAGTCTGCTTTTTTACTAGATTAAAATGACCGAAAGATTACAGTTTGGAAACATTTCATTTGCACATCGATTACATACTAAATCAAACGTCCCACAAAACATCACCTTCTTAATTCGATAGGCCCCCGTTATATTGCATTCTGCTGCACTGAAAAAAACAGCTGGATTTAAGCGTGTTAAAATTCAAAATGGACTTGTTTTATATTAGGAGGAGTTTAGGCATGTTTTCTTCATCGGATATCGGAATTGACTTAGGAACCGCAAATATACTTGTTTATACAAAAGCAAAAGGCATTATTTTAAATGAACCTTCAGTAGTAGCCTTGGACACTAAAACCGGTAGAGTTATCGCAATCGGCGAAGAAGCCAAAGCAATGATCGGCAAAACGCCAGCTTCCATCCGTGTGGTGCGCCCGCTCAAGGATGGCGTAATCGCCGATTTTGATGTGACCACAGATTTACTGAAAATGGTTATGCAAAAAGCAGCGAAGCAAATGGGGGCTGCTTACCGGAAACCGAATGTCATGATCTGTACCCCTTCCGGCGCCACTTCAGTGGAACGCCGGGCCATTCATGATGCAGTTAAACAAAGCGGCGCGAAAAGCGTTCATTTAATCGAAGAACCGGTTGCTGCTGCCATCGGCGCTGATCTTCCTGTAAGCGAACCGATTGCGAGCGTCATCGTGGATATCGGCGGCGGCACGACAGAAGTCGGCATCATTTCGTTCGGAGGCGTTGTTTCCTCCAATACTGTAAAAGTGGCCGGAGACCGTATGGATGAGGATATCGTCCAATACGTACGCAAGCATTACAATGTATTAATCGGTGAACGCACTGCGGAAAATATCAAAAAAGAAATCGGCTATGCGCTGATTCCACATAAAGCAGAAACCATGGAAATCCGTGGACGCGATATTATGACCGGATTGCCGAAGACAGTCACTTTAACTTCAACAGAAATTCAGGAAACGCTGAAAGAGCCATTATTGGCTATTTTGGAGTGTATCCGTGCCACTCTTGAAAATTGCCCGGCTGAACTATCAGGCGATATTGTCGATCAAGGTGTCGTAATCACTGGCGGCGGAGCTTTGCTGAAAGGCATGCAGCAATGGCTGTCTGAAGAAATCTCAGTACCGGTCCATATGGCACCGATGCCACTCGAATCAGTTGCCATCGGCACTGGACGTTCGCTCGTCATGATGGACAAACTCGATAAAATTTCAAAATAACACTATTCCGGAAGCTTTGATGCTTCCGGATTTTTTATTGTCTACGGATGAAAATAGTCATCAGCCTGATTTTCGATTAAAATAAAAGACAGTAACAGTTTAAGGAGTGGTAAATGTGTCAATGCTGAATGAAATACTGGACTATAACAAAAAGTTTGTTCAAGAAGAAGAGTATGAGCAATTCATCACTACAAAATTCCCTGACAAGAAAATGGTCATTTTGACTTGCATGGATACGCGGCTGTTTGAACTGCTGCCAAAATCCATGAATTTAAAGAATGGCGACGTAAAAATCGTCAAGTCAGCCGGCGCTGTCATCAACCATCCATTTGGTGGAATCATGCGCAGCCTGATAGTCGCGATTTATGAACTAAACGCTGATGAAGTTTATATAATCGGACATCATGATTGTGGAATGTCGGCCATTGAACCCCAGAAAATCCTTGAAAAAATGAAGACTAGAGGAATTGCTGAAGAAACCATTGATATGATGCGCTATTCCGGTGTTAATCTCGATGAGTGGCTGCGTGGTTTCGATAATGTTACAGAAAGCGTCCGCCATAGTGTCAACATGGTTCGCAATCATCCATTGATGGATATTAATGTACCGATACACGGACTGGTAATTGATCCGACTACCGGCAAACTCGATTTGGTTGTAGACGGAAATGAAAATCGCTGAAAAGGTTTGACCGAACAGCATTCGGTCGAACCTTTGCGACGAAGCTAGCGCAGCGATGCAACGCCCTTTCATGTCTCGAAGCTAGCGAAGCGATGCAGAGACAGGAGCAAAATTTTTGGCAAGCGAAGCTGACTTGCGGGATATCGATTTCCTATATTTCTTTCTCTACAAGCAAAAACCGCTGAGAATTTTTCAGCGGTTTTCTTTCGGAAAATAAATATAATCAGTCAAAATTCCTTCCTTGCCGAACTGCCTCAGCAAGGAAACAATCTGTCCCCGGTGATAAGAAGCGTGATTGATAAAAGCGAAAAGCATCTCTTCTCTCGTTTCTTCAAAAGAATCCCCACGGAGATTGGTGAATTTCATAAGCTTCTGCCACTGCTCTTCATTCAGTGACGAGAAATACAGTTCCATTTCCGCATGGAGCAGCATAAATGCCTCTTTTGCCTCTGCTGCCGTATCTACACCGAATTGTTCTGCTGCTGGTTTTGCGATGCCGGTCATTCTTAACAGCCATAGTTTTTCAACGGTGATGACATGGCTGACTGTTTCTTTAATCGAAGGAAAGGAACTGTCTCCTTCTTTTGTATAAATTTCTTCTCCAAGGCCTTCTATGTGTGACAGGATTTCCTGGCTTGCCCACTTATGGTAGGCAAACAGTTTATCTCGAAGCATAAGGCACCTTCTTTCTGTCGGCGTATTAGTCCCACAGCCATCTTTTCATTTCTTTCCACCATTTTTTATAGGCGGCCTTACCCTTTCAAAATTCCTTTTCAAGAATGGCATAATGGTAATGATCTTCCCACACCCCATTGATATGAAGAAATTCCTTTAATAATCCTTCATTCATGAACCCAGCCTTTTCCAGTACTCGTACAGAGCCCGTATTTCTCGGAGATACATAGGCTTCGATCCGGTGCAGCTGTATTTTTTCAAAACCAAAAGCGACGATCAGTCCCACAGCTTCTGTGGCAATGCCGCGGCCCGTATAGGATTCATCGATGGAATAACCGACCAAAGCACTGAGAAATGGCAAACGCTTGATGCTGTACATGGAAATATGGCCAATCAGCTTATGCGTGTGCAGTTCAAAAATACCAAAACTGTATTCCCTGTTTTCCCTTGCCTGATAGATGGATTCACGAATTTTCTCACGCTGGACGGCAGGCGTAAAATAACTGTCCCGATGCTGAGGTTCGAAAATTGCCCAGTATTCCCTGTTTCGGAGGAGCAATTGCACCATTTCTTCCGCATCGTCTGCTGTCAAAATCCGAAGGTAGCACAACTTGCCAGTCAATAGAAAATTCATATCATTCAGCAGGAGACGTCAGCGAAATAAACTCTTCAGCATCTTTTACACAAAGAGCAATACCTTTTTCCCAGAATGCTTCTTGTGTAATATCTTCTCCCAGATGCTTCATCGCCAAGTCTTCAGCAGTCATGATTGCCGTATCACGCAAGAGCGCCATATATTTTTCCTCGAATCCTGCTCCTTCTTCCAATGCTTTCGCATAAACGCTCAATGAGAACAAATAGCCGAATGTGTAAGGGAAATTATAGAATGGCACATAAGTAATATAGAAATGGAGCTTGGATGCCCAGAAATGCGGATGAGTGGACTTTAACCCGCCGCCGAATCCTTCTCTCTGTGCTTCTTCCATCAATTCATTCAGGCGAGAAGCCGGTACGACACCTTTTTTCCGTTCTTCATAGAAGCGTGTTTCAAACAGGAACCGTGAATGGATGTTCATGAAGAAAGCGACACTGCGTTGAACTTTGTCTTCAAGCAAAGCAACTTTCTCGTCATCTGATGCTGCATTTTTCACGGCCGCATCAGCAACAATCATTTCAGCGAAAGTGGAGGCCGTTTCTGCCACGTTCATCGCATAGGAACGGTTGATCTGATGGACAGGGCGCAGCGCGTAGGAATGGAATGCGTGGCCAAGTTCATGTGCTAAAGTGGCGACATTCGACATCGAACCGCTGTAAGTCATGAAAATACGTGATTCTTCAGTCATAGGAAGGCCGGTACAAAAACCTCCCGGACGCTTATTGGGCCGGTCTTCCGCTTCGATCCAGCCTTTTTCAAAAGCATCGCGTGAGAATTTCTCAAGTTCCGGACCAAATTTTTTAAAATGTTCCAAAATGAATTCTGCACCTTCCTGATAGGAAAACGATTGGGTGCTCTCTGTTACAGGAGCGTCCACATCGTACCAATCGAGCCCGTCTTTTCCGAGCAATTTCGCTTTCTGGTTAAGGTAATCGACAAACGGCTGTTTGTTTTTTGAAATTGCTCCCCACATAGCATCCAATGTTTCCTGCTTCATACGATTCATCTGAAGCGGTTCATGCAGCGGGTTTTCCCATCCACGCTTTTTATAGACTTCCAGACGGAATCCTGCGATGGAATTTAAAGTCTTTGCGAAGAAATCCTCTTTTTCTGTCCATGCATCCTCGAGTTTCCTATAGGAATCTTTTCTGACTTCCGCGTCAGCATGGGAACTTAAATTATTTGCCTGTCCTACAGACATTGTCTTTTCCTGGCCATCGACAGTGATTTTAATCTTAATGTCACCCACAAGCATATCGTAAAGCTGGCTCCAGCCATGATAGCCATCCATGCTCAATGCCGTAATCAGGTTTTCTTCCTGTTCGGAAAGCAATTGCTTCGCTTCATCGCGCCATTCATTCAGAACGAAAGTGAATTCATTGAGTTCATTATCCTGCATTAATTGCTGCCAGACATAATCATCCGTTTTTGTCAGGTCCTGCTGGATTTTCTGAAGAGCTGAATTGAAACGCGCACTTAAAGTGGCAGATTCACTCTGCAGCAGTGATGCTTTTTTGTCTTCCGTATTTTGTGCCTGCAGGCAGCCGATGAAGGCGCTGGACTGGCGAAGGTGCAGCATCATATCTTTTACGGCTTCAAGCACCTCTGCCACTTGCCGGGCATCTTCCGCTTTTTCCGGCACAGCAAAGTTGCGGGAAAGTTTTTCAAACTCCTCGAGCTTGGGTCCTGCTTCGTCCATATGTACACGCAATTCGGCTGACTCGCTCCCGCCTGGGAACAAAACATCCAAATCCCACACTTCCTGATATTTCACTGTCATGGCTTTTCCTCCTGATAAACTAAATTTTCTAAAAACACTTATGAGTATACCATTTTTCTTCGGATTACGGAATATAGGAGGAGAATCAACAGGCTTGCTGACATATTATCGACGATTTCCCTGAATTTTTTCTGCAATTTGCCGAACAGTTAATTGTTGTCAGAAACAAGGAACGGTATACTGAGAGCGAGGAGGGATTACAGATGTTCCGTTTGATATTAATGACTATCGCCTTTTTGGCCGTTGTTACAGTTAACGCATTAGCCAATATTCTGCCGATAAACGGGCAAACCACCGGCGAAATCTCCAATAGGCTCCCTGTTTTGTTTACTCCTGCCGGTTACGTATTTTCGATCTGGTCAGTGATATACATACTATTAGCTATCTGGATTGTGGGATTCTGGATCCGTTATAAGAAAGAGAAAAAACTGCCTTCCCCAGCCATCAGTTTGTATTTTATCTTAAGCGCTGGCGCCAATATCACTTGGCTGCTGCTTTGGCATTACGAATATTTTGCCTGGTCGATAGCAGCGATGCTCGCATATCTTGGTTCTCTTATTCTCCTGTATCTTCAATATAATAATAATGAGAGAAAAATAACCGAACGGCTTCCTATCTCGGTCAATATGGGATGGATCAGTGTCGCGACCATCTCAAACATCAGTTATGTGCTGACTTACTATAACTGGGGAGGATGGGGCCTCAGCAATCAGCTATGGGCGGTTATTATGCTGACTGTTGCTACTGCACTTGCCCTTCATGTACGCTTCCACCATTCGGATATTCCCTTCGCTTTAGTGTTCGTTTGGGCATTTGTCGGCATTGCCATAAAGCATGGGATGGATGAACTGCTTGTCACAACCGCGTCTTTATTCCTCAGCGGCGTGATTGTCACAGGCATCCTGCTGATCAAGAAAAAGTAGCGTTATGAGTTTTAAATATCAATATTTAAAAAATAAAAAGCCTGCGATATGCAGGCTTTTTTCTATTCCTCTAATTTAGTTAACAAAATCGGTTCGCCTTTTGTGACCAGAACCGTATGTTCGATTTGCGCGACAAGCGACTGGTCCGGCGTGATGAATGTCCAGCCGTCACCCGATTCGATGATATGTTCCGCTTTCTGTGAGATGAAAGGCTCAACAGCGAGGACCATTCCTTCTTTAAGGATTGTCGTTTCCCAGGCATCATAATAATTCAGGATATGCTGAGGAGCTTCATGCAGTGATTTTCCTATGCCGTGGCCGGTCAGGTTTTTGATAACGAACAAGCCTTGCTCTTTCGCTTCCCGCTCAACGGCTTTACCGATCTGATTTAGTTTTGAACCTGCTTTGACTTTAGTCATCGCCCGTTCGAATGCTTTTTCAGCCGCTTCACAAATCTTCTCTTTGTCAGGATGGCCGTCCCCCACTACAAATGAAATTCCTGTATCGGAAAAATAGCCCCCATATGAACCGGATACATCGATATTAACAATGTCCCCTTCTTCGATAACGCGTTTTCCCGGAATGCCGTGCGCCACTTCTTCATTCACACTGATGCAGGTATAACCCGGAAAATCATATTCGGATTTCGGACCGGAAACGCCGCCGAGCTCTTTGAACAATCGTCCGCCCAACTCGTCTATTTCCTTTGTAGTCACGCCAGGCTTGGTCGCTGCTCTCATTTCCTCACGGATTTTCGCGACCATTTGCCCCGCTTTTTTTAACATTTCAATATCTTTTTCATTGGTTGCAATCATTAAATACCCTTCTTTCAAGCTTTTCTATTCAAGAATTATACCATAAAAGAAAAGCGACAGCGAAGAGCTGGCCCATGATTTTAAGGCCAGCTCTTTGCGACGAAGCAGCGAAGCGATGCAGGAGCACGGGTTTTGGAAAGTGGAGCTGTATTGCGGAATATCGGTTTATAGTTTTCTTCATTAATAAACTAAAAGAAGACTATCATAAGATAGCCTTCTACTTTTATTCTTTCACATCGATCAATCTCGGAGCGGCTATAAACAGAATGGAACAGACAAACGCTGTCAGCAGAAACGCCGGTACCATATAAGTCGCGTTGTAAACCAACGAGTAAATATAAACATTGCCCGTCGCAAATTCACTGAAGAACCAGATTCCTACTATGACATGTACCAGATAGCGCAGGAATGCGCCGATCAAAGCTCCTGCTACGATGGATGAGACAGCTTTCCCTCTCGAAACATTCCGTAAATTCTTCAGATATGCAGACCTCATTATTCCCGCCACCCCCACACTGGCGAAAGCAACCAGATAATCGAGCGTCACTTGTGTAAAAGCGAAACCGAATGATAAAGGCACTACATAGACACGCCCCGTAACAAGCTGGAGCAAGCCGACTACTAGACCGGTCAAAATACCTGCTCCCATACCACGACGGAACGCCATCAGGATAATCGGGATCATCACCAGACTGACCGATCCTCCCTGCGGCATACTGAACGCGATGAAGTCCAGGACAAAACCAAGGGCTCCGAAAATCGCAATTTCGAGCATCAACAATAATTTTTTATTTCTCATGATATCCTCCCATGTGTTTGCACATCACCAGAAGGGCCGCCAATAAAAACCATACAAAAAGCGGCACCAGGACAGACCCTGGCGCCGCATAAGGGCAGGTTTCCATCCACATCCCTGCGCAAGTGTTAACTTACAGGTTCAAAGGGTAAGAACGGTTCCGTTCACTCTCAGCAAAAGCTCCCCTTGTGGTGTATACAGTTATTTTCGTAACACCTGTATTGTAACGGACATACAGAAGAGATGCAAGTTCGTTTCATCTGGAGACATTAGGGTATTGATGAAGTAAATGTTGCAGAAAGGCGGTGAAGGCAGCAGAAATTGCTGCTATGCTTATATGATCGAATTATTGAAGGATTTAATCAAAATCAAAAGTGATTCAAAAGAAGGCGCCAATGACGCTCTTCTTTTTTGCGCACGCTGGCTCGAGAAACACGGTGAAACTGTCGAAGTCCATGACAATAAAGGATTTTTGATGCTGACGGCCCAGAAAGGCCAAGGATCAGAAAAGCTGATATGGAACGGGCATGTCGATGTAGTTCCCGGCCACGACGAGCAATTCACTCCAATGGAGGAGCTGGGACGTCTGTATGGCCGCGGTTCAGCAGATATGAAAGCTGGCGTAGCCGCAATGATGCAGGCATTCATCGAACTTGATCCGGAAAAGTTAAAGCGCGAAGTCCAGCTACACCTTGTCACTGATGAAGAGATTGGCGGCCATAATACTTCTGAATGGCTGGTCTCCCAAGGACACAGCGGCAACTTTGTCATTTGCGGTGAGCCTACAGGCTTGAAAGTCGGACTCCAGTCAAAAGGCATCCTGCATATGGATATGGTCTTCAAAGGCAAGCCGGCGCACGGCAGCCGTCCTTGGGAAGGCATAAATGCCATCGAACAGGCGATGAAATATCATATGGCCATGGCGGAGCTGCCTTTCCGAAAAGAATCTACAGAATACTATGAGCAGCCATCCGTCAATCTGGCCATCATCAAGGCCGGTGAACGTTATAATATGGTGCCGGAACTCTGTGAAATGTCCTACGATATCCGTTTTATGCCAGGACAAGATCCAAAAGAAATTACGCGCCAGATGGTGGAACTGGGCGATACACTTAATATCGATTTTGATTATAAGTCCAGCTCATCCACTACACCAGCACTGACAACGACAGCTGAAAACCCATATATTCAAACTTTGCAGGAGAGCATTCGCAGCAATACCGGCAATGAACCAATTCTGTTCGGCCAACACGGAGCTGCAGACACCCGCTATTACGCCGCCGTTACAGGCGGCGAGGGTGCAATCGAGTTTGGACCGACAGGCGACGATTGGCACGGCAACGCCGAGTATGTTGAAATTTCTAGTGTCCATGAATATAAAGATATTCTCGTGTCCCATGCGTTAAGCTGAGTGCTATGTTTAAGTTAACTGGAAAACGGGCATTTATGAAGTATCTATAAAACGAATGGAGCGATAAATATGGCAGTAGGAAGATTATTGAGAACAGCGATTAAATACGGTCCTATAGCTTATCCGGTTATCCGCAAATTTATGAATAAGAAGAAATCAAAAGGAAATGCACAGACTAATACAAGCCAATACAAGACTAAACAACCAAAACGATAAATGAAAATCCCGCGCCTGAATTATCAGGTGCGGGATTTTTTTGATTCTATATAATCGGTAAAACTGTGCGAAGAGCCAGGTAACCCGATTTCAGATCGGGAAGGAGCCCAGCCGATTGATCGGTCTCCACTTCTTCAGCATCTGTATCTGCAGGCTCTCCCGTTTCGGTATCCGGCTGGGAATTGCCGGCAGCCTGCTCATCCTGCTCCTGAAGGATTTCTTCAAAACTTATGGGATTCGGCTCGGGTAATTCGCGGTTTTCCACGACCCAGCCTTCGCGGTACTCTGCCAAAAACTCATTGGCCATCGCCTGGTAACCTTCAAAATTCGGGTGAACATCTCCAGGATTCGGCACTTTAGATACTGCATTTTCACCAAACGCCTCATCGACTGATACAAAAATCGCGCCGGCTTTTTCAGCTTCATTTTCCAGGATTTCATTTAAGATTCCTACCTGCTCAGCTATGCCTTCTTTCTGCGATTCACGGGCATGCGGATAGGCGAAATAATAACCCATAACGTATATATCTGCATTAGGTGCAGCTTCATTCAACCTGCTTAATATATCACTGATATTTTTTCTCGCTTTATTCAGCGCAAAATCTGATTGGATGCGCTGGAATTGGAGCGAGCCGTCAGCCGGATTTGCCTGCACCAGCCGCAGCAGATCATTGGCTCCTGCCGACAATGTGATGATATTAGCCGATGCCAGAAGTTCCTGAGTCGCCTCTTCCTCTACACGCTCCAGAACATCCGCTGTCGTAAATCCAGGAAAAGCGAGATCTTTCGAAAACAATGCGACCGGCTGATTGCGGCTTAACTCCTGTGCGATTAAATCCGCATAACCAGTGTCAATCTGGCTTTGTGGCGTCTGGCCCGCAGCGAGTGAATCACCCAGAGCTATATAGGCAGCCGGTATTTTCACTTCAGCTGTCGCTGTATTCACCATACTGATTGAAAGCGTCAAAGCCAGCAGCGTTGCAGCAGTTTTTTTCATTTCTATCACCTCTTAGAATGCCCAGTTGCCTTTTCGGAAAACCGGAATCTTCGAACCGTCTGCAGTGATGCCATCAATATCCATTTCAGCACTGCCAATCATAAAGTCTTCATGAACAATGGATGTATTCAATCCCAGCTCTGCCAGTTGCTCACGTTCAAGATCGCGGGCACCCTCGTAGCAGGTTGGATAAGAATCGCCGATTGCCAAGTGGTTTGATGCGTTTTCATCAAATAAGGTATTGAAGAACAACAGGCCGGAATCCGAGATCGGCGATTGATGCGGTACCAATGCCACTTCGCCTAGATAAGCCGCGCCTTCATCTGAATTGATCATTTCATTTAACAGCTCTTCACCTGTTTCAGCTTCAGCTTTAACAATTTTGCCATTTTCGAAAGTCAGTGTGAACCCATCGATGATGTTGCCTTGATAGACAAATGGCTTTGTATTGCGGACAAAACCATTGACTCCATTTTTTAATGGAACCGTATAAACTTCCTCTGTCGGCATATTCGCGATGAACGGATTGCCTTGCGGCGTTTTTGATGCACCGGACATCCAGATATGCTTGTCCGGCAATCCGATTGTCAAATCAGTGCCCGGAGCGGAATAATGCAATTTTACAAAACGATGATCATTTAGCTGGGCAGCTCGTTTCTCAAGGAAATTGATATGCTCTTTCCATAGAGCAACAGCATCTCCTCCCCCGATTCGCACGGTTTTGAATATCGCTTCCCAAAGAGCTTCAATCTGCCGTTCAGGTGCTAGATCCGGAAAGACTTTCGCAGCCCATTTTTCTGATGGGATTGCTACAATCGACCATGCCACTTTATCGGAACCCACTGCCTGGCGGTATCTGGCCAATGCCTTGCCCGCAGCTTTCTGAGAGTTCGATAAGCGTTTTGCTGGAATGCCGGTCAATAGATCCGGATCTTCCGCATCAATCCACAAAAAAGAACCGCCCTTCTCAATAATTTCATCGCGCTGCACAACTGACCACTCCGGATACTCCGTAAATGCTTCGTCAGGCGCCAGTTCATAATGCGTACGCGTCTGAACCGGGTCTGAATAATTCACATGAACATTTTTCGCACCGGCTTCATATGCTTTTTTCACGACCAGACGGGTAAACTCAATCGTATCGGTCGTGGTATTGATAAGCACATGCTGATCTTTTTGGACATTCAGTCCAACGTATACGGTCAACTCCGCATACTGTTCCATTTTTTTCTGAAAATCCATTATTTTTTCCCCTTTGTATTTACTGTCTTGCTTGACCCCTCAATCAATTCTCCGCCGTGCATGATTTTCTGAACAGGCTTCGAAGGCAAGTCCTTCGTGAATTTTTTATAATGTCTTTCATCCTGATAAGCTAACAGAGTCAATACTTCACCATCTTTTCCGGCTCTCCCTGTCCGTCCTGAGCGGTGAAGATATTGATCGATTGTTTTTGGAACATCCACATGGATAACGTGTGTTACCGAATCAATGTCCAGCCCGCGGGCTGCGACCTCTGTTGCAATAAGGATTGACACTTCGCCTTTACGGAAAGCATCAAGCGCTTTTTTGCGTTCATCCTTATTCATTTCGGAATGTAATGTGACTATTTTAGTGTCGCGGAACTTTAATTTATTTTCCTTCATCAATAACTGGTCAAGGTTATTGACGAATGCCAAAGCTTTTACCCCGTCGATATGCGATATGCGGCGCAGCAAATCCGTCTTATCACGTTCATCCACTTTTATGAATGAGTGCGTCACTTTTCCTTGCATCGGCATTTCCTCTGCTGTGACATGGAGGCGTGTCGGATGCTGCATGAGACGTTCCGCAACCAGTTCCACTTCTTCTGTAATCGTTGCCGAAACGAGCACCAGTTGCCGCTCATTCTGTGTCTTCTCAATCAGAGCCTTCATGACATTGCGATGTTCGCGTGCCATCAATTGATCTCCTTCATCAAGGACCAGGATGCGGATTTCATGCATTTTCAACTTTTTGCTTTTGACGAGTTCATTCAAGCGACCGGGTGTTCCAACTACAATCGTCGGTTTTTTCTTCAATTTTTCCAATTGGCGCTGCATATTGGCACCGCCGATCAATTGTGTCACGGTTACATCTGTGCCTTCTGTCCACTCCCGCAACACATTTACGATCTGCATCGACAATTCCTGTGACGGTGCAACAATCATTGCCTGTGTGGCTGCCTTTTGCGGATCCACCCGCTGCAGAATAGGCAATACATAGGCCAGCGTCTTGCCCGACCCTGTAGGTGATTGGGCTAAGATATCGTTTCCTGCTATCATTTCAGGAATCATCTGCTCCTGAATCGGCATGATTGATTCAAATCCGGTTTTTTTCCACTTTTCCTGCCACTCTGGTTTTAGTTCTTCTATAAATGTCATTTTAATTCCACCTTCTTTTCAATGCTTACAGTGTACCATATTTGGCGTTCTAACGCCTTTTTTTGATGAATTCCGCTTGCTTGTCATGCACTAAAAACAAAGAAAGCCGCTCCGTAAATCGGAGCGGCCAAAGTTTAAGATTCTGTAGCTTCTTTTCGGGTATAGACCATTTCTTTTTCCTGTTCCGTTACCGGACGCTCCGGCTTTTTGATGAACAGTGCCAACAGCAGCGCAGTTAATGCGATGAACGTTGAAATGAAGAATGAGAAGTTGATGCCTTCAAGCATTGCCATATTCACAATATTTTCCGGCGCAGTTCCACTCTCCAGCAAATCAGCGGCAGCCGATTCAGTGCGGGTGTTCATCAAAGTAATCAGGAATGCAGAGCCGATAGCTCCCGAAACCTGCTGCAAAGTATTATTGATGGCTGTTCCGTGAGGATAAGCTTTCATCGGCAACGTATTCAATCCATTGGTCATAACCGGCATCATGACAAGTGAGATGCCAAGCATCCGAATGGAATAGATAATCATGATCTGCCAATAGCTTGTATCCAATGTTAGCTGGCTGAATAGGAATGTCGTGATGACGACAAGTGCCAAGCCGGGGATTGCCAGAACTTTAGCGCCCCATTTATCAAACAGTCGGCCGGTAATCGGAGACATCATTCCCATTATCAATGCACCCGGCAGCATCAATAAGCCCGAATTAATCGGTGAAATCCCTTTGATGGTCTGAATATAGATCGGCATGAGAATCATCGCTGAGAACATGGACATTGATAATACAATTGAAATCACTGATGACAATGCGAACATCGGGTATTTATAGATCCGCATTTCGAGCAGCGGCTCATCGAGCTTCAATTGGCGCAGGACGAATAACACAAGAGAAATCAAACCGACGGCTATTGTAATGTAGACGACAGGATTGGACCAGCCCAGTGTGCCTGCTGAACTGAAGCCGTATAGAATGCCTCCAAAACCAAGACTGGATAAAACCAGTGAGAACTTATCAAGAGAGATTTCCCGGTTCTGGAATGTTAAATTCTTTAATTTGAAAATACCCAAAAGCAAAGGGATCAATGCTACCGGCAGCACGATGAAAAATAGCACGCGCCAATCGTAGTTTTGAACGATAAAGCCTGATAATGTTGGGCCAATTGCTGGTGCAACGACCATGACAAGCCCGAAATAGCCCATCGCGGTCCCGCGTTTTTCAACCGGAAACGCAGCGAGCATCACATTCATCAGAAGCGGCATCATCAATGCTGCTCCGGAAGCCTGCAAAAGACGCCCGGCGAGAAGGAATGCAAAGGTCGGTGCCAGGCCGGCAATCAATGTCCCCAGTGAAAACAAAGACATTGCGACGATAAAGATGGAACGGTTTGAAAAGCGCTGGATGAAAAATGCACTGGCTGGGATCAATATCCCGTTCACCAGCATATATCCGGTTACCAGCCACTGGGCGGTAGCCGCTTTAATACCAAAGTCTGCCATGATTTCAGGCAGGGCAATGTTCAATAATGTCTGGTTGAATATTGCTACAAACGCCCCTGTGAAGAGTATTGCAATTATGCCGTAAGGCGGCTTTTTCTGTTCGGTCATTGTATTTCTTCCTCCGTATATTTCATGCTGAATTTGTTTTTCTCAATCTCCATTTCATTATTCTATACCCGCAGTATATATTTATCAACAAAAATATACCGGTTGTTTAGTTTTATTGCTTAATTGCCCAATTACGGGTATTCTGAGGATAGACTACGAGTATAAAGGTGAGTTAAATGAATCGAAAAAAACAAAACATCATAGATGCCGCATACTCTCTTTTCATCAGCAAGGGGTATAATTCTACTTCAATCCAGGATATCCTCGACGAAGCAGGCATTTCAAAAGGCACTTTTTATAATTACTTTACGTCCAAAACGGAATGTCTTATCGCTATCATGGAATCGGTAGGCAACGAAATTCGCCAGAAACGGATGGAAGCTGCTGCCGGAAAACCGGTGAATGATCCGACAGTGCTGGCCGAGCAGCTATGTGTAAGGATTCAAATGAACCGGGAGAAGAATCTTTTTTCGCTGTACGAAAGCATTTTCTATTCCCAGGATAAAGAATTAAAGGATTTTGCGAAGAATTCCTATCGAAAAGAATTGGATTGGATATCTTCCCGCATTATTGATATATACGGACCAAAAGCAGCCCCATTTGCACTTGATAACGCAGCAGCGGTGCACGGATCAGTTCAGCAGCTTGTGAATATCTGGCAGCTGACAACGGATGAGGATCTTCCAACGAAAAAATTGGCGTCTTTTGTCATTAACCGTCTGGACGTTTCCATTTTGGCTCAAATGGAATCTGGAGCACGTTTCATTTTGGCGCCGACCGTTTACACCGAAAAAACTTCTGATAACCTTTCTGTAAAAGAACTTGCACAGCAACTTGAAACCTGCAGCCTCTCTTTCGGAGAGGATCATGCTTCCCGGCAGCTTGTGCTTTTTCTTGCAGAAGAACTGAAATCGGAAGCACCTCGCAAAGCCCTGCTTGAAAGTGTGCTGGGAACACTTACAAATAATCCGGAGCATGAATCGGACTTACTGATTTTACTTGAACAGGTATGGAAGAAACTCGCCAAATTTTAAACGAAATAAAAAGAGGCTGTCCGATAAGTCATCAAACGACTTATTGGACAGCCCCTTTGTCTCTAATAAAGTGCAGGGAAATACTATTGCTCCTGTCTCTGCATCTCTGCGCTAGCTTCGTCGCAAAAGGAGTTGCCCAAAATTCCTTTTGGGACAAGTCCTTTTACTATGGTTTTTTTCTTCCTTTTGTCGCTTGTTCAAAAGCGAAGGCATACTCGATCATCTTTGGTTCACTGAATGCCATTCCTGTAAATGTTATTCCAAAAGGCTCTTTCGTTTCAGTGAAGCCAAAAGGGACAGTGATAGCCGGGAAACCGGCAGCCGCCCCTACATTGCAGCCAAAATCCTGCGGCAGGATGATAGCATCAGCACCGATCTCTTTCAAAGTGGCATTAATCCCCTGTTCGGCAGCCAGGAAGCGATTGCGTTCAAGTGCTTCAACATATTCCCTTTCGGTCAGCATCCCTGTCAGAAGGTTTGCCTGCTCCAGCAGGTTTTGGCCGAATTTCAGCATTTTATCGGAGTTTTCACTATTGAAAGCAATTATATCGTCCATGGATCTAATCGGATTCATCGAATTGGTCCTTGCCAAATAAGCATTCAAATCTGCCTTGAATTCGTGGAGCAACACGGCGAACCCCAGATCTTCTTGGTTTGAGCCAAGATCCACATTTTCAATAATTTCGGCACCACATTCTTTAAGTTTCATTTTCGCCTGTTCAAATAATTCCATTTGCTCGTCAGAGATTTCCTTGAATAATTCCGGAGTCACAGCCAGCCTGACATTTTTTAAACCGTCTTTTTTCAGATGGACGCTCCAGTCGTAAGCTTCAAAATCACTGGAAAACCTTGTGATTGGATCATCTGGATCAAAGCCGATGAGAACTGAAAAGACATTCACTGCATCTTTGACTGTCCGGGCAAGTGTTCCAGCCGTGTCCTGGGTATGGGATAAAGGGATGATGCCGTTTCGGCTGATCATCCCGACCGTCGGCTTCAAGCCAACAAGACTGTTTTGGGCGGCCGGATTTATAATCGAACCGGAAGTCTCCGTACCGATTCCTGCAGCTGCCAGATTAGCAGCAACAGCAGCTGCTGACCCGGAACTGGAGCCGCCCACATCAAAAGCTCCGTAAGGATTGTGGACCTGGCCTCCCCGTGAGCTGTACCCGTTTGTCATTTTATCCGACATAAAATTGGCCCATTCAGTCATATTCGTCTTGCCCATTATCACCGCTCCGGCTTTCTGCAGCTTTTCAATCACAAAGGCATTCCTGTCTGCATAATGTTTTTCAAGAGCCACAGAACCGGCACTGGTATGCATTTTATCTGCAGTATCCATATTATCTTTCACCACTACGGGTATTCCGTGCAACGGCCCTCTCGCTCCCTTTCGCTGCCGTTCAAAATCAAGCGCTTGGGCGATTTGCAGAGCATCCGGATTAATTTCAAGAAGTGCATTGATATTTTTATCACGCAGCGATATATTCTCCTTATACATCAGAACCAATTCCTCTGAAGTTACATTCCCTGCCTGCATCTCTTCCTGCATTTCAGACAAGGTCATTTCATCGAGGCGGTCTCTCCGGTAATCCTCCAGCTTTTGATGATGCATATTATTCCCTCCCGTATCCTTTTTTTAACCATCAAAGGAAATTCTGATGGAAAATAAAAAAGCCGCAGCTTACGAGCTAAGGCTTTTCTGCGTATATTCCTTCATCAATTCATATAAACTCAATTCATATAATTGCCGTCCATTAATTTTAAAAACATTCTGCGCCACCAATTCCTCGATGACATTTGAGCGTTTATCTTCGAATTTCGATTCTGGTATCTGTTCCATGCTATTCGTTCTCTCCTTGTGAAGTATTCCTTTGTCTTTACCCACCGGAGCCCCTTCATGAAACGTTTCTATAGAAATAAAATAAAGAAAAACCGGATGCAAATTGCATCCGGTTCACTTTATATGAAATTTACTCAGCAAGCTGCAGCCATGCAACTGCCTCACAGTGTGTGGATTGCGGGAACATGTCCACCGGCTGCACTTCCTGGGTGCGATAGCCGCCGTCTTCGAGTATGCGTAAATCTCTGGCAAGTGTCGCCGGGTTGCAGGAAACATAGACAACTCGTTCCGGCCGCTGTTTCAGGATGGTTTGCAGCAATTGCTCATCGCAGCCTTTTCGCGGCGGATCAACAACAAGTACATCCGCTTTTTTGCCTTCTTTATACCAGCGAGGAATCACCTGCTCGGCAGGACCTGCCTCGAATAAGGTATTGCTAAGGCCATTGAGTTCCGCATTGCGTTTGGCGTCTTCGATAGCGGGCGGAACAATTTCCACGCCCATGACGAATTTTGCCCGCTGCGCAAGGAATAAGGAAATCGTTCCTATACCGCAATAGGCATCAATGACAGTTTCATTGCCGGTCAGATTGGCATATTCGAGTGCCTGGCCGTAAAGCACTTCTGTCTGCTCCGGATTTATCTGGTAAAAAGAGCGTGCTGAAATTTCAAACCGGACATCGCCGATCTGGTCTTCGATAACATCTTTGCCCCATAGTGTAATAGTTTCATCACCGAAAATGACATTTGTTTTTTCCGGGTTAACGTTCTGGACAATCGATACCGTTTCCGGAACCAGCTCCTGAATCAATTTCAAAGCTTCAGCAGCCTGCGGGAATTTCTTTTTCTTGGTAACCAGCACGACCATGATTTCTCCTGTGGCACGCGCTTTCCGTACGACCACATGGCGCAGCTGTCCGCGGTGAGTTTCTTCCTCATATGGTTCAATGCCCATTTCTGTCAGCTTATGTTTGATGCCGGCCATAATGCTGTCCGCTTCCGGTGTCTGGATGATGCAGATATCGGTATCGGCAATCTGGTGCGAGCGTGGCTGGTAGAACCCGGCGACCACGCGTCCATCTTCCATGCCGAAGGGAATCTGCGATTTATTGCGGTAGCGCCACGGATTTTCCATTCCTTTGACAGGATGGACGGGAACGTCAGGCAGCTTGCCGATGCGGGTGATGGCGTCACGCACAAGCTTGCGTTTAAACGTCATCTGCCCTTCATATGACAAATGCTGAATCTGGCAGCCACCGCATGTATCGAATACTGGACAAGGCGCTTCGACCCTGAACGGCGAGGCATTTTCAATTTCCAGCAATTTTGCAAAACCATAGGATTTAAGTGTCTTTAAAACATGGATGTGGACATCTTCTCCCGGCAAAGCACCGTGGATGAATAATGGATATCCCTCTACTTTGGCAACTCCTGCCCCGTCGTGGGTCAAATCTTCCACGTGGACCAGCAGCCGATCATTTTTGTTTACAGGTTTCAATTCGTTCACTCCATTTCACGTTTCTCTATTCTACATGAAAAAACGCGCCAGGCAAAGCCTGGGCGCGCATTCAATCGTTATCTTTAGGTACCGATCCATCTTTCAATGCAAACCAGAAACCGAAAACCAGTGAAGCTAATAATACGAGAAACGGTGCATAGAATATCAAGAAATCCTGCATGGAAATTGCCCCCTTTTATGCATGATAATCCGATTTGCCTTTGACATAATCTTTATCGAACAAGAACAGGCGGAACAATAGATACAATGACGGCAGCAACAAGCCTAGGCCTGCTATAAACGCAATAATTAATGCGATTGCCATCGATTCGTTGGTAAAACCATCGTAGATAGTCAGATATGGATATAAAAGATATGGATAATGGGAAACGCCATATGCGAAAAATGCTGTAAAGAATTGACCGACAAGCAAAATGAACGCCAACCCATAGTTTTTCTTCTTCCAGATTAGATAAACTGTTCCGATAAACAACAGGAACGAAATTGCGAATGCCCACCAAAGATCCAGAATCCGGCTATAATGCTCAGGATTGTGGCCGCGTAATTCGAATATGATCCCTGTCGCCGTAACGATAGCAGGTCCTGCCCATACGAGCGCGTATTTGCGGATCAGTTCAGTTGCCTTGACGTCACCCGCTTTATTGGCATACCAGGTCAGAAATACTGCGGAGATGTAAAGCACTGCGGTAATGCTCAGCACAACGATGCTCCACATCAACGGACTCGTAAAGAGTGCCCAATAATCCAGATAGGGTTCGCTGCCATTCATTTTGATGAAGCCGCCTTCCGACATGGCGAGTACCGGTGATAAGGACGCCGGCAGCAGCAGACCCGATAATCCGTACATATAAATGTAGCCTCGGTGATTGATTCGCGCTCCGTAAGTCGCAAAGGCATAATAAGAGCCGCGGATGGCGAGCAAAATCAGCGCCAGACTGGCAGGGACGAGCAAAGTCGTTCCATAATAGAATGCGGTTTGCGGGAAGAACCCGATGATTCCCACAAAGAAAAATACGAAGAACACATTCGTAACTTCCCAAACCGGCGACAAATAGCGCTGAATGATGTTGGTTAAAATATGCTGTTTGTTCGTAAAGGCGCTGTAAGCGTTGAAGAAACCTGCTCCGAAATCAATGGATGCCACAATTACATACAGGAACAGGAAAAGCCAAAGCACCGAAATTCCGATTATTTCAAGCGTCATTCCGGATCACCGCCTTTGTCAGCCTTTTGTCTTTGTGCAAGTTCTTTCTCTACTGGATTACGTTTATACATCCGTGATAACACCACGATGGTTCCGATTCCCAGTATGAAATACAATCCTGCAAACAGAATGATCATTAAATCGACCTGGCCGCTTGTAGTAGCAGCCTCGCTTGTTTTCATATAACCACGCAGAATCCATGGCTGCCGTCCGACTTCCGTAAACCACCAGCCGGCCTCGATTGCGATCAACGCCAACGGTCCGGTTGCCACTGTCAGCCAGCGGAACCATCTCTTCGTGATTATCGGCCATTTGCGCCATGCCGCTACGACATAGACAAAGGAGAAGAATGCAAGCCACATGCCGATTGTCACCATCGTATCAAACAGATAATGTATCCAGAGCGGCGGAATTTCGTCTTCAGGAAACTCATTCAGCCCCGTAACTTCAGCATCAGGCAAACCATGCGCCAGTATGCTCAGTGCATAGGGGATTTCAATCGCGTACTTCGGTTCCTGCCCGTCAAGCACACCGAAAAGAATCAACCTTGCTTCGTCTTCTGTTTCAAAATGCCATTCGGCAGCTGCCAGTTTTTCAGGCTGGTATTCGGCAAGGTATTTACCGGAAAAGTCACCGATTAGAGCTGTTGCAATTGAAAACACAAGACCGAGTTTCATGGTCATCAACAAGGCTTTTTTATGATATACATGAGTCGATCCCTGTAAGATGCGGAGAGCGGCGATCGATGCCAACACAAACGCGCTGGTCATGAAAGCCGTAGACATGACATGCGCCACTTTTGTCGGCACAGCCGGGCTTAGCATTGCCAGCAATGGGCTGACATTGATCAATTCACCATTCACCAAATCGAAGCCTTGCGGCGCATTCATAAATGAGTTGACCATCGTGATGAAGACCGAGGAAGCGGCCGCTCCCAGTGCCACTGGAATCAGCAGCAGCAAATGTTTTCGCTGATCTTCGAAACGGTCCCATGTATACAGGTAAATACCAAGAAAAATTGCTTCAAAGAAAAATGCGAATACTTCCATAAACAATGGCAAGGCAATCACATTTCCCGCCATTTGCATAAAGTTCGGCCAAAGCAGAGATAATTGCAAGCCGATTGCTGTCCCTGTCACAACCCCGACTGCTACTGTTATAACAAATCCTCTCGCCCATCTGCGGGCAAGCAGAATGTAATGATCATCTTTCTTTTTGATCCCGACCCACTGTGCGATCAAAATCATCAGTGGCACACCGACTCCGATTGTTGCATAAAGAATGTGGAACGAAAGAGTCATCATTGTCAGGATACGGCTTAATAACGCTGTATCTTCAAATCCCATTTCCTTTATCCCTCCCAAGGAATATAGTTCACCGTAAGTTCTACATTTATTGTACCCTAAGCAGACCTGCTGAATCCCCTAAGAGGAATTCAAAAACCGCACATTTTCCCCAAACTTTGAATAAGCTGTGACAAGAATTGATAATATCACTTGAAATTTATTAGAATTTTTAGTATTCTATAAAGAACATAAAAAAAGGGTGATTTATATGGAAACAAGCAGAAAAGTATTCGCCTACATCACAAGAGGCCCAGATGAAAACCGCGAATTACTGGTTTTCGAGTACAAAGGTGAACCGGAAGTCGGTGTTCAGGTACCCGGAGGTTCAATCGCTGATGGAGAAATGCTAATTGATGCACTTTACCGCGAAGTTCAGGAAGAGACGGGACTGCCACGCGATGTATTGGATTTTGCAGGAAAAATCCACAAGTATAATTATTATCCGGAGCACCGGGATAAGGTATACGAACGCAACATCTTCCATTTCGAATATACTGGTGAAAAAGTGGATGAATGGGAGCATACTATCAAAAGCAACGGGCGTGACAACGGCATGACTCTGTTATTCCGTTGGGAACCGGTGGATGATTTGCCGAAACTTGCGATGGAGCAGGACAAAGCGATCGAACTTTTGTAGAACTGGGAAAACACAGAAAGAAGCCTTGCAGTCTGTCGGCTGCAAGGCTTCTTTTATTTGATATCTTTTTCGTTAAGCGAATGGATCGGCACCAGTACTTCGATATGTTTTTCAAGGTTCTGGAATACGGCCGGCAGCACTCCGCCAAACTCTCCATCCAGATTCAACATGACACGCTCCTCGGAAGAAACTGAAATCCTGCTGGCTTTTGCATAGATGACGTGAGGATTGGAAAGATGCTCTCCACGGAGTGCAAGTGAAGCCAACCGGATAAACTCCGCCATATTCACTTCCTTCAAAATCAGCAAAGTGAACTTCCCATCGTTGATGCTGGCATCTGGCGCCAGCTTTTCAAAACCGCCGACCGAATTGGTCAAACCAATCAGGAACATCATCGCTTTATCATCAAAAACTTCTCCGTCGTACTCGATACGGACGTTGGATGAACGGATGGATGGCAGCATTTCAATGCCTTTCAGGTAATAAGCCATCTGTCCAAGAACCGTTTTCAGCTTGCTCGGCACTTCATAGGTCAGTTCAGTCATTCTTCCGCCGCCGGCGATGTTAATGAAATAACGATCGTTCATCATGCCGACATCCACTGGAACCGAATCACCTTGAATAATGATATCGACAGCTTTATTGATATCACGGGGAATATGTACGGCACGCGCAAAGTCATTAGTCGTCCCCATCGGGATCAATCCTATTTTAGGGCGATTTTCAAATTTCGAAACGCCGGATACGACTTCGTTCAGCGTACCGTCCCCGCCTACAGCGACTATCAGGTCGAATTTTCTTTCAACAGCTGTAATCGCCGCTGCAGTTGCATCTCCTTCACAGGTCGTAGCATGGCAGGACGTTTCATACCCCGCGATTTCCATTCTTTCGAGTACTTCCGGCAAATGCTTTCGGAACAACTCCCTGCCGGATGTCGGGTTGTAAATAATGCGTGCTCGTTTCATAAGATTTCAGCCTTTCTACACTTACTCTAGAAAATAAGACAATAAAAAAAGTTAAAAGTTCCTTTTACCGCAAGTTTTCTCTTTAAGTCAGTGATTTGGTCAAAACTGCTTTTAATTCCTGATAGACGCTGTTCCAAAACTCGCTTTTGTATACAAAGCCGTCCGTTATTTCGCCAATCACCGTTTTAAAATGCAGATCGTATTGAGGATCTTCTTTTTCCGGCAATTTTGCTTTCAATCCATCCACAAATTCCTGGACCTTTTCAGATCTTGGCCCCCAGTCTCCAAGCACTTCTCCGTCCTGCGATAAAATGATATATTTCGGAATGGAACGTCCGCCATTCGTCAAGTAGCGGTCCATCAATTCCAGGTTTTCATCCCGGTAAACGCAGCGGACTTCAACGTCTCCTGCATCCGCAATTTTACGGAGTATCGCATTATTCATCATGGCATCCCCGCACCAGTCTTCTGTAATCACAAGGATATGTGGATTCTTCTCTTTTAATAAAGAGATAAATTCCTTATCTTCCGGCATTGTGAATTTCTCGTAAATTGAATAAGACTTTTCCTGGTTGGATTCCATTTGGGACATATAATTTTCAAGCGTAATCGCGTTTTCGAAATAGTTCTGTTCCAGTGTCATGATATCACATCTCCTTTAAATCCAGTTTACTTGTCTTTATCAAAACCATCAAATTATATCTTTCCTAAAGAAAAGCGCAAGCGCCCGTTTAGCTCTGAAAGGCAAGAGATGGACCAAATGGAATTTGGGACATCTCTTTGCGACGAAGCTAGCGCAGCGATGCAACGCACTTTCATGTCTCGAAGCTAGCGAAGCGATGCAGAGACAGGAGCAATAAGGGGTAGACAGAATAGCGGAGCGGCGTTCCTTGCCGTAGAGCTAGGCGGGCTTATGACCCGAAGAGCTGGGCAGCTAGAGTCTGGACACAAAAAAGATGGCCCATTAAAGGGCCATCCATCATTTTATCGTTTGTTGATTTCTTCCAAAAGGATTTTATTTAATAATGGCGGGTTCGCCTGTCCTTTGGTTGCTTTCATGATTTGACCGACCAGGAAGCCGATTGCCCGGTCCTTGCCGTTCTTGAAGTCTTCGATTGATTGCGGGTTGGCATCCAATGTATTCGTCACATATTCACGCAAAACGCCCTCGTCCGAAATTTGGACAAGCCCTTTTGCTTTTACGATATCATTGGCGTCGCCGCCTTTTTCAATCAATTCACGGAAAACTTTCTTGGCAATTTTAGATGAAATCGTTCCATCTTCAATCAATTTAATCATTCCAGCCAAGCCTTCAGGGGTCAAAGCCGTGTCTGCAAGTTCTTTCTGCTCAGCGTTCAAGTAAGCGGAAACTTCACCCATCAGCCAGTTGGAAACCAGTTTAGCGTCTGCTCCGGCTTCAACTGAAGCTTCGAAAAAGTCGGAAATCGGTTTTGCCAGTGTCAACACCATGGCATCATATGAAGACATGCCCAGCTCTGAAACGTAGCGCGCTTTACGCGCATCCGGCAGTTCCGGAATTTCTGCGCGGACGCGTTCAATCCAAGCATCATCGATGACAATATCCACAAGGTCCGGTTCCGGGAAATAACGGTAATCGTCAGACCCTTCTTTAACACGCATCAGAATTGTTTTACCAGTGGATTCGTCGTAACGGCGAGTTTCTTGCGGAATAATGCCGCCTGACAGCAATACCTGTTCCTGGCGAATCTGTTCATGTTCAATACCTTTGCGGACATAGTTGAACGAGTTCAGGTTTTTCAATTCCGTTTTCGTACCGAATTGCTCCTGCCCATAAGGACGCAGGGAAATATTCGCGTCGCAGCGAAGTGATCCTTCTTCCATGCGGACATCGGAAACACCTGTGTATTGGATAATAGCTTTTATTTTTTCCAGATAAGCATAGGCTTCTTCCGGTGTACGGATATCCGGTTCAGAAACGATTTCGATCAATGGCGTTCCCTGGCGGTTATAATCGACCAGCGAATAGCCTTTATCGGTATGCGTAAGTTTACCCGCGTCTTCTTCCATATGAAGGCGTGTGATGCCAATCCGTTTTTTCTCGCCGTTCACTTCGATTTCAATCCAGCCATGTTCGCCGATCGGCTGATCAAATTGAGAAATCTGGTAAGCTTTCGGGTTATCCGGGTAAAAATAATTCTTGCGATCGAATTTGGTGTGGCGTGTAATCTCACAGTTTAATGCAAGTGCCGCTTTCATCGCCCAGTCCACCGCAGTTTTATTGACTACCGGCAGGACTCCAGGATAACCAAGGTCGATGGCGTTTGTATTCGTGTTCGGTTCTGCTCCGAAATGTGCAGGAGATGGTGAAAACATTTTGGAATCGGTTTTCAATTCTACGTGCACTTCGAGCCCGATAATCGTTTCAAAGTTCATTGTGCTGCTCCCTCCCATAATTGAGGAGTTTTTTTATGGAAATCTGTCGCCTTCTCAAAAACATCGGCTACACGATAAACCGTTTCCTCATCGAAATAATTGCCGATGATCTGCAGGCCAAGCGGCATATCGCCTTCAAAACCGCACGGTACAGAAATCGCCGGGACACCCGCAAGATTGACCGGTATCGTCAGAATATCATTGGCATACATTGTCAATGGATCATCAATGATTTCACCAATTTTAAATGCCGGTGTCGGAGTTGTCGGTGAGATGATGACATCGTAGTTCTTGAATGCATCGTCAAAATCTTTTTTGATCAGCGTGCGCACTTTCTGCGCTTTTTTATAATAAGCATCATAATAACCTGAGCTTAACGCATAAGTCCCAAGCATGATCCGGCGTTTCACTTCATCGCCAAAACCTTCTGCACGTGTATTCATATAGAAATCCAGCAGGCTGCTCGCTTTATTCGTGCGGTAACCGTAACGGATTCCGTCGAAACGGGACAGGTTGGAAGAAGCTTCAGATGAAGCCAGTAAATAATACGTTGCAAGTGCGTATTTTGAATGCGGCAATGAAATCTCTTCCACTGTAGCGCCTTTTTCCTTCAATACCTCAAGTGCGTCATAAACCGCTGCTTTAGCAGATTCGCTGACGCCCTCTGCGAAGTATTCCTTTGGCACGCCAATACGGAGACCGTTGATATCGCCCGTCAAAGCAGCCGCAAAGTCAGGTACTTCGACATCAGCTGAAGTGGAGTCCTTTTCATCATGCCCGGCAATTGCCTGCAATAATAATGCATTATCTTTTACATTACGTGTCACAGGACCAATTTGATCCAATGAAGAAGCGAATGCGATTAAGCCGAAACGCGATACACGGCCATATGTCGGTTTCATGCCGACAACGCCGCAGAATGCAGCCGGCTGACGGATGGAACCGCCAGTGTCAGAACCAAGTGTGAACGGCACTTCTCCTGCTGCTACTGCTGCAGTCGAGCCGCCTGAAGAACCGCCTGGCACATAATCCAGGTTCCACGGGTTTCTGGTCTTTTTATAATAGGAGTTTTCGTTTGAAGAGCCCATCGCGAATTCATCCATATTTAACTTACCGACAATCACCATTCCTGCCGCACGCAGCTTTTCAACTACAGTCGCGTTATAAATTGGATTGAAGCCTTCCAGGATACGGCTTGAAGCTGTTGTTACCAAGCCTTCTGTCATGATATTGTCTTTAACACCAATCGGCAAACCGAATAATGGCCCGCGCTGTTCCATTGGTGCAGTATCCATTTCACTTGCCGCCGCCATCGCCTTTTCTTCATTCATTGCCAGAAAAGCATCGACTTTCGGGTCAAGTTCGTTGATGCGTTCGATTGTCTGTTTTGTTATTTCTGTGATTGTCGCTTCATTACTATGTATCAATTCCTGTAATTCAGCAGCTGTCTTATCGTAGAATTTCATGGTTTCCCTCCTCGCTATTATTCCAGAATGGTCGGAACTTTTACTTGTCCCGCTTCGTGTTCTTTAACATTTTTCAATACCGTTTCGCGCGGCAATCCTGCCTCCGCTTTATCTTCACGCAATACATTGACCATCGGCAGTACGTGTGTTGTCGGTTCAACATTCTCTGTATCCAGTTCATTTAGAAGCTCCATCGCATTTGTGATGGCTTCTAATTGTTCTGCAAAGTGGATCGCTTCTTCATCAGTAATCGCCAGACGCGCCAAATGGGCAACCTCGATCACTTCTTCTTTTGTCATTTTCGCCATTTCCTTACACCTCCGGAATCAGTAAACATACGCTATATCATATCATTTTAAATCGAAAAGCGGAAGCGCCTGGTCAGCTCTGACAGGTATAAGGCGAAACAGCGTAGTGGCGCTTTTTGCCACGCAGCTGTTTTGACTTATATCCCGAAGAGTTAGGCGCTGGAGTCTAGACACAAAAATAAAATGAATAGAGACAGCCGCACCGGCTGCCTCTTAAGCCGCCCGTTAAATCAGGAGCAGACTTTTTTTATTCATAAATATGGACAATCGGTTCAGTTTCATTGGTTTTTCTCAATATCAGCGCTTCCGCTCCATTGACCGAGTTCAAGTCGATTTCCACCTGGATATTCTCGGGGAAATGCTTCATGACAAGTCCCGTTAAATACTGTGTAAAACCGATGACTTCCGATGAACCGTAAAACTGGATCGGAATCTCAATTTGCAGTTTGCGGATCGAATCCCCTTGATAAAAGCCGGTTCCGATGACACTTGTGAAATTCGAAAAGTACTCTTCGACGTCCTGCTTGAAATTTTTGAACACCGTATCCACTTCACGATACTTCTCTTCAGGATTGCTCGAAGGGAAAATCACGAATTCTTCATTGATTGGATTCCACTTGGCCACTGAATTTTCACCGCCCGGAGCAACTCCGTAAATGAAGTATGTGCCGGCAGTAATTGTACTGCGGCTTTTTTGCTTGAAGAGGCCGACGGTGATCGGAATATCCGCCATTCCTTCTTTTTGGCGCAGCCGGTTGACAATTTCATCTGCCATCCGTTTGCCTTCCGATTCCAATCGTTCCTGTGAAATCGTTTCTTCATAGGACACCCCTTGATCATTCTCACTGTAATAAATGGAGTTGAGGGCAAGTCCCACAGATACACCACCGAGTCGGATCGTATCTTCATTGGTTTTCACCAGGTAATTCTGTTCGATAATGTGTGCCAGAATTTCCGGCGATGGATTCTCACGGGTTTCGCCAGCTTCCAGCTCTTCTTCAGATAAAGGTGCACGCTTGTCTTCGGCATTCAACCCGGTCGGATTATCTTCTGGATGGTAACGGCGCAGCCATGCAGAAACTTCTTCATCTGTTATCTTCTGGCCTTCCTGAAAATAATAATCGTCAGGAGAAAATTGATTTTGCGATAAACGCAGCAGCCCTTTTTCCGCTTCTTCGATATCGTAGCGGGAATTAAGGCGATTGACGATTTTACCTCGCGTGGCACTTTGTTTATATGGCAAAAGGGTCCGGTAAAACTGATCATCCAATTGCATGCTTGGAATAATTGCGGTTTCCACTTCCTCTGTGCCAATCACTTCTGTTTCATTTGTTTGCGTCGGCACACAGGCGGTTAGCAGCAAGATGCTGGCAGGGATCCACCAAAAGCGTTTCATTTTAAATATCTCCTCATTTGTTCAATTCTTCTATCAATTGCTGCTCATTCCAGACTTCAATCTTCAAGTCCAAAGCTTTGTCCAGTTTGGAACCTGCTTCTTCCCCGGCAATCAACAGATCGGTTTTCTTGCTGACACTGCCGGATAACTTGCCGCCCATCGCTTCGATGCGTTCTGTCGCTTCCGAGCGGGTAAGCTGTTCCAATTTGCCGGTCAGTACAATTTTCTTGCCTGCAAAGGCATTCGAACCGGCTTCCACCTGCACTCGTTTGCCGGTATAGCTAAGATTGACGTTTTCAGCGGCTAAACGTTCCACCAAGGCGCGAACTTCTTCGCTGTCGAAATAAGTGACGATGGCATCGGCCATTTTATCGCCGATTTCATGGATCGCCGTCAATTCCTCGAGCGGGGCATCCATCAATTTTTCCATCGAACCGAAATGCTCAGAAAGAATACGTGCCGCTTTTTCGCCGACATGGCGGATGCCAAGGCCGAACAATAAACGTTCCATCGAGTTGCTGCGTGAAGCATCAATCGCTGCAATCAGGTTGGATGCCGATTTTTCACCCATCCGGTCAAGTTCCAACAATTGATCTTTCGTCAATTTATAAATATCGGCAATATCCGCAATCAACTGCTCCTGGTAAAGCTGTTCGATAACTTTTTCACCGAGTCCTTCGATATTCATCGCATTGCGCGATACGAAATGGATTAACCCTTCCGTAATTTGAGCAGGACATTTCGGATTGACGCACCGCAGTACGACTTCCCCTTCGATCCGGACAAGTTCCGCATCACACGCTGGACAGTTCTCAGGCATGCGGAAAGGTTCTTCATCACCGGTTCTGAGTTCAATCATAGCACGGACCACTTCCGGAATAATGTCACCCGCTTTTCGGATAATGACCTTATCGCCGATGCGTATATCTTTTTCTTTGATCAGATCTTCATTATGCAAAGATGCGCGCTGGACGGTCGTCCCGGCAACTGATACGGGATCCAGAATGGCGGTCGGCGTAACAGCGCCTGTACGTCCGACGCTGAGTTCGATATCAATAAGATTGGTCATCACTTCTTCAGCGGGAAATTTATAGGCAGTGGCCCATTTTGGGCTTTTCGCCGTAAATCCAAGTTCCTGCTGCTGAAGAAAACTATTGACTTTAATGACGATTCCATCGATTTCGTATGACAGATTGCCACGTTTTTCTGTCCAGGTTTCGATATACGCTAAAACTTCCTCGACACTGTGGCAGACCTTGCGTTCACTATTTGTCTTAAAGCCAAGTTTCTGCAAGTAATTCAACGACTCGTTATGTTCATCCAACCCATAATTTTCAGCATCCCCGCCGATGCCATAGATAAAGACATCCAAATTGCGGTTCGCAGCTATTTTAGGATCGAGCTGCCGAAGTGAACCGGCAGCCGCATTGCGCGGGTTGGCAAAAACTTCTTCGCCGTTTTCGCCACGCTCTTCATTCAATTTATGGAAGGATTTTTTTGGCATGAAAACTTCACCGCGCACCTCAAGCGATACCGGTTCCTTCAATTTCAATGGAATTGAACGGATGGTCCGAAGATTGACTGTAATATCCTCTCCCACCCGTCCATCGCCGCGCGTAGCGCCGCGGACAAACTTGCCGTTTTCATATATAAGTGAAACAGCGAGCCCGTCGATCTTCAGCTCGCAGACATATTCTATCTTTTCACCCGCACCATTTCTGACGCGTTTATCGAATTCCCGCAGGTCATCTTCTCCGAAAACATTCGACAAACTCAGCATCGGACGGTCGTGTGTCACTTTTTCAAAATTTGAAATCGGTGCCCCGCCAATTCTTTGAGTCGGTGAATCCGGGAACACCAGATCCGGATATAAAGTTTCCAGTTGGATCAATTCATTTAGCAGCTGATCGTAAACTGCATCAGGAACCATTGGATTATCCAGCACATAATAGGCATGGCCGTAGTTACCGAGCAATTCATTTAATTCACTTACCCGCTGTTCCGCTTTAATACGGTCCATAATATACCTCCCGATTATACTTTCTCAATCGGCGCAAATTTGGCAAGAAGCCGCTTGATGCCGACTGGGCTTGGGAATGCGATATCCAGTTCTGTCTGTTCGCCATCCCCTTTGACACCGACTACAGTGCCCGTTCCCCATTTTTTATGTGTCGCTTTATCGCCAGGCTTCCAGCCAAGCTTGTCGCCGCCTGATTGCTGATAGGCAGGACGCGTTACTGCAGCGCGTCTCGGTGCCTGCTTGTAGCTCGTTGCTGCGCCGGCACGGTGCTGTGCAACCGTCTGCTCGATCAAGTCTTCAGAAATTTCATTGATGAAACGGGACGGCATATTCCAATTGCTCTTGCCGAATAAAGTACGGGAAGATGCATGTGTTAAATATAACCTTTTTTCTGCTCTTGTAATCCCCACGTAAGCCAGGCGCCGTTCCTCTTCCATTTCCTCTTCATCGTTATTGGAACGGGAATGCGGGAATACATTCTCTTCCAACCCAATGATGAAGACGACCGGAAATTCAAGCCCTTTAGCTGCGTGCATTGTCATGAGAATAATCGGTCCATCTGTTTCTTCTTCATCGTCCAACGAATCAATGTCAGAAATCAAAGCAAGATCCGTCAGAAACGCAACAAGTGATTTATCGTCGCTTTGTTTTTCGAATGCCTGTGTCACCGATAAGAACTCATTCAAGTTCTCAAGACGGCTTTCGCCTTCAATGGTTTTATCGTTCTGGAGCATCTGGCGATAACCGGATTTCTTCAGAACTTCCTCGACCAATTCAGTGACCGACAGGTATTCCTGCATTTCCGTGAACCCGGCGATCATATTGCGGAATTCAAGAGCCGTCTGGGCAATTTTCGGAGAGACACCCATAAAGTCGACTTCCTGCAGCGCATCCATGATCGTGCGGTCCTGTTCAATTGCAAATCCGGCCATCCGTTCAAAGGAAGTTGCGCCGATTCCGCGCTTCGGTTCATTGATGATCCGCGCCAGCGACAAATCGTCGTCGTTATTGGCAATCAACCGCAGGTATGCGAGAAGATCCTTGATCTCCTTGCGGTCATAGAACTTCGTTCCGCCGACGATCGTATAGTTCATATTCGATTTTACGAACATTTCCTCCATGATTCGCGACTGGGCATTGGTGCGATAAAGAATCGCGAAATCGGATGTCTTATAATTTTCCTCATCCATCAATCTTTGGATGGTTTGGACGACAAATTGTGCTTCCTGCCGCTCATCACTCGCTTTATGCAGCGTAATGGCCGGTCCTTCATCGTTGTCGGTGCGTAATTCTTTCGGATAGCGGCTTGTATTCCGCTTGATCACGTCATTTGCTGCCTGCAGAATGCGCTTCGTTGACCGGTAATTCTGTTCAAGCATGATCACTTTTGCATTCGGATAGTCTTTTTCGAATGACAGGATATTAGTGATATCAGCTCCGCGCCAGCGGTAAATCGACTGGTCCGAGTCTCCGACCACACAAATATTCTTAAACTTGCTCGCCAGTTTCTGGACTAGCTGGTATTGTGCATTATTCGTATCCTGGTACTCATCCACATGGATATACTGGAATTTATTCTGGTAAAATTCCAGGACATCCGGTTCTTTATTCAATAAAGTCAATGTCGTCATGATCAGATCATCAAAATCGAGCGACTGATTTTTTTGAAGGCGTTTTTCATAGCCCTCGTAAACATCCGCAATCGTCTTCTCGTACGGGTTATGTGGATTTGCGTTGCCTGCAAATTCCGAGGCTGTGATGCACTCGTTTTTCGCCGAAGAAATGGCGTTCAAAATCGTTCTTGGCTCATATTTTTTCGGGTCGAGGTTCTGCTGTTTCAAGACATTTTTAATAACCGACAATTGGTCGGTCGAATCAAGAATGGAAAAATTTCTTGAAAATCCTAATTTATCGATGTCACGGCGAAGGATACGGACACACATCGAGTGGAATGTGGAAACCCACATACGCTCGCCTGTGCCATGCCCCAGCAGGCCATCGATCCGGTTGCGCATTTCACGCGCCGCTTTATTCGTAAATGTAATCGCCAGGATGTTGGAAGGGTAAACTTGCTTCTCCAGCACGAGATACGCAATCCGATGCGTCAGCACTCTCGTTTTTCCTGATCCGGCACCAGCCATAATCAGCAATGGGCCTTCAGTCGTTTTGACCGCTTCTTCCTGTTCCGGGTTCATTCCCTTTAATAGATTCTTCGTTATTAATTCCATTGTGCACCACCTCGAACGTTTGTTCTTATTATAACGATTGATCTATAGATTCCGCAACCGCCGCAACGGTTCTAATCGCTTGTTCAATATTTGTATAAATGACATTGCCTACAACGACTGTATCCGCGAACCGCGCCATTTCCCGCGCCTTTTCAGCTGAGTCAATGCCGCCTCCATAAAAGAGGCGTGTATCGGATAAATGCCCTTTTACCGTTTTAACTAATTTTGGATCGCCGTAAATACCGCTGTATTCCAGGTAAAAAATCGGCAATTTGAAAAAACGCTCAGCCAGCCGGGCATATGCCACCACATCTTCATCGTCAAGCAAACTGTCGGCATCGGTTAATCGTGCCGCCTTGCAATCCGGATTCAAAATGCAATAGCCTTCAGGAATCAGCTCTTCCCAATCCATCAGATCCCCGTATTCCCGGATTGCTTCATGGTGAAGGCCTTTGATCCATTTCGGATCCCGGCTGTTCAGGACAGTCGGGATGAAATAAAAATCAAATCCCGGCGCCACCGATTCAATTGTTGAAATTTCCAGCACGGCCGGCAGAGAATAAGGGCGGACGCGCGCCATTAAATCAAGTACATTTTCGAGTGTGACATCATCGCTGCCGCCTATCAAGATGGCATCAGTCCCGGATTCACAAATTCGTTCCAAATGTCCATCGGAAATTTTCTTTGCAGGATCCAATTTGAACACATGCCGCCACGATTGATAATCCATTTCGCTTCACCTTACTTCTAATCATTTCGTCTATTTATTATAACAAAAGAAAAGCGCAAGCGCCCATTCAGTCCCTATGGACGATGCAAGTTCAGACAAAGTAAAAGGCCATCCACTAAGCCCAATCACTGACTTAATGGACAGCCTTTAAATTCCGCTGCGCTTATTATGAGATTCCACTCTATTTATCCGCGCCGCCAAACTTTTATTCTTTCGGCAACTGGAATGGTTTTTCATCCGGATAAAGCCGCCCGAGCATTTCGTCGTAGCCGTCATTACCGTAGTTCAGGCAGCGGCGCACCCGCGAAATTGTCGCTGTGCTTGCACCGGTTTCATTTTTAATCTTTTCATACGTCTTCTTCAGCCGCAGCATTCGCGCAACTTCGAAGCGTTGGGATAATGATTGGATTTCACTGATCGTGGCAAGATCATCGAAAAAGCGATAAGCTTCTTCCCGATCTTTCAACGCCAATATTGCATCGATCAATTGATCAGTTTGTGGGCCTCGGATTTTATCAACTTGCATTCAGCTATACCGTCCTTTCCTTGCTATCCATTGCGGGAAAAAGGAAATCTCGCTGCTATCAGCTTAGCATTTCCTATACTATCAAATAAACCACTTAGCTTTAGACTCCTCCGATTCCGCGATAATTATCTCATGAACGCCGGAAACAGGATTTTCTTATTCATGACATCGTAAATTCCTTTTTGCGTTACCCGGACATAAGGAAGATGGGTCGCCTGTAAAAACAGCAAAGTGTAAATAGCATCGCCGTGCTTATAACCCCGCTCTTTCAATGCCTGTTTCAGGACGGTTTCCTGCTCCATAATCTGTTCCATCGGAAGATCGGACATGCCCCCTCCAAGAGGAAGCGGGATATTGCAAACCATTTCATCGCTTTCCATCAATACGATGCCGCCATTCATTTCTTTCAATTTATCAAAAGCCAGCCACATCTGTTTGCGGTTTTTGCCGATCAGAATGATGTCGCCAGTATTCGAGTAGGATGAGGCGAATCCTTCTACGGCATTAGTGAATCCTTTGATTAATGTATTGACGCGCCATTTTCCGTGCTTATCAATCAGCATCAGGAAACTTTCATCATGGTCTTTGGATAGAGTTCCGTCATGCGTATCAATATTGACCGAATAAGGTTTAACGATAACATCATTGACCATATCAAGCCCGAACGGCATGGAAAATTGGAAATCATCCTCAGTAAGATCAAAATCCATCTTCAGATCCGGCAGCACATCCCAATTTATTTTAGGCAGTGCCTTCACTTTTTCACCATTTCTCTTCAGCCATTTCCCTTTTGAAATGACACTTGACGGCACCGGATTGTCAATCGAATCCAGTATGTTGAGGTTTGCGTAGCGGCCTGTTGCTATCAGCCCATGCATCGCTGTCATATTATAATACCTTGCTACATTATAAGATGACATCATGTAAGCTTCAATCGCCGGGACGCCTGCTTCGAGAGCAATCCGTATGCAAAGGTCGATAACTCCGTCTTTATGGAATGTAGGCGTTGATCCGTCAGTCGTCATCATCAATTTCTCGTAGACATTCAATTCACGGTCCACGACGCCTTTCAATAGACTCGGTAAATCCGGACGGATCGACGAGTGCCGGAGTGTCACGCCGTAGCCATGCAGCAGGCGCATCTCCACTTCATCAATCGTCATCGCCTCATGATCTCCATCAGCACCAAGCAATTTCATCCGGGCAAGCGTTTTTTCGGAAGCTCCCGGAAAATGCCCTTCTATCTTCTTTCGCGTCATTTTCGCCTTTTGAATCCAATACAGCATCTGATCATCGCCAGCCATCAGTTTCGGCCACCCAGTCAGCTCACCGCCAAGCAATACTTCCGGACGATCCAGCCACTCACCGACCGATTTGGAAGTAAAGAGCAAATCCTCAGCCGCCAGTTCTGTCTGCGAATCAAAACGAGTCCACCAATAGAAAGTGAAAGGAAGTTTGTTCAGCTGATCCAAAATTGAAAACGCTTTCTCATTTTCCATCGATAAAAATAACGTAAGGTTATCGGATATGAAAGTGGTTGTTCCCAATTGGGCTGAATAATCCGCGAACGATTGAGGGTTATAAAGCTGGAAGGGGTGGACATGGGGTTCGATATAGCCCGGAACGATGAATTTGCCTGCCATGTCAACGACTTCAGTCGTGTCGCCGATCAACGGCATTTCCTGTCCTGCATATACAATCCGGTCGTCATGAATCCAGATATTACCGGTCATCCATTTTTTATAGATACCGTGCAAATAATATGCATTTGTCAGAACTAGATTCGGTGCCTGTTCTTTCCCGATGATTTTCAGTTGATTGCGCAATTCGATGTTTTTCCAAAGTGGATTATCCATATGCCCGCTCCTTTCCGCTGTCTATATAATACTTTATATACTAGCATAGTAATGCATTTAAATACAGCTGAACCATTGAATAAATGGAACATTCTGATAGTAGTCGAAAAAGTTTGAATAGGCTATTTTTAAAGACATGGCCATAAAAAAGTCAGGAAAGACGAAAGCGGCGCTTTCGTTCTTCCCTGACTCTGGGGCACTATCAGTTCAATTAATTGTTGATTGGATTGCTGAATTGTTTAAGAACATCTTTCTTGTCGTTCTCTTTAAATGTCAGAACCTCTTCAACCGGCTCGTAAGATTCGCCGTAGAAATGTTCATCTTTGTAAGTGTGGATGTCTTCATACATTTTCTTCATGCCTTCAAAGATTTCTTCTTCGCTCTCGTTGCTCGGTGCCCAGTAAAGGATTTCCATCGAGTTCTCTTCACCTGTCGCAATCGAGCGTCGGTTATAGCCGATGGAAGAAGCATGCTCAAAGCCTTCACGTGAATAGAAACGAAGACGTTTTTCCGTGTCTGTATCTTCGTAATTCACCGGTTCAACTTCAAGGATGATAGGTTTTTTCTTGTCTTTAAGCATTTGAAGCGTTTTGCTGCCGATTCCCATACCGCGGGATTCTTTAGCCACAAACAGATAATCCACGAAAGTGAAATTCGGGAATTCTGCATACATCAAAACGTGATATGGACCTTCATCTTTATAATAAACACTGCCTTTTTCCTTTAATAACGTGTCCATATGCTCTTTTGACTTCATTTCTACAATTGGGAAATATTGATTCAATTTTTCATACCAATTCATAATTATTGCTCCTTTCGAGTTTTGGATGCCCTGCTGATTTTGTTGTCGGGGTAACGATGGGCCTTGATTCTGGAGTTTAAATAGAGGTAAACGTGGGCTGTTGAAAATCCTCAACTTTTTCTTTCAATTCCAGATAAGAAAAACGAAAGAAAAAATGACACAGTTCTTGTCGAATTTGTGTCATTAATTATTATACCATGTAATTTAGCCTAATGCACGCCATCCGATATCCGTTCTATACATGAAACCGGACCAGGACAATGCATTGACCTGTGCATATACTTTTTCCTGCGCTTCCTTAACGGAATCTCCTTCTGAAGAAATGAACAGCACTCTGCCGCCATTTGCTGCAAACCCTTCACTGGTTGCCTTGGTCCCTGAATGGAAAATATCAACTCCTGACAGGCTAGCCAAGTTCGGAAGGACCTTCCCTTTAACCGGTTTGTCAGGATAGCCTTCTGCCGCTATCACTACACCAAGCACAGCTTGCTCCTGCCACTCCAGCTCGTATTTTTCGCCTTCCAGTAAAGCATTCATGAAATCACCGAAATCCGATTTCATTCGCGGCAGCACGACCTGGGTTTCAGGATCGCCGAACCGTGCATTGAATTCAATGACTTTCGGCCCTTGCGCAGTCAAAATAACCCCTGCATACAGAATGCCATTAAATGGAGCCCCTTCGGCAGCCATTGCTTCAACCGCCGGTTTGACGATGGTGTTGAATGTGGCTTCAACCGTTTCAGCGGAAATTTGGGGCACCGGCGAATATGCACCCATACCTCCCGTATTCGGCCCTCTGTCTCCGTCAAAAGCGCGTTTATGGTCCTGGGAAATCTCCATTGGGTAAATTGCGCCGTTATAGACAAATGACATGAACGAGAATTCTTCCCCATCCAGAAACTCTTCGATGACAACTGTCGAACCGGATTCACCGAATTTCTGATCTTCCAGCATATCGTGCACTGCGGCAATTGCATCTTCTTCGGTTTTTGCTACCACTACTCCTTTGCCGGCAGCGAGGCCGTCCGCTTTGATGACGATCGGTGCCCCCATCTGCCGAATAAATTCAATTGCAGGTGCAATTTCCGAAAATGTTTTGTATGCAGCCGTTGGAATATCATATTTTGCCATCAATTCTTTCGCGAAAGTCTTGCTGCCTTCAATTTGTGCAGCAGCTTTGGAAGGACCGAAAACCCGCAGGCCCTGGCCCTCGAAAAAATCGACAATGCCTGCTGTCAACGGCTGTTCAGGCCCCACAAAAGTGCAATCTATTTGGTGCTCTTTTGCAAATTCAGCCAGCGCGGCAAAATCCATTTCATCAATCGGCACAAGTTCTGATTCAAGGCGCATTCCATCGTTTCCTGGCGCAGCATATACTCTTTCTATAGAAGCAGATCTTGCAAACTGGCGGACGATTGCATGCTCACGTCCGCCCCTCCCAATAACCATAACTTTCATGCCTCTGCCCCTCTCGAATTAATGTTTAAAGTGACGAATTCCCGTAAAGACCATGGCAATGCCATATTCGTTGGCTTTATCAATGGATTCCTGATCTTTCTTTGAACCACCCGGCTGGATGATGGCTTTTATTCCGGCTTTAGCCGCAGCTTCAACCGTATCGGACATCGGGAAAAATGCATCCGAAGCCAGGACTGCCCCTTCTGCACGCGCGCCTGCTTGCTCCAACGCAATTTTGGCGGCGCCGACACGGTTCATCTGTCCAGCTCCGACACCAAGAGTCATATCCGAATCACATACTACGATAGCATTGGATTTCACATGTTTGACAACGTTCCATCCGAGTTTCAGCGCTTCCAGTTCCTGTTCATTCGGCTGACGGTCTGTGGCAACATGGATATCTGCATCTTCGAAACCGAAAGTATCGGGCTGTTGAACGAGCAAACCGCCTTCTACAGTGACCGTATTCCACTTGTCCTGTTTTGTTCCATCAAAAGGAATAGTCAGCAAGCGAATATTTTTCTTTTGAGTCAATATTTCCAACGCTTCAGCCGAAAACTTTGGTGCTATAACAATTTCCAGGAATATCCCTGACAATTTTTCCGCAGTTTCAGCATCCACTTCACGGTTTAGCGCAACAATCCCACCAAAAATGGAAGTGGAATCCGCCGCGTAGGCTTTATTGAATGCATCGGCAATCGTACTACCAGTGCCTACTCCACAAGGGTTCATATGTTTCACCGCAACCGCTGCCGGTATTTTGAATTCCTTGATGATCTGAAGGGCAGCATTCGCATCCTGAATATTATTATACGACATTTCTTTGCCATGCAGTTGCCCGGCAGCTGCAATGGAGAAATCGGAGCCAAGGGGACTGCGATAAAATGCCGCTTTCTGATGGGGATTTTCGCCGTAGCGAAGCGATTGCTGCAATTCGTATGTAAGTGTCAACGTTTCCGGATATTCTTCTCCCGTCAGGTCGGTTAGATAATTTGAAATATAAGAATCATAAGCCGCTGTATGGCGGAAAACTTTCGCTGCCAGACGTCTTCTTGTTTCAGGACTGGTTACAGCTTTGTCTCCGCGCAGCTCACTCAGGACAACTGCATAATCGGCAGAATCCACAATCACCGTAACATAAGCGTGATTTTTTGCTGCAGAACGAAGCATCGTCGGTCCGCCGATATCGATGTTTTCAATAGCGTCGTCGACTGTCACCCCCGGCTTTGTAATCGTTTCACGGAAGGGATACAAATTAACACAGACGATTTCTATAGGGGAAATGCCATTCTCAGCCATTTCACTCTGATGCTGAGAATCATCGTGTTTTGCCAAAAGGCCGCCGTGGACCAGCGGATGAAGAGTTTTTACGCGTCCATCAAGGATTTCGGGGAAGTTCGTTATTTCATCAACTGCTGTAATCGCAACACCATTGTCTTCCAAAAAGCGTTTGGTTCCGCCTGTCGACAGGATTTGATAGTCCATTTTTTCCAGTTCTTGCGCAAATTCCAATATGCCTGATTTATCCGATACACTTAACAAAGCTCTCTTTTTCAAATCGAATCCTCCTAAGAATAATGCAGATGTTTTATTGCGTGAATAATCGCTGCAAAGTTGCAGGATAAAGTCTATGTTCGATTGCATGGATTTCTTTTTCAACAGCTTCGCGGCTGCGGCCGTTCACTTTGAAGGATTCCTGGGCAATAATGCTGCCGGTATCCATTCCCGCATCCACATAATGTACTGTAACTCCTGCCGCTTCAGCTCCGGCCGCCATCGTTTGTCCAATGGCATCTTTTCCTGGGAAAGCGGGCAATACTGATGGATGAATATTGACGATGCGGTTTTCATAAGCCCCTAAAAGCACCGGCCCGATCAATCGCATAAAGCCTGCCAGCACAATCCATTCCACTTGCAGACTTGCAAGCTTTTCTTTCAGCATCTCTTCATATAATTGTTTGGAATCATAGTCGGATGGCATAAAAGCAAAAGATGGGATGTTGGCTTGTTTTGCACGTTCGACGACATAGGCATTCGGACGGTCTGTCACAACAAGAGCGATCTCCGTATTCAAACTGCCTGCTTTTACCGCATCAGCGATCGCCTGAAAATTAGAGCCGTTTCCAGAAGCGAAAACGGCGATTTTAATCTTATTCTTCATTGAGTGTTCCATCCTGTTCACCTTTGAATCGTACACCAGCTGCTGCAGACACATGGCCAATAATATATGCCCGTTCGCCGTTCTTTTCGGCTGATGCCAATACCTGTTCAGCATCTTCAGCGGAAACGGCAAGCACAAAACCGATGCCGGCATTGAAAACAGAAAACAAGTCCCGGTCTGACAACGAACCTTTTTCCTTCAGCATTTCAAAAATGCGCAATACCGGCCAGCTGCCAAGCTCAATTTCAGCACCTAATCCATCCGGCATCATTCGCGGCAGGTTTTCGATAAATCCGCCGCCTGTAATATGAGCCATGCCATGAATTTCTGTTTTGTCAGCAATTGCCGCCACTGTTTCCGCATAAATTTTCGTCGGGGTCAGGAGTTCATTGCCAAGCGGCCCGAGGTCTTCGTAGCCATCAATTATTTGGTCAAGCTGAAAATGGTTCTGTTCAAACACAATATTGCGCACCAGCGAATAACCGTTTGAATGGATGCCACTGGAAGCAAGGCCGATCAATACGTCTCCTGCAGTTATTTTTTCTCCGGTGACAATTTTCGATTTCTCAGCCGCGCCCACAGCAAAACCGGCAATATCGTACTCGTCTTCTTCGTAAAGCCCCGGCATTTCCGCCGTTTCTCCTCCAATAAGAGCTGCACCGGCTTCAACGCAACCGTCCGCTACACCTTTTACGATGCTCTCAATCTTTTCAGGCACAGCTTTTCCGACCGCAATATAATCCAGGAAGAAAAGCGGTTCCGCTCCTTGAGCGACGATATCGTTGACACACATCGCAACGCAATCGATGCCGATTGTATCGTGTCTATCCGCAAGAAAAGCCAATTTCAATTTCGTGCCGACACCATCAGTCCCCGATACCAGGACCGGCTCCTTCAAATTCAATTCGGACAAATCAAACATCCCGCCAAAGCCGCCGAAAGCACCCATCAATCCTTTTCTTGCAGTGCGGTCGACATGGGACTTCATCCTGTTGACAGCTTCGTAGCCGGCTTCAATATTCACACCCGCTTGTTCATATGCTTTAGACAAATTGGTTCCTCCTATTGGCTGACTTCTTTTTGATGAGGCAAAACGGTATCCGGATAAATATCCGTCGGGTACTCCCCAGTAAAACAAGCCAGGCAATGGCCGCATTTGGATCCAGGATCGGTGCGTCCTATATTTTGGACCATGCCTTCAACTGACAGAAATGTCAGCGAGTCCGCACCAATCTGTTCGCGCATTTCTTCCACCGTATTATTGGCAGCGATCAATTCACCTGACGTACTCGTATCAATTCCGTAGAAACATGGATTTTTGATCGGCGGAGAACTGATGACCACATGAACTTCCGTTGCTCCCGCTTCTTTCAGCAAAGTGACAATCCGGCGAGAAGTTGTCCCTCTGACGATGGAATCATCGACCATAATGACCCGCTTGCCATCAACAACCTGGCGAACCGGAGATAATTTCATCTTCACTCCCTGTTCCCGCAAATCCTGGGAAGGCTGGATGAAGGTGCGGCCAACATAGCGGTTTTTAATCAAGCCCAGCTCATACGGAATTCCGCTTTCTTCTGAATAACCGATGGCGGCTGAAATGCTTGAATCAGGAACGCCTGTAACGACATCACCCTCAATCTGAACTTCTCTCGCCAATTGTTTGCCCAGGCGCTTACGCGCTGAATGTACATTGATGCCGTCGATGTCTGAATCCGGACGAGAGAAATAAACATATTCCATCGTGCAGATTGAGCGATCATTCGGATAAGCAAAGCGTTCAGCCCGCATTCCTTCTTTGTCTATAACGATAAATTCGCCGGGTTCAACTGAACGCACAAATTCCGCGCCGACGATATCAAATGCGCAAGTTTCCGAAGCGACAAGCCAAGCGTCTCCAAGTTTGCCGATTGAAAACGGGCGAAGGCCGTGGGGATCGAGTGCAATATACATCGCCTCTTCCGTCAGGATTGCACAGGCAAAGGCGCCTTTTAATAATGATAGCGCATTTTTTATCTTTTCTTCAAAGCTTTCATAGCCGCTGCGTTTAATCAGATGAGCTAAAACTTCAGTATCCGAGGTGGTTTGGAAGATACTTCCCTGGCGTTCCAGATGTTCTCTCAGATGATTGGCGTTCACCAAATTACCGTTATGGGAAATGGCAAGGCCGCCGGTAGTCGAATTGAACAGCAGCGGCTGGACATTTTCGATGCCACTGCCTCCAGCTGTAGCGTAGCGAACGTGGCCAATTGCTCCGGTGCCTCCCATTTTCGCAAGTTTCTCAGGGGTAAATACTTCATTGACCAGACCTTCCCCTTTGACCGGTTTCAGGTTTTGACCATCAGTTGTTACGATGCCTGCGCCTTCCTGCCCTCGATGCTGCAAGGCATGGAGCCCGTAATAGGTAATTTGAGCAGCATTTTCATGTCCCCATATTCCAAAGACACCACATTCTTCGTTTAAGCTTCTGATTTCAGCAAGCATGGTATTGCCCCTTTCCAAGCTGTGCGAAGCGTATCGACCGAATCATGTATCCAGACGACACCGTCTTCACTTTTGATCGTTAATTCCCCGGAGTCTGTGACTGTTCCAATTTGCTTGGCACCTTGAACGACCTGTTCGAATTGTGATGAGTGGCCAGGAGAAACTGTAACGATGAACCGTGATTGTGACTCGCTGAAAAGAGCTGTCGTTGCCGAACCGGAAAGTTCGATATCCATTCCCAGGCCGTTGCCGAAAGCCTTCTCTGCAATAGCTACCGCAACGCCGCCTTCTGCCACATCATGAGCAGATGCCACCAGCCCTTTCTGAATGGCTTCAAGAATCTGCTGCTGACGCTGTGCTTCAACACTTAAATCGATGGACGGAGCTTTGCCGAAAATGCGTCCTTCCACCATTTTCTGAAGCTCACTGCCGCCAAATTCCGTCAAACTGTCACCGATCATATAAACCAAATCGCCGGCATTTTTGGCGTCCTGTGTTGTTACATGCGATAAATCTTCAACCAGGCCAACCATACCGATTGTCGGTGTCGGATAAATCGCTGTTCCGTTTGTTTCATTGTATAGAGAGACATTTCCGCCGATAACCGGTGCATCAAGAATTGTACAGGCTTCAGACATGCCATCAGCCGCTTTCTCAAGCTGCCAGAAAATCTCCGGTTTTTCCGGATTCCCGAAATTCAGGCAATCCGTTATTGCGAGCGGCTTCGCTCCAGATACCACGACATTGCGCGCCGCTTCTGCCACCGCAATTTTCCCGCCCATTTCAGGGTCGAGATAAATATAGCGGGAATTGCAATCCGTCGTCATCGCCAGGCCTTTATTGGTACCCCGAACACGGATAACAGCTGCGTCCGATCCCGGACTTACCACCGTACTCGTGCGGACCTGATGATCGTATTGATCGTAAACCCATTCTTTCGAAGCGATGGTCGGCTGCTGCAATAAAGACTTAAGCGTCTCACCGTAGTTTTCAACTTTCGGTTCAACGTTTTCCATCTGCTGATATTCCTTATAGTAAGCTGGCACACTCGAAGGCTTATGGTAGACCGGTGCATCTTCCGCAAGTGCATCGACTGGCACTTCAGCCACGATTTCACCTTTATGGACAAGGCGCAAAGTGGAATCATCCGTTACTTTACCAACCGTAACAGCATCCAGTCCATATTTCTCGAATAACTTAACGATCTCAGGCTCACGGCCTTTTTTCACAACGATCAGCATGCGCTCCTGCGATTCTGACAACATCATCTCGTAAGCTGTCATGCCGGTTTCGCGCTGCGGGATATGATCCAGATCCATTTCAATTCCTGATCCGGCTTTTGACGCCATTTCAGCTGACGAAGAAGTCAGGCCTGCAGCACCCATATCCTGAATGCCGATCAACGCGTCGGATTTCACCAGCTCAAGGCAGGCTTCAAGCAACAGCTTCTCCATAAATGGATCTCCCACTTGAACCGCCGGGCGATTGTCGCCTGAGGATTCCGTCAATTCTTCCGAAGCGAAAGTAGCACCGTGAATTCCGTCACGGCCCGTTTTAGCTCCGACATACATCACCGGATTGCCGACACCGGAAGCAATGCCTTTTTGAATATCCTGATGGTCGATCAAACCGACGCACATAGCGTTAACCAATGGGTTGCCGTCATATGAAGCATCAAACTGCACTTCGCCGCCGACAGTCGGGATGCCGATGCAATTGCCGTATCCAGCGATGCCGGCAACCACTTCTTCAAACAAATACTTAACTCGAGGGGTAGTCAGTTCGCCAAAGCGCAAGGAATTTAAAAGCGCAATAGGCCTCGCCCCCATTGAGAACACGTCGCGGATGATGCCGCCAACGCCGGTTGCAGCTCCTTGATAAGGCTCAATCGCTGAAGGGTGATTATGCGATTCCATTTTGAAGACCACTGCCTGGCCATCACCGATATCGACAATTCCTGCGCCTTCCCCTGGCCCCTGAAGAACCCGGGGAGCTTTTGTAGGGAATTTTGCCAGCACAGGTTTTGAATTTTTATAAGAGCAATGTTCCGACCACATAACCGAAAACAAGCCGGTTTCCGTGTAATTCGGCGTTCTGCCTAGAATATTTTCCACCATGGCGAACTCTGCATCGGATAATCCCATTTGCTGATAGACTTTCTGCTCTTTGATCTGCTCAGTATTTGGCTCAAGCGTGACTGACATTTGCTTCCCTCCACTGTTTGACGATTGATTTGAATAAAGAAAGTCCGTCACTGCCGCCGATTAAATCGGAAACGGCACGTTCCGGATGCGGCATCATACCGAGCACGTTGCCACGTTCGTTGACGATTCCCGCAATATTATTGCGGCTGCCGTTAAAGTCATCCGCATAAGAGAACACGATTTGGTTATTGTTCTTCAACTGTTCATAGGTCGCATCATCGCAGTAATAATTCCCTTCGCCATGTGCGATTGGAATCCGTATTTCCTGGCCAGCCATATATTCATTCGTAAATAAAGTATTGGCATTTTCAACTTTCAAGCCGACAGTCCGGCACATGAATTTCAGATTTTTATTGCGCAGCAGAACGCCTGGAAGAAGTCCTGCTTCAGTAAGAATCTGGAATCCGTTGCAGATGCCGAGCACCGGTTTGCCTGCTTCCGCCGCTTTCTTCACTTCATCCATCACCGGTGAAGACTGGGCAATCGCGCCGCAGCGCAAGTAATCGCCATATGAAAAGCCTCCCGGCAATAAAATCCCGTCATAGCCGCTTAAATCAGTTGAATCATGCCAAACGTACTCTGCTTCTTCACCCAGTTCATCCTTGACCGCGTGGTACATATCCAAGTCACAATTGGATCCAGGAAATACGATTACTGCGAATTTCATTGCGAGACAGCCTCCTCGATTTCGAAACGGTAATCTTCAATCACCGTGTTCGTCAATAACTTCTGGCACATTTCATTTACAAGCGCATCAACATCACCGGCGTCATCGGTAATCATCAATTCCAAGTATTTGCCGATTCGTACATCTTCAACTTCCCCGTAGCCCATCTTATGAAGTGAACCCATTACTGCAGAACCTTGTGGATCAAGTACGCTTTCGCGCAAAGTGACATATATTTTAACTTTTCTCATGAATGTTGTCCTCCCAGTTTAGCTAAAATGAGTTCATACGCTTCTGTTAAATTGCCGAGATTCCTTCGAAATACATCTTTATCGAGTTTTTGCTTCGTTTTTGCATCCCAGAGTCGGCAAGTATCCGGAGAAATTTCATCCGCCAATAGGATTTGCCCATCATTGTCACGGCCAAATTCAATCTTGAAGTCGACAATGTCCACGCCGACTTCCTTGAAAAATCCGATTAATACTTCATTGACTTCAAGCGCCTTGACGCGCAGCTCGCGAATCTCTTCTGTCGATGCCAGCTCCAGCATTTCAATATGATCTTCTGTAATAATCGGATCGCCGAGTGCATCATCCTTGTAATAGAATTCAACGATTGGCCGCTTCAAAACCGTTCCTTCTTCCAAACCGAGGCGTTTGGCCATACTGCCGGCTACAATATTCCGTGTCACCACTTCGACCGGAATAATCGAAACCTGCCGGACAAGCTGTTCATGGTCAGACAATTGTTTGACAAAATGCGAAGCAATCCCCGCTTTCTGCAATCTTTCGAAAATCAATGATGTAATTTTATTGTTCAACATGCCTTTTCCGGTAATTTCCGCTTTCTTTTCACCGTTGAAAGCTGTCGCTGAATCTTTGTATTCCACCCATAAAATATCCTGTTCGTCCGTTGCGTATAAGCGTTTTGCTTTGCCTTCGTACAATAGCTGACCTTTTTCCATGTAGGAAAACCTCCGTTTAGTTTAATCCAAGCCGGTTGAAAATCATGTCCACTTGCTGCAAATGATGGTTGTAATCGAAGCAATCATCCAATTCTTCTTTTGACAGCTGGGAAGTGATTGTTTCGTTCGCTTCCACGATTTTGCGGAAATGCGTCTGGTTCTCCCACGCTTCCATCGCACAAGGCTGCACCGTATCGTACGCCGCTTCACGAGCCATTCCTTTATCGATCAATGTCAGCAATACCCGCTGCGAATAAATCAGACCAAGTGTCGAGTCCATATTGCGCTTCATGTTTTCCGGGAATACCGTCAAATTCTTCACGATATTGCCGAATCGGTTCAGCATATAATTCAAAGCGATGGTCGCATCAGGCAGGATTACTCTCTCTGCAGATGAATGCGAAATATCGCGTTCATGCCAAAGTGATACGTTTTCGTATGCCGTCAGCATATAACCGCGGATCAAACGCGCCAGCCCTGTCATATTCTCAGAACCGATCGGGTTTCGTTTATGCGGCATCGCAGATGAACCTTTTTGGCCTTTAGCGAAGAACTCTTCCACTTCACGCGTTTCCGATTTCTGCAGTCCACGAATCTCTGTCGCAAACTTCTCAATTGATGAGCCGATCAAAGCCAGAACACTCAAATACTGCGCATGGCGGTCACGCTGCAAAGTCTGTGTCGAAATCGGAGATGCTGCAAGACCAAGTTCCTTACACACATACTCTTCAACAAATGGATCGATATTGGCATAAGTCCCAACCGCACCGGACATCTTGCCCGTTTCGATGGATTTTGCTGCCGCTTCAAAACGTTCCAGATTACGTTTCATTTCTTCGTGCCATAAAGCGAGTTTCAAGCCGAAAGTCGTCGGTTCTGCATGGACGCCGTGCGTCCGTCCCATCATTACGGTCATTTTATGCTCTTTGGCTTTATTTGCTAGTATTTCAATGAAATTTGTCAAATCTTTGCGGATAATCTCGTTTGCCTGTTTTAATAGGTAAGACAATGCCGTATCCACGACATCAGTAGAGGTCAGGCCATAATGCACCCATTTACGCTCTTCTCCAAGCGTTTCAGATACCGCACGTGTAAATGCCACCACGTCATGGCGGGTCTCTTCTTCAATTTCAAGAATTCGGTCCACTGAAAATGAAGCGTTTTTTCTGATTAAAGCTACATCTTCTTTCGGAATATCCCCAATCTCTGCCCAGGCTTCACAAGCTAAAATTTCCACTTCCAGCCAAGCATTGTATTTATTTTCTTCTGTCCAAATTGCGCCCATTTCGGGTCTTGTATAACGTGCTATCATTAGTTTTCCTCCAATTTGTCCGACCAAATGCCGGACGCTTCTATTTCATTTATTGTGCCTGCTAAATCTTTTGTAAGGATTGTTACATGGCCCATCTTTCGGTTATGTTTTGCTTCTTCTTTGCCATAGAGATGGATAGACCAACTCGGATAATGTGCGATTTTCGAGGCCAGAGGCGCTACATGCTGCCCCAATACATTGACCATCACCGTTTCCGACCATAATTCCGGCTTACGCAGCGGCCAGCCGCAAATGGCACGGATATGCTGATGAAACTGGGAGCTATTCGTTGCTTCAATCGAATAATGGCCAGAATTGTGCGGGCGCGGCGCAAGTTCATTGACGATGACATCGCCATTTTTCAGCACAAACATTTCGACCGCTAAAGTTCCAACCATGCCAAGGTGTTCTGCAATCTTTTCAGCAGCATCGGTCGCTTTTGATATCGTCGACTCATCCACCCGTGCAGGAACAATCGTTTTGTGCAAGATATGATTTTTATGGACATTTTCCCCTATCGGCAATAAAGCTGTTTCCCCGTTGCCATTTCGCTGGATAATGACAGAAATTTCTTTGGTGAAATTCACAAATTCCTCGGCAACACAGACACCATTAGCAAACAGCGGCTCAGCAAGCTTCAAATCGTTCTCAGACCGTATTGTCACTTGACCTTTACCGTCATAACCGCCTTTTGCAGTCTTGACTATAAACGGATAATCGATTGTTAAACTTTTCTCAATGAGTTCAGCGTAATTTTCAGCGGTTATATAATTCGCTACCTGAACACCTGATTTAGTAATTTCCTCTTTTTCATAAACCCGATTCTGTGTGATGCGGATGAGCTCGGAGCCTTGAGGAACATATGCGATCTTACACAAATGCGATAATCCCTCAACATCGATGTTTTCGAATTCATAAGTGATGACATCACTCACTGCCGCCAGTTCCTCCAATGCCTCCAAATCATCATATGGAGCAATTAATTGCGTATCTGCTACCTGACCTGTTGGTGAATCCATGGAAGGATCCAGTACCGCAATTTTAAACCCTGCTTCTTTGGCAGCCATCGCCATCATGCGCCCCAATTGGCCGCCGCCGATAATTCCAATGGTTTGTCCCGGCAAGATCGTCTTCATCATATTAGGTCCTCCGTGCTTTTTAGAACTTCAGCTTTAATACTTTCCCTGCGTGACTGCAGCACCTCTGCCACGTCTTCGTCAAAGGCACCAAGTATCTGCGCTGCCAAAAGACCTGCATTTACAGCACCGGCTTTGCCAATCGCCACTGTAGCGACCGGTACTCCTCCAGGCATCTGAACAATTGACAGCAATGAATCCAGACCATTCAGAGCTTTAGACTGAATCGGAACGCCTATAACCGGCAATGTAGTTTTAGCTGCTAGCATTCCAGGTAGATGGGCTGCCCCACCTGCACCTGCAATAATCACTTTAAGTCCGCGTTCTCTTGCTTCTACAGCATAACTGAACATCAAATCTGGCGTCCGGTGGGCAGAAACTACCTGCTTTTCATAAGCTATGTTCAGCTCATCCAATACGTCACAAGTGTTTTTCATTGTTTCCCAATCACTCGAACTTCCCATGATCACACCGATTCTCGGATTCATCGAATCTCTCCTTTTAGAAAGTAAAAAGCCCTCAAATAAACTGCTCACTTTTACGTGAAAAGCAGTTTACTTAAGGACTTCAAAATCAACGAAATATAGACTGATGGCATACATGCACATCCCTCGCGTCATTTCCATAAGTTGCTTTCCCGCATAGTCCAGACATTCCGGTGTCTTGGTAGAGACGCAGAAGCCAATTCTTCTGCATATATGGGGTTTCCTAATTAATCATAACAATTCAACATTTACTAGTCAACACTAAAATCCGAACATTAAGTTGTCAGAATATAGTATAGTTCGGATATTACTCTTATAAAAATTTATTCTTCTATTTTTAACCCTTTAAATTTTATTATTTGCCTTACTGGAACCGGCACTCCGTCTTTTTCTTCAAATAACGGCTCTTCTTTTCTGCCAGCTGCCATATACCCTTCAGCTTTCATGCGCTCCAGACAGTCTTCCATTGTCTCGTTTTCGGCAACTTCAAACCATATTGTTTTTTTACTCATTTAAATAGATTTCCTTTCCTAACCTGCTTAACCCAGAATCCGCCATGAATCGATTTAGGTTCATAAGCAATGATAAATGCTTTAGGATCGATTTCTTTAATAGTGGTATATAGTTTTAACTCCATTTTTCTTGGCGTTAAAATTTGCATGGACTGACGGTCGCCATCTCGTCCATTGGCTGCCCAATCAGTGACACCATAACCTTTTTCACGCAATGCTTTAGGTAAAAGCTGGTTTTGTTCACTAGTAATAACGTTTACTGTAATATATCCGAGTGCCATCTTCTCTTCTATTTTAGATCCAACAATAACTCCTGAACCATACCCGATTGCATACGCTACAAGATTTTGAATTTGGTCCAAGTTATCCAGCACCAATCCAAGACCCACTATATAAATCACTGTTTCTACCATACTGACCATCGCGGCTAAATAGCGATAGCCTTTTAAAGTCATAATCATTCTTACAGTAAAAAATGATACATAAACAATATTGATGGAGAAAATGATGATTATCATTAACCATGGATTTATTTCCAATTCGTACACCCTTTCATTTTCCCTTAAGAATCAAATTTCATATTAGTGGAATCCACACCATAAAGCAAGAGCGAAAGGTCGTCCATGCCTTTTCAATTACTGGTGCATTTATAGTAACTTACTCTTTTGCAGAACAATTTAAGTTGCTGATAGTGTTTACTCAAATTCATCATGTGTGATTTTTCTTCTATGTAGTATATAGAAGAAAACTTTTGACCATGTAGAAATCAAACTTTCTTTTAATAACAAAAAAGGCCGCTACCGCTTGCGCGGTAACGACCTTCTGCTGTATGCCCAGCGGCGTCCTACTCTCACAGGGGGAGACCCCCAACTACCATCGGCGCAAAAGAGCTTAACTGCCGTGTTCGGGATGGGAACGGGTGTGGCCTCTTTGCCATCGTCACTGGACTGGTTTTTTTGAGTGCTTGCGCCCTCAAAACTGGATAAACGGACATGGAAACATTTTTGATGCAAAGCAATTCATAAAAGTAATTGGTTAAGTCCTCGATCGATTAGTATTCGTCAGCTGCACGTGTCGCCACGCT
>NZ_QLZR01000010.1 GCF_003289955.1 Planococcus halotolerans | reverse complement strand
GCTGCCCCACCTGCAAACTAGCTCAAGTGGGGAATTTTATTCCGGCTATAATGGGGAAAATTAAACCGGCGTTGACAGTATTTATAACGGAAATATGTTTGTGGCTCTCTACATCGCAAACGGTGGCTCTATCTTCCGCAATTGATGGATTAATTTTACGCATACGTGGCTCATTCACAGTGCAATATTCACCGGCAATTGGAAGCCATGAAAAAAATGGGCATCACTGACCGGGACATATATTTGGACAAGCAAAGTGGAAAAAACTTTGAACGGGCAAACTATCAGTTATTGAAACGGGTTATTCGAAAAGGAGACGTTTTGTACATCCATTCACTGGATCGGTTTGGCCGGAACAAAGAAGAGATTCTCCAGGAGTGGAACGATCTTACGAAAAATATTGAAGCGGATATTGTGGTGTTGGATATGCCGTTATTGGATACGACTCAATACAAAGACAGTATGGGGACATTCATTGCGGATTTGGTTTTGCAGATTCTATCTTGGATGGCCGAGGAAGAACGGGAACGGATCCGGAAACGGCAGCGCGAAGGCATCGACTTGGCCCTCCAAAATGGCATACAATTTGGCAGGTCCCCTGTTCTTGTTTCAGAGGAATTCAAGAAGGTTTATAGAAGATGGAAAGCTAGGGAGCTAACAGCAGTTGAGGCTATGGAAGAAGCGGGAGTTAAAAAGACCAGTTTTTACAAATTGGTTAAAGCACTCGAAGAGGAAACAACCAACACTATATAATAGAAGAAAGTCAGGCGAATTTTGATATTTCCTTACTTTCTTCTATAATAAAGAAATTTATAATGCTTCACTAGTTTAAAAAAATTTATATTAATAGTGCTCGTAATCACTTTCCATCTCTCTTCGTGCTTCCCATTCCATTTCTTCCAAGATTTCATTTTGATGAGAAAGCATACTATCTACAGCGTCTAAAAACGCAAATAATTCATTAAAGCAAAGGGAAACATTGGTTACATCAAACCTTACCTTTTTGTCAAAATGGAATTTCAAAAATTTATTAATTGGATATCTAAATTTGTCGGAAGTAATATCTAAATTGTGCAGTTGTTTAATATAGAGCTCGACATCAATAATAGTTGAATTGTCATCGGGAACATCAGAACGTAGAATTATATGATCTTTTATTACATTCCAAAGTCCTTCTATACTATGCTTTTTATTTTTCATTTTATTTGCTGCGGTTTTATAATCGAATTGACAGTCTTCGACTAAAATACGCTTTAAAGCCAATTCCACTCCATTTCTATACATATAACACATTGGTAAGAACAGAGAATCATTTCGGTTAACTTTGATTATTTCATGTAAAAAATCACCACTCTCCATATATCCCTGAATATAGGGATAAAAATTGTTCTTAAAATTTTTCCAAATCACGGATTGTTCATGATAACTCCCAGTAGATACTAAGAAACTTGGTTCAAACTTAATTAAGTCCGTGCAATCAACTTCCTCTGACCTGTGTGAAATTATATTTAACATCTTATACGCAGTATTCATATTGGTACCTAAAACTTTCAAGTTAATATGAGTTTGCTGTTGAAAAAATGCGGTCATTTTAAAACTGAAGGGGTATCTGAACATATCAGACTGCTCATCATATTCGGATATGTCAGAGAGAAAAGTCGCCAACCATTCCCTTTCACTTTTCTTTAATTTAATATCTTCTGCTTGTACTAACACATTTATCTCATCATATGCATCTTTTAGATTGTGTCTAACCCTACCGATAAACTTTTCTCTATCATTCTGTATAGTTATATATTTAAAGGCTATAGATTTTAAGATAAGCTCCAAACTTTGTCTGTATAAATAAGTTATACTGAATAGCCAAAAATCTTTCTTGCTATTTTCATTTGTATTTAAGACATGATTCACTAATATATTCGCAGCTGATATAAAATTTTCCGAATAGATGTAAAACTCCCGTTCGACATCATCCGAATTTTTTATTTCTACTAAAGGTGAATTCATTCTATCTACAAACTTAAAGTTCCCCTTTTTTCTTGGCCAAATCATTATACTCCCCACTTCTTCATTACTCTTATTAATTCGATTGATTTTATAACTAATCAATCGTGAATATTCTTTCTATAATTTTCAACATGCGAACTAGTAAATCAAGTCATAGTTCTGTTCATGTTTTTAATGACATGATCTATCATTTTAAAATCTGCACCTTTTTTTTACTGGACATGAGTTTTGAACCTCTAAAAGGCTATTAAAAGTAAATTGTTTTGATCAAACTGTTGCTAAAAAGCAAGTGTAATATTCTTTACTTTAGAGGCTATTCTTCAAAAAGAGTATTTTTGATTTGAATAGTCTTAAGAGGAGAAAGATTTTTATAGGTAAAGATAGAAGCAAGTATTACTTGATTCTCAGAAAAGTCCTCCATCAAGATATTCATTGTTTCTTTAATGTTTTCTTGATCAACTTCCCGGCCACTAGGTGAATCCAGTACTATAGGTAACTTAATATCCAAGACTTTTTGAATTTCTATGATATAAGCCATTTTAAAAGAGAAAACAATCTTATGTAATACAGCTCCACTTAAAGATTTCAAATCTGAAGTAAAAATATAATCTGTTTTAGGATCGATTACATCATCAACTCCAAGTTTTTTTGCATACTTCGATATTGTATTATGCAAATTAGTCACTATACTATTGTTAACAATAATTTGATTGTTTATTTCTTTTTTCAGCTCTTTGCTTTTCTTAGTTAATTCATCAATTATTTTTTCAATTCTCTTAGGATTAATATCAATATTGGCAATTTGATTATCGAATTTCTCAATTTCACTTTGAATATCTAATAAATTTCGAGAAGCATTAAGTTCTAGATTTAGCTTTGTTAATTCTTTATTTGTGGTAGCGAGTTTTACCTTTATCATACTATAGCGGGTATCAATATAAGTTTGGTTGTCACTAAAGTGAGTTATTGTTTCTTTTGTGACCGGAATAGTTATGCCCGTCTCCGGATCGGAAACTAATAACTTCATCTTTTCAATAAAGTTTGTAAAATTCATGTTTTCTTTTTTTACTTCTTCCAGTGATTTTAAATTTATTTCTAATTCGTTTTTGTCGAATATAAGTAGTTGAATTTTATTCTCTAATTCTGAAGGATAGTCTGGAAATGCAATGTTTTTTGAAGCTTTTGAAAGATGTTCTTTATAGTGAATTAAGTTTTGAAGTTGACGATATTTTTTTAGTTCTGTTTCAATTGCTTGTCTTTTCCCTTGTAACTCAGACACATCGCGATTTGCTAACCCTTGAATTAATTCTTCGATATTGAACCGAATACTTCCAATAACAATACCTCTGTTTAGTAAAGTCCATCCTTTATCTTGATCCATATAAATCGCACCAAGTAGATTTTGTAAAATATAGATGTTAGCTGTTCCCCAAATAATGCTATGTAATTGCATTTCATCTTCTGGCAGTACAAAAGTGTAATTATCCGTCTCATTTACTTTTAAATTGATGAAATCATTCACTCTCCGTGCTTGAAAAGTTCCTTTTTCAGTTTTGAAACTACATGTTACTTTGCTCTTATGAAACTTAATTTTCTTTGTGCCTGGTACATTATATCCCAGGGAATAAAAGAGATAGCGAAGCATTGTTGATTTCCCAACACTATTTTTATTACTCCAAATCAAATTAAATTTATTGTCGAATTCAAACTTTTTTTGTATTCCATCATACTCAATTTCTAAGTAGTTGATTATCATAGTCCAGCCGCCTTCTTTACATTTTCGATACTAAATCGATTCTTTAAGATTTGAAATATTACTAGTCTAATTATGCCTTCAGTAATTTCGGAATCTATTCGATCGTTTTCCATCACAGAACAATAATTAGACCAGTGATTATCAATGAAAGTCTGAGAAGCTATTTTCCTTTTTAAATCGCGATTTTCTTTCAAAAAGTCGTTATAGTCTGTAGTAACTTTAGATACAAGCTCAAATTGTTCAGACTTTTTATTAATGTATTTACTATATTTTGCTTTAATTTCTGTTATTTGGCCTTGGTCATAATCTTCAAAGAAAGGGTTATCTTCTGAGACAGACGAACTCAAAACAACTAGTGGCCAAACCAATTCTTCTTTAGTTAATTTCACTTTTTTTTGAGTAGAATTCTGAAAAAAGTTTTTTTGCCAATGACTGAGTAAATCTTCTGCGAGTCCTTCAGTTAGTTGGGCATCATTTACAAACCGTTTAACCGAAGAGCTAATTATTCTATATCGAGTCTCTTGATCCTCACCAAAAAAGGGGAAGGCACATAATTGAAGTTTAGTAGTGTCTAATTTTGATAAATCTAAATTGTATTTCGTAGCAGCAGCTTTAATATATTTATCAATAATTTTCTGTCCGTCCTCTTTTAGCTCTGAGTATTTATATATTGCGTAATCATTGCCCCAAAAGTAATCAAGGCTTTTTTCTTTCAGAGGATTATTTATGTTTGATATATAGATCAATTTCTCGTAATCTCGTTGATTTGAAGCATTAATTAAAGTTTTTAATCCATCTTTTAACTTAGTATAAGTATTAGTTCCAGGAGTAGGATCTTCTTGAGATTTTGCTTGAATATAAATGTTCTTGTTATCTTTTAGAAGGATTTCAATGTCTTCTATATTTCCTTCGACTTTGAGTGAGAGCAATTCTTTTATATTTTTTAATGCCATTAGGATAGCTGCATTGCTTTGAAAATCCCACCCGAAAGCTGAGGAAGTTGCATTTGTATCAATAACTACTTTTTCACTTTTCATTATTTACACCTCTAAAATAGACTTTTCTAAAAGTATATACAAAATCAACTAGAAAATGTAAAAAACGATAATATTGATACTTCAAATAAAAAACTAAAAGCTTAAGTTTTAGAAAACAAATGAAGAAAATAAATTATAACCGTTTGTTATAAGCTTGTTGAATAAAAAAATTACACCCGTTATCTAGGTGTAATTTGATGGAATTTAATTATAATTTATTAATTAAGAAAATTAATAAATAATTTTTCTTCGAATATAGGTGAAATAAATATCATGAATTCATCTTATATACTCCCTATCCATATTTAGGTCTTCAGCATATTCATATGAAATCAATTTTTTATTCTGTGTTTCAATCCAGCATTTCTCTTCGTGAGAGAAATTTTTAATATCAGAAGAGTACATTCCTTTAAATTTCTCATATACAAAATTCAATATTTCAATTTCCTTTTCACTTAGTAAATCTTCATATGATTTTTCTATTATTGAAGATGTAAAAGATCCATGCTCATTTTCAATTATTTCAACCCCTTCAATATTATCGTAAAGTGTTTGGAATTTTTCAGGCACTGGTCCATAATAATCCCTTATGTACTTAGCGCCACTTAATGATTCTTTATACTTTTGGAAGAAATAATAATCTGCATAAAACATTAATTTATTTAATTTAGTTAAATAAGGACTATCTTTTTTAGAGAAAAACAAAACCATACTCGAAAACTTCTTAAAATCAAATTCCTTATAACCACTATAAGCATCTGGAACATGATGAAATATCTCTTTGATTTCATTAATAATTCCTTGTTCATATTGATTAGAAGGCATCAAGCTAGTTAATAAAGCTTTTAATTCAGTTGATTTTTCTTCTCCTATTTTTTCAGAGTTTTTCATCAAGTATTCCATCATTTTTTCAGGATGTTCACTATCTTTTAGTATTTGATTTTGAGCAGGCGTTGGTAAAGAACCTCTTTCGTACCTAGAAATAGTAATCTCACCAAACCCAAGTAAATGGGAAAACTCTCTTTGTTTCAAATTATACTTTTTCCGTAAGTTCTTAATTTCCTCTGGAAAAAGAATTCCATACTTTTCTCTATACAAGTCAAAAGCTTTTCTTTGATTTTCAGAGTCATATTCTTTATGAAACAATTCTTCCGCATCTTTATGCTTGTCACTAACACAATAAACTCTTTGTCCCTTAATAATAAAGTCTTCATTTCTAACGTTATAAAAAAACTCTTCTTCTTTTACTTCGAATTCTTCTGCATCATGGTCACATAAATGGCAAAATAATTTTTCCATTTTGTACCCTCCTAGTATATTTACTTATCTACTTTATCTACTTTATCTACTTTATCTACTTTTTCTTATACTTTATTATCTTATGTTTTATGCTATTTATTTAAATGTTAGATTAAAACGCAGTACAAAAAAGACTACGTTTTCACCTAACATATGTACTCTATTCAGTAATTGGGCTTAGTTTATCTTTTCCGTATGGATAAGTTATTGGTTTAGCTGCCGAATGAAAAGACATCATCAATAAGTCATCTCTGCGGTCTCGAAAAGTCAACTTAATGTAAAGTGAAGTATGCGGATAAGAAAGATCCGGAAAAATATCCTCTATCCCAAATTCCATAACATCTTGTGTTGGATATTTGTGATCTTTAGTGGGACCTTGATAATAGTTTTCGTGTGTAAGTTCTTTAACCATTTCGAAACCATCATCAAAGCTTATCCCTAAAACGCCTAATGTATATTTTTCTTGTTGACCTTTAATGAAATCAATTTTACCTTGTTCAATAAAGAGTCGGACTTTCTTCAAAAAATCTTCTATTTCCGAGACTTCAATCATTTTTTCACCTCCTGGGGTCTTAGGCACCTATATGGTATTACGATTATACAAAAGAAAAGTCAAAAAGTACACCAAAAATAATCAATTGATAACAAATTATGCGTTATATGCTTTTATTTAAACTTTTTTCTTCTGAATTGATAATAATCATTTATTTATTCTAAAATACTTTCTAAATAATTTTATAGTTTCAGTACATCAAGCCTTTACAATAAGAGGTTATATAACCACCTAAAATTCCATATACTCCTTTCTCTATATTTCTTCTCTAAATCAGTCTTTCTTAACGTTCCTGATAGATTGATTTTGAAATAGTTAAAAGACATAAACAAAAGAGGCAAAGAAGAAGATCGGAACTTCTTCTCTGCCTCTTATAAATTATCGTTTTTGATAGGATTAACCTTCTTCTTTTTGACAATATGAGCTAGAACTTAAAATTCAAATCAATATACTTCTTCCTTACAATTCACACAATAACCATGTTCATTTGTTATTGGAACCGGACAACCGCATTCGCAAGTCTTCAATTGTTTTTTTGATTGATCTAAAGGAACAAATCTATTCCCACAATACTTACATTTGGTCATATAGCTGTTATTTTCTTTACTGCACTTAGAACATTTCATTTAGTATTCTCCTATTCCTCCATCATAAGGAAACCGCATCATGTTATTCCTATAAATTTTTAATTAGTAGTGGCTTCAAATGCTTTTTCAATTTCGTCTTTGTTATTAGATGATTCTCCATTTGTTTTTTTCTAACCGCGCTCCGATATGCTTTTTAGCTCGCTTTTCCATCTTAAATAACAAATTTAGAATAAAAGGTTTGCCGACTTCTTCCTGATAAAGAATATTATGGGTTAATGCTTCTTCAATGGCATTTTTCGTACTGCTTTTAATTCCCATAATCCGCAAGAAATACTGGCTCGCTTCTTCTAAGGAAACTGGGTTCTTGAATTGATCTCTCCAAATATCCTGATCAATCGCTCCAATTCTCTTAAGGTAACGATTTTGTAAGTAATGTGGTATTTGCTTTCCTTCTATTCTAAAATCAACTTCCTTTTCCCACTCTTTTTCCGTCATGAAGTAGTCATCGTAGATGAGTATCAATGAATGAAACATCATCCCCAGATAAACAGGATTAGCTGCAAATTCAATTTCTTTGCGTTGTCTTTGCTTCAGCCGCTCTTCCCATCTGGTTGTATAGAGACCGGTGACAATCATCGGCATGTCTTCCTCTTTCGAGTTCGCCGGCCGATGATTCCAAAAGACGTCCAATTTTATATTCTCCAGTTCTAAAGGAATCAGGTGATGTAAGTACTCTGGAATAGACAAATACATTTCATTATTAACGTGATAATACGTCTTATTGAGTTTATTGGCATAAACCATTTTTTCTACCGAAAAAGTTAATGCCATCCCTCCGGAATATTCAGTCTTTCCTCGTTCTTCGACTTTGAGATAGTCCTCTAAAACATATGGTTCACCCCATTTGTTAAAACAGAGCTCGCTGAGTTGGCATTGATAAGCACTACTCTTCATAAAAGAGTTTTGGCTTAATTGTTCCAATTCCCTATAAATAGATACTTGCTCCGAAATAGGATCAAAAGTGATGAGCGATTCCGTTTGGTGAAAATCCTTAAACCTCAGTTCTTGAGCTGCGTTTAATAGGTTCACGGTCACTAAAGTATCACTTCGCACCAAGTTTTCGCCTGCAATCCAGATGTCTTTGATGTTCTGGCTTCTGTAAAGGGCCCTTCTTCTCTGGATATCTTGGATGGAAATATTGGATCGCTGGTACTCAATCACCCATTTTTCACCCGTTTTGAATTGAAGGAAGATATCGGCAATCTGCTTAGTTTCCGGGATAAAGTGTTCGATATCAATGATTTCCAACTTGCTTGCGAATACGTCCTTGAAGTAATTGAACAGCTTGATCTTTCCTGCGTTATGCTCTTCACTCTCCCCAAACCCATAGGTACAATCCTTTTTGCTTTTGTGTTTGAAATGCGGAATTTTTTTCGTCGGAATCGCCCAATGAAGCCCTACAGGTTCTTTGCATTGCGGACAGACAAAGTCATTTTTCTGGAGGTTATGTTTTAGATATTCCCTGCTCTCTTTCCACTCTTTTTCAATCAAATTTATCTGTCGACTTCTTAAAAGGGCTTTTTGCATTTTCTAATACCACCTTATTTCTGCATTATATTTACTTACTTAATGTGTCGTGGAAATGCTCACTAGATAGCCACCTTCGAAATACAGGTAATTAAAGTTTGGATAGACCCATTGCTCCCTGATTCCTGCCGCGGTTTCAGTGCGATGAATCGTCTGTGGTTCTCACCACGAAGTAAAAGACTTCACTTGCTTGTATTCTTCTTCTATTCTTACAGCTTCTTCATTTGAAACTTGTGTACTCTCTGATTGAATTTTATCTATTAAATTGTTACACCCTGTCAAAAAAACCACTATTGCAATTCAAAACCAAAACATCTTTCTAATAGTTATCCACTTCCTATGAATCTTTAGAATAAACTTACCTTATTATTAATTATTTTACAATATACTCCATTTCCCAATTCTAAATTACTAGTATGATAAGAAGTTAAGTTTGTAACTGTCTCTTAAAGTATCAGATTGAGGAACATCACTTACTTCTTCTAATTTCCAAATTCCTCTTCCTTTTTTAAAGGTTATACTTATACTTAGAATAGCTATTTTTTTATTTCGTCTTAATATAGGAGGGTTAAAATGAGTACTGATGTTACAGCTCGTAAAGGTATACGTTCTTTCATCGAACTACTTAAAGAAATTGATGTAATTCCACATACACAACGTGATAGAGGAACTTTATTTGAGTTACTGGTGGCTGCTTACTTTGAAAACGAGCCTATGTATGCTCGTTTATTTGATAGAGTCTGGAAATTGAGTGATGTTCCAGCTGAATATAAAATCCCTAAGAAAGATACGGGAGTAGATCTAGTAGCAAGAAAACACGAAACAGGTGAATTAGTCGCTATCCAATGTAAATTTTATTCAGAAGATACAATAATTCAGAAACTACATATCGATTCTTTTTTAAATGAAGTTGGAAAGCAATATTATGCGGAAGGGATTGTTATAACCACAACTGATAAGTGGAGTGCAAATGCAGATGATGCTTTGAAATTCAGAGATAAAACAATTGCCCGTATCTCTTTGGCTGATTTGAGAGAAAGCAAAATTGATTGGTCTTCATTTTCTTTTAGCAATCCAAAAGCTGTACAACTCCAAGAAAAGAAAACACCACGTTCTCACCAGATTCCAGCTATTGATGCAGTAATGGAAGGATTCAAGGCTGCAGACCGGGGAAAACTGATAATGGCACCAGGTACGGGGAAAACTTACACTTCAATGGCGATTGCAGAAAAAATGGCTATGGAGAAAAAAGGTGTTTTTCGAGTATTATATCTAGTTCCTAGCATTCAACTTCTTTCTCAAACATTAAGAAGCTGGACTGCAGATACGAACTACAATATGGATGCTATAGCGGTGTGTTCAGATAGAAAAGTTACCAAAGCAGATAGCAATAATGAATTAGAGGATATTGCAGCAGCAGATTTGGGTTACCCCGCCACGACCAATCAAGAGAAGTTACTATTCTATAAGGAACAGATTGAAAGCAGTGATTCGCCAGGAAATTTCTTAACCGTCTTTTCGACGTATCAATCCATTGACGTTGTGAGTGAAGCACAAAAGAACGGATTCTATGAATTTGATTTGGTTATTTGTGATGAAGCTCATCGCACAACTGGTGCGACTGAAAGCGGAAAAGAAGCATCTGCCTTTACCAAAGTTCACAGTGACAATAACATTAAAACGGCCAGAAGATTATACCAAACTGCAACACCACGCGTGTATGGAGAAGATGCAAGGAAGAAAGCTGAAGAAATGTCGGTACTGATTGCTGACATGAGCGATTCATCAACCTATGGTGAGGAATTTTATCGTATTGGTTTTGGAGATGCAATTCGGAAAGACATTCTGACCGACTACAAAGTAATGGTTCTTGCTGTAGATGAGGAAGTTATTGCTCGTCGATTCCAACAATTATTGGCTCGAGAATCTGAATTGGAATTTGATGATGTAACAAAAATCATCGGCTGCTGGAACGGTTTAGTTAAACGAAAAAGTAATTCGGATGAAACCTTGGGTGCTCCTATGAAGCGTGCAATTGCATTTACTGGGACAATCAAAGATTCTAAATTGATTACGAATATGTTTTCAACTGTTGTAGATGAATATATTAATGAAGTTAGTGATCAAACAGACCAATTTTCAGTTGAAATAGATCATGCGGATGGTTCTATGAACGCCCTTCAAAAAAACGAAAAAATTTCTTGGCTAAAGTCTGAAGTTCCAGATCAAACATGCCGAATCCTATCAAATGCTCGTTTCTTAACAGAGGGCGTCGATGTTCCAGATTTAGATGCTGTAATGTTCTTAAAACCGCGTAAATCAAAAATTGATATAGCCCAAGCAGTTGGACGAGTTATGCGTAAAGTTGAAGGAAAGGATTATGGTTATGTAATCCTCCCCATAGGAATTCCAGCTGGTCTAGATCCTAATACAGTTTTAGATAATCACGAAAAATACCGTGTTGTTTGGGAAGTCCTTAATGCGCTACGTTCATTGGACGAACGTTTTGATGCCACAATCAATCAACTTGAATTAAACAAAAAGAAACCAGGACAAATTCAAGTCATTGGAGTTGGTGATGCACCCGAAGATGGTCTAGTAATCCCTAAATCTGAAACTGAACAATTATCCTTCTCTTTAACAGAGGAAGACTGGTCCGATTTGGAGCGTGCAATTTACGGGAAAATTGTAAGAAAAGTTGGTAATGTACGCTATTGGGAGGATTGGTCTAGAGACGTTGCTGAAATTGCTCGGCAACATATGATTCGTATTCGTATCATGGTAGAAGATAAAACTACTATAGAATATATGGAATTCCAGAAATTCGTAACTAGCTTACGTCATAATATCAACGATTCCATTTCAGATGAGCAAGCAATTGAAATGTTAGCCCAACATTTAATTACAAAACCAGTCTTTGAAGCTCTATTTGAGTCATATAGTTTTGTACATAACAACCCTGTGTCAAAGTCTATGGATTCAATCTTAAAAATATTAGATGAACAAGGACTTGTTAAAGAGCAAGAAAAACTTGAAGGTTTTTATGAAAGTGTTCGTATTCGGGCTCAAGGTATTGATAACTTAAAAGCAAAACAAGATATTATAATTCAGTTGTACGACAAATTCTTTAAAGTCGGTTTTAAAGAAACGACGGAACGACTTGGTATAGTATTTACCCCTGTGGAGGTCGTTGATTTTATAATTCACTCAGTGGACAATATATTGCAAAGACATTTCAGTAAATCTTTAGCTAGTGAAGGAGTACATGTCCTAGATCCCTTCACAGGAACCGGTACTTTCATAACACGTTTATTACAAAGTGGTTTAATTTCAAAAGAAGATTTATTAAGGAAGTACACTCAAGAAATTCATGCGAATGAAATTGTTTTATTAAGTTATTATATTGCAGCTATTAATATTGAAGAAACTTTTCATAGCTTGTATGAAGGAGAGTATGTGCCGTTTGAGGGAATCGTACTCACAGATACTTTCGAAAGTACAGAAACAAAAGATTCTTTTATAAGCGAACTATTTGATGAAAATAATAAGCGTTTGAAGAAACAACAAGAGAATCCAATTTTTGCTATACTAGGAAACCCACCTTATTCTGCTGGTGCAAAAAGTGATAACGATAATCAAACTAATATTTCTTATCCGATTTTAGATGATACAATCGAGAAGACATATGCTAAATATACAAAAGCAAAAATGAAAAAAAGTCTTTACGATTCGTATATAAGGGCTTTTAGATGGGCTTCTGATCGTATTGCAGACAAAGGTGTTATTGGTTTTGTATCCAATGGATCTTTTATCGATGGTCAAACAACTGACGGATTACGTAAATCTTGGTATGAGGAATTTAATTATATCTATGTATTTAATTTACGAGGAGATCAGCGAACAATCGGCGAAAAATCCCGACAAGAAGGTGGGAAAATTTTCGGTTCAGGTAGTAGAACTCCCATTGCGATCACTATACTAGTTAAGGATGGTTCCGATGATCATAAAGTTTTATATCACGATATTGGAGATTATTTAAGTAGAGAACAAAAATTAGATGTTTTAAAAACATCACAATCAATCAATGCAATTGATTGGACTACTATAATTCCTGATGCAAATAATGATTGGATTAATCAACGTGATGAAAACTATGGAACATTTATCCCGCTTTACGACAAAGAGAACTCTATTTTCAAAACGAAACTTACGGGAATTAACACTTCAAGAGATTCTTGGTGTTACGGTTTTTCTAAGGAAAAAGTTAATAAAAACATTGAGTATATGGTTGAAAACTATAACTTTGAAGTCACTCGCTTGGCGAAATTCAAGAACATTCAAGAAAAAGAGAAGAATATTAATTTATCACCTAACTTTGTTAACTGGAGTAGAAGTTTAAGAGCAAAATTATTAAAATCCCAAAAAATCGAACTGCATGGAAAACTGGTGTTAAGTAGATATCGCCCATTTGTTAAAAAATGGCTTTATTATGATAAAAACATAGTAGAAATGCCAGGACAATTCAATAAATTTTTAGGTGAAGAAAACTTATTAATATTGATTCCGGGTCCAGGTGGAAATAAAAAGTTCAGCCCTTTGATTTCAGATTCCTATGCAGATTTTGCATCTCTTGGATTCGCATCAAAAGTGCAATGTTACTTCAAAAACAATTACGAGAATAAAGATAGTTTACTATTGGATGGGGATAATAGTAATTTCACTGAATTTGCATTAAAGTATTTTTCACTGTCAGAAGAAGAATTATTTTATTATATATATGCATTATTCCATTCAAAAGAATATATAACAAAATATGATTCTGATTTAAAGAAATCTACACCTCAGATCCCTAATTTAAAAAACAAATTTGAATTTGTCGAAATCGGTCGTAAATTAGCTGATTTACATTTAAACTATGAAGCTGTTCCCCCATATAAAGGCGTTAAGATTCAAGGAAAGTCTAATCCGTCGTATAAAGTTGTCAAAATGAAAAATCCAAAAAAAGGTGTTACTGATACGATTGTTTTTAATGAGGATATAACAATCTTAAATATCCCTGAAAAAGCTTATGAGTATGTAATAAATGGTCGGTCAGCTATCGATTGGATTATTGATCAATACCGAGTAAAAGTAGACAAGAGTTCTGGTATTACTGATAATCCAAATGAATACTCTGAAGATGAAAAATACATTTTTAATCTATTACTTTCAGTAATAAATGTTTCTGTTCAAACTGTTGATATAGTAAATAGCATACCTCCTTTGGAATTTGAAAACTAAAAGAGGAAGAATAACTTAAAACTACCACCTCTAAGAGTTGATACAATAGACAAAAGCGAACCTTAACAGGTTCGCTTTTGTCTTTAAAATAGTTAAAATAATCCTCTATTATTTTCAATAACTTACTCGTATGCACAGAACCTCTAAATTCTTTATACAAAGAGATTCGGAACCTATCATTTTACAAACATTGAAATTTGTAATACAATGTATTACAAAGAACTGAAGGAGGTTTTACCATGGCCACCATTTCTTTGCGCGTGGATGATCGCGACAGCAAACTCATCCGCGACTACGCCAAACTGAAAAACACATCCGTTTCGGACTTGATGCGGAATGCCATCATCGAGAAGATTGAAGACGAACTGGATGTAGAAAACTTCGACCGGGTCCTTGCCACTATGGAAAAAACTCATTCCTTGGATGACGTTAAAAAAGAATTGGGTTTATAACCGACGATGTATGCTGTTCATTTCTCAGATGTCGCGTTGAAGAAATTAAAAAAGATGGACCGGTACCAAGCCTCTCTCCTGATTGGCTGGATCGAAAAGAACTTGCAGGATACCGACGATCCACGAACACAAGGCAAGGCATTGGTTGCGAATCACAAAGGCAAATGGCGTTACCGTGTCGGTGATTACCGTATCCTGGCATTAATCGAAGATGAAAAAATCATTATTACCATTATCGATGTTGGACACCGAAAAGATATTTACGAATAAGCAAACAGGTGCAGCCCCTTGAAGAGCGTGCACCTGTTTTTTCGTATTCTAAAGTGAGCATTTGACTGGAATGACCGTCGTGGAAATCTTTTAATCAATCGATTTCTCCTCTGACTAAAATCTCTTCCAAGCGGTTAATAAATTGAACGCGTTGCTTCACGAATGGGTAGAATGAGTAAGAGTATGATGATTACAGAAATGAAGGAGTCTTATGATGAAAAGTACCGGTATTGTGAGGAAAGTTGATCAGTTAGGCCGCATTGTCACGCCAATCGAGTTGAGAAGATCCCTGGGCGTTTCGGTGGGTGATCCGATGGAAATTTTTCTTGAAGACGATAAAATCATTCTCAAAAAATACGAGACCGATCGCACTTGTGCCATAACTGGAGAAATCCTGAACGAAAATGTTGAATCCACTTACGTGAAAGGCCTGTATTTAAGTCCAAGAGGGGCTGAGATTCTGCTGAAGGAACTGCAGAGCCATACACAATAATATGGGTTCACATACTTCCGAGAGGATGGATGAAAAATGAATGAAAACCAATTTTTTGAGGAATTGATTCTTAGCTTAGAACAAGCCATTGAAAATGCTACGGACAAGCCAGCAACATCAAAATCTTAGTTTCACCAAACTATTTTCAAAGAAATTAATTCATTAGAAAAAGACTGCCGGGTTTAGATGCCTGACAGTCTTTTCGTTATTCACTACCCATATATTTGACGATTTCAGTCATGCCCTCTTTGCTGATCCAGGCTTCGCCAATCCGGATTGCTTCGCTCGTCACCTTACCGGTCACGGCACAAACATAGCGCTGCTTATGCGGCTCGATGATAATCTGTCGTTCGTTATGCATAATATCGACGGAATCGCCTTCTTTTAACTGAAAGATTTCGAGGATCTCTTTCGGAATCACAATCCGGCCCAGTCGATTGATTCGTTTGGTGTGCACAGCTCAACCCCCTTTAATCACTTCTATACCCTTTTCCAGTTCTGTAATCTGCTGATCAATCTCTTTCATGCGCTCTTTTGCTTCCTTGATTTTCTTTTCATCGGTATCGGTATCAATCAGCTTTTGCTTTTCTGCCTTTTCGGTCTTTAAGGCTTCCAGTTCATTTTGCTGTTTCTCAGCTTCCAGCAGCCAGTCCAATGCTTCCTCATTCTCCGGCGCCTTTTCATTTATAAAGGCTTTGGCCGTCTGTAAATCACCGGTTTGGATAAACGCAGAAACAATGGTTGGAATCCGTTCGTCCGTCAATTCAACTTGGTTGCGCAGATCAATCACGGTTTGCCATTCTTCACTGGCTGCAGCCAGTTCAAATGCCACTTCCGGACTCGTTCCCTCGAGGGAGGCTTCAAGAGCCTGCAATTCGTCAACCTTGTCTTCTTCCATCAACTTGGCCGCAACTTCACTGGTCAGTTCCGGATCGGCTTCAATCGCCTTGTTGTAGTTCCCATTTTCCATATACAAGGTCGCCAGGACTTCTTTATCTTTTTCTTTCAAGGAATCCTGACCGATTGCTTCAAGTGCTTCGATTACGGCCATATCGTCCCCGAGAAGTCCTTGCCGGTAAACTTCTTCTAAGCTTATTTCTTCGCTCACTTCCGTTTTCCCTGCATCGGTGGCCTGTGCATTTTCATTGGCATTCGTCAAAACGATATTCAGCAATACCGCCACTGCCAATATGCCGGCTGTGCCAAGCAGGAACCGTTTATTGCTGTCTGTGGCAGCCACGCTTTTCTTTGGCTGCTTCCCTTCACTTTTGGCTAGCGAAAGCTGCGGTGTTGTTTTTACAGCGGATTCTTTTCTGCCTTTTATCAGATTGACTAATGAAAACGAAAACCGGCCTTTATCAGCTTCTTGCTGGGCCAGTTCTTCTGCTTCCAGCCGTTTTCGTTCGTTCACTTCTTCCTGGATGCCCAGTAGGTAGGATTCTATTTCATCCAATGTCTTGAGACGCAGGAAAATGGTTTCCGCAAACCGGATCACGTCTTCGCTTTGCTCAAAAAAATCGCTTCTTCTTGGCCGGCCCAGTACGCGGTTCAGACTGGTCAGTGAAATGATGATCAGTTCCTTCACCGCATCCTCCCGGCTTTTTGGGTTCTGCAGTTGCAATTCCTCGTTTTCGATAACGGCCGCTTTCACCAATTTCTCTTCCGGATCGATGACGAAGTTCTCTTTTTGCCACAGTACCGTAACGCTGGAATCCTTGGCTATCCGGACGAGCGAAAGGTAATAGGGCAGCTTGTCTTCGAAATAGAGGGATTTCAAGTGATCAAACGCCTTGAAACCGGTCAAATCGTATTCAAACTGCACTTGGCCGGACTGAAATGTGAGGTCTTTTGCGGTCAGGTAAAAAGGTTGTTCCGTTAACGTGGCCATTCGTTTCTCGTATGCCTGCTGAATCTGGTCCATCTGGTCTGTCTTGAATGTAGAAAGGGGCTGAAGAAAATAGAACGCATTGCCCTCCACTTGAATGGTGCCGACTTTATTGGCAATCGTACGCATCACCATTACCATCACATTCCTTTCTTTCAAAAACTATTGAAGTTCCGGAAATTTCGAAAGCGTTTCTTCCACTTCCTCTTTGTATTCCGCTTGTTCTGCTTCTACTTCACTTTCGGGGACACTCGTCTTAATGGATTCAAATTCTTGATCGTACTCGTCTAAATACAATGTTTGAACCTGCAGATGCGGAATCGAAGTAATAACTAAATCATTGCCTTCCGTTTTTACAAACCGAATTTCGGTTTCTTCTCGTTCTTCGCTAATTTTAGAAACCGTCTCAATATTCTCCACCATCAATTGAGTTATCCCGAAGATATCAGAGTGATATTCCTGGTGGTCTTTAAAATCATAATTTAATTCAAGCACTTTTATTTCTTCGTAAGTGCAATTTCCTAGAGCACATGATTCGCTACTATCAGTTTCAATAGTGATAGGTATAATATTTTCACTTTCATTTCGAGAAATCATGCTATTGGGATACTTATCAAGAAAAGGTTGTACAACGATTTCTTGACCTAGGTTTTGAACTTCTTCAATCAGTCGGTCATTATCTCCAACTTTAATATCTCCATTTTCTATAGAAGTATTAGCTGTAGATTCGAACTCTTCCATTTTTGTTTCTAAAAACTCTATCATTTCTTCTGCTTTTTCAATATCTTCTTCAGTAAAAACATCCTCTTCTTTCGACTCTGATTCGCTTGCTGTTCCTCCGTCTGAACCACATGCCCCAAGAATCGTTATAGACATAAGTAAAAAGCTACTTAGCATCCACTTTTTCATTTGACCACTCCTATTATCGTTTCGCATAACGCGCCACGTATTTAACCGATGACCCCACCGCTTTTGCAGATCCGGTTGAAGCTCCGAACTGACTCAACAAGGTTGGTATGGACAAGCCAACTATAAAGAAAACCATTCCGATAATCATATTTCCGCTTTCAAGACTGACCAATGTCTTAATCCCCAACACAAAACAAAGAAGCTGAATGGTAAGTGTAAGGATATTACTCACAACCGTTTTTAACCAGAGATTAAAAAAGTTGTATTGATCATTCACGATGGTTGGAACTGCCAGTACTCCGGTTATATATAGGATAACAAAGAGGACTGTACGATACAGAATGGATAAGAAAAAGACAAACAAAATAGCCGATACCACTATCATCAAGATCAATCCATAACCGACAGAATTCACAGCCATCACTTGCATGACATCGTAATGGGTAACAGGAGAAGTGAGCATCGCTTCCGTCAGTAAATGGGTTAACTCTAAAATCCAGTCAAAAAATTGAGCGTAGACTCCGAGCAGAATTCCTCCTGCGATAACTGCAACCAACTTATCGTATAGTGAGTTCATGCCCTCTTCCCCGTTTCCGCTATACAGAATGATAATCTTAAGCGTTTGCCATAAGATAAAAATCGCTGCAATGGTCCATGCCAGGGATTTAAAGTTCAACATATACCCCTCATATATAGGGTTTCCCGTAATGAAATCAGGATCCAACTGGAACTTACTAAAACTATCAATCGCTCCAAAGACGAACCCGCTTACAGTGGTAAAGAGAAAGCTGTTTGTGTGACAACCGATTTCATGCCACTTGCAGTCAAATTGGTTTGTCTCATAATTGTATTTTTCTAAGTAAAGTACATTCTTCATATAGGACTCTGTATTCTTAATATCCTGCTCTTTCACACCTTCAGTCTTACTATATTCTTGTATCGTTTCTTCCATGAAATTCCCTTCTTCAGCAAACACAAAAACAGGAGATAAACTTATGAGCAGGAAAAACAAAACCAAAGCTCCCTTCCAGCGCTTCATCCCATCACCCCCCGGTTCATCAGTGTCAATAACAGCACCAACACCGGCACCGCCAATAAAAACGCATACCGGACAACGACGCCCTTCTTGATTTCAATTCGTTCCTTCTCGCTCAAGGGTTTGCCGTACAACAGCTCGTATTTCCGTTCCTCCTGTTCAATGGCATTTCGGGACAGGCGATCAATCAATCGATCCATCTTTTTTTGGACCGCTTGCTGGAAGGCAGCCACCCGTTTCAGTTTTCCATTCATGTCTGCACATCCTTTCCGCGTCATCCGTTCGAGATGGCCTCCGTGACTTCTTCACCGGATGCCAGCGGTTGCAGTTCATGGGCATCCACTTTCCATTCCCCGTCTTCTTCAATCCACGTGATTCGAGAGGTCAGGTACAACAAGGGTTGATCTCCCGGATACGCCAGTTCGCCGTCCACACCCGTCAAAGCGACTTTGTAGATGGCATAGATCTGGTACGCTTTCTCTTTTTGCTGAACGGAGATATTGAAGATTTCAAAATCCTCCATCTGGCTCCGGCTGCCGTCGTGCAGGTGATGGTCCTCATCCAGCTCAGCTTCCGTTTTTTCCGTCAAGTCCACTGAAAAATAGTCGATGGCGCCGCCTTCCAGCGTGGCCTGCAGGAAGTCTTCCGTCCGGGAATAAATGGCCTGTTCCTGGGACTGCACCGTCTTCAGCCGTTCCACTTCTTTTGCCAGCTGTTCATTTTCCGTTCGTTCATCCTTCAAGCTCAGGTATTGGTTAAAGCTGATGAGGCCGAGCACCAGCACCGCCAGTACCAGCAGGATGGTCCGTAAATCCAATTTCGCCATACGTCTCCCCTCTTTCCTATTCTTCCGGTTCCCCTTCCAAATACGGCATCGGGTTGACCCGTGTGCCGAACAGCGAACCGGTATGGATCTCAAAATGCAGATGGTCCCCGGTCGATCGGCCGGTGGTGCCGCACTCGCCCACCGGTTCGAGCTGGCTGACTTCCTGTCCGACTGCTACGTCAATCTGACTGAGGTGGGCATACAGGCTGAAGAGCTTGTTTTCGTGTTCAATGACGACGACATTGCCATAGGTATTCAATCCGCTTTGGGTCGGGTATTCGGCAAACACCACGCGCCCTTCTTTTGCTGCGTAGATCAGGTCCGGTTCGCTGCAGGCAAAGTCGACCCCTGCGTGATTGGAAATCGCCCCCGTAAACGGATCAATCCGGACGCCGTAATTGGAATTCACGGTCACATTCGGCACGGGTTGGGCGAATTCGCCGGTCGAGGTGGTGCAGTTCATCGTTAATCCACCTAACGAGCTAACAACTTTGGTGACGTTCGGAACCCAGTGAGCGTTCAGGTTCGTCGGATCGTTACCAGCTCCTATCGGTGCATAGACGGAACCTAAGTCGGCGATGGTCACCAGTCCGTCCTGAATGATCCGGTTGTGAAGGGTCAGGCCCATCGAGGCAATCCCTGCTTCCAGCGAATCGAAGACCATCAATCCATCGGCCCCCATCAAGCCGCCGGGGTTGTTCTTGTCCACGACCGCAGAGGACGTGCCGCGTGCTGTTTCGTGCAGCGCGATGGCTGCCATCAAGACGGGATCGATCCCCCGTTCCTCGGCCACTTCCTGGAACACATCGCCCATCCCGCTGAAAACGCCGGCAGAAGCGAGCTGTTCATCCCAAAGGGCTTCGTTCAGTTCGCCGTCCGGCGCACAATACGCACCGCCTGCAGCGCCGGAGAGCGCGCTGAGATTGCTGTCGGGGTCTTCCAGATTGAAGTTCTCGCCTTTACTGGCCATCGACATGAAAACGGGCAGGACAATCAACAGAAGGACGATGCCAACCGCCACCAGTCCCAGCGGACTGAAGAGGATTTTCGTCAGCAGTATGGATCCTATCGTTTTGACCGTTTCTTTCGGATTCATGCCCTCATCCCTTTTCAAATCGTGATATCGTTGATGCTCTTCTGCTCAAACCACAGCTTCTCGGTCACTTCGTTCAGCTGCACTTCCAGTTTGATTTTCTTGGAACCGGTGTAGAAGATCCCCTTGCCGGCCTGTTCCTTTTTCTTGCCGTCCTTCAAGATCAGCGTGGACCGTTCCTCTTTCGAGAAGGAATTGCCCAGCTCTTCTTCCAGGTATTTCAGTTCTTCCTCGCTCATCGGCAAATACAGCCGCTGCACCGATTGGGTGATGATCGCTTTTCCGTAATTCCGGTTTTCATCCCGGGCCGACAGGAAATCCTCCACCGACTGGGAAGCCGTCGTAATGCCGCAGTTAAACGAGCGCAGCACTTTCATCATGAAATAAATGAACTCCATCGCTTTCGGCACTTTCGGATCGGCAATGACGTGCGCTTCGTCTATGAAGATTTCGCTCGGTTCCCGGTCGCCACTCATGATTTCGTAGGTCGTGTGCGAAAGAATGTTATAGAAAAGGATCCGCTGAATTTTTTCGTTGTTGCTCATCTCTTTCAGGTCATAACAGATCAAATCGTTGTCGATATTGACGTTTGTCGCCCCGTTAAAGAGTTCCGAATAGATGCCGTAGACGTACGTTTCGAGTGTCGTGTGAAAGTCGCGTATGCGCTCGTATAACGGCGGATCCTCCTTTTTGTCGCGTTCGATCATGTTGTACAGGTCTTCCAGAACCGGATAATCGGCCGCGGTCAGCCTGTTGACATCCGTTGTCTCATCAATCCCTTTTTCTTCGTACACTTTCTGGATGTACCGGCTGAGTATGTCTTCCTGCAGCTCATTCATCGAGTTGTACATCAGCTTGAACATGACGAGCAGGTTCGATATTTTCGTGAGCAAAATGTTGCCGAGCTCTTTTTCCTCCAGCTGGATCTTCTCGCTGATTTTCGGCAGGTCCATCGGGTTGATGCGGTTTCCGCCTTTCAGCTGGAACTTGACCCATGCGCCGCCGAGGTCTTTGTAGTTCCGGCCGAATTCCCCTTTCGGATCCACCGTGATGATTTTCCGGCCAAGCATGTGCTTGTTCGTCATGTTGGCAAACAGATATGTCGATTTGCCGATCCCGGAAATCCCGATGACGAATTCATGCCGGTTCAGCAGTGTCGTATCGTCCACGATGACCACATTTCCGGTGGTCATGTTGCGTCCCTTGATCAAACCGGTCTGCGAGAACATTTCGTTTTCATGAAACGGGAAGAAATACGAAATCGCTTCGGAGTTGGTCATCTTATACGTCAGTTCTTCCACTTTGTTGTCATTGAGGGGAAGGAACGAACGGAACGCATCGACGGCCCGGTCGGTCGGATTGTGGATAATGCCGATTTTCGAGAACTTGCTTTTAACAGTCGTTGTCAGCTGATCCAGTTCGTCCATCGAACTCGCCACCAGATGAATCAACGTATGGAACAAATAAATCTTGTCGTTCCGGTAGGACAGGTTCCGCAGCATCTCCGACGCACTTTCAATCTGGCCTTCGGATTCGATGATCGTCTGTTCATCGGCGAACCGGGTATTCATTTTCATCCGGTTCTGCTTGATGCTTTTGACGAGCTGCGTCCGCACCTCGCCCATATTGTATTCCTGCAGGTAATTAACGATTGAGACGTTTTCCGGAATTTCCGTCACTTGCTGAATCTTGTTCTGGTCCTGAATCGGATCGTAATCGACGATGAGCAACGTCCGGGTATAGTTGGAGCCGATCCGCACGGCCGAGTCGTATTCCGTCAGGTTATCCGGTGCAATCGCCGTCAGCAGCGTTTCGTTCATGCCGCTGATGGTTTCTTCGAATGTCGTCTCTTCTTTCGGTTTGGAGCGAAACAGATTGGTCACCCACTGCATCTCGCCACCTCCTTATTCAAATCGGTCATTCAGTAAGGTCTTGTACTGATCCACCAGCGCTTTGGCCGTATTCTTGCCGACCACCACATCCAGCTTGGAATTGGTCTTCTGCACGATGTTTTCGCCCTGCGCCTGTGCATTGTCGAAATCGATGCAGGCGTAATAGAATTTCAGCAGTTCATCGTTCTCCAAAATATTCACATCCAGTTTTTCATAACCCGACAGCATCTGTTCGAGCTTCGCTTTCAGGATATTCGCTGTGGTTTCCAGCTTCATGTAATCCTTCGCGGAATCCGTCATCGGCTTTGAAATCACCAGGTAGCGTTTCCGCGTCACCATGTTCTTCGACTTCTGGATCCGCTCGATCTGGTTGGAATAGCCCTGTTTCAGGACTCGTTTGGCGTAAGAGGTGTTCTGGTCCACTTCTTCGTTAAACCACATGAGGTAATTCGTCAGGTTGATGGGCTGCGCGACCTGCATGAGCTGGATCTGCTTCTCCCCCGTATCGTTGATGAACGACTGATAGGCCGATAACACATTCTCTTTGGCCAGTTCGTTCATGAGCGACAGATTGACGGAGGAGATTTCCAGCACCTTGATCAGTTTCCGGTCGGACGATTCCAGACAGCCATTCGCAATATTGGCCAGTCCGAGTTCGGTCCGGGTGTCGCCTTGTTTCCGGCTCATCGACAGTGCCCCTTTCGCGTAGTGAAAATTCTTTTTCCGGTGTTTCGCCCGTAGCTTCCAGATGACCTTGTACTGCAGAAGCGACAAATTCTTCCGGATCGGATGCTTGTTCAGCTGAAACACCGTGACAATCATTGCCGGCACGAATGTCACCAGTAATAGCTGCTGATTCAAGTACCCGGCCTTGAAAAGCAAATACGAAATCGCTGCGCCCAGCAACAGGAATGGCAGCACAATGAAAACATCCTGAAACGAGATATTGCCGTACAAATACTTTTTCGTATCGATATTGAGGGGAAGTTCCACCTTCCCGCGTTCACGCAAGCGCTCCTGGCGCTCCATGTACGAATCCGAACGCATCGCCATCACACACTTTCTGTCTTACAGATTCGTCTGAATGTAATCGATGACCGGTTTGGCCAACAGGAACAACACCACGCCGAGCACACACAGCTTCAGGCCGTTCTTGAATTTCGGGGATGATTGTTCGTCCCCTGCCCATACGCCAATCGCGCAGATCAACAGGCCAATCATGAAAATGGTGATGAAGGTCGTTTGCATGTCCGTAAACAATGTATTGAGAAAAGCACCTATGCGATCAAACACGTTTCCACCCCCTTTTCGATTCATTTGACTTCACCTTACTATTTTTGCCTTATTTCTGGCAAGTCATAACCAACAATTTCCTCTGGTTCTTTTTTCCTTTTTTACAAACGCTTGATAAACTTTATAAGGACGCTATATTACTTAACTCCTACTGCATTTATCTTGATTTCAAATAGTTGGAAATCAATATTTTTTAACCTATATCATAATAAAAAGCGGAAGTCATTGTGACTTCCGCTTTTGCAGGCGTTCGAGTAATCGTTGTTTTTCGGCTTCGAAATCGTTTAGAGTTGAACTCACTTCTTGTTGTTTTGCTTGTTGCTGCTGCTGTTCGGCTTGTCGCTGTTCCTTGAGCCACTCCGGGATGATTTCTTTCCGCACCGGTTCTGGTTCACGGGCGTTTTGCTGATTCAGCCATTTTCGTTTGTCTTCCACCGCTTTTGTCAGCCGGGCCGTGATGCTGATGATGCGTCCCGGTGTCCGTTCCAGTGAATACTGCAGGGCATCTGCATATTGGTAATCCGTCAATATCCCTTGGTGGGCTTTGTAGTGGTTGAGGATATCTATAACCTTTATTTCGTCATCCATCAATCGCTTTTGATTTTTATCAAGTACTTCCACCAACACACTTGGCAGATCCGATTCATTTCGGGATAGATGGATACTCTTTTCAGTATCACTCGAATCAGTATCGCTAAGTTCAGTATCATTAGTGTTAAAATTTTTAACTTCTTGAGGTAAAAAATTTTGACTTCTTGAAGTAAAAGATTTTAACTTCTGTTGGGGCACAAGGGTTTCAGCGTCTTCCGAAGGCTGTTTCAGTTCGTCCAAATCGGAAAAGTCAGCCACCGGTTTCAACAGATACAACCGGTTCGACTGGGAAAGCCCCATCCGTTTCTCCTCTAGCAATTCCGCTTTGTGCAGTTCCTTTTTGATCTTGATGACCGTGGGTTTACTGCAGTTCAGAATATCCCCAAGCTCCTGGTTCCCGTAAAGAAAATAGATATTCCCCTCCACGTCAAACCACCTGTTCCGGATAGACAGTTCAAGCCGATCCTGCAGGATCGCAAAAGCGATTTTCGCATCGTTGCTCAGTTTTTTGTACTGCTCGTTCGTAAAGAACACTTTCGGTAACCGGTAAAATCGCTCGGCTGCCTCTTCCTGTACATTGTATTTTCTGCTCATAACAAAACGCCCCTTCCAAGAATTCTCTGATCGAACGGAAGAGAAATTCCAAAGGCGCGTTCCATAAAAGCCGATTTCCTCAGCTTCTATTCAAAAAGACCTGGATTATGCTATAATCAGGATAAGAACGATTCCTTTGAAATTTCTCTACGCGGAAACTCTGTTATTGACGGTCGCCAAACTACCAATAACAGGGTTTGTAGAGATTTTTTAATATATATCTTAATTTTATGGAATCAGTATAACACGAAACAATCAAAACAGACACGGCTATCTGAAAGGATTCGAGCTATGACCTCCCATTATGAACCCAATATTTACGAAAAAATCGGTGGAGCCTTGAAATCCATACGCCTTGAAAAGAAAATGACCTTAAAAGATATCGAAGCCATCAGCGACCTGGCCGGACCCACGATTTCCAATATCGAACGTGGAAAACAAAACGTTTCAATCGGCTGGATCATTCATTATTGCAACGCACTTCAAATCAACCCAACGGACGTTTTTCTGCGCGCCTTCAAAGACGACTTTCAAACCCAGCAGCTCAATAAAATGTATGAACGCTTCGGTCCTTACGAAACCGATGAAACTGAATAATCCCGTCCCAAGTATCTTTTCACTGAAAAGGTGCTTTTTTTATTCCCCAAAACAAGATAAAAGAGATGGATGGATACACAATCGATAAGCAGGGGAAAAAACGAACCCCTGTATACAGATATGTATTGGCAGACTGGACAATTAACTGGAATTGAAATTTTTACCATTTATGGTGGCAGCATAAGGGCCTGCCACATGGCGTTCCACTTGGTAGTCCAGTTCTCGCAGAACAAGCTGATTGGCTGGCTCAGTTGCAAAGAGCCGGATTGCTTCGATGTACACCGTGCGGTGTTGCTGCTGGCAACTGAGCGCACACTGAAGAAGCATCGCAATCGAGGTCAATCCTGTCTGCGCTGCCCGGCCTTTTCCTTTTCGTTTGACCAAGATGTGTTTGGATTTCCGGATGACTTCATTGAACGTACTGCGGGGAATCCCGATCTCTTCGCACAAAGCTGTCTGCGTGGACCATTTGATGGGCTGATCGATGCTCGCGGCTTTTTCGATAAAGGCGAGCACATCTTCTTCCCATTCGCTGTAATGACTGCGGACGCGGTCTTCCCGGTCTTTCTTGTGCTTGTACCAGCCGCCCATCGGATTGTGGATCGCGATTTCCTTGCCGGTGCCCCATGCTTCCAACAGCTGCTGGATGTATTCCTTATGCGCGCCCTTGAACCGGCCTTTATAGGCGCTCTTGACGATTTTCCGAACTTCGCTGTGCCGTATAGGCACAGCCAGGGACGAGTTGTATTCATCCAGAAGATCGAGCGTTTCATCCTGCCCCTTTCCGGCACTGTAGCAAGCCAGAGCAAGTGTGAACATCAGGTTGTCCCGGCCGATCTGCCCTTCGCCCCCTTTTACGTGACGCGTGGCCAAGAGTTCCTGAAACCATTCGGACTGCGTTGGATCCAGCGCTTCTTTTTGGGAAGGCAGCACAAAAAGCCCCCTGCCCCGATCATCGTCCTGGCGTTTGGACCATGCGATCAAGCTGCCGAAGTCGTAGACCATTTCTTCAGAGAACCAGCGCACGTTGTCTTCGTTCGGAATCCGAAAAAAACCGAAGTCATTGCAGGAGATATCGACTCCCTGCAAAACTCCGGCGAGGCTGCGTTTGATGTTCTCTGAGATGCGTTTGGCCACTTTCAGTCCGCGGAAGTCGTTCTGGTTGCTGATGAAGAGAGGTTTCTCAAGAACAAAATAGGCTTGAAAGCCTTTTGGTGACTCCAGAACAAGCGTTGGGATGCCGATACTGTGATCCAGTGCAGCCGTCAGGATTTCCGTATACGACTGCTTTTTCGTGTCGATATCCACCACAAAGGTATTGATTTGCTGTAGGTTGCTTTCTTCATGTCCCTTGACGAACCGCCTGGTTTTATCCGAATACCTTAAGTAGTTCAGTACATTAGGATTCCAGTGAGAAAGTTCAAGACAATCCTCCAAGAGGGTTTCCTTTGAGGTAATCACATACCCTTTGACACCGAACGGTGTCGCTAGATCTTCCTTGGCTCGGGTCACACAGATGGCACCTTTCTTATGTTTTTGAAAATTTTTTTTATCTTTTACGACTTTGGGGAAAGCTGCCTTTGAGTTTTTTGTCTTATATGTATTAATACCTTCGTGAAGCACCAGATCAAATATATTACTCATATTTACCACAAAGCATCCCCTCCCCGTCTTATGCCAACTCTTCTAAGTTCTCTATATTCTTTAAGCTAAAGCATGGGGAATGCTGTGTAAATAGCGGTAAATCAAGGTTTTCGAGGTGACAGAAGTAGATATTTCCACTTTTCTACCTGTGCGAGAATGACACTCTTTCTCGCACAGGTAGATATTTCTACTTTTCTACTTTTGTTGGAAGGAAGTTCTTCCTCGCATAAGTAGATATTTCCACTTTTCTACTTTTGTTATTTTAATTCTCTTTCTCGCAGAGGTAGATATTTCTACTTTTCTACTTTTGTTAAAGTCATTATCATTCTCGCATAAGTAGATATTTCCACTTTTCCACCTTTGTTAGAATGAATATATTTCTCGCAAAAGTAGATATTTCTACTTATCTACCTGTGCAATTATAATTTTTGAATTTTAGAATTAAATTATTTACTGAAAGCTGGTTTAACAGCAGAAATCAGTACTCTTATTTTTTATTTAAATAACAAAAGTAGATATTTCTACTTTTGTTAGAATGATTTTCTTTCTCGCAAAAGTAGATATTTCTACTTTTCTACTTTTGTTGGAATGATTTACTTTCTCGCAGAGGTAGATATTTCTACTTTTCTACTTTTGTTAGAATCATTCTCTTTCTCGCAGAAGTAGATATTTCTACTTTTCTACTTTTGTTAGAATCATTCTCTTTCTCGCAAAAGTAGATATTTCCACTTTTCTACTTACGTTAGAATAATTCGCATTCTCGCACAGGTAGATATTTCTACTTTTCTACCTATGTATAGTTAAAAGACCAAATATTACAATTGTGTTACATTTTATTTATTATTCTCACAAACTTCTACTTGTGTTATTATCAGAAATATACAGAAGTAGAAGTTTGTTAGGTAGAAGTTTGTAATTAACAAAAAATTCTAGGAGGAATATTGATGGCAGCCAAAACAATTGTAGTAGGCAACTTTAAAGGCGGCGTTGGAAAAACCAAAGTCTCTGTAATGACCAGTTGGGAATATGCAAATGTACATAAGAAAAAGGTTCTCTTGGTCGATATGGACCCACAAGGGAATGCTAGCACTTTAATTGCCCGTTCCGCAGGGATAGAAGAAATAAACAAAACAATCTTTGATGGTTTCAAAGAGGGGAATCTTCAAGACGTCGTTGTGAAAGTGACAGAACATCTTGATCTTATCCCGGCCGCAGTTTCGTTTAAAAACTTTTCGAAGTTTCTCTATCAAACCTTCCAAAACGATTTGGAACAAATTACTCTTTTAAAAACTTTGCTCGAACCTTTAAAAGCAAATTATGATTATATTTTCATCGATGTACCACCAACCATAAGCGATTACTCTGACAATGCTATGATGGCTTCCGATTATGTTCTAATTATTTTGCAGGCCCAAGAACTTTCCCTTGAAGGTGCAGAAACTTACGTGTCATACCTGCAGTTTATGGCAGATGAATATGAAGCAGACATTCAAGTTCTTGGGGTTTTACCAGTTCTTTTAAGAGCTGGTGGACGTGTGGATCAGAGTACGGTCGAACGAGCAACCGAGCTTTTCGGTGAAGACAATGTCTTCAAAAATGTCATAAAGCATTTAGAGCGCTTAAAAGCGTGGGATATGACAGGGATTAAAAATGAAGATCATCACGACCGTAAAGCACATCAAACGTTCTTAGATGTAGTAGATGAAATTGAAGAAAAACTTGCAAGGTTTGAGGAGGAAAGCGTTCATGTCTGAGAGTTCAAAGAAGGGACCCTTGATTAAGAAGAAGACGAAATCAAGCACTCTTGAAAGACCTAGACCTGTAGTTATTAGCAGTCAAAACGACTTCAAATTCACCAATGAGAAACAAAACTTTTCACAGCCAGCAAACAATCCAGTAGTTAACGAAGAGAAAACTGAACCACGTGCTATATTACCAGAAAAAAAATCGACAATTCCTGTTCCCGAAACAAAAACAAAAGCACCTCGTAAAGTAAAATCCGTAGTGGGAAAAAATAATAACGTAAAGTCAATTAAAGTTCCGCATGACCTGCATATTCAAATTGGCGTACTTGGTAAGTTCATGGATGAAAATAAAACATACGCTATTATTTCTGAACTTGTTGAGTATTATACTAAGAATGAATTGACTGATCGCCAGCAAAAACAGTTTGATTATATGACTGAGTTTTTTAACGAACAGGACGAGTAGTATCGAAATTATATAACTTAACAAACATCTACCTTGCACAGGTAGATATTTCTACTTTAGTTAGGTAGATATTTGCTAAAGTAGAAAGTCAACTTTACTCTTACTTGTTTGGTTAAGCGTGACTTATTTTGTTTCTATAACGAAGTGGGAGGTAGGTTATGGCGTATCTTATCCGATCAACGAATGGTGTAGTTCTGAGTGATGAAGAACAGGAAACTGTTTTCCACACGAAAGAGGAAGCTCAAAACCAACTCGATTTTTTAACGCTGCACACGACAGAAAAGTGGAAGTTGATTCCGCTTGCTGAACACGATCATCCAAACCAAAAGGGCTGAGAATGATTTCTCAGCCCTTTTTCATATTGCCTTTTACAAATGCCGAGAAAGTCTGGAAGACTTTCTCCCGTTCGGCCACGGACAGCTGTTCCAGTCCAAAATATTTTTCGGCCAGCGCACCGGTCTCGATTAAGCGTTTGGTCCGCGCTTTTCGCTGTTCCCAGCTGGCTCTCCGTTTGGCTTCATTTTGAAGCCGGTTCTTCTTTCTTTTCATTTCTGTAATCCGCTGTTTCAGTTCCTTGGTCTGATCCAAATGATCACGACTGCTGCTCATGGTGATCCCGCGTTTCATTCCCGTCTTCTTTTCGGTTTACTTGAACCGCGAGCTTTTGAATCCATTCAATGGCTTCCTGTTCCGATTCCACATTCCATGCCTTGAGCACTTCCTGGCCGATGTTCTTGTGCATTTGCTGTTCGATCATTTTTTGCTTTTCTTTCAGTTTGGCGATCTGCTCTTCGATGCTTGTGATCTTTTCAATATTGTTTGCCATGGTCTTCACTCCTTTTTTATCTTATATTTAAATATATTAACATATATCTTAATAAATTCTAGAGAAAAGGGAAAATTTGTGCTACAATAAGTCCGAACCCAAAGGGAGAGTGCCCAGTTATACACCACTTCGTGGTGCCTGGGGAAAGCGCCTTCGGCCTTTCTTTGTCGCCTTCGGATGTTTTAAGATAAAAGAGCCTGTAAAAAAAGAGGTGAGAGAACGTGAGCTACTTCCGTCTGCAAGCCAACATTATCAGCAAGAAATCCCAATCAGCCGTGGCCAGTGCCAGTTATCGGAGTGGGGAAGACCTGTATTCCGAACGCGACGAGGAAATGAAAAGTTTCAAACGGCGCGAAGTGGCTCCGGTCTCTTTTCTCCTGAAGCCGGATCATGCGCCCGACTGGACACTCGACCGTGAAAAGCTATGGAACGAAGTCGAGAAAGTGGAAAAAGCGTGGAACGCGCAACTGGCCCGCGAGGTATTGGTTGCCCTGCCGGTTGAGCTGTCGGATAAGCAGCAGCACGAGTTGGTCCAGTCGTTCGTCCAGGAAGAATTCGTGGACGAGGGGATGGTGGCAGACGTCTCGATTCACCGCGACAAACTACATAATCCCCATGCCCATATTTTGCTGACGGTTCGTCCGTTCAATGAAGATGGCAGCTGGGGACAGAAGAAAATGCGTCAGTATGAGTACGATGAAAAGGGTGACATTCTCCGGACAGAGGACGGAAAAAAAGTGTTTCAAACCGTTCCTTCTACGGACTGGAACGAACGCGAAACCCTCGTAAAATGGCGCATGAATTACGCAGAAGCCATCAATCAATCCTTCAAGGAGCATGGCATCAACAAGGAAGTTTCCGCGCTCTCATTTGAAGAACAGGGACTGGACCGGATTGCAGAAGTTCGGCTGGACCGGAACGAATACCAATACGTCAAACGGATGGAAGCCAAGGGCCTTGAAGCGAAGACGTTCTACCACCAATTGAATCAGGAAATCCGCAAAACAAATGCAGAGATCAAGCAGCTGAACCAACAAATTTCCTTTCTTTCGGACAAGCAGAAACCGTTGGATGTCCAAGCCGTTCTGCACCGGCATACCGTCGAAGTTACCGGACAATTGGACGCCGATTACCAGAAGAGCCTGCGGTTCATGGAAGGACGCCTGAAAGAAGCACCGACCTTCCAAAACGTGCACAAACAACTGGAAGGCCTTTACCGATGGGAAGAGCGATCGCTTGAACCCAAACAGACCGAAGCAGCCGTTACCCATGCCATCTTGACGGCATCCCACCAAGCGAACGCTAAACGCGATGCCCAAGCATTAAAAGCGCAAGGATTCTCGCTGCCGACATTCCCGTCACTCTTCGGTGAACGGCTGGATCGTTTTGAAAAACTGGAACAGGAAACGGCCAAATCGGCGAAAACCAATGAAACCGTCACGGCCCATGCGGAACGCGCTTACCGGGTGCAAAGCCTAATTGTTCATAATGCATTCCAGGAACTCTATGCGGAAATCGATGATCGCTTCCAGACGAATGACCGGACGGCCGACTTTAAAGCAACTGTCTTGGAAGCAATCCGGAATGAGCAGTGGGAACACGTTCCAGGGATGGAAGACATGGATCATCACTTGCAGCTGCATGAACTTCAAAAAGCCTGTGACCATGCCGAAAAAGCGAGCGAACAAATCCGGATTCAATCGCAGATGCGCAATAAACTGGGAACTGAAAAAGAGAAGCTGCTGCACGACGGAAAAGACTTGGATACCATTTACCGGACGTCCATCAAACTCAATACCGCCCAGCAATTGATCGGCCGTTACCAGGAAAAAGCCGCACATATGGACAAGCAAATGGATGAATTGATTCGGCAGACGTTCCCGGAAGCAAAAGAGAAATTGCTGCAGCAGGTACAGGCACTGCCGCTGGAAATGAAAACGGATTTCTTGAAGCATTACACGGAAAAAGCGAAGCACCACAAAGCGCCGGCGTTGAAAGAGTGCCTGAAGCACGCGCAAACCGAACAGGACAAACGCGGGGCGGCCTTTGAGCAATATAAAAACCAGCAAAACAGCCGGTTCTATCAAGGACTGGACGACAAGCAGCAGCCACTCGTTCAGTTCCCGAACGGCCGCGCAAGTTCCGAACTGCTGGATCAATTGATGCGGCAAGCGGCCCACCCGAACAATTACCAGAAAGAGCCGCAGCAAACCACCAAGATGAACCGAAAAGGCCGGAACACGCGCATGCGGCGTTACCTGGGACTCGAAATTGACATGTAAGTAAAAAAGAATGAAAGGCGTGAGCATCATGGCGAAAAAAACGTTACGGAAAGGGGCCGGGGTGAAAATAGGGGTCACGTTCCTGCTGTCCTTAGTCGTCGGCTACACTCTGACCGGTGTGCTCCGGTTTATTGCTGAAAAGGAATCGTTGAACGGCTTGCTGCTGGATGTCAGTGGCACCACCGGTTTCCTACTGAATGAAGCAGACCGGCAGTCGCAGCTGTTGGTGGCGATCTTGTCCGTTGTCTTCTTCGGCTGGTTCCTCTCCAAAATGAACTTGTTCGAACACAAATACGAAGATGCCCATGATTTCGGTGTCCACGGTTCGGCCCGCTTTACGCAGCCGGCCGAAGTGATCGACGGCAAGCACTTCTCCAAACAGAACAAATATCACAAGGGCAATCCCGAAAAGACGCTGGGATCATTGGAAAACGGCTTGATTGTCGGCCGGGTGCCCGATAAAAAACAAGCGCTCATCATTCCGCGAACGACCGCCATCGACAACCGCAATGTCTACATCGTCGGTTCCAGCGGGAGTGGGAAAGGACAATCTTACGTTATCCCAAATCTGTTAAACAATAAGGAAGAAACGTTAATCGTCACCGACCCGAAAGGCGAATTGTTCGACCAGACCGCAGCCATCAAGCGCGATCAGGGCTACCGGGTCTACCAGATCGATTTCATCAACTTCAAACAGGATCGCTACAACTTACTGGATTACGTCCTGGATGATCAGGACGCGCAAAGCGTGTCCGTCACGATTGCGAAAAATTCCACCAAAGACGGAAAAGAAGACTTCTTTATGGAACGGGCACAGAAGATGCTTGCGGGACTCATCGTCTACTGCAAAACCGAAATTCCGAACGCCAGCATGCAGGATGTGCTGGATGCCTTCAATGAAAAAGTGGCCCCGGATGAAGACCGTTTCCGGGAATGGGTGGACGAAGAGCTCGGAACCGGCCATCCGGCTTACCAGTTGCTAAAAGGATTGACGACGCTCGGCGGCAATACGCGCGCCAGTGTGACCTCTTCCTTCGCTTCGCAGGTCAGCATTTTCACCTTGAAGAAAACCAGCGAAATGACCCGGACGAGCGATTTCAACTTCCGGGCGTTTCAGGAACAGAAAAGTGTGCTGTACGTGAAGCTGCCGATGGATGAGAACCCGTTCACCGCGCTCACGTCGGTATTCTTCGATCAATTGATCGCCCAGTTCTACAAGATGGCCGATGAAAACAAAGGCAAACTGAAGATCCCGACCATCTTTTTGCTGGATGAATTCGCGAATATCGGCAAAATTGAAAAATACGGCCGAGTATTGGCCACGTGCCGGGGTCTCGGGCTATCCATGAATACGATTGTACAGGACAATGGCCAGATCGAATCCATCTACGGCAAGGAAATGGCCCGGTCGATCCTGTCCAACCATGATACGCTGCTGTTCCTTCGCAGCAAGGACATGGAAACCATCAAGTACTTCTCCCAGCTTGCCGGTGAAACGACCGCCAAAGTGCAGACCGGCTCATCGAGCCAAAGCGGCGGCTTCCTAAGCGGCAAATCCAGTGCCAGCCAAAGTCAGTCGGAACAGTACGTCAAACGCTCCCTCATTCCGGAAGGCGACCTGTCGAGCATTTCCCGAGAGGACTGTTACCTGTTTGTCAGCGGGCTTCATCCGATGAAGCTGCAAAAAGCGTGGCAGTCGGAAGTCTTCGGGGATTATGTGGAGAAGTACCAAGCGGCGCAGCCTGAACCGGAAACGGATGCAAAACCGGCCGTTCAGTGGCCTGTTCCTGAAAACGAACCGGCTGAAGCCGAAGAACCCGTGGCCTTGGCTTCAGGGGGAACCACCACGCGCGTGATTGAAGAAGAAATCAATCAATCGGATCTGTTCGATCTGAGTTACGAGGAAGAGGAACTGGAAGACCTTCCAGATTCTGAGTCCGCGCCTGAAAATGAACCAACGATTGACGAGCGCTTGAAAGAAAAAGAAGAAATCGATCTACGGACGCTTTTATAAGCAGAAAGGGAGGAACACGGATGCTTGTGACCATCAGCGACATCATCGCAAGTGATAAGCGGATCTTGAGTTTCTATGATCCCGTGCCGTTTGAGGCGCTCACGTATGAAGGTGTGCTGGATCTTGAAGAAGATATCCAGGACTACGCCATCACCTGTTACACCCCGGTCCGGATTCCCGGACAAATGGAACCCCTGTACGAGGCCTGGTACATCAGAAAGGATGTGATTGACTATGTCGACTAAACTGGACCTGACAGAAATCAACACGCGGCTCGAAAAGAATCTGGAAGAGCTGTTCAACAATGACCGGTTCCAGGACATGCTCGATGTCATGGCCAGCGGCCACCAGTATTCCTTCAATAACGTCCTGATGATTGCCTCCCAAAAGCCGGAAGCCACGATGGTGCGCGGTTTCAAGCAATGGCAGACGCTCGGACGCCATGTCAACAAAGGGGAAAAGAGCATCGACATTCTCGTTCCATCCTTCAAGAAGGTGGAAGTGCAGAAAATCAATGAACAAACCGGCGAAGTGTTGCGCGACAAGAACGGCGACCCCGAGTCTGAAGTCAAACAGAGCATCACCGGATTCATGGTCGGGAAAGTGTTTGATGTCTCGCAGACCAACGGCAAAGAGATTCCGAATGTCCGTGATTTCATCCAAAAGGACCTGCAGTCATCGGAGTCATTGACGGAACTGTATGACCGGTTTATTGACCGGATCAACCAGAATGACCAGATTTCCCTGAACATCCAGGAAGAAGCCCATCCGATGGATACCTACGGCGGTTATTACAATCGGCAGACCGATGACATTGTCATCAATACGGCGGTTTCCACGACTGCGGAACAGAAATTCCGTGTGTTGATTCATGAATATGCCCACAGCCAGCTGCACCACCGGGAAAACGAGTTGAAAGACCTGCCAAGAGGCCACCGCGAAGCACAGGCCGAATGCACAGCGTATATCGTGTCCCAGTATTACGGGTTTGATACGGACCTTTCGTCCACCGGCTACATTGCCACGTGGGCACAGGATTTAAATTTGGCCAAACAAGCCATTCATGAAGTGCAGACCGTCTCCCGGGAAACCATTGAGCAGCTCAACTCCCTGCAGAGCGAGAAAATACAGGACTTCTATCAATCCATCGATCCGGAACAGACAAAAAAGGAAATCGAAAGCAAGCACGCCATTTCACTCGATGACCGTCCGACGTTGCAGCTGCTGGATGCCAAAAATGGACTGGTGATCTATGCTACTGCCGAACAAAATGAACGGGACAATCAATTTTTCTTCCGGACCAACACAAACCGGATTGTTTCTCTTCAGGATGTAGATGAACGGTATCGGATTTTGAATGTACTGGAGAACAAAGGCGAGCTCGTGAGGGAATACCAGAAAGCCGAAGACTTCCTGAAAGTGACGAAGATCGAGGATGGCAAATACGCCGTGACGCTGGAAGGCGGCGAAAGCACGCAGCGCATCTTCACAAAAAAGGCAGAAGGAGAGCAATTCATCCAAAAAACCGCACTTGCCCAGTCATTGAATACCGACCGGTTCCTAAGCAAGACGCAGCACAAAGACACGCAGCACCTGCAAAAACTGAACAACAAGCACTTGAACGAACGCCTCGGTTCCGTGCTCAAACAGAAGAATTTGAAAGCGGAAACCCAGCACGGCGTGACGATCGGTTGGCAATTGGTAAAAAATCCGCGGATCCAGTCGAAAGACGACCTGCAGCAGCACATTGAAGGAATGAATCCGACCCATTCCCAAACAAAAGAAGTGGCTTCGGCTTTCAAGCAGCTACAATCAGCCGAAAAATCCAAAGACAAAGAGAATGAATTGGAACGATAAATGACCGAAAGAAGCAAGAAATGAAGGGTAAACACTTCGTTTCTTGTTTTTTTATTTGAAAGAATATTCAAAACTTTTTATACTACTTTTGAATCCGTTCGGCTATACTTAGAAAAAAAGCCATATTTTGGTGGAATGGAGATTCGCATGAAACGTTTACCGACCGTCAGCAAGGCAAAAAAGGAAATCGAATTCTTACAGGAGTACGTTTTTTTAGCCGAAACTTATCAAGCTGTAAGCCTGCAGGAACAGATTATTCAGCTGTACGCCTTCACGGGAAGCATTCAGAAAGTCACGGAACAATTGAATGCGGAACGTGCACAGGAAAAATTATTGCCGATCGACGCGAAGGTTGTTACCCAAGTCATCCAAAGCAGACCCATGGATCCCTTACATAAATTGGTGAGAACCAATTACCTCAATAAAACGCGGCCCGCAAGACAACTCAGTAAAATGTACGCAAAATGGTAAACGTTTAATAAAGAAACCCCATTCGATGCCGGATGGCACGCGTTCTCCTAACAAAGCACACGACGCTTTGCCAGGATCCCTAACGTGTCGCTTCCCTCTAAAAAAGACCGATAATCAGGGGCTGTACAACTCTGTTTACAGCCCCTAGATTCCTGTTCTTTTCTTTACGAGGGAACGAGCCGGAAACCCTGAAACAGACAAGCAGAAGGCAGCCAAATGGCTGCCATTTTTATATGTTTTGCTTTTGGCCACCGGAGCGTACCATTCCCAGCCTGTCTAAGCCTGAAACAGCGGCAGATTCCTTGGCTTACGCCCTACCCCTGTTTCAGGCCAAGACAGGAGCCGACTGAAGAGCAAAACATCAGTCAAGGGGCGAAAAACTTTTTCAGATCTTGCTGCGCTGAAAAACTTTTTGCGCTGGGACCCTTGACTGGTCGGCTATGGAATGGGTCCGTCCTACTCACCAAAAGGCAAAAAATAATCCCTTTTGGGACATTGACCGCCCGGCGGACCAAAACAAAAGGAGAGCGATAAAAATGAAACTTGAAACCCTTATCGAAGTGACCCGAATCAAACAGGAAATCAAAGAAGTCGAGGAAACGTACCGGAACATGATGCCGAACCGGATTCATTCTGCTTCCGATGCCATCAATTTTACGAAAGCCCTCATCGGTGACGAAGACCGGGAAATCTTTTTAGTCCTTTGCCTGAACATCAAAAATGAAATTACAGCCGTTCACCGTTGCCATACCGGCAGTATCAACGCCAGTATTGTCCATCCGAGAGAAGTGTTCAAATCAGCCATCCTGAACAATTCCGCCAGCATCATCGTTGCCCATAACCACCCATCCGGAGATTGTCAGCACTCACCCGAAGACATCTCTGTTACAAAACGCCTTGAGGAAGCCGGCGCCATCATCGGCATTGAATTGCTTGATTCCCTTATTGTCAGCCACAAAGACGGAATTTCCTTAAGGGAAAAAGGAATCATATAAGATTAAAAGGGGGATTTCCCCCCTTTTACTTTTCGCGAAAGTCTCATCTTTAACAACTGCAGAAATTGTTTAAAAAACGCGGCCACCCGAAAGATGACTTCTTCCGGGTGGCCGAACATCCTTCAAAGCAGAAAAGGTAGTTTTTGTTGAATCATTCAACAAAACTTGATATAGTAAAGAAAATAATGTTGAATCATTCAACAACAGGAGGGAACAAGATGAAAAAAGCTACCACCAATATTTTTGACAACTTCCCAAATCTTGAAGATTATATTTTTGAAAATGAAAAAATAACTGACGCATCCAAATTAACGCAACATGAAAAGGCGATGGTCAGCCTTGCCCGATTTTTCGAATTTAATGAAGCCTTCGATCTCAATCAATTGTTTAGAGAAGTGGACCCGGAATGGATTCCGTTCGCACTTGACCAACTCCAAACCTATTTTTACGAGGATACGTATCTGACTAAAAAACAAAAACCGCTAATGATTAAGGATTCCGCAGATCTCTTAAATCAAACAGCGTTTGCCGAACTGATGAACGCTCATGGCTTTAACATGAATTCAAAAAAAATCCACATGCACCGAAAAAGAGGGAAATTGCCAAAAGAAACGCTGGTGATCAGCGGGCATCCCTATTGGCTAAAAGAAGAAGCTGAACGTTATATTGCAGCAAGTCAAAAGGCAGACGACTAATTTTTTTCGTTTGCCTTTTGGTTTAACAAATAATAACTACTAAAGAGCACCGTTCGTAAAAGTGTACTTTTACGAACGCTTTTATTTTTAAGACAAGAAAGAGACATAACTATATGTGAACTGAAAAATAAACCGACGTTAATACTTTACACCAAAAGCGTAAAAATTTTAGGACTAAAAAAGCCTGGCTATTATGAATATGCCAGACCTTTCTCTGTTTTAAAAAAGTTTAATTAATTTCTCTGAAGCTCAAAAAGGAAGTAACTACTAAAGCAATAATCGAAGCAATAAGGAAGGTAAGGCCAATAACACCCATTCCCATTCCAGACCATCTTCCGACTATGAAGCTTAGAGCGATGGTTATAATACTTAAAATAGCCACTATTAAGGGCACGGCATATTGAAATGAAGAGTTTTTCTTACTAAACATCCAAGAAATATAAATCAATATAATACTAGTGACAAGCGTAATGATAATCAAATCCATTTTATGTATCTCCTTAGAATAAAGATTTGGAATCATCATAACATATACGCGTACTCGTGAAATCAAATTACAGAAATTCTAAAATTCTCCATTTACTAGTTTACATATCAAGAGGTTATCGGAAGTCACTTAGCAATAGGTTTCTTCTTTTTTATTCATGTAAGTGTAAAGTTACAAACGGTCCAAGTACTAAAGATTTGTTTCAATAAATAATTTAGTAAAATACATCCTATGTACTAACAAATTATTACAAATGATAGCTATACATAATGAATGTATGAAGCTATACTAATTTTAGTTTTATATTCAGAAGGAAAGGAGGCGCTACAAAATGAAATGGTTTGTAACAGTAATGAAGAAAGCATTCAACTTCTCCGATCGTTCACGACGAAAAGAATATTGGATGTTCATGTTGATTGCAGCTTTGCTCAGCCTTGTATTAACGATGGTTGACGCATTCGCCGGATTGGAACTAGCTGAAGATGTTGGCATTTTAAGCACTTTATTCTCTCTTCTACTTATCGTACCGAGTCTTTCGGTTACGTTCCGGCGTTTGCATGATACAGGGAAAAGCGGCTGGTGGATACTGATTTCATTGATTCCGATTATTGGTTGGATTGTCTTATTGGTCTTTACAGTTCAAGACAGCGAAACGGGTATCAATCGTTTTGGTACAAATCCAAAGGTTGCAGTGTAGCCTTTGGCAAAAACCGAGAACAGCAACTCCCGTTTTCTCGGGAGATAAAAAATGCATTCATAGACAGACTAAGAGGGACGGTGAATCTGTCCTCTTTTTTAACGTTCAAATTCGAATGGGTACCGCTAAAAGTGTGAGCGTGGCTTTCATCTTTAAGGTATATACAAATCAGCAGTACCCTGGGCAAGAAACCACCATTAGGAGGTTTCTTTTTTTTTATCCACTTGATTTGAATAAGAGTTGAACTTCTTTCTTTCTTCGTCTGTAAAGCAATGATTTGGCAAAAAATACTTACACCCAAAAAATACGAGAGGTTGAAAAAAATCGGCTTTGTGTCTTTAATATTTTTAATAAACAGTTAATATGGCACATGTATAATTTTTAAAAATAAATAAAAATATTAAAGGGGAAAAATTCATTAATATGTAAATAATATGGGTGTTTTTTCTTACAAACATAATTTTAGGGGGATTCAACTTGTTAATTTCGAACAGTATATTTAAGAGGTTTGCAATTTTATTAATAGTTTTATTACTGATGTTTTCATCTTTTCCCTGGCAACAAGTGCAATTAACCCAGGCTCACGGAACAAACGAACACAAAGAGGAAGAAGAAATAAAACACGGAAAACCTAAAAAAATCACCTCTGATGAAGTAATGTTACATAATGTAGAAAAGGTTGAAGAAATAAAAGAGCTGCGTAAAGAAAACGAAGTTACTTTCAAAAACAGTAACATGACCTATACTTCGGAAATTTACACTGGTCCCGTTCATTACAAAGAAGATGGCAAACTCAAACCTATTAAAAACAAAATTATCGACAATAAAGACCCAGATAAGGAGCTTTTTAAATATAAAACCATAGAGAATAAGTTTAGCGTTAAATTTGCAGAAAAAATAAAGAATAAAGAAATCGTTACTATTGATTTTGGAAAGGAAAAATTAGGTTTTGTACTTGAAAACATTTCTAAAGAGGGCACCATACTAAAAGAGGAGTCGAAAATTACCTACGAAGAGATAATAAAAGATGTAGACCTGCGCTATACCATGCAACCAGAAGGTTTAAAAGAAGATATTATTTTAAAAGCACCGAATACACCTAATGAGTATTTATTTACTATTTCCGGTTCACTTACTGCTGTTCAGAAAGATCAAGCCATTTCCTTTGAAAACAAAAAGGGTGAAGAGATATGGGTTATGACACCACCGTACATGGAAGATGCGGCGGGTGTGTTTTCCGATGAACTTCATTATGAACTTATTAAAACTGATAACAATAAACAAGCTATCAAATTAATAATAGATAAGAAGTACCTTGAAGATCCTGAAAGAGTTTTCCCGATAATTGTAGATCCTACGGTTAGTCTAGGCGGAAGCCAGACTAATACACTGGATACTTATGTCATGAAAGGGTATCCAACTCTAAATTACTACAATTCTCCTGAATTAAGAACAGGCTATACCAGTTCAACCAGCACGACAAGAAGTTATATGGATTTTACACAAAGTCTGCCAAATTTAAATGGTGGATTGCTAATCAGCGCAAATCTAAAATTGTACAAGACTAGCAATGGCTATGATCCTATTAATACAAATGTATATGCTAACCGAGTGACGAGTGCTTGGAATTATAATAACTTGACTTGGAATACACAACCAAGTGCTGATGCTACGAAAGCTTATGGAAGTGTAGCTGCTAACTCAACAACAGCTGGATGGCTGGCGTTGGACTTAACTAGCTTAGTGGATCAATGGTATTCGGGTGTGGCGAATTATGGAATAATGCTGCGTTCTACTTCAGAAGGCAGCCTTGGAACATACCGAAAATTTAATTCTGCTGATGCTGCTGCTAGCAAGCCCGTTTTAGAAGTTACCTACTCCGGTCTCCCTGGAGCACCAACGGGTACAGCCTATGGCAATGGAACTGGCAGTGGATCAGGGTATGTAAATTTATCCTGGAATCAATTAGCAGGAGCTACTGGCTATAAAGTTCTCATTTTCAACGGGAAGAGTTATGAAGAAATTGATGTAGGAAATACAACTTCATGGACAACGAAGGGCAAAAAATTATGGCCAACGGCCTCCCAAGTTAATAGCGGAATTTATACATTAAGAAAAGATGGAAGCGGGGGTGAATTCTCTGATGACCCACGTCCTGTCTACCAAAAGTCTGGCGGCACTTATTCAGACCGTATGAATTATTGGTTCAGAGTTAAAGCTTATAACGCTTATGGAACGACTTCACAATCCAGTCAATTTACGCCAACCATTCCTGACCAAACACTGCCGACCAAGCCGGGAAAACCGTCTGTTACAAATTCTCACAATACGAATTTCACCTTCTCGTGGAATTCATCTTCTGACAGCATTACGGGCGTCTCAAAGTACCTCGTTTATATCGGAACGGCAGCCGGGAAGACCGATGTCGCTAACGGTGTTGAAGTCACAACCACTTCCTACAAGCATCCGACGGCACTGAATCCAAGAATCCCATACTATGTTTATGTCAAAGCTGTAGACGGAAATGGAAACGTTTCTCCGGTTTCCGATACTGCAACCGGAACTCCGCGACTGGCATTAGATGCGAGCTTAGTCACTTCTTCAATCCCTAGCCCTATGGAGGCAAACGGAACTTATAACGTTCAATTTACAGTTAAAAATGAAGGTTTGGAGACTTGGACAGCTGACAAGAATATCATGTTTGGAGCAATTGCAGAAAATGAGCGTTTTACCCAAGATACCCGCCTAGCTCTTGCACCTACTGATTCCATCGGAACCGGACAAACAAAGACATTCAACGTGAGTTTCAATGCAGGAAAGAATCTCGGGACATTCCCGACAAGCTGGCGAATGCTAAAAGTTGGAGTCGGGTTTTATGGCGATACGCTTACAAAAAGTGTCATAGTCCAGGATACGACCCCGCCCAAAGGGAACATTCTGATCAATAACGGACAAATCTTCACCAATTCACCGAATGTAGCTCTTACGCTGAACGCGACGGATAATGCAGAAGGAACACTTCAACAGAAATTGCAAAACGAAACAGCTGCTTTTTCTGCTTATGAAGCATTTACCCAAACGAAGCCGTGGACATTGTCTGCTGGAAACGGCGATAAACAAGTCTCGGTCGTCTACAAAGACGCAACAGGAAACGAGTCGGCACCAGCCACCGCGTCCATCAAACTCGATACTTCCTATCCAACAGCCGCACTGACTAAACCGGATCCACTGGAATACCTGCAGGGGACTGTTTCGGTTATTGGAACAGCGTCGGATGAAGATTTGCAGTCCTATACGGTTTCTTATGGTACTGGTTCCGCCCCAACTGAATTCACGCAGATATTCAATGGGACTACCGCAACTCAAAATGCGGAGATGGCAGCGTGGGATACTAAGGAATTGCCTACCGGCCTTTATACGCTTCAGTTGGCGGTTACCGACTTAGCTGGGAACACGACTTACGACTCCCGTAACGTCTGGGTTGATCAGCCGGACAACAGGCTAGGGATGGAAAGTTTCTGGGGGTCACAAGCGGTCACTTCTGGCTTTGGTGAAAGCAATGTGAATTACTCGAACGGAAACTTAATTTTGCAACTAGTGGATGCAAGCCTCGATGGAAGAGGCCTCGATCCGACGATTGAGCGTACCTATAATGCACAAGATAAGAACGCCAATTTATTGGGACAAGGCTGGAGATTAAGTTTTGAATCGCATGTTAAAGAAAGCGAGAATGGCGACATCCTTCTGACCGAAGGGGATGGTTCTCAGCACCTCTTTGTGAAGAAGACGGACGGGACATACCAGCATCCCGCTGGCATATATAAAAAAGTCACCAAAAACAGCACTGGTGAAGTTACCATTCTAGAACTTGATGACAGTGGTGTCTCGGAAACCTATGGGACTTCCGGAAAGCTGCTGGCTGTAGCGGATAAGAACAGCAACAAGCTGACTTATCAATACACAGGCGACAAATTGACTTCCCTTAAAGATGATGTCGGTCGTTCCATTTCGCTTGTCTACAACACAAGCGGAAACCTCGCGAACATCGAGCTTTACAGTGGCAACAAAATTGTCTATTCCTATACGAACGAGCGCCTAACAAAAGTCGAATACGTGAACAGTTCAGATGCCGTTTACCGTACGGTGCTTTATGATTACGACCAGACTGGGAAGTTAAAACAATATACCGACCCGAATGGCAACCCGATCAACTACTTTTATAACGGGGAGAGATTGGTTCAGGTTCACAGCAAGCATAGCCCAAGAATCGCTCAAAGCGGTGAACTTGCAGCACCTGTAACGGTAGTAGAAAATTTCAACTATGCATTGGACAAGGGAGAAATTCACTACAGTATCAGCGGGGAGAACTCGACACAAGAAGCTCTGGTTACCGTCAATGCGAGCGGAAACGTGACGAAGCTAGTCGAAGATGCGCAAGGGTTTGCAGTTACCCAAACCTTTGTGTATGAGAATAATTTGCTGCTCGAAAGTGTGGACGAAAAAGGCCGAAAACGCAGCTTTACGTATGATGGATTCGGCAATGTCACATCCGAAACGGATCCGGCCTTTACCACCGCCATTGACAAGCAAATCATTACGCCTAAGAAAACATATGAATACAAGCCGAACACCAGTCTGTTGGCAAAAGAAACAGACGCTTTAGGCAGACAGACGCTCTATGATTATGATACAAGAGGAAACCAGACAAAATCCACGGATAGCGACGGATTTTCTGTCCACTCAACGTATGACGCGTACGGTAACCTGTTGACTGCCACAAAAGAACGTGGTCCGCTTTATGAGCATCTTCCAAACTATAGTTTCGAAGAAGGAACTTCTACGGCGTTAGCAAGTTGGAAAACGACGGGCAGTTGGTCGGAAAATCTTACGACGAAATACAGTGGAAAAAGAGCCATCACACTGCAGGGCACCAGTTCGTTAGAAAGCGAATATCTCCCAATCAAAAAAGGACAACTTCCGATACGAGGTCTTGTGTGGGTGAAAGCCGAAGCAGCAGTAGGAACCGGCGTCACCGGCGTCCTTCACTTCTATGATGCACAAAAAAACAAAATCAGCAGCAAAGTATCGACAGCTGTCACAGGCACGAAAGATTGGGCGATTCTAAACGTTGCGAGCGATGTGCCGGCTGGTGCAGCCTACGTTTCCTGGAACATCCACACCCAGTTAAGCGGGGGCAGCGTCACCGTGGATCAAGCATGGCTGGAAGAGGCGAATGCAAAGCAATCGTTTACCTATACGCCGAATGGTCTTGACTTGCTTACGGAAGTTGACCCTTACGGGAACACCACGACGTATGAATACGATGCAGCGGGGAATCGAAAGGCTTCCATTAATGCACTCGGTCAAAGAGCCGAATTCAGGTACGATGCAGACCGTAAGTTACTTGAAGAATTGGATCGACTCGGGAAGAAGACAATTAACGCGTATGATTTTAATGGAAACCTGACATCGGTCACTAACCCGCTTGGGCAAAAAACAGAGTATGCCTATGATGAAAACAACCGAAACACGCTCATTGTCCATCCGAAAGTCACCAAAGTCAATTACGAGGGGCAGTATGCACAACCGGAAGAATTCGTCACCAAAACGGAAGTGTTCCAATACAACATGCTGGGCCAGCAAACCGCTGAAAAAGATGGAAGTGGCCACATCACAAGCAACCAATACGATTCGCTAGGCCGCTTAGAAGCTACAACGGATCCACTGAAGAACCAGCGAAAATCGTTTTACGATGCCAACTCTAATAAAACGAGAGATGAAGATTGGGCATACGATACGGTCACCAATACTTTATATAAAAAAGGGACCACCTACTACAATTACGATGAGGTAAATCAGCTGGTATCCTACACAGATGCTTCTGGAAATCAAGCCACCATCGTTCAGACCACAGAATTCGATGCCGTTGGAAATGAGAAAAAGACACTTAGCGGAACCGGCGTCACCAGCGAATACCGTTATGACAAGAACAATGAAGTCATGTATATGAAAGAGTCAGCCGACGCGCCGGTAGAAATCTGGACGCTGATTGATGGTGAAGGGAATTTAGCTGTCACATTAGACGCTTTGGGCACCAATACGGAAGTGCACGACGCCAATGGCCAATTGTTGTCTGTGACAGATGCAGAAGGCAAGAAAATCACCTATACCTATAATGCGGCCGGCGATAAAACAAAGTCGGAAGACGCAACGGGTACAGTCACCGACTGGGAATACGACCAGGAAGGGCAGCTGAAGAAAGAAACGACGGCTTCGAAAAACCAAAACAATGAAGCTGTTCTTACGGTCACACAATATACCTATGACGACTTGGGGCAAGTCACCGGGAAACTGATTACAAGCACCGAAGGCAGCAAGCCCGCACAGACGCACGAAGTCACCTTGAAATACGATGAACTTGGCCGACTTGTCAAAGAGACAGGCGTTGCCGACGGGAAAAAGACCGAAACCCGCAAGTACTATGACGAAAATGACAACGTCTTGAAGTCGTGGATCTACGACGAGACGATTGTCGTGCCGGTTCAGTACGACCCGGATGGCGACGGATTCTTTGACAGTACGACCATTTATCAATACGATGCCAACAACCGATTGATTAAGGAATCGATCTCGCACACCGGCACCGAAACGATTAACCAGTTCAATGATAAAGAGGAAACCGAGACGCTCACGAATTTCCTTGGGGATACGGTTGTCTATTACGATGCCAATGAACGGGTCAAAGAAATCACCACTCCCAACTTCGATTCGTACAAGTACGAGTACTTGGTGGATGACTCGATTTCCAAAGTGATAGCACCTGGAGTTACCACCGCTTTGACGTACAGTGGGGAATCTAAAATAAAGACCCTCAAAGCGACGAATAAGAGCAATAGCCTGATCATTGATTTGGCATACCAATACTCCGCGACGGAACAAGTGACGCAGATCACCCAAGGAACCAAAATCAAGAAGTATACGTACAATCCAATTGGGAACCTGGAAACGGTCGACGCCAACGGCAAAAAGTACAAGTACACGTACGACGGCAACTCGAACGTCACCAAAATCGAGAACCTGACGACCCAGAAAACGAAGGAAACTTATGTATATACCACGGGCAATCGCTTATTGGAGCATAAGCTCTTTAATGAGACGACGGGGGTCCTGTTCAGCACCACCAAGTTTGATTACAATGCAGCGGGTGCCTTGACGAAGAAAACAATAACCGAAGGTAGCAACACAACCGTCATCGATTATGGCTATAATAACGACGACCAGCTGATCACGGTGAAGAAGACGGTTAACGGAAAAGTCATAGAGGATCTCCTATACGAGTATGATCACGACGGCAACCGGCTATCGAAAACCAAACTGCTGGAGCATTCACATTTCCATTATCACCGGGATACGAACGGCGAAATTTTCTCCATCACGAAGGAAACCGGGGGTGTACCGCAGAGTGTATCCAACTTCTATCGAGATGGAGACGGCAATCTGTTGAGTATGCGGTATAATGAGATTGTCTATTACTATCAATTTAACGCACGTGGCGACGTGATTGCATTAACCGATTCAGCCGGAACGGTGGCTGCTGCCTACGATTACGATGAATGGGGTAATGTGATTGCCATTACTGGAAATCAGGAATTGGCGGATGCCAACCCTTATCGCTATGTCGGAAAATACGGTGTCCATTATGATAAAGACACTAATCTTTATTTAATGGGATGGCGGGATTATGATCCATCCATTGGCCGCTTTATCGTTCAGGATGAATATCTGGGAGAAGAAGATGAGCCAACATCCTTGAACCGCTACTTGTATGCCGATGCAGATCCGGTCAATAACATCGATCCGGACGGCCATGCGCCGAAATGGATGCAAAAAGGGTGGAAATCCACGAAGAAGTACGCCAAGAAAGGTTATAATTTCGCGCTCGGGGACGATATCCGGACGCTTCGTAGTCCGAAATCCAAGTGGTACCATAAGGCTAGTGCCGTAGGAATGATTGGATTGAATTTTGTTCCAGGCGGCGGAATGGCGAAGTATGGCGTAAAAGCGATTTCAAAAGGTGCGAAGGGATTAAAGCATAAGAAGTATTATGCTAAGTCTCTTAAGCAAAATCGAACCGTCAAAGTTAAGAGCAAAGTATTAAATAAAGCTAGAACACAAAAATATAGAGTGGGGGGGTATAGCCAAATTAGAGGCGCCAAGGGGTTAGATGCTCACCATGTTGGTCAAAAAGCTGTAATGAAAAAATTAGTTAAAAATTATAGTGAAAAAAATGGACCCTCTATTAATGTTCCGAAGGTGGGTCATAGAGTTAAAGGAGAGAGAGGGATAGTATCAAGAAATACTAAAGGATTCCGCAATGCACGTGATTTAATAGCAAGAGATATTAAGGAGCTTAGAAGAGTTTATCCTGATGTTCCTAATTCTCAGTTGAAGAAACTAATAGCAAAAAACAAAAAGATGTATACAGAAGTTAGAAATAAAAAGAAAAAATAAAGAAATGAGGTGAAAAGTATGAATGAAATGTTTGCAAAATCACTCTACGATTTAATTGTTAGGGAAAATCTTGAAGACTATAAAAATTTATATAAGACAGCAGTAGTGGATGCTAAAACTGATCCATATTATAAAGATGCTTTAAATCTTTATAATAGCTTACCAGAAGACAAAAGAAAAATTTTACTAAAAATAATTGAACAAACTATGGTGGATACTATTTCCTCTATATTAGGAATTATAGATGGAAGCATTCCTGTAAATGAAAAAGACTCCGTGGAGCCTAAACTGTTCTTAAATTCCATGGACACTGAAGGAGAACTTCAAGATTTGTTCTTAGAGCATGTAGAAGAACTAGAGAATAACAAATAATCCGGTATCTCTTTTAACTAGAATTTTGTAAATTTCTTTTCTTATAGAATTATTTTTGCCTCCTCAACAATATTCAAACAATAGATTAAAAGATAATAAAAGTTCTATTGCGGCTTCGGATTGTAAGTGAATTACTCAAAGCGGAAAAGCTTCTTTATCAACAGCAGATATTTTTTAAAAAAGATTTTTGTAAGAACTGAACCCCAAATGGTAGACACTCTAAAAAAGTGACCCCATTTGGGGTTTTTTGTGTTTTTAGACCCCGGTATACAAAATTTAGCTACCTTGGACGGGAAAAGGTCAAATGAGTAAAATCATATTCAATGAACCCCCAAATTCAAAATTCACGCGGTAAAGGAACACCAGACAGGCAAGGGCCCTGCTCAAATCTTTAGTGAAAGTGCGGTTGATTTAACCGTTATCGGCTCAAAAAAGCGAGCTCATCTTTGAACCGGTGGCGCACAACGTTCAGGCTTTATGGAGAAGATGCTTTCTTCGAAGAGCGTCGTGGAAAGAGTAGTACCGGACGCCCTTCTGAGAAAGAGCTCTCAGCGAAGAAAAAGCTGAAGAAAGCTGAAGCACGCATCAAATACCTTGAAGCGGAAAATGAGTTGCTAAAAAAGCTCGAGGAGCTCGAGAGGCAGGCGAGGAAACGCAGCTGACCCCGGTGGAAAAATTCGAAGCGATCAATGCGGTGGTTTGAAAATTCCAACTGAAGAATTTGGTGGAAAGCCTTTGCCGCACAGCGGGTGTCAGTCGGAGTGGCTATTACGCTTGGCTCGAGAAAGTGGAACAGCATGCCATTTGCGAAGAACAGGAGACTACTGAGATTACCTGTTGGTCAAAAGGATCTACGATGCGCATCGTAGGAAAATTGGGTATCGCACCTTTTATATGGTACTCGTTGAATTGTTGGAAACGCCGAAGAACCACAAGCGCCTCATACGTAAATTCAACCTCTTCGCCAAAGTCCGGCGAGCGAATCTCTATAAGCAAATCGACAAAGCCACACAGGAACACGCCGTCTGTCCCAACCTGTTGAACCGCAAGTTTGAACAAAATGTACCCGGTAAGGTATTCGTGATCGATATCACGTGCCAGCCCAACCACTCGGGGCAAATGGCGTATCTGTCCGCCGCAAAAGATATCGCGACCCCGGAAATCGTCGTCTATGAAGTCACGACGACACTCACGATGGAATTGTTTATCGCATGCTGAAGGAACTGAAGGCAGCGCTGGATGGCAATATTCACCCAGAAGCCATGATCCATTCCGATCAAGGTTTCCACTATACCCATCCGGAATACCACCAACGCGTGAAGGAAATGGGATTGGCCCAATCGATATCCCGTCGGGCAACTGCCTCGACAACGCCCCCATTTAATCATTTTTTGGTCACTTCAAAGATGATGTCGATAATAAACAAGCAACAGTTTGGGGAATTGCAAGGACTGGTGGATGATTACATGGAGCATTACAAAAGAACGCGGAAATAATGGAATCTAAAAAAGATGACTCCGGAACAATACCAAAGTCATCTAATGGCAACCATACTGCAGTATGGTTTTTATAAATTGCCCATTAAATGGGGCCAAGTTGAAACTTTTTTAAAACTTCCTTTATGTTAGAAGAAAAACTTGTTATACCACTTGTTTACACTGGAATAAGATTGAGTAATCCAAATGGATTAAAAAAAACATCATCTTCTGTATACCTCACATCCTCTATTTGTTTAACAACAAAACTTTGAGAAGTTAATTCAAAATCAAAAATTTCACCGTCCTTAAAATTTGGTTCTTCAATTATATTATAGAGATTAAAATTATTTAGCAGTTCAGCTGCTTCTTCAGCTGGAATCGAAGAAGGAATTGCTACATCTGGTAAACCGAATGCTTTCATTCCACATGAAAAATAAAGCTCTTCTTCTTCAGTAAGAATTACAAAATGTGAATATATTGGAAATGGCTCTTGGTTTCTAAATAGTTGAAACCATTCTTCTTTAGAGTATATTAGCCCAGCGGTTTCAACTTTAACTGCTAGACCACCAGCATTCAATAAAGCTGAACAAGCATCGATAGCTTCTTTAATTCCCTCAAGGCCATTTACATCGGCTATTAAATTCACTATAAAAGTATGTTGTTCAATCTTATTTATAAGATTCTTATCAACTATTTCACTATCATAGAAAGCTTCCTTTAAACTTGGGTCATGTTCCGAAACCTCCACTTGAAAGTCAATATCCTTTTTTGTATTAAGGAGTACAAAACCAGCCATTAAATATCCCGCGTTCTTAGAAGAGACAGCCTGAAGTAATTCCGTTCTATTTTTCCAATTTCCAGGAACACCGAGAATAACTTGAGATTTTTTCAAAAAAAAACACATCCTATTCATTCTTTTTAAAATAAGGTTTTAATTTATTCCTTTTTCAGTACTAAAATAAAAAGCACTCTAATTTAAGTTAATAAAACCAAGTTGAAAATAATTTTTGTTAGCTACTTCAAGTAATTATACCATTAAGACCAGGGATTCCTCTTCAATATAGAGTTTATAAGTCCAGAGTTAAATTGGAGTTAGTGTAGATCTAAAGAAAAGCCAGGGTTATTCGCAAGCAGGTTAGAGTGCCCCCTTAAAGTTAGAGTTTTATTTATGCAGCTAATTGGCTGGCATGTGTCCGGTATTGCACCGGGCTCATGCCGGCAAATTTTTGTTTGATGCGTTCGTTGTTGTAATAGGTTATGTATTGTTCGCTCCGCTGTTTTAATTCTTCGTATGATATCAATGCTTCTCCGTAATAGACCTTCTGCTTCAGGAGGCCGAAGAAGTTTTCCATGGCCACGTTATCGGCACAGGTCCCTTTCCGGGACATGCTTTGGAAGATCCGTTGCTTCTTCAACGCCTTCATCCAGTCCCGATGCTGGTAATGCCAACCTTGGTCGGAATGGATGGTTGTGCGGTAGACAGCCTGTTTTTCGATAATGGGCAGGGTTGGGCTCAACGATTCCAAGACGAAGTCGAGGGTCAGCCGGTAAGAAAGTATCTCTATGAGGCACTTCGCTTTTTATTAAATATTTTATCTCTAACGTTAATATGAGCTTATGTATATCTTTGTTCTATGAATACTAAAAGGTTTTGGTACTACTGGCTTCTGGAGGTGTCTAAAGATTTCAAGCTCAGGAAAAAACGAATGTAATTCATTCGCCCATTGATTGTTGTATTGATTTTCATTTATCATATAGGGGGCATCTCTTTTGTTTAATAGTGATTTTTCGATAATCTCACTATATCAAAGAACCAGGTGCTTTTCTTTCAATCCATTTACTTGTCAAAATAAAAATTTAACTATCCAAATGCATTACTGTTGCACTGATTGACTCAAGTTATATTAGTGTGAAAACTGATTTAGTAGTATAAAAAAAGTCAGTAGGTCTCTTTACTAAGAGATTATTTAAACTATAGTCATGCAGCTAAATGGGAGTCATAAAAATTAATTTACAGCGAGCACTAATATCGACTATTTTGCAAGTTTGCAAATGATACTGTTACGCTTTTTTAATTCAGTAAGGCGATAGTTCTTTAATGGAAGTATATAATCCAACTTCCCAAACTTTGAATTACGTTTTCCTTTTGTTTATAAGAAGATATTCTACGTTCATTCAAATATCTTGACTTAGCGGAATCATAAAGGAGACTTTTAGAAAAGAAGCATTTAATATAATTTCTATAAATTATTACAATTTCTCTTTATAAATTCAGTAACAATTTTTGAGTATTAATAAGTATTTTTAAAGAAAAGGGGAGTAATATGGGATATATACAAGACTTGAGAGAAGTTGTAGGAAAAAGACCCTTAATATTAGTGGGATCTGTTGCAATTATTCTTAATAAGAATAAAGAAGTGCTACTACAACATAGAAAATTCCCAAAAAATTCTTGGGGACTTCCTGGAGGGTTAATGGAGTTAGGAGAATCGACAGAAGAAGTTGCAAGAAGAGAGGTATTTGAAGAGACGGGTTTAAAAATAAATAAATTAAACTTAATCAACGTTTATTCAGGAAAACAGAATCACTTGAAAGCAGAAAATGGTGATGAGTTTTTTGTTGTTACAGTCGCCTACTATACAGAAGAATTTGAAGGAGAATTAATTATTGACGAAGCGGAGTCAATAAATTTCGAATTTTTTTCATTTGACGAGATACCAAAAGAGATTGTAGACAATCATAAAAAAGTAATTGAAGATTTCTTAACAATAACTACTTTAAATTAAGTTGACCATATGATTTACGTGGAATGTATTTTTATATCGGGATATTCAAGCTTCAGTTTTATGAAGGTAGCGGTTCTAATTACATTTAGCGTTATGACATACAAAAAGTTAGCGTTATGGAATATACCAAGTTTTTAAATGCGGAATTGACACTATTTTGTCAACTGACTAGTGAGTTTTATGAACAAACTAAAAGAAAAGCAGATATGAAGCCATGAACTGCACCTCCATTGTTAAACACAACTAACAATGGAGGTGCAGTTTTTCTATGGCGATATTTATGATTGAAAGGAAGATACGTGCTGTTCGAGAGTGTTTAGCGGGCAATGTATCGATAAGACAAGTTGCCAAGCGACATAATCTGAACCATCAAGTGCCCCATCATTGTATTGAAGGTTACCGGCATCACCCCGAAGACGGGTTGCGGAAACGGTATACAAACTACACACCCTGATTTAAAATGGACTCGCTTACTTATATGAATGATAGTGGATGTCCCCTTCGGAAGCAGCTGTTGTTTTGGATGTCCTTCTAAAATCACCGTCTCGAACTACAAGGAAACACTTGATCAAATCGGAATTGAGACCCTCATTCCAAAGAAAAAGGGGCGTCCATCGATGAAAGAGAAACCGAAGAAACCCGAAACGCTAAAAGAATCGAACGAAACACTCCAGAAAGAAGTCGAAAGGCTGCGTATATAGAACGCGTATTTATAAAAGTTGAATGCTTTAGTCAAGGAAAAGGAACAGGAACAGCGCAATTCAAAGCTCAAGTGATTTACGAGCTAAGGCATGATTTCAAGGTCGTTTATATGATCCTGGCGGCATCCATTCCTAGAAGTACCTATTATTATTGGATCAAACACCACGAGCGTCCCGACAAATACAAAGAGGTGAAAGCGAACATCGCCGAAATCTACCATGAGCACAAAGGGCGCTATGGACATTGTAATATCCAAATCGAATTAGGCAAAAGAGGCACTCACCTCGATCCGAAAACCGTTCTGAAGTTGATGAAAGCGATCGGCCACACCTGCCGGGTGGGAATGAAGAAATACCGTTCGTACCGCGGCAACGTTGGGAAGGTGGCACCAAATGTGCTGAGCCGGGATTTTATGGCCGAGAAACCGAATCAGAAGTGGGTGACCGATGTGACGGAGTTTGCCCTTTTTGGCCAGATGCTCTGTCCATCGCCTGTGCTGGATCTGTTCAATAGTGAAATTATTGCCTACACGGTACAGAGCCGACCGATGTATGACCTGGTTTCCACCATGCTTGAACACGCTTTTGAGCGTCTGGATCCCGCAGTGGAACTCGTCCTCCATTCCGACCAAGGCTGGCATTACCAGATGGAAAAATACCAGACAGCACTGGTCAACCGGAACATCACCCCAAGCATGTGCCGTAAGGGGAATTGCCTCGACAACGCCGTGATTGAAAACTTCTTTGGCATTCTCAATACTGAGCTCTTCTACCTACAGGAATTTGAAAGTGTAGACCACTTCCGCCAGCAACTGGATGACTATATGGTGTGTTACAACCAGAAACAAATGAAGAAGAAATTAAAAAACATGAGTCCGGTAGTATACCGAACTCATGTGCAACAAGCTGCTTAATTTATATGTCTAACTTTTTTCTGTCAGTTCAAGCCATAGAATATGACTTTAGTACCTTTTATTTCTCAATTAAACCTTTAATTCTGTAAAAAAGTTGAAATGTCTTTCAATTAGATTTAGTAGATACGAGAATTAACTTACTCTTAATAAGATAGATTGACCATATCGCACTAGAAATCACGAGTATTCCAATTAATAAAAAAACGAGGCGTAAAGATAAACTGTCGGCAAGCCAACTTATAAATGGTGTAATTATAACGGCCATAATAGATAAAATAAAATGTATAGAACTATGTGTTCTTCCCTGAAATTCTATTTTAACCTGTTTTTGAATTTCTGATGTAACAAAGGATTGAACTTGAACGAGATTAAAGCCAATTAAAAAGTAGATAAAAAATGGAATGATAAAGTTATTGGAAAAAGAAAAAGTGATAAAAGAAATACCAATTACGAATAAATTAAGAGGAAGAAAATTTGATTTTCCAATTTTTTTAAGAAAAAAAGAACTCGTCATTCCTCCCATAACTGAACCAATAGCAAAGGCTGTGTCTATTAGACCGTAAGCTTTTGAATCAAGATAAAGAATGGTTATTAAGAAGGGTAATAGCAAAATATTCATACTTCTAACTACTAATTCTAGTGAAGCAGAAATTGTTACAAACTGAAGAATTGATGGTTTATTCTTTAAATAAGCTATACCTTCTCGTAAAGAAGTAGAGAAGGAAGAATAACTTTCTTTAAGTTTAAAATTAATTTTTTGCTTTCTTAAAGGAAAATAATTTGAAGTGATAAATTTAATGAAAATGGCAGAAAGAAGATAACTCAGTAAATTGATTACTATAACAGCATTCATTCCCACTATTGCAATTAAAAATCCACCTAAAGCATTTCCAAATATTAGGCCGACCTGTATGGCCGAATTTTTAAAAGAGTTAGCTTTGAATAGTTCCTTTTCTTCTACTATTTCTCTTAGAAGTGCCGAACTTGCTGGGAAGAAAAACTTATCAAAACATCCGATAAGAAAAGTAACTATATAAATGATAAATAGATTTAATAAATTTAAATTGAACAGTATCAATAGAACTATTATTAAAAGTGCGCGAAAAATATCTGTAATGATCATAAGTTTTTGTCGACTCATCAGGTCAGAAATAACACCAGCAATCGGTGCTAATAAAATTCCAGGTAGCATACTAAAAATAAAAAACCATCCTATGTCCGTAACAGACGAATTCATATTATAAATTAACCATACTAAACCAATAGAATGTAATCCGTTTCCAAAAAAAGTAATAGCTAATGCCCCGATATAAAGGTAATAACTTCTTGAATTCATAATATAGTCTCCTCTAAGCTAATGTGTAGTTAAAAAATTTATTTGTTCAAATACTTTGTTTTTTAAGATTTTATTGAAAAATGGCTAAAAATAAACACATATTAATGATATAAACACAAATATATTAGCTTGTAAATTAAGAATATTAGTAATAAAATGTAAATAATTCGTTGAAAAAAATGGAAGTGGGTGTTATATGAAAATACTTTTCCTTTCTAGGGTACCTTTTGAGGCTTTTTATTTAAAAAACTATGTTGATAACGAAAACTCATTTATTCTAACCGATGAACGTTTCTTTAACGAATATACTTTAAATGAATTTGATAATACAATATGTTTTGATAATTACCCTGAAAATAAAAACGTCTTAAAAAAAGCAATTAATATAATCGAAGAACATAAAATTGATTCAATATACTCTTTAGAAGAATCAGACATAGAAAGAGCAGCATTGTTACGGAGAATTTACGGGATGAAGGGGCAGAATATTGAAAGCGCTCTGTTATATAGGGATAAGTATTTTATGAAAAAGGTTTTAGAAAGTATAGTATCTTTACCACACTTTGAAGCAGTAGATAATAAAATAAACTTCTTGAATTTTTTGAAAATACACGATTTCCCAGTTGTTTTAAAGCCAAGAAAAGGATGGTCTTCCAATAAAACTTATAAAATAAGTTCACTAGAAGATGTAGAAGAAATACAAAACTTTTCTAATTGTATAGTAGAAAAATGGGTAACGAACGCCACCATGTACACTGTTGACGGAATACAAGAAAATGGCTTACTTAAATGGTTTGCAATACATGAGTATGATCAAAATATTTTAGAATCCTTGAGTAATGGTTCTGGCGGTTACAGTATGATGACTAGTGAGAAAATGCAAGATAAAGAATATGTTAGAAAAGTAAAAGAATACACAGAGAAAATAATAAAAAAATTGAACAATGGTGAGAGTTTTACTTCTTCTTTTCATTTAGAGTTTTTCGAAAATGATAAAGGAGAATTTATTTTCTGTGAAATAGCCAGTAGAGTAGGTGGGGGAAAAACAATAGAATTAATAAAACTAGCCTATGGAGTAGATTTGGCTCAAATACTATACGATTTGACCATAGAAAAACCTGTGAACTTCCATGCACTAAATAATGTGCCCAAGAAATATGCAGCGTGCGTAAAAAAATATAAAACAAACAAGATGCAGACACTAAAAAATAGTTGGATAATTTCTGCTAAAGAAACACTTAGGACAAATAATAGTAAACCAGTTAATACTAATGACACTGAAGGTGTTTACGTAATAGAATCAGAAAATTTTGAAGATTGCAAAGAAAAAGTTAGGTACTTTTAAAGTAGTCAAAATCAAACTGTTTTTTTAAAAAAAGGATGAAGTATATGATTTATTTAAGAGAAGAAATAGAAAAGTTTTTTTGCGAAAAAAATTTTGAGTACTTGGAAGAAAAAAAAATTACCGATACGCATGGAAAGCATGATTATAATACTTCTCTTTTAGTGGCACATGTGAATGAAATATTAAATGATCAAAAGAATTCGTATTCTATCCAGCGAGTCTATTATCCAGTTGGAAATAATGAAGCAATGAGATATCCTTTATTTTCATATTTTCAAGTCATGAGCAATTTCTATTACAAAAATGTTAAAGATATTAGTAAACCACTTCTTATAGCTATTGAATTTCTAGAAAAAGTAATAGAGGTAAATAGAAACAGTTTGAAAGTATTGATTTATAAAGAAACCTATAATTTATATAAAGAAACAATTTCTACTTATTTCAAAGAAAATCAAATTATTATTCAAGATCAAAAAAGTAGTTACGAATTTAATCACTCTGGGAAAAATGTGACTGGAGAGTATATAAAATTCTTATACTCAGATTCAAACAATAAATTCTTTCCGATTTATGACTTTGTACTTATGAGTTATGAAAACTCCTTAACTATAGAAGCAGGAGGAATTTTAGATAGATTCTTATTTATTAAAGAAAAAAAATATAATATTTATCAAACAAAAATGTACTCTGATTATTTAGTTTTTGCAAAAAATGATTTAGGAAAAGAATTTTTTGAACCTAATAAAGATTACATTGGTTACTATGCCATTCAAATGTTAAGATCTATTACCATAGCCATGCTGGATGGTGTAAAGCCTTCTAATAAAAATCCACAAGCAAAAAACCTTAGATATTGGATAAAATATTTAATGATTAGATTAACGATGTATAATATATCTCCTTTTTGGATTATAAAATCCTTAAATCATGTTTTTGAAAATTTAAAACTTTGTGGTTATTCTTATACTGAAAAAAATTATAAAAGGGTAACAATGATTTGGGAGTCTGAAATAAGCAATTTATTTAAAGACTATTACAAAGAAATGATGAATATTTATAAAGAAGACTGGGATGAGTTAAGTACAGTATATCTGGATGTTTTAAACCTATTGTCTAAAAAGAATCAGAAAGAAGCTATTATGCATCAGCAAAGGCTATCCCATGGGTATCCCTTTGAAGATGAGCTTCAGGAGTTTAAAAATTTAACACCATTGCTCATAAAATAGAAAGGGATGAAATTTATGGAAGAAAAAAAAGGCATGACGCCTTTATCAGTATTAGATCAACCAAAGGTAGAGTTTGAAGAAGATAAAGTACTATATACTAACAGAATCCAAAAATTTAGTGACTTAGGATATACAGAGATAACGAAAGAAAATTTCCTTGAAATCTCACCAGCTCCTTGGAGTGTTGATTTTCAGTTCACAGCAGTTTGTAATCAGCATTGTTCCTTTTGTTCTTATGAAGATAGAAACAAACACTTAAAGAAAAATAGTTATGGGTTAGTTAAACGTGTACATAAAGATTTAATAGAGATGGGAACAAGAGGACTAATTTATACGGGAGGTGGGGAGCCTTTATCATGGAGAGATGAAGGAAAGACTATTAAAGACATAGTTTTAGAACAAAATTATGGAATACAAACAAAGCCTAGCTTAGTAACTAATGGGGTAATGTTAAATACATTAATCTCTCCCGAAATTATTAGTAAGTTCCACTTTATATCAATTAGTGTCTATGGCCACAACGAAGAAGTTTTTAAAGATGTGGTAAAAGTAAATACTTTTAAGCTACAAACTAAAAATTTTAAAAATATAATGAAGTTAAAAAAAGATTATAATTTAAAATATCCAGAAATACAGGCAAAAATATTAATTACTCGAGAGAATTATAAATATCTTGCTGAAATTTATAACTTTTATAAGAATGAAATTAAGCCAGATCACATTAGTATGAGATGTGTAAATAATTTCGAAGAAGGTCAAGACGTTGAGCTATTACCAAGTCAAAAAGAAGAACTGAAAGAAATTGTAAAACAAAAATTAGATATCAATGAAGCTTATGTAGAAGATTTTTTAAATAGTTTATTACCACCGCCAAATTTAATACCGGCAACAAATTGCTGGACAATTAAATTAGGGCATAATTTATTAATTTCTACACTTGGCGAAGTATATATTGAGATTCCCTATGGTGCAACTAAGGAGTATTGCATCGGTAATCTTAATGAGAAATCTATAAAGGAAATATGGGGTTCTGAAAAACATTTAGAAGTAATTAATATGCTAAATAACAGAATGACATCTTTGGGATGTGATCTAAGAATGTGTAGACATCATAAATACAACAAAGTAATGGATGATTACTTGGAAAATAAAACTCTTACTCCTGCTTCAAGTGATTTTGATTTGAAACATGGATATTATTTATAAGCAGGTGAATTATGAGTTATATTGCTATACATCAACCAAATTTTATTCCTTGGATTGGATATTTTCATAAAATTAGCTTATCAGATACTTTTGTTTTTTTAGATGATGTTCAGTATTCAAAGGGTGATTTTCATAACCGAAATTCTATTGATTCTAAAAATGGAAAGATTTATTTAACTGTTCCCATACGTTCAAATAATAGCTATGAAAGAATTAATAAAAAGCAAATTTGTTATATGAGAGATTGGAAATCTAGGCATTTAAAAACTCTTTTCTATAATTACAATCAAGCTCCTAACTTTCCCGAGGTATATCAATTAATTTGTTCAGTATACAATCAAGATCATGAGTTTTTATATGAGTTAAACATTGATTTAATAAAAAAGTTACTAATATATTTAAAAATAGATACACAACTCATCTCTTCATCAGAATTAAATATTGATAGTAACCGAACAGACAAGCTTGTCGATATATGTAAAATTTTAGAGGGTAAATATTACATTTTCGGTAGTGGTTCTTCTTATTTAGAAACAGCTAAATTTACAGAAAATAAATTAAATTTAATTCCACAAAATTTCGTTGAACCTATTTATCAAAGAGTCAATCATTTAGGCAGCAAAAATTTATCTATATTAGATTATGTGTTTAATACAGATAAATATTTAATTAAAGAGTCTTTTCTTGAAGATAGGATGAGAATACGTGAAAAACAATTGGAATTCATCACCTAAATTTAGTGAAGAAGATATTGAAAAGTATACAAATAGTGTTTCGCAGATTCTATATTCCGGGAAATTGATTCTTGGTGAATATACAGATAAATTAGAATATTTATTTTCGAAATTTTCTACTAAAAAATATGCGGTTGCTGTTTCTTCAGCTACCGCAGCTTTAGAAATTATTTTAAAGCATATAAATGTACGCGGTAAAAAAGTTGTTATTCCGGCTAACACATTTATTTCCACTTTATATGCTATTAAAAATGCAGGAGGCATACCAGTAATAGTTGATATTGACTACGATTCTTTATCAATTTCTATAGATGATCTATGCGAAAATATTGATGAAAATACATGTGCGGTAATTGTCACTCACATAGCAGGAATAATGTGCGATTCGCTACCACTTCTAAAAAGTGTTTGTAATAAAAGAGGTTTATATCTAATTGAAGATTGCTCCCATTCAGTAGGAGCGTATTTAGAGAACAAACCAGCTGGCTCCTTTGGATACGCTTCTATTTATTCACTGTACCCTACAAAGATTGTTACAGCTGGAACTGGAGGGGTGATTGTAACCGATGAGAACTCTTTATATAAAAAAGCCAATTTAATGCGGACACATGGTGTGAATAGTGTAGGGAATTGTGAAGAATTGAGTTCAGATTGGATAATTAGTGAATTTAATGCTTTAGCAGCCGTAATTCAAATGGAAAAATTAAAAAAGATTATTGAAAAGCGAAACTTTTTGGCTAAACTATATGTTCAATATCTTAAAGAGTTTAATGTTCCAGGTAAATTTCAAGATGAATATTCAAGCTCCTCTAAAACTAGCAGTTTCTATAAATTTATTTTAAAATTCGAATCTACGAATATGACTAATTTAATAACAAATGCACTATCTAAAGAACATGTTGGTGTAGGAAAGTGTTATCCATTTTTATTAAGTGAACATCACTGTGTAAAAAATGAATTTAAAAATAGATCCTTCCCATTAGCAAAAAAGTTTATTGATAATCATATTGCATTACCGCTTAATGTAGATATGACCGACACAGACATAAAAAATATAGTAAGTCATATAAATAAAATAATTATAAGGTGAGACTAAAATGAAAACTGTCTTGATTATTACTGCCCATCCTGACGATGCCGAAATCGGAATGGGAGGCACGGCTTTGAAAAACGTAAAGTCTGGTAATAGAGTAATAAATATTATTTCTTGCCTACCACATCCAGGAAATATAAGGAGAAAAGAAGCAATTGAGTCTGCAAATTTATTGGGTATAGAATGTGTATTTCTCGACGAAAATATGAATGAAGCTGTAGAACATTATGAATATATTGAGTTAGTTACTCTTTTTGATAATTTAATTGAGAAGTACAAACCAGATATTATTTATACCCATTGGGATGAAGACAGTCATCAAGATCATAGAATTATATCGAATTCTGTGCAGTCTTGTTTAAGAAAAAATCTATTTTCCTTATATTTTTTTGAACAAATTAATCAAAAAAACCCTTTAAAAGGATCCGCGTTTACACCTAATGTATTTGTAGATATAACTGATTATTATTATTATAAATACAATGCTTTTTTATTACATAAATCTCAAAACAGTGGTAATACCGCGCATTATGCAAAGGATATGGAAAAATTGGCTAGCTGGCGCGGAAATCAAATTGGGGTAGAAAAAGCAGAAGCTTTCAAACTAGTATTTTCTGTTCAATAAACTTGAAAAGGAGAAAATAGAATGAACATACTTGTCTTAAATTCATCAAATTACTATTTCACTCCGTTAAACGTTTGGCTAAAAGATTTCACAGGCAATGTTATATGTCTTACGCCAAAAGGTCACTTAAATTCTTATCAAGAAAATATTAAAGAAAAGAACTATAAGTTCATATCAATAGAAAATTGGCATGATTATTGGGAAGTAGAGAATTTAGCATGCGCATTACATAAGAAGTATAAATTCGACAAAATTCTGTCATTTAGAGAATTTGACTTGAAAAGAGCCGGTGATTTAAGAGATTTATTAAACATTGCTGGTCAATCAAAGCATAGCGCTCAATGTTTTAGGGATAAGGACGTAATGAAAGAAACTGTTCGGAAGCAAGGTATTAAAACTCCTGATTTTCAGTTATTGGAATCATATTCAGATTTATACTCTTTTATAGAAAATATTGGTTTCCCCATAATAATTAAACCTAATGATGGTGCTGGTTCAGTAAATACGAATAAAGTATCAAATCTTCAAGAGCTTGAGACTTTAATAAAACAAAACAATATTTTAAATTATATTGCAGAAGAATTTATCGATGGTGAAATGTATCATGTGGATGGAATGGTTCTAAATAAAGAAATTCAATTAGCTATTCCTTCAAAATATATAAATGGCTGTATGGAATTTAAGAAGGGTGTTTCCACTGCTAGTATGTGGCTTCAAAAAAGCGATATTCTTTATCAAAAATTAATAGAATATACCGAAGAAGTGATTAAAAGTATGCCTAAACCCGACAATTTTACATTTCACTTAGAGGTTTTCGTTAAAAATAATGAGCTAATTTTCTGTGAGATTGCAAGTAGAACAGGTGGCGGGAGAATTCCAGAAGCAATTGAGAAAAAGTATGGAATTCATATAACCAAAGAAGTTGCTAGAGTTGAGGCAGGTTTGTCGAGTTTAAATAATTATGATCAATTAATTTCAGCTTCAAAAAACAATGAATTGTTAGGTTGGGTACTAAGTTGTCCGAAAGTTGGTATTTTAAAAAGTATGCCTGAAAAAATTCCTTATGAATGGGTAGTTGACTATCATCAGTTTGCGAAAATAGGGTCGCAATTTACTGGTTCTAATTCAAGTGTTTTTTCTACGGCTGCGTTTATCTGTGTAGCAGATAATCCAAAAGTTTTAGTTGAAAGAATTGAATTAGTGGATGAGTGGTTCAAAGAGATATGTGAATACGAGTAATCATTTATTCATTCAAGATAGATATATTTTTTTAAGGGATGTCTTCCTTTTTTTTTATATGTTATTATTAATTTATAAAATATCGTGCGTGACGGCGGGTCAGCCGATAAAAAGGTTGGCTGTATAGTCGGAAGGGGTGCTCTTTGAGCACCCCTTTTCTTATTTGTAATTACTTTTCAATTCTTATTTTTAAGCAATTCATTAATGTAAAATAGACAGATGAAGTAATGCAAAGGGGAAGAACATAGTGGATTATATTTATATCGATGAAAAAGGAACACAAGAAACTATAAAAGCATTGGGAAACTCAAAAACTCCTTACAACGATCAACAAAAGATAGAGCTAGGAACAGATATGATGAAAGATTTTATTGCCACCGCTGTTAGGGTTCCTGAAAATTATTTAGCGCATCTGGATACTAGTTATTTTGTTCTTGAAAAAGAATATAAGGCTACTAGTCAAAAATTCAAAGGTAAGGATACCGAATTGAAAGGTAGTTATATTTTAAAGAAAAACTTTAAATACGGTGCTGTCAGTTTAAAGAAAAACGGAGTGGATTTCTATAGCGATTTAATTGATATTTTATTAGAAAATGAAGTTGATTACCATGTGTTCGTCGTAAATAAAATAACCTTAGTTGTAGATAAAAGATTCAAAGGATGGATTTTGAAATTAGCAAGTAGAGGTTTTATACCTAATGCTAACAGAATTATATATAATTTTATAAAATATGCAGAGAATGAGGCAAGCCAAGAAGTTATACAAGCATTATTTAATGAAAGCTTTTCAAATAACAAAGTAATTAAATTAATATTAAAGGACTTAAAATCCTTCACTAAAGAACATGGAGGTTTTCGATTCAAAGATAAATTAAAGGTTCAACTAGAAATCTATAATGAGTTAATTTATATAATTAACCTTTACCAAACTTATTTAGTAGATGATTTTTTTGAAAGTGAACGTTTTATTACATTAAACTGGGAAAAAGCTGTATTTAGTTTGGATTTGTGGTTAATAAAGTTAAAAGTAGTTCCAGATGAAATCGAGCTAATGCTTGATGATGGGATAAAAAGTCATCCCTTTAAGAAGCTACTTTTCTCCGAAGTTCATGAAGGATTGGATTCTGGAAAATATGTAGGCTTAAGAATTGCTGACGTTTTAGTAGCATTTATAGGAAATTATATATCTAAATTAACACTAGATTTGAAGTCTGATAAAAATGAATCGTATAAACGTAAGCTATTATCTAGTGAATTTTTCAATCTAAACAATGATCAATTCAATTTAATAAAAAAGTTTCACAAATATCTTTTTGGTACTAGTAATCAGTATAGTTTTACGAATGATTTATATTTTGATAGCACACTAGTTTTTGAATCGTTTTTAGCGTATGTAGATCAATATACCATTTTTGAAGAATATAAAAAAACCAATTCTACATCTCATACAGAAAATTATATGAAAATCTTTAAAGTAAAATATGATTTAAAGATACATAGTATGATTGCGGATGAACTACAAGCAAAAATGATTTATGGCAGTCTTGCTAAAGCAATATCCGAAGGTATAGTGCGTCCTTAAAATATTTTGAATAAGATTTTTTATAAAACCTATGCTACACCAAAGTCAAACCCACACCTTTCGCTTAATTTTTTCTGGAAAGGTGTGGGTTTCTTCTATGAACTTTCAAAGTGTTTAGTATCCATTTTTTATATTAGGTTAGATAAAGTAATGACATGAAAAGTAAATGGAACGAGCAAGTTCTTTATTTTTTAAGTAATTTCGGTATCAGGTTACTTGTCCTTTTGATAAAAGATTTGACTTCTAGTCTTTCTTCAAGAGATGGTGGCCACTGACTTTCCATATCTCTTATAAATCCTTTTCCTGCTAATAATACTTTTTCGTGCTTATGGACCCTTTCACTAAACACTTTAGCGAAGGGAATGAGATGCTCATTCATATATGTATCGAAATAATCTTTATGAACAACGTCTAGTGCATATAGTTTCTGATTATTATAAGCTTCATTGTTTTCAAAAGACTCATGTTTTAGAACTCTTACCCATGGTAAAGGAAATAACTCATTACCTTTTTCCAATACTCTAACACCAAACATAGGTGCATCAACAATACCTAAGGGGATTGTTAAATGTGCGTCATGATACACAGCTGAAGATTTAGATTTCTGACTACTTTCAAAATATTGAGTAGCTTTTATTAAAGGAAGAACTAAGCCATTATAGGCATCGCTTCCAGACAGCTCAATATTTTTACCTCTACGTGAGCACTTTGAAAATGTTGAACAAAATTCAGGTGTTTCCCGAAAGAAAGCTTCCGCTTCAAGACCCAGAGTGGCATATACTGGGTTGATATATGTTGAAATAGTATCATTTGATGATATCGTTATCTCTTCATGAGGAACACCTGCTATTATAGGAAATTCATATCTAATAGGTTTCGTATTATTAAGAAAGAAAATATAAGGAAGATTTGATTGTTTACATTCTATTAATAGATTTAGTTCCGGACGAATCCTAGGCTGATATTTTTCGAGATTCCATAACATTTTCTGTGCAACAATGTCCATCGTTCTTAAGGAATTTGATTGACTATCTACATAGCTCCACTCATCCTGAATCATAAAATCTTTATCTAGGAGTTTTTGAGCGATGATCGTTTGTAATGGATAACCTGAAGAATCAACTGCTAGTTTAATATCATTGATTTCGATTCCTTGTGGTAGTTGATTAGTTTCCGGGTTTTGTATCTTCATCTTTTACCTCTCCTTAATATCTATAAGATGTTATAAGTTTAACTTAAAATATATTTTTTAAAGAATTAAACCCTAATCGGTATGTATTCTGAAGGAATTTCTTTTAGTAAATTTTGAAAATGCTTTATTTCTTCGGCTATTCCTTTCAGATCTGCTAGATAAATATCTATATCGTTAAAGAAGCTTCTCCTATCAAATGAACTAGCAGTGTTTTGAGCATTTGTTTCGCTATTTAGATGTAAATACATTTTCTTTACCAAAAAGTTATCTTCATTTAACATAGGCATTATTTTATCGAAGTAGTTTTCAATTTATAAATAGCTTCTAGAATAATTGTCAGTAAATACTTTATTCTGTCCTCTTCCCATTTCATCAATTTGAAGTTTTGCTATATAAAATGCTACGATACCACCGGCTATCCCACCAATATACCCTCCACAAAATCCTACCCAAGCATCTTCTGAGCCAATAGTATATTTGCCTATAGGAATGTTTAAAATTAGACTGATTAAGGATGGCAAAAAAATTATTAATAAACCAAACGAAATTACTTTTATACCAGTGATTTTAATCGCAGATAAAAAAGCCTTTTTTATACCGATCCCCCTTGTTATAAAATTTCATCCAATGCGTCTTCAGCCCATTGGTTAATCGCATGCCCCTCCCGCGCAAAGACCTTCTCCAAGTAAATCTGTGTCGTCTCCAATTTCTCGTGTCCCAGTGACCGCATGATATCATAAGCATCCGCCTTATTAAGTCTGGACGTAATCGCAAACGCATGCCGGAACACATGCGGCGTCAGCTTCACATCGATGCCTTCCAGTTCCCGTTCAATTTTCTTGAATTCCTTCGTCATGTAGCTGATCAAATAGGATGGCGAAAAAGCGGTCCCCCGGTTGGTTGTAAACAGCGGTGCTGCCGGATCGGCTTCCGCAAGCACCGGTAAGCCTCGTGCCTGCCGGAACAGCCGGATGCTCTCGAGCACTTTTTCTTTCAACGGAATCTGCCGTTTCTTATTCCCTTTGCCAGTCACCACTAGATAATGGCCACCCAGGATCCGGTCACTTTTGACGTCGCCCACTTTCAATTTGCAGAACTCCTCGTTCCGCAGCCCAGTGGTCGACAACACCAGGACAATGCCGAACATTACGTGGTGCTCCATGTTACGGAAGGCCCGCAACGCTTTGACGACATCCCCCGGTCCCAGGTCGCGATCCGGTCGGTCGTCTTTCCGTACCGTCGCGATGCGCAAACCGCTGGCCACATCCGTCCGGATGTACAGCCCCCGGTACAGGTACTGAAAGAACGATTTCAAAATCGTCGTTTTCCGGGCGATCGTGGCCGGACTGTAGACCTTCCCTTTTTGGACATAGGGACTGCTGGAAACCAGCCATTCCTGGTACCGGCGCAAATGCCGAGGCTCGAGCGACTTGAATAAGGAGCCTTCTTTAATGTGCTCGATATCCACCCCGATTTCGTTTCCATGCTGCAGAAGGTGTTCGATGAACAGCCGCAGCTCGTTTTCGTATTCCCGACGTGTCCTGTCCGATCGATCGTTTTTGGCATCGGCATGTTTTTGTTCGTGGATGTACCACATGAGGATTTCCACGTCGTTAAATTCACTGAACGGATTCTGCTTCCCCTTTTCCGCGGCATCGATTTTCTGCTGCAGCTCCCCCATCGACAATTCCGAAAGCTGCAATTCCCCAAAACTTCCAGTTATGATCAATTCCATGATTTTTATCCTCTTTTCTTCCATTCCATTTTCTTCCTCTATTTTTCTAAGGAAAGAATATCTTTTTCCTTTATTTTAACTTATTTAGTATTGTAATGAAACAAATGGTCCCTTTGTTTAGGTTTATTTTAAATAATTATTATCATTTTATTTTATAATTGATTAAAATTAATTTGTATTTATAGTTTATATAGTATAATGATTATAGATAATTTATCATTCAATTCACTTCACCCCATTTCGTTTTTCCTTCTGAAGATCCGAAAAACTGAAAGCCGTCCAAAAAAGACAGATTTTCAAAAAGGAAACAAAAGGAGATACTCACCCGAAATCGATGAAGGAAAATTCAACGGAAGAACAAATGGAAAGTAGAGTTATTGAACATCTCACTTGTCTTTTCATCATGAGGATCCACCCAGCGAAAACCTGTATTAGCAATTCGGACAACTGCCTATTGGCTGAAAAAACATTTCACGGCTAGTAGCAAAACAAGAACCCGATTCGTTTGAACTAACCCGCAGCACCAGCAGGAAATCGCTCGCTGAATACAGGTCGAAAAATGGGTCTGTCAGAAACGCACTATATAATAGAAGAAACTCAAAAATAAATCCTAAGAAAAGAGGAAAATTCTTGTCCCATTCGCAATCAGATTGCAGCGGCAAACACCCGGAAAAACCGGTACTGTCCCCGCAGTTTCTATCCGCCTCCCACCGGTCGTTGTTCTTTCAACGGCTGAATGACTTGACGCGTTACCAGCAAACCAGTCCCGAGTACCAGGCGGTTCTTTTCGTTCTAACCAGCGACGATGAACTGTATGAAAAAATGGGACCTTACTTCAGCAGCGACGGATTCCGTTCGTTCGACCTGTTCGATGAGGTCGATTTCAGCGGCGGCTATGCGAAGATCGCACGAGCCGCAGCGGACCTGTTCGGCCAGAACTACGAAACGTCCCTTTCCGACTTGGTCGGCTCGTTGGATCATGATTTGTTTCATACGTTCCTGCAGGCGCTGATCATTCGGAAGTACGGGGTGAATGGGTGATGCAGCCGTCTTACAGCGCCGCAGAAGTGGCCCGTGTATTGGGCTGTAGTGTCCCGACCGTCTATGGCTACGCAAACAAGGGGTGGATCCGGAAAGTGGACGATCCGCATAAACTGTCCGGATCCAGTCGCTTTGTCCGAGAGGATGTCGATCAACTGAAGGCTAAACAAGACCAGTTGAATGCGGCAGGTCGCTCCATTACCGAAGTGGCCAAATCGTTCGGCGTCTATCCGCAAAAAGTGAAGGAAGCCATATCAGCGCTGGATCTGGACATCCAATCGGTGCCCCTGACCGTTCAGTCGGCGAAGCAGCGCTATGCCGTCACCCCCGAACAGGAACAGGCCATCGGCAACTACTTGAAGCAACAGAAATCGACTCGCTCCAAGCGGAACCACCTCTACGTACCCGCTGCCGACGTGGCGCTTTACCAGTCCTTCCTGTTGGCCGGGGAACAGCCAGTCCGCCTGAAATATAACGACCAGAGGGAATTGGGCTTTTTCCTGGACGACCATGAATTTCTGCCTTATCTGGAAGCCCTGCGGTCCCATGACCTGGAACCGCGCTATGCGATTCACCGACAAAAGCAAGAAGCGCAGCAGGGGTTCACCGACCTGTTCGTGCCGACCGGCAAAAAAGCGTTTTACCGGATCCTGGATGCGTTGTATGCCGTCTGTGGGGTGGAAAATTTCAATGCGGAAATCCGGAACGGCCAACTGGTCGCCTCTATTCGGAACGGGCAATATCCGCTGAATGAATTTGTAGCAAAAGATGCGATACGAATTTTGCGGAACTACATTCAGTCTGGAAAAGTGGCGAGTGAAGAGGACAAATGGATATTCAGTCGCAGTGACCGGACGGTCCAATTGATATTTGAAGAAGAAGTTTATGAAGAGTTATTGGGGCTTGCTTCAACAAGAGGTTTGTCGCTTCAAGAGTGGGCACAGCAAATACTGAAGGAAAAGCGCGAATAACGGAAAACTTTAAGAAATTTTGCTATTAATTTTATAATAAGACTAATAAAAGAGCCGGGATTGAATTGAACCCCAAATGGAGGAAACTTTATAAAAGTTTCCTCCATTTGGGGTTCAATTCATATATAAGTTTATGTATTTTTCTTTTTATCTTTTATTCCCATATAGAATGCCGTAGAAAGCAAAATAATAAACAAGCTTAAAGGAATCCACGAATATTTTTCAGGACTAAATACTGTTATTAGCGACAAGACCGAACTTGATCCAAAAATTGTTGAAATAAGCTTTATTCTTTTTCCATCTTTAATTAAATCAATAGTAAAGACTAATAAAACACCACTCAAAGTAAAACAAGCCGGTTTTACAACTGCCCAAAATTGGCTTTCTAAAGGAAAGGCAATCATCCAAAGTAGTATTGCGAAGATTAATACACAAAAAGATAAGATTGCAGGTCTAATTACATTCCAAATCCTAAAAAACATCTTTTCTACATCCTCAAATAAATACATTGAATTAGAAAACACTTTGTTATTTGGAGTGAGAATAAGTATTTTGTTATGAACAAGTTCAGTTAAATTCAAGATTCTTTGCTCTTCCGGTGTTTCTTCTTGATTGATTCCGGAAAGAAGTTCTCTTGCAAACCTATAATCTATAAATGGCAGAGCTGCGTAAATGGCACTGAAAAAATTTTCTTTATCCCTATGAGATCTATATTTCTCCCCTTCAGATAAAATTCGACATAATACTTCTAAAGAAGTTTTCACCTCAGTTTCTTGATCATTTCTTTCTTTATCAAGCTGAATACGAATTTCTTTGGTTAACCATATAAATATCCATGAAAAAATTAGTATAAACAAAATTACAACCGGGTTAGTTTCAAAAACAGAGATAATCAATTCGATAATTCTATCACTCAACAAAAAGTCACTCCTTTTAATGTATTGTAAAATCTTATAAGATCCTCTCATTTTCCGGATTATTCTTACTTATCTTCATTTATAACACCAATATAATTATACCAAATAAAACCATAAATTTAAAATATATTACATATTTTACTTTTTATCTATATTTATCAGTTTCTTCTCAATAGATATCCAGTATTTCTAACTATTTATAAAAGTATTCTTTTATAGAGAAATAAGAAAGGTAAATTTATTTTAATGGGACTGAACCCTGAATGGCAGGCACCTTAAAAATTGATCCTCATTTGGGGTTCAGTTCATTGTTGAACTTCTCTGCTTCTTATGTTTATAAACTCCGCTTGTATAACAAAACAACTACCGATAATTCGGGATATGTAAACTGGATATTGGAAAATATTTTTTTAATCTAATCACACCAATCACTTAACGTTCTCTTGCAGAAGGCTAGAAAATATATAGTTGAACTTCCATATATCTCTTACTTCAAATATACATTAATTGAACATCGACATTTAGATGGCGATTAGGACCACCCTTAGCACAAATCAAAGTTTTGCCGGTAGAAATTATGATGAAGAGGTGTAATAAGAAGCAAGTCTTTCGTTTGGTTTTTCGCGAGATCATGCAATCCATTAAAGACTTTCTCTGAAACATAATATTGTCGCATACAATTAGGCAGTTTTTTCACTTCATTAGGTGCATGTTCTTGCCGTATGTCTTCCATCTCAGCCCAAACCGTTTCAATTTCGATGTTCCATTTTCCAGAAATCAATAGTCTGTGTTCTCTACTCAACCTGACAAACAGCGTAATGTAAGATACCTCGTTTTCGATGTACACATTTTTAGATATCATAAAAAGGTAAAGAACGGATTGATTCAACATCATGCGATAGTTTTGTTTCAAGTTCTTCTCTCCTTTGATAGTCCTATGAAAGTTCTTGGTTCCCAGTTCATTTCCTCACCCTTACTTAATAGGCGAAATCAACAGGTGGGACTTACCCACTTAGAACTAGACTACCTATGCTTTTATTTAGATGGACACTTTATATTCTCTTTAATTTTGTCTCCTGACTTAGTTAAGTGAGCCAAACTATTCCTTCTAAAATTATAAAGAATATACCAGTGAAATTAAATTTCTTCATACCTATACTTTTTGGGTCTATTCTCTATTACTAACTCTCCACCAATTCTGTATAAACCACCAATCGTTCCTCGTAATGACCACTGTCAGTATCAAAAGTTCCGGTGCATGTAATCAGATTTAACTTCGGTTTTGAGCTGGCTCCAAAAATTTCATTCAACGGAGCATCTTCCGGTGTATAGGATTGCTTATCCAGTACGATAAAAGTCAATACTTTGCCGTCTTCTCCTATGACATGGATTTCGTCTCCAGGCTCCAGCTTTTTCAGATTATAAAAGCTCCCAGGGCTGTTATAACCGTCTACATGACCGGCCAGCACTGCGTTGCCCTTCTGGCCAGGTTTCACTCCTGGTTCATACCACCCAATCGTATGGATGTCGGCAGGCGCTGCCATATTCCCGTCCGGCGTTTGGCCGACTTCTATGATTTCCGCTTTTTCATCAATTGCTGGGATTTCAATCTGAACCGGCGTCACGCCGACTTGTTTTTCTTCTAGGCTTGTATCTTCACCAGCGAAAGTTGAACTCAAGGAAGAGACTTTTTCCAAAACTTCTTCTTTCACCGAATTTTCCTGCACCGCAATTTCCTGTTTGAAGCGTTGTTCTATCTGTTTAAACTCAAGATCTGTTGCCGTTTGTGAAGAGTTGGTTGCTTGGATTGGGTTTCCACTGAACGTTGTAAAAAGAAACAGAATATAAATAAGGCCGACTTTTTTGATAACTGAATTCACAATTTTCACTCCTTATCTAAAAAAATACATACAGCATATCTGCTAAAAGTACAATTCTCTCTATGCGAAAAGAACTTTTTACTGAAGCACGAATAGAAATACTAATAAAGTATGCCTATTCCAAATTCAGTTCATTTTCAATTCAGAGTTAATGACAAAATTTTTCTGCTTATGAAAGTCCAGGATCATTATAAAATTGATAAAAAAGGGGAGAATAGATCTCCCCTTTTTTATTTGTTTATTCTTGTAATGCTTTTCTTCTTGTGAATACAAGAGCTCCTGCAAGTGCCAATAATGGGAATGTGAACAAGATCCAGTTCATATTTCCTGAATCCGCCATGCCGCCCATGCCTGTTTCCGGCATTCCTGGTGCAGCTGCGAATTTCTCAGGATTCTGATTAACAATTGCTCCTGATAATGCTTGACCGATTGTGAACATCAATGCATGACCTTCAGTAAACGTGTTATAAACCGTTTCGTAATCGCCTTCTGCATAGCTGTTTAAGATGTCAATCGTGCTCTGTTCATGTTGCTGAAGAACACTGATTGCTGTTTCTTTTGGCAGTTCTCCGCCAGTTGCTTCGCTCAGTAAAGTACCTAAGTCAACAGCGAAAGTATTCAGCAACATATCGGTAATTTCGTTTACTTTCTCCGTATCGCCATTGGCAATTGCTTCTCCAAGTGCTTCACTGTCTTCATACTGTGTAGAGAAGATTTCGCTGAATGCGTCAGCAGCTTCCTGGCCGTAAAGTGATTTCACTGCCGCTTTCATCTGTTCAGCATTCGCTTCCTGCATTTCGCTAACAGCTTCAAATGCTTCTCCGCCTTCGCCTTTAGCAGCTTCATACGCCTCTACTGATGTAGCTGTTTGATAATAGAAGTGAGCACCAAGCAATTGGCTGAAAGTGGCTCTTAAATCTGATGCTGGTGTTACCGCTTTCGTGTTTTCAAACTTCTCTGGCATTTGTGTCACAATTGCACTTGATAATGCTGTGCCGACTGTGAACATCCGCTCATAGCCTTCATTGAATTCTGCGTAAGCTGCTTCGAAATCGCCTGCAATGGAGTGATCAAGAAATTGCATAACATCTTTTTCATGTTCCTGAAGAACTGAAATCGCTGTATCCTTCGGCAGGTTTCCACCTGTAGCCTGGCTTAAAAGAGTCCCGAGGTCTGTCGGGAATACTGTCAACAAATCTTCTTTGACTTGTGCAATTTCTTCTTCGTTTCCGTTTGCAACAGCCGTACCGTATCCTGCACTGTCTTCATATTGCGTATCGAAGATTTTATCAAATGCATCAGCTGCTTCTTGTCCGTATACGGATTTCACTGCTGCCGTAAGTTGTTCACCGTTCACCTCAAGCTGTGCCTGCGCTTGCTCAAGTCCGTCACCAGTCGGCCCGCCTTCTTCAGCTTTATGATAAGCCTGCAATGCCACTTCTGATTGATAGATGAAGTGCGTGGATAATAGCTGGCTTAAATCCGCTCTCAATTGTGCGGCTGGTGTTTCAACTGTCGGTGCTGCCATTTTCTCGGGTACATCAGCGTTGTTCCCGCCAGATGCACTAACTGCTCCAGCTCCTGTAGCCAGTAATGCCGCGCTCAATGGGACCGCAATCACTGTTCTCTTCGCATTTTTCCAATTCATAATAAAATTCCTCCTAAGTTTTGTTTGTTCCTGCTTTTTTCCGATCGTTCTACTACAACTACGTAAGCGAGATAAGTTTAGATCACATTTTGGACATATTTTTTAAATTAGTAAAATACACCCTTGGAAATCCCGGTTATAACTGTAACAAATCTCATATTAATGTAGCGCAATTGTAATAATCCTGCCTTCTTTCACTTTCCCTGACACTTTTATCCTAAACATATTAATTATTTTATTTGAATGTTCATACTAAATTTTACTCAGTTTTTTTGTCTCGCAACCTATTCATAGCGCACTATACATGCCTCATACAGTAATTAAAACAATATAAAAAATTCCTAATAATATTGACAATTTATAGTCGTTCATTAGTAAAACCCTAAAATTTCAGTGGAAAATATGATCACAATTATGCTTGCCTGTCTCCATATGTAATGTTTGTGACCTTTATATTCATTTATCTTTTTTGCATTTTCTCTATTTAGTTAAGAAAAGTGAAAGCGTTCGTAAAAGTACACTTTTCCAAACAAAACTATAGAGAAGGTCTATCCAGCCTATTAAGTAGCAAAGAGTATTATAGATATAAGAGGAAAAGCAGTGCTGAGTTGCACTGCTTTTCCTCTTTTGTATTTTGCTCTTGTATAACTACTATTTTGATAAGGAGGTATCTATATAGATGAATTTTCCAGACTAATATTGTTTTTCAGTGCCTCCAGACTCTATTGAAGTCTGCTAGCTCTAACTTTCAATCAAATCCGTATAAATGACCAACCGTTCCTCATAATCACCAGTACTATTATTATAATCGCCGGTACAAGTAATTAGGTTTAAATGCGATTCCGAACTGCCGCCGAATATCTCTTGGATCGGTGCATCTTCAGGCGAATAGGATTTCTTATCCCGGACTATAAAGACAAGTTTTGTCCCATCTGTTCCAGTAATGTGAATTTCATTTCCCGGTTCTAATTTTTTTAGATTATAAAAAGTTCCAGGCGCGGAAAGGCCGTCTACATGGCCGGCCAAAACGGCATTGCCAGTATCTCCAGGTTTTATCCCAGGTTCATACCACGCAATTTCATAGATGCTTTGCGGTGCTTCCATGTGGCCATCTGCCGTCTGGCCAACAGGAATCACTTTTGCCTGTGCATCGATTGCCGGTATTTCAATCAAAGCAGGGGTCACGCCGAATTGCTTTTCTTCCGTGCTTTTTTCCTCAGCAGGGGGAGGCGAACTGATGGAAGAGGTTTTTTTCAAAATCTCTTCTTCAAGTGTATCTTCCTCCTGAACAATTTCTTGGGAGAACCGTTCTTTTATCTCCCAAAACTCAAGGTCATTTGCCGTTTGCGAAGAATCGGTCGCCTGAATCGGGCTGCCGCTGAGGGTTGTAAAAAGAAAGAGAATATATATGAGGAAAGCTTTTTTAATAAATGAGTTCATTGCAATCGCTCCTTTCATAAAAAATTAAAGGAAGAATTTCTTCTCCCTTTAATCATGATCTTATTCTTGCAACGCTTTTCTTCTAGTGAATACTAGAGCTCCTGCAAGCGCCAGTAATGGGAAAGTGTACAAAATCCAGTTCATATTTCCTGAATCCGCCATTCCGCCCATACCTGTTTCCGGCATTCCTGGTGTGGCAGCAAATTTATCCGGCATTTGTGTAACAATGGCACCGGCTAAAGCTGTGCCGACTACATTGATATTGTCTTCGGCTGTATTAAATCTTTCATAAGCAGTATCAAAGTCGCCTTCAGTGTAGCTCATGAAGATATCAATGACATCTTGTTCATGCGCGCGAATCGCTTCTTCTGCAACATCAGCAGGAAGAGCGCCCCCAGTTGCTGTGCTTAGAAAACCACCCAATTCAGCAGGGAATTCCTGAAGTAAGACTTGTTTCGTTGCTTCTATTTGCGCCTCATCTCCACTTTTCACAGCAAGAGCAAATCCTTCAGTGTCTTCATATTGTCCAGCAAAAATAGCGTCAAATTGCTGTGCCGCTTCTTCTCCATAAATAGATCCGACCGCAGCAGCAACCTCTTCCGCGTTTTGGTTAAGTTGCTTTTCTACAGCTTCAGCATCTTCAGCGCCTTCAAATTGCTTGATGGCTGTCAGCACTTGATAGTCCAGGTGAAGTCCCAGAAGCTGGTTAAGTGTTGCTTCTAAATCAGAAGCCGGTGTAATTGCTTCTGTATGTTCAAATTTGTCGGGCATTTGTGTAACGATGGCTTGTGCCAATGCAGCACCAACCGCATACATTTGCTTGTAGCCTTCATTGAAAGACTCATAAGCAGCATCGAAATCTCCATCCGTATAGCTGAAAAATACATCAAGTACATATTGTTCATGCGCGCGAAGCACTTCTTCTGCAGCTTCCGCTGGCAAAGCACCACCTGTAGCCGTGCTTAGAAAACCGCCCAATTCAGCAGGGAATTCTTCAAGCAATTGTTTTTTGATTTCTTCTATTTGTGCTTCATCTCCGCTTTTCACAGCTTCAGCTAATCCTGCAGTATTATCATATTGAGAAGAAAAGATTTCAGCAAATTGTTGTGCGCCTTCTTCTCCGTATACAGATCCGACTGCATCAGCAAGTGCTGCTGCATTTTGATCAAGTTGTTTTTCTACCGCTTCAGCGTCTTCAGCGCCTTCGAATTCTTTTATTGCGACCAATGTCTGGAACTCAAAGTGACTGGCTAACAGCTGGCTGAGTGTCGCTCTTAATTCAGCGGCTGGTGTGGAAATGGAAGGTCCTTCTTTCGGTGCATGGCTATCAGCTAATGCAAAAGACGGAACTAATAGCAATAACACCATACATAAAGCAAAGATTCGTTTCAAATTCATATTTCCCAACACTCCTTTTAATTTTAGTAAAAGACTGAAGAAACAATAGATTAATGTGCTCTATTTCTTTTTTGAAAAGGAGCTTAGCTGAACTCAACAAGGAAAGTTCAATTAGAAAATGTTTACCTGAAATCTATTAATTCCCCAAAATCCTTGCATATCCTTACTTTTATTGCACCTCCATTTATTAGATTTAAGTATTTACCTGGTTCACTATGTGAAATAGGCACCTTGTTTTTAAGCAAAAAAATGATACACACCCCCTTTTCCCTATCATAATTTAAGTAAACCTTAAAAGTCTAAATTATCAAAATATTTAGACATTATTAACCTGTACACTAGAAGAAATTTCAGGTAATTAAATTTCGTGACTATTTTAATCAGTTGAAAGGATAACTAATACAAGTAGATAAAACAATTTGTAAAGACTTTTAACATATACTCTCCTTAACTAAAACCTAAAAAGATAGTAGTCCCTTTTTGTTATGTAAGTTTTCAAACAAAATAAAAAAGCTGAACTACTGTTATCAGTCGTAACAGGACTTCAGCTTTTTGGAGAGGCTTTTTAAATTGTGGTTCCCTTGCGGCGTCCAATAAGCATTACTCCGCCCATCAGCACTGCGAGCAAACCGATCATGGTGTAAATCGGACCATTTGAAGCGGTGTCTGCCATTTCATCGCCCTCTGCAGCATCTGCCATCAGCTGACCCCGAAGTTCACCATCCGGATATTCTTCCGTATGCAGATTCACATAAATTTCACCGGCTACAAGCGCCATCGAAAACTCCTGCCACGTCATATCTCCGACCAGATCATCTGCCGTTAACGTTCCTGACGCTATTTCTCCGTTGTAATCCATTGGTTCTTCGTTCTCAAACAAAAACAACTCCACCGGACCGTTTTCACCAGCTGCGCCGCTATGAAGATGTCCAGCCAATGTAGCATACAGTTCGTTAGCACTGACTGTGTAATCGATTGACTCTCCGTCTTCACTGACCATGAAATGTGCTTCACCCGTTGCTTCACTGGTGACTGCAGGGACTTCCTGATCCGAACTCAAACTCACATGGAATTCCAATCCTTCATGAGCGGCGGAAACGGCGGCAGCAAATCCTGCGGCTGCCAGCAGCGAGGCCAGCAGTAAAACCAAGAACTTTTTCATTTGTTCCTCTCCTTTTACCCTATTTCACCAAACAGGTGATACCTTCCAACTACCCTGCCTCCATATATGTTAGACATATTTATCTGAATATTGAATATATTTAACCATAAAGAATACCAGCCTCCTCTTTCAACGGTTAGAAAACGGCTAAAACGGGAATGGGCATCTATACTACGGGTTTCTGAAGGAGTGGCAGATCATGCGAAGAAAGATGGCTTCGATACTGATCCTAACGGGATTACTTTTCGCCGTCTGGAACGGCTATTTGTGGATGTCCGGTATTTTTTTCAGTCAGGAAGCCATCGGGAAAAATGATATTATTGCAAATGTCGAAAACGAAAAGACGGGTCAGAAAACCACCGAGGCGCTTACACAACCCGGCAACGGCAACGAACCGGCATTAACTTCTTCCCAAGAGGTAATTCCATCGTCCACAGCTGCTAAAAAGATGGAAGAACCGATTCCACGTGATTATGCAGAATATGAAAAGGGAGCTGAGATCGGCTGGTTGCTGATTCCGGACCTGGATATGAAATACCCCGTCTATTGGGGAACGGACGAGGAAACACTTATGCAAGGGGTGGGGTATCATCCTGGAAACTTCACCACTCCACCAGATGGCCTAAGGCACACGGTGCTATCCGGTCACCGGGACACGGTATTCCGGGGGCTCGGGGAATTGGAACAGGGCGCCCGCATGTATGTCCAATTTGAAAACATCCAGTACGAATATGAAATCAAGAAAACCTGGATAACAGATGCGGAGGATCGCTCCGTAATCGTCGAGAAAACGCAACCGACACTGACGCTCACAACGTGCTACCCCTTCAACTTCATCGGTTCAGCACCTGATCGCTACATTATAGAAGCAGCATTGATTGACACGACATCAATGAATTGAGAAATGTTTTTGGTCGGTCCCACACATTTCCAACCTTCTGCCATTCTTTAGAAAGAGCGAAACACCGGCTCTTTCTTTTTTTCGTCAAAAACGTAAGCTCAACTAGAAAGGAAGGCGTTTTGGAATTTCATCACCAATAGACGCAACTTCTTTCACAAAGTGGTGCATACTTGAGAACAAAACTATAAACCCCGAATGTAACACTGGCAAAAGTGGCCATCATTCGAGGTTAAGATTGCGCTGTCCGCTTGACGTTGGCTGACTGGCTGTATTCGTTTTAACTTTTACCGGATTAACGCCCAGTACGCTAGAAAGTAATCTTCTATTTAAAAGCCACATTGTGTTGAGCCCCGTCTAGATTGGTCCAGGTAATAATCGTACCCGGTGCAACGACGATTGTCTCTTCACTAAATTCATAATCGGCAATATCCAGTTCCACTTCTCCGGACAGTTCAGCTCCTTCTTCCACCACGACAGTCATTTTCATGACCGGGTGGGGTTCACAAAAGATGGAAAACTCTCCTATTTGATTGAACACAAAGCTGGTCTTTTCACCTTTTGACAAAAGTTCAGAAGCTTTTCCGCTTATGGCTTCAGGTGCTTCTCCCTCCTTCTGCGTTTCGCTACTCTCTTCTGTTTCTTCTGTTTCCGCTTCTTCACTGGCTGCTTGTTCGTTGCTCTTCTCTTGTTCTACAACTTCTGTTTCTTCGGCAACGTCATTTTGTTCTTCACTTGTTTGCATTCCATCGTCTCCACAAGCTGCTAAAATCAATGCAGCCCCTGCCAGTAATAAACCTACTTTTTTATTCATGACGCGTTCCCCTTCCATTCGTTCTTTTCAACTAAACGTAAGAAGGAGCCATTTAGATCATTCATAGCGGTAAGAGGGGAACTTTCGGAAATGATGTGGCCAATATTTTTAACTTCTAAAGTTCTGCAAAATCACCATATAAATTTAAAATTGATTTATTTGTTATCTAAACTTTAATGTAAATAGTTTCCTCTACTTTAGAGCATTTGTAAAATATAACTTTGTGAAGAGAATAGAAGTTTAGGAATTCAAAAAGACCAATCACTATAATGAGTCTCCATCCTTCTCATTCTATCTAGGTAGTGCGCCGATATAGCTTTACACTCTTCACTCAAGTATTAATCACCTTTTTCTCTTCTATATTTGAAAAGCTTCTGATAATCACTCATATGTAAACATGTTTAATATCTTACAGTTTATTTTTATCCATTCCTTGTTGTAAAATGCAGTTTCCCTACCCCAAAAATGAAATTAATGGATAAATTATTAGTGTTCTCTTAACAGCCCTATAAGATAATACTTCTTTTAATTTTGCCTTTAGTAATCACATTAGTCACTTTCCCAGGAAATTAAATTCAAGCAGTTATAAAAGTTCACCTAAAAAAGAACCAATCTGGCTCCTTCTTTCTTACTTCTCGTATTCCAGTTTGTTTTCGTGCTTTCAAAATTCATATTTCTTTTCGAAACGAAAAACAAAATTTGTCAAAATTCAACTTCTCTTCGTAGAATCGATGAGCTTCTATGCGTTGAATTCCTGATTCTAACGCGATATAATTTGCTTCACCTTCAATAGCTAACTTTTCAACGTAAGACAATAGGGTTTCTCCGTAGCCTTTGGATCTTTCCTCTTTTGCGGTAACAAGATCGTATACATAGATGTGTCGCTTATTATAAAAATTTATACGCCAACTAAACCCTATAACGGCTACTATTTTTTCATTATTATACATAGCGTACATTTCATATCCGTCACTTTGCATTTCAGTTAATATCGACAAGTAACTCTCTTCCGTTAAGTCTGTACGCAGCTCTTTTAAAACATTAAACGCAGAAAACCAATCAGCTTCCGTTACTAACTTTTTTATCTGTTCCAAAACCTCATCCTCCAGTGTCTAATTAAAAGCCAAATTACCTCGCGTTTGCTTTGATGAACTTATATTATCAGATTCCAAATTCCACCATTATCAATATACCATATTTTTCTATTTTTTATTAATTAGAATTTCATTACGAAATTACCTACAGATAGAAAATCAGAAAAAAAAGTAGTGGTTTCTCGTTCCTATATTCCGATAACCTCAAGATAGGTAAGCTTATTAAATATACTAAACCTTTCCCGTTCAAGAGATGTTTTCCTTTCTTGTTGTAAAGTGCAGGGTTACTACCAGGAGTAATGCACTTAATGGGAAAACTGCCAGTATTCTTGTAACAGCATCGTCCTGCATCCCTTCAGCCGAAAGCACCACTACCAAATGAACAAGAACGAATAAAACGGAGAATAAAGCAGCGCTCATTAAAATTGCATAACCCGTTGAACGATTACTTCGTCCTATCAGCGCTTTCAAGACAAAAGGAACTGCACATAATAAAGCTAAAACTCCGTAATTTAGGTTCGCCAACCCACCTTCCAACATATATCCGCCAAAAAGCAGATGGAACAAAAATGCTGTTCCATATACAAGAATAAATACTCCTATAATACTACCAACTACCATTCCAACTTTTGTCTTTACCATTATTTCCACCCTTTCTACTTCTGGTTATGTTAAAACTCAAAGAAATTTCCGATGAATAACCCAATGAAAAATTAGACTCGTACCTAACGAAACTACAATGCTTTTTAAAAGAGCTCTTTGTTTTGCTCGCTTAATCAAACTATTAAATCGATCACGTTGGATAGGAAAATCGGTTTCTCTCTCCATTTTTAACCTCCTTTCTTCTTTAAACGCCTCAGCTTTAAAAAAGTAAACAAAAAAAGAGCTGAACATTCAGCTCTTTTCAGAATTTAATATTCATCTGCAGTAACTCCGAGAACAGCAACTCGTATCATCTGTGTATCATTGAATCGTTTTAATTCTTCTGGAGTTCCAGTAACAACAACTCCAATTATCTCTAAGTTTTCCGGTTCCAGATCGGTTTGTCCGTTTTTAGTCATCGTTTCATAAAAGTGATTGGCTTCCTCCTGAAAATCCCCTTGTTCTTCCTGCAGCCACTTGATTTGTTGAATAAACCTATTTGCTGACTCTACAGAATCTTGATTTGTAAGGAAACCGTGGGCATTATTTCCGAAAATCGGCTCTAGCTCTTCGGTTTGCAATTCTGTAAAGCCTGTATCCACCCAGTACCAGTTTAACTGATTAGAAAATCTGTTCTCCACTTCCTCTATACTGTATGCAGCATCAAAAGAAAACGCCATTTCGACCACTTTATTTTCGTTGATTTTATTTAACAGGGATCTATCATCTGGAAGAAATTCGTAGTTTCCATTTGGAGTATAAAATTCAATCACCCGTTCTCCTTGAAAGTAAACAGGGATTCTTTCGTCCTCAATACTTCCTGTTCCAGTAACAAAATTAGATTGAATGTTCCGCGAAGATCCAAAAACAGAAAAAACTTTTTCGTGGTTTTCCCAAGGAACAGGTACACCTGATATGAATTTTTTGGTTTCAGTCGTGACAGAAGCTGTAAATGGCGTGTAGTTATACAACGACCCCATGTTCTGTACGTTAGCCCCTTGTATAGATTGGATTGCATAATCATAGCTGATCTCTTTGTCCATTTTCTTATACATCAAAAAAGTCCCCAGCCAAAAAAGACCGGCAAACAATAGCAAGCTGACAAAAAGGGAAATCACGATATTCTTGATGAGCGATCTCCTTCGTGCCTTTTTCACCAGTTTGGAAAAATCATTGTCCCTTGTGAACAAATCATTATTTTCACTCATACCCTTGCCTCCTGTACTCTTGAACAAATTCCTTGCGTGCCCGGTATAATGTCGTTTTCACCGAGTCTTCCTTCATCTCATAAAGCTCTGCAATATCTCGGATGGCCAGGTCTAAACTGTATTTTAGCAGCAGCAGTTGCTGATGCTTCGGTTTCAGCTTCTTCAAGACCATGTCCACATCTTCCTTTCGTTCATTCTGCAAAACAGCTTCTTCGGGAGTAAATTCCTCAAACAATTGCTGGAAATTGAATTTTAAGGCAATCGCCTGTCTTCTCGATCGCTTCCGGTACAAATCATAATATCCATTAACTGCTACACGAAATAACCAGCCTTCTACGTTTTTGTGGCTGATAGAATCAATGTAGAGAATGAATTTATAGGCGGTGTCCTGAACGATATCTTCAGCATCTTCTTTGGAGGCCCCCATCTTCATCAAATAATTCTTGACGATTTTTAAGTAGTCATATAATTTTTGGTCCATCAATGTATCGCCCATTCACCGACCTCCCCTCTTTAAAACGTTCTTCCTAAGGAAAGGTGAACAAAAAATAGATTTTTTTGCTTATGTATCAAATATATTCGAATCTTTGTGAAACAACACACTAACCCTAATCTTATCATAAGCAAAACATCGCACTTTTACTTTAGATAACTGGATTTCGGCAAAGATATGCTCATGAAAAAAGAGTCAGCTCTTGTAAGCGACTCTTCCATTCATTTTACTTCCGATAACCTCTTGATATGTAAACTAAAATCTTTAAGAAAATTGCATATTAAATAATAGCTAAATCCTTTGCTATACCAATCTTAAATAGATCCTAAAATAAAACCCTAGTTAATCTGTTGCGCTTGTATACACTTTGTCATGCCAGATTTTTAGATTATCTTCAATACAGCCTCTTACATGAGAGCCACTATTTTTGAATCCTAAACGAAAGTATAAGGTTTTCATAAAATTAGTTATGTTTGTTTTTCGTTGAAAAAAGAGTAAGGAATATTCTTCATTCTGAAAAATGATTTCTAGTTTACCGAAAATATGTAGAATCCATATCTTTAAATCTGTTTCCGCTAATTTTTTATCAAGAAGAGCATCGATGACAAAAATCAGCCTTTCATCCTCGTCATCAGTATAGATTCCCTTTTTGAATAAACATTTCTCTACGGAGTTTAAGGCGACTTTCGATTCTTCGATTGTGAAAATCGGATGTCTCACTACTGATGTCAGCATATCTGCACCATGGGCTATACTGTGAGCCCATCCTTTTCCTTCTACATAGCCCCTTGTATCTTGTTCAGAATTTAAGTAATCCTGAATCTTCTCGAAGACCCCGTTAAGTGTGCTTTTTGAAAGATACCTTTTATTTTTGTCGTTCTCCAATATAGCTGCAATCACTAAAGAAGAAAAAGAGCGCGTAAACACGGAATCTGATGCTATTTCTCCGACTCGATAAAACAGATGGTTGTTGTCCAAGCAAGTCTCAAGAATGGATTGTAGAGTCAGAGGGTTTAACATGTTTTCCGCAATCAACCTGATAAACATACTGTAAATTAATTGGTCTCTAAGTTCTGGGTCCGTTGTTCCAATATGCTTCAAAAGAGATGAAATTAACCGGGTTTCAGATTGGCTCACTTCAAACTTCAACTCTTCATTGTTCATAACTTTCAACCGCAATAGTGTTTCTTTTAATGTTTGTTCAATTTCCACGTTATTATCACTTCCTATTTTTCTAAGTGAATGTAACTAACTGTACTTAAGGCACACTCAATTTTTCGTCTTTCCCAAATAAAACTCTTAAATTAAATATACTTAGAATTTAAAATAATAGCTAGATAATTCTGGAAATAAAAGCGTTCGTAAAAGTACACTTTTACGAACGCTTTGAAAAAGACTAAAAATGGCCGAAAAGAGCGTTCGTAAATGTATCAAATGACTTTACGAACGTTCGCGAAATTGCACACACTTTTACGAACGGTTTTCAGGTATAATGAGAGAAAACAATCGTTTATAGAGGTGAATTATGGAACATCGCAAATTTGGCTACATACGCGTCAGCAGCAAAGATCAAAATGAAGGCCGGCTGAGTATTGCGGAATGAAAAAGCCACTTGTGTGGAGTTTTGAGCCACGAGTTGCGGAGAATCAGGCCAGTGAATGCA
>NZ_QLZR01000001.1 GCF_003289955.1 Planococcus halotolerans | reverse complement strand
TCCTTAGAAAGGAGGTGATCCAGCCGCACCTTCCGATACGGCTACCTTGTTACGACTTCACCCCAATCATCTGTCCCACCTTCGGCGGCTGGCTCCACAAGTGGTTACCTCACCGACTTCGGGTGTTACAAACTCTCGTGGTGTGACGGGCGGTGTGTACAAGGCCCGGGAACGTATTCACCGTGGCATGCTGATCCACGATTACTAGCGATTCCGGCTTCATGCAGGCGAGTTGCAGCCTGCAATCCGAACTGAGAACGGTTTTCTGGGATTGGCTCCCCCTCGCGGGTTGGCTGCCCTTTGTACCGTCCATTGTAGCACGTGTGTAGCCCAGGTCATAAGGGGCATGATGATTTGACGTCATCCCCACCTTCCTCCGGTTTGTCACCGGCAGTCACCTTAGAGTGCCCAACTGAATGCTGGCAACTAAGATCAAGGGTTGCGCTCGTTGCGGGACTTAACCCAACATCTCACGACACGAGCTGACGACAACCATGCACCACCTGTCACCGCTGTCCCCGAAGGGAAAGCCTAGTCTCCTAGGCGGTCAGCGGGATGTCAAGACCTGGTAAGGTTCTTCGCGTTGCTTCGAATTAAACCACATGCTCCACCGCTTGTGCGGGCCCCCGTCAATTCCTTTGAGTTTCAGCCTTGCGGCCGTACTCCCCAGGCGGAGTGCTTAATGCGTTAGCTGCAGCACTAAGGGGCGGAAACCCCCTAACACTTAGCACTCATCGTTTACGGCGTGGACTACCAGGGTATCTAATCCTGTTTGCTCCCCACGCTTTCGCGCCTCAGCGTCAGTTACAGACCAGAAAGTCGCCTTCGCCACTGGTGTTCCTCCACATCTCTACGCATTTCACCGCTACACATGGAATTCCACTTTCCTCTTCTGCACTCAAGTCCCCCAGTTTCCAATGACCCTCCACGGTTGAGCCGTGGGCTTTCACATCAGACTTAAGGGACCGCCTGCGCGCGCTTTACGCCCAATAATTCCGGACAACGCTTGCCACCTACGTATTACCGCGGCTGCTGGCACGTAGTTAGCCGTGGCTTTCTGGTGAGGTACCGTCAAGGTACCAGTAGTTACTTGGTACTTGTTCTTCCCTCACAACAGAGTTTTACGATCCGAAAACCTTCGTCACTCACGCGGCGTTGCTCCGTCAGACTTTCGTCCATTGCGGAAGATTCCCTACTGCTGCCTCCCGTAGGAGTCTGGGCCGTGTCTCAGTCCCAGTGTGGCCGATCACCCTCTCAGGTCGGCTACGCATCGTCGCCTTGGTGGGCCATTACCCCACCAACTAGCTAATGCGCCGCGGGCCCATCCTGCAGTGACAGCCGAAACCGTCTTTCCGTGGGGCCTCAGGAGAGGCCCCAAACTATTCGGTATTAGCACCGGTTTCCCGGAGTTATCCCGATCTGCAGGGCAGGTTGCCCACGTGTTACTCACCCGTCCGCCGCTAAGAATTTGGAGCAAGCTCCAAATTCTCCGCTCGACTTGCATGTATTAGGCACGCCGCCAGCGTTCGTCCTGAGCCAGGATCAAACTCTCCATTATAGAGTAGTTGATTGCTCAAATACTTGCTGGCGCATCGCCGTCCCGAAGGACGCACGATTCGCTTTGATCTGCACAAGTGCTGATCAGTAATTAAGTCACGAACCCAAGAAGCTCGAAGGCTGTGCTCCGATCGCCCGAAGGCGACCATCGCAAAAGCCGTTCTCGCGCCCAGGCGCTCGTGACGTCTTTCGTTGACGTTTTGCTGTTCAGTTTTCAAGGTTCAAATTATAACGTCGCGCTCATTGGCGACTTGATTAATATACCACGCCAGCTCAACTGCGTCAACACAAAACCTAAAAAAACTTCTGATTTGGATGATTTGTTTTCAGAGATTATTTTTCCGCTTAATTGCAAAATAATTGCGTCAATAAAAAACGCCAAAAAAAGAACCCGCAGAATTTTTCTGCAGGTCCTTGAAATTTATTCCTCGTCTTCTTCTGGTACTTCTTCAACGCCGTCTTCAACATCGTCCGCTACAATTTCATCTTCCGCGTAAACGTCTGCTCCGGCACTTTCTTCTATAAGAAGTTCATCGCTGCCATCTTCATCTGTTTCCGGCAAATCGATATCTTTCTTCACTTTAGCAACTGTCGCCACAATTTCATCCTCGCTTAAACGGATCAAGCGAACGCCTTGTGTACTTCTGCCAGTTGTAGAAATATCATTAACGTCCATTCGGATCAGCACGCCATTGATCGTAATCAGCATGATATCTTCTGTGCCGTTAACAGTCCGGACTGCAACAAGCGGTCCATTCTTATCGGTGATCTGGCACGTTTTGATTCCCATTCCTCCACGGGACTGAACGCGGTATTCGGATTCCTTCGTTTGTTTGCCGTAGCCATTTTCTGTAATGACCAGCACATTATCTTCAGGATCCAATATTTCCATACCGACGACTTTATCGCCTTCACGGAGACGGATGCCACGGACTCCGCTTGCCGTACGGCCCATACTTCTGATATCAGTTTCAGGGAAACGGATCAATGCTCCATTGCGTGTGCCGATAACCATTTCTTTTGTTCCATCAGTAAGTTTGACTGAAATCAGTTCATCTTCTTCTCGAAGACCGATGGCAATCAAACCATTTTGGCGGATATTGGCGTAATTGGTTACTGGAGTCCGCTTGCTGATTCCGTCTCGTGTTGTAAAGAAGAAGAAGGCATCTTCCTTGAATTCTTCTACACGAATCACAGCGGTGACTTTTTCGTCTTTGCCGATTTCGAGCAGATTAACTAACGGCAAGCCTTTTGCAGTACGGCCGTATTCAGGAATCTGATAGCCTTTTTTGCGATAGACTTTCCCTTTGTTTGTAAAGAACAGGATCGTGTCATGGGTAGAGGTATATAGAAGGTGTTCTACAAAATCGTCCTCGTTTGTACCCATTCCCTGAACCCCACGACCTCCACGTTTTTGGCTGCGGTACGTGTTTGCAGGTAAACGCTTGATATAGCCGTTATGAGTCAGTGTAAGAACTGAATCTTCACGTGGAATCAAGTCTTCATCCTCGAACATTTCAGTACCGCCTGTAGTGATTTCGGTTCTTCTTTCATCACCGAAGCGCTCTTTGATTTCTGTCATTTCTTCACGGATAATTTCAATGATCCGGTACTCGTTCGCCAGAATTTCGCGCAGCTCTTCGATTGTTTTTACCAATGCAAGATATTCATCTTCGATTTTATCGCGTTCCAGACCAGTCAGGCGCTGGAGGCGCATATCGAGAATAGCCTGTGATTGGCGCTCAGAAAGATTAAAGTCGTTCATTAAGCCGTTACGGGCTTCTTCTGTTGTCTGCGATCCACGGATCAATGCAATAATTGCATCGATATGATCCAATGCTATACGCAATCCTTCCAGAATATGTGCACGGTCTTCCGCTTTTTGCAAATCAAACTGAGTGCGGCGGCGGATGACGACTTTCTGGTGCTCTAAGTAATGGAATAATACATCTCGCAAGCTAAGAACTTTCGGATGGCCATCTACTAAAGCCAGCATATTGATGCCGAAGCTCGTTTGCATTGCTGTCTGTTTATACAAATTATTCAATAGAACATTGGCACTTGCATCGCGTCGGACTTCAATGACAACACGCATACCGTTACGGTCTGATTCATCGCGAAGATCTGTGATGCCATCGATTTTCTTATCGCGCACCAATTCGGCAATTTTTTCGATTAGACGCGCTTTATTGACTTGGTAAGGCAATTCATGGATCAGAATTGTCTCACGGCCATTCGGTTTCGTCTCAATTTCTACTACTGAACGAATGAGGACAGAGCCTTTTCCTGTTTCATAAGCACGACGGATCCCGCTCCGGCCCAGGATAATCCCGCCAGTCGGGAAATCAGGGCCTGGAACGTATTCAAGCAATTCTTCTGTAGTGATGGCCGGGTTTTCCGCCAACGCCAAAACAGCGTCGATGGTTTCACCCAGATTATGCGGCGGAATATTTGTAGCCATACCAACCGCAATACCCGAAGTTCCGTTGACCAATAAATTCGGAAAACGCGCTGGGAGGACGACTGGTTCCTTTTCCTGTCCATCGTAGTTCTCTCTGTAATCAATTGTATTCTTGTTCAGATCACGTAATAATTCCATTGCGATTTTGGACATTCTTGACTCGGTATAACGCATTGCAGCTGCTGCATCGCCGTCGACAGAACCGAAGTTTCCGTGTCCGTCAACCAGCATATAGCGGTAACTGAAATCCTGCGCCATACGAACCATTGTTTCGTAAACCGCGCTGTCACCGTGGGGGTGGTATTTACCGATTACATCCCCAACGATACGCGCGGATTTTTTATAGGCTTTATCGGAAGTGATTCCGAGATCGTGCATTGCATATAGGATGCGTCGATGGACCGGTTTCAATCCGTCACGAACATCCGGCAAGGCGCGGGATACGATTACACTCATCGCATAATCCAAAAACGACGTACGCATCTCCGTGCTTATATTTATTTCTTCTACTCCACTGCTAGGCCTTTCCGCCATTTCCGCAGCCTCCTCTCACCTGTATCACCTTAAACATCCAAGTTTTTAACATAACGAGCATTTTCTTCTATGAAATTACGGCGCGGTTCCACGTCGTCCCCCATAAGAATATGGAATGTCTCGTCTGCCGTCATGGCATCATTCAATGTTACCTGAAGCAAAGTCCGGACATCCGGATCCATTGTCGTATCCCAAAGCTGTGTGGCATTCATCTCGCCAAGTCCTTTATAACGTTGGATATTTGGTTTAGGATTGCTCGAAAGATTCGCCAGCGCTTCCTTCAATTGGGCATCCGTATAAACATATTCAACATGCTTGCCTTGTTTGATCTGGAATAAAGGCGGCTGTGCGATATAAATATAGCCGGCTTCGATCAACGGACGCATATAACGGAAAAAGAACGTTAACAATAGAGTGCGGATATGAGCGCCATCAACATCGGCATCCGTCATGATGACTACTTTATGGTAACGGGCTTTTTGAAGATTGAATTCTTCTCCGATTCCTGTTCCTAGAGCAGTGATAATGTTACGAATCTCTGCATTTGACAATATTTTGTCGAGACGGGCTTTTTCAACGTTAAGGATTTTACCGCGCAACGGCAGAATCGCCTGGAAATGGCGATCTCGGCCTGATTTAGCAGATCCTCCAGCTGAGTCACCCTCAACGATATAGATTTCACTGATTTTCGGATCACGGGAAGAGCAATCCGCCAGTTTCCCCGGCAAACTTGAAACTTCAAGGACCGATTTGCGGCGTGTAAATTCACGCGCTTTTTTAGCAGCCATACGGGCGTGGGAAGCCATGATCCCTTTTTCGACGATTTTGCGCGCCGTTGCAGGATTTTCAAGCATAAACCGTTCAAATCCACCGGAAAACAGGTTATTGACGATTGTGCTGACTTCCGTATTCCCCAGTTTTGTTTTCGTCTGCCCCTCGAATTGAGGATCCGGGTGTTTAATGGAGATGATTGCCGTCAAACCTTCACGAACATCATCGCCTGTTAAATTCGGATCGGCATCTTTGAGCATGCCGTTTTTGCGGCCGTAATCATTAATGACCCGTGTCAAGGCAGTCTTAAAGCCGGATTCGTGCGTGCCGCCTTCATGTGTATTGATATTATTGGCAAAAGAGAAAATATTGGCTGCATAGCCCGCATTATATTGCATAGCAACTTCTACAGTGATACCTTCTTTTTCAGCTTCCACAAAAATCGCTTCTTCGTGGATTGCATCTTTTGTTTTATTTAAATGTTCGACGTAGGACTTGATGCCACCCTCGAAATGATAAACTTTCTCTTTTTCTTCGCCTTCGCGCTCATCAGCAACCACGATTTTCAAACCACGGTTCAAATAAGCAAGCTCGCGCAGGCGGTGGTCAAGGATATCATATTCATAAACAGTCGTTTCCTTAAAGATGTCGCCGTCTGCTTTAAAGCGGATAGTTGTCCCTGTATGGTCGGATTCACCGATGACATTCAATTCTTCCGTCACCGCTCCGCGCTCAAATTTAATATAATGGCGCTTGGAATCGCGGTTTACAAATACCTCTGTAACTTCTGACAAAGCGTTTACAACTGAAGCTCCAACTCCGTGCAGGCCTCCGGATACTTTATATCCGCCACCGCCGAATTTACCTCCGGCGTGAAGCACGGTCATGATGACTTCGACAGCTGGACGTCCCATTTTTTCCTGCATATCAACAGGGATTCCACGGCCATTATCTTCGACGCGGATCCAGTTGTCTTTTTCGATTGTTACTTTAATCTGGTCACAATGACCGGCAAGCGCTTCATCGATACTGTTATCTACGATTTCCCACACTAAATGGTGAAGGCCTCTTGAGCCTGTCGAACCGATATACATACCTGGTCTTTTACGGACAGCTTCCAATCCTTCCAACACCTGGATTTGATTGGCGCCATATGATTGCTGAAGTTCGTTTTCTTCCATAGCCATTCCATTCACCTGCTCTTCCTACAACATTTCTATTTCCCGTGGCAAGCCATAACTACTATTATCTGCTCCTCCGATTAACATCGCTGACCGCACAAAAACGCCGCCATTTACATTACATGCCTGATGACGGCCCGACTTTCAGCTATTCGGATTTAGTCCAACTGCCTGTCTACTCTTTAACAGTGCCTTTTGTTACTTCAAAGAGGCGTGCACTTTTAATCGTTTCATGCTGGATGCCGTCTACACTGGTCGTAGTCACAAAGGTTTGGACCGAACCGCGTATCGTATTCAGCAAATGGGACTGGCGGTAATCATCCAATTCCGATAACACATCGTCCAGCAATAAAACCGGAGGCTCTCCCACTTCCTGTTTGATCAGCTCGATTTCAGCTAATTTCAATGACAGGGCGGTTGTCCGCTGTTGGCCCTGCGAGCCGTAAGTCTGGACATCATAGCCATTAACGATAAATTGAAGTTCATCCCGGTGCGGTCCGACAAGTGTCACTCCGCGGTCTATTTCCCTTTTTCTCACTTCCAGCAGCTTTTTCTGTAAAAAAGATGCCATTTCTTCCGGTGTCCAATCAGGATCCAAACCGCTGATTGGCTGATAGCGGATCTCCAATTGCTCGAGTCCCCTTGAAATTCCCTGGTGGATCGGTGCAGCCCATTTCTGAAGCAATTCCATGAAATGAAATCTTTTACGGATGATTTTTACCGCTGCTTCTATAAATTGATCTGTATAAACGTCGAACATGACGTCATTGATCGATTGTTTGCCGTAATGCTGTTTCAATATATGATTCCGTTGCTTCAATAATTTCTGGTAAGTCAAAAGATCATGCAAATAAACAGGAGATATCTGGCCGATTTCCATATCGATGAAGCGGCGGCGTACCTGGGGGCTGCCTTTGACAAGATGCAGATCCTCCGGTGCGAACATCACCACATTCAACTGCCCGATATAATCACTCAGCCTCCGTTGTTCGAGATGATTGACTTTCGCTGTTTTGCCTTTTTTGGATAAGGTGATTTCAAGCGGCAATTTACCGTATTTGCGATAAACATCAGCCTTTATTTTACCATATTCCGCGTCCCAGCGTATTAATTCCTTATCGTTTGAGGAACGGTGGGATTTAGCCATCGACAGAACATAGAGTGCTTCCATGATATTGGTTTTGCCTTGCGCGTTCTCTCCTATAAAGACGTTGATCTCGGGAGAAAACTCCAGCTCCAGCTTTTCATAGTTGCGGTAATTCAGGAGTTCGAGACGGTCAATCCGCATCGAAGCTCATGCCTTCGGCGATAACGATACGGAATTCCCCCACTTCTGGAATGGATACTGTGTCTTCCGGACGCAGCTTTTTGCCTCTGCGGTTTTCCGCTTCGCCATTGACGAAAACTTCATGTTCGCTCAGGAACCATTTCGCCATTCCACCGGAACTGATCGTATCTGTCATTTTCAATAATTGACCCAATGTAATAAATTCTGTCTCAATACCGATTTCTCTCAAAATGCACTCATCCTTCAATTCGTAGTCTTTCCCTCTATTTTACCCTAAATACCCCCAGAAGTAAAAAAGGATAGCCTGTATGGGCTATCCTGAGGTGTTACTGGGTGTTTAATATGTCCGGACAGGAAGAATAAGCTGGAGAATCGAATCATCCAGTGCCGATTTCAAAACGAATGGACGCATTGCGCCTGTGAATTGAATAACCACATCTTGGCCATCAATTGCTTTCAGCGCATCCATCATGAATTTCGCACTGAAGGAGATTTTCAGATCTTCCCCTTCTATACTTTGTGCCTGAAGCTGCTCTTCGACCTTCCCGACTTCCGGTGAATTGGAAGAAACTTCAACGTCGCTGCCTTCTGAGGCTGAAAAGCGAACGACATTATTGCGTTCTTCGCGTGCCAATAAAGAAGCGCGGTCAATTGCCTGAAGCAATGAACGGCCATTTACTGTGACATTTGTTTTGTATTCCGCCGGGATTAAACGTGAAGTATCCGGGTAATTTCCTTCCAATAATCTTGAGAAGAAAAGAATATGCTTCGATTTGAACAATACCTGCTGGTTCGTCATGACGATTTCAACCGGCTCGGAATTGTCATCAAGGATTTTATTCAGCTCATTCAGACTCTTTCCTGGAATGACGACGCTGTATTCGCCTTCCGGAAGAGTTTCCAATTTCGTTTTACGGCGGGCAAGACGGTGGCTGTCGGTAGCAACGCAAACCAATTCCCCATCTTTGACTTCCCAGTGTACGCCAGTAAGAACCGGACGGGTTTCAGAACTCGATACTGCAAAAACAGTTTCACGGTTGATTGTCTTCAATAGATCTGCAGGAATTGTGAACAGGCGGTCGTCTTGAATTTCCGGTAATTGTGGATAATCCATTGCATCCAGTCCTATTAGATGGAACTCGGATTTACCTGAACGAATATGGGTCTGGAAATTGCCTGTGATTTCGATTTCCACATCACTTGTCGGCAATTTACGGATAATTTCCCCGAAAACTTTCGCTTGGAGAACGATGCTTCCTCCTTGTGCGACCCGAATGATCTGTTCGCCGTCTTCTTCAGCCGGGATGAAAGTCTGGATTGTGATATCTGAATCACTGCCTGTCAATCTCATTCCTTCTGAAGAAACGTCCATTTTGATACCCGTTAAAATAGGAATCGTCGTTTTTGAACTGACTGCTTTCATTACATCATTTAAACCTTCAACTAATCGTTCACGCATTATCTCGAATTTCATTCTCGAACCTCGCTTATATATATATTTTGTTTAAAGCTTTTAAAGTAATAATAGTAGTAGGGCCTGTGAATATGTGGATAACCCCTTTTTGCTGAATCATAGCGGGTTATCCACATGTAGATAAGCTGTGCGCAAGCCTCTGCATTATTTGAGGGCTTATCCACAGCTCTTTTTTACTTGGTGAGCGCTTTTTTGATATCTTTTACATCCTGCTGGAGCTGCTGATTGTCTTTCAGCATCGTCGAGATTTTCTCGTGGGCATGGATGACCGTCGTATGGTCGCGCCCTCCGAATTCCTCACCGATTTTAGGCAATGAAAAATCAGTCAGTTCACGGGAAAGATACATGGCCACCTGTCTCGGATAAGCGATGTCCTTCGTGCGGCGTTTCGTCTTGAAATCTTCAATTTTGATATTGAATTGATCACCGACAGCATGCTGGATATCGAGTATCGTAATGACTTTCGGTTTCGCGTTCGGCATGATATCTTTCAGCGCTTCCGCTGCCAGATCAGCGCTCATATCGCGGTTGATCAAGGAAGAATAAGCCACAACGCGAATCAAAGCGCCCTCCAGTTCCCGGATATTCGAATCGATGGAATTGGCGATATACGTCATGACATCATTCGGAATATCAAGTCCATCCGCTTTCGCTTTTTTGCGGAGGATGGCGATCCGTGTTTCCAGGTCAGGCGGTGTAATATCCGTGATCAATCCCCATTCGAAACGCGACCGCAAGCGGTCTTCGAGTGTAGGAATCTCTTTCGGCGGCCGGTCACTGGAGATGATGATTTGTTTGGATTCTTCGTGCAGTGTATTAAAGGTATGGAAAAACTCTTCCTGTGTCTGCTCTTTTCCAGCCAAAAACTGAATATCATCAATCAAAAGAATATCGACACTCCGGTATTTATTGCGGAAATCGACGGTTTGGTTATCTCGGATGGAGTTGATGAATTCGTTGGTGAATTTTTCCGATGACAAATAAACCACTTTGGCATTCGGGTTGTGTTCGAGGACATAATGTCCGATTGCGTGCATGAGGTGGGTCTTGCCAAGTCCTACGCCCCCGTAGATAAACAGCGGATTATATGCTTTTGCGGGAGCTTCGGCTACTGCAAGAGATGCAGCATGTGCGAAACGGTTGCCTGATCCAATTACAAAGGTATCAAAAGTGTATTTGGGGTTCAGCATTCCCGGTAAAAACTCCTGCTGATCATTCTGGCCCGGCTTAACGCGGGGCGCTGGAAGCTGAAAATCATCCATGTCCTGATCTTTGGGCACAACAAATTTTATCAGCAGATCATCACCTGTCAGATCCGAAAGGATTCCTGTAATCAAATGGACGTAATGGTTTTCCAACCAGTCGCGTGCAAATGAATTAGGAGCGGATATCGTGACGGTATCACCCTGATAAGATAGAAGTTTTGTTGATTTTAACCATGTTTCAAAACTGGGTTTGGAGATTTTTGTTTCAACTTGGGCTAAGACACTCGACCAAATTTCGTCTAAGTGTTCCAATAGCGTTTCTCCTTTATATGTAAAATATTTTTTAAGTATATCATACACAAAGCCACAGGCTGTGGATAACATTCGTAAACAGGGTGGTGAATAACTATCCACATCTTACCCACAGTTTGTGGATAAGTATTTTGGTATAAAAATTATCAACAAGTGAAAACAAGTTAATGTTACCAAAAAAGAATAGACAATACAAGAAGTTCTTGAACTTATCCACACAAAGCAATTAATGCACAATGAAGCTATCCACATGGGGTTTGTATGTGCGGAACTTGTAGATAAGGGGTGTGGATAATTATTTTACCGAAAAAAATACTGCACAGCAAATCCGGAAAAATATTTTAAGGATGTGGATAACATTATTATCAAAGAATAACGGGACCCAGAATAAGATATTGACATTTGATAGGAACAGCCATTATAATAGTCGAGACTGTCTTTAAGATAAATAAAGATAAATCGATAACTCTCATTTCAGGAGGTGTCATATATGACATTGCGCACATATCAACCAAATAAACGTAAACACAGCAAAGTACACGGCTTCAGAGCACGTATGAGCACAAAGAACGGACGCCGCGTTATCGCAGCACGCCGCCGTAAAGGAAGAAAAGTACTATCAGCTTAAGTCCACTGACCGCATCAGTGGTCTTTTTTTTTTAGAAAAGCGGAAACGGCCGTTTAGCTCCGACAAGCAAGAGATGGACCAAATGTAATTTGGGACATATCTTTGCGACGAAGCTAGCGCAGCGATGCAGGAGCAGTAAGGTTTTTTACGATCTGGCGAAGCGGCGTGTTTTCAGCCGCATAGCCAGAGTGGCTTACGACTCGAGGAGTTGGCCGTTGGAGTCTGGACAATAGAAAAGCGACGGCACCCGTTAAGCTCTGAAAGGCATAAGACGGAACAGCGAAGCGATCCTGATCGCGCAGCTGGGCCGGCTTATGACCCGAAGAGCTGGGTCGCCGGAGTCTGGACACAGAAAAGCGGAAACGGCCGTTCAGTCTCCAAAACCGCACTTCCTTATATACAGCTCAATAAGCAGGTGAAAATATGAATAAGCATCAACGGATCAAGAAGGACAAAGAATTCCAGAGGGTTTTCAAGCAAGGAAAGTCGTTTGCGAATCGCCAATTCATTGTCTATGTACTGAAAAGCGATCAGCCTGAATTCAGGATCGGCTTATCGGTCAGCAAGAAAGTCGGCAACGCAGTGACGAGGAACCGCATCAAGCGTTATATCAGGCAGGCTTTCCTCGAAATGAAGGAAGAGCTGGCGCCAAACGCGGATTATGTTATCATCGCCCGGCAACAGGCGGCCAAAATGGATTTTCATGAAAGCAAGAAAAGTTTGCAGCATGTTTTAAAAATTGCCCGCGCTTTGCCAAAGAAGTAGAAAGCGCACCAAAGGGAATGTTACTATAGAAGTAATATAGAATTAGTTTGGGGGAAGAAGCTTGAATAAGCGTAATTTATTGATTATCGCGCTGATAGGCGTTGCCTTGCTGTTGTCCGGCTGTACAGAATTTGACCAGCCAATCAGCAGTGACAGCGAAGGATTCTGGAACGAATTTATAGTTTGGCCATTAGTATCAGCCATTACCTATTTTGCAGATCTGTTGGGAACTTATGCATTCGGGATCATTGCAGTAACAATCATCATCCGATTGGTGATGCTGCCGCTGATGATCAAACAGACGAAAAGTTCGAAGCGCATGCAGGAAATCCAGCCGGAACTTAAGAATTTGAAAGAGAAATACAAATCAAAAGATGCTGTAACACAGCAGAAGTACCAAAAAGAAATGATGGCAATGTTCCAGGAACGTGGCGTCAACCCGATGGCGGGCTGTCTGCCGGTGCTGGTCCAAATGCCGGTCCTTATCGGTTTTTACCACGCAATCAGCCGGATGAACAGCACACCAGAGATTAATCTGGGAGCATTCTTTATCTTTCCGCTTGCAGAACCAAGCATTATTTTGGCGGTCATTGCCGGTTTGATGCAATTTGTCGTATTGCGTACGGGTCCTGCGATGGACAATCCACAAATGAAAGCCATGATGTATTTCATGCCGTTCATGATTATCGGATTCGGTATTATTTTACCGTCAGCTCTAACGCTTTATTGGGTAATCGGGAACATCATTTCAATCATTCAAAATATGTTCATTTACCGTCCATGGGAAAAGAAAGAAGTGCAACAACCTGTTAAAACGAAAGCAGGAGGGGCTAAAAAGTGAAACAGATTACGCAGACGGGTACAACTGTTGAAAACGCGATATCTGCAGCATTAGAAAAACTCCAAGTTACACGCGAAGAAGTGAACATCAACGTAATACAGGAAGAGAAAAAAGGATTTTTGGGATTTGGCGCGAAACAGGCGGAAGTCGAAGTGACGGTGAACAAACCGGAGCCTGAAATGCCGAAAAGCGAAGTTGAATCTGAAATTCCTGCAGTAAATGAAGATCTTGGCGAAAAAACGGTTGAAAAAGAGGGAGAAGAGGAAGTAACTGCCGACGCGCAGGAAAAATCCCGTCCTTCAAATGACCAGGCGATTGAAGAAACCAAGAAATACTTGCAGTCTGTGGCGAAAGAAATGGGCATCGATGATTTGTCGATCAGCCATACAGTCAAAGGCAAGCAAGCCAGTTTTTATCTGGAAAGCGAAAAAGTGGCGATGCTGATCGGAAAAAGAGGACATACCTTGAATTCGCTTCAGCAATTGGCGCAATTAGTGGCCAATAAACACGCCAAAGGGTTTGTAATGGTCGAGTTGGACGCAGAAAACTACCGGGAACGCCGCCAGGAAACACTGGAACAGCTGGCGGACCGGATGGCTGACAAAGCAATCCGCACCGGAAGCCGCGTCCAGTTTGAACCGATGCCGTCCTACGAACGCAAAGTGATTCACCAAGCTTTGTCGAGACGGCTTGATATCGATACCTATTCAGAAGGAAAAGATCCGAACCGTTATCTGGTCATTGAACCGTTGCGGTAAACAAAAGCAGTCCACTTTCATGAGTGGGCTGCTTTTTTATTGCCAAAATTTTAGGATGTTCTAGGAGAAAAAAGAGGGAGAAGAGGACGGGAAGTGTGCCGATTCGATTGAATGAGTAAAAATACATTTGAATGCATAGCGAAATAATCGAAATAACAAGGGAAATAATTCGGGTAAACCAAGTTCTCTGTCTTTCGGTTCAAGGGAATTTATGCTATTGTAATATGTTAGAAAGTCATGTACTTTTCCGAGTTGTCCACATGTGGACAACTTTTTTAAAGAGCAAACAATAATTTTTATAGATGAAAAGATAAAATGTGGGTGTGGATAATTTTTCTGGCCCGGCATTTGATTTTTCTGCACATAGAGGAGGATACATCATGGAGTTCGATACGATTGCTGCGATATCGACACCCAGCGGCGAAGGGGCCATCGCCATTGTCCGTTTGAGCGGACCTGAAGCGATTTCGATTGCCGACCGTCTGTTCCGCGCACCAAGCGGCAAAAATCTGGCTGACCAAGCCACGCATACCATCCATTACGGCCATCTCGAAAATCCGTGGACAGAGGAAGTAGTGGAAGAAGTAATGGTGTCTTTCATGAAAGGGCCGAAAACTTTTACACGTGAAGACGTTATTGAAATTAATTGCCACGGCGGAATCGTTTCGGTAAACCGTGTGCTGCAGCTTGTACTGCGCGCAGGGGCACGCCTTGCGGAGCCCGGTGAATTTACGAAACGCGCATTCCTGAATGGACGGATCGATTTGTCACAGGCGGAAGCTGTTATGGATTTGATTCGCGCGAAAACGGATCGGGCCATGGATGTGGCGCTCGGGCAAATGGAAGGGCGGCTGTCGAAACTGATTGGCACGCTGCGCCAGGCGCTTCTTGAGTCGATTGCGCAGATGGAAGTCAATATCGATTATCCGGAATACGATGATGTCGAAGAAATGACGCGTCCAATGATGCTTGAAAAGGCGAAATGGGTGCAGGCAGAGATCGATAAGCTGCTCCAGACTTCTTCCCAGGGAAAAATTCTGCGGGAAGGGCTTTCCACAGTAATTGTGGGGCGGCCGAACGTCGGGAAATCTTCCCTGCTGAACAGCCTGGTCCAGGAAAATAAAGCCATCGTTACTGAAATTGCGGGGACGACCCGTGATATAATAGAGGAATATGTGAATGTACGCGGTGTACCGCTTCGTTTGGTCGATACGGCAGGAATCCGGGAAACCGAGGATATTGTCGAGCGCATCGGTGTGGAACGTTCACGCAAAGTGCTGAAGGAAGCAGATCTGATCCTTTATGTGCTGAATTATGCTGAAGAACTGACCGAAGAAGATGCATTATTGTTTGAAGCGGTCAAAGGAATGAATTACATTGTCGTCGTCAATAAAACCGATTTGCCCCGTAAAATCGATATGGAGCAATTGCAGAGACTTGCGGGCGATAAATTGATGGTGACGACCTCTTTAATAGAAGAAGAAGGAATCGACCAGCTTGAACAAGCGATTGCCGACCTGTTTTTCGAAGGGGAAATCGAAGCAGGGGATATGACATACGTTTCGAACGCACGCCATATTTCATTGCTGCACCAGGCGCACCAAACCATCTCGGACGCTATAGCAGCCGCGGAAATGGACGTGCCGGTCGATATGATCCAAATAGATGTTACACGCACTTGGGAAATACTAGGGGAAATCATCGGCGATACAGCGGATGACGGCCTACTGAACCAATTATTCTCGCAGTTTTGCCTAGGGAAATAAAATTTGAAGGGAATGAACGGACATGCCACAATTTGAAGCAGGCACGTTCGATGTAATCGTTGTAGGAGCCGGACACGCAGGTGCTGAAGCAGCACTCGCATCTGCCCGCATGGGAGCTAAAACGCTCGCCTTGACGATGAATTTGGATATGATCGCGTTTATGCCATGTAACCCGTCCATCGGTGGACCGGCGAAAGGCATTGTTGTACGCGAAATTGACGCACTTGGCGGAGCCATGGGACGCGTTATCGATAAAACACACATTCAGATGAGAATGTTGAATACGGCTAAAGGGCCGGCTGTACGCGCGTTACGCGCCCAAGCTGATAAAGTGCTTTACCAGCAGGAAATGAAACGCCTGATGGAAGATGAAGAAAATCTTGCCCTTCACCAGGGAGTGGTTGAAAAGCTGATTGTCGAAGACGGCACAGTTAAAGGGTTGATTACACAGGCTGGCGGCATTTACCGCGCCAATTCAGTGGTCATCACGACTGGTACCTTCCTCCGCGGTGAAATCATCATCGGCGATCTTCGCTATTCAAGCGGACCGAACAACCAGCAGCCATCGATTAAATTGGCTGAACACCTGGAGGAACTTGGCTTTGAAACTGTGCGTTTCAAAACCGGTACACCTCCGCGCGTCAACAGCAAAAGCATCGATTACTCGAAAACGGAAATCCAGCCCGGCGATGACGAGCCGCGCGCTTTCAGTTTCGAAACAAAAGAATTTATTCTTGATCAATTGCCTTGCTGGCTGACGTATACGACTGCCGAAACACACCAGATCATCGATGAAAATCTTCACTTGTCACCGATGTATTCGGGTATGGCAAAAGGTACAGGCCCGCGTTATTGCCCATCGATCGAGGACAAAATCGTCCGTTTCGCCGACAAGCCGAGACACCAGATTTTCCTTGAACCGGAAGGCCGCAATACCAGCGAAGTCTATGTACAGGGGCTGTCTACAAGCCTTCCTGAACACGTTCAGCGCAAGCTTTTGGAATCCATTCCAGGACTTGAAAAAGCTGATATGATGCGTGCTGGCTATGCCATCGAATATGATGCGATCGTACCGACGCAATTATGGCCGACACTCGAATCAAAACAAATTGTGAATCTCTATACAGCTGGCCAGATCAATGGAACTTCCGGCTACGAAGAAGCGGCAGGCCAAGGATTGATGGCCGGCATCAACGCAGCAGCGAAAGTGCTCGGCAAAGCAGAAGTGATTCTGAGCCGTTCCGACGCCTATATCGGTGTTCTCATCGATGACCTGGTAACAAAAGGGACGAGCGAGCCTTACCGTCTTTTGACATCGCGCGCTGAATACCGTCTATTGCTCCGCCACGATAATGCAGATATGCGTTTGACTGAACTGGGCCATAAAATCGGTATGATCGACGATGCACGCTATGAGCGCTTTACCCTGAAAAAACAGCTGATCGAAGATGAAATCGCACGTTTGCGTAAAGTCATGATCAAGCCGAATGAAGAAACTCAGGCAGCCATCCGTGATGCAGGCGGCAGCGAGCTGAAAGACGGCATCCGCGGCGCAGATCTATTGAAACGCCCGGAAATGACGTACAACATGATTTCCAAACTCACAGAATCCGACATTGAACTCAGCGATGAGATCAAAGAGCAAGTCGAAATTCAAGTGAAGTATGAAGGTTATATTGAAAAATCCTTGCAGCAAGTGGATAAACTCAAAAAAATGGAAAACAAAAAGATTCCGGAAGACATCGATTACCATGCGATTTCCGGGATTGCGACAGAAGCCAGAGGCAAACTGTCAGAAGTCAGACCTCTTTCCATCGCACAGGCTTCCCGAATTTCAGGCGTAAACCCTGCTGACATTTCGATTCTTTTGGTGTATATTGAACAAGGAAGAATTGCTAAAGTTTCGGTATGATTTAGACATTAAATATTAGGCATGATTAATAAGTTAAAAAATCATAGCAATCGATATTCCGCAAAACAGCTCGCTTGCCGGGGGCTTGCGCTGAGCTAACTCGGTCTCGTTCCACTTCGCCCGAGTGGATCTCAGCACTTCGTCGGCATTCGCCTGCTCCCCAAGGCGTCTTCGCTGTTTTGCTCCATATCTTAGAGACTCTCTTCACCAAAGTTAATCACCCAGCGCCGGCGCGGCTCAGGAGCAGGCGAATGCCGACGGAACAATAAGACGAGTGATCTTCTCGGCTTATTGCGGGAGGCAAGGTGTGCCATACGAAGATGGCCCGCCTTTGCGACGAGCAGTGCGCAGGAGCATAATCTTTGCCCTGTCCAAAGCGCCGAAGCGTATGTTGAAGTAGACATAAAAAAAACATTAACAAAAGCCGATTAAAAGGGCTGGGATACACCAGCCCTTTTTACATATGATACAAGTACGCGAAAGTTGAACAAAAAGAGGGAGGAAGAAGCGAATTGAATGAACAGCAATTTAAAGACGCCCTCAGTGAAAAAGGAATTGAACTGAACGACCGGCAGCTTCAACAGTTCAGCACCTATTATCAAGAATTGGTTGAATGGAACGAAAAGATGAATCTGACTGCCATTACTGATCAGCCATCTGTTTATTTAAAGCATTTTTACGACTCCATAACAGCCGCTTTTTACTTGGATTTCACTAAGCCGCTGAAAGTTTGTGACGTGGGAGCGGGAGCCGGATTTCCAAGCATTCCGTTGAAGATCTGTTTCCCCCATATCCAGGTGACGATAGTGGATTCATTGAATAAACGCATAAATTTCCTTAATCATTTAAGCGAGAAATTGGAATTGGATAATGTCGAATTTGTCCATGCCCGTGCTGAAGATTTTGGCCAATCCCTGCACCGCGCAAAATATGACCTCGTGACTGCCAGAGCTGTTGCAAGATTGTCCGTATTAGCGGAGTTATGTGTGCCGCTTGTGAAAAATGGCGGTATATTTGCAGCTATGAAAGCAGCTTCTGCACCTGATGAGTTAAAAGACGCTAAACCGGCGCTTGATAAACTTGGAGTTAAACAGGAAAACGTATATGCTTTCACCTTGCCGATAGAAGAAAGCGAGCGTTATCTGCAGGTATTCCGTAAGTTTAAGGAAACACCGAAAAAGTACCCGAGAAAACCGGGCGTACCAAATAAATCGCCTATTTCCTGAAAAGGCGAAAATGAATGTTTCACGTGAAACATTGACAAAAGCAGGTATTGGATCAGAAACAGCGAATTGTGTACAAGTGAGCTTTAAAAAGGTGGTGCTTGAGGATGAAAAGTCCTTTTTCACGTTTCTTCGGGGGCGGAGATAAAGAAGAGACAGAAGTTGTTGATAAACCGGTGAGTGAAGCTTCTGAAGAAGTTGTCAAACTGCCGATTGATAAAGTAATTGCGAATAAGTTCCAGCCGAGAACAATCTTTGATGAAGAAAAGATCGAAGAATTGGCACGGACCATTCATATGCACGGGGTCATTCAACCGATTGTCGTCCGTGTGGATGAAGATGATAATTATGAAATCATTGCAGGGGAGCGGCGTTATCGGGCAATGAAATCTTTGGGCTGGGAAGAAGTACCGGCTATCGTCCGTCAATTGAACGATAAAGAAACAGCGTCCATTGCTTTAATAGAGAATCTGCAACGCGAAGAGCTGACATCTATTGAGGAAGCCAATGCGTATCAAAATCTCCTGGAAATCCATGATATTACACAGGAAGCTTTAGCCCAGCGTTTGGGCAAAGGGCAGTCTACTGTGTCCAATAAACTTCGATTACTGAAATTGCCTAAAGAACTCCAGCAGGCTTTATTGGATCGGGTAATAACGGAACGCCATGCGAGAGTGCTGCTGCAATTGAAAGATCCTGCTGTACAGCTGAAATTCTTTAATGAAACGGTTGAGCAGAATCTTAACGTTAAGCAACTGGAGTTAAAAGTGAAAAACCATCTGTCGACTGAACCGAAAAAAGCGAAACCGAAACGCAAAGCGTTCAGCCGCGATGTGCGGATTGCGATGAATACGATCAAGCAATCGCTGACAATGGTGACCAAAAGTGGTATTGATGTTTCTTCTGAAGAAGAAGAGCATGACGATTATTACCAAATAACAGTGAAAATACCGAAGAAAAAATCATAAAAGCTCTTTCCTGCGAGGGAAAGGCTTTTTTTAATAGCTTTGTAATCCTACTGTAGAATTATTTTGATACAATAGGATGACGGGGAGGAAACAAAAGCGTGAGCTCTGTTTCCCGTAAAAATGAGAAGAGAATAAAGAAAGTTGGTGCAGGTGTGGGTAGAACAATTGCGATCGCCAATCAGAAAGGCGGCGTAGGAAAAACAACATCTTCAGTGAACTTAAGTGCCTGCCTTGCATATTTAGGCAAAAAAGTTCTTTTAATAGATATAGATCCGCAAGGGAACGCAACCAGCGGAGTAGGCGTCAATAAAGGAGACGTCGACCAATGCATTTATGAAGTTATGATCGATGACGTTGACATAAAAGATACAATCATGGAAACAAAAGTTGAAAATCTTCATGTTGTACCGGCTACCATATCTCTGGCAGGTGCCGAAATAGAATTGGTGTCCACGATGTCGCGGGAAGTACGTTTGAAAAATGCACTTGAAGAGGTCAAAGAGATGTACGATTACATAATCATTGACTGTCCACCTTCACTCGGCTTGCTGACAATCAACTCCCTTACTGCTTCAGACGCGATTATTATTCCAGTGCAATGTGAATACTATGCACTTGAGGGGCTTAGCCAATTATTGAGCACTATTCGCCTGGTCCAAAAGCATTTGAACCACGACTTACAGATTGACGGTGTGTTATTGACGATGCTCGATGCCCGCACAAATCTGGGTATCCAGGTCATCGAAGAAGTGAAAAAATATTTCCAGGACAAAGTTTATCGGACCATCATTCCCCGGAATGTGCGCTTAAGCGAAGCACCGAGCCATGGCGAACCGATTATCATCTATGATGCAAAATCAAAAGGCGCGGAAATGTATTTAGAATTGGCGAGGGAAGTGATTCGTAATGGCTAAAGGATTGGGCAAAGGCATCAACGCGTTGTTTCCAGGTGAGAATTTAACGAAAAATGAAACGGTTAGTCAAATCAGCATTTCTGATATAAAAGCGAATCCATACCAACCGCGTAAAATTTTCGATGATGCCGCATTAAATGAACTGGCGGAATCGATTAAAGAACACGGCATCCTGCAGCCGGTTGTAGTAAGAAAAGCAGGAAAACATTTCGAATTGGTGGTTGGTGAGCGTCGTTTTCGTGCTGCTAAACTATCAAAACTGGATGAAATTCCAGCAATCATTAAAGAGCTGACAGACCAGCAAATGATGGAACTTGCTATATTAGAAAATCTTCAACGGGAAGATTTAACGCCGATTGAAGAGGCCGAAGCTTACCAGAAATTAATGGAAGCATTAAATCTGACCCAGGAACAACTCGCGTTCCGTTTAGGGAAAAGCCGTCCTCATATTGCGAACCATGTCCGTTTATTGGCATTGCCAAAAGATGTCCGCCAGCTAATTTCAGAGAAGAAATTGTCGATGGGGCATGGTCGGACGCTGCTCGGGCTGCGTTCAAAGAAGAGCATTCCAGAAATAGCGGAAAAAGTTGTCAAAGACAATTTGAATGTCCGCCAGCTTGAGAACCTGGTACAGCGAATGAATGAAGATGTTCCACGTGAAACAATTGAGAAAAAGAAAGATATCTTTATAGAAGAAAAACAATCTGAGCTTCGCGATCGTTTCGGTACGAATGTGCAAATCAAGAAAAACAAGAACAAAGGAAAAATTGAAATCGAATTTTTCTCGGAAGAAGATCTGGAACGTATTTTAGAACTTTTGAATTAACGAGACGTGCCTATTCTCCATCCATGGGGAATAGGTTCTGTTTATGTGCTGAAGCGATACAGCGTGAAATTAAATGCTGTGTTTATAGAGTGGGGGAAGGAGCTGGATAAATGGTTCTCTTGGGAACTTTGATAAATGCGGCATTAATAATTGTGGGAACCCTTATCGGCAGAGCTCTCCGGAATATCCCTGAAAAGATGAAAGAGACAGTGATGTATGCCATTGGGCTTGCGGTAGTTGTACTGGGTTTGCAAATGGGATTCGGAAGCCAGAATTTTGTGATTGTCATAATCAGCCTTGTGCTGGGAACAGTGCTCGGGGAATGGGCAGATCTTGATCAGAAACTGAATCGATTAGGCCACTGGATTGAAGTGAAGCTTGGCGCGAAAGAGAGTAAAGGGAGCATCGCTCAAGGATTTGTTACCGCTACCTTGATATTTGTCATCGGAGCGATGGGCGTCATTGGAGCATTGGAAAGCGGACTGAGCAATGAGCACGGAGTTCTCATTTCCAAGGGAATTATTGATGGCTTTACGTCGATTATTTTAGCATCGACGCTTGGCATAGGCGTAATGTTGTCCGCTGCACCAGTTTTTGTATACCAGGGTTTGATTGCGCTTTTTGCGACGCAAATCAGTTTGATCATTCCGGAAGCGGCACTGGATCTGTTTATTGCTGAAATGTCAGCTACCGGTGGTGTGATGATTGTTGCAATCGGTTTGAACTTGATGGGCATTACGAAAATTAGAGTGGCGAATTTATTGCCGGGTATTTTAGTTGTTGCATTGGCAGTCACGGTGATTTATCAATTCAATTTAATGCCTTAAGGAAGTGAACGAAATGGGTTTAGATAGCGAAACAGGAATAAGTTGGTCAAGCCTTTACCGGACAGCTTATGAAATGATGACGAATGAAGAGATGTGGATCGGACTGGGTTGGGTCTTTATAAAAATAATCCTGATTTCAATTGCCGCCTATATCGTTGTAATCGTTGCAAGATTGGTTGTACGGAAAACATTCTCGGTACGAATCAGAGGACCTTTGAAATACAATGAACGCCGTCAGCAGACCTTATCTAAGCTGCTGGAAAATGTCGTAGCTTACGTGGTTTATTTTGTCGCGATCATAGCGGTGTTGTCTGCGATCAATATAGATATCACCGGTTTGATCGCAGGGGCCGGTGTACTGGGCCTCGCCATCGGCTTCGGTGCGCAGAACCTTGTGCGGGATATCATCACCGGATTCTTCATCATTTTCGAAGACCAGTTTTCGGTCGGTGATTATGTACGTATCGGCCTAGCCGAAGGAACGGTTGAAGAAATTGGCTTGCGGACGACAAAAGTGAAGGCGTGGACAGGGGAGTTATTTATATTCCCGAATGGCAATGTCACAGATGTCGTCAACTTTTCCATTCATAATTCGATTGCTGTAGTGGATGTCAATATTTCCTATGAATCGGATATTGCAAAAGTGGAAAATCTCATCGTAGAGTTTCTTGAAACTTTGCAGGACCGCTACGAACAGATCATCAAACCGGCTGAGCTGCTGGGTGTACAGAATTTGACGACAACTGAAGTGGTTATGCGCATTACCGCGGAAACGCTGCCGATGCAGCATTTTGCAATTGCCAGAAGCATGCGACGCGATTTGAAGGAATACCTCGATAAACGCGGAGTTGAAATTCCTTATCCTCGAATGGTGATGATGCAGCGTTCACCCGAAGCTTCGAATTCAGCGGCAATTGCCAAGAAGTGAAGATTGAAGAAATCGAATTTTTAGGGTCGGTTGATACGGAAGGAGAATGGGCGATGGAAATGAAGGAATTCGGTTTGAATGATGTCGTCGAAATGAAGAAAGGGCATCCTTGCGGCGCAAACGCCTGGAAGATAATCCGGATGGGCGCCGATATCCGCATCAAATGTGAAGGGTGCCAGCACAGTGTCATGATTCCGAGAGTTGAATTCAATAAAAAAATGAAAAAGGTTCTTGTGAAGGCAGAAACAGAAGCGGAATGATTAATGGACATTTTAGTGTTCTGTTCCTATAATAGAATGGCTGTATAAAAATAAATCGTTTTTCAAAGAAGAAAGGTCGTGAATCCTTTGGCATTAACTGCAGGGATTGTAGGATTACCAAACGTTGGGAAATCCACATTATTTAACGCCATAACAAAAGCAGGCGCGGAAGCAGCAAACTATCCGTTCTGTACAATAGATCCAAACGTCGGAATTGTAGAAGTCCCGGATGAGCGCTTGGACAAACTGACTGAATTAGTCGTACCGAAGAAAACCATTCCGACAGCTTTTGAATTCACCGATATTGCCGGCATCGTTAAAGGAGCCAGCAAAGGGGAAGGTCTTGGAAATAAATTCCTTTCGCATATCCGTGAAGTGGATGCCATCTGCCAGGTTGTACGCTGTTTTGCAGATGACAACATTACGCACGTGTCAGGAAATGTAGATCCGGTTTCTGATATCGAAGTTATCAACCTTGAATTGATCTTGGCTGATATGGAAAGCATCGAAAAGAGAATTGCGCGCGCAGCGAAACTTGTGAAGCAAAAAGACAAAGAGGCTGTTGCTGAAGAGCCGGTTCTTTTCAAATTGCGTGAAGCATTTGAAGACGGAAAGCTTGCGCGGTCCATTGATTTCACAGAAGATGAAATGCGCATTGCAAAAAACTTGAATTTATTGACGTTAAAGCCTATGCTTTATGTTGCCAACGTGTCTGAAGATGAAATTGCTGAAGCTGACAGTAATCCGTATGTACAGAAAGTACGTGAATATGCAGCTGAAGATAATTCGGATGTCATTGTTGTTTGTGCGAAAATCGAGGAAGAAATGGCCGAGCTTGAAGATGAGGAAAAAGAAATGTTCCTTGAAGAACTTGGCATTAAAGAATCGGGCTTGGACCAATTGGTCAAAGCATCGTACAGTTTGCTTGGCCTGGCTACATATTTTACTGCCGGCGTGCAGGAAGTCCGTGCCTGGACATTCAAAAAAGGAATGAAAGCACCGCAATGTGCCGGTATCATCCACTCCGATTTCGAGCGCGGTTTTATTCGTGCAGAAACAGTGGCGTATGAAGATTTAGTGGAAGCCGGTTCAATGGCTGCCGCAAAAGAAGCAGGGAAAGTTCGCCAGGAAGGCAAGGAATATCTTGTCAAAGACGGCGACGTTATGTTGTTTAGATTTAATGTTTAAGACGTTGGATGTTGCCATGGATACAATTCAAAATAACTAGGGCGACATACCGAGTCAGGAATAATAAACCAAACCGGATGCCTATTTGCATCCGGTTTTATTTTGGGAGGGAAAAAACATGTTGTTATTTGTATACGGAACTTTAAAGACAGGTGGAAAATATCATTTCTATTTGGAAGAAGCATCTTTGAAAGCTGAGCAGGCAGTTGCTGCAGGTTCACTTTATGATACAGGTCTTGGCTATCCGGCGATGAGCCTGGAGGGTACAGATCAAATCCACGGCGAAGTTTATGAAATTCCGGAAGTGCTGTGGCCGGCACTCGATTTTCTGGAGGATTGCACAGGGGATGAATTAACCGATCTTTACGAAAAATCGGTAATTCCTGTTGAAGTTAACGGCGAAGTTCTGGAAGCTACAGTTTACCTGGCAAAAGACAAAAGCCTTTTGAAAACGAAGATTTCGAGTGGGAATTGGGATATTGCGTACGTCTAAGAAAAGCGGAAACGGCCGTTCAGCTCCGACAAGCGTAAGGCAGACCAGCAGAGTGGCGTTCTTTGCCACGGCAGCTGGGTTGACTTACGACTCGAGGAGTTGGCCGTTGGAGTCTGGACAATAGAAAAGCGACGGCACCCGCGAGACATTAAAAAGCAAAAATCCCAAAGAACCAGCACGTCTAAGACGCAGCTATTCTTCGGGATTTGGATACTCATCATATACATGAAGACGGGGCTCGGATGGATCATCAAGGATCCAGGCTTCGTCTTTTTCTTTGCGCAATTCCCGGTACATGAAAAAATCTCCAGCAGCACCGGCTGCGAGCATCGCACCGAGCAGCACAAGAACCTGATCCTGGATCCAGAAGCCGATGATGGTTGGAATTACTGCGGTCGTCCAGAAGGGAAGCAGCAGCACCTGGCGCATTTTTTTGTTTTGAAGCGGTGAACTGGTCGTGGCGTAAGCATAGCCTTTCGAAAGTTCCAATCCATAGGTTAGGGACGAGAACGGCACTCTCCCGAAAATGACGAATCCGATCAAGTGGAATAATTCATGCAAAATGATCAGTACGATATAGCCGATTATGAAATAAGCGATGCCTCGGAGAGAGAATCCGAATGCCAAAGGTTCGACTAAGAAATGATAGGCGGACGCAAAAGCAGCTATCAGCAGGATATTGATCCAAAGCATTTTGGTGACGACTTCTTCGAGTTTCAAGTCAATTACGGAGGACGGTTTCATCGATTCACTTCCTTATGATGTGAAAGTCGGTTGCATGGATTTTAATTCACGTTGGATTGGTCGTCTTTGAAGGCAGTCATTCAACACCAATAAAACACAGCTTCTAATGAAAGTATAGCCGATTTCAAAGTGGAAATGACAGTTGCAGCAGTTATCGAATTGTGATACAATACAGTGATGTGAGTAATATTTTTAATTGCTTGCTCCTTGCCCGCTGGAATCAGTAGGGCCCAAGTCCATAAGGAGGTGACAACACGATGAGAGAGTATGAACTAATGTACATTATTCAGCCTGCAATTGAAGAGGAAGCGAAAAAAGCGCTAGTTGAGCGTTTTAACGAAGTCCTTACTACTAACGGTGCTGAAATCATCGAGTCGAAAGAGTGGGGTAAACGTCGTTTAGCTTACGAGATCAACGATTTGCGTGAAGGTTTCTACCAGATCGTAAAAGCTAACGCTGGATCTGAAGCTATCAACGAATTTACACGTCTTGCGAACATTAACGAAGACATTATTCGCCATATCGCTGTACGCAAAGACGCGTAAGCAGCATATGGAGCTGTAAATAACTTTGACTTAAAGGAGGTTGAATTCTGATGATTAACCGAGTTGTATTAGTCGGAAGGCTTACAAAAGATCCAGATCTTCGCTACACACCAAGCGGTGCGGCGGTTGCACGTTTTACACTTGCTGTAAACCGTACATTCTCCAATGCGCAAGGTGAAAAGGAAGCGGATTTTATCAACTGTACTGTTTGGCGCAAACAAGCTGAAAACACAGCGAATTTCCTTAAAAAAGGGAGTTTGGCAGGTGTTGAAGGCCGCATCCAGACAGGCAGCTACGAGGGACAGGATGGAAAACGTGTATATACGACTGAAGTGGTGGCGGACAGCGTTCAATTCCTTGAACCGCGGAATGCCGGAGCCGGTTCAGACCGTTCAGACCGTTCACAAGGGCAACAGCCATCATCCTATCAGCAGAACCAACCGACAAGTCAGCAAAACAATCATACCCGTGTAGACCAGGATCCATTCTCAAGCGGCAGCGGCCCGATCGAAGTATCGGATGACGATTTGCCGTTCTAAGAACGACTGGCCAGAGGGCTTAAAATTTTAACAAAAAGGAGGTAATTCGATATGGCACCACGTCGCGGAGGCAAAAAGCGTAAAAAGGTTTGTTATTTTACGTCAAACAACATCACGCACATCGACTATAAAGATACTGACCTATTGAAGAAATTCATTTCTGAAAGAGGAAAAATCTTGCCACGTCGTGTTACAGGCACAAGCGCTAAATGGCAACGTAAGTTGACAATCGCTATCAAACGCGCTCGTATCATGGCACTTATTCCGTTTGTTGCGGAAGAAAGATAATAACGAAATGCGAAAGCGCCCATGTAGATTTGCCGGGCATAAGACGGACCAGCGAAGTGGCGTTCTTTGCCACGCAGCTGGGCTGGCTTATGACCCAAGAATCTGGGCGCTGGAGTCTGGACAATAACGATTTCAAAAAGACCGGGAAACCGGTCTTTTTTTATTTTGCCTGAGGGGCGAAAAGGGCTGGCGCGGATAAACCGCCGGATGCTGCGGAAAAATGGAGCATAGCCGCGGATAAAGTGGAAATCGCGGTTGGCAAAGCGGAATGTGAACATCAAGCAAGCCGCTGAAGAAGAAAAAGATGCGGTTTTCACGACGAAAACGTTCTTTGAGCCGCCATATCCGTTTTTTGTTCCCGACTTTCAATCGTGTTACAATTATAAGGATGAAATAAACCCGAAAGAAGGGGAAATACAGCTTCATGCAAAATCAACGAACAAGGCAAATTACGAACGGGGCATTGATGGCGGCAGTGTTTACAGTACTGATGGCTATCACTGTATACGTTCCTATTATTAGTTTGGCAACATTGTTTTTCCTGGCTTTGCCGGTAGCCTGGTACAGCGCAAAATATCCATGGAAACCGTCATTGCTGTTTTCACTGGCAACGTTCTTGCTGAGTCTGATCATCGGCGGAGTTTTTGCAGTGCCGGTGGCGCTTCTATACATTCCATTTGGTTTGATGATCGGCTTGTCGATCTATTATGGGAAAAGCAAATTGTATATGTTCATGGGCTCTTCCATTGTCTGGCTGATATCCGTGATGGTGCAATACGTGGCAATGATCTGGCTGTTTGGCATCAATGTCATTGAAGAGTATATTACCGCTTCCAAAGCTACTTTGAAGACAGGAAGCAACTGGATGGAACGTCTGGGCGGCACTGAAGAACAAATCGAAGAATACAATGAAACTGTCGGCACCATGCTGACGACCTTTGAGACGACGCTGCCGGCTCTGATCATTTTATCGGTATTCGTAATTGTCTGGATTCATCTCCTGATCAATTTGCCGATTTTGAAACGGCTTGGCACAGCGGTTCCGAAATTCCCGCCATTTGCTGATATGAAATTGCCGAAATCTGTATTATGGTATTATTTAATCGTATTACTTATTTCGTTGCTATCAGATTTTGAACCGGGAACTATTGTCTTTTTGGCTTTCGCTAACGCTATGGTTATTTTACAGATGCTTTTATTCCTGCAAGGGATCGCTTTCTACCATTTCTACATCCAGCAGGAAGGCTGGCCGAATTGGGTCAAAGCAATCGTCACTGTTTTGGCGTTCCCGCTGCAGGCATTTACAATAATCGTTGGAATCGTGGACCTCGGATTCGATATTCGGGGCTGGGTCAAAAAGGCACATGATTTTAAAGGAAAATAAGGAGCTGAAATGAATGTCGGCTTTTTTTAGGAAAAGGAAGTTGAGGTACCCGTTATTGGCATTGCTGATACTGGGGCTGGTCGCTTCAATTCTGATCGCATTTGTATCAGAATTGATCGCGGGTATATTCTTTTTTCTTTTCGCTGCCGCTTTTGCATTTACGTGGCTGATTGAAAAAAGGACATATGAAGCAACCGAAAAACATATAGAGACCCTTTCTTACCGGATGAAAAAAGTCGGGGAAGAGGCTTTGCTCGAAATGCCAATCGGTATTTTATTGGCAGATGAAGAATTTAAGATTGAATGGGCGAATCCCTATATCAGCTCAGTACTTGAATACGATACATTGATCGGCGAGTCGATCTATAGCCTATCGGATGATTTCCATACCTTGGTGAAGTCGGAAGAAATCAGGGATTTGACGGTTACGCTCGGCGATCGTAAATACCGTGTCTACTATAAATCGGATGACCGCTTGTTCTATTTGTTCGATATTACGGAGCAAGTGGAAATCGAATCGCTGTATTATGCGGACCGGACGGTTATCGGAATCTTGTTTATCGATAATTACGATGAATTGGCGCAGGGAATGGATGACCAGACACGCAGTAACCTGAACAGCCTGGTCACTTCACTGGTCAATGATTGGGGAGCGACTCATGGCATATTCGTCAAACGGGTTTCGTCAGACCGTTTCATGGCAGTATTCAATGAATCAATCCTGAAGCAATTGGAAACTTCGAAGTTTGCCATTCTGGATGATATCAGAGAAGTGACGGCGAAGGATAATCTGGCTCTTACCTTAAGTATCGGGGTGGGTGCCGGTTCTGCATCGCTTGTCGAACTTGGCAGCATGGCGCAATCGGGCCTCGATCTTGTCCTCGGCCGCGGCGGCGACCAAGTGGCAATCAAGCATCCGAGCGGAAAAGTGAAATTTTACGGCGGGAAAACCAATCCGGTCGAAAAACGTACGCGGGTACGCGCACGGGTCATCTCTCACGCTTTGCGTGATTTGATCCAGGACAGCGACCAGGTCTTTATCATGGGCCATAAGATGCCGGATATGGATTCCATCGGCGCGGCTGTCGGTGTCGCCAAAATGGCGGCAATGAATAAAGTCAAAGCAAGCATCGTGCTCGATTTTGATGAATACGACCGCAGTGTCAGCCGGCTGATGGAGGAAATTGAAAGTGACGCTGATCTTTTCGAGCAGTTTATCACGCCGGAAGAGGCGCTTGCCGATATGACGGATAATTCCCTGCTCGTTGTAGTGGATACCCATAAACCGTCAATGGTGATAGAAGAACGGCTGCTTCAGCGGATGGAACGGGTCGTCTTGATCGACCACCACCGCAGAGGCGAAGAATTCATCACCAATACAATGCTTGTTTATATGGAACCTTATGCATCTTCCACAGCCGAATTGGTGACGGAATTGATCGAATATCAACCGAAGCATGAAAAGCTGTCGATGCTTGAAGCGACAGCGATGCTGGCCGGAATTATTGTAGACACCAAAAGCTTTACGCTGCGTACAGGCGCCCGGACGTTTGAGGCGGCATCCTATCTTCGTGCCAATGGCGCAGATACGGTGCTTGTACAGCGTTTATTGAAAGAAGACATGGATACGTATCTTGAGCGCGCCAGAATCGTGGAAACCGTGGAATTTGTCGGAGATGGCATCGCGATTGCCCATGGTGAGCCGGACCGCATCTACAGCCCAGTACTGATTGCGCAAACTGCTGATATTCTGCTGACGATGAAAGATGTCAACGCATCGTTTGTCATAGCGGAACGAAGTGAAGGCGGTGTCGGCATTTCGGCACGATCGCTTGGAGAAGTGAATGTCCAGGTGATCATGGAAAATCTCGGCGGCGGTGGCCACTTAACGAATGCGGCCACACAAATGCCGGATGCCACAATTGATGAAGCAATTGAAAAATTAAGAGAAACCATATCAGAAATTTATGAGGGGGAGCAAACCGAATGAAAGTTATATTCTTGAAAGACGTAAAAGGCAAAGGCAAAAAAGGCGATATTAAAAACGTGGCGGACGGCTACGCGCACAACTACCTATTGAAAAACAACCTGGCGAAAGAAGCCGATCAGGCAGCAATCAGCCAATTGGCCGGCCAGAAGAAAAAAGAGGAAAAAGAAACTGCGCAGGAACTGGCAGAAGCACAGAAATTGAAAGAAGAACTTGAAAGCCTGACAATCGAGCTGCAAACGAAAGCTGGAGAAGGCGGCCGTCTATTCGGTTCAATCACGACCAAACAGATTGCCAAGGAACTTGAAAAAACACATGGCATTAAAATCGATAAACGCAAAATGGAATTGGATGACGCCATCCGTGCACTTGGGTATACAAACGTGCCGGTAAAATTGCACCAGGATGTAACAGCGACGCTCAAAGTTCATGTAACAGAAGAAGCGTAAGGGGATGGACCGATGAACGAAACAATGGATCGTGTCCCTCCGCATAACCAGGAAGCCGAGCAATCGGTTCTTGGTGCCATCTTCTTAGAACCGCAGTCCCTGATTTCGGTCGCGGAAATAGTCATGCCGGAAGATTTCTACCGCATTGCGCACCAGAAAATCTTCCAGACGATGATTAATTTGTCGGACCGGGGGAAAGCGATCGATGTGGTGACTGTCACTGAAGAACTTTCCGCTAAAAAGGAATTGGAAGATGTCGGTGGGCTGTCGTATCTGACGGAAATCGCCAATGCGGTTCCGACTGCGGCGAACGTCGGCCATTACGCCCATATCGTGGAAGAAAAAGCGTTGCTGCGCCGCCTGATCCGTGTAGCCACTTCCATTGTGGAAGACGGCTTTACACGTGAAGACGAAGTCGAAGCATTGCTTGCTGAAGCGGAAAAGAAAATGATGGAAGTATCCAGCCGCAAGAACGCTGGAGATTTCATCCACATCAAAGATGTACTGGTTAAAACGTATGACAATATCGAATTGCTGCATACGCGCAAAGGAGACGTCACAGGGATCCCTACAGGCTTCCGGGACCTTGATAAGGTAACGGCAGGGTTTCAGCGAAACGACCTCATTATCGTGGCTGCACGGCCTTCTGTCGGTAAGACGGCTTTTGCACTTAATGTAGCGCAGAACGTCGCGACCAAGACGGACGAGAACGTGGCCATCTTCTCACTGGAGATGGGGGCGGAACAGCTCGTCATGCGTATGCTTTGTGCGGAAGGCAATATCGATGCGCAGGTGCTGCGTACCGGTGCTTTGCAGAATGAAGACTGGCGCAAGCTGACGATGGCGATGGGCAGTTTATCGAATGCCGGAATTTTCATCGATGATACGCCGGGCATCCGGGTCAATGATATCCGTGCGAAATGCCGCCGCCTGAAACAGGAATACGGCCTTGGCATGATCATGATCGATTATCTTCAATTGATCCAGGGACCAGGTAAATCCGGTGAAAACCGCCAGCAGGAAGTATCGGATATTTCCCGTTCTTTGAAAGGCCTTGCCCGTGAACTTGAAGTACCAGTAATCGCATTGTCGCAGCTGTCCCGTGGAGTAGAGCAACGACAGGACAAGCGCCCGATGATGTCGGATCTTCGTGAATCAGGAAGTATTGAGCAGGATGCCGATATTGTATCGTTCCTGTACCGCGAAGATTATTACGATAAAGAAACAGAAGATCAAAACATGATCGAGATCATTATTGCCAAACAGCGTAACGGTCCGACCGGTACGGTGAAGCTGGCATTTGTGAAGGAATACAATAAATTCGTCACCATCGACTGGAGTCAGCACGAATCCGGCGGAGATTTCTAAACACGAACGTTTAAATGTGGAAACACATTTACGTTCGTGTTTTCTTTGATTTTTGATTGACTAAAGCCCTTTTCATTGATACAATTAACCCTGTTTGAAACAAGGGCGCAAGCCTGACGGAGGTGCGGACAATGACATCAGTCGTAGTAGTAGGAACGCAATGGGGAGACGAAGGAAAAGGGAAAATCACGGATTTTCTATCCGAGCACGCAGAAGTGATTGCACGCTATCAGGGCGGAAATAACGCTGGGCACACAATTATTTTTGGCGGAGAAACGTATAAATTGCATTTGATTCCATCAGGGATCTTCTATAAAGATAAAATTTCAGTGATCGGCAACGGCATGGTCGTGGATCCGAAAGCATTGGTAAAAGAATTGAAAGGCCTTCACGACCGTGGAGTGACTACCGAAAACCTGCGTATTTCCAACCGTGCGCACGTTCTTCTGCCTTATCACATCAAGCAGGATGAAGTCGAAGAAGCGCGCCGCGGCGCCAATAAAATCGGTACTACAGGAAAAGGCATCGGGCCTGCGTATATGGACAAAGCAGCGCGAGTCGGAATCCGTATGGCCGACTTATTGGATCATGTCGTATTCGAAGAAAAACTTCGCATGAACTTGAAAGAGAAAAACCGTCTGTTCGAGAAATTCTACGAAACAGAAGGGTTTACTGTTGAGGAAATCATGGAAGAATATTATCAATACGGCCAGGAAATCGCCAAATACGTAACGGATACTTCTAAAGTATTGAATGATGCATTTGACGAAGGACGCCGTGTCCTATTTGAAGGTGCCCAAGGAGTCATGCTCGATATTGACCAGGGGACTTACCCATTCGTTACATCATCCAACCCGGTTGCCGGCGGTGTGACTATCGGAGCGGGCGTTGGACCAACTACGATTTCCCATGTTATCGGTGTCTGCAAAGCCTATACTTCACGAGTGGGCGACGGGCCTTTCCCGACGGAATTATTCGATGAAGTGGGCCAACAGATCCGCGAAGTCGGCAAGGAATACGGCACAACGACAGGCCGTCCGCGCCGCATCGGCTGGTTCGACAGCGTTGTCGTGCGCCATGCGAGACGTGTCAGCGGATTGACAGACTTAACGGTCAACTCGATCGACGTTTTGACGGGTCTTGAAACAGTGAAAATCTGTACAGCATACAGTTATAAAGGCGAATTGATCACGGAATATCCAGCGAACCTTCGCATGCTGGCTGATTGTGAGCCGGTTTACGAGGAACTTCCAGGCTGGACGGAAGATGTAACGAACTGCAAATCGCTTGGCGAATTGCCGGAAAACGCGCGCCATTACCTGGAGCGCATCGCACAATTGACAGGCGTTCAAATTTCCATCTTCTCTGTGGGACCTGACCGCAACCAGACCAATATTGTGACTAGTGTTTGGAGATAGTATAGAAAAGCGGAAACGGCCGCTCAGCTAAGAGTTGGGCGAAGGTAGTTCGGCCGACTCTTTGCGACGAAGCAAGCGATGCAGGAGCAGCGGTCATAAAAAGCTCACACTAATGACATTCTTTGCCGCCTAGCCAGAGAGACTTACGACTCGAGGGACTGGGTCGCGGAAGTCTAGACACCGAGAAAAAACAAATAGCAAGAAGCCGGACACTTATGTCCGGCTTCTTTTTTTTGTTATGTCAATAAAACGTTAATATTTCAACTTCTAAAATGCTGGAGAAACATGACGAAAAAACCTGCTAAAACCCTTTTATATCCACTTAATGGACTTTAAAAAGATAATTAAATCCAAATTAAAAAAGTAAAAAATAAAAATTCTCAATTAAAGTAATAAACCGGAAGGATTAATGCAGTTTTATTATCCAAAGCATATTCCTGTTATTTTGATATAGAATTGTGATAAAGTGATTGAGGTTTGATTATAATTGGAAATTTAATGAGCAGACAGAAGAAAGGATTGTGAGTGCAAAATGAGAGACTTTTCTATAAAGGGCTTAAATATTAGCGGCTCGAATCTTATTAAAATAATAGCATCCGTATGTTTGGTGGCAGGTTTGAATACGAACCCTGCATCGGCAGCGACAATGAGCAAAAACAACTCTGAAACAGTCGAGAAAGAAGATAAAATACTTTTTACCGGAAAATCGCAGCTTAGACAAAATGAATTGGTCTTGAAAGGCGCTAAGGCATTGCCTTCAGTAGGGTCAGGAAATTTCGTATGGCCGGCACAGGGCGGCTATATTTCAAGTGAAAGAGGGCCGCGCTGGGGCAGACAGCATAAAGGCATCGATATTGCCCAGCCGGACGGTTTTGATATCCTGGCAGCAGATCACGGTGTGGTCAAAGCTGCCGGTGCGGATGGCACATTCGGCAATCGCGTCGTTATAGATCATGGCAATGGCTATGAAACGATTTATGCACATCTCAAATCCATGAATGTCAAAGTCGGCGATAAAGTACCACAGGGGACCAAAATCGGCGTAATGGGAACTACCGGCCGTTCCACTGGAATTCACCTGCATTTTGAAATTTCCAAGAACGGAGCAACCAAAGATCCGTTGAATTATGTAAAACAATAAAATATGGAGTGACTATCGAATTTGCCTAAGCGAGTTTTGATGGACAAAGTGAATGCCGGTGAAAAGGAAATGCTGTTTCTGCTTCGCTGGCATTACTTTTATGTTTGGACAACCAGCGGTTTCTGTAAATTAACAGGCTATTCCGCCAAAAAACAAACAATTATTTCCCGGGAAATATCGCGTAATGAATGAGAGATGCTAAACCGCCTGAACAGTGATAAAGTTAAGGTAGAAAAGTTTACGATCAGGATGGGAATTTCTATTCAAAAAAGGGGAGATCATTGATGAATAAGACGATTTTGGTAGTGGATGATGAAAAGCCGATTGCAGATATTCTGCAATTTAATCTTAAAAAAGAAGGATTCAATGTTGTCTGTGCTTATGACGGGGATGAAGCGATCAAATTAGCGGAGGAAGTAAAACCCGATTTGATGCTTCTGGATATCATGCTGCCGAACCGCGATGGCATGGAAGTATGCCGCGAAGTACGCAAGAAGTATGATTTTCCGATTATCATGCTGACAGCGAAAGACTCGGAAATCGACAAAGTACTCGGCTTGGAATTGGGCGCGGATGATTACGTGACAAAACCGTTCTCGACGAGGGAATTGGTGGCACGCGTGAAAGCCAACCTTCGCCGCCAGAATATCGTTCCTTCTGAAGAGGCCGGACCGAATTCAAACGATATCCAAGTGGGTGCCCTGACAATCCAGCCGGATGCCTATCTGGTTCTTAAACGTGACGAAACGATTGAATTGACGCACCGCGAATTCGAATTGCTGCATTACCTCGGCAAGCATATTGGCCAGGTCATGACGCGTGAGCATTTGCTCCAGACAGTATGGGGCTATGATTATTTTGGGGATGTACGCACAGTGGATGTAACCATTCGCCGCCTGCGTGAAAAAATTGAAGATAACCCGAGCCATCCGGCATGGATCGTTACACGCCGCGGAGTAGGGTATTATTTGCGAAATCCTGAACAGGAGTAGACTGAATGCAGAAAGTGACTTTTTTTAAATCAATTCATGTGAAGATCGTGCTGATTTATATTCTGCTAATCCTATTGGCGATGCAGATTATCGGCCTTTATTTTGTACAGCAATTGGAACAATCGTTGATCACCAGCTTTGAAGAATCCCTTAACGACAGGATTGAAATTATCGAATTCAGTGTGCGGGAAGAGATGATCAGGAACCGGACAGATGACGATTTGACAGTGGAACAAAGCCTCCGTTCAGTATTGAACGGCTTTAAATCCGATGACATTTCTGAAATTCGCGTCGTGAATTCACAGTACCGCATCATCGGCTCTTCAGCCATCGAAAAGCAGCCATTGATCGGACAGCGGTCTGCGGATGAACTGGTAAGGGAAACAATCCTCAGCGGTGAACCTAAACAGCAGATTAAAATAAACAGAGACACTGAACGCCGGGTGTGGGTCGCTACTCAGCCGATTATGACGGTTGGGGGCGAACTGCTCGGAACGCTGTATATAGAGGCAAAAGTGGAAAATGTCTATGATCAAATGGATGAAATCAACTCGATTTTAGCCGGAGGGACGGCTTTGTCTCTGCTCATTACAGCGATTCTTGGAATTCTGGTGGCACAAACCATTTCCAAACCGATTTCGGATATGCGGAAACATGCCCAAGCCATGGCAAAAGGGAATTTCTCCCGTAAAGTCCGGGTTTACGGCGACGATGAAATCGGGCAATTGGCAAAGGCATTCAACCATTTGACGAACAGATTGCAGGAATCCCAGCAATCGACAGAAAGTGAACGCCGAAAACTGGCTTCCATTCTGGCGAATATGACGGATGGCGTATTATCGACGGATCGCAGAGGAAGAATCATCCTGATTAACGATCCGGCATTGCGCCTATTGAATGTTTCACGTGAAACGGTGATGAACCGGCCGATTACTACAGTTCTTGGACTCGAAAGTGAATACACATTCGAAGATTTGATCCATATGAAAGATGCGATTACTCTCGATTTCGGTACTTATGAACAGAGTGCTTTGCTGCGGACAAATTTCTCGGTAATCCAAAAAGAGACCGGATTTGTGAACGGCTTGATCGCTGTATTGCATGATAATACGGAGCAGGAAAAAATCGATATGGAACGCCGTGAATTCGTGGCGAACGTGTCGCATGAGCTGCGTACGCCGCTTACTACGATGCGCAGTTATCTTGAGGCGCTTGCTGAAGGCGCATGGCAGGACAATGATTTGGCTCCGCGTTTCCTTAATGTGACGCAAACAGAAACAGAGCGCATGATCCGTTTGGTAAATGACTTGCTGAAGCTGTCGAAAATGGATTCAGGCGAAACCGAACTCAATAAGGAAATGGTTGATTTCAAAGTATTCTTTAACCGCATCATTGACCGGTTTGAGATGTCGAAATCACAGAATGTCACATTTGAACGCGATATGCCTAAAACTCCTTATTTTGTGGAAATTGATACGGACAAGATGACGCAAGTCTTCGATAATATCATTTCCAATGCACTGAAGTATTCACCTGACGGCGGCAAGGTTTCATTCCAGGTAAAAGAAGTGGATGGCCTGCTGCAAACGAAAATCAGCGACCAGGGGATGGGAATTCCGAAAGAAAATCTTGATAAGATATTCGATCGTTTCTATCGTGTCGACCGGGCGCGTTCAAGGGAAATGGGCGGCACCGGACTGGGGCTGGCGATTTCCAAGGAAGTTATCAATGTCCATGGCGGCACCATTTGGGCGGAAAGTGATTATGGCAAAGGGACAACGATTTTCTTCACGCTTCCATTTGAAACAGACGACGGAGGTGAGTGGGAATGAAATATATCGAACAAATAAAGTCGATCGTCTTGTTCTTGCTTGTATTTCTCAGTCTTGGCTTGACGTTTACAATCTGGAATTTTACGCCGAAGACTTTGGATGCGATTGATGATCCGGCACCTTCACTCGAATCGGCGATTGTCGAAACGAAAAAAATCGAGCAGGTAGTCAGACCGTTGAAAATTCTGATTCACGGGGAAGAAAGTGTTAATGGGACAGTCAATAAAGACCAAATCGACTCATTTTTAAAGTCGATGAACCAATGGGATATAAGTGATTTGACCTTATTGTCGGACGAAGCGACAGTCAACGAGATGAAAGACATTATGCATGATCCGGCACGCGCGGTTGTATACTATCCGGGTGCTGTGCCATTTCCGGTATTCGATGCGATGATGAATATTTCCGACACCAATGTGCCGGAAGCAACTTTTAACCGGATGGTTGTGAACTGGGAAAGTTCTTCGAACGGAGCTCTTGCCGTTTATTTCGTTAATTCGGACTCTGGACGCATCTACGAAGGCACTGTTCAATTAGGTGATTTTGGAAACTTTGAAGAAAGTTTTATCGTGCCTGCTGAAGAATATCCGCTTTATATAACCGATGAATCGATTGGCACTTTGCCGATTTATGTACCGGAGGAACCGGTTGATACCTCGAGCTATGTCTATTTATATGAAGAAACGCCAATGGAAGTATATGCGGACAGGCTCTTTGACGGAACGGTGGACAGTCTTCCCGACGGCGGGTATACAGATAATACCGGTGCCTTTCTGGAAAGGTCAGAAGCCGTTAAAGGGTTGAATTTTGTTCAGTCCAAGGCGGAAACTACAGATCCAGCGATTCCATCGGAACTTGTTTTCAATACGACGAAATTCATCAACGATCACGGTGGTTGGACAAACGATTATTATTATTTTGGCATGGAGCCGATCAACCAGGAAATTGACTACCGGTTATTCATAAATAATCTTCCGGTATTCGGTTCTACTGTATCGACTGCTATAGAAATGCAGTGGGGAACGGCTGAAGGAGAAGAGGATGTCTTCCGCTACGACCGGCCGATATATATATTGGAACCCACAGGCAGGACAGTGACGAAGGATCAGGCATCGGGTTCAGCGGTTCTTGCTGCCTTGTCGCGTTTGAGTGAAGAAGAAAAAGCACAGGTAAAAGAAATTATGCCAGGCTATGAACTGACCAAAAACTCGAACGAACCGGACCGGCTGATGATTGTCGAGCCGAATTGGTATTTCAAAATAAACAACACATGGCTGAAGTTAACGACTGAAGTGTTAGGGGGAGGACCATTTGGACTGGAGTAGAACAAAGTCGATTTTCATCATCGTCTTTTCCATTTTAAATATCTTTTTGTACACCCTGTATTTGGAAAGTTACACAGAAGCCGAAAACTTTTCCGTTCTCACAGAATCAGCGGTGGACGACCGGCTGGCCGGCGATAAAATCACTTATCCGGATGATTTAGAAACAGAACCGGGTGAGGAATCATATATCAGCGGTACCCGGAAAGTGTTCACCAAAGATGATGTGCTGGTTGAAGACACCCGGGTTGCAGTAGAGGATAGATACCTGCTGAATGTGGCATTCAATGAACCTATCCGCATTGGAGACGAAAAAAACAAGGAAAGCCTTGAAGCTTTTCTTGCTGCGAATGTCTATAAAGGCGGAGACTACGTATTATGGGATGTTATTGAAGAAGAAAACAAGGCAATCTTCTATCAGGAAATCAACGGGAAAACGTTGTATCATAGTGATAGCGGAAAAGTGACGCTCCTCTGGAATGGTGAAGGGGAAGCAGTTCGCTACGAACAGACCATCTTTACGGATCTTGTGGAAAATGCCCAAAACAAAGATCTTATCCCACCTAAAAGAGCAATCGAAACTCTTTATGGAAAAGGGACATTGCAGCAGAATTCCGAAATCACTTCAGTGACGCTAGGCTACTCTGTATACGTTGCCGTTTCCGATGATACACGGATGTTCCTGCCAACGTGGCGAGTTAGCGTGGAACTTGAAGACGGTTCGACAGCGGATTATTTTGTGAATGCCATCAAGGATGGGGTCATTGAATTTAACAAGCCGGAAGAAGAAGGTTCTCAATAAGGAGTTTTTACTATGCGTTTTAGTGTATTGGCAAGCGGCTCGAGCGGCAATGCCATCTATATAGAAAATGACCAGCATTCATTTCTCGTGGATGCGGGTCTGAGTGGCCGTAAAATGGAAGAATTATTCGCTTCCATCGGCAAAAAAATGAGTGACCTGGACGGCATCCTTGTCACTCATGAACACAGCGACCATATTAAAGGGCTGGGAATAGTGGCCCGCAAACATAAAGTACCGATTTACGCCAACGCCAAAACGTGGCTGGCGATGGAAAATCTGGTCGGTGCCATTCCGGTTGAACAGCGTTTCCATTTTGATATGGATAGTGTGAAAAATTTCGGTTCATTGGACATCCAGTCATTCGCGGTATCCCATGACGCCGCCGACCCGATGTTTTATGTATTCCACGAAAACGGACGCAAGTTGACGCTGATCACGGATACAGGCTATGTCAGCGACAAGATGAAAGGCATCATCCAGGCATCCGATGCATACGTGTTCGAAAGCAACCATGATGTCGGCATGCTGCAGATGGGCCGCTATCCATGGTCGGTCAAACGCCGTATATTGAGCGACGTCGGCCACGTTTCCAATGAAGACGCTGCAGTCGCCATGAGCGAAGTGATGGCTGAAAAGCCGACAAAAATTTATCTGTCGCATTTGAGCAAAGATAATAATATGAAGGATTTAGCGCGCATGAGCGTAGAGCAGACGCTGCAGACCAAAGGCATCATCGTTGGCGAGTATGTCGATCTGCTGGATACGGACGCGAATGTGCCGACGAAATTGGTGAATGTGTAAGAAAGGCTTCGCACCTGCGAAGTCTTTTTTATATCCTCTTTTAAAGAGGGCTCAAGCTTGCATTGTCAGAATTCTATTCATAAAATTAGAGAAAGAAGTTTTCTGAGAGGATGGAGCAGATGGGGTATTACGATCAGACACCTAATGGAAGACGGCGTTCGAAAGGAGGACGCACATTTTTGGCGGGATTGGGCGGCGTGCTGGTTGGTGCATTGCTGATCTGGCTGCTGTTTAATTCGCGTCCGGATTTAATGCCGGGCAACAGCGCGCAAACGTCACAAAACCAGACTGAAACTGTTGAAACCAGCGAAGAGGGGCAGACGGAGCAGCGTTCAGTGGAAGTAACGAATGACGTCACCGAGGCTGTGGAAATTGCCGATGATACCGTTGTTGGCATTACAAACCTGCAGGCGGGATCGGATTTCTTCTCCGAATCTCCAAACCAGGCAGTGGGCACAGGCTCAGGAGTTATTTATAAAAATGAAGACGGCACAGCGTTCGTAGTGACCAATCATCACGTCGTGACTGGAGCCACTGATATTGAAGTAACGATGCCGGACGGCGCAAAAAAAGCGGCGACGCTTGTCGGCAGTGATGTCTGGACAGATTTGGCCGTCCTCAGCATGGATGGTGAAGGAATAGGAGACATTGCCGAATTCGGTGATTCGGATGTTCTGAAACAAGGGGAAACGGTCATTGCCATCGGTAATCCGCTTGGACTTGATTTTTATGGATCGGTAACGACCGGCGTTGTGTCCGGTAAGGACCGGGCAGTCCCTGTCGACATCGATGGAGATAACGTGATCGACTGGCAGGTTGATGTGCTCCAAACAGATGCGGCCATCAATCCTGGAAACAGCGGTGGTGCACTGATCAATATCAGCGGCCAGCTGATTGGCATCAATTCGATGAAGATCAATGCGGCAACTGCGGAAGGCATTGGTTTTGCGATTCCGATCAACACAGCAATCCCAATTATTGAAACGCTGGAGTCGGAAGGACAGATGATCCGTCCGGCAATGGGCATCACCTTGATGGACTTAAACGAAGTGCCGCAGATGTACCGGGAAGATACACTGAACTTGCCAGCTGACGTTACTTCCGGTGTCGTGGTCAATTCGGTGATTCCGGATTCCGGAGCTGCTGAGGCGGGTCTGCAGGAGTTTGACGTCATTGTCGAAATGGACGGCGAACCGATTGACGGCAGTATTGCACTGCGCAAACATCTTTACGAAGAAAAGGAAATAGGCGAAACGCTGCAGGTAAAAGCGTATCGTGACGGTGAACTACTGGAGTTCGAATTCGAGCTTGTGGACAATTCATCTTTACAATAATAAAGAAAAGCGTAAGCGACCGTGTAGATTCGACGGGCATAAGACGATCTGGCGAAGCGGCGTGTTTTTGCCGCATAGCCAGAGTGGCTTATGACACTAGAATCTGGGCGCTGGAGTCTGGACAAGGTATATCGCTCTTTAAAGCATTATCAAGTTATAGAAGTGAATACTTTCTTTTCTTAAAAGAATGAGCCGGAGAGAAATCTCCGGCTTTTTGTATGCAGGAAAAATGGAGTTTCAGGCGAAATTAATAGAGAGCAGAAATAGAAGAACGGAGGATGGAAATGTTCAGATCGATGGATGATTTTTATGAAGTCTGGAGAGATGAAGCCAAAGGGACACAGCAGGTACTCGAGTCATTGACGGATGAATCGCTGCATCAGGAGTTTACAGAAGGCTACCGCAGTCTGGGGCGTCTGGGCTGGCATCTGGCAACAACTCTGGAGGAAATGGTTTCGCTTACGGGTCTTCAATTTTCAGGAGCGGATTTCAGCAAGCCGGTACCCGATACGGCAGAAGAAATTGCAGAAGCCTATAGATTCACCAACCAATCAATGATTACGGCAATGAAAGAAAACTGGACAGACGAAACACTGGATGAAGAACACGATCTGTACGGTGAAACATGGACGGTGGCCACTCTTTTGAAAGTGCTGCTGCTGCATCAAGTGCATCACCGGGCACAGATGACTGTATTAATGCGCCAAGCTGGATTGAAAGTGCCGGGGCTCTATGGACCCGCTAAAGAAGAATGGGCTGCGATGGGTGCAGAACCTCCAATAGTATAAGATTTACCGTGGAGCTGATGAGCTCTGCGGTTTTTTACTGAAATTTTTTCTTTCTCTTCTTTTGCTTTGTAACATTATTGTAAAATTTGTTAAGTAAAATCATAGAATACAGTTGTATCGTTCGGAAAAGCATAAAAATGACATGTGGATAACTTTCATGCGAAATGAGAAACAGCAACTATCCACAGAAGGAAAAAAAGATGATTATACGTAAACGCTTTCTTCTGTTACAATGACTTGTGGATAAAAGTGAATGAATTGTGCATAACTGTGTTGAATATTCGGAAATCGAAAGGAATGGAATTTATGGAGATTAAATGCTGCAAAACCCACGTGGAACATGGCTTGGATGTGTTTGTCGCAAAGACAGAAAGTTATCCTATCCTAACAGAATTATCAGAAGACGAAAAGTTATCCACAAAATGCGAGTACTGTGAAGAGCCCGCTTTGTATCTTGTGGCCAGTTCTTAATTCGCCACAACATGTAGAAATACTTGTGGATATGTGTATAACAATGGTGGATAACTTGTTTGTAAATTTACTGTAAAGGGGGATATCTTGTGAATATCTCAATTATCACTGTAGGAAAACTGAAAGAGAAATACCTGAAATCAGGAATTGAAGAATATACGAAGCGGCTGGGGAGCTACAGCAAAATAAGCGAAATCGAAGTGGCGGACGAAAAAGCGCCGGAGCAATTGAGCGATGCGGACATGGAAATCGTCAAAAAGAAGGAAGGCGACCGAATCCTTGCAAAAATCCCAGCCGATGCCTATGTGATCGCATTGGCAATCGACGGCAAGATGAAAACATCAGAAGGGCTGGCGAAAGACCTGGAATCCCTAATGACTTACGGACGCAGCAAAATCGTCTTTGTCATCGGCGGATCGCTCGGCTTGCATGATGAGGTATTGAAGCGGGCGGACGAGAAGCTGTCATTCTCCAAGATGACGTTCCCGCATCAGTTGATGAAGTTGATATTAGTGGAGCAAGTGTATAGGGCGTTTAGGATTATGAAGGGTGAACCGTACCATAAGTAAGCACAAAGTTTTTATTATATGAAGCGTCAAAGTATAGTTCAATTGCTTTGACGCTTCTTTCTGTTGGTGAATTTCCTTCGTAAATAGTAATTTTACTAATTATTGAGTGAAGAAACACTTTTTGTTTTTCCACTGGAATTGTAGGTAAAATACTAGAAAAAGTTTTCAAAACTTCCTGTATCTTTTCTGCCGAAGCTTCCTTAATAACTGGCTCATTTAATTTGAATTCAACGCTTTTTTGAATTTCATTTAATTTGTTCTTTTCATGGTCAAGTTCCCTAATCTTATCAAGAAGCGAAGTGGGAGGAGAATCAGTTTTTTCAATTAGGGATAAAAACTTTTTTATATTCTTCTCTACTTGTTTTAACTGGCTAGAAATATTAGCTTGTTGGTCTAAGAGTGGCTTTTTAACATCCACAATTTTGCTATTAACTTTTCCAACTAAAGATTCGAGTAAAATTGGGTTTGAAGTAACTTCTCCTAGTTTGTCAAAAACAAATTTTTCTACATCATCAGCCCTCACCAAATTGGAATTGCAAACTGCACTACCTTTGTAATGAAAATCACCACATTGATAGTATCTTCTATATTCATTAGTGTTTTTATCCTTAACCCTGTGTCCTATCATACCTTGATTGCATTTCGGGCAACGCAGAAGAGTTGTTAATGGAAAATGACCGTGAAAAACTTTGGTTGGTTTATTCGATTTTTGTTCGAATTTAACTAAGGTTTTTTCCCAAATTTCTTCACTAATAATTGGTTGATGTTCACCCTTTACCAAAATAACATTTTGCCCTTTTCCAGCTCTTCTTTTCTCATTCCAGTTTTCATAGTGATTAAAACGAATATAACCTACATACATTGGATTTGTAATGATTTGTCTGATTGAATTGATAGAGAATTTTGCATTTCTTTTAGTAGTATAACCTTCATGATTTAACTGATTTGCAATTGCTTTAAAACCTTTTCCGCCTATATACAAGTTGAAAATATGTCTTACAAGATTTGCTTCCCTATCATTAATTTCTAGTTTTTTTTCTTTCGACGAGTATCCTAAGACACTTCCGCCATTCCATTTACCTTCCTTTGCTCGTTGATTCATGCCCATCTTAACGTTATCGATTATGATATTTCTTTCAAGTTCAGAAAATGTCCCCATTATTTGTAGCATAGCTTTTCCCATGGCTGTTGTTGCATCAATATTTTCGCTATAACTAAAAAATTCAATATCATTCTTATTCAGTAAATCCATTATATTCAAAAAATCAATTTGACTACGTGATAATCTAGAGACTTTCCAAACGACGAGCATATCAAACTTATTTTTTTTGTATCTTCAAGGAGTAGCTGCAATGCAGGTCTATCAGTAGATTTAGCACTTAGTCCCTCATCTTTGTAAATTTCCACCACGGTAAAATCATTTTTTCGACAGTAGTCCATTAAATTTTGTACCTGTCCTGCAATTGAATAACCATCCAAGGCCTGTTCTTCTGTAGATACCCTTACATAAAGGACAGCTCTTTTATTTTTCATTCTGACTCTCCCATCTCTTCAACAATATTTCTACTGTTGGTTTTTTTGTAGTATTGTTTAACCGTGTTTAAAAGGATATCCCTATTTTCATCACTTAAACGAGAAAAATCATTCTCAAAAAGCGAGAAAAAGAAAGCAGCATTTTCTTCTGTTTCCATTAATTTGTTTAAGTTATGTAAGACTAAATCTGCCTTCGTACTATCATATTGTCCTAGTACAGACAAATTCTTATCAGCCAATTCCAAAAACCTACTTTTCTTCTTACCGATCTCCTCGAACTTTTTTACATAATAATAGGATTCGATTTTTTCATTTAATTCTTCATGAAGTTTAATTCCTGACTCCACATAACTACGCTTTTCTTCTTTCGAATGAATACCATAGTAAGTTAACAGTTTTTCAGCGTCTGTCTGGTTAAGACCTAACTTGACTAGTATTTCCAAACATGTGTCATATGAAGGGTTTTTTATTTTTTCTCTTTCTAGCTGGGAAACGTAGGTCACTGCTTTTCCTACTCTTTGTGATAAGACTTTGGATGGTATACCAGCCTGTTTTCTTAAATTTTTAAGCTCTTGACCAAAACTAGAATTACTCAATTTACCCGCTCCTTTTCCGTTGTTAAAACAAATATAGCATTAAGGTAGCATGTTGTCAAATTAAAGTAGCATATAAATTTGACTAAATACTACTTTAATGCTACTATAAGTTTATAACCAGAAAGGAGGAAATAAAATGGAGAAAGCAAAAGGCAGTCAGTATGATTTGTTTCTCGAAAATTTAGCATCAATAATTTTTGATTTAATTGCAAACGCCGAAGTAGCATCCTAAAAAGTACATATAGTGTTTCTTATAACATATGAAATTTACTCTCATATTTAAGAAAGAAGTGTTGCCAATTGTTTGATACAGTAAAACTGAAATTGGAAAGCATACATATAAGTGAGACGAAGCTACAACAATTAAATGCTAGTAAGGTAGTTACATACTATAAAAAAGAAACTGGAGAATTGATCGATAAGTATCAATTCTCCACATTGGATATCCCTTTTATAATTTATTTCACTGATTCACAACGGTTACTACTTCAATTATCAATTCCCAAATTTTTATTTGGTGAAAATGTTACTAATATTAAACCTAGAGATATTGATATTTTTTGGGAGAAGCTAAAAACACAAATGTACGAATTGTTAGGTGTTGAAGTCGAAAAGGAGGAATGGGTAATACAGAGGGTAGATATTTGTTGGAACTTTCAAGTGGGAAGTAAAGTTTCTGAGTATATTGATCATCTAGGAAAAAAGAAACTACCTCGCAAAAACACAATTTGTATAAACCAAAATGAAACAGTAATGTACAAAAACAAAAGCAACAGCATTATGTTTTACGATAAACAAAAAGAGTGTGAAAAGCGTAAACAAAACTCAGAAATAATACATAAGGCTAAAGGGATTTTAAGACTGGAAATTACTCCCTCAATGCACGATGTCAAAAAATATATTGTCAGAAGACAAGCACATCAGGTTTTAAGTGTTAAATTTTTTAAATTTATTGTTGAAAAAACCTTGCGATTAATTTCTCTTAATGAAATATCAGATGACAAAGTAAAAATAACTCAGGAGTGGTTAAATGGGAAAAAGCATGCCAGAGTAGAAACAGTTTTAGGATTTCAACGTATTCACCAATCAATAGGTGTAGTTAGAACCAAAGAGCTTTACGGTTCTACATACTATTCAAGAATTAAGTTGATTGAAGAGATAGGTTTTCCGATTGATAATACGCTGCCGCCATTAAAAATAAAGTGGGAGGAACTGAGCGTTACTGAATAAAAGTAGAATTTTATCCATTTGTACATACTCTTCCTTCCAATCTGTTATCCAGAAAATATTAAAAAGCCGACAAAAGTGGCTTAGAATCCGCTCTATTGACACGTTTCTTTCGTGTGAAATTTGACGTGGAAATATAGACACTTTTACAACAACCAAAAACAGTTGAATATGCATAGTTTATAAAGGTATACCTTTAAGGATGGTATACATACATTTAATTCGATGTTTATAAAGGTCTGTTTTGTGATTTATAAACGTTTTTAAATTAGCTAGTATCTTTTTAAACATAATGAATATTTAAAATTAATTCGAAGATTAAAAGGAGTGGTTATAGTGGAAAAAAAGACTTTTTATTATATACGAGTCTCCAGTAAAGATCAAAATGAAGCAAGACAGCTTGCTGAGATAAAAGGCTTAGGAATTAATGAACGAGATGTTTTTATCGATAAAGAGAGCGGAAAAGATTTTAACAGAACTGGTTATCAAACTTTAAAGAAATGCTTACGTGAAGGTGATTTATTATATGTTAAATCGATTGATCGTTTTGGTAGAAATTCGAAGGAAATAAAAAGAGAATGGGAAGAAATAACTCAAAGTATTAAAGCAGATATAAAAGTTTTAGATATGCCCTTGTTGGACACAACTCAGCATAAAGATATTTTAGGAACTTTCGTTAATGATTTAGTGCTTCAAGTATTAGCATTTGTAAGTGAGCGAGAAAGAGAAACTATACTACTACGTCAGTCGGAGGGGATTGCAATTGCTAAAGCAGAAGGTAAACATTTAGGGAGACCTTCAATAAGTTTAAATAGTCTTTCGCAATCCCAACTTCAAACTCTTAGTGAAAAGTATGCTGTCTGGAAAGCTAGAGAGATTACGGGAACTTACTTTGCAGACTTATTAAAACTAAAAAAGAATACTTTTTATAAAATTATAAAAGAATTCGAGGGTATTGAGAGAAATAAAAAATAAATGATTTTACGCCGTGTATTACGTTATTTACAGGGTGTAGTTTTAACCTTTTGTTGCATGTAAATGTTCACACAGAGGATAGGCACTTCCATCTCTCTAATCGAAGCCCTTAGCGAAAATATATAATAAAGATCTGCAAAGAAATAATCCCTTGTCTTGATAGTGATCGGAATATAAGGTAAAATCTTCATTAATAAGAACTTATGTTCTGTTTTTTAAAAGGAATAATAAATGAGGTTATCAGAAATAAAACCAACTAATAGAAATAGTTGGTTTTATAATTGTATTAAATTATTCGAATGAAAAAGTCGGTAGTAGTGATTTGGTAGAGTTCAAGGGTGCTTCCTCTTAAATCTCTTGTCCTCAAGGCTGCATTGGCACTTCCCCAGTGCAATAAGGTTGGGACATTCCCTTGGCTAGCGACCCGGTGTGGAGCATGGCTGATCATTAAATCATAAGGACCGTGATTTACGCCGAAAATTTCTATTGTGAAAGTTCCTATTGCTTCCTCTTTCGGGGGTGAAATACTACTCCAAGATAAGGACCCAAATATATCATTTCTAAAATAAGTTTGCCAAGGAATTAAGTTGCCCCTTACCTCAAAATCAGCTTGAGAAAGGCGGAGATTCCCGGTTCTTTTAGTGCTACTGCCAGGAGAAACATATTGAGCGTCAGATTGTGATAAATCTAATTTCCTCCATACAAGCACACCTGGAGGAGCAGTACCAGGAACAGGAGCAGTACCAGGAACAGGAGCAGTACCAGGAACAGGAGCAGTACCAGGAACAGGAGCAGTACCAGGAACAGGAGCAGTACCAGGAACAGGAGCAGTACCAGGAACAGGAGCAGTACCAGGAACAGGAGCAGTACCAGGAATAGGAGCAGTACCAGGAATAGGAGCAGTACCAGGAACAGGAGCGGTACCAGGAACAGGAGCAGTACCAGGAATAGGAGCAGTACCAGGAATAGGAGCAGTGCCAGTACCTGGGGGAATTAAGGACGAACGAGTATGATTGGTTGGCCTTAAACTAGCTTGTATTCTTGGGGTAGGTGTACTCGTACCGGAAGCTGCTGTTCCAGAGGTGCTGCTTGAATTAGTAAATGATCTAGAAGGTGCATTTTCATTCTCTAATTTACCATTAAGAAAAAGAGCATCAATGTCTGTGACATCATTTATTCTTTGAACGTTATTAGGGTGATTAGATATTAAATCATTAAAAGGCTGAGTAAGAGAATTTAATAGTTCGGAATCCTCTGTAACAGTTAAATCTAAGGAAATTACTAAATTTCCCTCGAAATTTCTAGATAAACCAGCACCAGTAAAATTTGAACTTCCAATAATAATGTAAGCACTATTTGGACTTAGTCCAAGATACATTTTAGGATGGAAAATGATATCAGAACTCCCGGTGTCTACTGTAAATACAGTCACTCCTAGATTATGTAATTCTAATATAGCTTGATAGGAAGTTACTCCATTATCTATTGCAACATAAAAAGTAGTATTGTGAGCAAAACTTGATAATTGAGACTGAAAAGCTAAAACAGCATTGCTTCTCAAGTAAGCGGTACTAAAAATAACATTGGACGGGTTAGTAGCAAATAAATTAGTGATTTCACTTTCTGTATTAATTGTCGGATGAATACCTTGTAAATAAAAGTTTAAATTAGCCATCAATATCTCCTTTCTTTTTTATAACTTAATTGTAAAATTTATGCATACTAAATACAATATCACATAAAAATAAAAATAAATTATTAGTCATGGAATAATTTAAAAAGAAAAGCTAATTCTAATTAAATCTAGTATCACTTTTTTCTTGCATTATATTTCTTAAGCTTATACACCTCGTTGATGTTAGGTTTTTGTATATTACATGAAGAACGAATGTACTTTATCTAATTAATATTACTTTATTTAAAATATGTTAGAATCAAGGAAGGTGATAAATAAATGAGATTAAGAGAAAATGCATCAGTTGAGAAATTGGCAGGCAGGTACTATACTCCTTACGAATTAGCAGAATTCATTGTTAAATGGGGTACTTCGGATATCGATGTCCAGAATATATTAGAGCCAAGTTGTGGGGATGGCGTATTTTTGGAAACTCTGCGAAATATTGATTTAAAGTTTAACTGTACAGCAGTTGAAATATTCGAAGAAGAGGCCCTTATAGCTCAAAATCGATTGATTTTAGATGATAGATTTAATATTGTAGTATCAGATTTTTATGAAAGATATACTAATTTTTTACAGCACGAAAAATATCAATTTATAATGGGTAATCCGCCATATATCAGGTATCAATATCTGTCTCCAGAACAAAGAGATATTCAATCAAATATTCTAAAAATGAGTGGAATGAATGCAAATAAATTAATAAATGCCTGGGTTGCTTTTGTAGTAGCTGCTATTAATGTAATGGATGAAAATTCTAAGATAGGATTTATTATTCCAGCCGAATTATTACAAGTGAAATATTCTGAACAATTGAGAATGTATTTGATGAGAGAGCTAAGTGAAATTACTATTATTACTTTTAACGAATTAATATTTCCTGATGTAGAACAAGAAGTTGTAGTTTTAATGGGAAGAAAAAAAGCAAATCATATAGGTAGCCATGTTATGAAAATACTAGAGTTCGAGAATGTTCGTGATTTAATAACCAACTATAAGCATGTAGATTCAACTAGTCATTTTCAAGCTATAGATATGAATACAGTAAAATGGACTAAATATTTTTTGAATTTAGAAGAGAATAAATTAGTTCAAGAAATTAAGAACAGCACTAACTGCTTAACTTTTGGAGAAATTGCAGAAGTAGATGTTGGCATAACAACCGGAAATAATAAGTTTTTTTGTGTTGATCATACGACTGCTTTAGAATATGATCTATTAAAAGTTTCAAGGCCATTAATTGCTAGGAGTGTTAATATTCCCGGTGTAACCTTTGGAAATGAAGATTGGCAGTTCAATATCCAAAAAGGGGCTAGAACTTATCTTCTGGATTTTAATAATATTTCAGAAGATCAATTAACAGAAGGACAAAGAAGATATATAAGGCAAGGAGAAGAAAATGAAGAAAATGTGGGTTACAAATGTCGGATTAGACAGAGGTGGTATGTAGTTCCTTCTATATGGGAACCAGATGCATTCTTTTTAAGAAGAAACTACCACTATCCTAAATTTGTAATCAATCAAAATAACACAGTAAGTACAGATACGATGCACCGTGTAGCTTTTAATATAGGAATAGATTCTAAAAGAGCTGTTTTATCATACTATAATAGTATAGGTTTTGCTTTTACAGAATTGGAAGCAAGAAGTTATGGTGGTGGAGTATTAGAAATCCTACCGAGAGAACTAGAAAATGTTCGTATTCCTAATTTGTTCGATATAGATATAGAAGAAGAAATAGTAGACATGCTTTTTGATGCTCTAAATAATACAATTCGTGAAGAAAGAAATATTGAAGAAGCACTAGATTTAATCGATGAACTAATTCTTGTAGATCGATTGAATTTTTCAAGAGAAGACATTCAAGCTTTTAGAGGAATATGGCACAAACTAAAGAGTAGACGATTAGGTCGTGGAATCAATCCTGAAATAATAGAAGTCTAATGTATATGTGATATTTATGAATATATTTTGAGCCTTAGCAAAGTGAAAATTGCTAAGGTTTTATTATTAGTAAGATAATGAAGCTATTTCAATAGATTTATTCCCAGAGAGTAAGGTAACAAGTAGACTATCAGGAGATTTAAAATCATAAAATACTGTTTAGTTTTAAAATAAATTAGTGTAGCTTAAGGAGCTTTTAATTAAAAAGAGAAATTACAATTTTAGTTCGCTTAAGCTAATATATTTATAAAAATTATATTTGCCGAATTGACCGTGTTCTTGGGTGATGTTCGGTGAGCCGTATCATAAGTAAATGAGGTTTATACTATTAAATAAACTCTAACTTATATATGATTTTTCCAAATGCTAAAGGCAATTCAGTTTTTAAACCGAATTTTAATGTTTTCTTTACACCGATAAATCAAATTAATTCAGTTATTGAAACTATCTAGTGGAAACAGGTTTTTATCATTTGGATATGCTAACATTGGGTTAAATTCTGTTATTTTAGTCGAATACATCCATGGTAAGGCTACTGTGCTTATTGGGATAACCCAAACAATGAAGCAATTGGACCGATTTACTTTTTTTCAAAAATTTATAATAATAAAGAATGGATTTTTATTTGGTAGTATCTCTCAAGGCGTTTTTATCACTCGGGTTAAGAGAGCTTGAAGCATAGAAGGCGGGACTGAAATTAATGAAAAAAATTGGATTTGATTCGGAGAAATATTTGCAGGAACAATCAACCTACATCCTAGAACGGGTGCAGCAGTACGATAAACTTTACTTAGAATTTGGCGGAAAATTGATAGGCGACAAACATGCCAAGCGTGTCTTGCCTGGATTTGATGAAGATGCCAAAATCAAACTATTGCATACGCTGAAAGAAAATGCGGAAATCATCATTTGTGTGTACGCTGGAGACATCGAACGAAACAAAGTCCGTGAAGATTACGGCATCACTTATGACCAAGATGTCTTGCGCTTAATCGATGAATATCGGGCATATGGCATTTCTGTCAACAGTGTGTTGATCACGCGGTATCAAGGGCAACCAACAGTCAAAGTATTTATGACAAAGCTTGAGAGAAGCGGAATTAGCGTCTGTATTCACCGCGAAATCGAAGGTTATCCGACAAACGTGGACGCGGTCCTTGGGGAAGAAGGATTTGCGACGAATCCTTATATTAAAACGACAAAGCCAATCGTGGTAGTAACGGCCCCTGGCCCGGGCAGCGGAAAGCTTGCCACCTGCCTTAACCAAATGTACCATGAGAATAAACTGGGAAATGAAGTCGGCTATGCCAAGTTTGAGACTTTTCCAGTTTGGAACTTACCGTTAAAGCACCCGGTAAACATCGCTTATGAAGCGGCTACCGTCGATTTAAAAGACGTAAATATGATTGATAATTATCACTATGAAGCATATGAAAAAGTAGCGGTCAATTACAATCGTGATATTGAGACGTTTCCTGTCATCAAACGGATCATCGAAAGGATTACCGGCAAAGCGTCTGTTTACAACTCACCGACTGATATGGGGGTTAATCGTCTGAAATCAGGCATCACGGATGATAGCGTTGTACAGGAAGCTGCCAAGCAGGAAATCATTCGGCGCAGTTTCGTCGTAGAGAACGATTTTAAAAAAGGGCTTGCCGATGAAGACAGTGTACGCCACATGCAAGTGATTCTCGAAGAGACCGGTTTAAAGAAAGAGGACCGGGCACCTGTATTGCCGGCCCGTCATTATGCGAAAGCAATCCAAGCGCAACTTGACAGTACGAATTTACAAGCCGTAATTGCGATGGAGCTGCCGAATGGAGAGATGATCACCGGTCGAACGACAACGTTGATGGATGCTTCGGCAGCCGCGATTCTGAATGGGTTGAAGAAATTGACCAATATTTCCGATGAAATTGATTTGTTGTCGCCGATGATTTTACAAACGATTCAACGTTTGAAAACCGATGACTTGAATAGCCGCGTCCCGACATTAAGCGCCAATGAAGTGCTGATTGCACTGGCAATCAGTGCGGTCACCAATCCTACTTCTGAATTGGCTTATAAGCAGTTGCCAAATTTAAGAGACACCCAAGCGCATTCTACGGTTATATTGAATAGAGAAAACGAACAGACCTTTAAGAAGCTTGGTATCGACATCACCAATGATCCGGTATATCCAACTGAGAACCTATATTACAATTAGATTTTAGAAAACACCTGCCTTTTTCTTCTTACATAGAAGTCTGAGGCAGGTGTTTTTCATTTATAGAGCTTACTAGAAAGGTTCATTCTTCTTTTAATGAGAAGACGGCACCTTTTTGCTTTATTGAATTAATCAAGCGCTACTTGCGAAAGACTGTAAAAAATAACTTTACTTCACCAGACAGGAAATAAACCTCTCTATGTTAAATAGTTAAGATAATCCTATCCTGCTTCGTGAAATCTTTTAAACTTTCAGGATCGCCGGCTTATGCTTTATGAATACGATTTAGACAGCTTTCAATCGCAATCGTCTTATTTAAAACTACGTCATCCATCTCTGAAAACACTGCACTTATACTCATTATTAATAATAAGAATATACTTCCGAAAAGTAATTGAAGAAGAGCTAAATTCAACCTTGATTTATCAAATTGAAGATTTAAAAAATATTACAATAGAAGCCCGTGAAGTTTTTGAGCTATCTTCAAGTGTTTTGGTGACAGTAAATAGCGCAAAATCCTTATATAATTCCATACAGGAAACGGGGAAAAACACACTGGATGCAGTTCAGTTTTGGAAAGACAATAAAGAGATTGCTGAAATTGAAACAGATATAAAAAAGGATTTTAAAAAGGATTTAGCAGCTTCTCAAGAGAAGCTTGAAAATTTACCTGATGAATTAGCTTTACAATCCATAGACACTGTTACATCAATAAATAATATTCAAAAGGAGCTGCAAACTATAAAGGTAGCTCAAATGATCATTAGTCAATAAAGATAAAGGTATTAGAATCCTTCTTTTTAAACTTTTGAATGTAAATTATAAATGAAGGACCACACGCTAAATAGCGAATAGTAAAAGACGATTCCTAATAAATCCAGGAGTCGTCTTTTGCTATTACTTTCAATCTTCAAAGATTTTAAAGTCGGCAAAATAAACTTCGTTCAAAGCAGAAAATCTTTAGAAAGCTATAGAACTGTAAAATTCCCTTTATCAATTATTTGAAAATAAAGAAACTTATTCGTATACTTAGTTCGGGGTATAAACAAAGTGGAATGAGAAAAAATTTTATCTGCGCAATACAAAAAATATAGAATATCTTATGTTACGGATCAGAAAATGGAGGGGTTAGATTGAAAAAGATAGTTGTAACAGGCGGAAGTGGCCTGCTTGGCCGAGAGGTTATAAAAGAATTTTTAGACCATGGCTATGAAGTGGTCAATGCAGACATCAAGCATCCCAAAGAAGTTCTTTGCAGAACAGTCATAACCGATTTAACGAATCTGGGTGAAGTATATGGTGTACTGGCTGGTGCGGATGCAGTTGTCCATCTGGCGGCGATTCCGGTTGCATACTCACATCCAAACGAAGTGACTTTCCAGAATAATGTCATGTCCACTTATAACATTTTAGAAGCTGCTGGAAGCTTAGGGATTAAAAAGGCTGTAATCTCATCGAGTGAGTCGTCTTACGGGATTTGTTTTTCAAAGCAGGATCTGCAACCGCAATATGTACCTATAGATGAGGATCATCCGCGACTGCCTGAGGAAAGTTACGGTTTATCCAAGATCGTAAATGAAAACACGGCTGATATGATCCACCGCAGAACGGGTATGCAGGTGGTTTCCTTCAGATTGGGAAATGTCATTGCCCCTGAAATGTATCAGAATTTCCCTGGTTTCATCCACGATCCTGAACAGCGAAAAACGATTTTGTGGAGTTATATTGATACACGCGATGCGGCTGCTGCTTACCGATTGGCTGTTGAGGCTGATGGACTCGGTTCCGTCGCCCTTAATATCGGAGCGGATGAAACGAGTATGGATATCGAGAGCAAACAATTGATGGAAACTTGCTATCCGGATGTAAAAGACTTCCGAAAAGAACTGACAGGCTTCGAGCCGTTATTAAACAGCGAAAAGGCGAAGAAACTGCTGAATTGGAAACCTGTTCATAAATGGAGAAACTATGTAAGCCTGTAAGCCCATGTATTGAAATTTTATAAAAGGAGTGATCAGTATGTTGAATCATATTCAAAGTACAACCACCTTACATAATGGTGTGAAAATGCCTTGGCTGGGCCTGGGTGTCTTTAAGGTCGAAGACGGGGAAGAAGTGGGGAATTCAGTAAAAGCCGCGCTTGAAGCCGGCTACAGAAGTATTGATACGGCCGCCATCTATGGCAATGAAGAAGGAGTCGGCAAAGCGATTGCTGAATCCGGTGTACCCCGAGAAGAATTATTCATTACGACAAAAGTTTGGAACGCCGATCATGGCTATGAAGAGACCCTTGCTGCTTTTGATGCAAGTATGAAGAAACTGGGCTTGGACTATTTGGATCTTTATTTAATTCACTGGCCGCTTCCTTCTCAAGGGAAATCACCAGAAACCTGGAAAGCGCTTGAGAAGCTTTATAAGGACGGACGTGTCCGGGCTATTGGAGTGAGTAACTTTAAGGTTCATCATCTTGAAGAAATTATTGCAGATGCTGAAATAACGCCGATGGTCAATCAAGTGGAATATCATCCCCGGTTTAATCAGCAGGAATTGCATGATTTCTGTAAAGCGCACAAAATTCAACTTGAAGCGTGGTCTCCTTTAATGCAGGGAGGATTGCTTGATGATCCTATTTTGATTGACATTGCGGCAAAATATAATAAATCCACTGCCCAAATTATTATCCGCTGGGATATGCAAACGGGAGTAGTGACGATTCCAAAGTCAGTAAAACCGCATCGTATTGCTGAAAATGCGGATGTGTTCGATTTTGAGCTTTCCCCGGAAGATATGGACAAAATCAATGCCCTTAATAAGGATCAGCGTATGTTTGCAGATCCGGATGAGTTTGACCGGGTATAGGTGCTGAATGAAGACTTGAATCATCATGGATTTCACGGTCCATTGAAATGAGTTCATAGTGAAAGAACGGACACAGCTGCAACACCTGAGTTGCCATTGCACACAATCAAACATTGTTATACTAAAGGAGCACCAGAAGCTGCGTAACAGCACTGGCTGCTCTTTTTTTACATATGCTATTCTTTAGTCAGAGAAGGAGTGAGCAACATGGCTTTTAAGGAAAGCGTATATATTGATGCACCTGTGGAAACCGTATTTGCCATCATAACGGATTTTGAACAGGCTCCAAAGATTATGGATAATGTAATAAAAGCGGAAAAGCTGACAGAGGGAACTCTGCAGGTAGGAACTCAAATCAAGGAAACCAGAAATGTAAGGGCCAATGAAATAGTTACCGTCCTTCATGTCATTGAATTTATTCCAAATCAAAAGTATACGGTGAAAAGTGAGAGTGGAGGTATGACGGTGATATATCAGTATCAGTTCCTGGCCAATGAGAATGGAACGACCGTTGACTTCACTGGCTCAATAAAATCAAAAGGATTGAAAAATGCTTTTATCAGACCTTTTTTCGAAAAGATCTTAAAAAAAGAAGATGAGAATCATTTGGTGAGGTTGAGGGAGTATATTGAACAGGAAAAAACCGACTGAATTCCATTGAACATTTACGAGGAGGGCTCAAAAATGATCACCGAAACCGATTTAAAACATTTGCACCGTTGTGTGGAATTGGCGGAAACGGCTTTGGAGAAAGGCGACGAGCCGTTCGGATCCGTGCTGGTTTCAGCCGATGGCGAAGTGCTTTTTGAAGACCATAACCATGTGGCGGGAGGCGACCATACGCAACATCCGGAATTTGCGATTGCCAGGTGGGCGGCCAATAACCTGTCTCCTGAAGAACGAAGCAAGGCGACGGTTTATACGTCTGGCGAACATTGCCCGATGTGTGCAGCGGCTCACGGCTGGGTCGGTCTTGGCAGGATCGTATACGCAAGTTCATCTGAACAATTGGCCGGCTGGTTAAGTGAGTTGGAGGTTACGCCGTCGCCTGTCCGGAATTTGGCCATTGAAGATGTAATTAAAGCCCCGGTAGTCGATGGCCCGGTCCCTGAATTGGCAGAACAAGTCCGTCTGCTCCATCGCCAGTTACATGCAAGGAGAAGGTAAACAGGTCGCTTTATAAACGTGTACACTGTTTACATACCATTATTCATGCCAGTTATTTTTATAATTAGGAGAGCATCTGAAGCTGAAGAACAGCTTTAGATGCTCTTTTTTTGCAGAGTGGTTTTTCTTTAAAATTCAATCCACAGGAAGAAGTCTGCTGGAAAACAGCACCGATTTTTCTACTGTGAAATTCAATTTTCAGTTGCAGAAATTGCCTAGATGAATGTCACAAACTTACAAAATATTTTTATATATGACTTTGACACAAATAAAATAAAGAAGTAAACTATTCTGAGTGGATTAGTCGGATTAACGCGTTAAAGTGTTTGCGTTTCGATTAATTCTATTACAAGTGAAGGAGAGTGGATACAGGTGGATATTTTGTTTGTTTTATTGAATGTTTTAATTATGCTCGCACTTATCGGTATTTTATTTTACATGCAGAAAAAACATGTTTCTTTCAGTAAACGTGTACTTACCGGGCTAGTTCTTGGTATATTGCTGGGGACATTTTTGCAGATGGCTTATCAGCCGGACTCTGCGGTAGTCAGCACCACCACTGACTGGTTTAATATTGTCGGCAGAGGCTATGTAAGCCTATTGATGATGATTGTAATCCCGCTTATTATGGTGTCGATCATTCAGTCGATTATCAATTTGGATAAGTCTTCTGATTTAGGGAAAATGTCAGCATGGATCATCGGTATCTTGGTGGCAACCGCAATGGCAGCAGCACTTGTCGGTATTGCTGCCGCTTCAGTCTTTAACTTGGATGCTGGACAAATCCAGGCCGGACAAGCGGAAAGTGATCGGGGCATCGCTTTGGAAGAAAGATTAGGTACGGTTGAAGATATGACGATACCACAGCAAATCTTAAGTTTTATCCCGTCGAATCCATTTTTGGACATGACAGGCGCCCGTGCCACTTCCACAATCGCAATAGTCATTTTTTCAATTATTGTCGGGGTTGCTGTTCTTGGAGTCCGCAGAAAACAAGAAGAGCAGGCACAGGTTTTTATTAATTGGATGAATGCCATTTATGCGATTGTAATGCGGATCGTTACACTGATCCTTCGGTTGACGCCATATGGTATTTTAGCGTTGATGGCAAATACAGTCGCAAGCACGAATGTCGGAGGAATTCTGGAATTAGGTAAATTTGTGGGGGCTTCTTATGCGGCCTTATTAGCGATGTTTATTATACATTTAATCGTAATCGGCTTGTTTGGACTCAATCCGTTAACATTCCTCCGGAAAGTACTGCCAGTGCTCGGCTTCGCCTTTACATCACGCTCGAGCGCAGGTACGATTCCGCTTAATATTCAAACGCAGAAAAATAGCCTTGGAGTAGATCAGGGCAGTGCCAATATGTCTGCCTCATTCGGGGCGACCATCGGTCAAAATGGATGTGCGGGAATCTATCCAGCGATGTTGGCTGTTATGATCGCTCCATCGCAGGGAATCGATCCATTCACTCCTATGTTCATCGCTCAATTGGTTCTGATCGTTGGAATAACCTCGTTTGGTATTGCCGGAGTTGGCGGCGGTGCAACTTTTGCAGCGTTGATCGTACTTTCTTCCATGGGTCTTCCTGTAGCTTTAGCGGGTCTGCTTATTTCTGTAGAGCCATTGATCGATATGGGCCGTACAGCATTAAATGTAAATGGAGCAATGTTATCAGGTACATTAACTTCCAAGATCATGAAGAAGCTCAATATAAAAACATTTAATGATACTGGGACAATAGAAAAAGAAGTGACTATTTAAAAGCTGTGCTTTTCCTGGTTCCCTAAATGAACAAAATGAAGTGAAGGACCTCTATCAAATGATGGAGGTCCTTTTAAAATGAATCTTTATCAGCGGTGGCTCCGTTCAGGAAAATGTTCCAGGCATAAATTGGCTTCTTTGTTGATATTGGAACAATGACGGAAGTCAGGAAGTGGGTGAATCGAAAAAACAAAGCTGCTTCCGATATTAGAAAACTGACTTTTAAGAGCAGCCCTTTCTTCGCTCCAAAACTTGTTATAATGTAAGAGCACCAAAAGCTGACTCAGCTTTGGATGCTCTTTTTTTGTACGCAACACGGATTTTACTAGCCAGGGAGTTGGAATAAAAGATGAATAAGAAAGACATAGCCGATATCCGCAAACGGTTTAAGCTGGATACGGATTTATTGAAAATCGCTGAAATTTATAATGTATATATCCAAAAGGAAAGCAGTGAAATTTTTCACGAAGAGAGCCGCTCCTTTTCTTTATTGGACCGCGAGCAGCAGGAACTGTTTCTTGCTAACTTCAAAAAGGTATTGGGCGGAAAGCTGGATCAGAAGCTGTTTGAAGTGAAGTTCCAGCCACAGGAAGAAGGACAGACGGACCACACGCAGCATCTTCTTTATGAAGGGCTTGAGGCGGATGACACGGCCGAGTGGCAAGAGAATATGCAGCATCTTGCGTTGAAAATGGTGCAGGACAAGCAGTATGAAAAGGACATGGTCGTCACGTTCATTCGAGGGACTTATTTTAAGGCGACAAAGCGCGAGGCGGATGAAACGGAAATCGATATGCGTGATGAAGTGTTCACGACGCCGTTCATCTTGTGCAGCATGAACACGACCGAGCTGCCGAAAAGTTCGCTGGTGTTCGATTTCGTCGAGAAGGAATTCAAGTCGAACCTGGTGACGGATCCGGTCATCAAATTGACTTCGCCGATCGGTGGATTCCTGTTCCCGAGCTTTACGGACAACGCAGCCGACATTCATCACGTACTTTACGCGGCGAGCAAAGCGAATAAACCGGATTTCCAGTTTATCGAGAATGTGCTGAACGGTGATGAAATCGTCACGGCCGAGGAAGACAAAGCGGTGTTCGAGGAAATCGTCAAAGCCGTCATCGGGGACGAAGTAAATTCGAAAACACTGGCCAATGTTTACGATGAAATCAACGCCATGCTGGTGGTCGATGAGGAGTACGACGACGAAGACGAAGATGCACCTGTACTGGATGCGAAAGAGATGGAGCGTGTGCTGAAGGCGAGCGGCGTGAAGGATTTGAGCACGGAAAAAGTGGAGCGGGCATTCCAGCAGGTCGTAGAAGACCGCAATTACGAGATGAAAGCCAGCCACATTGTGCCAAGCTATGCTTCAAAATCGATTAAGATCAGCACAAAAGTAGCGGATATCAAGATCAGCCCGCAAGACTTACGTTACGTCAAAGAAGTCAATTACAACGGCAAGCGCTGTTTGCTGATTGAAGTGGAAGAAGACACGATCATTGAAGGATTTAAGCTGATTGCTGAAGAGGAATTGGAGTAGAGGAGGAAGTTGGCTTTCTCATTCAGCACTTATTTTACAACAAAACGCTTTAAATTAAATTGACTTTTCAAACAACAGAATGTAGGATAATGAATAACCAATTGAATAATGACTTTCTTATCAAGAGAGGTGGAGGGATTTGGCCCTTTGAAGCCTCAGCAACAGACTGCAAAGTACTGTGCTAAATCCAAAAGCGCTACAGCTTGAAGATGAGAAGAGAATTTTGACTTTATAATGCCAAACCCTCTTCTTTATCCAGGAAGAGGGTTTTTTATTGCCCTCTATCCATAATCCCCAAGGAGGAATTTTATATGACCATCAAAACACTGGAAACCATCGAAGCCATCAAATTGCTGAAAGAAAAGAGCTGGGTTGACCTGACCCATGCATTCGGACCGGATTCGCCGCATTTTTCGGCTTTCGAAGATGCAGAATTCGAAACCTTGTTTACACATGACGATGGATTTTTTGCCCAGCGCTTCACATTTCCCGGGCAATATGGAACTCATCTGGACGCACCGATCCATTTTGTGCGTGATACCCGCTACCTCCATGAACTGGAGTTAAAGGAATTGGTCTTGCCGCTTGTAGTAATCGATAAATCGAAAGAAGTGGAAGAGAACCATGACTTTACGTTAGGGATTGCCGATATTGAACAATTTGAAGCGCAGCACGGAACAATCGAGGAAGGTACTTTCGTTGCGCTGCGCACAGACTGGAGCAAGCGTTGGCCGGATAAAGAAGCATTTGATAATAAAGATGGAGAAGGTGTTAGCCATGCTCCGGGTTGGTCAGTAGAAGCATTGAAATTCCTCTTTGAAGAAAGAAGGGTACAGGCAGTTGGACACGAAACCTTCGACACCGATTCCGCCAGCGACTACCGGAAGAACGGAGCTTTGCTCGGTGAGTATTACGTGCTCGATCAGGATACTTATCAGGTCGAGTTGCTTGCGAACCTGGACCAGGTTCCGGCTAAAGGGGCGGTCATATTCAATATCGTCCCGAAAGCCGAAAATGCTTCAGGATTCCCGGTGCGTTCATTCGCCATATTGCCGTAAGGGATGAACTCAAAAGAGCAGATAGCGCAAGAAACGCTGTCTGCTCTTTTACATGCTTAAACTATTTTGTCCTGAATCTTTCAAGAGAAAAGATGGAAATATCATATTGACTCTGACCAGCCACAGCCATCTGGCTCAAAACTTCTCCCATCACACTGCCGAATTTAAAGCCGTGTCCTGAAAAACCGCAGGCAAAAATGACGCGGTTATTGTCCGGATGAAAATCTATGATGAAGTTATTGTCGCTTGATATGGTATATAAACAAGTTTTCCCTTGATTGAGTTTGCCGTTTGCGTGAGGCATATAGGTTTCAAGTGCCGTCCTTAACTCACCTTCATCCGTTTCGTAATGTCCGAAGTTCTGCGTTTGCATGTTGGGGTCAATGGCATGTCCACCATCTGATCTTCCGATTTTAAGACCGTCACCGTTCAAGTCAGGAAAACCGTAATACTTTTTGCCATGGTCTTCTACATAAAACGATGGAAAGTGGGCTGCATTATATAGTTCTGCAGGTGATTCAAACCATCCGACAGTTTTCCTGGTGGGCTGTATAGGAAGGTCCAGATCCGGCAGCAGTTTTGCTGCCCATGCACCGGCAGTGACAATTACTTTTTTTGCATAAAATGCCGTATGTTCAGTAATAATCTTCACGCCATACTCGTCGTTAGCATCAATGTGCTGAACAGCTGTATTGGTAACAAGCGTTGCGCCGTTTTTAATAGCTGTTTCTTTATAAGCGCGGATCGCGTTTTCGCTGTATATAATGCCTGATTGGGATTCAAAGCACCCGATAAAATCGTCGGGCACAGAAAAACCGGGCCACCTCTCTTTAATTTCAGCGCTATTCAATATCTCCAGCGGCAAATCGTATTTTTTGGCAGAAACCATTGTTTCTGCAAGAAAAGTGGAGTCTCCTGGACCAAATCCAAGGATGCCGGTTTTTTCGAATATTTTATAGCCGGTCTGCTTTTCAAGTTCTTCCCATAATTGCTGTGCACGCTTCACTAACGTAACGTATTGATGTCCTTCGCCGTATGCATGCCGGATCAGGCGGGTATCGCCGTGGTGGCTTCCTTTTATATGAGGTGGATCGAAGGCGTCGATCAATAAAGTTTTTGCATCTTGTTGGGCTAAAAATGCACCGGCAGCCATTCCCATTGTGCCGGCACCGATTATTGCGACATCATAAACTATGTCTTTTGTCATCGTCATTCCACTCCGTTCTTTATTGGAATCAAATCTTTTCTAAGCTTGAAAAGTTATGGAGAACTTTATCATAAATAATGACGGAAAAATATATTCGAATGCTGAAAAAATATTGCAACGGCTAAAAGAAAAGTATAATGAATTGAAATGAAATTTATTCTACCAAACTTGTCAGGAGCTAATCCAATGAACGAAATCATCCAACAAAAATTAATGGATATAGAAGAGAAACACGGAGTTAAAATTCTATACGCAGTGGAATCAGGGAGCAGGGCATGGGGCTTTCCTTCAAAAGACAGTGACTACGATGTGCGGTTCATTTATATCAATCAGCCGGATTGGTATCTGTCGATTGACCCGCAGGGAATCGGTACAAAACGGGATGTAATCGAAGAGCCGATCAATGATTTGCTTGATATCAGCGGCTGGGAAATTACAAAAGCGCTGCGATTGTTCAGGAAAAACAACCCGCCTTTGCTGGAATGGCTGAGAAGCGAGATTGTTTATTATCAAAAATATGCCTTTGTCGATAATATGCGGACATTGGAATCCGATGTGTTTTACCCGAATTCGATGCTTTATCATTATTTGAACATGGCGAAAAAGAATTACCGGGAGTATCTGCAGGGACCAGAAGTGAGGATTAAAAAGTACTTTTATGTCCTGCGGCCAGTCATGGCTTGCAAATGGATTGAGAAATATAATATGACACCGCCGATCAGTTTCCATGAGTTGCTGGAGGATACTGTTCCGGAAGGTAAATTGAAAAATGAAATAAACCAGCTGTTGAAGCGCAAGCTGGCTGGTGATGAATTTGATATTGAACCGCGTATTGACGTGATCAATCAGTTTGTGGAATTTGAGATGGAGCGGCTCGAAGAATATGCCAAATCACTCAATATCGAAGTGAAAGATCCAACGGAACTTTTAGATGGATTGTTCAGAGACACCTTGAAAGAGGTTTGGCAGGAATATTAAGCATTAAGTAATCATGAAAAATTGACCTTACCTGAGTGATAAGGTTTTTATTCGCCAAAAACCAATATCAGAACATTCCTATTAATGTTATTATTTATCGTAAGGAGTGATGAATTTGGAATTACAGGATGTCATACATAATCATAAATCGATACGCGAATACGAAGACCGCGAGATCAGCCAGGAATTGCTGGATGAAATATTGGAGGCTGGCATACGGGCTTCTTCGAGCGGCAATATGCAGACCTATTCGATTGTTGTGACGAAAGATAAAGAGCTGCGCGGAAAATTGTATGAAGCGCATATGGAGCAGTCGATGGTGGTGGATGCCCCGGTCCTGGTGACGTTTTGCGCGGATTTCAACCGGATGAGAAAATGGCTGGTGCTCAATGATGCACCGGTTCATTTCGATAATTTCATGAGCCTCATGATCGGCGCCATCGATGCCACTTTGGCGTCGCAGAATTGCGCGCTGGCAGCAGAGAATCGGGGACTGGGGATTTGCTATATGGGATCGACGCTGGCGAACTGCGACCAAATCGGGGAACTGTTGAATTTGCCGGAAAATGTTGTGCCGATTGTCGGCTTTTCGCTCGGATATCCTGCAGAAGATCCGGCACCGCGTGACCGTTTGCCGCTGGAGGGAATCGTCCATTACGAGCAGTATCAGGATTACGCAGATGACGACATTCTGAAAATCTATGAGGAACGGAATGAAAAAGGGTGGAACCGGTATATGGCTATTCCACGACTGAAAGAAATGGTGGAAGAGCTGGGTGTGAAAAATCTGGCCCAGGTGTATACGATGGCGAAGTACACGAAAGAATCGCATACCGGCTTTTCGCAGAAAGTGCTCAATTATTTGGAGAAGCAGAATTTCATGAATAACGATTGAGCTTCTTTAAAGCTAGTAAAAGCCCGCAGTCCGGATATATCGGAATAGCGGGCTTTTGAGTTGTGGTTTTATTCTTATGCCAATTTGCATCACCTTCATAGGAAATTTATAGATTTATTGAGCTAGCTAAAGAATTTTACGTTCATACCCTATAAAATAGGTAGCTTTTCTTTATTGCAGCCTGGAAATGGTATATAATTATCATTTAGAAGTAGAACTATTTACTTTATGGCAAGTGGCGATAGATTTTACGAAAAACTGAGGCAAAGAGATGACTTCCGGAAAGACTGGCTTGAGCACGAATAAGGCAGGATGGCCGGCATTTTTTTGCAAATATATGGGATAAGGAAGGGTATAATGAGCAGTGTACCAAAGAAAACAGACGTTATCTTAATCGGAGCCGGCGTGATGAGCGCGACATTGGGTTCAATGTTGAAAGAGCTGTCACCGGACTGGGAAATCAAAGTATTTGAGAAGCTCGAAAAAGCGGGAGCGGAAAGCTCCAATGAGTGGAATAATGCAGGTACAGGACATGCAGCGTTATGCGAATTGAACTACACGCCGGAGAAAGCGGACGGCTCGATCGAGATTGATAAAGCGATTAAAATCAATGAACAGTTCCACCTTTCCAGACAGTTCTGGTCGTTCCTTGTAAATAAAAAACGCATCAGCAACCCACAGGACTTCATCATGCCGATTCCTCATATGAGTATGGTGCAGGGCGAAGACAATGTGCGATTCCTGAAAAACCGTTTTGAAGCGTTGACGCAGGTTCCATTGTTCAACGGCATGGAATTCTCGGATTCACCTGAAAAGCTGAAAGAATGGTTCCCATTGATAATGGAAGGCCGTACGACAACGGAGCCGATCGCGGCAACGAAAATCGACACTGGAACGGATGTTAACTTCGGCGCATTGACTGAAATGCTGTTCGAGCATCTGGAACAGGAAAATGTCGAGGTGAATTATGAGCATACCGTCAAAAACATCAAACGTTTAAGCGACGGCACGTGGGAAGTTAAAGTCCACGATGTGAAAAATGACAAAATCGAATACCATACATCAAAATTCGTCTTTATCGGCGGCGGCGGCGGAAGCTTGCCTTTATTGCAGAAAACAGGCATTCCGGAATCCAAGCAAATCGGCGGATTCCCGGTAAGCGGCTTGTTCCTTGTCTGCAACAAACCTGAGCTTGTCAATCAGCACCACGGTAAAGTCTACGGTAAAGCGAAAGTCGGCGCACCGCCGATGTCCGTGCCGCATTTGGACACGCGCTATATCGACAATAAAAAATCGTTGCTGTTCGGACCATTTGCAGGCTTCTCACCGAAGTTCCTGAAAACAGGCTCGAACTTGGACTTGATTGGATCGGTTAAACCGAACAACGTCTTGACGATGCTTGCAGCTGGAGCAAAAGAAATGGGCTTGACGAAATACCTCGTTCAACAGGTTATGCTGTCAGATGAAAAACGCGTCGAAGAATTGCGCGAGTTCATCCCGAACGCAAAACTTGAAGACTGGGACGTAGTCGTAGCCGGCCAGCGCGTCCAGGTCATCAAAGACACAGACGATAAAGGTAAAGGAACACTTCAGTTCGGTACGGAAATCGTAACAGCTGATGACGGTTCGATTGCCGCACTTCTTGGCGCATCTCCGGGTGCTTCTACAGCAGTGCATGCAATGCTCGAGATTTTCAATAAATGCTTCCCGGAACAAAAAGAAGCATGGGAGCCAAAAATCCGTGAAATGGTGCCATCTTACGGCGTATCGTTAGTGGACAACCCTGAATTGTTCAAGGAAATCCATGAAATGACCGACAGAGCGCTTGGTTTGAATAATACTGAAGTTGATACGAACGAAACAGTCGGAGCAGGAGCTCAGTCTGTTAAAGAAAAAGCGTAAATAGATGAATGAAGGAGGAAGTCCCGGGTGGGGCTTTCTCTTTTTTTGGTTTGTGTGCGGAAAATGGAATTTGTGCGCGGAAAACGAAGTTTGTGCGCGCAGAACCATTTTTGTGTTGTTTTTGATATTTTTACGCTTTCAATCAAGCTTTCAAATTCCCACATCAAAGTTCAAAAGCCTGGAGCGGATGTTTTTCGCCACGCGAAAAACTCCAATGTCTTGAAGGGAGCTTTCGCGTTCGCGAAAGCTTTTTCATCTTAAAGCTTTTAATTTACCAATAAAGGGATTTACATATAATGCATAGAAACACTATAAATTGGTATATTTAAGTGGTTGGCTATTATATTGTTCAACTAACGAAGCAATTTAGCATAATAAAAATGAATATTTCAGAAAGAGATTTTTGTAAAAGGAGAATGTTATGGATAGAAAAATCTGCATTGCTTTAATTGTTTTTGTCTTTTTCTTAATATGGCTGTACTTAGCGATATATGAATCTTCAATAGAGCATTGGTGGTCAGTCAATGAGGTAGAACAGACAACTGAAGATTCCGTTCAGATAGGTGTCTCTTTCATAAAAGTGTTAGGTGGGACAGTTATATTTATTGTTAGTGCCTTTATATTTTATTTATTTACGGGAAGAAGGAGTTAAAGCTTATTTTTCAAAAGAGGCTTTAGGTTGATACTCAATATTTCGATACAAGCAATTAGCAAACATTAAAGAGCAGATCATATAAGGGAGCGGAAATGAATGGAGTTCAAACTTGGAGGCGGGAGGCTTATGCTGCCTTCTTTGCATGTTATGATTATGGCAATCATTATTATTTACCTATTGGTAAAATGGAGCAAGGAACTGGAGATGCGCCAGTTTACGGTTTATTTTTATTTTTTGATCAGTGCCTATATCATGCCGATTTACTCCCGCTATTCAGAAGCAGAAGGTGAGTTTCAACTTTGGTTCCCGGTAGGATTTGTGGTCGTTTTCTTTTACTCATTCCGCAGTGAAAGGTATCACCGCTCTAAAATGAAAGCCTGCTTTTTAGGACTGGGCATTGCATTCTATCAGATAATTTCCCACTATATTGGATAGATTGTATAAGCAGTAATCTCTACGTATATATATATATATATATATATAAGTTGAACTAATAATTTTTAATAAATGATATTCCACAAAACACTTTCGCTTGGTCCTCAAGCGTCTCTGCTGTTTTGCTTTATGTCTATAGAAGTTTCTCTCAGCAAAGGCGCGGTTCCGGACTGGCCGGAGCAATAAGACGAGTGCTCTTCTCGGCTTATTGCGGGAGGCTTGTCCATAGCGGCGAAGCGGTATTTATTCTATTTCTTATGTTAAACCTATTTAGATACTCGAGAACGCCCCACTACATATGCAATTATGATGACACATAAAAAGGAGAAAGCTTCAATTTTAGAAGCTCTCTCCTTTATTAATTTATTTTTGGAAACCTCTCTTAAAGAACGGCACTTTCTTCAATACGATAACCACCGGAATGGCGACGATGATGCCGACAACGTTTTGGACCAGGTTGCCCGGGATTGAGGCGGCTGGAATGATCAAGTTGCTGAAGATGATTGCTTCACCGATATAATAGACGGCAAGCATGACTGGTATTGATGCAATGGCTCCAAAGATGTTGAATGCTTTGCTGCCACCCATGCGGCTCGCGGACCAGGCGATTTGGCCGACGATATAGCCCTGCAGGCCGCGTGCAATGAATGAAATCGGCGCCCATGCTGTCCAGCCGGATACCAAATCGAATAATCCCATTCCGAAAGCGCCGGCAAGAGCCGCTTTTTTAGGGCCGAATAACATGGCGATGATGAACAGCATAGCTGTTCCGAGGTGGACGAGTCCGCCGTTTGCGGCAATCGGCAAACGGATGTTCAATAATAATGTAGCTACAAATACCAGAGCAATGGCCATCGACGTGAGGATCAGGTCGAATGTACTTTTGCTGGAAACCCTTGTTGGTGCAGTTGTTTTTTGCATGAGTTTTACCTTCTTTCTTTGATTCTCTTGTCTGTCTTGCATTCCAGCTAAGAATAGCAAAGCGTTGACCCAGTTAAAAGTGCCAATTCCGTTAAATTCTTAGGGGTCAGATTAATAAGTCATATTGACCCGCGTATCAGCGGGTTCTTTTTGGTAAAATGTAGGAAGCAACTGAACCAGTATCAGATATGGAGATAAATTCAGAGCAACGCAATTTTAATTTGCCTTAGATAGATTGGAGAATACTTGTATGGAAAACGAACAGTCGCGATATTCGAGGCTTGCCAATATAACACAAATCATTAATACGAAATTGGAGTTGCGGGAAGTTCTGCAGCAGGTGACAACGGCTATTTCAGAGGAAATTGTCCAATGCAGTTCGGTCGGAATCTATTTGCCTGAGGGGGACGGAACTTATCGTGGTTTTGCAGGAAAACCGGAGCAGATGGGCGGAATGACTCTGCAATCGCAGGTGATTGACCCGGCAACAGATCCTCTCGCAGCGGAAGTGATCGAGACCCGGAAAACCATTTATATACGGGACACTTCAACCGACCAGCGTCCGGATCCAAGATCGGTTGAAGCTTTCCAGATCAAGTCTTTACTGGCGTTGCCGATATCCTTTAACGAGGAACTATTCGGTCTTGTGTTCCTGTTCGATTACGGCACGCCGATGAACTTAACGCAGGCGGAGATTGAAAGCGTCGAAGCTTACGTGAACATGGCGGCCGTCGCGATTCAAAACGCGAAGTCCCTTTCCCAGAAAGAAAAATTGCTTGAAGAAAAGCAATTGCTGCTGGATTTGACTCAAGAGCTGTCGCTGTGTTCCACGATTCGGGAAAGCTTGAAAACCTGCTTTGCCTATTTGGAAAAAACGGCTGCCGGCTGTGATTTTGCTGCCCATATTGTAAAGCCTTCTTTGGCCCAAGGCGGCAAGCAGACAGCATTCTATAAAGCAGGCGAAAAGACGGAAGCGGAATGGAATGAAAACCTGAAACAGCTCGGTTCGCTGGCAAACTATACGGACTTGCTGAATGATGCGGTTTCACTCCGTAAGCGGATGCGTTTAGTGATGGCTGACGATATGGATTTGATGCTCTTTCCGCTGGTTTCGATGGGAAAAGTGCAAGGAGTTATTTCAGCAATAAGCCCGTTGGAACGAAAGGATTATATTAAAGATCCGCAGATTCTCCTGGCGCAATCGATTGTAGACGCGACTGCGCCTGTGTTCTCGAATTTATTGTACATGGACCAATTGGAAGTGATGGTCGAAGAGCGGACGAGTGCGCTGTACGCTGCAAACAAGCGGGTCAACAGTGTCGTCGAGAGTATTACCGACGGATTTTTCGCGCTGAATAAAGAATGGGAATATGTTTATATGAATCAGCATCATTTTCTGCCTGGAGGAAGAAGACCAGAAGATGTGATGGGCAAAAATATCTGGGAGGTTTTTCCGGAAATCGTGGATACGGTAATTTATACGGAATTTCACCGTGCGATGCACGAACGGGTCACGGTGCGTTTTGAGACGCTATCCGAAGAAGAAGATTATTGGTATGAAGTAACGGCTTATCCTTTTGATGACGGCATTTGCTGCATGCTGAAGAATATCAAGGAAAAGAAAAAATATGAAAAAGAGTTGAAGAGATTGGCGAACCTGGATTTGATTGGCCAGATGGCAGCGGGAATCAGCCATGAAATCCGCAATCCGATGACGACGGTCAGAGGATTTCTGCAATTGTTGAAAACGGATGAATTATTGGTGCCGCATGCCGGACATTTCAATTTGATGATTGATGAACTGGACCGCGCAAATGCAATCATCACCGAATTCCTGTCGGTCGGCAACACGCGGACTTCAGACATGAAAATGATGAATCTGAACACCATCATCCATGACATTTCACCGATAATAAAAATTGACACCTTCAACCAAAACAAACATCTTGAGATTTACACGCAGGAAATTCCGGACTTATTGTTGAACCATAACGAAATCCGGCAAATGATCATTAATTTGTACCGCAATGGCCTTGAAGCGATGGAAGAGGGGCAGACGCTGACAATCGGGACGTATGTGGAGAACGATAATTGTGTCATGCTGGCTGTGCAGGACCAGGGAAGCGGCATAGATTCCGAGATTATCGAGAAAATCGGAACGCCTTTCTACACAACAAAAGACGAGGGAACCGGCCTGGGTCTCGGCATCTGCTACGCTGTAGCGGCGCGACACAATGCCACGATTGAAATTGAAACCGGACCTGAAGGCACGATTTTCTTCACACGATTTCCTATTGATAAGACGGATTGAAAAAGGCTAAGGGGGATGGGCAATGAGACAGCTTTATATGAAACAGAAAGTGTTTAGTCTAAGCGGCAAATTCACGGTTAAGGACAAGGAACAGCAGGATGTCTATTACGTCGAAGGCAGCTTCCTGCAAATTCCGAAGACGTTTACCATCATGGATCCCACCCGCAAGGACATCGCGTTGATTACCAAAAAAGTATTCAGTCTGTTGCCGAAGTTTTTCGTGGAAGTGGACGGCCGTGAAGTGTTGACGATCAAAAAGGAATTCACTTTTTTCAAAGCGAAATACACGATTGATGCTGAAGGCGTCGAAGTGCGCGGCAATTGGTGGGATATGAATTTTGAGGTATTGCAGCACGGCAAAGTCGTCGGTTCCGTCAGCAAGCAATGGCTGACCTGGGGCGATACTTACGAGGTCAAGGTGCTGGATGAAGAGATGGAGCATCTGCTTATTGCGCTTGTCGTGGCAATCGATTGTGTGAAGGCGGATGAAGCGGCTACGGCTGCGGCAACATGATGGACGACCGGTATATTTTCGAATCCGAACGGCTCGGTTTCCGGAGATGGAAGTCTGACGATAGGGGAGCGTTTGCCCGCATGAATGCGGATCCTCAGGTGATGGAGTATTTTCCGAATATGCTAACGCAAATTGAGTCGGACAAGCTGATTGAGCGATTCGAGCAGCATACAGAGGAAAAAGGCTTTGGAATATGGGCAGTCGAACGCAAGGAAGACAGGGTGTTCATCGGCTTTATCGGATTGCTTGAAGTCGGCTTTGACGCCGGTTTCCAAGGTGCCGTTGAAATCGGCTGGCGGCTGGACAATAAATTCTGGAAACGGGGCTATGCCACAGAAGGAGCAAAATCTTGTCTGGATTACGCATTCGGCGTTTTGGGCATGAACGAAATTGTGTCATTTACAGCGACACTCAACCATCCTTCCGAAACGGTCATGCAGCGGATCGGGATGAAAAAAGCGGGCGAATTCGACCATCCGAAATTGGAAGAAGGCAGCCCGTTGAAAAGGCATGTGTTGTATAAGATCACGGCGGCAGAATACGCCTCGCAGTGAGCGAAATACATTGACTTATTGCCTGTTAGGCCTTATTGTTAGAGACGCGATGAGCTCATTTGCGTAAGACGGACAAGCATTCCCTAGAGGAACACGTTGTGGAGCGTGGCTTGGACGCCGCAAATATCGATACACCCTGCCTTTTGGCGGGGTGTTTTTTGTTTTTCAGGCGGATTGAAACATTTACGTGCGATTAAGTCAATTTGCGTGCGTTCACCCAAAATCTCCGTGTCAAATCCTCTCTTCAGAAATATATTTGTGATTTTTCTGACTATGTGATAATCTTTGAGGGAACAACTGAATACATGCACCACTGGGGGAGCCGGTTACCGGCTGAGACGAGCAACGCTCGGACCCTTTGAACCTGATCTGGATTATACCAGCGGAGGGAAGTGGGCGAGCGTATGCCGGATTTCTCTATTCCTTTGTGTATATGATTGCCGCTTTCCTTTACTGGAAAGCGGTATTTTATTTTGCCTGAAAGGGGCTGGAGAAGATGAAATTTACACAGGAAGTGCGACAAGAGTGCGAGGGGTTATGGCAAGCGAGTTTTGATCACCCATTTGTGAAAGGGATTGCGGACGGCAGTTTGCCGGTGGAGATATTCCGCTATTACGTGATGCAGGACGCTTATTATCTGACGAATTTTGCGAAGATGCAGGCGGTCGGCGCACTCAAGGCACCGGATCTGGCCACGACGAAAAGCTTTGCGCATCACTCGGAGCAGACGTGTGCGGCGGAAATGGCGCTTCATGAATCATTCATGGGCATGCTTGGAGTAACGGAGGAAGATTGGAAAAAATTCGAACCGTCGCCGAGTGCATATGCTTATGTGTCGCATATGTACCGGGCGATGGAAGGTGATCTTGCGGATGTACTGGCAACGATTTTGCCGTGCTACTGGCTTTATTATGAAATTGGAGAGAACTTGAAAGATGCCGAACCGGGGCATCCGATTTACGACCGGTGGATCGAGACTTATGGTTCGGAATGGTTTGGCGAATTGGTGCAGGAGCAGATCGGACGGATGGATCGTTTGGCGGAAGGGCTGTCGGCGGTTCGGCGTCAGGAATTGAAGGACCGTTTCCGTCGCAGCAGCTATTACGAATGGAATTTCTGGCAGCAGGCCTGGACGATGGAGACATGGGAATTGCCGGTGCAAGTAAAGGCAGGTGTGGGATATGATCAATAAAATCCGCAGCGAAAACCCGATCATCCATTGCATCACCAATCACGTCGTCTCAAATTTCCAGGCGAACGGCCTGCTCGCAATCGGCGCTTCTCCGATCATGGGCGAGGCACAAGAGGAAGTGGAAGAACTTGTCGCCATTTCACGCGCCTTGTCATTAAATATTGGAACGTTGAATAAAGACACGCTGGACAGCATGGTACTTGCCGGGAAAAGAGCGAATAAGGAAAAGATCCCGGTGGTTTTGGATCCGGTGGGAGCAGGAGCAACCGCTTTTCGGAGAGAAGCCGTGCAGAAGCTTTTAACGGAAATTGATGTCAGTGTGCTACGCTGCAACGCGGGTGAACTTGCCGCAATCGGCGGCGTGGAATGGGCGTCTAAAGGTGTCGATGCCGGGGAAGGCAATATCGACCTGGTGGAACTGGCGACTCGAGTGGCAAAAGAATATAACTTGGTTGTGGCGGTGACAGGCGAGACCGATATTGTGGCCGACGGTTCGCGGGTGGAGAAGATTACAGGCGGCGACCCGATGATGGGTTCGGTAACCGGAATGGGCTGCCTGCTCAGTGCTGTAACAGCCGCTTTCACGGCAGTATCTCCTGACGATCCAACAACTGCGGTGATTGAAGGTCTCAAGTTTTACGGGGCAGCCGGTGAAAAAGCAGCGGCATCTTCGGAAGGACCCGGCAGTTTCCGCGACACATTCCTGGATGTTTTATTCGGCATGGAAATTGAAGAAGACGGCTTCGACTTTGAAAAAGGGGAAGGAGTGGATGTACTGTGGCAGCGATCAAGCAGGTATTGACGATTGCCGGTTCGGATTCCGGCGGCGGAGCGGGCATACAGGCGGATATAAAGACATTCCAGGAGCTCGGCGTTTTCGGTACATCGGCCATTACAGTGGTAACGGCGCAGAATACATGCGGCGTGCACGGGGTCTATCCCATGCCTGTTGGAGCAGTGAAAGCACAGATTGATGCAATCGGAGCGGATTTTGCCATTAAGGCAGTGAAAACAGGAATGCTCTTCGACGCTGAAATCATAGCTGAAACGGCGGCCGGAATCGAAAGACACGGTTGGCATAATCTTGTCGTGGATCCGGTGATGATTGCAAAAGGCGGCGCAACGTTGCTGCAGGAAGAAGCACTCGAGGCAATGCGGACATTACTATTACCATTGTCAGCGGTCATCACGCCGAATATCCCGGAAGCGGAAATGCTGAGCGGCATGGAAATCCATGATGCAGCAGACAGAAAAAGAGCGGCTGAAGCGATTCTCGCTTTTGGAGCGAAAGCCGTTGTCATCAAAGGAGGACATGCCAACAATCCGCTGATTGCAGAAGATTATTGCCTCGATCAGAACGGTGAATCATTTGTGCTGCGTTCTGTGCGCATACAAACGCAACAGACGCACGGCACCGGCTGTACATTTTCAGCGGCTTTAACAGCTGAATTGGCTAAAGGGCAGACATTGCCGGAAGCTTTGGTGACGGCAAAACGCTTTATCCAGGCGGCTCTTACGCATCAATTGCATATTGGTGCAGGACACGGCCCGACCAACCATGCCGCTTTCCGCCAATTTACAACGGAAGGGGATGTGCAATTTGTTCAATAAACCTTCTGTCTATTTCATTATGGGCACGCAGAATGCTTCAGGAAAAGATCCTTTAAAAGTATTGGAAGAAGCTTTAAAAGGAGGCATCACCCATTTCCAGCTTCGTGAAAAAGGAACTGGAGCTTTGCGGGGGCAAAACTTGGTGGAGTTTGCGGAAAAATGCCAGGAGTTATGCACCCAATATCAAATACCTTTCTTAATCAATGATGATGTCGACTTGGCGTTAGCAGTCGGTGCTGATGGTATTCATATAGGACAGGAAGACATGGATTGCGGGCAGGTGCGGGCGCTGATCGGCAAGGAAAAAATGTTGGGTGTTTCCGTTCATTCACTCGAAGAAGCAAGGATTGCCATCGATGCCGGTGCAGATTATCTTGGCATGGGTCCTGTATACGGTACGCGGTCGAAAGCGGATGCCAAACGTCCGGCAGGCACAGTCGGCATCGAAGAAGTCATCGGTCAATTTCCGCACATACCAGTCTTCGGCATTGGTGGAATCACACCGCAAAATGCCCCAGCTGTCTGGCAGGCGGGAGCTTCTGGTGTGGCAGTCATTTCGGCGCTGTCAGGGGCTGACGATATCGCTTTGCAAATCGCGCACTTCAAGAATTCATATAAAGGGGTATTGATATGAAAACAAAAAAGCTTGTCGTAATGTCAATGTTCGTGGCACTGGCGGTCGCAGGTTCGGCGTTTGTATCGTTTCCGGCAGGAATAGCACGCGCTTATCCAATCCAGCACGCCATCAATGTCATCGCGGCTGTACTTTTCGGGCCCATCCCTGCCGTAACGATAGCCTTCGTCACAGGTGTCGTACGGGTGCTGACAGGCACAGGATCGCTGTTGGCATTTCCGGGAGGCATGATCGGCGCATTGCTTGCCGGATTACTATATAAAATGTCCGGGCGCATCGGACTGGCGGCAGCGGGCGAAATCATCGGGACCGGCATCATCGCATCATTGATTGCAGTGCCGTATGCCAAATTGTTGATGGGCACTGAAACCGCAGCGCTATTCTTCATGCCGCCGTTTCTTGTATCGAGTATCAGCGGGGCGATATTGGGTGTAGTGCTGGTATACAGATTGGAAAAAACAAAAGCGAAGGAATTATTGTATTGAACAGATGAACTACTAACGATCCGGCGGGACCTCTTCAGGTCTCAGCCGGTTTTCTAATTGTAATAAAAAGGTGAATTTAAAGCGGATAAAATCGGGTAAACAGGAGGGAAATACGTATATAAATCATGTGAGAGCTTAACCATCACAAAAGAGGTGAAGAACGATGGATCTGCAGAAAATTATACAGAATCAAAAAGCGCATAAGCATATGTCGCAGGATGAAACGGCAGCTGCTAAATACGGCATGGCAGCGAGTGCGATAAAAGAAGCGACGGAAATTGGGGAACAGGTACTCGAAGATGGCGGCAATGCAATCGATGCCATTATCGCCATCCAATTTGCGCTGTCTGTAGTTGAAGGGATGAATACCGGGATCGCTGCGGGCGGTTTCCTGATTCATTATGACAATGAAAGCAAGAAAACAATCGTCATCGATGGCCATAGCCAAGCACCTTCCGAAGTGACGCCGGAACTTTTCGTCAATGAAGAGGGCGAAGCGGTTCCTTTTGATGAACGTTCCACCAGTGCCAAGGCTGTAGGCGTGCCGGGTATTCTGAAGATGATGGGCGAAGCGCATGAAAGATATGGATCTATGCCGCTGGAACGGCTGGTGGATCCTGCGATCGAGCTGGCTGAAAATGAATTTGAGGTAAATTCGTTATGGGAAAGAACGATTGAGCAGTTTAAAGACAGAATGGGCGAAGAAACAAAGAAAGTCTTCGTGCCAAACGGCAAGCCATTGAAAGAAGGAGACAAAATCCGGCAGCCTGATTTGGCGAAAACATTGAAGATTATAAAAAAACAGGGCTTCAATGCCGTCTATGAAGGCGAAATTGCTGATGCCATACTTGAAACGATTGAAAGCCATGGCGGCCTGATGACGAAAGAAGATGTACAGAATTATAAAGTGGCTATTCGAGAGCCGCTTTGGAGTACGTACAAAGAACTTGATCTTGCCTTTCCGCCGCCTCCGAATGTCGGCGGATTCAGCATTGCACAAATGCTGAAAATACTAGAACCCTTTGAAATTGAAAAACATCATCCCCATTCTTGGGAAAAATATCATCTTTTAAGCGAAGTCATGCGGCTGACTTTAGCGGACAAAGAAGCGTATATGGGTGATCCGGAATTTATTGATATTCCGATGGAAGGGCTTTTCCATCCGAAATATATAGAAGAACGCAGAAACCGTATCAGCTTTGATGAACGCTTGAAAAAGGTGAAAGAAGGCAATCCATGGGATTACGAGGAGAGGGATTCCACCAATAAACTGCATGGTGTGCATTACGAGGAAGGAATGGAAACAACGCATTTCACAGCGGTTGACCGCTGGGGTAATATAGCGGCCTGCACATCGTCGATTGAGCGGATTTTCGGTTCAGGCATTATGGTGCCGGGCTACGGATTCCTGTTGAATAATGATTTGACCGATTTTAATCCTGAACCGGGAACGAAAAATGAACCGAATGCGAAGAAATACGCCATCAGCTCCAAAGCGCCGACCATCGTTTTCCATGAAGGCAAGCCATTCTTTACACTTGGCTCGCCAGGCGCGACAACGATTGTTGCATCCGTTCTTCAAGTGTTATTAAATGTTGTTGAGTACAAAATGGATTTGAAGGAAGCGATTCAGGAACCGCGAATTTACATTACGCCGGATTTGAAAATCCAATGGGAAGACGGCATTAATGACGAAGCGATGGAGAAATTGACGGAACTCGGATACGAATTGGACCGAAGCTATACGGAAGTGACGGCGGATACCCGTGTGGGTGATGTTCAGGCCATTTTGATTGATCCGGAAACCGGGCATACGTATGGAGCAGCTGATTCACCTCGTCCGGGGGAAGCGGCAGGACCGGATGAGCCGCCTGAAGAGTGAAATATGGATTAATCTTGGGAAGGCTTGGGAGTTAAGTTATTGGCTCTCAAGCCTTTTTGGTGTTTGGTTGAAATCTTGCGGGCGATTAAAATTTTTTGTGGGCGATTAGCACACCGATACGGGCGTTCCAGCATAAATCAAACCAAAAAAGAGCTTGAGCGGTATATCGCTTAAGCTCTTCGAACGATAAAGCCCATATGCCGGCCGCTTTTTTTGTCTTCGCGATAGGAAAATCCTTCGGGGTTCATATACGTACATGTCTGATCGATTGAAATATTGCCCGTAGGAATTCCTGCCAGTTCACATTGTTTTTTGACGGTCAACTGGTTATCGATATGGTATTTGCCGGTTTCCACGTTATGGTACATGAATTCGTCAGCATAGCCGAGTGCTTTGAATTTCAAATAAACATCTTCATCCACTTCAAATTTTTCCTGGTTCAACGCAGCACCAATCTGGACATGGAAATCTTCCGGATTGCAGTCTTCCTCTTGCTTCAAGTGTTCGAAAAGCTTTAACGTCACTTCTTTGATGGTGCCTTGCCAGCCGGAATGTACGGCTCCGATGAGTCCTTTGGTTTCATTGTACAAAAGGACCGGCACGCAATCGGCTGCGAATGTACATAGAAGAACATCGGTTTCATAGCTGTATAATGCATCGGTATCCGCAACAGCATGCTCGGTATCAGTGGAGCCGCGTCCTTTGTCTGCGGCCTCGACACGATAAAAGTTAGCACTGTGTGTCTGGTTGGCGCACACGAAATTGGTCAAATTGAGACCGAGGAAATCCGCCAGTTTTCTGCGATTTTCCACAATCAGCGAAGGATTTTCGCAGGCATGGAGCGCCATATTATTAAGTTCGAATTCGTCAGCATCTTTCATGGTAAGACCGGCTGTAAAATTTGCCGAATTGACATAGAGTTTTGTTTTCATAAGATCACCTGCTTCTACTATATAAGAGCTGATTTTCATTGTATAGAAAAATCCATAAGAAAAAGGAGGGCAATTTGCCCTCCAATTTCCTGTTACACAATAAGCGCTTACGAATTGTTGCCTCCGCTGTGGCTATTTTTTCCGCCTTTGCGGCCGGCTTCTTCGCGGCTCATCTTGTTGCCCCCGGAATTATTGCCTCCGGAGTTGTTTCCGCCACTGTTGCTGTTCTCTCCACCTTTGGAACCGATTTCTTCATAGAAATCGCTGCCTTGGTTTTGGGAAGTGGCTTGTCCACCTTTTTGGCCAATATCTTCATAGAACCCTTTATCATGGTTCTGTGAAGTGGCCTCTCCGCCTTTTTCCCCAATATCTTCGTAGAATTCTTGTCCATGGCTGTTCGCAGTCGCTTCTCCACCAAGACGTCCAGCTTCTTCGCGACTCATTTTGTTGTTATTGTTATTGTCTGCCATTTCTAACTCCTCCTTTGATAGTATTGGGTGTTACATTAACTGTTCTTCCCGGCTAACAATCACTCAAACATTTCTTCCCCCTTTGTAAAGTGCTTGTAATATTTCCTATATTGCGTAAACCATTAAAGCTTTACGGCAACAAAAAACGCCATTTGTATGGCGGAGTGAGTACACAGAATCAATTTTCAATTTTACTTATTGGTCCTAATAAAAGAACCACATAGCTAATGATGATTCATCCTTCCGTCGGAAGCATAAATATCCGAATTTTTCAGAGTTGTTCGTTTTAATTTGTATATGGGTTAAGAAAGGGAATTGCGAGAAGACTTCGATTTTTTTAGATAGTTGTTAAATTCTATGGTATACAGAAAGGGATTGAGCAGAACTTCATTATAAATAATATCTTAATAGTAGTATATTATTCCTGCTGCTTCCTGATAGAATAGGAATAAAGAGAAGAAAAAATTGCGGAAGTGGGAACTACATGGAAAAGGCGAACCAGATCGGTTTGGATTATGAATATTGGGCAAAGAAAATCCTTTATTTTTATGGCTTGCTGGCTATAGTTGCAATCGGGGGCCAATTAGTCGGTCTGATTGTCACGGTTTTTTATTATTCCTATTATATAGAAGACTATATCTCATTGCGTATGATCTGGCCGACCAGCTTCATCATCGCAATCATCTTCATTTCCTGGTTCATGGTCAGGGTATTAAAGATTTTCAATCCTTATATCCTCTTTTTCGCCGGGACCCTTATTGCAGTTGTTATGATTCTTTCGAATCCAGGGCTGCCGGGGCTTCAGATGACTTTGCTTTTGCCGATGGCGATTTCTTTGATCTACCTTAAGAAATTCAAGCTGACCATCAGTTTCCTGACAAATTTCGTGGCTCTTCTGATTATTTACCTTATTAGCGAAGACAGTCGGGCAGCAATGACGCCTTATGAATATTTTGCGTATTTGTTTATTCTGGTAGCCGGTTTTATCGTTTATCTCGCAGTCATTGAAAGAGGAACGGAAATGCTTTCGATACTTAGACAAGCGGTGGAAAAAGAAGAAGAACTGCTTATTCAGAATCGGGTCATGGAGCGGCTGTCGAAGACGGATGCACTGACGGGTCTCTATAATCATAAAACTTTCCAGAATTATTTGGATACACTGGTCCAGCAGGTGGAAGGGTCGGGGATGCAGCTCCAATTGGCGGTATTGGATATCGATAATTTCAAGAGCATCAATGATAATTTCGGCCACAGTACCGGCGATTCGGTGCTGAAGCATGTTGCGGGAATCCTATCGGAAAAAGCCGGTGTCCATGATGTCGTTGCGCGTTACGGCGGAGAAGAATTTGCCGTTATTTTTACAGAAAAATCCTTCGAAGAGACATTGAAACTTCTAGAGGAAATGCGCAGAGCGGTAGCCGAATTAAAACATCCCGAAATCGCTGGTGGAAGCGTCACGATCAGCGCCGGGCTGCAAAATTACTATCCGGGCCTGCCAAAAAGCTATTTTTTCAAAAAGGCGGATGCGTATCTATATGATGCGAAGCGGAACGGCAAAAATCAAATTCAGCATAATCGGAGTTATAACTATATTATCTGATGAATACTTGCCGCTTCGCCTTTAGGCGGGAGCGGTGTTTTCTTTTATAGGCCATCAGTTCGATTGTACCAAACCGGTTTTATTAGCGATAATGGAGAGTAAATGCAAGCGTGTGCGGGAAAGGGTCATTCCATGAATACATTATTGAACGATTATCGGATAAAAAAATTATGCGGCATGGCTGCTTACCGAAAAGGCAAGGCTTATTTTGACGCGGGCAAAGTGGCATTGGAGCCGCTAAGTGAAAATACTTCCGTCGTCAAAGCGGAAGTCCAGGCAAACGGCATTTTTGAAGTGTCGGTCAAGGAAGAACAGGATGAGACGATCTTCGCTTCCTGCAGCTGTCCGCCTGTCGGCTTTGTCAGCACCTATTGCCAGCATATTGCCGCAACGCTTTTGGCAATCAATGAAGTGCAGCAGCAGGAGCTTCAAAAAACGCAGCGCTTGATGGAGTTATTCGGCGACAAAAATATGCGTCCAAGCAAAAAGCAACTGCATTTTGATGACCGTCCGGTATTGGAAATCAACTTGTTGCTGCATTCAGCGGAAGCGGAAGACGGCGAGCGTTTCTTCTCGGCTAAACTCAGCGCCGGCATGGACGGGGCGGTGCCGATCCGCAACGCGGGGGCGTTCCTGCAAGCTGTCGACCAAGGCGTAAGCTATCCGATTTCTCCGGATTTGACTTATTCACGGGAGGCCTTCAGTTTTACGACGGAAACGGACGCGCTGCTGCGTGAATTGATGAAGATCAACGGTGCGGTGACTGGCCGCGGCCGCATCATTATTCCTGCTTCTTCCTGGGATACGCTTGTGAAATTGCTCGCGGAAATTCCGTCAGTCAATATCGGGCATAAAGGGCGGATATACAGAGGCCTGCGTTTTGACACCGATTTGCCGTTGATCTTCCGTTTTGAAGCGGCCGGCAACGCGGGTTATCTGCTGACAGCGGAAGGGCTCGAACAAATCACGGTCATGAAATCGTACGGACTCGCCATCAGCGGTGGGGCGTTCGTGAAATTGCCACCGGACGACTGCAGGCGATTGGAAGAATTGAAAGAGTTGATGGAGGGTTCGGCTGAGCTTGAAATAACACCGGCTCAAGGCGATTATTTCATGGAAAGCGTCATTCCGGGACTGGAGCGTCTCGGAGAAGTACATATGGCGGCCGCTGTCACCGGTCGGCTGGAAGAAACACCGTTATCGGCAAAATTATATCTCGACCGGATCCGCAACCGGCTGCTTGCCGGAGTGGAATTTCATTACGGCCAATTGGTCATTAATCCATGTGAAGAAGCGGAAGATGAAATCCGCCATCTGCCAGGCGTCCGCCGCCAGCGCGCCAAAGAAGAGCGGATCATGGAGCTTATGAAGAACAGCCTCTTCACCCAGACGGACGGCGGCTTTTACATGCAGGACGAAGAAGCGGAATATGATTTTTTATTTCACACCATCCCGCAGCTGGAAGAATTGATGCAGGTGTATGCCACGACAGCTGTGAAAATGCGCGTGCAGAAAAATTACTTGGGACCGAAAGTGAAAGTGGAAGTAAAAGAGCGGACAGATTGGCTGGCGTTTAAACTCGAGCCGGGTGAGATTCCAGAGGCGGAAATCCGTCTGGTGCTCGCTGCTTTGAAGGAAAAGCGAAAATATTACCGCATCCCTAACGGTACGTTATTGTCTTTGGAGACACCGGAATTTATTGCGCTGAATGATTTGATGCTTGAACTTGGCAATGAAGAGCAGTGGTTCGGCGACGAAATCCGGCTGCCGTTGATTCAGGGGCTGCAGCTGGTGACGTCGCTCGAGGAAAGCGAATTGCTCGACCCCGGCGCGGATTTTGCGAAGCTGCTGCAGAATCTCAGCAACCCCGAAGAAGTCGGTTTTGAAATCCCGGAACCATTGGCAGAGGTATTGCGTGATTACCAGAAAGCCGGTTTCAACTGGCTGAAGGCTTTGGCGAAATACCGTTTTGGCGGCATTCTCGCGGACGATATGGGGCTCGGCAAAACTTTGCAGAGCATCGCGTTCATCCAGTCGGAACTAGCGGAAATCCGCCGGCGAAAAGCTCCGGTGCTGATCGTCGCGCCTTCATCGCTGACCTATAATTGGCTCGAAGAATTCGCGAAATTCACTCCCGATATTAATGCCGTAATCATTGATGGCAATAAAACCCGGAGAACGAAACGGTTTGCCGAAAACGAAGAAGCGGATGTCCTCATAACGTCCTATCCGTCGCTCCGCATGGACGGCGCTTTATACAAGGGTAAAACGTTCCATACGCTGTTCTTGGACGAAGCGCAGGCTTTCAAGAATCCGGTGACCCAAACGGCGAAAGCGGTCAAAGCGATTGAAGCGGATTACCGCTTTGCACTTACCGGGACGCCGATTGAAAATTCGCTGGACGAATTATGGTCGATTTTCCATGTCGTATTCCCGGAACTGCTGCCGAACCGCATGCGTTTCGCTGAAATGCGGCGCACGAGCATCGCAAAACGCGTCCGTCCCTTCATCCTGCGGCGCGTCAAACAAGATGTGCTGAAGGAATTGCCGGACAAAGTCGAAACCCTGCAATTTTCCGAACTGTATCCGGCACAGAAAAAATATTATGCGGCGTACCTCGCAGAACTTAAACAGGAAGCGCTCAAGCATCTCAATAAAGACAGCCTGCAGAAAAATCGCATCAAAATTTTGGCGGGTCTCACGCGCCTACGCCAGTTATGCTGCCACCCTTCGCTGTTCGTTGAAGATTATCAGGGCGGTTCGGCGAAATTCGATCAATTGATGGAAATCGTTGAAAGCAGCCGAATGGCGGGGCGCCGTGTATTGGTGTTTTCCCAGTTTACGCAAATGCTGCAATTGATCGGCAACCGGCTGACGCGGGAGGGACGGCCATATTTCTATCTCGATGGCCAGACTCCGCCGCAGGAACGCGTTGAAATGTGCAGCCGCTTCAACGAAGGTGAAGGAGACCTGTTCCTTATTTCATTGAAAGCAGGAGGAACCGGGTTGAACCTGACAGGAGCCGATACGGTCATCCTCTACGACCTCTGGTGGAATCCGGCAGTCGAACAGCAGGCCGCGAGCCGGGCGCATCGTATGGGGCAGCAGCACACCGTACAGGTGATTCGGATGGTCGCTAAAGGAACCATCGAAGAAAAAATCACCGAATTACAGGAGAAGAAGAAGAATCTCATCGACGAAGTCATCCAATCCGGCCAGGAACCGCTGGCGGCGATGACGGAAGATGATATTCGGGAACTGTTGATGATTTGATGGAGAGTCGTTAATAGAAGGACAAATTCATTTATGACATCACTTCAGCTTCGAGAGGGATTTCTATAGATATGGAGCAAAGCAGCTGAGATTCTGGATTCACTTATTGCTAATTAAAAGCAGTGCTCCTGTATCGCTTCGCTGCTTCGTCGCAAAGATTTAGCCTTACAAGCGTCGGCTAAATCTTCGAAGCTGTTTTGCGGGATATCGTTTCGTGTATCCATTTAATTGCCAGGAAAGCATTTAACTGGATGGTTTGTTAAAATAGAAGGAAAGGAAACGGAGGTGAAGATATGGATCCGAAAAGTTTAGTATCAAAAGTGAAAGACCGTATTCCCGAAGTGCTGGGCAATAAGGATTTCTCGAAATTTGCAATTCTCCTGCCGATGATCGAAAAAGACGGCGAAGTCCATATCCTCTTCGAAGTCCGTTCCCATCAAATGAGAAGCCAGCCGGGAGACATTTGCTTTCCTGGCGGGAGAATCGACAAACAGGATGATTCAGAAAAAGATACAGCAATCCGCGAAACCATGGAAGAGCTGGGAATTGAACGCCAGCAGATTTCGGAGGTTTTTCCTCTGGACTATATCGTTTCGCCGTTTGGCATGATTGTTTACAGCTTTGCAGGAATCATTGATCCGGATGTTGAATTTCGGCCGAATCCACCGGAAGTGGACAGTCTGTTCACGGTGCCTTTATCGTTTTTCCTCGAAAAAGATCCAAAGGTCTACCGCGTGAATTTTGATATTCAGCCGGAAGAAAGTTTCCCTTACGACCTCATTGCCGGAGGGGAAAATTATAATTGGCGCACCCGACAGGTCGATGAATATTTCTATATCTACGAAGACAAAGTGATATGGGGCCTGACCGCCAAAATACTGACACATTTCATGGAGATCATTCGCTGAATGGTCTTTTTTTTATGCTTTAAACTCGTTTTTTTCATTATTTCAAACTACGGTATATGCAGTTTTATGAATAATTATGTTATAAAAACTTTATTTATAAGTATTAATATTAATTATTATTGACTAAAAATACATATAAGTGCATAATAATAAAAATTATAAGCTAGTCTCCAAGCAGGAGGGAAAGACTGGGTGGTAAGAGTTTGAAAAAGAAACGGATTGTGGTAAAAATCGGCAGCAGTTCACTAACAAATCCAAAAAACGGATTGTGTATCGACAAATTGCAGGACCATGTGGAGGCACTCGCATATTTAAAAAAACTGGGCCATGAAGTCGTGCTAGTGTCATCAGGAGCGGTGGCAGCCGGATGTACGGGGCTCGGTTACTTATCGCGCCCTGTCCACCGCATTGGGCGTCAGTCTGCGGCGGCAGTGGGCCAAGGTCTTTTATTGCAGGCCTACGTTGAAGAATTCAAGAAACATGGAATTCTGGCGGCGCAACTCTTGTTGACAAAAGATTATTATGTGAATGCCCGTGAGACAATTATTGAACTTTTAGAGCATGAGGTCTTGCCGGTGATCAATGAAAACGATTCTGTTTCCGCCGAAGATTTAAGCTTTGGCGATAACGATATGCTCTCAGCGCTTGTAAGTGGACTGATAAAAGCGGATTTCTTGATAATCTTAACCGACGTTAATGGGATTTATGGACAGAACCCGAATAAAAACCCTGCTGCTGAAAAATACGATTTTCTCACGGAAATAAGCGAAGAGCTGATGAATGCAGTTTCCGGATCTGATTCTGAAGTCGGGACAGGCGGCATGGAGTCAAAAGTGAAGGCGGCAGGAACAGCTCTTTCTTTTGGCGTGGATGTATTCATAGGGTCCGGGAACGGGCAGGAGAAACTTTTTAAAATAATTATTGGAGAAGGGGACGGCACTTACATCAGCAAGGCTTTGGAAGCTATAAAAGCACATTGAGAACTGGGGGGAATTTGGAAATGTCATTAATGTATGTTAAAATTGCTACTTAATTCTTTTGTTTAAAATTTCACAAGCAAATATTTAAACAATACCGAACGAGGCGAAGCGCTGGTGGGAAGATGCTGGATTCAGAGAGAAAACCCTTTTGGCGGTTTTAGAATCCATGCAGGATTATACGCTCATCATTTTGTTTTTAAATTATAAAACTCTTTTTCACAGTGTTAATTCGGTCTATTAAGTTAAATAAAAAATCGTAACAGCGTATAGTCTGATCGTATGATTGAGCACAATCTTCAATTGGAAAACATGCCATGGATCCGAGGTTTTTCCCTCTTCAAGAAGAAGGAAAAAATTTTTATTTAAAATTAGGAGATGATAGTAAGTGGAAAAGAAAAGAATAGTCGTGAAAATAGGCAGCAGTTCGCTGACAGATTCGAATGGGAAGTTATCGATCAGCAAATTGCGCGAACATGTTGAAGCGTTGGCCCGTTTGAAAAACCAAGGCCATGAAGTCATTTTAATCTCATCTGGAGCAGTAGCTGCAGGATTTAAGAGCATTGGTTATTTATCGCGTCCGGATGCAGTTGTCGATAAACAATCGGCTGCAGCTGTCGGACAGGGACTGTTGCTGCAGGCGTATGGGGATGAATGCAAAAAGCACGGTATTATTGCCGCACAATTGCTGTTGACCAAGGACTTATATAAGAATGCTAACGATACTATCTCGAATTTATTGGAGCGGGACGTAATGCCGATCATCAATGAGAATGACTCGGTCGCAGTGAAAGAACTGACTTTTGGAGACAATGATATGCTGTCGGCTTTAGTCAGCAAACTGGTGCACGCTGACTTCCTGATGATTTTGACTGATATCAATGGCATCTACAGCGGCAACCCGAATACCGATCCAACAGCTAAAAAATATACATTCCTTACAGAAGTCCATGAAGAAATGGAAAATGCCGCTTCTTCAGAAGGTTCTTCAAACGTCGGTACCGGCGGAATGAAATCAAAAGTGGTAGCTGCTAAAACAGCATTGGCCTCAGACGTACAGGTCTTTATCGGTTCAGGAGAAGGCAGTGACAAACTGGTAGATATTTTTGAAGGAAAAGGCGACGGAACTTATATTGGCAAATTGGTGGAATCTAAAGTACTAGTAAATGCATAAATTGAAAGGAGACAAAGGATGACTGAACTTCTACAAGAAGAAAAAGTTACAGAGAATGAATTGATCCTAAAAGCACAAAAAGCAAAAGAGGCCGCTTTCCAATTAGCGAAAGCGACGACAAAAGATAAAAATGAGGCTTTGCAAACTATTTCAGCTCAATTGTTGGAGGAGCAGGACTTCATTTTAAACGAAAATGCAAAAGACATAACAGCCGGGCAACAGGCAGGGATGAACGATTCACTGGTGGATCGCCTGAAACTGGATGCAGTCCGCTTAAAAGATATGGCTGATGCGCTTATCCAATTAACCCAATTAAACGACCCCATCGGAGAAACCCTCGAAAAATGGGAGCAGCCCAATGGACTGGCGATGACAAAAATCCGCGTACCGATCGGTGTCGTCGGCATGATCTACGAAGCGCGCCCTAATGTAACAGTTGATGCCTCGAGCCTGTGCCTGAAAACAGGAAATGCGATTGTACTGCGCGGCAGTTCAACAGCTATCAACTCCAATAAAGCGATTGTCCAAGTAATTCGCCGTGCGCTGGAAAAAACCAACTTGCCGGTTGAATCGGTTCAATTGCTGGAAGATACACGCCGGGAAACGGCGTCGCAAATGTTCAAATTGAACGACTATCTGGATGTTTTGATTCCGCGCGGCGGAGCGAAGCTTATCCAAACGGTCGTGCAAAATGCCACAGTCCCCGTTTTGGAAACAGGAGCGGGGAATTGCCACATCTTTATCGACCAAACAGCGGACGTGAAGATGGCAATTGATATTGCAATCAACGCGAAAACCCAGCGTCCTTCTGTCTGCAATTCGTGCGAAACGATTCTCGTGCAGAAAGATTGGGCCGAAGCTCACCTGACTGATCTTGTGGATTCTTTACAAGGAGAGAACGTGAAGATTCACGGAGATGAAGCCGTACAGCAAATTTCTTCATCTGTTGCGCCTGCAACTGACGAAGATTGGGCGACGGAATATCTGGGCTTTGAAGTGGCCATGAAAGTCGTTGACACGGTCGACGAGGCCGTTCAGCATATCAATCAATACGGCACGAAGCATTCGGAAGCCATTATTTCAACGGAAGCGGCGAATGTTGAACAATTCTTCAATGAAATTGATGCAGCTGCGGTTTATCATAATGCTTCAACCCGCTTTACCGATGGCTTCGAGTTTGGCTTTGGCGCTGAAATCGGCATCAGCACCCAAAAACTTCATGCACGCGGACCGATGGGCTTGCCGGCTTTGACGTCAACGAAATATATTATCAGAGGCAATGGACAAACGAAATAATGAACAAGGGAAGGCTATCCCAAAAGTCGTGTGAGCGGCTTTTGTGGGTGGCTTTTTTTCTACATAAGATAAACTTATCGTTTTTTATAATAACTATTGAATTTATTTAAGTTGCTGGAAGGATTATAGTTAGGGTGAAAAGAGGTGACAGGGATGGAATTCATATTTATGTTCTTTCTCGGCGTGGTTGCTACGACTCTGGGAACCCTGGCTGGAGGCGGCGGACTGATCAGCCTGCCGGCGATGCTGCTGCTCGGTCTGCCCGTCCATTCAGCGATCGGTGCCAATAAAGTCTCGAATACGGTCAGTTCGTTCTCCAGTTTTTATTACTTGATCCGCAAAAAGAAGATATCGCTGAAAGAGTCCTATTGGATCGTGCCGGTCAGCTTAGTGGGCGGTGTGGCAGGTGGTTTTATCGCTTCATCGATACCCGAAGAACAAATGTATATACTGGTGAGTTTCCTTTTAATCGCTGCATTCTTCACTTCGTTTATCGGCAAGAAAGGGTTTGTGGGCGAAAGCCGGCTGAAATTGGAGCCGAAAAGTGCGGGCGGGTTATTCGGTATCGGAATGTACGATGGCCTTTTCGGTCCCGGGCAGGGGACGCTGATGCTATTCCTGTTCAGCTACCTCGATATCGCCTATATCCGCGCTGTCGGTTTTGTGCGGCTCGCTACGTTTTCCAGCTGTCTTGGAGCCGCGATCACATATACGCTTGCGGGCCATATCATCTGGCCGTTGACGCTTGCGCTTATGGCCGGATCGGTTACCGGAGCACAGGCAGGCGTGAGAATTGCCGAAAAGCTCAATCCGAATTTTGTGAAGCCGCTGCTGCGTGCGGTCACAGTGTTGTTGATTGCGCAAATTCTTTTTACGCGGGTATTTTGAGGAAAACTTCAGTCCAATCAAGGAAGCCTTTGCGGGTGCAGAGGCTTTTTTAGTTGTGGGTGCAGGTTGTAGGAGGCGAAACTGCTGGAAATAATTGCTTGATTTTTTGGAGACAGAGTAATTATCTTTCGCATCGAAATTTGCGCGCGATTAAATTGATTTGTGCACGATAAAACTAATTTATGCGCGATTAAAATGATTTGCGCGCGATTAAAAAATTATATCGGCGTTCAGCAAAAATAACGCTGCAAACTGGAAATATCTTCTTAATTCTTTCCTTCCAAAGAAAATTCACAGGCTACAGAAGCCAAAAAAAGGGAAGTCTGACTTGTTCTGTGGTAGGCTAAAAAACAGCTATTTTCTTTTCAGGAATTTGTTAAGAAGAAATATAATTGAAAGAAGGTACCATACGAATGAAAAATTTAGCCGGGATGAAACGATCACGTTTCATCATACTTTTAGGCGCTTTAACAGCCATGATTCCTTTTACCATCGATATGTATCTTCCGGCGTTTCCGACTTTGGCAGAGGTATACCATACCAATGCGTCGGCAGTACAGCTCAGCTTGACCGCCTGTTTGCTGGGGCTCGCATTCGGTCAATTGGTGACGGGACCGCTCAGTGATTCACTTGGCCGTAAAAAGCCATTGATCATTTTTTTGATAGCTTATGCCATCGCTTCGGTCGCCTGTATCTTTGCCCCGAACATATACATATTCATCGGATTGCGCTTTGTACAAGGCTTTGCAGCTTCTGCCGGGCTCGTTATTTCCCGGGCAATAGTGCGGGACGTCAGCAGCGGATCGGAATTGACCCGCCTGTTTGCTTTGCTGATGGTCGTCAATAACCTCGTACCGCTGCTCGCTCCATCAGTGGGGAGTACGGTTCTCTTATTTGCCGACTGGAAAGGGATTTTCCTAATTCTTAGTTTGCTGGGGCTCATTCTTTTATTCGTTAGCGCTTGGCGCCTTGAAGAAACCCTCCCGCCGGAAAGAAGAGTGCCGGGCAACCTGACGGAAACCTTCAGCAATTTCAGCATCATCATCAAAAACCGGAAGTTTACCGGTTATGCGTTGGCGCAGGGACTGTTGATCGGCGGCGTCTTTGCCTACGTGGCCGGAACGCCGTTTATCTACCAGAACATTTACGGCGTTTCGCCGCAGGTATTCAGTATCCTTTTCGGAATGAACGGCATCGGCCTGATTTTCGGCAGTTATGCCGTCGGTCGCTTCAGCCATGTGTGGTCGGAGAAGAAATTCCTTGAAGTTGCGCTGTATACGGCGACTGCTGCAGGCGCCGTCCTGCTTGCCGTCGTATTGGTTGATGGACCGCTGTGGGCTGTCGTCGTTCCGATTTTCTTCTTTGTCACGGCAATCGGAGTCGTCGGCACCGCTTCCTTCACGCTGGCGATGGAAGAACAAAGCCGCGTGGCAGGCAGTGCTTCTGCATTGCTCGGACTTCTGCCATTCATACTCGGTGCAATCGCCGCGCCTTTAGTCGGTGTTGCCGGAGAAGAAACCGCCGTACCATTAGGTCTGATTATATTCACTATGTGTCTGCTGGCGCTGCTTGCCTATTTATTCCTTGTAAAACGCCTGGATCATAAAGTGAATGCGAATTAAATAAAAATGGAAATAACACCCTTTAAGCTGTCGAATTCTATTCGGCAGCTATTTTTATTAATCCCAAATGGACTCCCAAATTCAACCAGTTCAATGTTAAAATTAATGTATTACATAAAATTAATGAGGTGTTCAGATGGATTCAGCAAATGAATCGATTCTATCCATTCAGGATTTGACGATGAGCTACGGAGGAAAACAGGTGCTGAACGGCATCAATCTGGAAGTGTCAAAAGGGCAGATTATCGGCTATATCGGACCGAATGGTGCCGGCAAAAGCACGACTGTAAAAATCATGCTGGGCTTGATCGACAATTATAAAGGGAAAGTCGTGATTTTCGGTCAGGACATTTCAACTGGCGACCCGTCCTATAAGCGCCGCATCGGCTATGTGCCCGAAAACGCGGAAGCCTACGACAACCTGACAGCGATGGAGTATCTCGTCTTCATCGGAGAACTTTACGGCTTGGATCAGGCGTTTGCCCAAGGAAAAGCGGAAAGCCTGCTGCAGCAATTCGAATTGATTGATGTCCGTCATGCACGTCTGTCTTCTTTTTCGAAAGGAATGAAGCAAAAGGTGCTGATCATTTCGAGTCTCCTGCATAATCCGGACCTGCTGTTTTGGGATGAGCCTCTGAGTGGCCTTGATGCCAACAGCATGATGGTCATCCAGGAAATCCTGTCGCAGCTGGCGGAAGAAGGAAAGACCATCTTTTATTCGTCCCATATCATGGATCTGGTCGAAAAGATCAGCAATCGCATCGTCCTGCTGGTGAACGGCAAAGTAGTGGCGGACGGCAGTTTCGAAGAATTGCAGGAACAGAGCGAGGAAGGGTCGTTATCGGGAATCTTCAACCAATTGACCGGCTTTACCGAGCATCGTGAAAAAGCCGCGCATTTCGTTTCCGTTGTAAGAGGAGACCATGACGATGCGTGAGTTTAAATCACTCAAATTCATCGCATTGTTCAAGGGGCTGTTCCGTCGTTTCGGCGTCGATTACGAAGTCATGATGCTGATTTTGCGGATCAAACTGACAATGGACGAGCGCCGGGTGCCGACGGTTTTCAATGAAATGGGCAAGAAAAAGGAAGGCAATCAATTCCTGAAATCGCTGTGGATTTATGGCATCTACAGTTTACTGTTGCTGCCATTCCTGTTTATCGGCGAAAATTACATTTTCCAGATGAGTATCATGTTCGGCATGATCCTGTTTATCCTCATGACTTCAATGATCGCCGATTTTACATCGGTCCTGCTGGATGTCCGCGATAAGAATGTGCTGCAGACGAAACCGGTCGATAAAAAGACGATTACGGTTGCGAAAACGATTCATATCCTGATTTATATGAGCTTTGTAACCGGCGCGTTTGTGGCCTTGCCGTTGTTCGTAGGTTTGTACCGGCACGGACCTCTGTTCTCTCTAATTTTCCTGGGAGAAATAATATTGGCGATGTTATTGGTTGTCGTGCTGACGTCGCTGCTTTACCTGTTTGTGCTGCGCTATTTCGACGGAGAGCGCTTGAAAGACATCATCAATTACGTCCAAATCCTGCTTTCAGTGGGACTCATAGTCGGTTACCAAGTGCTCATCCATGCATTTGAATTCACCAATCTCAATATAACTTACTCGTTCAGCTGGTGGCATTACCTGATTCCGCCGATCTGGTACGGTGCGCCGTTTGAGATGATACTGAACGGCAATACGGCCGGTCATATGATTGCGTTTACTGCACTTGCAATTCTTGTGCCGATTGTCGCGATTTTGGTGTACAGCCGATTGATGCCTTCATTTGAACGCAATCTCGAGAAAATGCTGAGCGATACGAAAAGCCGGAAACCGGGCAGGCATTTACTCGATGAATTCTGGGCGAAGCTGTTGTGCCGCAGCAAGGAAGAACGTGTTTTTTCCGATTTTCAGCATTGATGATGAAAAAGGAAAGAGAGTTCAAGCTGAAAGCTTTTCCGAATCTCGCAATGTCTGTGATTTTCCCGTTTTTATTCATATTCAATGAATTGCGGATCCGCAGCCTCGCCGATATTTCAGAAGGCAATATGTTTTTGTTCATCTATTTCTGCAACATCATGATTCCGGGAACAATTTTCATGCTGAAATTCTCAGGCAGCTACAAAGGCGGCTGGGTTTTCAGGGCAGCTCCGATTGAGCGTGAGTCTGCGGCTTTCAGCGCGGCGATTAAAGCGTTTCTCGCCAAACTGTATCTTCCTATATTTGTGGTGATCAGCGTTGCATATGTATTCATCTTTTCGGCACGCATCCTGCCGGACCTTGGCGTTGTGCTGCTGAGCGCCATTCTGCAATCACTGATTACCTATAGAGTAATGAAAGATGAAGACTTTCCGTACACGAGATCCTTTGAGTTCGCACAGGATCCCGGCACTGCCCGGATGATGCTGATGACGTTCATCATCGGTGCGTTCCTCGGCGTCCATTTCATCGCAAGGGCGATCGATTACGGCATCTATGTCTATTTGGTACTGCTGATTGTGGCAGTGGTCATAGGATGGCGCAAGACGTTTCCGGAAGATTGGAAAGCGGAAGATGTGAAAGAAACTTCCAAAGCGGAAGTGGAGATGTAGGTAGACACCTCTCTGGAGCGAGTGCTTTGGTGGGGTGTTTTTTTGGAGTGAGAGTTAATATTATGTGGTAATATTATACAGTAAAATCGGCGTTCAACTGTAATTAGGAAATAGAAAGTATTCATGGCGAATTGGAAAGTATTTCAGTCAATTTGGAAAGTATTTAAGCCAAACTGGAAAGTAAATTAGGCTATTTGGAAAGTAAGCCCAAATAATGGAAAATAAGATTGCTGATTTCTCATAACTTGAGGCGTTAAATTTCGCTCTCAACACGTAATGGACAGTATTTAGCTCATAACAGACAGTATATCCGTAAAAATGGAAATTACTACTCTCACTAGCTCTTATCCGGGCATACCTCCAAAAGAAAAAACATTGAATTCATCGGATAGTTGCGCCGCACAGCGGCAACTATCCCCTGGAACATTCGCCCCGCCGAATGTTTTTCCATCACAAACGAAAGTCCGGACGGCTGTGGCTGTCCGGACTTTCGTTCATTCCTATGAAGAAATCTTATCACTCGTCAGAGCGTGCGTATTTCCTTCGGTATCTTCAAAGAACGCCATCCACGTTTCAGCGGGACCATTTTTGACGACACAATGGGGAGGGCCGCTGAACTCGACGCCGCGCGCTTGAAAGTCTGTATAGCTGCGGTCAATATCTTCGACTTCGAAATAAATGACCGAACTGGCATGGGCGAATTGCTCTTTTTCCGGCAGGCTCAACATCAGGCGCAAGCCATCGCAGTCGAAGAACGCCATCGTATCTGTGCTGAACAAGAGGGACAGGCCTAGTTGTTCTTTGTAAAAGTCGATCGCCCGTGTAATATCTTTCACAGGCACGCCGATTTGATTGATTTTCTGGACAGTGGTTATAGTCATCAGTATTGTCCTCCTTTTAGAATTTCTCGATTTCGTCCATGATGTCTTTCATGATGTCGATGGAAGCGAGGATCTTTCCTGGAATCTCCAGACTGTGCTCGGTGCCGGGCACCAATCGCAGCGTCATCTGCGGATTCGTTTCTAATTGATTCCACCGTTCTGGAATGTAACCCGGATCTTCATCACCAATAAAACTGAGTGCCCGGTTCGGAAAGGTATGCATCGCATCAAAAACATCCGGCCGTTTGATGAGCGGCGTCAGCCAGATGGCGTTTGCATCCCGGAACAGCGGACGCTGCAATTCGGACGCCATCGCGATGGTGCCGAAGGATTTGCCGATCAGGCAGAATTTCTCGTAGGAGGATTCGGCCATCACTTGATCGATGATTTTTGCCACATCAAAACGAACGGCTTCGCTCAATTCTTCCGTTGTGAAGTCATCGTAAAATTCATCGTTGTAGCGGTAATTCACACTTAAAACATCGTAGCCTTTTTGCAGGTAGATATCCGTAGCGTAATGGAACAGCGGTGCCTGGCTCGTATACCCGGCGCCCGGCAGCATTAGAGCGAGACGGCCGGAAGCTTCTTCCTGCCGGATGAGCAGGTATTGAACAGCGTAACCTTTGTATCCTTCGATAAATCCTTTAACCAATTTCACCAGCAACTCCCCCCTATTATTTCCAGTATAGCGAAATTTCGGAATTATGAAACTGCAAATTGAAATTAAGCATATAAAAACGCCTCATTAGAAAGATTTCACTTTCAATGAGGCGTACAGTATTTAATTCGTCCGGGTGCGGTTGTGCTTCATCATCATCAAACGGTAGCGAATGGTACAGCCGATGCAATAGCCCATCAACGCAATGCCGGCTGCTGCCATGACCATGATGCTGAAGAAATAAGCGGCTGCCGTGATTCCGGCGGAGAAAAATACCAGCGATAACCCGAGGCAGACAGTCGCAATCCATTGATTGAACAATTGCTGGTCGCGGTCTTCCTGGATATATTCATTGGCCGGCTTCTTCAAAAGCGGTCTGGCGGCCATGATGACTGGATTTTTCTTCGTGATCAATGTATAGACACCCACTGCAAACGGCAGCAGGAGGATAGCTGGTGAAAGGATCAGCCCGGCAATAACGGACAATACAATAAAACTCTGATTTATTTGGACAAGCGGTTTTGGAATAGTCATAATGCAACCCCTTTACTCTTTTGGACATTATACCAAGTAATTTAATAGGAATAAAGGGAATAGTACTGGCGCAACTTTCTACATCAATTGCGTGATGAAAACAGTGGCGATGCCGAAATAGATCAGCAGCGACAAAATATCATTTATTGTCGTAATCAGCGGCCCCGATGCGACGGCGGGATCGATGTTTAATTTGAATAGAATTAAAGGAATGATGGTGCCGGCCATGGTTCCGATAATCAGCGTCAGGAGCAGCGAGCTGCCGACGACAAAGCCGAGCACGAGGCTGCCTTGCCAGAAATAAGCGATGCCTGTGATCAGCACGGCGCAAATTATACCGATGATGATGCCGACCCATAATTCCCGGACAATCAATTTGATGCTTTGGCGGAAATTCGGTTTCTGCGATACGAGGCCGCGGACGACCACCGCCAGCGACTGGGTGCCGGTGTTGCCGGTCATGCCCGCAATCATCGGCATGAAGAAAGTCAGCGCGACAACCGTTTCAAGCGTCGCCTCGAACCGGCTGATGATGCCGCCGGACAGCAAGCCGATAAACAGCAAAAGGACGAGCCACGGCAGGCGACGGTAAGCGGCGACAATCGGTTTTGTTTTGAAATCAATCGATTTACCGGAAGCGGATAGTTTCTCGATATCCTCATTGGCTTCCTGCATAACGACATCGATTACGTCATCGACGGTCACAACACCGACGAGCCGGTTGTCATCTTCCACAATCGGCAGCGAGACGAAATCGTAGCGGCTGATCAGATTGGCGACTTCTTCCTGGTCCGTCATTACATCCGCTTTTACAACGCGGCTGTACATGACATTTTTGATTTCTTCATCCAGCTCACCGAGAAGCAGATCCTTATAGGATACAACCCCTTCAAGACGTTTATCCTCATCGACCACGTACAGGTAGTTTAGAAATTCGGCGTAATGAACAAAATGCTTAATCTTGTCGATGGCTTCACGGATGGTGTAATGGCTCGGAATCCAGACGTAGCGTGGGTTCATGATCCGGCCGGCCGTTTCAGGCGGGTAATTCATCAGGTTCTGGACAATCGTCGATTCATCGCTGTTCATATTCGCCAGCAATTCATCGGCGCGATGGGGCTCGATGTCAGCGAGCAGCGAAGCCAGGTCATCGTTATCCATCCGGTCGAGAACTTTCTTGGATTTTTCGACGCCCAGTTTCTGCAGGATTTCCATCTGCTCTTCGCTGTCCAGTTCATCCATCAATTCCGTCAATTGTTCCGTCGTTAAGTATAGAAGGAATTTGGTGCGGTGCTTGTCCGGTATGCGGAGGTAATGCTGCGCCATATCATAGGGCTGCAGTTCATCCATGACTTCTTGGAACTCCAGGATTCGCCCTTCTTTCAGTGACTGGACAATTGCCAATGTAATTTCGTTATCGGTCATTAATAGTGCCATTAGAATCTCTCCTTGAATCAACAGAACGCCAGCCGTTCCAAAAAGCGGACGTGCGGCGTGTTCATTTGTTACACTATCCCCCAAAACGCCGGTGATGAAAAGCTTTTTTATACAAAAAAATCCCGGAGACTCGAAGCGATGCGCTTCTTCTCCGGGATTCTGTTTTCATTTAGTTAGAATGCTTTCAGCTTTGCACGCTTTCTTCCTGGTAAACCGGCACCCATCCTTCAGTCGTAACGAAGATGCGTACTGCGACTACTTTGCGGTCATCGGAGAGGGTGAAGTAATGCGTGATGTTTTCCGGTACGGAAATCAAATCGCCAGGCGTCAGGTGGACTTCGAAAAAGCGCTCGTCTTTGCCCTGGATGATGAAAACGCCGTGGCCGCTGACGATATAGCGGACTTCGTCGTCTGTATGGATATGTTTGCGCTGGAAGTTCTTCAATAATTCATCCAGTTTCGGATTCGAATCGGAAAGGGAAATGACGTCAGCCGCTTTGTAGTTGCGACGCTCGGAGATATCGTCGATTTCCGCTTTGAACGCTTGCAGGATCTGTTCTTTCTCGTCATCGCTCAAATCGAATTTTTCACGGAGCGGTTCCGGCAGTTTATTGATATCCCAGTGTTCATAAACAACTTCCTGCTGTTCCAAAAATGCTGCGACTTCGTTTTGCGCTTCAATCGTTTCGTCTGTACCTTGAATTTTGATGATTGCCATTAATAATCTTCCTCTCTGATTGGGTTTATTTTATTTGAAGTAATGCCAGTTGATATTGAAATAAAAACTCGCTGGCCTCCAATAATTTCTTCGCTTCAAAAGCGTCTTTGCCCCATATGGTGATGCCGTGATTGCGGATGAGTACTGCGCCTTTATCGGCCGTCAGGTGTTCTTCGAAATCTTCCGCCAGCCGCGGAATATGAGCGTGATTGGCGATAATGGGTATGGACAGCACGGCATCTTCATCCCATAAGCCGAATGCTTTGATGAGCTCCTGTCCTTTGAAATCGATTTTGCCGTCGCGTCCATAATGTTCGGACAGGACGTTATTGGCAACGGTGTGGACATGGAGGCTGCAGCCTGCACCAGTTTTATTGTAGATGGCGCTGTGCAGCAAAGTTTCGGCGGAAGGCTTAAGGTGAGTGGCTTCGACCGGCTCGCCTGCCGCATCGACGAGGAGGAAATCCTCATCGGTCCGTTTGTATTTATCCTTGCCGCTTGCTGTGACCAGGAACTGGAGAGGGGCATCGCTTACTTTGATGGCGAGATTGCCGCTTGTGCCCATGAACCAGTCGCGTCCGGCAAGCACGTCCTTGACGTCCGCCAGCTCATTCCATTTTTCCTGTAACTTCGTCAATGTCTGTTCTGCCGTCATGACCGTACACCCAATTTCGAATCGATGATTTCCGTAACGTCCCCGAAATTCTCAAAAGGCTCATAAGGGATGTTCAGTTCTTCGCATTTTTCAATCAGGAAATCGCGGGCAATGACCAAGTCGGCATATTTTGCTGCCTGCAGGTCGGTGATTGAGTCGCCGATGACAATGCTCGTGCCGCCGTCTGCAAGCAGCTTCCGGATGATCGACGGCTTGCAGCAGCCGCAGCCTTGGCTTGCGCATTGTTCGTCGCAGCCGTGCGGGAAATCGATGCGGATAGTGTCGCCTGAGAAATCGGCTTCGTTGCAATAAATGCCGGCAAACGGTCCGAACGGTTCGAGCAGCGGGTAAACGAAAAAGTCGATTCCGCCGCTGACGATATAGAGCGGAATATTGTGCTGTCTCGTATAGGCGACGAAATCTGCAAAGCCTTCCCGGATCTCTGCCTGCTCGAGCACGTAGGCGATGACTTCGTCCTTTTTGGATGATGGCAATAAAGAAAACATCTTTTTGACACCTTCACGTATGGAGATAGTTTGAGCGAGAATCTCGTCTTTGATCGGTTCCCAGCCCGGTGGATTGAAATGCTTCATGATGGCGATTAAATTATCATTGGTTGTGATTGTGCCATCAAAATCACAAAAGATGATTGGCTGTTTCATGATTACCCCCATAATTCCAAAGCTGTTTTTAATTCTGGCTGCTGTTCACTGGCGTTTTCCAATGTTTGATTCTGCAGGACAGCATCGACCGCCTGGCGGAATGCTTTGCCGCCGCCTGCTGCGCCGTCCGGATGTCCATGGACACCGCCGCCTGCGTTGATGATGCTGTCGATTCCGAAATCGTTGATGAGTAACGGTACGAGTCCCGGATGAATGCCGGCGGAAGGAACTGGAAACGCCGGTTTCAACAGGCTTTCATTCGTTAACTGTTCGCCAAGTGCCAGTGCCGCTGTCTTCTCCATGGCAACACTGCCGTAAGGAGAGGGGAACAATGAAAAGTCAGCGCCGGCGTAGCGTGTCAATTTGCCGAGCGCGAGCGGTGCAGCGACGCCGTAGAACGGAGAAGAAGTGAACGCGCCGCTGAACGCTGGATGCGCCATGAGCGGAAGTGCAATTTCGTCATCTTCCGCCAGTTCCTGCAGCACATCGAGTCCGTAAGCATGGACATTGAATAGTAAAGCGTCGGCGCCGAGTTCGCGAGCTTTTCGTGCTTTATCGCGCAGTTGAGATGTGCGGCCTGAGAGGTTCACCGCATAAAGCGTCCGGTGGCCGGTTTCGCTATAGACTTCATGGAGCACTTGTTTCGCAGCGGTGATGCGCTGTTCAAAAGGTGTCAGCGGATTGTCGAACAGGATTTCGTCGTCTTTGACCAGGTCGACGCCGCCAAGCGCTTGCTGTCTGAGCTGCGCTGTTAAATAATCGATGTCCCGGCCAATCACGCCTTTGAAGATGCTCATGACGAGCGGGCGGCCGTGGACGTCGAGCAATCCGCGGATGCCGTCGATGCCAAAGCGCGGTCCAGGAAATTGTTTCAATAGACCTTCCTCAAAATCGAGATCCAATAATCTCACTTCGCCGTCGAGCGACAATTTGCCGAAAACGGTGGTCAGAATAGCCGGCAGATCCGCCGAGAAATTCGCGCTCGGATAGGAAACTTTGATATGCGCTTTGATTGCATCGGGCTTGAGGGGGTGAGGGCTTTGTGGAAATTCCTCCACCGATACCACATAGCCTTTATGTTTTTTCAATTGCTCCTGTTCGAGAAGCGGCAAGTCGGTCCACGATCCGATCGTGAGTCCGAGCGCGATGCCTTCCGCCTTCTTTTCAAAAGACCCCGCTTTGCCGTATACCTGATAGCTCGCTGTCAGTCTGCTCATATGTGACACTCCTTTATTTCAAATAAAAAAACCTCTTCAAATAAGAAGAGGTTAAGGGCGTTAACGACTTCTTATTTCTCAGCCATTCATTTCTGGCTGCAAGAATTAGCACCGTGTCCATTGCTGGACCGGTTGCCGGGCTTCGTAGGGCTTGTCCCTCCACCTGCTCTAAATAAGAATTGATATTCGGTTGGTTGTTGCAATAAAGTAATTCTGATTATTCCATGTGCGAAGAATTCTGTCAACAGGGAATTGTGAGAAAGTTTTTTGGGAGAGATGCCAGTGGTAAAACTGCATAGTGGGGAGTGAGCGGCTCGCCGCTCACGAACCCAGCAGTTTGCGCAGCGAACTGTAGGCAATTAGGGGTTTAGATTTGGCGGCGGAAAGGGCTCCGGACAGTAAACAGGCCGATCCGGACAGTATTTCCGTTTTGCGGACAGTATTTTGAGAATGCGGACAGTAAATCCTTAATTTGGAAATAAAGATTGAGAAATGAATTTGGAAAGTAAAGTGGCTGTTTTGGAAAGTATTTTGGTCAATTTGGAAAGTATTTAGGGTGAAATGGAAAGTATTTCGGCTATTCTGGACAGTAAATCCTTAATTTGGAAATTAATACTGATTGGAAATGAAAAATCATCACCCATGAGAGTCAAATCCCATCCGAAATCGCTAATTTCCCTCAAATCATTCACTAAAAAACGCCGCCCCTCTCAATCAACGACCGTTTTCACAGAAAAACAGATGAAATCACGACCGAAACCGGCTACAACTTCAACAAGCTACAACAAAACCCCTCAAAAACAAAAGAACAGAAATGGAAAAGCCTTCGCCGCCAGCGAAGGCTCCTTTCAAACCTTGGAATTTTTCGCGCAGCGAAAAACTTCCGCTTAAAGGGGCTTAATTTTTTATTGGAGTGAGTGGGGAATTGCAAAAGCAGCCAGCAGCGCCGACAATGAATCGATAGCTTACAAAAAATCCAGCGCGCCTAAATAGAAATTCTTCATAAAGAGCACGTGGAACGGAACGATCAGTCATTTCACAAATTGAAAATAATTCAAAAATTCCTGTTGACAGTCTATTCTGAACCGTGATAGGATTCATCTCATAACAAAAACCGCATATAAAACTTAGTACTCTTATCAAGAGCAGGCAGAGGGACATTGGCCCTATGACGCCCAGCAACCGACCGTAATACCTTCGTGAGAAGGGGCGCTTTATGCGCCGGGATGAACATCCCGCAAGGCACGGTGCTAATTCCACCAGATATTTTATTTCTGGAAGATAAGAGGCATGGAAACTCTTAATTCTGCGCCTCTTTCTTAACGGAAAGAGGCGTTTTTTATTGCTCAAAAAAAGTATCAGTATTCGAATTTTGGAACGTCTTTGAAATAGCGAATAACTGTCCAGACTTCAGCGGCCCAGCTCTTCGGGACATAAGTCAACCCAGCTGTGCGGCAAAAAACGCCACTTCGCTGGTCTGCCTTATGCCTGTCAGAGCTAAACGGGCGCTTCCGCTTTTCTATAATTGAATTCAGGAGGAAGATGACCATGACAACTACAGCAGTATCCACATATCACGCATTGACAGAAGCAGAAGCCATCGCTTTGGCGGCGGGACTTTTCCCGGCAGGAACAGATCTGGAATGCCGGGAAATCGGCGACGGCAATTTGAATTACGTGTACCGGGTAAGCGACCGGGCAAGCGGCAAAGGCGTCATCATCAAGCAGGCGCTGCCTTATGCCAAAGTGGTGGGCGAAAGCTGGCCGCTCACATTGAAGCGTGCAGCGATCGAAGCTGCGGCATTACGCAAGCATGGCGAATATGCGACTGGCCTCGTGCCGGAAGTGTATAGCACCGATGAAGAATTGGCGTATACGATCATGGAGGATCTGTCCCATTTGACGATCGCCCGTGAAGGCTTGATCCAGGGGAAAAACTATCCGAAGCTTTCAACCGATATCGGTGAATATCTGGCACAGACTTTATTCCATACTTCCGATTTCGCGTTGCATCCATTTGAAAAGAAGCGGCTGGCGGCTGAATTTTCAAATCCGGAACTTTGCAAGATTACGGAAGATTTGATTTTCACAGATCCATTTTTCGACCACGAGACAAATGACTTCGAACCGGAACTTCAGGAGACCGTCGAAGCCATCTGGCACAACGACCGCTTGAAACTCGAAGCGGCAAAATTGAAACGCAGCTTTTTGACGGAAGCGGAGGCATTGCTTCACGGCGACCTGCACACCGGCAGCATTTTCGCTGATGAAAATGAAACCAAGGTCATCGATCCGGAATTCGCTTTTTACGGACCGATCGGTTTTGATGTCGGCTTGTTTATTGCCAATCTGATTGTACAGGGCATTACGCGGAACGGCGAAGGCCGCGGGACAATCATCGGTCACATTGAAAATACATGGGAGGTATTTGAAACGCGCTTCACGGAGCTTTGGAAAAATGAAGGCATTGAAGATTTCAAAGGCGTTCCGGGTTACCGCGAATCCGTTCTCGACAAGATTTTCAAGGACACACTCGGCTTTGCCGGCTGTGAATTGATCCGCCGCACCATTGGCCTGGCGCATGTCAAAGACCTTGACGGCATTGAGGATGCAGAAGTGCGCATCGAATCCAAAAAACTGGCTCTCCGCATCGGGGAGACATTAATCTTAAAACGCAGCGAACTCACATCGATTCAGGATGTGACAGCGCTTTTGAAGGAGCTGTAAAGCATGGCAATCCCATTATCGATCCAATGGATCAACAACCAATTGATCATTCTCGATCAACAAAAACTTCCGCATGAAACGGAATACATCGCGCTGAACACAATCGAAGATGTCTACGACGCAATTATTACAATGAAAGTCCGCGGCGCACCGGCGATCGGCATAACAGCGGCTTACGGTTTGGCGCTGGCCGCCCAAAAGCACGACACCGAAACACTGGAAGTATTCCATCATTTCGTGAAAAAAGACGCGGTTTACCTGGCGTCTTCACGTCCGACTGCAGTCAATCTGGCGTGGGCGATCGGCCGGCTGCAACAAGCGATTCAATCGGCAAAAACGGTTGCAGCGGCAAAAGCGGAAATCTTAGCAGAAGCGAAACGTATTCATAAGGAAGACGAGGAAGCGTGCCGGACGATCGGCGGTTATGCGCTTGAGTTATTGGGAGGCCGCTCGAAAGTCATGACCATCTGCAATGCGGGCTCCATTGCGACAGCAAAATACGGCACCGCGCTCGCGCCGTTTCATCTCGGCAAGGAATTGGGCCGTGAGTTCGAAGTCTTTGCCTGCGAAACGCGTCCGGTATTTCAGGGGTCGCGCCTGACGGTGTGGGAGCTGCAGCAGTCAGGTGTTGATGTGACGCTGATCACCGACAGCATGGCGGCGCACACAATCGGGGCGAAAGGCATCGAAGCGATCATCGTCGGGGCTGACCGCATTGCGGCAAACGGCGACACTGCCAATAAAATTGGCACCTTCAATCTGGCGATTCTGGCCGCTGCATATAAAATCCCGTTTTATGTGGCAGCACCTGCATCAACTTTCGATCTGCAGATTCCAAACGGCAAAAATATCCCGATCGAAGAGCGTTCGGCGAAAGAAATCACTCATATTGCAGACCAACCCATCGCGCCGAACGGCACGAAAGTCTACAACCCGGCATTTGATGTGACGCCGGCACAGTACATTACGGCGATCATCACGGAAAAAGGCATTATTCATCCCGATTATGAAAGAAATATACCGGAACTGCTGGCAGCAGTCTCAGGAAAAGGAGAAAACTCATGAAAAAACAATCATTTTTAATTATCGCGGCTTTATTGTTCATCAGTATTTTATTGGCGGCGTGCCAGCCGAAAGGCGAAACAGTGACAGAAGCGGAAACGGATTCGGACAAAAAATCGGAAGCCTCGGAACATCCGCTGGCGGGCAAAGAAGTGGCATTGATTTTACAGCAGAATCTTGGAACGTTTTCGGCGCAATACATAGCCGGAGTGGAAGATCAGGTTGAGAATTTCGGCGGCAAAGTCACCGTGTTCAACTCTGAAGGAGACTTGGCGAAAATGGCATCCAATCTGGACGCAGCCATCAACCAGGGAGCAGACGCGATCCTGATTGACCACGGAACGAAAGAGGCGCTGAATCAAGGCGTTGAAAAAGCGGTGGAAAAAGGAATTCCGGTTGTGGCGTTTGACGCAGGAGTTGACGTGGAAGGCGTGGTTTCGCTTGAGCAGGGAGACCAGCTGATGGCGGAACAGACTTTAACGAAACTGGCTGAAGACCATGACGGTGAAGCGAATATCGTGAAAATCTGGACGGCCGGCTTTGCGCCGATGGAACGACGTCAAATCGCTTATGAGCAATTTTTGAAAGACAACCCGGGCATTAAAGAAGTGGCGGCTTTCGGTTCTGCCACTCAAAATACGGCGCTCGATACACAAGCGCAAATGGAAGCAATCCTGAAGCAATACCCGAACGAAGGTGACATCACTGCAGTTTGGGCGGCTTGGGATGAATTCGCGAAAGGCGCTGTCCGCGCAATCGAGCAGGCAGGGCGCACAGATATCAAAGTTTACAGCATCGACATGAGCGATGAAGATTTGCAGATGATTCAAAAAGACGGCAGCCCGTGGGTAGCTTCGGCAGCGGTCGATCCGACAGATATCGGGCGTATCCAGGTGCGTTACGCTTACCAATTGATCAACGGTGAACAGCCGGAAGAGAAAGTTGTGCTGGAGCCGGTATTCATCGATGCCGGACAGCTTCCGGACGAAACGGTGACAACTGAAACGTTGAGCGAGCACATCGAAGGATGGGGAGCAAGCGAGCAAGGCTATACCGACGACCTTCGTGAATTGGAAGGAGAATAAAGGATTGGAGCCGTCCTCGGAATTGGGCGGCTCCTTTGGGCGAAAGGAGGATTGCAGAGATGGCAGAATTACTGGATATGCAGTCAATCGGCAAGCGATTCGGCAATGTAACGGCGCTGGAGAACGGCCAGTTAGCACTCGAAAAAGGTGAAGTCCACGCTTTGCTCGGCGTCAATGGAGCGGGAAAAAGCACCATGATCAAGATCCTTTCAGGAGTTTACGGCCAGGACAGCGGCGAAATTAGGCTGAACGGTGAAATCATCTCTCTGCGTTCACCAAAACAAGCAAAAGAACACGGTATTTATTGCGTTTACCAGGAAGTCGATACGGCCATTGTTGCGGAACTGACGGTGGCGGAAAACATCCTGATGGACAGTTTTGCGGCAGGAGGCAGTTTGCTGTTGTCGAAACAGAAAATCAATAAGCAGGCGAAAGAAGCGCTGGTCCAATTGCAGTCGGAAGAAATCTCCGTCACCCGAAAAGCGGGCACGCTCACTTTGGCGGAAAAACAGCTGGTGCTGATTGCCCGGGCGCTGGTGCATTCGGCAAAGATCATCATTTTCGATGAACCGACAGCACCTTTGTCATTGACGGAATCGGATAAACTGTTTTCGGTCATTCAGAAACTCAGCAGCGAAGGCGTCGGCTGTGTCTTCATTTCCCACCGGCTGCCGGAAGTTTTTGAGATCAGCGACCGGATCACCGTGATGCGAGAAGGGAAATGGGTCAACACTTTCGTTACGGCAGAGTCCGATTCTGAAGGGATCATCGAAGCGATGCTGGGCGAAGCGCTCAGCCATGAGCTGGAATACCAGCCGCATCCGACTGGCGACAATGTACTTGAAGTTAGAAGGTTATCTGACAGCGGCAAGCTGAAGGATATTTCATTTTCAGTGAAAGCAGGCGAAATCGTCGGCGTTGTCGGACTTGTCGGGGCAGGGAAAACGGAACTCGCAAAAGCGTTATTCGGAGCAGCGAACTCCGTCAGCGGCTCGGTGGAAATTGCCGGGAAACAAACCCGCATCAAGCATCCGGAAGATGCAATCCGGGCGGGGATGGCATTGATTCCAGAAGAACGCCGGAAAGAAGGATTATTTGTCCACGAAACGCTTAGGGCCAATGCCTCGTTCCCGAATCTCCGGAAATTCTCGACAAAATTGTTCATGAATAAAACAGCTGAAAATAAATTCGCGGAAGACATCATCGATAAATTAAAGATCAAAACAGGCGATACGGAAACACCGCTTGTCCATCTGAGCGGAGGCAATCAGCAAAAAGTGGCCATCGGCAAATGGATGAGCCTCGATTCGCTGCTTTATTTATTCGATGAGCCGACAAAAGGCGTCGACATCGGCGCGAAGGTGGATATATTCAAATTGATCCGGGAACTGGCCGGAAGCGGCAAAGGCTGCCTTTATTTCTCCAGTGAAATCCATGAAGCGATCGGCATCTCCGATCGGATTCTGGTAATGTGCGATGGTCAGATCGTGAAGGAATTATCACGTCAAGAAGCGACCCAGGAAAGGATATTACTTTATGCAAGCGGTGGAAAAGAAGAGCTTAACCAAACCGAAAAACTCAGTGAAAGAGAACGCAGTTCAATTTCTGTTTAAATACGGCGCCATCATCCTGCTGATTGCGATCATTCTGTATTTCAGCAGCATCAGCGACGCGTTCTTCAGCTACGGCAACTTCTCGGATATTCTCCGGTCGATTTCAATCGTCACCCTGCTGGCGCTTGGCGTCACATTTACGCTCGTCGTCGATGGCTTCGACTTGTCCGTAGGCTCGACGATGTCCCTGTCGACCGTCGTGACGGCATCTTTAATGGTGTGGTATGACATGCCGCTGTGGCTAGTGCTGCTGTTGCCGCTATTAATCGGTGTGGCGGTCGGGCTCGTCAACAGCTTCCTCATCACGGTCATCGGCATTCCCGATCTCCTCGCGACGCTCAGCATGATGTATATCGTGGCAGGCCTTCACCGCACGTATACGGAAGGTTATTCGATCTACAATAATATGCCGCTGACTTCCGGCGGCACGGCTCCCGGCCAATTGTCCGAAGCGTTTCTATGGATCGGCCAGGGCCAGATGCTCGGCCTTCCAGTGCCGGTGTGGATCATGGTCGTCATGGTGCTGGCGGCGTATGTGATTTTGAATCATACGCGCTGGGGCCGCATTCTTTATATGACCGGCGGCAATGCGGAAGCGGCGACGCTGTCAGGCGTTAACGTGAAACGAGTGAAGACTTCGGCGTACATCATTTCCGGCGTTTTTGCTTCGATGGCGGGAATCCTGTTTACGGCACGTGTCGGTTCCGGCCAGATCGATGCCGGCGCTCCGCTTTTGATGGAAGCGGTCGCGGCTGTGTTTGTCGGCTATTCAGTGCTCGGCGCCGGCAAGCCGAATGCGCTCGGCACATTCTTCGGTGCAGCGGTCATCGGCATCCTGCTGAACGGGCTTACGATTCAGAACCTGCCGTATTACGCGTTTGATATCATTAAAGGGGCGGTATTGGTTGCGGCGCTCGCGGTTACGTATGTGTATGCGAAGAATAAGTTTGCGAAGACGTGAGTTGTTTTTTGTTTGTAAATCTTCCTGGAATTAAAAGGGCGTTCGTAAAGTGTTTTAACATATTTACGAACGGTTCTATTTCCAACTCCTTCTTCTTTTCAATTTTTACTTAGATATAATTGAAAAGCTGGGAAGTTAGGAAAATTAGGAAATGGGGGAAGAAGATATCATACATTCACTTGTGGTTAGGCGAACCTGAATTTTTGAGATAATTATAGAACACCTTCGAATTGGTACCCTTATCGCAAGTACTGAAATCGATGGTGTTTTTTCATGGGCAAAAGCATGTGTGCAAGTGAAACCAACTGAGTATAAGTGTCCCAGTGACCGGTAAAGCGGGATAAAGGCGAGAGAAGCTTTATTTTTTCCCGAAATAAAATAAACCGATTCCAATCCATATAAGCATAAGAATTGTACAAAAGATCAAGACGGGTATAATCCCGAACTGCGAAATGAGGGGGAGAGAAGCTGCAGTGAATAATCCGCCTCCTACGATCGGCTCAAACATCAGCTGTTTATAGCCGAATGCTTCCAATGCTTTAGATTTGTCTTTCGAATCAGCAATTCGAATGAGCATCAACCCCGCGGCAGTCATTCCCATGGACTGTCCGTAATCCCCGATTCCGCGCTCGAACCAGTAGTCGGGGATCATGCGGGGTGCTAAAAAAACAAACGCTATAGTATTCCAAGCAATTCCTGTCGCAGCCAACAGTAAAAATGGAACCAGGTTGTTTCCGATAACCGTTAAAGATAGAGTGGCCAATGCGCTGACAATTAAGAAATCCAAAGCAAATCCTTGTATGCGCAATATCATTTTCCGGTTAACGAGTTTGTACTTGTCGTATCTATCCAAAAGAAGCTGCAGCAGGACACCGCCAATCATCGCTAAAGGAAATAGAGGTAAAAAAGACATGATTTCAGTGTCAGTCCATGCTCCCCAAGTGACAGATTCGATATAGATAAGCCCCTCCAGCAGAACCTTGCCAATCAGAATAGCGACTCCTATTATTGCCATGTGCAAGGCAAGAGGTTCAATCGACTCGGGTTCTGTCGTCATTTTCCCTGCAATCGGACGATCTTCGGGTTCTGTAATGCCTCGAAGTTTGTTTTCCGGAAGGTCGTTCGGGTTATCTAAAATCGTCGCCTTGTCCTTTTTTACGCCCCAATTGATTAAGATGATTCCACATACCACTCCTGAAACAACCCCAACAGTAGCTAATCCGATGGCAAGGTCAGCGCCTTCGCTGAATCCCAGTTCTTGAAAAGTCCCCGCCAGACCGGCACTTGTTCCGTGTCCGCCTTCAAACCCTATTTCGATTAATGCTCCAGCCATCGGGTTTATACCAAAAAAGGGAGCTAGCACGATTAGTGCCAATAGAAGGCCAAAGACATACTGTCCCCAAGCCACTGATTGGCCAAACGAAACCTGGGGACCGGCCAACAGCCAAATATCTTTTAGGTTGGGAATCTTTTTCCCTAAAAATAAGCTCGCAAAAATGACACTGATTAACAAACTCGGAAAAGTAGACCATGATTCAAGCACTTCCTCCGGAAAAAGCCCATTTGAAACAGGAGTTGTTGATCCTTCTGTGAAGAAACTCACCAAAGCTCCTAATACCTCAGGTCCAAGAAGTAAGCCCATAAAACCGGCGATAATAGAACTTGGCAGGAAATATTTTTGGAAAACGGAAAAACTCACACGAATCCATTTTCCTATTAACAATAAAATACCAATCAGTAATATGCTGAAGCCAACCATCTCCGCTGACATCATACCCCTCCTGAACGATTATATGACCTGCGTAGCCTGTACAGCATCTATAAATCTGTTCCCCTTGCTTTACTACATAAACCAATATGGGCTTACGTCAACAAATAAAACGAATATAGCATTTAGTATGATGGCAGCGCTGAGAAGAACCGCCCCGGCGAACGCTGGAGCACCCCTTGTGCCCATTAGAGCAGGGCAATCTTGAATTTTTACCAAATAGTAGCTAAAGAAAATCTGGCAATATAGCGAAATAGCACAAACCCCGAAGCTCATGAAGGAATATCTAAGCAATTAGTCCAAGATGAAAACAATCAATTTATTCTTAAATTCGAAAATTAATAAGGATTTATTAACCATTTTAAGGTAATCTGAAAGGAATAGTACAGGAGGAGTGTGGCCAGTGGAATGTAATAATTGTTCAGTCGCTGAACTGAAATTTGATATCAAGCTCGAAGGCGAAACGAATCTTTCTCTGATGGACAAAGTCGTCAGCCATCTTGCACGCCGTGTTATGGAAACTACAAGGAAAGAAAATAGATTGTTTATGAACGAACGAGGTGCGAAGGAATTCCTCGATTTCTGCTTGCATCATATGGAACCGGCAAAAGTGTTGTTCAGGATTGATAAAGGTGAGTGGAACAAGATTGAAGAGATGGAGCAGGTTTTCAATACAGAATGGATTGATGACGTGATCCGCAAGGAATTGCTGGGCTGCCATTATCAGCCGATCGTCACAGCGGATGGAGAGATTTTCGCGTACGAGATGCTGGCGCGTTTTCACCATGAAGACGGCACAGTCATTTACCCGAATGAAATCTTCCCGGCTGCCAAATCACGCAGCAGGCTCTATGCGCTCGACCGGGTCTGCCGGATGGCCGCTGTGCGCCATGCCGCTGTTTTAAAAGATGTGAAGGCTTTTATTAATTTCATCCCTACGTCGATTTATTCGCCTGAATTCTGCCTGCGTTCGACGACAAACTTGGCCAATGAATTGGGCTTAGACCCACGTCAATTGGTGTTTGAAGTGGTGGAGACGGAAAAAGTGGATGATGTCGATCATTTGCGGGAAATTCTCGCTTTCTATAAGAAGAAAGGGTTCCAATACGCGCTGGATGATGTGGGCGAAGGCTACAGCACCATTGAGTTGCTGGCGGATTTGAAGCCGCATTATATGAAACTTGATATGCAATATGTGCAGGGCGTAGCAGATGACGCGGACAAACAGAAAACAGCGCTGCGCTTCCTGGAGAAAGCCGTGGAAATCGGTTCGGTTCCTTTGGCGGAAGGCGTCGAAACGAAAGAGGATTTCGACTGGCTGAAACAGCGGGGCTATCAGCTATTCCAAGGCTATTATTTCGGCAAGCCGGCAAAAGAGCCTCAGGGAATCGTGACAGTTCCAGTCTAAAATGAGCATTTCCTGCGGCAATGAAAAACGTTTCGGGTAAACTGAACGAAAAGGAGTGGTGGCTGTGCTGAGCTTTGATCCTTATCAACAGACAGAACGTGAAAACTATAAATTGCTTGTGGGCACGATCATCCCGAGGCCGATTGCTTTCGTCACAAGCAAATCGGAAGAGGGGGTCGTCAATGCGGCCCCTTTCAGTTATTTCAATATCGTGTCGTCGAATCCGCCGATGCTGTCTGTTTCCGTTCAGCGCAAGGGCGACGACAAAAAAGACACCGCGCGCAATGTGCTGTCCGGCAAGGAATTCGTCGTTCACATTGTCGACGAGGAAAATGTCTTCGAAGTCAATGAAACCGCGGCATCGCTGCCGCCCAATGAAAGTGAGATTGATGTGACCAAACTGACGTTAATCGACAGTGAGGAAATCGATGTGCCGGCTGTTGCCCAGTCGAAAGTCCGTTTTGAATGCGTCCTTGACCAGGCAGTCGACTTGCCGAATACGGATCTGCTTATCGGCAGGATCGTCCGGATTCATATCGATGAAGCGATTTATGAAAACGGCCGCATCAATGCGGAAATTTTGAAACCGGTCAGCCGTCTGGCGGGAACGAATTACGCTAAATTAGGTGAGTTGTTTTCGTTGAAGCGGCCGGATTAACTTAGGAATTATGTGTGGAGTCCCTGTTGAAAAGCGTTGCAGACTTTTCCCTTTATAGCGGGTTATGCAAAATTCAAAAGCAGGAGCGGATGTTTTTCGCTGTGCGAAAAACTCCAATCTTTTAGGAAGCCGCCGCGAAAGTGGCGGCTTTTTCAAATTTGGGGTTGGTTTTTGGGTGAGCGCAACTAAAATGGGTTTAACCGCAACTAAAATGAGTTTAACCGCAACTAAATTGCGAAATCGCGCAACTAAGATAAAAAAGTGGAAAATATTTCAAATTACTGTTCGCTTTTCTATATTTTAGCGTTAAATAATTGCAGACCGCACCTCAAATGGAGAAAACCGCACCCCAAACGAGTCAACCCGCACCCCAAGCCAATCAAGCCGCACCCCAAACCAAAAAACGCAGCCAGCTGAACAAGCTGACTGCGTTTCCCACATTTTCATTTCTTCATCAACAAATAAATAAAATAAGGTGCGCCGATCAAGGCGGCCATGACGCCGGCCGGAATGCCGGATGGCTCCAATAGATTGCGGCCGATGGTATCCGCCAGCAACAGCAGCCAGCCGCCGGTCAAAATAGCCAAAGGCAGAAATAATTGATGCCGCGGACCGACCAGTGCTTTTGCGATATGCGGTGCCATCAGGCCGATGAACGCGATGCCGCCGGTAACAGAAACGGCTGAAGCGGCCAAAGCGACCGCAGCCAATAGCATCGTGATGCGTTCTTTTTCGACGGAAACACCGAGCCCGACCGCTACCGGTTCGCTGAGGCCAAGCATATTCAAGCGATTGGCTTTATAAAGGACAAATGGAATAAGCACCAATAACCACGGCAGCAATGCCAGGATAAACGGCCAGTCGGTGCCCCAGATATTGCCCGCCAGCCAATTGGCGATGAAATCCACTTTTTCGCGTTCAGCGGATGAAATCAACACAATCATGACTCCGGACAGCGCCATCGAAAAGCCGATTCCTGTCAGAATCAGCCGGATCGGCTGAAGCCCCGTCTCCCTTTGATAAGAGAAAAGATAGATCAAGATTGCCGTCAATAATGCGCCGCCAAAAGCGACCAATGGCAATAGGTAAACGAACGAACCCGCGTCAACAGGCACGAACAAAAAGAATAAAGCGATTGCGGCGCCGGCTCCGGAATTGATTCCGATGATGCCTGGGTCTGCCAGATCATTACGTGTAATGCTTTGCAGAATGGCACCAGACAAAGCCAGCGCCATACCGGCAAGCACTGTAATCAGGATGCGCGGCATACGGATAGAGAACAGGACGAAATTTTCCTTGAACGTGCCCTGGCCGATGAGTGCCGCTGCAATCCGGTCGTAACCCATTGAAGAATAACCTGCGCCGATGCTGATGATGGCTGTCGCCAAAATCAACCCGAGCAGCGTGAAAAAGAAGAAACGCTGTTTTTTAATCAAAGCTGACTGGATCATGTAAACGCGCGGCCTCCTTTACGGACGATAATCAGGAAGAACGGCAAGCCGAGCATGGCGACGATTGCAGCCACTGGTGTTTCGAAAGGTGCGTTGATCGTTCGGCCGAGCAAATCGGCAAACAGCAGGAAAATCGCGCCTGCTACAGCGGACATCGGGATGATGTGCCGGTAGTCGACGCCGACGATAACGCGCACGATATGCGGCACGAGCAAGCCGACAAAAGCCATGTTTCCGGCAAGTGCTACAGCGGCGCCCGCTAGAGCAGTGATGACGACAAACAGCAGCGCTTTTGTGCGGTTGGTGTTTTGGCCGAGGCCGATTGCCGCTTCCTCGCTCAAACTGAGGATCGATAATTGGCGCGACAGCAGCAGCGCGACCACCATCGCAATGAGGATGAACGGCGTGATTGTCTGCAGCTGGCCCCATGATGTGCCGATCAAGCCGCCGGCAGTCCACATAGAGATGTCTTTAGAAATTTTAAAGTACAAGCCGATGCCTTCTGCCACGGCCGTGAGGAAAGCGGAAATGGCTGCACCCGCCAGCACGATCCGGAAAGGTGAGAAGCCGCCTTTTTTCATTGAGCCAAGTCCGAATACCAAAGCACCGCCGACAGCTGCGCCAATAAAACAGGCAACCATGATGCCGAAATAATTGGCAGCGGGAATCATGGCAAGCGTTACTGCAAGCGCTGCATTGGCACCGGCAGTCAATCCAAGAAGTCCAGGATCCGCTAATGGATTGCGCGTCATCCCCTGCATAATGGCGCCGGACACAGCCAGCGCCGCACCAACCAGGACAGCCGCCAGTTCCCGCGGCAGACGGATTTCACGGATCACTGAAATGGCATCATTTGAAGCGTTTGAAAAAAGGGCAAGCCGGATATCATTTAAGCTGATATCGGCTGCGCCAAAAGCGATGGCGGCTGTAAATGTCAGCACGAAAACGGCAACCGCCGCGAGCAGCTTGGCGAAGAAATTAAATTTTGTCGGCATAAGGCATCATCATTTCTGTTGAGGATAAAAAGGAATTCCCGAGGATTCAGGAATTCCTTTTCTTTTTTATTATTTCAAGAAGTTCTCTTTAAAGAATTCCAATTGATGATCCAGTGAAAGCGGATCGTTGAAATAGAATTCCTTGGCGTTCGCTTCAAAGACATGGCCGTTTTTCACAGCTTCCGTATTTTTGTAGACATCTGTTTCCTGGAACGAATTGTCCTGTTCGGAGTCTTTGCTGAAGATCACGTAGTCGCCCATGTATTCAGGCAAAACTTCCTGTGACAAAGCGTAGTAACCGTCTTTCAGTGCCATTTCTTTCACTTTCTCAGGCATTTTCAATTTCATTTCCTGATATAGGATTTCCGTTCCGCGGCCCCAGCTGTCGCCGAACACGTAAATTTGCTTCTCGAAGTTCTCGATGACCGATACAGTTGCGTCTTCACCGATTTCTGCACGGATTTCTTCGCCCGCAGTTTGCGCCCGCTCTTTAAAATCATCAATCCAAGCTTGAGCTTCTTCTTCTTTATTCACTGCTTTTCCGATTTCAAGATGCTGCGTCAGATAATCCACGTTATTGTAAGTGAATGTAACTGTTGGTGCGATTTCGTTCAGCTTATCAATATTTTTCATGGTGGACGAACCGATGATCAAATCCGGATCCAACTCGATGATTTTCTCGAGGTCATCTTCCGCGACTTCTTCAACTTCCGTTAATTGCGTTTCGAAACGGGGATTCATTTTCGACCATGAATCCACCCCGACCATTGGCACATCAAGCGCCATGACGTTTCCTGCATAAGTCGACAATACAACCACACGCTGCGGATCTGCAGGGACTTCAATCGGTCCTGTTTCTGATTCATATGTAATCGTTTCCGGCTTCGATTCCGCCGAGGCTCCATCTTTTTCTTCCGTTGACTCTGAGTTGCATGCTGCAAGGAATAAAGCAGCCAATAAAACCAGCAGGAATGTTAATTTTTTCATTATGGTTATGCTCCTTTGATTAAGTTATAGGTAATGCAAATCGGCTTCTGCGTTCTTGGATCCATTCCAATTTCTGCATCAATCCGAAATACGGTTTTTAATACATCTGCAGTGATGACTTCATGGCAAGCGCCGGCTTTAACGATTTCACCATTTTTCATGGCAATCAGGTGGTCGGCAAAACGTGCGGCCTGATTTAAATCATGCAATACCATGACAATGGTGCGTTCCTGCTCTTCATTCAGCTTCTGCAGAAGTTCAAGAATTTCCAGCTGGTGCGCCATATCGAGATATGTAGTCGGTTCATCCAGGAAAATCATTTCGGTTTCCTGGGCGAGCGCCATGGCGATCCAGACGCGCTGGCGCTGGCCACCCGATAATGCGTCCACTGGATGATATTTAAAAAATTGCGTTCCGGTCACATCGAGTGCCCAGTTGATAATGTCATGGTCCTCGGCGGACAGGCGTCCAAACCCTTTTTGATAAGGGAAGCGGCCATAGGACACCAATTCGCCGACTGTCAGGCCTGGTGCATTTTCCGGAGTCTGCGGCAAAATGGCGATCTTCCGGGCGAGCTTCTTTGTATTTTCTTTGGCGATATCAGCGCCGTCGAGCACGATGCTGCCTGACTGATGGGGAATAACGCGTGTCAGGGCTTTCAGTAAAGTGGATTTGCCGCAGCCATTTGATCCGATGATGGTCGTTATTTTCTTGTCGGGAATGGACAGCGATAAATCTTTTACAATCGCACGGTCTCCGTAGCTGATATCCAGATGCTCAGCGAACAGGCGAACCATAACTTTCAACCTCCTTGTGAAACTGTGTGAGAAATTCATTGATAATGATTATCATTTTCAGTACAATCAATACTATAAGGCGAAAGCATATTGTTGTCAACGGGAATCTTAAAAAGAAGAGGATGATTCTGAATGAATGAAATAGAAGTTTTTGACGTCACCATTATCGGCGGAGGTCCAGCGGGGTTATATTCAGCTTTTTACAGTGGTCTTCGGGAAATGAAAACGAAAATCATCGAGTTTCAGCCGCGCCTTGGCGGAAAAATTCATGTCTACCCCGAGAAAATGATTTGGGACGTGGGGGGCCAGCCGCCGATGCCGGGCGCTAAGCTGATCGACCAATTGGTGGCGCAGGGACTGACATTCAATCCGGAAGTTGTTCTTAATGAGAAAATCGAGAGCATTGAGAAACGGGAAGACGGCTTGTTCAGCCTGGAAGGTTCCTCCGGCCAAATCCATTTGTCGAAGACGGTGATCGTGGCAGTCGGCGGCGGCATTCTCAATCCGCAAAAACTGGAGATCCAAGGAGCCGAACGTTTTGAAGTATCCAATCTGAATTACACCGTTAAATCGCTCGAGCGTTTCAAAGGAAAGACCGTCCTCATTTCAGGAGGCGGCAACTCAGCAATTGACTGGGCCAATGAGCTCGAACCGATTGCCGACAAAGTGTTCGTCAGCTACCGGAAAGAATCGCTCGCGGGGCACGAAGCCCAGGTCAGTCAATTGCTTGGAAGTTCGGCGGTCTGTTATCTGAATACATCCATCAGCCGCTTGATTGCCTCTGACAAGCGCGATGCGATCGAACTGGTCGAATTGACCAATCGGATTAATGGAGAGAAAATATTGCTCCCTATAGATGAAGTCATCATCAATCACGGCTACGAGCGCGACATTAGCTTGCTCGGCAACAGTCCTTTGGACATTGAGATTGCGGACGATTACTATATTGCTGGAACACCGAAAAGCGAATCATCGGTCGATGGCCTCTTTGCCGCGGGCGATATCCTGCAGCATCCCGGTAAACTCAATCTGATCGCCGGCACATTCCAGGACGCAGCCAACGCCGTCAATCAGGCGAAAAGTTACATCCAGCCCGATGCAAATAAAATCGCCATGGTCTCTTCGCACAATGAAATCTTCAAGAAGCGCAATAAAGAATTGGTAAAACAGATGATGAGTTAAGAGAGGCGACCGGTGGGGTCGTCTCTTTTTCTATGCAGATGGAGTTGAGTTCAAAAGCGTCGAGCGGATGTTTTTCGCTGTGCGAAAAACTCCAGTCTTTAAGGAAACCGCCGCGAAAGTGGCGGTTTTTTCAAATTGAGGGGTGGGAATTTGGTTGACCGCAACTAAAAAGGCTGTAACCGCAACTAAATTAAGTTTAACCGCAACTAAATGACCGAGAACCGCAACTAAATTGTGAAAGCGCGCAACTAAAATGAAAATTGAGGAAAATTTTTCAACTTCTTGGGCGCTTTTTTATATTATAGAGGTGAATAACCGCTGACCGCACCTCAGATGGAGAAAACCGCACCTCGCAGACGAATAACCGCACCCCAAACGGTCTAACCCGCACCCCAAGCCAATCAACCCGCACCCCAACCCCAAAACCGCCCCATCCTCACCGACTTTATTAAAATAAATTCCGAAAAAGTTTTCCAGTAGCTGACAGATGTTCTATAATTGTAAGAATATTATAAAGAGGATGTGGGGTTGATGGAGGAGTTTGACTGGGTAGGCAGCGAAGAGCATTTTGTGGATCAGCCGGATTTGTGGAAGATGCAAAAGATGACAATCGGCCGGTTCGGCGGCAATTCTTCGGCTGGGCAGACGAAGAACGAGGATGCCTGTCTGGCTTGGGCGAATCCGGAAGAGGACTGGGAATTGGCGTTGATCATGGATGCCCATGACACGGCGGAAAGTGCCGAAGTGGTGATGGAGCAATTTCTCGCGCATCAGGAAGAGATCAGGTCGTTCTTGTCCATGGATGTCAGCTTTGAATTTTTTCAGAGCCTTGAGGCATTGTTGCTGCGGATATTCCGGCAAAAGGATTTCCTGGCGACATGCCGGGAGATACAAGGCGAAACTGCCTGTTTGATCGCCATTCGCAAAGGCAAGCACCTGTATTGGTTTTCAGTCGGCGATTGTCTGCTCTACCTGTTTCATCCTGAATTTGCGGCAATGGGGCAATATCAGCTGAATCAGCGTCATTTTTACGAGTGGATCGGACGCAATAACAGCTTTGCCCAGGCGGTGCCGAGTTTCAGCAGCGGCTTGCATGAACTGCGGCAAGGGGGCAACCGGATCCTGTTGGCGACGGACGGCCTGACGGAATGCCCGGGCGAACCTTACGCGGATCCGGTGGATATTTACAATGAACTTGAAGGGCTTTCACAGCAAGAAGGTCTTCAGATTCTGCTTGAAACAGTGCAGCAACAAGGGGTGCGAGACAGTGTCACGCTCGTCACCTGGACTGTGGATGTTGCAGAAAAACCGCTATACGCCAGCAATCAGCAAACTGTCACGAAAGAGGGTAGTTGGGATGCTGAGTAAAGCGACGGCAGCCTACCCTAGTCCGCAACTCAAGGAAGTGATGGCTTTTGCGATGGCGAAGGATCAGGTGGAAGTGGAATACGCTCAGTATGCTAAAAACCCAAACCGCCATTTGTATTTGATGGAAGAAGAAGCGTTTATCGGCATCGAATTGAAAGACGCTTCGCGCTGTGAGATTCGCCATATTGCAGTTGCCGGCGATTGCCGCAACAGCGGAACCGGGTTACGGATGATTGAAGACATCATCAAGCTCCATGGTATTCAGGAAATATTCGCAGAAACAGATGTGGATGCAGTCGGTTTCTACCGGAAAATCGGATTCAATATAAAAAGCCTGGGCGAAAAATACCCAGGCCGAGAACGATTTTATTGCACGAAGACTTTGCCTTCCAAATGACGCGTGCAGTTATAGAGCGGACATTGCCACGCTCCTTCAAGATTTTTCAGGATGGTGATCGAGGTGTTATCGAGCAGGGTCTTCTTGAATTGCTCGGGCAATAATGATCTAAGCGTCAAACCGATCAAGCCGCCGTGGCTGACGACAAGGACCCGTTTGCCCGGATAATCTTTCACGATATCCTGCAAGGCGGCAGTTGCGCGTTCTGCCACTGCTTCACGCGTTTCCATACCGAGGTCGAGCGACCGCCAGTCGGCACCCCATTTCGCAACGCGGTCATCTTCCGTCGTACCTTCGATTTCGCCGCCGTTCATTTCGCGCAGGCGTGTATCAAAATGGCTGATGGGAAGACCGAGCTTTGCGCCGATGATTTCAGCGGTTTCCTTGGCGCGCTCCAAATCGCTGGCGATGATCAGGTCCCATTCCTCTTCAGCTGCCAGCCGTTCGGATAAAGCGATTGCCTGCTCCCGGCCGGTTTTATTCAGCGGGATATTGCTGTTGCCCTGCGCAATCCCAAGTACGTTCCATTCTGTAATGCCATGTCTGACGATACCGATTGTGGTCATCCGATCCAACTCCTTTGACGATCTTTCTATTATATAGAATAAACCAATTTTGACACTGACGCACTCACCAAAATCGAACAGGGAGGAATACATATGAATGAAACATCAATAATCTACAGCCAATTGCCGACCATTGAAAGTGAACGATTGATATTGCGGAAGCTTGAACTGGCGGATGCCGAGGATATGTTCGAGTACGCATCCGAACCTGCGGTATCCCGTTTCATGCCCTGGCAGGCGCATCAAACAACTAACGATACGAGAGAGTTTATCGGTATTATCCGTAAAGGCTATGAAGACAATAAAAAACTGACATGGGCCATCGAATTGAAGAACGAAAACAAGATGATCGGCACCATCGATTTCGTCAGCTGGCTGGAGAAACGGCAACGGGCGGAAGTGGGCTATACGCTGTCCCATCATCATTGGGGGCAGGGGCTGATGCTTGAAGCCGCCGAAACGTTAATCGATTTCGGCTTCAAGAAAATGGATCTCATCAAAGTCGAAGCGCCGATCATGCTGGACAATACACAATCACAGCGCGTCGCCGAAAAACTTGGCATGATCCGGGAAGGTGTATTGCGTAAGCACATGATCATCAAGGGAGAATTTGTCGATCTGGCGATGTACGCAGTGCTGAAGGAAGAATTTTATTCGCGGTAGGTGTGTGGTAAAATCGCTGTCAATCTATTTGTAAGGCGGGTGCTCTTGTGGAAGTCCTATTATTCATCGCGATTATCCTGACGGCATCCGTGCTCCAGACCAGCACCGGTTTCGGATTCTCGATTCTGGCGACACCTTTTCTATTGCTTCTTTTCAGCGTCAGTGACGCCATCCAAATAAATCTTGTGCTGTCGCTCATCATTTCGTCAGCGCTGATCACAAAAATTCGAAACGATATCGATTTCGATATTTTGAAAAGGCTGATCATCGGCAGTATTGCGGGTATGCCGATCGGCATCGCTGTTTTTGTGTTGGTTGATATGCAGAAGCTGAAACTTGGCATCAGTTTGGTCATTCTGCTGTTGACGGTTTTGCTGATTTTATCCCTGCGCATTCGACGGACAAACGGCCGTGATTTTCTGTTCGGTGGCTTATCGGGAAGCCTGACGACGAGCATCGGCATGCCGGGGCCACCGCTGCTTCTGTATTTTTCGGGAACCGAGACCCTAAAGGAAAAGCTTCGGGGAACGACGCTCGCGTTTTACCTGTTCATTTATTCGGTCAGCCTGGTGCTGCAAATTATTTTTACCGGCACTCACACGACCGTCTGGGTCTCCAGCGCGATGGCCATCCCAATTGTGCTGCTCGGTCTGTATCTCGGTCAGCGGCTGTTCCACCGGATCGATCAGCGCACTTTCCGGTATGTGACTTATGCAATTTTGCTGTTTACGGGATTGTATTTATTATTTGATAATTTGAGCTGACCACTATGGAATAAAAACGAAAATGTCTTTGAATATTTTCTAACCGCAACTAAATCGGCTGCAACCGCAACTAAATCAAGTTTAACCGCAACTAAACTGCGAAATTGCGCAACTAAAAATAAAACATTGGAAAATATTTCATATTATTATTCGTTTTTCATATATAGTCCTTGAAAAATTGCCGACCGCACCTCAAATGAAGATAACCGCACCTCAAACGGTTCGACCCACACCCCAACACAAAAAAGCCATCTTTCTCACCGGCAAACGGTGCAAGAAAGATGGCTTTTCGTATAATATATCAAAAATCAAAATCATCCGGGTCCGGGCCGACGCGGCGGTTTTCATTCAGCGCGGAAATGCGCTCCATGTCTTCATCGGTCAATTCGAAATCGAATATTTTGGCATTCTGAATAATGCGCGGTTCTTTTGAAGATTTCGGAATGGTGATGACGCCGTTTTGAAGGTCCCAGCGCAGGATGACCTGTGCCGGAGTTTTCTCGGTTTTCATAGCAATTTCCTCGAGGACGGGATGGTCGAGCAGTTTGCCTTGCATGAGAGGCGACCAGGCTTCCAATTGGATGTTGCGGGCTTTGCAGAATTGATGAAGTTCTTCCTGCGTCAGGAGCGGATGGTACTCGACTTGATTGACCATCGGCACGATATCCACGTCTTTCAATACATTCTCGAGATGGTGAATCTGGAAATTACAAACACCGATCGCTCTGACGCGTCCGTCTTTATACAGTTTTTCAAGCGCGCGCCATGTGTCTTTGTATTTTCCTTCCACCGGCCAATGGACCAAATACAAATCCAGGTAATCGAGTCCCAGCCTTTCCAAACTCGCTTCGTATGCGGCAAGCGCAGAATCGTAGCCAAGATCTGAATTCCATACTTTCGATGTGATAAAGACATCGTCACGGGACAGGCCGGTTTCTCTGAGCGCTTCGCGAACTCCCCGGCCGACACCGGTTTCATTGCCATACATTGCAGCAGTATCAATGCTCCGGTAACCATTGACGATTGCTGTCCGCACGCAATTGGCGGTCTCGTCGCCATCCTTCAGCCCCGACACACCAAGGCCGAACCAGGGCATTTCCACAGCATTATGCAAAGTGCTGGCGGATGCCAGATTTTTCATCGGATGAACACCTCCCAATCGTAAATAACTTGTCTTCTAATATACCCGCTGCCCCAATAAAAAAACGGGTGTCACAGCAGGCGGCAGCAGCGCTACGCTTTTGCAGTCTGCCGTTTCTTTTCGGTTTTATCGATTACGGTCGTTCCGACAAGGTCACCGGTTACGTTCAGCATCGTTGCACCCATGCCGACAAGTGCGTCAATCGCGGTCAACAATGCAACAGCCTCCATCGGCAGCCCGAGCTGCGCGAAGACAGTGGCGATCATGACGATGCCGGCACCCGGCACGCCAGCTGTTCCGACAGAGGCAAGCGTACCGACGAGCACCACCATCAGCATATCCGGCAAGGACAGTGGATTGCCGGTCAAATTGGCGGCAAAAGCGGCGGAAACAGCGATTCGGATGGCGGCTCCGTCCATATTGATGGTTGCGCCGAGCGGCAGGCTGAAACCGTACAAGCTTTTCGATAATCCGAGACCGCGCGCCGCTTCCAGTGTCAGCGGCAGAGTTCCGGAACTGCTTTGCGTAACGAACGCCGTCAGCATCGGCGTCCGCGCATAGCGGAAGAATGTTCCCGGTTTTATTTTCATCAAAATCAAAAGAAGAGTGTAAAGCACAATCTGCACGGCGATGGCGGCATACAGCACAAGCACCATTTCACCGAGTGACAGCAATGTATCAAGACCCTGGTTGCCGACCACTTCGGCCATGATGGCGAAAACGCCGATCGGCACATATTGCAGAATCACTTTCAGGACGACAATCGTCGCTTCATTTAAACCGTGGACGGTTTTATAAAGATGCTCCCCAAGCTCTCCGAATTCCGCAGAGCCGCGCATATAGGCGATTGCCAAACCGAACGCGAAAGCGGTGAAAATGATGCCGAGCAGGTTCATTTCAGTGAAAGCGGTAAAGATGTTCGATGGTACGATATTCAACAGCACACTGATGACGCCGGGGTTTTCCGGTGCTTCGAAAGTTTCACCGGCAGGCAGCGACATACCGGTGCCCGGCTGGAACAGGCTTGCGACGGTCAATCCGACCATGATGGCGAACGCCGAACTTAAAACATAATATAGAAATACCTTTCCGCCCATGCGCCCGAGGTCGCCAAGACGGCTTTGGTTGACGCCGACCATCAGGGTGAACAGGATCAGCGGAATGATCAGGAAGGTCAATAAATTCAGCAGCAGATCCCCGAGCGGCGCCAGCACCGCAGCGTCTTCGCCGAACAGCAGCCCGACCGCTACACCGAGGATCAAAGCAATGGTAATTTTAACAATTAAAGAGGTATCGATATAAGTTCTCCAAAGGGCTTTCATAAGCTGCCTCCTTCAAAAATTATTGAAATATAATTTAATCCGTACAAAATTACTTGGAATTAACCATTACAGCAGATGAAGGGCCGGCAGCTGTCAAAGCCGTTGTTCAAAAGGATGATTCTATAAACAAAAATTTACCCTATACACTATTAGTGCCCAATGTTATCCTATTGAAAACCAAATGCGAAGAAGAGAAGAGTAGGCACATCCCAACCTTTCACAAGAGACCCCTGGCAGCTGGAAAAGGGGATGGGCGGACGGCTGAAACAAAACTCTGAGCAGCGCGCCGGAACCAGTAACTGGAGGTGGCGTGACAGGAGCTCCTGTTACCGGGCAAAAGTATAAGCAGGCGCGTCCTGCCGTACTTAATGAGACTGGCATGGCGACATGCCGGTGAACTGGAGTGGCACCGCGAACCCGAACCGCCTCCAAGACGAAATGTCTTGGAGGCGGTTTTTTATTATGCCGAATCCGGGCGGGGGAGCGGAAATGGATGAAGAGATTACATGATTGGAAAGATCCGCTGATTTTATTGGCGGCAGTCGGCATTTCGAATATCGGGGCATGGATTTACCTCATCGCCTTGAATCTCAAAGTGCTGGCGATGGCGGATAATTCGGCGTTGGCGGTAGCCGGCCTCTATATGACGGTTCCGCTCGCCGCGGTTTTCACGAATATGTGGGCAGGCAGCCTGATCGACCGGCTGAATAAGCGCAAGCTGCTGATCCTGCTCGACTTGGCACGCGCAGCGCTTATTCTGCTGCTGCCGCTGTTCGATTCACTGGCCTTCATCTACGCCGCCGTTTTTGTGCTCGGCATTGCCGGCTCCATGTTCGCGCCGACGTCGATGGCTTATGTGACCTTGCTGCTGAAACCTTCGCAACGTCAACACTTTAACGCTTTTCGGAGCCTGGTCGGTTCCGGCGCTTTTCTGTTGGGACCCGCTGTCGCCGGCACCCTGCTCGCCGTCGGAAGTGCAGATTTCGCTCTCTATACTAATGCCGCGGCTTTATTTCTTGCCGCCATGCTGACCATCATTCTGCCGAATCTCGATGGCAATAAAACCGGCAGCGCCGAAGAGCCATTAAACTTGAAACTGATTCGGCGTGATTTGACCGCGGTGCTCGCTTTCAGCCGCAGGAACCGATACATTGCAGCAGTCTATCTGACTTTCAGTGCGGTAACGGTGCTGGCGACTGCGCTGGATTCACTTGAAGCTTCTTTTTCGATTCTGGTGCTCGGCTTCAATGAACAGCAATATGGCTTCCTTGTCAGTGTCGCCGGTGCCGGAATCGCGGCCGGTTCGCTCGTCGCCGCTGTCCTCGGAAATCGGCTGACAGTTTCTTTCTTAATGGGAGGGGGGACGATTATCGTATCCGCCGGTTATCTGATCTATGCTTTTTCAGGAGAATTCACAGGCGCCGCAATCGGTTTCTTTGTCCTCGCGTTTGCGCTGGCATTCGCCAATACAGGGTTCCAAACCTTCTATCAGGAAAACATTCCTGTCGCCATGATGGGCCGGATTGGCAGCATCTACGGAATGGCTGAAGCGATTCTTGTCATCCTGCTGACGTTTTGCTTTGCCGTGGCTGCCGAACTACTGTCCATCCGCCCGGTAATTATCACCGGTTCTTTGATGATGCTCGGCGTCAGCATCGGTCTATCCATTTACATCAGCAAGGAGCAGCTTGCTGCGAATAAAACACGGAGTGAAACCGCTGTATGATCGCAAAAATAAAAACAGACCCGCCACCCAGTGGCAGGTCTGTTTTCTTATAAACGTTTATGCGACATCGCTTCGCGCATATCCTGCAGCGACTGTTTGCCGGCATCGCTGCGCGCAATCATCAGGTTCGTATACAGCGCATCGATCAAACTCAGCTGTGCAATGCGGGAAGACAACGCTTCCGACCGGAAATCGGTTTCTTCGGAGACCGTGTACAGGCAAATATTCGATTCCTTGGTCAACGGCGATTTCGCGAAATTCGTCAGGCAAATGATGGTGACGCCTTTGTTTTTCAGGACATGTAACACATCCAAAATATCGGTCGTCGAGCCGGAATGGGAAATGACAATCGCGGCATCCTGTTCATTCATCTGGGATGCGGACATCACTTGGACGTGTGCGTCGAGATTCATGGCCACCGGCAAGCCGAGACGGATGAATTTATGGTAACCGTCCATCGCAACGCTGGCAGAACCGCCATTTCCGAAAAATTCAACTTTACGGGCGTTCATAATCGTCGTTACGGCTTGTTCGATTGTTTCACCGTCCACAATCTGCAACGTCGCTTCCAGTGTCTTGATGTTGGAGCGGAAAACTTTTTCAGCGACCGTTTTGACTTCGTCGCCTTCTTCGATTTGCTCGTGGATATCTTTCAGTGGTGTCACCACTTCGGAAGCCAGAGAGATTTTAAAGGCCTGAAAACCTTTAAAACCGATGCGCTGGCAAAAACGGAAGATGGTGGATTCCGCGATGTTTAATTCGTCTGCTATTTGGTTGATCGTCAAATGGATGATGTTGCGCGGATCATTTAATACAAAATCAGCGATTTTCTTTTCTTTGTCGCTGAACTGCGAATAGTTGCCGCGGATGGCTGCCTGCGCAAACTTTTGTTCTTTCATAAGTCAATTCCTCATTTCTGACACGTTTCGTACTGACATTATACTACACTTCCCTTGTGTAAGGAAAAAAATTTGATATAATAAAACCACTACGGAAAAAAATTCCCAAAGGGGCGATTAAAATGGAAATTGGTTTGATTGGACTAGGAAAAATGGGCTTGAATTTGGCCTTAAATTTAGCGGATCACGGACATCAAGTGGTCGGATACGATAATTTTGCAACATTTGAAGAGGATAGCTTCAAGCGGGTTTCTTCTATAGAAGAAATGGTAGGCAGTCTGAAAGCACCGCGCACGATCTGGTTGATGGTGCCGGCGGGCGAAATCACAGAAACAGTGATCGGCGAATTACTGCCTTTACTCCAAAAAGGCGATGCATTGATCGACGGCGGCAACTCGAATTACAAAGATACTTTGCGCCGTGCAGCAATGCTTCAGGAGCACGGAATTTACTTCTTTGATTGCGGGACAAGCGGCGGCACAGAAGGCGCTCGCCACGGCATCTGTTCGATGATTGGCGGAGACGAAGAGAAATTCAAGGATATCGAACAGGTATTCAAGGACATCTCTGTTGAAAACGGCTACCTTTACACAGGCAAAGCCGGCAGCGGCCATTTCCTGAAAATGATCCATAACGGCATCGAATACGGTATGATGCAGGCGATTGCGGAAGGTTTCGACATCCTCAGTAAGAGCCAGTTTGACTACAACTACGAAGAAGTGGCTGGCGTCTGGGACAACGGTTCCATCATCAGCTCTTACTTGATGGGCCTCACACAAAACGCATTTTCTAAAGACGCCAATCTCGATGAAATCAGAGGGGTCATGAACTCATCTGGCGAAGGCCAATGGACGGTTGAAACGGCACTCGACTTGAAAGTTCCGGCACCAGTCATCACCATGTCATTGATGATGCGCCACCGCTCACAGGAAGACGATACCTTCACCGGCAAAGTCGTCGCGGCACTGCGCAACGAATTTGGCGGACATGCGGTTGTGAAGAGTTGACCGAAGCTGGCGAGGGCAACTCTTTGCGACGAAGCTAGCGAAGCGATGCAGGAGCAAAGAATTTTGCAAACCATCGTGTCAAAGCAGCACAAACGGCAACCCATATTTTATTCGCGTATAATTTGAGTATCAGAAGAGGAGGGTTCCAATGGCTGAACCATCACATTATCTTGGAGTGGACATCGGGACGACTTCGACAAAAGCCGTTCTGTTCAATAAAGCGGGGAAGGTCCTGGCGACGGAGACAATTTTCTATCCTTTGCACACCCCTACGCCGCTGACGGCGGAACAGGATCCGGAAGAAATTTTCCGTGCCGTTCTTGGGACGGTCCGGGAAACAATCCGCAAAAGCGCCATCAATCCGGCAACGCTGAAATTGGTATCCTTCAGTTCGGCGATGCACAGCCTAATTGCGGTCGGCGCAGAGGATCAATTATTGACTGAAAGCATCACCTGGGCGGATTCGCGCGCTGCCAAACACGCCACCCGTATCAAGGAAGAAATGGACGGCCATTCGATTTACCTGCGCACCGGCACGCCGATCCATGCGATGTCGCCGTTATCCAAAATCGTCTGGCTGAAAGAAGATAAGCCGAAGATTTTCGGTCAAACGGCGATGTTCGCAGACATCAAGAGCTTCGTGTTCCATAAATTATTCGGCGAATATGTCGTCGACCATTCCATCGCTTCAGCGACCGGCCTGTTCAATCTCGAGAATCTCGATTGGGACAGCGGCGCGCTTGAAGTCGCTGGAATCGATGCCGGCCAGTTGCCGAAACCGGTGCCGACGACACACCAGATGAGCGGGTTAGCGACTGAATATGCCGCTTTCATGGGGATTCCAAAAGACGTGCCGTTCATCATCGGCGCAAGTGATGGTGTACTTGCCAATCTTGGCGTCGGTGCCATCGATCCGGGTGTCGTCGCCGTAACGATTGGCACGAGCGGAGCCGTGCGCACCGTTTCTCCGGTGCCGAAAACTGATCCGAAAGGGCGGACGTTCTGTTACGCGCTTACCGCCGACCATTGGGTCATCGGGGGAGCCGTCAATAACGGCGGCATCATCCTCCGCTGGCTGCGCGACGAATTTGCGGCTGCGGAAGTCGAAACGGCCAAGCGCCTGTGCATCGACCCGTACGATGTGTTGACGCGCATCGCTTCAACCGTTAATCCGGGTTCGGATGGGCTGCTGTTTCACCCCTATTTGACGGGTGAACGTGCGCCGCTTTGGGATTCCAATGCCCGCGGCTCGTTTTTCGGCCTGAGCATTCATCACGAAAAGCAGCATATGATCCGTGCCGTGCTCGAAGGCATCGTCTACAATCTATATACTGTTCTGCTCGCGGTCGAGGAATTGACCGGCGAACCGAAATTGATCAAAGCATCCGGCGGCTTTGCCCGTTCGGAAATGTGGCGCCAGCTGATGGCCGATGTCTTCGGCCAGCCCGTCACCGTTCCCGAAAGTTTTGAAAGTTCGTGCCTCGGCGCCGTCGTTCTCGGCATGTATGCGCTCGGTGAAATCGACGACTTCAGCATCGTCGGCGACATGATCGGCCATACGCACACCCATGAACCGGATCCGGACTGCACCGAAATCTACAAGGAACTGCTGCCGATTTTCATCCGGCTATCACGTCTCTTAACAGACGAATACGCAAGCATCGCCGACTTCCAGCGTAAACATCTGGGCTAATGCGAATAAAATCCGGTGCCCCGGTTAGATGGGGTACCGGATTTTTTTATGGGGCAATTTATATAGTGAAAAGTTATATATGGATTAAAAGAGAGTGGAAGTTTTTCGCACGGCGGAAAAGTTCCGGTGTTGTGGGAAACCTTTGCGATAGCGAAGTTTTTTTCAAACTGAGGGCTGTGGTTTTGAAAATGAAGTGGTGAACGTATCGAAAATGCTGGGAATATTTTCTTTAAATATTTGGAATAAGATAAACTCCTTAGCCAAACGAATTTGTGGGCGATTAAATAATTTTATGGGCGATTAAATGGATTTGCGGGCGATTAAAAAATTTTATGGGCGTTCCCGAGTGCTTTATGAGCGTTTAGCAGAATTCTCATCAATAAAATTAGAAACTACGAAGACTATAAAATATTTGGATAAAATTACCATACTTATCAACGGAGCCTTTGCTATAGCAAAGGTTTTTTCATATTGGGGGTTTTATTTTAGAAAGAAAGTAGAGTGGTTCGCTGGTAATATTTTCTTTTACTAGTTTAATAAATCTCTAAATTCCTGATATGCAGGATTTGCGAGCGATTAAATTGAAATACGCGCGATTAAAACCATTTGCGTGCGTTCAGCAGAATTTCTCTTCACAGAAACCTAACCAGCTCCTTTATGAAAAAATTATGGATAAAATTTCCCAACTCATCACCGCCTTTATTGTCAGAAAACAAAAATTATTAACTATAATTTACCAACTCAAAGTGATACGATATTAGCAGAAACAGCATCGTCAAGGGGGAAGCGCGGATGGAGTTTGATGTGATCGTAGTGGGTGCCGGATTGGCGGGGTTGACGGCAACAGCGGAGTTGGCGGATGCCGGCAGGAAAGTGTTATTGGTGGATCAGGAACCGGAAGCGTCTTTTGGCGGACAGGCCTGGTGGTCATTTGGTGGATTATTCCTGGTCGACTCGCCGGAACAGCGGCGCATGGGAATCAAGGATTCAAAAGAGCTCGCCTGGCAGGACTGGCTGGGAGCGGCAGGATTTGACCGAACCGGCGACGAAGATTATTGGGGATTGAAGTGGGCGAAAGCGTATGTCGATTTCGCGGCCGGTGAAAAACGTAAATGGCTTGCTGAAATGGGCGTTAAATTTTTCCCTGTAGTCGGCTGGGCGGAGCGGGGCGGTTACCTCGCCGAAGGCCACGGCAATTCGGTGCCGCGTTTCCATATCGTCTGGGGGACAGGTCCGGGAATTGTCGCGCCATTTGAACGCCGCGTCCGGGAGCATATGAAAAACGGTGTCGTCGAATATCGTCCACGCCATCAAGTGGACGGCTTGCTGACAGAAGGCGCTGCGGTAACCGGTATCCACGGATCGATTCTGGAACCGAGCGAAGCGGCAAGGGGAGAAGTGAGTTCGCGCAATAAAATCGGAAACTTTACATACAACGCCCAAGCGGTGATCGTCACGAGCGGCGGCATCGGCGGCAATCACGAATTGATCCGCAAAAATTGGCCGGAGCGGCTCGGCGAAGCGCCGCAGGATATGTTATCCGGTGTGCCGGAACATGTCGATGGACGGATGCTCGCGATTACAGAACTGGCGGGCGGTCGCCTCGTTAACCGCGACCGCATGTGGCATTACACGGAAGGCATCAAAAACTGGAATCCGGTGTGGAGGCGCCACGGCATCCGCATCCTTCCGGGACCGTCTTCGCTATGGTTCGACGCGACGGGCAAACGATTCCCGGCGCCGAATTTCCCGGGCTTCGATACGCTGGGGACGCTTGAAACGATTCAAAAAACAGGCTACAGCTATTCCTGGTTTATTCTCACTCAAAAAATTATCGAAAAGGAATTTGCGTTATCCGGCTCAGAGCAGAATCCCGATTTAACCGGAAAAAGCATTCCGCAGGTGCTGTCACGAGTGAAAAAAGGTGCAACAGCACCGGTTCAGGCATTCATGGATAAAGGCGAAGATTTTATTGTCGCGGATAATCTGCCTGATCTTGTGACAGGTATGAACAAGCTGACCGGCGAGAATTTGCTGGATTTGAATGAAATAAAACGGCAAATCGTGGCGCGTGATCGCCAGCTGGACAATACATTTACTAAAGATCTGCAGGTGACGGCGATGCGCGGAGCCCGGAATTACAGAGGCGACCGTTTAATCCGTGTCGCGTCACCTCATAAAATATTGGATCCGAAAAACGGTCCCCTCATCGCAGTGCGCCTGAATATCGTCAGCCGCAAAACGCTCGGCGGCCTGCAGACAGACTTGTCCGCGCGCGTACTCAATGACGCCGGCCAGCCGATTTCGGGTTTATATGCTGCAGGAGAAGTCGCCGGTTTTGGCGGCGGCGGAGTGCACGGTTACCGCTCGCTTGAAGGAACTTTCCTCGGCGGCTGCCTGTTTTCCGGCAGAGTGGCTGGACGGGCAGCAGCGGAATTCAGTGGCTGAAATTCGAAAAATCATAAATTCGATGGAAGGATGATTTGGTGAATAAAAATTATCTTACTTTCACTTATGCAATTTCAGGAATCAGCATCATCGTCGGCTTGCTGATGATTCTTAATAGCGGATCTAGGGGACAGTCCGTTGCGGCTGCTGAGTTGACTCGCCAATTTAACAGCATGGATACAGCTCAGTATAATATGATTTACGAAGCCGGCATCAACCAATTTCTTGTCCTGGGCGGAATTCTTTTAGGCATCGGCTTGTTGATGATTTGCCTGCTTTCGTTTGTATTATTGCTCAGATCCAAGCCGGAAGCTGAGGACGAACTACATGTATGATGACCATCCAGACTATGCACGTTCCTGGCTGCCTCTGGACTTTGATTGGAAGTTTGTTTTATTTCTATTGGGTATGGTTGCAATCCTGTTCCTCGTCAATCTCTTCCTGAAAAAAGTTTTGGGTGTCGAGAAACGGAATATATTCAAAGCGAATTATGTTAATGCCAGGCATGAGAAAGTGGAGTTCTATTTGAATATAGCCGGGACGGTGGGGATGGTTGCTGCATTCATTTATGGTTATGAACATGGTGCGCTGTATCCGATCTATGCCTCTGTCATTGTGGCGTTGATCGTCACTCTCTACAAGGCATATATGGAACGGAAATATGCAGAAAATCCGAGGGAGTATATCTTCACATTACTGGAATTCCCTTTGATCATCTTGTTTATTTTAAGTTTTGCCAATTTCATGTTCCCGGAAATTCCTTTATTCTGAAATTCAAATGAATTCGAATGAAAAAATACATGGCAGCGTGACTAAAGAACTCAGTTTATGAAAGGCAGGAATCACAATATGCAAGAACAGCAAGAGCTGATAATCCGTCCATATGAAGAAACGGATTTTCCGGCGATTCATCAGTTGAATGAGCAGGAAGGCTGGAGTAATCTGGTGGCGAAACATCAGCAGACTAAAGCGGCGTGGCAAGGTTCGAATCTGGCCGTAGTGGCGGAACAGGATGGCCAATTGGTCGGTTGTCTCCGTGCGTTGACGGACGGAGCCGTGACGCTTTATATCTGCGAATTAATTATAGAGAAAAGCAGGCGCGGCACTGGAATTGGCGGGAAGTTAATGCAGTATGTCCATGATTTATATCCCGAAACGCGGATGGAACTGCTCGCCAGCACTACGTCCAAATCTTATTATGAAGCGAAAAAGTTTCGTGCTTTTTATGGATTCCGGAAAACTTACGAAGAATAAAAGAAAAGCGGAATACGAGGAATCGACTTTTGTAGAATAGGCACTGAAGATTGGACAATAAATAATAATGTTTCACGTGAAACATCTTTTTGTTCTTTTAGCACGTTTTTGTCCGAATTGATCAGTAAGAGGAGACGGTAAGATGCGGGGAGAAAAAGTTCATATCCGTTTTTTGACGCTGAAAGACGCGCAAGCTAAGTTGCAGATGGAACTGGACAATAAAGAGTTCTTCAAAGAATTCTCCGTCATTACTGGCGAAGACTTCTATACTTTATTGATGCAAAAAGAAGTGATTGAACAAAGTACGGAGAACCGCGAAGCCGGCCGGGAATATAATTTCGCGATTGTTGAGAATGAGACCGGTCAATTAGTGGGGACGATCAACCTTTTTCGAATTTTTCGCGGACCGCTGCAAAGCAGCATGATCGGTTATGTCATCGATAAGAAATTCAATGGCAGAGGCTATGCGACTGAAGCGATCCGGCTGGCTGTGGATTACGCTTTTCGGGAACTTGGGCTGCACCGGGTTGAAGCCGGCGTCATGCCGCATAATGCGCCGTCAATCCGTGCGCTTGAAAAGGCCGGCTTCGAGCGGGAAGGGCTTGCCCGCAAAAATGTGCAGATCAATGGCAGATGGCAGGATCACGTCGTCATGGCCATTATCAATCCGGAAGACGAATAAAGAAGTGGAACAATTGGCGAAGCGGGAGATGCTGGATGGAAAATAGAGACGAAATTCTAAAAGGGATTGAAGAAGACGAATGGATGATGGAAGTGCTGCATTCAGCCGAATCGCTGCAATTGCCCGATTGGTGGGTGTGCGCAGGCTTCGTGCGTTCCAAAGTTTGGGATTATCTGCATGATTACACAAAAAGAACCCCTTTGGGCGATATCGACGTTATTTATTATGATGAAAAAGATTTGGATGAAGAACTCGAGAAAAAATATGAACACCGATTAAGCGGGCTAATGCCAGGGTTGCCGTGGTCCGTTAAAAATCAGGCAAGGATGCACAAAGTCAACGACCTGCCGCCTTACCGGTCCTCGGTCGATGCTATATCACAGTTTCCCGAAACAGCGACTGCATTAGGTGTGAAGCTGGATGAGCGGGGTGAGCTGGAATTGACTGCACCTCATGGGTTGGGAGATTTAATTGGCATGAAAGTTATTCCGGCACCAGCTTTTGAAAAAGATGAGCGTTTGATGAGTGTTTATCGTCAACGGCTTGAGTCGAAAAACTGGATGAAGAAATGGCCGAAGGTGGAAGTGGCAGCACCATAAGAGGGGGAAGACATGAAAATCGAGTCCGAACGTTTAGTTTTTCGCCGTTATGTGGATGGGGATTTTCCGTTTTTGTATGGAATGGCAGCGGATCCGGAAATGGTGAAGTATGTCGGAAACGGAGAGACGCGGGATAAAGACGGAGCGCTGCGTTTTCTTTACTGGGTTTATCAGGGGTATAAGGAAGATCCCAAAACGGGGCTGTTGTTGCTGGAACGGAAAAGCGACGGGAAGCCTGTGGGCCACGCCGGACTCGTCCCGCAAAAAGTGGACGGTGCCGATGAATGGGAAATCGGTTATTGGGTTGCAAAGGATTACTGGTCTAAGGGCTACGCAACAGAAGCGGCAAAGGCATTGCGGGATTATGCTTTTGATGAGCTGGGCAAAGAACGCGCTGTGTCGTTGATCCATCCGGACAATAAAGCATCGCAGCGGGTTGCTGAAAATTGCGGCATGAAATTGGAGAAGAAAAGTCTGATATCCGGCAGAGTCGCACACGTATATGCAATCCACAAGGAGGAATGGAAATGATATTTCCAGTATTGGAAACAACAAGGCTTCGTCTGATTCAAATAGGGCCGGAGCACATCGATGCGCTGTTCGGCATTTTATCAAAAGATGAAGTAACTGAGTATTACGGAATGGACAGTCTGCAAGACCGCCACATTGCGGAGAAAATGGTGTCGGCATTTCAAGTCGGCTTTGAAGCGCAGCGCAGTTACCGCTGGGGGCTGGAATTAAAAGAGACCGGAGAATTTATTGGCACAATCGGGCTGAATAATCTAAATCTGGGCTCAAAGAAATCGGAGGTCGGCTATGAGGTGCATCCGGATTTTTGGCGCAGGGGACTGGCCAAAGAAGCGGTGCTTGAAGTGCTTCGCTATTCTTTTGAAGAATTGGGGCTTTACCGGATGGGTGCTGTTACGTATCCGGCGAACGATGCTTCAAACAACATGCTGACAAAGCTTGGCTTTAAGCAAGAAGGAACTTTACGCGGTTATTTATTCCAGCGGGGTACTTCGCACGACGCGCTGATTTTTTCAATGCTTGAACCGGAGTGGAAAGCGCTGAAGGAATCGATCAGAAAATTATAGGACAAGGCGGGCGATCAAATGGTGAAAATCGTCGACACTGCAGGTTATTTTTTAAAGAATTACAATGGAACGACTGCATTTTTAAGGAGTTACTATAAAGAATATCCGGAAATTTTCGCTGAGTATTTCGCTTATCACTGCAAGGACACAGAAGAACGTCATCTGCAGTCGATCCGCAAATACCAAGGAGCGATGGAGGGAATCGAAGCCTCCCGGTGGAGGTTGCCTGCTTTAATAGAAGAAACGGCTACAGCGTATGAGCGGCTTTACGGCATCACGTTCCCGATTGATGTGAATCTGCTTGTCGGGGGATTTGGCTCCAATGCTTATACACACCGGGCGTTTATCCCGAATATCAGCTTCGCGCTTGAAAAACTGTCGCCGGAACCGGACCATCTGCGCGTTATCGCCGCACATGAATTTGGCCACGCAGCGCATCACATTATTTCTGACAGAGCCGGCACTGACTGGAGCAGGATTAACTGGACCCACCCATTGACCTGGATATATCAGGAAGGCGCAGCTACGCATTTTTCCAGAAAGACTGCAGCTGGTTTGGATCCCGCCGTATATTATTCGTTCAACGGCGATGGCAGCGAATGGCTGGATTTTGCTGTCAAAAATACCGCTGAAATAAAACAGGCATTTGCGGAAGATTACCGTACACTCGATTCGGCGGAATTATTCAGGGAATGGTTTTCCATCAACGGCGGCAAGCGCTTTGGCTTTGAAAGGCTCGCATATTTCCTGGGAAATAATTTCTTTCAAAGCAAGGTTGAACAGATGAGCGAACTGAAGGCGGTACTCGACTGGGGAGAAGAAGGGTTCCTGGAATCCGCTGAGGAGTGGCTGGAAGAAGAGGGATGAGGATTGAGATGGGGAAATGTGCGGGTGCAAAATCACCCGCATATTTTCTATAGTTATGTAAAAGATGTGTTAACCAACGTTTTCGGCGCCGCCAAAAATGCCAGCAATTCTTCGCGGTCTTCCGGATAGGAAAGCGGCAACACGCGCAATTCCTCGGCCGGTTTCCAGGCGATATCAAGGATCAATTCGTCGGGGTCCTGAATTTTAGCTTCGCCGCCTGTAATTTCAACGGCAAAATAATGGACTTCATAGGCAATGTTGAGGTGTTCGTATACGCCTTTCTTTGCTTTGATTTCCGCTAAAATTTCAGCGGTATAACCGGTTTCTTCTTCGATTTCCCGGAGCACGCATTGCTCGAAAGTTTCTCCTTTTTCGAGGCCGCCCGTGGGAATGGACCATTTTTGAGTTTCTGCAGTTACACCTTCCAGAACCATCAACAATTGGGATGATTTGTTTATGCAAATTCCAGCAGCACCGTACCAGGTTTCCATCGCAGCCGCACCTTTCTCTTTTAGGGTTCTATTAATTGTTTCGACGCAACGGGAAGAGTACCTTTTTGGTGAGAAGGAAATTTTTTTGAGTTGTGTCTGAATTGTGTGGATAACTGTCATCAACTGACTTATGTTAAAATTTAGGTAATCGAGATTAACGGAGGAATACATTTATGTTAAATAAGCAAGGCTTTGATTTATGGGCAAACGATTACGACCGCACCGTTCAATTGAGCGAAGAAAACAATGAGTACCCGTTTGCAGGGTATAAGGAAATATTGAATCTTATATTCAATGAAGCGATGCAGAAAGAACAATCGAATGTGCTCGATATCGGTTTTGGCACAGGAGTATTGGCGGCGAAACTATGCGAACTCGACCACCACATCGATGGCATCGATTTTTCGGAAGAAATGATCGTCATCGCACAGCAGAAGATGCCGAAAGCGCGGCTCCTGCAAGCGGATATCACTAACGGCCTGCCTGAACCGATTGCCAGCAGCCACTACGATACGATTATCAGCACCTATGCGCTGCACCATTTGACGGATGCAGAGAAAACGGTATTTATTGAAACTTTGCTGGCGCGTTTGAAGCCGGACGGCAAAATCTATATCGGCGATATCGCGTTCCGCACGCGCGAAGATCTGGCCAAATGCCGATTGGACAGTAGCACTTACTGGGACGAAGACGAGTTCTATTTTGCCTACGATGAATTTGAAAGAGCGATCAGCCACATCTGCCATAGCGAATTTCATCCCGTATCGCATTGTGGAGGAGTTATTATTCTGTCGAAATCAAACACGGACGTTTCGTAACAGCAGTGAAGAAATGAAAAATGGAGGAATCCAGCCATGAAATTTGCAGTGATAACAGATGTCCACGGTAACGCCGGCGCTTTGGAAGCGGTGCTTGCTGAAATCGATGCTGCCGGTGATGTCAGCCATATTTATTGTCTGGGCGATATGATTGCCATTGGCCACGAAACGAATGAGGTGCTGGGTATCCTGTTCGACCGGAATGACGTATCGATGATTACCGGCAATCACGACGAAGCTGTGCTGGCGCTGGCAGCAGGCCGCGAATATCCAAGAAGCCATCTCCACGTTCTCGCTCATCATCAATGGATTGCCGATGGTATGGACAAAGGTTTTATTGCGAAGCTCGAGAAATTGCCGCGTGTAATCCGTGAAGAATTCAGCGGCCACCGAGTGCTTTTCACGCATTATCATATGGAAAAACGCAAAACGGAAGTGCCGATCAGTGAAGATCCGTTTTCACAGATTGTCGAGCCGAATCTTGACAGCGCAGAAAAAATGTTCAGCGGCCACGATGAAAGCCTGATTTGCTTCGGCCATCACCATCCACAGCATTTCTTCCACAATGACCGGACGATTTACCTGAACCCCGGCGCGCTCGGATGCAACGATAAACCGGAAGCACCGTACGCCATCATCGAAGCGCAAGATGAAGGCTTTGAAGTGGAAATAAAATCGGCCACATACGACAATAAAGCGTTTCTCGAAGCATACGATAAACTGCAGGTGCCGGAGCGTGATTTCATCCTCCGCATATTCCACGGCGGCCAGGCGAGTGCTTCATTGAAAAAGAGATAGGGGAGAAAACAATGAGTTATAAAGAGGATTGCCCATACTGCAATTTTGCAGATGATCCAGAACAGCACGTCGTCTTTGAAAACGACACATGCTACTTTTTACAGCATGACCGCCATCAAGGCGTGTTGGAAGGGTCCGGCATCATCATTCCGAAGAACCACCGCGTGAATACATTTGAACTGACGAAGGAAGAGTGGAACGATACTTACGACCTTATGCAGCAGGCGCAGGAATATCTGAAGCAAAAGCATTCACCCGATGGCTTCACGCTCGGCTGGAATGTCGGCGAAGCGTCGAACCAGTCGATTCTGCACAGCCATTTCCATATCGTCCCGCGTTACAACGATGAACCGTATGCCGGAAAAGGCTTGCGCCATTGGATCAAAAAGCCTGAAAATAAGCGGCCGCAGTACCAAGCGTGAATTGGTTCCTAGGTGTGCGGTGATTGCCGCATCAAAAAACTTTCATATAAGAACAAGATAAGACCCTTTGCGACTTCACTGTTGCAAAAGGTCTTTTTTGACGGTTTTAATAACGGCCGGATATGTGTAATCCCTCACTTACCGCTTAAGTAGTAGATGCTCTCTAAGCTTTAAGTAGTACACATCCTGTTCTTTAGGTGAATAGACGGTAATAATAATTGCTGTTTAAATTAACCTAACAAATATTTTAAAAAATCAGAAATCAAAGGAGTCTAAAACATGCCGAAGAAAAAAAGTTTAGCCTTGCTCAGCTCGGTTTTAATTGCCTCTCAAGTTTTAGGTGTATCTGCCGGGACAGCTGTCGCAGTAAACTCTCCAACGGATCAAGACTTGCACGCTCATGTGGAAGAAGCTGCAATAGACACGCGGGATTCCTTGCCGTCTATACTGCCGACCACTCAGCAGCTGGAAGCCGCTCAACAGCTTATAGTCGATGCGGGTGAAGGGCTGAAAATTGAATGGAATCACTTATTCGGCACACCAGCTAGCATTACTAAATCTGAAGGGTACATTTCAGAAGCCCGAACAGGAGATGCTGAATCGATTGCCCGGGACTGGCTGATGGAAAACAAAGCGCTGTTCAGTCTGACAGCAGAGGATATTCAGAATCTCACAGTAATTCGTAACTACAAAGTAGAAGGCACTAACTTGTCTCCAGTAACTTTCCAGCAGACTGTAAATGGAATCGAATCCGTTTTCGGAGGCCGCATTATAGTTGCAGTTAATGAAGAAGGAAAGATTCTATCGGTAGCAAGCAATGCTGGACCAACAGGAGAGTTTGCCGGTGAGTTCAGTCTGTCTCCGGAAGATGCGCTAAGTTCAGTTGTCCGGTCTTTAACTCCAGATCTTGTATATTCACCAACAGCATTAAAAGACGAAAAAGGCTGGAAAGTTTATGACGGTCTGGACGTCTTTCCGACCGAGCAGCGGGTAAAACAAGCTGCTTTCTTTTCGAATGGAGAAATCCGCCCAGCTTATCGTGTATTGTTCATTGAGGAATTAGATAAAGCTTTCGAAGTTGTTGTCGATGCGGAAAACGGAAAAACTTTGTATCAACGCTCATTAGTCGATCACCTGGATCCAGAAGGCTTAATTTTTGAAAACTACCCTGGTGCCCCTGCAGGAGGAAATCAAGTCAGTAAATCTTTCAAAGGTGACCTGGAAGCTTCTCCAAATGGCTGGCTGCTTCCAACGAACGATCTTGGTGTTACAACTTTCGGAAATAACGCGAGTGCATATGCCAACTGGAGCAATTTCCTGGTGCCGGCAGACACTTTGATCCGGCCAGTCAGCCCATTGGGCCAGTTCAATTACCCATTCCTGAATGCGTGGCAGGAAAGTAAAGGTGCCATTGTTCCGCCTTCTTATGCAGAAGACGTAAACAGTGCGACTGCAAACTTGTTTTATCATCATAACTTATTCCATGATTATTTTTATAACCTTGGCTGGACAGAGCCAGCAGGTAATCTTCAAGCCAACAATAATGGCAAAGGAGGACTTGGAGGTGACCCAATTTTAGGACTGGTCCAAGCAGGCGCTGTGACGGGAGGGGAACCGACATATACGGGTCGTGATAACGCGTATATGCTGACATTGCCTGACGGAATCGCCGCTTGGAGCGGTATGTTCCTTTGGGAACCGATAGCCGGAGCCTTTGAAGGGGCTTATGCTGATGGCGACTACGATGCTGGAATCATTTATCATGAATATTCCCATGCCTTATCAAACCGACTGGTAGCCGGTGGAGAAGCACTGGGCAGCCATCAATCTGGATCGATGGGTGAAGGCTGGGGAGATTGGTTCGGAATGCATTATCTTATCAAAAATGGATTGCAGGAGGAACCGGTCGTTGGAGCTTACGTGACTGACAACGATGAACGGGGAATCCGCAGCTGGTCATTGGCTGAAGCACCTTTAAATTACGGTGATATCGGTTACGACATTATCGGGCCTGAAGTCCATGCTGACGGTGATATCTGGGCAGCTATCCTGTGGCATGTCCGGGAAGCGCTTATCCAGAATTATGGAAAAGAAGAAGGAGAGAGAGTGGCCGAACAACTAGTGTTAGATGCTATGCCAATTTCAGTGCCAGACCCTTCTATGGAAGATATGCGCACGGCAATTATCGCCTCAGATCTTGAACGCTATGACGGGAAGTATCGTGATACATTATGGACCGCGTTTTCTCAGCGTGGCCTCGGAGATGATGCCTATTCAGCAGGCGGAGATGATACAGATCCGCAACCGGCATTTAATCATCCGGATGCTGAACATAATGGACAGCTTCTTGGCCGAGTGGTCAATGAACAGACGAATAAGCCGATCGAAGGAGTTAGGATTTTCATTGGACAATACGAAGCCCGTACATCGCCAGTAGTGCAGACTACAGAAAAAGGCGGATTTGCTCTCGATATGGTCGAAGGAACGTACGATATCACAATCCAGGCAAGAGGATATGGCTCACGGACTTTGGAAGATGTTAAGATTACAGCCGGCAGCAAAGAACGCTGGAACTTAAAACTCTCACCTAACGTAGCTTCTTCATTTAATGGAGCATCGATTGCTAGTGTTTCTGATGCTTCTGCAAGCAATCCGGTAAAATTGGCAATAGATGACACAGAAGCAAGTGTTTATGCATCTGAACAAAAAGAGGAAGGTTTCACCGGTTCTGAATTCATTGTGGATCTAGCAGGAGATAAACCGCTCTCTATATCGCAGCTTCACATCAGTGCGATGAAAGATGTAGCCAAAGCACGCTTTGCCACTTTGAAAGATTTTGCTGTCCAGGCATCTGTTGATGGAGAAAATTGGACAACGATTCTGGAAGATAATTTCACAGCAGGCAAGCCGCGCCCGGCAACACCTGATCTTGACTACCAGGAGTATGTGTTGGATACACCTGCACAAGCGACTCAATTGAAGTTTATTGCCAAGTCGGCTCAAGATGACGCACAGGGATATATCCAATTGGCAGAGTTGCAGGCATTTACAGGTGACAAGGCAAAAATAACGCCGTTGGAATTAGAGCCGGAAGAAGCATTCACCGCATCAGGAACGATTCAGGTCGGCAATGCTGGTACTGGAGTTGGTGTTCTGGCGGGAGTTGACGATGCCACTCTTGCAGTCACACAAAATGAGTTTGTGACGACTCAGAATCCTGAACCTGCTTCCCAAGGCGTTGACGGTTACGTAGTAACGCTGCCCGAGCAATATGCAGACGGTATTCACAATGTCTCTATAACTGGAACAAGCGAAAGCGGACATGATATTGATGTATTCTTCTATGATGCAGAATTCAACGTTATCGGCAATATTGCCACTTCGGCAGCCAATGAATCCGGCGTTGTGCCGGGAGGTACGAAATACATTTACGTAGGGCTATACAGCGGGGCTAATACGAGCTTTAACGTAAATGTATCCAGCCCTTACTAAACCAGCAAGGAAACTGATAATGTTATATAAAGAAGTTTTTCGCTCAGCGAAAAGCTTCTTTTTTAGTTTTTAATAAATTATACATGGTAACGTTTTAAGAGAAGTTTAAATTTAAAGGAAAAAAGCTTCTTCTTTAGTTTTATTTTTGGAAATTTCCATTTATGGGAACTTTCTTCCTGTTGAATCGTAGAAGAGAGTGGAAAGTAAAACACGGAGGTGCGCGTCATGTCGAAGCCGGCAATGCAATTGGTGAATTTAAAAAAGACAATTGGCAATAAGCCGATTATCAAAGGATTGGATTTTGAAATCAGAGCAGGTGAAGTGTTCGGATTTTTAGGGCCGAACGGAGCAGGGAAGACGACAACGATTCGGATGATGGTTGGATTGATCGATATCACAGAAGGCGATGTCCTGATTGAAGGAAAAAGCATTAAAACGGATTTCAAAGGGGCTATCCAGCATGTTGGAGCTATCGTTGAAAATCCGGAGATGTATCCATTCCTGAGCGGGTGGAAGAATCTAAAGCAATATGCGCGGATGGTCGAAGGCGTAACAGATGAACGGATCAAAGAAGTGGTGTCCCTTGTCGGACTGGAAAAAGCGATACATGAAAAAGCAGGCCGTTATTCACTTGGTATGCGCCAGCGCCTCGGAATCGCCCAGGCTTTATTGCACGGACCATCGATTTTGATATTGGATGAGCCGACAAACGGGCTGGATCCATCAGGAATCCGTGAAATCCGGAAATACATACGCAATCTTGCGGAAAAGGAAAATGTGGCGGTTATCGTATCCAGCCACTTATTGACGGAAATCGAATTGATGTGCGACCGGATCGGCGTCATCAAGAACGGTGAATTGATTGCCATCGAAGAAGTGCAGACTGTTGAGCATGAAGAAGCGCTGAAAGAAGTCTATATCGAAGTCGAGCCGATGGAAACGGCTAAAGTCTACCTCGACAGCCACTTGGAGAACGGAGTCGGCGTCGGCAGCAAGGAACTTTCCATGTCGGTCAAACGTGAAGAGATTCCGCAAATCCTGAAGAATCTGATGGAGCAAGGCATCAGCATTTATGGGGTGCGCGTCCTGCAGGCGACGCTGGAAGATAAATTCTTTGACCTGATTGGAGAGAATAGCATTGAGTAATTTCATGAAGCTGATCTGGAATGAACAGATCAAATTATATGCGAAAAAAGCGACGTGGGTCATGTTTGCAGTCATCCTCGTGATTGCCATCGGCGGCGGACTTATTACGAAATTTTTCGGAACCGAATCGGACTTCAAGGAATACGGCGACAATTGGCAGACGGAATTACAGGCTGAAAATGAACAATTGATGGCTGAAATGGCGGATGATGAATTTGCAGGATTTACAAATGAATTCATCATTGCTGAAAACAATTACCACCTCGAAAACAATATCAAGCCGCAGCCTTACGATGGCTGGGAATATGTGCTCGACAACAGTTTCCTCACTTCAGTCATCAGCCTGTTTACGATTATCGTGGCAGCGGGAATCATTTCAAACGAATTTAAATGGGGTACCATTAAATTATTGCTGATCCGCCCAATTTCGCGGACGAAGATTTTATTCTCCAAATACGTGTCCGTATTGATATTCGCTCTGACATTGCTCGTATTCCTATTGCTTTCATCCTGGCTCGTCGGCGCATTATTATTCGGGCTGAACGGCTTGAATCCGATGGTCGTGCAGGATATGATGCCGGGCTATGCGCATAATGACGTATTGGGTGAAATCGCGAAATCATACGGCTTCAGCATCGTCACTTTGGTGATGATGGCGACTTTCGCCTTCATGATTTCAGCAATATTCAGAAGCAGCGGCATGGCAATCGGCCTGGCGATCTTCCTGATGATGGCCGGCAACACGATTGTGGCATTCCTGTCGCAATATGAATGGTCGAAATTCATCCTGTTCGCCAACACGAATCTGGAACAATACACAAACGGCATGGAACCGACGATTCCTGGAATGTCGATGACCTTCTCGATCATCGTGCTGCTGGTCTACTTCGCCATCTTCATAGGCGCAGCGTGGGCAGCCTTTACGAAACGGGACGTCGCAGGGAATTAAGTATTAACTTTGAATGAAAAATTAGGGGGAATAATCAATGAAACGTACAGCAGAAATCGTATTAGGAATTATTGGAGCGTTGGGTTATGCATTTATGGCGGCAATTGGAGGTTTCATGCTCTGGATGCAGAACAATAGAGATTTGATCGAAACTGAATTGACAACTGGAACAGGCGATCCGACGACCGATTTCTCAATGGAAGAATTTGAAGCGGCGATGGATATGCTTGGTGCAGGCGGGTGGATAGTACTTATATCAGCCATAGCCGCAATCGTTCTTGGCATCGTTGCCATGGTCTTGTTGAAAGGCAATAAAAAGCCGGTCGTTGCGGGCATCATCTTCATTGCGACTGCAGTCATCATCTCGATTACAACAACGGGTCTCGGTGTCATTGCAGGTATCTTCTATCTGATTGCCGGCATCATGTGCTTAGTGCGCAAACCGCAAACAACGCTTGAAATGTAATTTTGAATTTGGAATGGGAGGCTTTTCGCTCAGCGAAAAGCTTCCTTTTTTGTTTTTGGGGGTTTTGGAGAGGGGATGTGGGTTTGGGGAGCAGATTTGTGGGGTGGAGGTGATTTGCGTGCGGTTAGAGTGAGATGCGTGCGATTAGACGAGGTTATGGGCGATTAGAAAAAAATGTGGGCGATTAATCAGATTTGTGGGCGATTAAAAATTTTTTTGGGCGATTAAACGAAAATGTGGGCGATTAATCGAAATTGCGGGCGATTAAAAAATCTTATGCGCGATTAAAAAAAATATGCGCGATTAAAAATCTTATGCGCGATTAAAAATTAATACGCGCGATTAGCTGGTACTTATGCACGTTCAACAAAACCCCCATGGAAATGCCAATATCCATCCACTCCATTTCCGGTTGTTGAATTCGAATAGCCTTTTATTGAAATAAAACAGGCAAGAACCTCAAGAAGGTCCCTGCCCTTTAGTGTACGCTTGTCATTTTTTCAGTTCAATTTTAACGTCTCCATTGATGTAGTTGGGGTAGGCGGCTAGATCAATTCTTACTGGGTTGACGTAGCCATTGTCAGTGAAACCAAAGTCGATCGACTGCACACCGTCATGTGGTGTGGATATTCCAGTGTGCTGAGTATCCATCGGTTCGCCGTTAGCGTCAGAAATTCTTCTGTCGATTCCATAATGGAGTTCCTGGTCTGTCTCCATTTTTAAATTCATTTGAAATCCGGTTCGACTCGAATCGATAAGCTCAAGTCTGCCATCTTGCGGACTATGGGACAATACATTCTTATCAGTGTCTACAAGGAAATAGGAGTCTTCAATATCCACTGCCTGCATCTTATTGATTCGCAGATAAAGCTCTTTCGGATTTTCAAAATAATTACTTTGAATGAAATAAATAATTTCTCCGTCGTCAATGTCACCTCGAGCAGAGATGCCGTTGGCGATGGAACTCCATACCTCGCCGTCTTCATTTTCCAGGCGGATATCTTCAAATTGCAGAATCTTTTTCGTGTTATCTGGATCGAATGAAATGAGAATTCCAACACGCAGCGGATGAACCTTCACTTCTTCAATGGTAAACTTCTGTCCTTCAACTATAACTTCCTTATTCATCTCATAAACGATGCTCGGTTTCACATTTTCCGGCACAGTAAACGGGACAGAGAAATCGATTTCATTGCCATCCAACTTAACTTGCAGACCTAGTGTGAAATCCAGGTTTTCAAACTTCACTGAGTCCTGGAAAGTAAAGCCAATTATATCGGAATAAATTTTCGGTGAATCCTGCTCGGCTAACGGAGAATGATAAGAGATACTGCCCGGTGGAATCTCTTGCTGATTTTCTAAAACCGGCATATTGATTTTAATATCTTCCAACGTCACTGCCGACTCAACCCTATAGAATATATTCATCCCGGACTCGTCCAAAATAACTCCTTCAATTGTTAAAGTTGTACTGCCGATTGTTTGTGATTCGCCGATTGGTTGGTAATACTCGTTTTCAAAAACAGCACTTAACCCCTTATCATTTTGTATCCGCTCTACAAACTTCTCCATTCCAGGAATCGACGCGACCGCATTAGCGAAAGCTGGCGACACACGAATTGATGTTATTAAAGTAAGTATAATCAACGCTGCCGCCGCCAAACTCCAAATCGTCCGCTTGCGCTTGGCATGCGTCTGCAGCTTTTCACGTTTTGCCCGTTCCAGTCCTTGCATGATTGCGCCATCCGCGCCTTCCAAAGGCAGAGGGACCTGTTCAAGGCGATCTTTGAAATCAGTCAATTTCTGTTCCTCTTTTTCATACATGGTCCATCTCTCCTTTGCCTTCAAAATGGCTGCGCAATGTCCGCAATGTTTTATGTAATCGTGATTTCACAGTGCCTTCGGGAATCTTCTCGAGTGCTGCAATATCTTTGATTTTGACGTCTTGGAAATACTTCATATAGATCAATTGCTGCTCGTTGGCCGACAAGGTGCTCAAGGCTTCCTGCAATTCCAGTTGGGTCAAATCGTCTGATACTGCAGAATCAGCTGACTTTCCATCTCTCACGTAACGTTTGTCTTTCTTCAATTGATCCTGGCAGTAGTTAATAGTGATGCGTATCAGCCAGGTCTTGGCATAGGCAGGTTCTTTCAAGGAACCGATTTTCCTGAATGCCCGGTAAGTGGTTTCTTGCAGGGCTTCGAGCGCGTCATGCTCATTTTTCAGGAAAGCCAAAGCCGTCCGCAACAAGGCTTCTTTATGTATTTGCATCAATGCGACAAAAGCTTCTTCATCACCTTTTATCGCTTTTCGGGCAACTTCAATATCGTCCACAGCCAACACCTCGTTTCTCTCTAGTTACACATTAGACACGGCAACGCCGGAAAAGTTCATTATGAAATGAAATATTTTATTTCCATAAAAAAATCCCGGCACCTGAACCGGGAAATTGCTAATCTTCTGCCCGGAAGCGCCGGGCTCTTTTTAAAATGAACCAATTCACGAACAGATAAATCGGATAAAGGAGAAGCACCAGTCCGTAGCTGAAAACCCAATGGATAGTCTCTTCCGCAGCATTCATGGTCATGGACTGGAACCAACCGAAAATCAGCATCAGGCTGAGCAGGCTGGCGATGAAAATGCTGATAAAACCGATCAAAAGATTCTCGGAAATTCTAGTGATAAACCAGGCAATCACCATACACAGGACAGCTGCAGCGGCAAGAAAGAAAATATATAAGTTCAAAACCGTATCTACATCCACCCGCATTCCTCCTAAAATCATTTTTAGAATCAGCAATTGGAATCAAATCTTTAATAAATCCATTTTACCTCATCTGTCAGTAAATAGGGGGGTGTAATTTCAAGCAAGTCAAAATGTTCCGAATTTCATTGTAATAGAGCAGCTTGAACGGTAATATTTACCTATACAAAGAGATTTGCTCAAGTGAGAGATTGCAACTGCGAGGCGTTTTCAATTTATGCCCAACTTTAGTCCAAATACGCCCAACTTCGAGTGGAATACGCCCAACTTTAGCCGAAATATGCCCAACTTCCACCAAAATACGCCCAACCCACAAAAATCCCAAAGAAAAGCCAACTGAAAACGAAGGAGCGAAACTTTATGAAACAAATTATCGCCATGGGCGGAGGCGGTTTCCTGATGGAACCGGAAAATCCTTTATTGGACCGTTATATCCTCAAGCAGGCAGGAAAAGAAAAGCCGAAAATCTGCTACGTTGGAACGGCAAGCGGCGACGCTGAAAGTTTGATCCAGAATTTCTATAAATTTTTCAATGAGGAATATTGCGAGCCGAGCCATCTGTCTTTATTTAAACCGCCGGTAAGAGATCTGGAAAGTTATGTTCTGGATAAGGACATCATTTATGTGGGCGGAGGCAACACGAAAAACCTGCTGGTCTTATGGAGAGAGTGGGGATTGGATGAAATTTTCCGCAAGGCGCTGGACCAGGGAATTGTATTGGCCGGCATCAGCGCGGGCTCAATCTGCTGGTTCGAGGAAGGCGTGACGGATTCCTACGGTGATAAGCTGGAGCCTTTGAAAGCGCTCGGCTTCCTAAGTGGCAGCAATTGTCCGCATTATGACGGCGAAGCCGAAAGAAGGCCGACGTATCGGAAGCTGGTGGACGATGCCATCCTGCAGCCGGGAATCGCCGCAGATGACGGAGCCGCCATTCACTATATTGATGGGAAAATAAAGAGGATTGTCAGTTCTCGGCCTGATGCAAAAGCGTATTTCGTCTCGCCAGGAAATGAAGAAGAGCTGGTGACTCATTATTTAGGCAATAAATAAGATAATTGACCAGAAAAGCTCCGGTTAACATGGAAGGAAGACAAACTATGCTTGAAGCATTTCCGGTTTACTCAGAAAAATTGAAGAATGAACGATTAATTCGAGTTTATACGCCACCAGCTTATCAGTACGAAAAGAAAAGCTACCCGGTCTTGTATATGCATGACGGCCAGAATGTTTTCAATGATGAAGATGCTATTGACGGCTCATCACTCCAGCTGGAAAAATATTTGAATGAAAATGAACTGGATATAATTGTGGTTGCTATCGATCAAAATAGTCTGGAACGGAAAGATGAATATTGTCCTTGGCCGAATAACGAATGCAGCCGTATATTATTGTCGGATGAATCGCTGTCGTTTGGCGGAATAGGGGACTTGTACAGCAGCTTTGTGGTGGAAGAGCTGAAACCATTGATTGACGGGAAGTACCGTACCCAGAAAAATTGGTCAGCGATGGCCGGTATTTCAATGGGAGGGCAGATCAGTCTCTATATCGCCTGTAAATATCCTCGCGTTTTTAAAGATCTAGTCTTGTTATCAAGCGCTTTTTATGCGAATCAGGAAGATATGGAGAATTTATTGAAATTAGCAGATTTGACCGGTATTAACACTTTTTATATGGACTGTGGAACTGATGAAGCAGGCGCCGGTACTTTCATCAGTAAAGAATTTCTGGCTTCCAACAAAACGATTTACAAGATTGTAAAGCAGAAAATACTACACGCTGCATTCGAAGCAATTGAAGGAAGTGAACATCACTATAAATTTTTTCAACAAAGGGTTCCGGCACTTTTTTCTTTCATGAACAGGGAAGAGGACACAGTGCAATTAAAAAGGAAATATGGTGATCGCAGAGGCTGGGGCAGACTTATTAAAAGAGAGTTTCGGCAAATGGAAATCCAGGATGGGAGTTTCACTGGAGATGTCACGCTGCTGACAATGAACAAAGTTTCAGCACCGGCGATATTCGACTATCCGGATAGAAAAGTATGCGTGGTGGACGATGGATATAGCTGGCTCCAGCATTTTCCGCTAAATGAACGTTTTTCGCTAACGACAGTATTTGATGAAAAGGGCGATGTTGTCCAATGGTATATCGATATTTGTTTGGCAAATGGCAATGAAAATGGCCGTCCCTGGATGGATGATTTGTTTCTGGATATAATTCTTTTGCCTAACGGAGATATTATTCAAAAAGATGCTGAAGAACTTGAAGTGGCCCTCTCAGAAGGAGTTATTACCGAAGAATTTTACCGAATTGCATGGGATGAGGCGAAACGAATAACGCTGCTTCTTGAACAGGATCGATTCGAATTGATTAAGAAAACAAAAGAGCACAGGCTGCTTATACTCGAACAGTAATCCAAAAGAAGGTGCAAACATGAAATTCACTTCAGAACCAATGACCGAAGAAGTCGCCAAGGAAATCCTGAACTGGCGTTATTCCTATCCCTACGACTTCTACAACAATACTGTAAACGACGAATCGATGAGTGAAATTCTCGATGGTACATACCGGGCAGTCCGCAACGAAGAAAGAGAGCTTTTCGGATTTTATTGCACCGGCAATTCCGCGCAGGTGCCTGCCGGCAGAATATCAGGCGTTTATCCGGCGGGCTATATCGACTTCGGGCTTGGCATGAAGCCGGCCGAGACTGGGCTTGGGCTGGGAAGCGAATTTTTCGCTTATATAAAGCGGGAAATTCTCGGACAGCAACCCGAGAAGCCGCTGCGGCTGACTGTGGCCACATTCAATAAACGCGCTATCCGCCTTTACGAAAAGTTCGGGTTCAAAAAGGAAGCTGAATTCAAGACGGACTTTGCCACGTTTTTGACGATGGTGGAAAAAGACTAAAACAAATGAGGCGGGACAGATGAGAATCACATTGCAGGAGGCAACGGAATCAGACACCGTAGCCATACACGAAATACAATTGGCGGCGTTTGCACCCCTGCTGGAAAAATACAGGGATTACGGCACAAGCCCGGCTACAGAGACGCTGGAGAAAACCGTCAACCGAATAAAAAATCCGAACAGCCATTATTATATGATACTAGCTGATGAAGAACTGGCCGGCGCCATTCATATTGTGCGCAAAGAAACGAATGGCAGCTTGTGGATCAGTCCGGTTTTTATTGGAACAGCCCATCAAGGGAAGGGCATCGCACAAACAGCCATGTTGATGGCGGAAGAGAGATTTGTCGACGACAAAGTATGGGAACTGTCGACGCTCGCTGAAGAAAAGGGGAATTGCCTTTTATATGAAAAGCTTGGATATCAGCGGACCGGCAAGGAACAAAAGATTAATGAACGGGCAACATTGGTGTATTACAAAAAGGAGCTGAATTAGATGATTGATTATGTCATTAAAGCGCCGAAAGGCTATCCGGATAAAATCGGTGAACTGGTCTCGATGCTTGAACACGCACGAGCCGTTACGCTTTGGGAAATTGGCGGATTGAATCAACAGCAACTGGATCATTTGGAGACGCGGCACAGCAACTCAATCGGTGCGCTGCTGATGCATATCGCTGCGATAGAAAAAGTGCATCAGGTGATATCGTTCGAGAAACGCGATTTTACCGAAGAGGAAATGGCGTATTGGGGTTCTGCGCTCGGCCTCGGGAACGAGGGACGGCGTGATATCAAGGACCAGCCGCTGGAATACTACCTCGAGGAATTGGCGGAAGTCCGTAAGGAGACATTGAAACAACTGAAGTCGAAGGATGAAGCTTGGCTGTTCGAAGAGAATACCTGGCCGAACGGCGTCGCCTATAATAATTATTACCTGTGGTTTCATGTGCTCGAAGACGAAATCAGCCACCGTGGACAGATTCGGATGCTGAAACGGGAAATGAAACATCGTTGAAATGGTAACAATAACGTATATGTAGTGTTGTGGAAAGAGAGATACAGGGGGAATTGGAATGAAGTTGTTCACGGCTATACTGCTAAGCACGATTCTTGGCTATTTATTATTGTTTTTCGGAGCTTTTGTCGGCGGTCTGCTGGCATTTGGGATTGTATTAGGTGTCTTAATAAGAGGGCTTATGTTGCTGAATGAAATCCATAAAATCGTAACTGGCAAGAAACCTAAAAAATCAGCGCTTGATGAGTACCTGGAAGAAAGAAACAGAAAAGAAAATGCAGCAGATTTTAAAGTGTGAAGAAACTTTTAAAAATGATTTTAGGGCCTGGCGGGATAGGGTAGAGTACCAGTAAAGAGCTGAAACTACTGAAGAGGAAGTGGACTTCAATGATTACGTTACGCTATTTCGAACAGGCTGATTTCAAGCAATTGATCGACTGGGTGGAGACGCCGGAGTTCATGCTCCAATGGGCGGGACCGAGCTTTGTCTTCCCGTTGAATGAATTTCAATTGAAAGAGTATATGAAAGACGCGAATAAGAAGGATTCTTCTTCTTATATTTATAGTGTGATCGACGACGAAACTAAAAAGCTGGTCGGTCATGTATCCTTGTCCCGCATTGACCGGAACAATCGATCGGCACGGATTGGACGTGTCATCTTAGGCGATCCGAACACAAAAGGCAAAGGGCTTTGCTGCCAAATGATCCAGCAAGTGCTGAAAATCGCTTTTGATGACCTTAAGCTGCACCGTGTCACGCTGGGAGTCTTTGATTTCAATAAAGCCGCCATCGCCTGCTATGAAAAAGCCGGTTTCCAGAAAGAAGGCTTAATGCGCGATCACCAAAAGTTTGGCGATGACTATTGGAGCCTTTGGGAAATGGGGATACTGGAAGACGAGTGGCGGAAAATTGCTGAAGACATGTGAAGAGTTATGAAAAAAGACGAAGCCGGGACTGTGGCTTCGTCTTTTTTGCGGCATTATTTAAGAGAATCCGTTACACCAGGATGAACCCAGTTCACCATTCTCCCTAATGGACGTAATTCTTTACAGCATTTTATCTACCAGGCTGATATTCATTTTCAGATAATCGGGCAGCTCCTTATGGACAAGGATTTCATCAGTGGTCATCCATAAAACTTCATCAACTTCATCAACACTTTTGGCAAAAGGCTCGCCAGTCCGGTGACGGCATATGAAGACGATGTCGATGACGTTCACCCCTGAACCCGTTACAAACGAAGAGCTGTTTACATATTTAAGGCCAGAAACTTCACAGCCGACTTCTTCGAAGATTTCCCGTTCCAAGGTTCTTTCAAGGATATCAGAAGAAAAGCCTTCGATATCACATTGGCCGCCGACCAGTGACAGGCTGCCGCCGGCATGTTCCTCTTTTTCACTTCGCCGGATCAACAACCATTTGCCATTTCGATGAATGGCGCCTTCCACATTTACTGCAAACATAAAAATAACCCCTTTTATCTCTAATTATCTAAGCTGAGTCTTCAATAACTCAAACTATTTCCCGGGAAATATTCCTCCGCCAAAAACTTATTTCATTTTTTCATACTCCTGCACCATTATATTATAATTCATAGCGCCGTAAGCGATATAGCTGATTTTCCCTTCGACATCTACCATGTATGACGTTGGGTAAGCCTTTACGTTATAAGCTGAAGAAATATCACCTTCTGTATCCATTAGAACCGGGAAAGTTAAACCCATCTCTTCAACAAAAGATGTCACACCATCTTCGCTTTTTTCCGTATCAGTCAAGTTGATGGCCAGAATTTCGATATCTTCGTTATCGTAAAGTTTTTGCATATCCGGCATTTCAGCGCGGCATGGCGGACACCAGGTAGCCCAGAAATTGACGAAGACGGTTTTGCCGCTGAAATCAGAAAGCCTTGCTTGTTCACCGTCCAGTGTTTCGAGCGTGAAATCGGGGGCAGTCTGGCCGACAGCGAGACCCACGTCAGCCGATTCGTTGGAAGTAACGGAAGAAGCAGTCTCACTTTGCTGGTTCGCGGATTCATTGCCGGACATGGTGAAATCGTAAATGGCCCATGCCAGCATGGCGCCAATTATGGTGAAGAATAAAGCTTTTTTCATGAAGATGCCTCCAAAATTTTAATGTGATTCGGATTCAGGTTGATCTGAAGGGCCATTGATAAGAAGCCCAAAACATGCGGCAAGAAACAGTGCCAGGAACCAAGGTTCCACGATATATCCGAAAATTGAAAGGTACGGCAGCATGAAGTTGATAGTAAAAAAGCCGACAGCCGCTGCCGTGAGCGCGCTGCTGAATTGATTCAGCGGATTCATCCGCCCCTGCAGAACATGGAATAATGCCAATAATAGACCAAAGACGACGAGGTAAGGCAGTGAAAAAGGATTTTCACGCCAAGTCATCTGGATGAATTCGTAAACAAATGAAGCAGCCAAAAATATCTGCAGAAATGTATGCGCCAGACGGCCACCTTCTATTTTTCCCTGTTTAGTTTTAACGTAGACAAGGATACCGGTAAAAATTGCCGCCAGATAAAAAGCTTCCGAATTGCTCGGATAAGCGAGGACTGCAAGCGGATCATGGACAAATAAAGGCAAATTCAAAAGGATTTTCGCGAGCCACAGAAACAGCATGAAGTTGATCAGCTGCGAAGTGATTTCATTGATTTGCTGTTTTCGCTGTTCTTTCGTCAGATTACTCATCAAATAGAAAGCCAGGAAAGCAAGAGCAAAACTGATTGCAATGATTAGAATGATGGTTAATTTACTGATGATAGCCATAAGAACCTCCAAAAATAGCTGCTATTATATACTATACAGGGTATAAGAAAATTTTTAAGTATATCTGCTTGTAAAGAAAAGGGGTTTCGGAAAGACTTCATTCCTACATAAAGCGGGGAATATTGTCAGACTATTGCAGCTTCTGCTATAGTGTGAATGAGGGCGGTATCCAAAGGGAACTGCACCGGCACACCAATCGCAAGTCTATAATTACATTCTGCCTTGATCAATCAATGACAGGGACGGAGGAAACCAGCTGATGAAAATCCTGTCCTTCTGTCCAATTTTGGAACAGAAGGCTTTTTATGTCCGGTTTTCTCCCTGAAAAGGAGAGAAAAATAATGAAGAACACAGCTACATTTACGAAAATGAAAAAAGAAGGCGAGAAAATAGCCATGCTGACGGCGTACGATTACCCGTCCGCTAAAATCGCAGAAGAAGCAGGTATGGATATCATCCTGGTCGGAGATTCGCTCGGGATGGTCGTTCTCGGCTACGACTCAACAGTTAAAGTGACGGTCGAAGATATGATTCATCACGGCAAAGCGGCCCGCCGCGGCGCGCAGGACACTTTTTTGGTGGTCGATATGCCATTCGCTTCATTCCACGGAGACATCGACCGCACATTGCAGACCGCCGTCCGTATTTTCCAGGAGACAGGCGCGGAGGCGCTGAAGCTCGAGGGAGCGGATGAAGTGACTGACGTCACCAGATTGCTGACGCGCACCGGCATTCCCGTTGTGGCGCATCTGGGTTTATTGCCGCAGACAGCCGGTGTGCTCGGTGGATTTAAAGTTCAGGGGAAGACTGCTGACGCGGCCAAAAAGCTGATTGAAGACGCGAAGGCCTGTGAAGCGGCGGGCGCGTTTATGCTGGTGCTGGAATGCATTCCGTATCAATTGGCCAAAGAGGTGACGGAAGCCGTATCGATTCCGGTCATCGGCATTGGTGCCGGCAGCGAAACAGACGGCCAGGTGCTCGTTTACCATGACACCGTCAAATACGGGTCGCATCATCTTCCGAAATTTGTCCGTTCTTATGCGGAAGCCGGGGACGTGATGAAAAATGGCTTGGGCGCTTATGTGGAGGATGTGAAGTCCGGCGCATTTCCGGCCGAAGAACACCGTTTCACGATGAAAGAAGAAGAACTTCAGCAATTATATGGCGGCAAATCCTGAAAAGCGACAAAATCCGGATTCCTGTAAAAGGAATCCGGATTTTTTTTATCAAGGAGGCACTACGGAAGATCAATCGATTATTAATGGTACTTCATGGCAGTATGGGCATTTCGCGTACATTTTTTCCTTTTCCAAGGTATAAATATAGGGTGCAGAATCGGTAAGCTCTCTATGGTCAGCCGGCGTTTGTTCAATGCCGCAGCGTTTTTCCTGATAAGTCAGTTCATGGATGAATTTTTTTGCGTGATCAATGATATAGGTCATAACCGGTCTTCCTTTCTTAGCTGATGGATTCAAGCGGCTCCAGCGCCTGCAGAGCAGCTGACAGGCGAGCAGCAAAATCTTTCGGGCATTCCATTGATTCGAGGTGCAAGCAGACGATATTCGGATTTGTCTCGCAGCGCTGCTTGAAATTGACTGGCAATGGTCTATAGAAACTGGACCAGGCAGCTGTGAATGCCGGCAATTCTTCAGGCAATAAAAGAATTTCCGCTATATTCATGGCATGGCCATTATCTTTCAATTTTTTGAAGGAGATATCCAACTCCAACATACAGGAAAAATTATTTTGGTCGGTATGGATATTCAATTGTCTTTTCTTTTTAACAAGGCAAGTTTCGCCAGTAACTTCCACTTCTGCGTCCAAAAGGGAAGCTACTTCGATTGCTGTTTCTTTTAATTGACTCATATTGTCCACTCCTTTACAGTTTTATCCAATTAAAGTCGCTAAAAAACGCCCAAAAGAATCCAATGATCCTTCCCGGCGTTGTCAACAGCACAAAAGTCTGTGTCATCCTGTCCGAAGTTCGCTGTTATTGAGTTCAATATATGCTAAACGTGAATAGGTAAAATAAGCAGAAACACTATTGGTTTTCTGTTCTATACTTCTATTGCCAACTTTGCTGTCCAAATAAACCTAAGTATAAGAAATAGAGTCTTAAGTCATATTAAAATTTTTACATAGTCAAACCGATTCCTTTAATTCAGGAACCGGTTTGCAGAAGGAAAAATCCTATTCATTTCCCGGCTCTTCCATTCCGGCTTCATCTTCTGTGCGGACAACGAGCACGTCGCATTTTGCATGGCGGACAATGCTCTGTGAGATGCTGCCCATGATGATGCGCTCAGCACCAGTCAGTCCGGTGGCTCCGCAGATGATTAAGTCGGCACCGGTCCGTTCAGCTATTTCCTTCGGTATGACAGATTTGACGACACCATATTCGACAATAACATTTACGGTTTCAACGCCTGCCGCTTCAGCTTCTTGCTTATGCTTTTCTAAAAGATCCCGGGCTTCAATTTTCGCGCGTTTCGCACTATTTTTGTCATACGCTTCGACCATGCCAAAAGAACGATTGTCGATAATATTGACCAAATTCAGCACAGCATTATTGCGCAAAGCGATGCCAACCGCTTTTTTATATGCCCATTCGGCTTGTCGTGAGCCATCCAAGGCTACCAGTATGTGAGAATATTTTAGAGTCATCATGATCTCCTCCTTAAATCTCTAGTCAATAACCAATTCTCTACACTGATTCAATCTTCCTTCTTTTCATGATAAATAGTTAACAAAAGATAAAGCTGATGGTTTTATTTTAATAGGAAATAAATACAAAAATTTTGCGTCAAAAAACTATTATTATGATATTCTTAATTTACGATAATTGAAGGAAAGTTGGAGCAATTTGACTAAGCGCAATACGGAAGTTGACATACATGAAGCCTTGTTGGAAGGCAGTGCCATCCGCCACACCAGCAGGAAATATACCAAAGGCAGCTACCTGTTTCGGGAAGGCGATCCGATCAGAGGGATTTACCTGGTGAAATCCGGGAAAGTCCAAATCGGGAAGGTGACACCTGAAGGCCGGGAATTGACTCTTAAAATTTGCGGAGAAAATCAGATGGTCGGAGAAATTACGGTATTTTCCGGACCCTCCAAGTACCGGCTGGATGCCAAAGCTGTTGAAGATACCGAATGCCTCAAAATCACGATTGAAGATTTGGAAGAGGCTTTGCAGCGGGATCAGCAATTGGCCATGGCATTTATGCGCTGGACGGGAATCGACCAGCAAAAGACCCAGACGAAATTCCGCGATCTTTTGCTGCACGGCAAAAAAGGTGCACTGTACTCGACCCTGATCCGACTCAGCAACAGCTATGGTGAAAGCCATCCGGACGGTGTCCTCATCAATATGGTGCTGACCAACCAGGAGCTGGCCAATTTCTGCGGCATGACGCGCGAAGTGGTGAACCGGATGCTGAGCGATTTGAAAAAAGACGGCGTGGTTTCGATGAAAGACGGCAAACTCATCATCCACCAGATTCCAAGACTGAAAGATGAGATCAATTGTGAAGAATGTCCGATTTATTTATGCAAAATCGATTAAGAAGCTGAACCGGAAACGGGGAAGCTTCTTTTTTTTTGCGGAAAAATTTGGTTGCGTGCGATAAAGAATGGTTTGCGTGCGATTAAAACAGGATGCGTGCGATAAAGGGAACCTTGCGAGCGATTAAATCAAAATGCGCGCGATAAAAAGCAATTTGCGTGCGTTCAGGTACATCGGCCGAATGCTGCGTATTCATCTCCAAGTTTTTGTCCGAAATTTGACAGCTTCATTAAAAAACTGTCCAGGTGTGATATTTATCACAATGCCTCGGCGCGGAAAAGCATAAGCTGACAATATAAAACGAATGACGTAAGAGGTGAAAGTAAATGAGCAAAAATAATGAGCACGATGGACTGGATTTACGGGGGACACTGGCCAGTGTAATGGTTGTGGGTGTCATCATCGTCGTGATGTGGGTTGTTGTTTATATGATGTATTTGGGCAGATAGAGATAGAACTAGAGGGGAGAAAATTTTAATGCATTTTCATAAGTTTGAAAAGATTTGGCTGATTTTCGGAATCATATCTTTAATTGTATTTTTAAGCATTGTTGGCGTTACCGCTTTTTCGCATGATCACCACCCGTCAGGCGGGATGGACACAATTGATCCGGAAAAAATTGAACAGACTGCGCCTTTTGATAATCCGGGTGTGACGCAGATTGATGACGATACTTACCAGGTAGCGATTGTCGCCATGGCTTTCGGTTACACGGCGCCGGAACTCCGGGTGCCGGCAGGAAAAGAAATCATTTTTAAAGTGACAAGCAAGGACGTCGTCCACAGTTTCACAATCGACGACACGAAAGTGAACATGATGGTCGTTCCGGGACAGATTACAACCCGTGCCTACACTTTCGAGAAGCCCGGCAAGTATTTAATTCTCTGCAATGAATACTGTGGAACGGGCCACCATTTTATGTTTACAGAAATTGAGGTGTACTAAACATGATCGCTCTGCAAGATCGTAAATTGGCATTATGGTATATCGCCGTTGCCTACATCGCCTTCCTGATTGGAACGCTGATGGGGCTGCTGCAAGTCTTTATCCGAAACGACAAACTTCAACTGCCTGCATGGCTTGATTATTATCAAATTCTAACGGCACACGGTGTGCTGCTCGCACTTATCTATACAACTTTTTTCATCTTCGCTTTCTTTGTGACGGGCATGAGCAAGAGCATTGGAACATTCGGTCCAAAAGTAAGACTCTTTTCATGGATCGGTTTTTGGGTAACGCTGATCGGTACCGTACTGGCGACTGCCATGATCGTTGCTGGCGAAGCATCGGTCCTCTACACTTTCTACGCGCCGCTTATGGCAAGCGGCTGGTATTACGTCGGCCTTGCGTTATTCGTAGTCGGCACATGGATTTCAAGTTTTGCATTGATCGGCCATTACCGCGTATGGCGCAAGAACAATAAAGGCGAATTGAGCCCGCTATTCGCATTCATGACAATCACGACCATCGTACTTTGGCTGATCGCTTGCCTGGGTGTTGTCGCAACTGTGCTGTTCCAATACATTCCGTGGGCTTTCGGCTGGTCAGATACGATCAATGTTGAATTAAGCCGTTCATTGTTCTGGTTTTTCGGCCATCCACTTGTGTATTTCTGGCTGTTGCCGGCATACATCGCCTGGTATGTCATCGTACCGAAAATCCTGGGTGTCAAAGTTTTCAGTGACTCATTAGCCCGTTTGGCGTTTGTACTGTTCATCCTGTTCTCGATTCCGGTCGGTTTCCACCATCAATTAACAGAACCGGGCATCTCGAACTTCTGGAAATTCCTGCAGGTCGTCTTAACGTTCATGGTCATCATTCCATCACTTATGACAGCCTTCACCATGTTCGCGAACTTTGAAATTTCAGGACGCAAAAAAGGCGCAACCGGCCTGTTCGGCTGGTTCAAGAAATTGCCTTGGAAAGATGTCCGCTTCACATCCATCTTCATCGCGATGGCCTTCTTCATTCCCGGCGGAGCGGGCGGTATCATCAACGCAAGCTTCCAATTGAACGAAGTTGTCCATAACACGCTTTGGATTGTCGGACACTTCCATATCACGGTCGGCACACCGGTCGCGATGACATTCATGGGTCTCACTTTCTGGCTCATTCCATATCTGACGGGCCGTAAATTCACTAAATCAATGCAGATATTAGCTTTTGTCCAAATTATCACCTGGTCGATCGGCATGCTGCTGATGTCGACTGCCCAGCATATTCTCGGCTTGCTCGGTGCACCGCGCCGGACTGCATACTCGAATTACAATAACCATCCGAGCGCCATGGAATGGTTCGACGGAATTCTGACAAGCCACGTAACAATGGCAGTCGGAGGAAGCATCCTGTTCCTGTCCGCCATGATATTGATCTACATTGTCGTCATGTCGATGTTCCTGTCACCGAAAGCAGTGAAAGTGGAAGACCAGGTCGAATTTCCGATGGCCGAAAGCGACAAGACGCATACGCCGAAATGGCTTGAAAACTGGTGGATTTGGATCGGCATCGCTTTTGCCCTGATCATCATCGCCTACGCGATTCCGCTTTCTTCCATGATCATGCACGCACCACCTGGTTCAGAAGGATTCAAAACTTGGTAGGAGTTGAATAATTATGTTCACAATGGTCATTTCCCTGATGCTGATCTTCATCCTCTTCACAGCAATATTGGTCGAAACAAGCGTTTCTGACGAGGAATAAAGAGAAATAGTGGAGTTAAAGAGCCAGCTGTCTGCGGACAGCTGGCTTTTTGGTGTGTGGCTTAGGTTTTGAACGGAAATTTGGGCAAAAGATACGGGTTTTTATAGAAGAATAGCCTGAGGGAAGAGGTTTCTTGCTGCATCTTGGCAGTTATGTGCGGTGAGGAACATTTGTGTGCGGAAAAGAAGTTTTATGTGCGGTGGCAGGAAAATATGTGCGCAGTGCTAATTTTACGAGATTTTCACCATATACATGTGCTCCGATATTCAGCTACTCTCAGATTCCAGATCCACCACACCCAAAACCCAAGAACAACAGCGGATGTTTTTCGCCGCGCGAAAAACTCCAATCCCTTAAAGGAAGGCTTCGCGTCCGCGAAGCCTTTTTCATCTAAAAGGGCTTATGGAGCAAAGAAAATCTCACCCTTAAGAAGTTGGGAGAGGAAGAGCAATTAGTTTTTCCTGGAATTCGACTGATCGCCATCTACTATAGAAGATAAATTCATGAGAATAGTAATGTTTAAGCTGATTTTATTCCTGCAGGCTGAAATTTGAGGTAAGTACGTCTTAAAGGAAGGATATGCGGACGCGAAGCCTCTCCCATCTATTAAATCCTTCACCCAAACAAAAAAGAGCAAACACCCAAAGGTGCTTGCTCTTCTATATTAGTTGATGTAATTCATTGGGTTGACTGCGTTTGTGCGCGAGCCATTCCATGGGCCTACGTGTACTTCAAAGTGAAGGTGAGGACCGCTTGAGCGTCCTGTGCTGCCCATTGCGCCGATACGGCCGCCTTGAGAGACATATGATCCTACTCCAACAGAAATGGAATTCAAGTGAGCATAAACAGTTGAATGTTCTTTGCCGTTGATGGAATGCGTCATCATAACGACATTACCGTAAGATCCCATTGATCCTGCATACGTCACATAACCCGAAGCTGCTGCGCTGATTGTTGTTCCAGTACCGTTGGCGATATCAATACCGTAGTGGAACTCTCTTGCTCCGAAGATTGTACGGTAGCCGTAAGGTGATGAAATACGGCCGGATGCCGGACGGATAAATCCTGAGCTTACTGCTTCTGCAGGTGCTGAAACAACTGGTGCAGGGGCGCTTACTTTTTCTTTCGCAGCTGACTCGCGTTTCGCTGCTGCTTCACGTTCGTTTGCTGCCTGACGCTCAGCTTCGCTTTTCGCTGCTGCGCGTTCTGCTGCTGCACGCTCTTCGGCTGCTTTATCAGCTGCCGCGCGTTCTGCCGCTGCTTTCTCGGCTGCCGCTTTTTCAGCCGCTGCACGTTCTGCCGCTGCTTTTTCAGCTGCCGCACGCTCAGCTGCTAATTTAGCCTGGCGCTCTTCTTCAGCTTTACGTGCCATTTCAGCAAGACGGGCTTGTTCGGCAACGATTTGGTTTTCCAATTCTGCGCTGACTTCAATAACGTCGGCGTATTCTTCAGTCATTTCGCCTTTTTCGCTTTCAAGGCGTTTTTGTTCTGCTTTCAACTCTTCAGCAAGTACTCCCTGCTGTTTTTTCTGGCTGTCAAGATCGGATTTCAAGCTTTTCAGTTCAGCATTGCGAGCTTCCTGCTGCGCAAGTTTTGATTCGACAGAAGCTTTCTGTTCTGCCAGCAATTCTTTATCCGCTGCCTGTTCGCGCATGATTTCGCGGTCAGCATCGATCAATGTGCTGACTGCAGAGAAACGGTCGATAAAATCAACAAAGCTGTTGGCGCCAAGAAGGACGTCGATGTAGTCAACAGATCCGCCGCTCAACTGGATTGCGCGCGCGCGTTCCTGAAGCAATGCAGTGCGTTCTTCAATTTTAATTTTCAATTCTTCGATTGATTTTCTCAACTCTTCGATTTCAGCTTTTGTTTTATCGATATCGGCCTGGACACTGTTGATCTTGCCTTCAGTTTCCTCGACTTTATTGTTCAATTCCTGGATTTTCCCAAGGATTGTTTCCAATGTGGATTTCGTAACTTTGATTTCTTTGTCTTTTTCCTGAATGCCTGAGTTCAATTCTTCTTTTTTCTGCTCAGCTTCCTGTTGTTGCTGTTCAAGCTTGTTTAACGTATTGGCATTAATATCGGCAGTTGGCAATAAAATTGAGATGGCTAGTAATGATGAAATCCCAGACAACATCCATTTCGACTTCAAGTTCAAGTTGTTTTTCCCCTTTCGAATTTCCGGTCTCTTTCTATCGTTTCTATATATACTGTCAAATAGTTTTGTTGGATAAAATTATGATGCTGTATAATTGCAGCAAGTTCAGTATAACAGCTCTAAACCTAATTTATATTACAGTTGTATATCATTTTCAGCGCCACTTTGGTAATTTTTATAGGCAGGAAGGCATAATTCCGTTCTTGTGTAAAATAAAATCAGAATACCCTGTGCCAAAAGTTGCTCATCCTCATTAAATTGGTGAAAAATCTGATAAATCACTTCAGTTAAGGCAGTAATAGTAAGGGTTTGCCGCTTTATTCCAAATAAATGATTTCAGCTGAGCAAATTGAAAGCGGATAGGAATCCCAGTAGAATAAATTCAACTGACTGAGCTGCTAAGGGAAAGCGGTAAAAATAGCGGGTAAATCTTCCTGCATTTAATTGAAATAAAACAGTAATAAAAAAAGAGTGGGACAGATTTAAACTCTTAAAAAATGTCGGGGTAAAACTTATCTGAGGATAATGATTCTAGGAAGTGTTGGGGAACTGACTCGAAATTTCTTGCGCAGCATGGGCTGGACGGTGTGCCAAATGGGCGTCCCCCGTGCTATAATGCAAGGTAGTAATGGAGTGATGGAAATGGCAAAAGAAAAGAAAAAAAGCGGCACCAACCAGGGAACTGGCAAAAAAGGCTGGAATCGCTGGAAAGCGGGATCCAATAAAGCCAAGAGCTTTAAGCCGTACACTAGCAAAAACAACAAGAAATCCAGTGACAATAAATCAGGTGAAAAAACGAGCGCTGATGAACCCGGCTGGATTGATGGTTAATGTTAATAGAAGAAATGCTGAAGCTGTCCTGAAAAGGGCGGCTTTTTCTATTTCTTCTTCTTTTATCTGTAAATCTCCTTCTTTTGTACCAAAAAATGTTGCTTCTATGTAAATCGAATGGAATGATATGGATATATACAGAAACGGCAGGAGGACTAAGAGATGACAAATGAAGAAAAAAATTTGCAGCGTGACAGTCAATTACCCGAAGTGAGGCGTCAGTTGTTGGACCGAATTCGGCAGGATCTCGAGCAGGATTCTGATGTACTTGCAATTTATCTGGCCGGCTCCCTCGCTAAGGGGAATGCGGACAGCTACTCGGACATAGACCTTCATACCGTCGTGAAACCCGAAAAGCTGGAAGGTTTTATTGCCGATAAGTTCGGACGTGCAGGGAAGTGGGGCAATGTGCTGTTTTTTGAAGGAATTGCGGCGTCGCCCGTGATTGTCAGCCATTACGACTGCTTTGTTAAAGTTGATTCCTGGTACCACACCGCCGACGATCTCAAACCGTCGATTTGGATGAAAGGTATGAAGATCCTCTATGATCCGCATAGCATTCTTGAGCCGATCCGTCAGCTGTCGGAAGAGGCCGTCTACAAAATCACGCCTGCGGAAGTGGAATTCTGGCGCACGAAGATGCTGGCGTTCATCCATGAAACTTACCGCGCAGCCAGAAGGGGCGAACCTTATTACGCGCTTGCCAATCTCGACAGCGTCCGCTGGCTCACAGCATACGGCTGGTATATGGAAATGGGACGGCATCTCGACAGTCCCTATCAGGTTTGGTCGAAAATCGAAGGGTCGAGGAGCCGCCTAACTGAAGACCAGCTGGAGCGCTTGGCCAGTTGGGAAGCGGGCCGTCATCCGAGCAGTATATTGACGGCGCTCGAAAGCATATCGACGGAATTCACCCGGCTCAATAAAACAATGAGCGAGCGGGTTGGAATGGATGATAACAGTGAAATAGTGAGCCGGGCACTGGCTTTGGTGCTGTAGAGGAGGAAGGAATATTGGAAATGCGCAAAATGAGTCATGAAGATTTGAAGCTGATGTCAAAATGGCTCAACACGAAGGAAGTCCTTGAATTTTTCGGGGATCCCGACGCGCCGCTGAGTACCATTCAAATACGCGAAAAATATGGTCCCCGAATTGATGGCGCGGTTGCGGTGGAACCCTATATCGCCGAAACAGAGGGTAAGCCGTTCGCGTTTATGCAATGCTACCGGCTAACGGATGAAGATTATAAAAGCTATGGCTATTCTATAGAAGAAACTATTTACGGCATCGACCAGTTTATCGGTGAACCGGCACTTTTCAGCAAAGGTTACGGCACGCAAATGCTCACTGAATTTCTAAGCTTCGTTTTTAATGAAAAAGGAGCTGACGCTGTCACGGTCGACCCCGAATTGACCAATCCGCGTGCCATCCGCTGCTACGAAAAATGCGGCTTTCAAAAGATAAAGAAAATCAACGGAGAGCGGAAATGGCTTATGGAAATTACCCGTGAACGCTAAGCTGGAACCTTTTGGGCATGGAAGTCGACTACTGCAGCAAAGGGGCTGACAAGATGCGGGAGAAGTTTAGAATTATTGTCGGGTTGTTTACCGTTGCGGTGCTGCTTTATGGCTGCGGAACGACTGACAAGCAAGCAGGCGACCAGGCCGATCAGTCGGAGCCCATCCATTCACAGTCCCGAACACCACCGGCTCTTGAACTGAAAATCGGCGACGACACCATCCGGACATTCCGGGGAGTATACAGCTGGAGTTATTACGATTCGGAAGAGGAATCGATGGTCGGGGTCGAGGCGTCATCAGATCCGCCGCACGAAATGATAAGCACGGACAACGCACGGAAAGTCGAGCCTCAGGCAGATGTCACGCTGGAATTCGGCAAACCGCCGCTGTCCTATCAACTGTTCGTCTGGGACGAAGCGGGCAACCGCACTGCATATCCCATTGCATTCGATCTGTCCGAGCATGAGGGTCCGACGCTTTTCGAGATTTTTGCGCATTGGGAGCAGGGGCAGGCGAGTTATGTAGTTGCGTTGGATGTGGAGTAAATGATGTTCCTGCCTGTAGAAGAACAAGCAGCAAAAAGGAGCCGTGGAAAATTGGATAGTATCATTTTCGACTTAGATGGAACTCTCTGGAATTCTGTAGACACTGTGCTGTTGGCTTGGAACAGCATTCTGAAAAAGCAGGAGAAACAGCAATTAAGCAGAGAAGATTTAGAAGCAACGATGGGATTGCAGATGAACGAAATAAGCCGGAAACTCTTTCCTGCATTAAGTGAGAGTGAACGTGGGCAATTAGTAAAAGAATGCAGCGAAGTGGAAAATGTATTCCTGGCAAAACAAGGGGGAAGGCTTTATGAAAATGTAGAGCAAGTTCTTGAAAAGCTATCACAAAGATATCGACTATATATTGTGAGCAATTGCCAGGAAGGTTATATAGAAGCTTTCTACAAGTATCATGACTTGGAGAAGTATTTTGGGGATTTTGAAAATCCGGGGCGAACCGGTCTCTCAAAAGGGGGAAATATCAACTTGGTCATTGAAAGAAATAATTTATCATCTCCGGTTTATGTAGGAGATACAGAAGGGGATTTGAAGGCAGCCAAGTTCGCTGGAATTCCTTTTGTATACGCAAGTTTCGGATTCGGACAAGTAAACGAGTATGATGAAGCCATCGATAGTTTCGAAGATCTTTTAAAAATCTTTCGATAAGGGTATTGTTACTGGGTTCAAACGGAATTGCCTTCAGGACAAGTCCTCGCACATTTATCAAAAACCAAAAGGGATTGCCGCGGCAATCCCTTTTATTTTTATTTCGAGTCAAAAATCCCTTTTCCGGTATCCATGTCGATAGGCAAAGATGAATGCTCATGAACGATGCTCCAGGACTCATTGACCTTTTTCATGCCGAAAGTGAACCGGTTGGTCATTTGCCGCAGTGTCTCATCCGAATCTTCATCGTGGGCAGCAAAAGTACCCGCGCAATGCACGAATGCCGCTTTTTCATCTTCTTCGATTACGACGTCATTAAAATCCACTTGGAGCAAAATGTTTTCCTTGCCCAAACCATTGAACCACTCCGCCACATTTTCTTTCCAAGCCGCAATCCCTCTACTCTCCCACTTATTCCAGCTGTCGAAAATATGGATATCCGGATTGTAGATGGCGAGAAATTTGTCAGCATCCTGTTTGTAGATGGCTGATTTGTAAGTATCCAGTACGTCCTGAACTTTGTGGAATTTCTCTGTCATATACAACTTCCTCCTCTGCCGGCTGTACTTACGTGATTACTTGCTATTGAAGTAATTCGGGATTCAGGAATTTTTCCCCTTCTTTTATATACGTTGAATGAAGAACAGCTATAAAAGTTCTTTTTATACTGATGGAAATTAATGCTAATATTATAAAAAATAAGTTTTTTGTAAAAGGGTGTATTCCGAGAAGATGTTCAGTGAGGTGGATTCAGATTGAATGAAAGACTAAAAGAATGGAAAGATCCGGCGGTATTGCTGACTTCACTTGGAATTGCCGGCATCGGCGACTTCATCTATCTAGTCGCCATCAATATCATCGTTTACCAAATGACCGGTTCCGCTGCAGCTGTGGCAGGTCTTTGGATTATAGGGCCAATCGTCAATATCTTAACGAAGTTCTGGACCGGGAGCTTTATCGATTACCGCAGCAAGAAAGGAGTGATTATTGCAACGTATCTGTTGCGGGCGGGATTCATCGCATTGCTTCCATTTGCGCCAAACATCGTCGGGATTTACACGATTTTGTTATGCCTCAGTGTTGCCAAGTCTTTTTTTGGACCTTCTTCCGTGACCTATACGACAATGCTTGTACCAAAAATGAAGAGAAAAAGATTCAATTCCATCCGTTCCGTCACTTCTTCCGGCGCTTTCATCATTGGCCCTGCCATTGGTGGTACGCTGATTTTGCTAAGCTCCATTCACATGACGCTCTGGATCAACGCAGTATTCTTTGTGATTGCCGCCACCCTGCTTATGAGGCTGCCCGAGAAGGAAGAAATAGACCGGGAGAAAATTCCTTCGCTGACCTTTTCCCAGGTAAAGAGCGACTTCACAGCAGTTAATCAATTCATCTCCAAAAACAAATACATAGCATTTATTTATCTCGGCTTTATTTTAGTCATGGTTTTCTCGTTCGCCATGGATGCCCAGGAAGTAGTTTTTACGCAGCGGGTGATCGGGCTGTCAGAAGTGGATTACAGCCTGTTGATCAGTATCACCGGAATCGGTTCGGTGAGCGGCGGCATTCTGCTTTCTGTCTTTTCCTCTAAATTTTCCCTGAGAATGATGATTGTGCTGGGAGTACTGATGACGGCGGTCGGCTATGTCATTTACGCATTTTCCTGGTCGTTCCTGTCCATCACGATAGGATTTCTGATTTTAGGTTTTTTCAATGTATTCATGAATGCCGGCATCTCCACGTTTTATCAAAACAATATTCCGATTGCGTTGATGGGAAGAGTCACCAGCATTTTTCAGTTGCTTCAAAGCGGCTTGCAGGTGATTTTCATCCTGGGAATCGGGATCTTGGCGGACGTCATTTCCCTGCGAATTACGATTATAGCGCTTGCGGTGATTATGCTGCTCTCGGCCTTTGTCTTTTCATACTTTGTTTTCAAACCGCAACGGGCTGAATTCTACCAGGAAGAAGAAGCTGACAATGAAGTGCTGGTTTAGCATCCGCTTGTACCGGTTTTCGTACATAAAAACTTAAGGAGTCGTTTAAATGAATTTTTCCAAGAAAAAATTCAACTTACGCTTTCCCTTAATACTGCTGCTGATTAATCTCGTTCTCTTTTCTTTCTTGATAGAAGAATTAGTTGATGCGGCTCCTCCCAATTATGGAGGAGGATTGCAATTATTAACTCCATTACTGGGTTTCATTTCTTTTTGGTACATCAAGAAAACAGAAGGAGAAAAGCCTTCTGGCATATGGGTTCTGCAAGCATTAAACTGGCTGTTTATACTGTTTCCGATAGCTGCAATATTGTTCGGCATGTTCACGTTTATTTAAAAGATTAAAAATAGGGATTTTTGGATTTAAGGAACCTTGAACAAAAAGGAGCGGCCCGGAAGTTAACGGAAATGTGATACGAATAGAGGGAAATTTGGAGGAATAGAGAAATGAACATTAATAATCTTCAGCAGTCTATACAAATCGTGCCTGTAACTGAGCAATATGAAGAAGCGGCGAGGCAATTGATCCTCGACGGGCTGGAAGAGCGGTTCGGATTTTTGGATCATTCCTTCAATCCGGATCTAAGGAATATCATTCAAAACTACAGTCGGGATGGCGGCGTATTCCTGATCGGTCTCCAAGACAATAATGTCGTCTGCACAGGAGCATTAACCAAAGAAGGCGCAACTGCCGGAAGAATCCAGCGGATGTCTGTGAAACAGTCTCATAGACGCAGCGGCCTGGCCGAATCGATGCTGCGAAAGCTGGAGGAAACAGCAAGGCAGCTGGGATACAAAGAGCTGGTCTTGGAGACAAACAACGAGTGGCATAGCGCGATTGAATTTTATAAGAAGATGGGCTATCAAGTGGACTGGAAAGATGAAGAGCGAAGTCATTTTTTGAAAGCGTTGGTTTGATTGTATGGAGGGGGAGTTTTATGAAACTGGGCCTTAAACAGGACGAAGTAAGGGTAGTGGACTATACGCCCGAGTGGCATGAAGAATTTATTCGCGTGCAAAAAGAGCTGATTGAAAATACTGGGCTTGAGGAAAAACGTATAGAACATATTGGCAGCACGGCGATCAAAGGTATGCTTGCAAAGCCGATTCTGGATTTAGTCGTTGGAGTTAACGACTTGGGTCAAGTGGATCAAGAGTTGCTGCAGGCGTTTCAGGAAACAGGTTTCCTCCGATTGAAAGTGGAACGACCAGGCGAAATCGTGCTGGCAAAGTTTTCGGATGATACGTATCAGGAAAAGACCCATTTCATCCATCTGGTTGAATATCGTGGAGAACTCTGGGATAACCTGATCTATTTTAGAGATTATCTGAATTTAAATGTGGAAGCCAGAACTCAATATCAGGAGATTAAATTTGCGTACTTGAAAAATGCTGCTAAAGGGATAAAAGAATACACAGATTTTAAGGAAGCATTTGTGAAAGGAATTATTGCAAAGAGAACAGAGTCACTTTAAATAAAGGAAATCGGTTACTGGCAATCAAGAAGGTATAGCGAGGGAGTGTGTTATTCATGAAAAGAACTTTGGTGATCAGTGACATTCACGGAGAGCTTGAACTTTTTGAGGAGCTGTTGCAAAAAGCGGGGTATGATGCTGCCGAAGACCAGCTGATTTTACTTGGAGATTATGTGGACCGCGGTCCGGATTCAAAAGGTGTGTTGGAGCGGGTCATCGAGTTGAAAAAGCTGGGCGCAATTGTGTTGAGCGGCAACCATGACGCGATGATGCTGGCTGCAGCGGACGGTGAACCCGCTGCCTTGGAGAGATGGGCGAGGAATGGTGCTATTCCCACTTTGCAGAGCTACGATCCGTCAATCAAAGATGCCGAGCTACCGACATCAGACTCCTTTTGGGAACATATCGCCTTTATTAAAGAGATGGACTTTTTCCATGAGACAGCCGATTACATTTTTGTGCATGCGGGTGTTCAGCCCGGCATACCGGTTCAGGAGACTGACCCTTATATCTTGATATGGATACGGGAAGAGTTTTATGAAGTCTACGAAGGCGAAAAGACGGTTGTATTCGGCCACACTCCGGCATTTTTGCTGCGGGGAGAAGGCAGTAATGATATCTATTTTGGTGACAATAATATAATCGGCATCGACGGCGGAGCGGCTTATGGCGGGCAGTTAAACTGTCTGGAGTTGCCGAGCCGAAAGAGTTATTTTGTGAAGAAAAGGTAGAATTGTTTCGATAAATCAGCTTAGTGAATAAAAAAGTAAGTGCAATTAGAAAGAGGTACATAATGGAGATTTATAAATTTGATAAGAACAACGGTAAAAAAATCTCGAAATTCGGTTCCGATTTTATTATGTCCCGCGTTATTCAAACAGATAAGGCGGCCAACATAGGCTGTATGTATTTGGAAGAGGGCGGCATCGTCGGATACCACCAGGCAGTTGTGCCGCAGCTGTTGCTGGTTTTAACTGGGGAAGGATCTGTTCGCGGGGAGAGTGAAGAATATATTAACGTTGAGTCTGGAGACGCTGTGTTCTGGGTAAAAGGCGAATGGCATGAAACCAAGTCGAAAAACGGACTGACCGCAATCGTCATTGAAAGTGAAGAATTGGACCCGTCATTGTTTATGGAGACTGAATAATCGCTGTGCCGTTACTGGAAAAGCGAAGTGGACAGAATTATTTTAAGCTGAAATCGGCTGAGTGATCATAGAATCCTAATAAGTGATCATAGAATCCTAATAAGTGATCATAGAATCCTAATAAGTGATCATAGAATGCAATGAGTGATCATAGAACCCAATGAGTGATCATAGAATGCAATGAGTGATCATAGAACCCAATGAGTGATCATAGAATACAAAATACCGCTCATAGAATTGCAGCACTTCAGAAATACACCTGTTTCTTGCCCAATTCCACGTATTTCATTGCCAGTACTGCCTCTTTTATGCGAATAAAGATTTTCTTATGCATTTATGTCTTTAAATAATTGATTACTTCCTGCAAATACGCTTCTAGAGGTTGGTCGGTATTGACGGTCAGGATTTCATATCCGACAGGCTTTTTGCTGTTGGCGATTGTGTAAGTGAAAGCTTCCGACGAAAGGACTTCTCCGATTTGGCTAACCATCCGGTTGCGGGTCTTTAATCTCCGGTTGATTTCGTCCATGTCGTCCAAGTAGCATTCCACATACTTATAAGTAGCATTATATTTTTCGCACAAGAAAATTCCTTTTTCGACAAGTTCATTGTACAAACACGGACTGTCCAATATGACATTGAATCCCTGTGAGAGATGGAATTCGACCAGCGACCAATCGATGTTGTAGGCAATCTTGCCGGCAAGCTTTGAATCGATCGGCGCGTCCTCGATCGATTCCATCAAAGAAGATTTGACGACATCGTGGTCCACAATAACTGCGCCAAACTGTTGTGCGATTTCACGTGAAAGTGCTGATTTTCCAGAGCCGGGAAATCCGGACATTTGAATAAAGAACATAGAAATTCCTCGTTTCTCATAATATTTTATGTGATGCATAATCTATATTTTAGCTTATTTCTTACTTAAATCGAATCTAGAGGTGAAACAGCAATGGACTACTCTTTTCAAACAATGACACAGCAGCAGGCAGAAGATATCGCTGCCCATTGGCGTTACAGCGGGGAGTATTCCTTTTACGATATGGACGCGGATCCGGAAGATTTAGCGGAATTCCTGAATCCCGAGGAACGGAAAAATACATATTTCAGCGTTATTCAAAACAAAGAAGTCGTCGGGTTCTACAGCTTCACTCAAGCGGCTGATGCCACAATCGACGTCGGACTGGGCATGAAACCTGATCTGACCGGCAACGGAAATGGAACTGAATTTTTGAGAGCTGGCATGAAATTTGCAAGAACCACCTACAACCCCGAAAAAATCACGTTATCCGTAGCTGCTTTTAATAAGCGCGCGATAAAAGTGTATGAAAAGATGGACTTCAAGGAAGTGGAACGGTTCCAGCAGGCCACCAATGGCAGCGTTTTTGAATTTGTAAAAATGGTTTATTACTGCAGCAATACAATTTGATTTAGAAAATGAGGTTTTATTGATGAATGAACAAACAGAAAAATTTTGGAATGATTATTGGGCAAACCAAGGGCAACTGAAGCCGGAAAAAGTGGAAGCATTTCAATTCGGGGCGGAAGCGGACTGGCTGGCGGACCTGGTCGTCGAAGGCAAGAAAACAGCGACTTGTTCTGCGCATGTTTATTATGAAATTGAAAATGAGCCTTTGCCGCATGTCGGCCAATACAACATTGTGCTTGATGCGAAAGAGGAGCCGGTTGCCATCATCCGCGTTACTGAAGTTTCGATGATGCCGATGAACGAAGTGCCGGTGGAATTCGCCTTGGCAGAAGGCGAAGGAGATTTTGAATTCTGGTGGAACGCACACAAGAATTTCTTCAAAAGCGAATTGGGGAAATTGGGGCTCGAATACTCGGAATCGATGCAGCTCGTCTGCGAGCGTTTTGAGACGCTCCATACAAAATAGGAGAGAAGAACATGGATGTATCTATTATTAAACCAACTAAAAATCACATAGAAGCTATTTCTGCGATTTGCTCGGCCGGATGGAAGCAAACCGTTGAGGGGAAATTAAGTGAAGAGTATCAGGAACAAAATATAGCTTTCTGGTATAACCACGAGCGCATCCGCAGCGATATGGAAGCCGGATACTATACGCATGTGGCCTTGATCGACTCTAACGTAACGGGAGTGATAGGTGGCGGCATGACCAATTCGGGCGTAAGCGAGGTATTCATGCTTTATGTAGATGAAACTTACCGCTATAAAGGAACCGGAAGACTGTTGCTTGAAGCGCTGACCGAATTGCAGAAGGAGCAAGGCGCGACGGAACAATGGGTTTCCGTGCAGGAAGACAATCAGCATGGCATCCCGTTTTACGAAGCGCGGGGGTTTCAGCTTCAAGGGAAGAAAACGGAAAGAACAGATACCGGTGAAGAGCAGGTTTCGCTGCGGTATTCAAGACAGATATAAGCTTATAAAACAGCAAAAAGAGGAGAAGCTTAAAATCAGCTTCTCCTCTTTTAGTGATTTATTACTTATTCACTCTTTACACCCGTACTTTTAAGGAAACGGATCATTTCTGTATTGAACCTTTCAGGCTCATCGCCGTTCATGCCATGTCCGCTGTAATCGAACGGCACTAATACAGAATTAGGGATTTCTTTTTCAAGGAGTTCACCTAATTCATATGAGCAAATCTAGTCTTTTTTGCCATGGAAAATGGCCGTAGGAACAGTGATGCCCGCAAGTTCCCCGCGTAAATCTTCATCGCGCAAGGCAATTGCTGAATTGATGGTTGAATGGGCACCTGCTTCGAGGCCCAATAACTGGAACCAATGAATGAATTCCGGTGACTTTTTCTGTTCGAAAAACATATCTGCAAAATCTGAGAGGAAAGCCGGGCGGTCTTCTTTAAGTTGTTTGATGATGTCATCGACTTCTTCGGTTTTCAAATTTATCTTGAAGTCCTCCCGTTGTGTGAACAATGGAGCAGCTGCAGCCAATAGCCATAGTTTATTGATATTCTGCTGACCATATTTTGTAATATAGCGGATTGCAATGGGTCCGCCCATCGAAAAGCCGGCAAGCACAAAGTTCTCAAGCCCTAAATGGTCAACAACTGCTTTGACGTCACTTGCTGCAGTATCATAATCATAACCGCTCCAAGGCTTGTCCGATTTTCCGTAGCCACGCAAATCGATGCCGATAAAGCGGAAGCCATTTAATGCTAGTTCACTCACCTGTGCTTCGAAGGCCTTGCTGTTCAGCGGCCAGCCATGCAAAAATACAACCGGTTGCCCTGAACCGATATCTTCAGCATAAATCTTAACATCTTTCTCAACTTGGATATAATGTCCCACTACTTATTCCTCCTCAGTGTCTATTCTTCCTTTAAATGCCCTTCGCATAAGATAAGTAAACTTTATATGGATTTCTTCCACTGCAATGAAGAAATCGAAAGTTTAAAACAAGGGCCGGCACCACAAGAAGAGACTCCGGAACATCGTCATTAAGCCCATAGAAACGGATAAGTGTGAGAGAATGTTAAAAAGTGATTTAAGCTTGGGAGTGAAATTGTGAAAACACAGCTGATGAAAATGGACGGGGAAGAATTTGATCAATACATGGAATATTTTATCCCGGATTACGCAAAAGACTTATCCGACAATTTTATGATTCCAGTGGAAAAGGCTTTGGAAGAATCGAAGAATGTAATGGAGACTTTATTTCCGGACAAGCAAAACTCAGCTGATCAGTACATCTGCAATATTTATTCGCTTGCAGACGAAAAGAATATCGGCGTGATTTGGTACAATATCCAAACTGAAAGCAATAAAGCCTACATCTACCACATCTTGATTCATGAAGCGTTCAGAAAAAGAGGATTCGCAAGCCTGGTACTGAAAGAATTAGAGGAAACTGTGAAAAGTGCCGGCGTCACTTCAATGGGATTGAATGTTTTCGGCAATAATCCTGGTGCCCAAAGAGTTTATGAGAAATTGGGTTACCAGCCATCATCTATTGCGATGGGGAAGCAGATTTAATGCGAAATTAGGTAAAGGAAAAGGACCCTTAAAAAGGTCCTTTTTTGTTTTCAAAATTACTCTGCTAAGTTTTTTACAACGGCCATTTCCTTGCCGAACCGGTCTCCATTATCCACAAAGCCAAGGCTGGCGTACAATTGATGTGCTCCAGTGTTTTCGGGATGATAACCGACCACTATCTTTTGGGCATGCAATGACTTGGTCATTTCAGCCATCATCAATTTGCTTGCTGCTTTTCCAATGCCTCGGCCTTGGAAAGCCCGATCAACCATGATTCTATAAATCCAGTAACCGCCAAGTTCTTCCGGTACAGAGTTATACATCAAAAAACCGACCACTTTGTCGTCTGAGTAAATGGCATATGGTTTCAAGCTGGACTCGAATTTTGACTGAGCAATTGAGACAGCGTTAGGTTCCATGTAATTCTTTTGTTCGTCTGATACACCGAGATTGCAGCAGTCGTACCAGTTTTCTGAGTTCAATTCGATAATTTTCACATTTTCTGTCATCATTTTTTCCCCTTTCGATTGTCGGGGAACGCGAAATAGAAAGTCAATTCGGCGCTGACCCCTTGTATCCATGGATGTTAACGATATTCTTGTTTGTCATAATGAACGCCTCCTTAACTATCTGGTGCCTGGCTGGAAAATCCATCCAATACGACTATAGCACTTACGCTAGCCTTTCCCAAGTACTGCTGAAGTGAAGAGAAGGTATAAATTTTTACTGCAGTTGAACTATACATAAAGAAGGAGGAATTTTTTATGTAAAGCACGCTTTACAAATTAAAATAAGTGAAGTATACTTTACGTAAAGCTAGCTTTACTTGGAGGGGTGAGATATGGAACATCGAATCAAAGAACTAAGAACTTCTTCTGGCTGGACCCAGGAACAGTTCGCAGAAAAACTGGGAGTTTCAAGGCAGACAATTATTTCGATTGAAAACGGGCGGTATAAACCTTCTCTGGAACTTGCTTACAAAATATCCAAACTGTTCGGGCTCACGATTGAAGATGTATTTATTTTTGAAAAGGAGAGTGAATGATGATGGATGTGAATCAACTATTGGGATTTTTAGGTTTGGTGCTAGGTGCTTTAATCGGACTTTTCGGTTTATGGTGGGGACGCAAAAAAGCGGCTGAAAACAGAGGGTTGGATGAAAGATACGAAATCATCACCACCAAATCTTTCGCAAGTGCTTGGAAAATCTCATTGGCAGCCATATATATTTTATTTGCACTGGTGATTTTCGGTTTCCAACTGGGGGCAGCTCAGCTATTGGGCATTCTACTGCTAATCCATATGTTCGGCTGGACGGGTTCAACGTTCTACTATAGCTTAAAATATTAATGAAACATAAAAGGAGAGAAGAACTGTGGCATGCAGTTCTTCTCTCCTTTTTGAAATGGAAAGTATTTGAGCCATTTTGGAAAGTATTCGGGCCCATTTGGAAAGTATTTAAGGTAGAAAAGAAAGTATTTGAGTAGTTTCGGAAAGTATATCCAAATAACTGGGAATTGGGTTTAGAATAACCCATAATATTAATCAAAATCGGCTTCTGGAGACTGCTGAATTTTCTCCTCAAAACGTAATGGACAGTATTTTCGTTCTAATGGACAGTATTTCATGTCTAACGGACAGTATTCGCCTTCCAATGGACAGTATATCCAAGTAACTGGAAATACGACTGGATTCCGCGCTCAAATATCGCTGAATATCATAGAATAACGCAAAAAACATAGAATGATCGGATGGTTTCCGCCCGGCGGAGACCATCCCAGGAACATTCGCCGTGGCGAATGTTTTTCCATTCAGAACTTAAGGTCGGCTCTCCCAGGGACTAAGCGTCCCAACAACGTATTGCGATTTCTCTTCCCGCATCGCTTCTATGACGCCAGCCGAAATCTCATCATGTGTCAGCCAGCGGGAAGTGTCGTTTTCCAGCTTAAATCCGAGCTGGATTTGATGGTAATGGACATTTGCTGGTACTGGAACTCGAGCTTTTATTTCTTCGAGGTTGGAACTGCTGCCGTTGACATGGATTAATTTCCATTCGGAGTTTCGCGGCAGAGAATCGATCAAACACGGGATCACGTCTGGCCCATCTGAGTGGACCCAGGCAAGCACCAAATGAATCGGACCATTCTTTTGCTGAATATGGGATAACTGCTCAGCTAGTTTTTCGGTGTCCTTGTAATCGACCGGCACCGGAATTATTCCTTCCGGATTCTTTTCAATCAGCTGCTGCATCTTTTCGGGATTGCGGCCAATCACCGAAACGCAGTATCCATTTTGCGACAACCAGACAGAAGCCTGGGCAAGCATGCCGGTGCCGCCGATCACTAATGCATGTTTCATAAGAATCAGTCCTTTGCTGAACAGAATAATGAGATTATTTTAAATTTATAGCCAGTAAAAGGGAATTAATGAGGTATGATTAAAGAAAAAAGGAGAATTCAAATGAAACAACTGTTTTTCAAAATCGCGGCATTCTCGATTTTTTCATTTCTGGTCATGGTTTCAGAAACGCCCTCATACCTAAAAATTATCTTTATATCCGCCATGCTGTTCTTTTTTCTGCCATTTGGCAATGATTTATTCACGAAAGAGCGGATGTGGAGAAAGTTCATAGCCGCAGTGAGTGGGACAGTTGTGTTTACAGTGTTGATTCTATTTGTGCCGGTGCTGCTGTCTGGATATTTAACGAATTTTAATGGCTTTTTGGGATCTGGAGACCCGTTTGGATATAGTATACTCGTTTTTTCCATCACACTTTTTTATTTTCTTGTTTACGGGCTGCCGGCTTCACTGTTATCGGATTGGCTCTCGGCGCGTTACCCACACCGCATGGCAGCGGCAGGATTCGTGCATTTTGGATTTGGCGTGCTGCTGATAGGTGAATTGTGGGTTCTTCCGGTTATCAGCGCAATAATTTTTTGGATGATCGATGAACTTCTGCAAAGGAGAACGGCGAAAGAATTGGTGGAAATATAGAGAATCTAGCAACACCCGCAAAAAAAGAAGAAGGAGCTAATACAATCATGACCTTATTAAACCGTTTAAAAAAGGGAGACAAAATCGGCATTTATTCGCCTTCTTCTCCTATAACCCATTCCTCTCCCGTACGTTCCGGACGTGCCAAAATTTTTTTGGAAGCGAAAGGCTTTGAGATAATAGAAGGCAGCCTGACGGGGAAACGCGATTTTTACCGCTCGGGCACGATTCAGGAACGGGCTGAAGAGTTGAACGAGCTCATCAGAAATCCGGAGATTAAATGCATCATGTCGACCATTGGCGGCACGAACTCGAATGCGCTCCTGCCATACATAGATTACGAAGCATTTGCGAGGAATCCAAAAATCATGATCGGCTACTCCGATGCGACAGCGGTATTGCTGGCCATCTACGCAAAGACTGGAGTCCCGACGTTTTACGGGCCGGCCCTGGTGCCTTCATTCGGTGAACATGAGCCGTTTGTCCACCATACATATGATTACTTCTCAAAGATATTAATCGAAGAGCAAGAAACTCCTTTCGATGTTCCGTTGCCGTCTTATTGGTCGGACGAACCGGTGAATTGGGAAGTGAAAACTCAAGAGAAGGAACAGAGGAAGAATAATTGGCTTTGTGTGAATGAAGGAGATGCGACCGGCAGATTGATGGGCGGGAACTTGAATACGATGACCGGATTTTGGGGCAGCCCTTACATGCCGGCAATCGAAACTGGCGACATCCTGTTTCTAGAAGATTCCATGAAAACGGCATCCACAGTTGAAAAGAACTTTAATTTATTGAAGCTGAATGGCGTTTTTGACCGGATAGCTGGAATTCTGTTGGGCAAGCACGAACTGTTTGATGATGAAGGAACCGGACGGAAACCATACGAAATCCTGCTGGAAGTGCTGGGTGATTCGGATATTCCGATCCTCGTCGACTTCGACTGTGCCCATACGCATCCGATGCTGACAATGCCGATCGGGCGGACTGTCAAAATGGATGCAACGAATAAAAAAGTCCAGTTGATGGAGGAGTGGATCGAGTAGAACTGGGGTTTAAAGAGGAGGAAAATCATGTACTGGATAGTCGCTTTATTCGATGAGAAAACGGAACAGCGGATTGAAGAGATTTGGAAAGGGCTGAGCGACAATAATATATCCTTTTACGGGAAAGAAATAAAAGACGGCAGACCGCATCTTACGCTGGGCAGCTACTCGGAATTGGCTGAACATGATTTTATTCGTTTGATGGATGATTTCTATCTAGGCAAACGCAGTTTCGGCATAACATTCAATGCGATTGGTACTTTCCTCAATTATAAAACCCTGTTCTTGTCACCGACATTGACAAAAGAGCTGTCGGATTTTCATACACACCATCATGAACATTTTCATGATTTCAACAGCACTGCCAATACATACTATTTACCGGGGGAATGGATTCCTCACTGTACCTTGGCAAATAAGGTAAGCAATGAAAAACTGTCCCAGGCTTTTAAGTTTTGCTTGGAGAGACAGCAAACTTTGCATGGAAAAGTTACCGAAATTGCATTAATTAAACTGCTCGAAGAAAAGGACGGCATAATAGATGCGCCGATAATTTATTCCAAGCGTTTGAACGGGTAAAATTTTTCGGGAGAAAGGTCTGATTCCAATCGAAACTAAGCTAATTATCCTACGGGGAAATTCCGGAAGCGGCAAAACCACGATAGCCAAAAGCCTGCAGGACCATTTTGGGGACGGCACGCTTTTGGTGTCGCAGGATGTGGTGCGGCGGGATATGCTGGGCGTCCGCGACAGGAAAGGAAATCTATCACTGGAGCTCATCCGGCAGATCACCGAGTACGGCAAAGGCAAATGTGAGGTTGTTATTCTGGAAGGGATTTTGGTGAAAGAACGTTATGGGGAAATGCTGATGGACTTGATCCGGTTTTATGATGGCAATGCTGATGTGTATTATTTCGATTTGCCTTTCGAAAAGACAATCGAGCGCCATCAGTCGCGTCCCCTTGCCGATGCATTTGGGGAAGAATCATTGAGAGCATGGTGGCGGCCAAAAGATTGTCTCGGCATAGCAGGTGAAAAGATGTTGACGGAAGAAATGACAGAGGAAGATATTTTGGATTTGATTTGCAGCGAGGTAAAAGTGTAACGCGCTATTTGCATAGAAGCAGCTGAATTGTAAGAACTTAAACTCAAAGGAGCCGATAACATGTTCAACCAAAAACGGATACGCGATTACGGAGTGGTGATTGGACGGCTTGAAACGGGGCCGCGAAACGCCATCACCGATGTGGAAGGTGTAACAGTCGGGCATGTGACGCTCAGCGAAGGGAACAGCCAGACAGGTGTCACAGCCATCCTGCCGCATCAAGGGAATATCTTCAAAGAGAAACTGATAGCTTCGAGCCATGTCATCAACGGTTTCGGCAAAACGATGGGGACGATTCAAATGAGGGAACTCGGTACATTGGAGACGCCGATTCTTTTGACGAATACGCTGGCTGTCGGAACAGCTGCCGATACGCTGGTCGACTACATGCTGGAGCAGAACCCTGAAATCGGCCGCACGACCGGAACGGTGAACGCGGTTATCGGCGAATGCAATGATATGTTCTTGAATGATATCCGCGCGAAATTCGTGAAACGGGAACATGTTCTCGAGGCACTCCAAAATACTTCATCTGATTTCACAGAAGGAGCAGTCGGAGCGGGGACCGGTATGCTGTGCTATTCACTGAAAGGCGGAATCGGTTCCGCATCCCGGATCATGGAAATGAGCCACGGCAAATATACAATCGGCGTACTTGTACTGTCGAATTTCGGTATTCTCACCGATCTGCTTGTTCAGGGCAAAGCGGTTGGAGAGGAATTGAAGGAAGCTCTTCTCGAATCCTACAAGGAGGAAGATAAAGGCTCCGTCATGGTTATCGTCGCAACCGATTTGCCGGTATCCGAACGCCAATTAAACCGGATACTAAAAAGGGCAGTTACTGGCTTATCCAGAACCGGTTCCATCATCACCGACGGCAGCGGAGAAATCGTCATTGGCTTCTCAAACGCTACCCGCGTACCACATGAAAAACCGGAACAGCTTCTGGCAATTCCGCAACTCCACGAAGAAGATATGGACACCGCTTTTCGCGCGATAGGTGAAGCGACGGAAGAGGCCGTATTGAATTCACTGGTAACCGCAGAGGAAATTATCGGCCGCGATGGCAATAAAAGACCGGCGTTCAAAGACTTGATTGAGAAGATTGACGTATCGTTAGTGTGAGGGAGCGTTTTTATGAAATGGAACCAAAACTTGATCACCACAACCCGCGGTGAATTTGAAGTGTTTACAAAAGGTGAAGGCCGCCCCTTATGCGTCACTCACCATTATTCCGAGTTCAATGAAACCGGCGATTCCTTTGCAGATGCTTTTACGAAGACGAACCAGGTGTTTCTGATCAATTTGAGAGAGGCGGGAAATTCCGCTAAGGCCGTTCATCCCTATCAACTCAGTTTGCTTGAATCGGTGCTTGACCTGGAAGCGATCCGTGAAGCATTGGAATTTGATAAATGGGGCTTTGCCGGGCATTCGACCGGCGGTATGCTGGGCGTTGTATATGGCATTTATTTTTCTGAAAAACTCAGCTTTAATGTAATCGTCGGCGCAGCGGCCAGGGAATACATGACATTTTCAAAGAACTGCATTTATAACGAACAACACCCTCAATTTGAAAAGATGCAGGAGCTGATGGAAAACCTGAAACAACCCGGTTTGTCGGCAGAGGAAAAGAGCAGTCTAAAGATACAGCGGACGAAACTCTCTTTGGCGAATCCGGAGAATTACGATGATTATTTTGCGAATGATATCCGAAAAGAACTGTCAGCTGTGCGGCTCAATTTCTTCAGCAGGGAACTGCATGTGTTTGATGTCACAAGAAAATTGGGGCTGATAACAGCACCGACCTTGATCATGTGCGGAAAGCATGATGTGCAATGCCCGCTCGAATATTCGGTGGAAATGAACGAATTGATACCGGGCTCCACTCTGGCAGTCTTCGATGACAGCAATCATTACCCGTTCCTAGAGGAAGCGGAGCGGTTCAGTGAGATCTATCAATCGTTTACAGCACAGTTATAAACAGAACAAGATTAATGGAATGGCCGCATATAGACGAGCGGCTTTTTTCTATTGCCATAGACTCACCCTTCGAATAGCGACTTGAACATATAAGCATATACTGATATGCTGTTTTTAGTTTCGGTAATAATAGCCATCTATATAAAAAATAACCCTGTAACGAACGAGGTGAAACAGAAGATGGAAGCAACAGTAAAAGAAGTCGAAATCGAGAAAGCCGGTATGGTCCTAAAATTATTGGGCGATAAAACACGGCTTGCCATGATGAAGCTGCTGGAAAAGAACGATTGCTGCGTTTGCGAATTCGTGGAAATCTTCCAGATCAGCCAGTCGGCCATCAGCCAGCATTTGCGGAAACTGCGGGATGTCGGGTTGGTGAAAGAGCAACGGCGCGGCCAGTGGATTTTTTATTCATTGAATAAGGACAGCGAGACGTACGAGATGGTCTTGCATATCCTGGAATTCATCCCGAGCCAGGACGAGCGGCTCAAAGACCTGGAGAAACAGGGGCTGCGCATCAGCTGTAATTAAAGAAGTGGCACGGCAAAAAATCTAAAATACTGAGGAGTTTTTAATATGACGAAAAAAACATTGTACTTTCTATGCACAGGAAATTCATGCCGCAGCCAGATGGCAGAAGGCTGGGGGAAACAGATTCTTGGAGACGAATGGCAAGTATTGAGCGCGGGAATTGAAGCGCACGGCTTGAACCCGAACGCGGTGAAGGCGATGAACGAAGTGGATATCGACATTTCAGAGCAGACTTCGGATATCATCGATACTGAAATCTTGAATAACGCAGATTTCGTCGTGACTTTATGCGGAGACGCTGCCGATAAATGCCCGATGACACCGCCGCAAGTTAAACGAGATCACTGGGGCTTTACCGATCCGGCAAAAGCGGAAGGCACGGAGGAAGAGAAATGGACGGTATTCCAGAACGTCCGTGACGAAATCGGCGCACGCATCCGTGAGTTCGCTGAAACAGGCAAGTAAGAAGTTCCGAATAGAGGAGGAAACAATATGAAGAAAGTAGAAATCTTTGATCCGGCAATGTGCTGCTCCACGGGCGTCTGCGGACCTGTCGTCGACCCGGAACTGACACGCATTGCTTCTGCCGTTTACTCACTGGAGAAAAAAGGTTTTCAAATTGAACGTTTTAACCTCAGCAATGATACGAGTGCGTTTGTGGAAAATCAAACGGTAAACCAGGCATTGGCAGATGGAGGGCCGGATGCGCTTCCGCTCGTCCTGCTTGATGGTGAGATTGTTAAAACAGCCCACTATCCGACAAATGAGGAATTGGCTGAATGGTTCGGCACTGCGCCTTCTGAATTGCAGGAAAAGCCTCGGGTTCGCGTATCAGTAGAGTTTGGCAAATAAAGGAGAGAATTTGATGCATTCATTGTTCAATCCGAAAAAAATGCAATTGACGCCGTTCCTGTTTTTCACCGGTAAAGGTGGTGTCGGCAAAACATCGACGGCCTGCGCAACTGCGGTTGCACTTGCTGACCAGGGGAAAAAAGTGCTGCTTGTCAGTACCGATCCCGCATCCAATTTGCAGGATGTGCTGGAAGTGGAGCTGACGAATGAGCCGAGAGCGATTTCCGCAGTTCCTAACTTGTACGCCTGCAATATCGATCCGGAAGAATCGGCTCGCATCTATAAGGAAAATGTGGTGGGTCCTTACCGAGGAAAATTGCCAGATGCTGTGCTGGCGACGATGGAAGAGCAATTATCTGGTGCCTGCACTGTGGAGATTGCGGCATTCGATGAGTTTTCGCATCTATTGGCTGATGAAAAAATTCTTGATCAATACGATCATGTTTTATTTGATACGGCACCGACCGGCCATACGCTTCGCCTTTTGCAACTGCCGACAGCATGGAGCGGGTTTTTGGAAGAAAGTACACATGGCGCTTCCTGTCTGGGTCCGCTCGCGGGCCTGGAAGGAAAAAAAGAAATGTACGGCAAAGCCGTTGCATCACTGGCTGATCGTGAGAAAACAACATTGTTATTGGTCGCCCGTCCCGATAATTCATCCTTGCTTGAAGCGGACCGTGCTTCTGCAGAATTGAAAGCGATCGGCATCGATAACCAATTGCTCATCATCAATGGGCTGTTGCAGACGCACCGGGCAGAAGACAGAGTGTCCACCGCGTTCTATAATCGCCAGCGAGCCGCTTTGAATAAAACACCTCAAGCTTTAAAGCAGATAATGGCGTATTCATTGCCATTCGTTTCGTACTCGCTGACAGGCATCGGGAATCTCCGCTATCTATTCAGTTCATCGGCTGTTTCAGCATCAGTCATAGAGGAACCATCGGTGAAGATGGATGAACTGCCAGGTTTGAATCAGCTTATCGATGATTTCTCAGAAAAAAATACACGCGTCATTTTTACGATGGGTAAAGGCGGCGTCGGCAAAACGTCTATTGCTTCCGCCATTGCGGTCGGCTTGTCAGAAAAAGGCAATCGCGTCCATTTGACGACGACCGATCCGGCGGCGCACCTGGCATATACATTCCAGGGAAGTGACGCACAGGACAATTTGTCGATCAGCAGCATCAACCCGGAAATTGAAGTGGAACGCTATAAAAAGGCGGTCCTTGAAACTGCAGGGAGCGGGCTGTCGGCAGAAGAGCTGGCTTATTTGCAGGAAGATCTGGAATCGCCATGTACCGAAGAAATTGCGCTGTTTCAGGCATTTGCCGCGGTCGTGGAAAAGTCAGAGAACGAAATCGTCGTAATCGATACAGCGCCGACAGGCCACACGCTCCTATTGCTGGATTCAACGGAAGCCTATCATAAAGAGATGAGCCGTTCGACAGGCGACGTGCCGGAAAATGTCAAAAAACTTCTGCCGCGTTTGCGCAATCCGGAAGAAACCGGCGTTGTCATCGTGACATTGGCTGAAGCGACACCGGTTCTTGAAGCCACGCGCCTTCAGGAAGATCTGAAACGTGCCGGCATCGACCCGAAATGGTGGGTCATCAACCAAAGCCTGGCTGCCACGGATACGACAGATCCTGTCCTCCGAGGACGCGCCAGCTCGGAGACAAAATGGATCGCTGAAGTGAACAACGAATTGGCATCAAAATGCGCAGTCATTCCATGGCTGCATGAAGAGAAAATCGGCTACGAACAATTGAAGGAATTCAGCTTATAAAATTCCAATGTATTATTGACTTTAACCAGCAAAAGGAGAGATGAGACAAATGATGATTACTAATGAAGCAAAACAATATATCGAGTCCATTCTGGAAGAACAGAATGCAGAAAGCCTGCGCATCTATGCTGTAGCAGGCTGCTGCGGACCGCAAATCGGCCTGTCATTGGATGCGCCGGAAGCAGCGGATGAAATGACCGATATCAACGGAATCCGGATGGCCATTGCACCGGAAGCGAAAGATGCGGCAGAGAGCTTGACGTTGGACTTTGAAGAACAAGGCGAACAATCCGGTCTGGTGATGATTGGGGCGCCAGCTGGCTGCTAAAAGTTACAATTTAATTTTTTCACATTAAAAAGAAGCGAAATTGCTCAATCGGAGCAATTCGCTTCTTTTTGTCTGCAGATATAAAACCTTAATTATATTGATCTATACTTCAAGAACATTCAATGCTGTCGAAAGACGGTTTGCAAAGTGTTCAGGGGATTCAGTCGTCTCCAGGCAAATGCTGATGAGATGAGGGTTTACGTTCAGCCACTGGCGGAAATGGGGTGGGAAGGGAATAGAATGATTGCTTAAAGCATAAGTGAATGCCGGGTATTCTTCAGGAAGCAGCATTATTTCCGCTTTATTGAAAGCTGTTCCCGTTGCTGAAAAATCTTCAAACGAAATGTCGTGATCAAGTGTGCAGGTAAAGCAATTGCTGTACATAGAAATTTCCAAGGTTCTGTTTTTCTTAACGATAACTTTTCCGGATTGATAATCAGTTTCTGCATGAAAAAGACTTCCTACTTTTTCGACTTCTGACTTTAGTGCTGCTTCTAAGTTTTCCATATTGCTTCTTTCCTCTCCTCGGAAATTTCCGTTATATGAATTTATTTATTTCAATTTATTTATTTCGATCAAAGATGGAGTGGTTTCAAATTGGGTAAAACGAATTCCAGCATTTCGCCATGAAGTCTTTCGTCAGGGACGAAGAACACATGGCAAGCGGTTCATGCAATTGCTGTAAATTTTCTATCATTCTGTGGCCTATGCCTTCGTTCTGATAAGAAGGGATAACAGAAGCATGGTGAACGGTAAACGTATATTCATCCAGCTCTATTCCGACCATTCCCAGGAAATCGTCCTGCTCTTTCCAAAGATACAATTGCCATTTTGGATCTTCTTCGTACGTTTGGATAATACGCCGCAGATCGTCAATTCCATATTGACTTGCCGTTAAAGACAGGAGTCCCATGGCGACAATTCTATTCGCCTTTTTGTACTTAACTAACATCTGTGAATCCTCCCGACTCTTCTGTATTCTTCCTCGTGTTATGCGACCGGAAGTCAATTTGTATCAGTTGAGAAAATAAAAAAACGCCAAAAAGAATGGAACATTCTTTTTGGCGTTATTGCCAGCTCTATTGTCTGGAATACTCGACCTGATTAATATGAGAGCAGTCAAGAAAAGTTCTGGACTGTCTTTTATAATGGATTGGGTTGATGTAAAAAATTGTTTATTACCTTACAAGTACATAATAAACAGAATGTTAGGCAAAGTAAAATAAAAAGGCTCTATTTTTGCTTGTTAAGATAATTTTATATCATTAAATTACTGTTCTTATTTTTCTAAGGTGTACCCTATATTATTTAATGCCGATTCAATATCAACCACATACTCCGTTTGAAGGTCCGTCAGGTGGTCGCGGACTTCCTGCATTTTGACAAGCCACGGCGGCAGTCCGGTCATCATGACTTTAATGCCCATGATATTCAAGCCGAGCACCAGGTTCCTCAACACATCTGGAAAACGGTTTTCCAGCAGGACAATCTGAGATAAATCAATAATGAAAGATTCGCTGCTGTTTTTTGCCGCATAACTGAGGGTATCTTCCAAAATCTTTTGTGAGCGTTCCTCATTGATATTACCTTGCAGCGAAAGTATTGCCAGCCCTTTTTTTATCGGAATGATTGGTACACTGAGCAAATCGATATCTGCAATCGTGTTGTCCAAATGAATGATATAGGACAGCACCTCGGCCATATTCTTTAAAAAATGAATGTCTTTATCAGTAAAATCTTTTTCTTCCTTGTCCATGACGCACAAAGTGCCGAAAATATTCCCGTAGTAGTCGCGTAATGTCACTCCGAGGTAGCCTTTGACTTTCAGTTGTTCGGTCACTTCCATGTCTTTCGTTAAATTGAACGAACCCAGATTATTTGTATGCATAACTCCCTCATCATTTTGGATGATCAGGCGGCAATGCGATCCATCGTAAGTGACCTGAAAGCCTTCCGGAACGATGAAATGATCTTTATTGAACGAACTGATCACTTTCATAGCCTTCGAACCTTTTTGCGCCACATAAGCGGTATTCACATCCAGCTCATCGCTGATCACTTCAAACAGTTTATAAGAGACCGCCTTCAATGAATCGTGAGTGGATACTCTTTTCGTTTCCTGCATTTATGGATTTCCTCCTCATTAACAATGGCTCTTTGGCAGAACTTTTCGATTTCTCTATCTTTAACCCTATAGGAAATATGTTTTGTCAGTCAAGACTAAGGGTGCACTTTACACTAGAGCCTTCCCGCCAACTGCTATAGACTGGAGATAGAGAAACTTTCTTTTATTGATTGCCTGCACTGAAATGGGACAGGCTTTTCATGATTATAAATAGCAGACGGATTTCGAAAGGGGATATTCCAATGGTGGATTCAAAATATCTGGATTTATTGGCGCAGAAATACGACAGCGAGGAAAAAGTGGCAACTGAAATCATCAATCTTGAAGCAATCCTGGATCTGCCGAAAGGGACAGAGCATTTTGTCAGCGATTTGCACGGCGAGTATCAGGCGTTCCAGCATGTGCTGCGCAACGGTTCCGGCAATGTGAAAGTGAAAATCCGGGATCTTTTCAAGGATGAATTGCAGGAAAAGGAATTGAACGAATTTGCCACGCTGGTTTATTATCCGGAAGAGAAATTGCAATTGATCAAAAGTAACTTCAGCAGCAAACAGGAGCTGCGGGAATGGTACATAGAAATCATCGAGCGCATGCTGAAGCTGGTGGCTTATGCTTCGTCGAAGTACACGCGGTCGAAACTGCGCCGGGCGCTGCCGAAGCAATTTGTCTATATTGTTGAAGAGCTGCTGTACAAGACAGACGAATTCACGAATAAAAAGGACTATTACGCCAAAATGGTCGATCAGGTCATCGCACTTGGACAGGCAGATAAGTTGATTATCGGTCTCGCATATACGACGCAGCGTTTGGTGGTCGACCATCTGCATGTAGTCGGTGATATTTACGACCGGGGACCGGATCCGCATAAAATTGTCGATACGTTAATTGATTACCATTCGGTCGATATTCAGTGGGGCAATCATGACGCATTATGGATCGGTGCGTTTGCCGGCTCGAAAGTATGCTTGGCGAACATCATTCGGATTTGTGCCCGTTACAATAACCTGGACATTATCGAAGACGTTTATGGCATCAATCTTCGTCCGCTGCTGAACCTTGCGGAGAAATATTACGACGACAACCCGGTTTTCCGGCCGAAGCGGATTTCAGATGAAACGCTGACGGAGCAGGAACAGCTGCAAATCACCAAGATTCATCAGGCGATTTCGATGATCCAATTCAAACTGGAAAGTCCGATCATCAAACGGCGTCAGTGCTTTGCAATGGAAGACCGGCTGCTGCTCGAGAAAGTTGATTATAAGAACAAAACTGCGACAATCCACGGCATAACCTATGCTCTTGAGAATACCTGTTTCGCGACGATTGATCCGGAACAGCCGGACCGTTTGCTGGAAGAAGAACAGCAAGTGATGGACAAATTGCTGTTTTCGATTCAGCATTCCGAGAAACTTGCGCGTCATATGAACTTCCTGATGAAAAAAGGCAGCCTTTATTTGCAGTACAACGGCAATCTGCTGATCCACGGCTGCATCCCGCTGGAGGAAAACGGCGACATGAAGAAGATGGAAATCGAAGGCAAAATCTACGCAGGCCGTGACTTGCTGGACGTCTTTGAACATTATCTCCGCCATGCTTTCGCCAACCCTGACGAAACGGATGACTTTGCGACTGACATGGTATGGTACCTGTGGACCGGCGAGAACTCGTCATTATTCGGCAAACGGGAAATGACGACGTTTGAACGTTACTTCATTAAAGAAAAAGAAACGCATAAGGAACGTAAAAATCCTTATTATTATTTGCGGGAAGATGAGGAAATGTGCGGCAAGATGCTCGCTGAATTTGATCTCGATCCCGAACATGGCCGCATCATCAATGGCCATACACCGGTGAAGGAAATCGACGGTGAGAATCCGATCAAAGCCAACGGCAAGATGATTGTCATCGATGGCGGTTTTTCCAAAGCCTATCAATCGACGACAGGCATTGCCGGCTATACGCTGCTATACAATTCCTATGGCATGCAGCTTGTCGCCCATCAAAAATTCAATTCAAAAGAAGAAGTGCTGAGCAATGAAACCGATGTCCTTTCAGTGAAGCGGCTGGTGGATAAGGAACTGGAGCGCCAAATGGTGAGGGAAACGAATATCGGTGAGAAGCTTTCACAGGAAATCTCGAATTTGAACTCGCTACGGAAACACCGGTATATGTAAAAAGAAACAGCCCCCGTACACAGTTGAAGTGTACGGGGGCTGTTTTTATCGCGCCAGGTCATTTGGCGATGACAAGCGATAATTTATAATTTACATGGGTATTCAAATTGATAAGAAATTCGTCCAATACTTCATTGGAAGGGAATTTGCATTCAAGAAGATAGCAGCTGTCTCCACTGATTTTATAGTTGTTGATGACAAAATCAGTTTGTGTTTTCAAAAACGTTAAATAGGGAGCGTGATCTTTGCTGCTGGTCAGAATGCTGATCATGGCATGAATGGGGTAGCCCAAATTCTGTTGATTGACCTTAATCGTATAGCTTTCGATGATTCCGCTGTCTTCCAGCTTTTCAACACGGGCTGAAGCTGCAGGTCCGCTTAAGTGAATTTTTTCACCCAGTTCTTTCATCGATATGCGGCTGTTTTTTGAGAGTTCGTCCAAAATCCGGAGATCTGTGTTATCCAAGATTTTTCAATTCCTTTCATAAATAAAGTGAAATGGCTAAAAGACTTTATCGAAGCTATGTAATTCAGGACCACTGCGGGTATATACTGAATCATAATAAAAAATGGAGGGATTGTTCAAATGAATATTCATCATATCCGAAATGCTACATTAACAGTCAACTATGCAGGGAAAAAGTTTTTAATCGATCCATTCCTGGCGGAAAAAGGAGTATATCCGCCTTTTCCGAATTCCGCACGGCAGGATCAAAATAATCCGCTGTACGATTTGCCGGTTTCCATTGATGATATTGTCGATGCAGATGCCGTGATTGTCACTCATTTACACTTGGATCACTGGGATGATGCTGCAAAAGAGGCTGTGCCGAAAGATGTGAAATTATTTACCCAGAATGAAGAAGATGCACAACAAATACGGAAAGCCGGTTTTTCCAAAGTCGAAGTTCTTCAGAAAGATACTGTGTTTGAAGACATCCGTCTTACGATAACCGACGGGGAACACGGCAGAGGCGAAGTTCTTAAACTTGCCGGATTGGTTTCAGGCGTAGTTTTTGAACATGCGGATGAAAAGACTTTATATGTAGCCGGAGATACAGTTTGGTATGATGCCGTGCAAAAAGTGATTGATGTCCATAATCCTGAAGTGATCGTTGTAAACGCTGGGGACAATCAATTTTTGGAAGGCGGTTCGCTGGTGATGGGGAAAGAGGATGTTTTGGCTGTACATGAAGCTGCACCAAATGCGGAAATCATTGCTGTACATATGGAAGCAGTTAATCACTGGACCTTATCCCGTAAAGAACTGAAAGATTTCGCAGAAGAAAAAGGGTTTTCTGCGAAACTTTCAGTCCCGGATGATGGGGAAAGCTACAGTTTTTAATAGAAAATAACAAGCTTCTATAAATGTAAACCTTGAAATTCAGAGCTCTGAATTTCGAGGTTTTTTATAAGCAATAATATTGACCTCCATTTATGAATCATTTATGATACGGGTATAGGGTATGTTGAATCGGGAGGTTCAAATAATGGAAAAAATAATGAAATCAACAGTACAGCCAAACAAACAGCAGCTTTTGAACCGGTTAAAACGGATTGAAGGGCAGGTTCGCGGAGTCCATCAAATGGTCGAGAACGACCGCTATTGTGTAGACATCCTTCACCAGGTCAGCGCGATCCAATCGGCTATGAACAAAGTGTCGCTGGCTTTATTGGAAGATCATACACATCACTGCGTGGCAAAAGCGATTAAAGACAATAAAGGCGAAGAAGCAATCAACGAATTGATGGATGTCATGAAGACGATGACGAAGTAAAAAAGGAAACAAAAAGGTTGATATACCCTAAGAAGGTATATTAAGCTTAAGAAAATAGCATAAGAGGAGGAATTACAATGAATGAAACATTAAAAGTAGAAGGTATGTCTTGCGCACATTGCGTAAATGCAGTTGAATCGAGTGTAGGCGAACTTCAAGGCGTTTCGACAGTGAAAGTGGATCTTGAGAACGGCCAGGTTGCCGTAAATTACGATGACAGCAAAACATCACTTGGTGAAATCAAAGAAACAATCGAAGACCAAGGATACGACGTAGTATAAGGGTGCTCTTTAGCACTCTTCTCTTTTAAGCGGAATATACCCCCATATAGTATAGGGAGGAGGAGAGAATCATGGCGACAGCAACAAAAGAAACAACCAAAGAAGCGAACTTTCAAATCACAGGGATGACCTGTGCTGCCTGTGCAACCCGCATCGAAAAAGGGCTGAACAAAATGGATGGCGTCGAACAGGCGAGCGTCAACCTTGCGCTTGAAAAGTCATCAATTCAATATGACTCCACTAAACTCAGTGAAGCGGATTTTGAAAAGAAAATCGACGCGCTTGGCTATGGCGTCGTCAAACAGAAAGCAGAATTTGATATTACCGGGATGACGTGTGCGGCTTGCTCGACCCGTGTTGAAAAAGGGTTGAACAAACTGGGTGGTGTCACAGGGGCGAATGTCAATCTGGCGCTCGAAAAAGCGACGATTGAATTTAATCCGTCCGAAGTGACTGTTGGCGACATCATCGCGAAAGTGGAAAAACTGGGTTACGGCGCTCATCAGCACCAGGAAGAAACGGAAAAAGTGGATTACCGTGAAAAAGCCATCCAGGAGCAGAAATGGAAGTTCATTGCGTCAGCCATTCTTTCTCTGCCTTTACTGTGGACGATGGTCGGCCACTTTTCCTTTACATCATTTTTATATGTTCCGGAAATCCTGATGAATCCGTGGGTTCAGATGCTTCTGGCAACGCCGGTTCAATTCATTATCGGGAAACAGTTCTATGTCGGGGCATATAAAGCGCTCCGCAACGGCAGTGCAAATATGGACGTGCTGGTCGCGATGGGTACATCGGCGGCTTATTTCTACAGCGTCTATCAGGCGATTATTCACGCCGGTTCGCCTCACGCAGCGCATCTGTATTTTGAAACCAGTGCGGTTTTGATTACCCTAATCGTATTGGGTAAATTATTCGAAGCGAAAGCGAAAGGCCGTTCATCTGAAGCGATCAAGAAACTGATGGGCCTTCAGGCGAAAACAGCTGTCGTTCTGCGGGACGGAGTCGAAACGGTAGTGCCGCTGGAAGAAGTGGCGATCGGCGACACCATCTTCGTCAAACCCGGTGAAAAAATTCCGGTGGACGGCGAAGTGCTGGAAGGAACTACGGCAGTCGATGAATCCATGCTGACTGGAGAAAGTTTGCCGGTCGACAAAGCGGCAGGCGATCTGCTCTACGGTTCAACGATCAACAGCAATGGTTCGATCCAAATGAAAGCGACGAAAGTGGGACGCGATACAGCGCTCGCGCAAATCATTAAAGTGGTGGAAGACGCGCAGGGAACAAAAGCGCCGATCCAGCGAATGGCTGATAAAATTTCTGGCATCTTCGTTCCGATTGTTGTCGGAATCGCGTTAGTTACGTTCCTCGTGTGGTATTTCCTTGTTGCCCCGGGCAATTTCACACCAGCGCTTGAAGTGCTGATTGCGGTATTGGTCATTGCCTGCCCATGTGCGCTCGGTCTTGCAACACCGACTTCCATTATGGCGGGCTCCGGCCGGTCAGCGGAAATGGGTGTCCTGTTTAAAGGCGGCGAGCATTTGGAGCAGACTCAAAGCATCGATACAGTTGTTGTCGATAAAACGGGTACGGTCACGCACGGCAAACCGGTGTTGACGGATGTTAAGCTGGCTGATGGACAAGACGAAGAACACGTTCTGTCATTGGTCGGCGCAGCTGAGAAGCAATCCGAACATCCACTCGCGCAAGCGATCGTGGAGGGGATCCAGGAAAAAGGCATCGAACTTGGCAAAGTGCAATTTTTCGAAGCGATTCCGGGTTACGGCGTTCAAGCAACAGTCTCAGGGCAAGGTGTTCTGGTTGGAACCCGTAAACTCATGCAGCAATACGGCATCGATGTATCAGCGGTTCTGCCTGAAATGGAAGCATTGGAAAGTGACGGCAAAACAGCAATGCTCGCTGCAGTCAACGGAGAGTATGCCGGATTGGTGGCTGTTGCGGATACGATTAAAGACACTTCGCGTGGAGCGATTGCGCGCCTTCAGAAAATGGGGATCCATGTAATCATGATGACAGGCGACAATGAGCGGACCGCGCAGGCGATCGGCAAAGAAGTCGGCGTCGACGCAGTGATCGCGGAAGTGCTGCCGGAAGGCAAAGCGGACGAAGTGAAGAAACTGCAGCAGCAAGGCAAGAAAGTGGCGATGGTCGGCGACGGCATCAATGACGCGCCGGCACTTGCGACAGCTGATATCGGCATGGCCATCGGTACAGGCACCGACGTGGCGATGGAAGCAGCGGACATCACCTTGATCCGCGGCGATTTAAACAGCATCGCGGATGCCATCATCATGAGCCGCAAAACAATGCGCAATATCAAACAGAATCTGTTCTGGGCATTCGCCTACAATACAGTGGGCATCCCAATTGCTGCAATCGGTTTGCTGGCACCATGGGTAGCGGGAGCCGCGATGGCTTTCAGCTCCGTGTCGGTTGTCCTGAACTCCTTGCGACTGCAAAGAGTGAAGTTTGGGAAGTAGATTATTTCGAAAGTAATAAAATATGGAAGTTTCAAGCGCTTGCCGGGTAGATACGGCGGGCGCTTTTTGTTATTTGGGGAGTGAAGGTTGTGGGGAGTGGGTGCCGGGAGGGTGGGAAAAGCGAGTTGGGCATAAATGGGGCAAAGTTGGGCGTATTTCGGTGGAAGTTGGGCATAAAACAGCCGAAGTTGGGCATATTTCGACCAAAGTTGGGCATAAAAAAATCCGGCTTAAATTCGGGCGTCCACATTACGCGTGAGATAGCATTTTTCATTCATTCTGGATAAAAATAAGAGGTGCCAAATCGCGGAAAAAGCGAGTTGGGAATAAAAGCAGCAAAGTTGGGAGTAAATCGACTGAAGTTGGGAATAAAAGAGGCAAAGTTGGGAGTAAAAATTTCCACACTAAAATCCAGCAGACCAACCCCAAGCCCAAAAGACAAATGGATGCTTTTCGCAGGCGAAAAGCGAAAAACCACTCTCGTTAATATTCCTTTATTGACTATATGGCTGTTGTCATAGGAGCAAAAGGTCGTTTAGCCACCGTTTCCACGATATGTTACAGTAAATGGAAGGGGTGTGATTATGAAAAAAGATTTAAAATCCTTAGCCGGTCTAATATTGGGAGCAATTCTGGGGTATTTTATAATCCGTTTAATATTCGGAGACGATGAATCGACAATCCAAACTACAATTGGTGTCGCATCAGGAATGGTCATTACCTACGCTGCAATTATTGGGATTAAAAAAGTTGCGGGCAAATACGAAAATCAGGAATAGAAGGCAGGAGGCGAAAGATCATTAGTCTTTTCTTGTTTATTATTATTCACATTTCTATCGGGTTGTTCCTCATATACACAAACAGAAAACTGCCGAAAATGGTCACGGTTTTTGGAACGATCTTTTTTGTGGCGAGCTTTTGGTATTGGGGAATTGTTGTAATCGATATAATTAATAAAGGAGCATTGAGTTGAGAAATACATAAATGTCTGTGCTGGGAATGTTGAGTGCGAGCATAGCTATTAGAGTAGCGGAGCTTAACGGCTGAGTAATACAAAGGTTCGTGTAAACATAAAAGAGAGCTTGCCAAGTGAAAGCTCTCTTTTTGAAATACATTCATTTTCATAACTCATAAAAAGGATATCTATTTACTCTTCACGAGTCAGCAGAAAAGATTCTGATTTTCCTTCCCACCTAATGACAGCTTCATTCTCCTGGCTTTCATGAAGTTTCAATCCTGCACCCTGGCTTGTTATTACAAGGGAATTATCTTCATTCAAACTATTATTTGTCCCGCTCGAAGATCCAACTTCATAATCAATAGTTTCAGGTGGGTTTCCTTCTCCGATATAAGTCAAAGTGGCAACATCTTTTTCCCGTTCCCCTTCTTGATACAAGACCACATACTCAATCTCCCAATTCTCTCCCGAACCGGTAAATACCAATTGGTCCTCACCGGCACCACCGCTGGAAATATTTTCGAACATCGCAGAATTAGAAGCGAAAAGTACTAGAAAGACGATGACGGCCACGGCGGCGATTCCAGATGCCAGGCTGGGAATGAAATGCGGCCGTTTGCGGTTGAGTCTTTTTTGTATTCCGGCAAGACTGTCGCGTTTTGCGGAATCGGAAAGTTCAACGCTTTTCATTTCTTCGAAAAGGGGATCGAATTCATTTTGTTGGCTCATTTACAAAACCGTCCTTTCGGTTATATTCCTGCTTCAAAGCCTCGAACGCCCGCGCGGCCTTGGCTTTTACCTTCGCTTCCGTCCAGCCTAGTATATAGGCAGTCTCTTTGATGGAGCATTCGTTTACTTTGCGGAGAATCAGTACGTCCCGGTAATCTTTTTTCAAATGGTCGAATGCCTCATACAATTTGGCAAGCTCTTCATCGCGCAGAATTGAAGATTCCGGGCTCAAAGACGACCTATCCACGTCGTTTTTACTGTCCCATTTCAAAAAACTGATCAACCCTTTTCTGCGGAAATGGTCATAAGTCACATTACGCGCAATCTTCAGCAGCCACGTCGACTCGGAAGACTGCCCTTGAAACTTATGGAGATTCCTGAATGCCTTATAGAAGGTATCCTGCGTCAGATCCTCTGCAGTCTCCTTGTTTTTAACCAGCCAGTATATATAGCGGTACACCTTTTTATTGTGTGCAAGAAACAATCTTTCCACTTCTTCATCCATGTTTTCCCCTCCTTGCCGGTCTAGACGATTGAGATGGATAAAAGTAGCGTTTTGATTTTAAGTCATTTTACGAAAGTCGATGTTATTAAGTGTATTCTATTCCATCGTTAAACGGTTGAGGTCAAGGTAATTAATGCGAATAAATAGAAAAATGTGGGAATATTGAAACTATTTCAGGCGGAAGCCGTAGAATAATCAAAGGGAGTGAACCCCATGCTGAATAAAAGAATGATCCTAATCCTATTAAGCTTTGTTACGCTGCTCGCTGGAATTTTTCTTGCAGGCTGTTCACAAACAGACGCAGGAGATTCCGATAAGGAAGTGATTGAAAAAGTGCTGGAACTGGAATTTAATGGACCGGACGAGGAACTGATGGAATTAATGTGGAACCCAGATAATAAAAAGGTAATTGACGGTGTTGAAGTAAATGAAGAACTCGATGCTTATGTACAAGAAAAATATGGTGAATATTTTACGGAAAATGCACTCGACACCTTTATAAGAACAGGCGGCACTTCTTATCAGAGTTTTGCCCATTTGAATGATTATACGTTGGACTTTAAAGATGCAACGATCGAAGAAGCTGAAAATGCATCGAATAAATATACATTCACAGCACAGGTAGGCTATCAAAAAGAAGGTGGAGAAGAGGAGGTTGCAGATGTGGAAGGGGTGGTCCTCTTTTCTACCGCAGAAAAGAAAATCGGCAAGTTCCAATACGGAAAAGACTCCGGTCTTTCAGATGAACTGAGAAAGTGATTTTACAATAAAGGATTAGTGAACAATGAAAAAGCGGAAGGAGAGAGGATGCTGCCACACGCATCCTCTCTTTTCGTTTCATTTCACACGCCGAAGGGTAACTTTTGAGTAAAGCCCCGCCTTGTGAAACAAACGGAGAGGGAGTGGACAAATATTGGATACGTTATTATTTGATGGATGGAACAGCGTTCTGCGCATTGTAATTATGTCTGCGTTAGCTTATCCCTTCCTCATTGTCCTGCTGCGGATGTCTGGAAAACGGTCCATTACAAATGTGAATATATTTGATTTCATCATAACTGTTACGTATGGTGCGACTTTGGCGAGCATCATCACAAGCGATAAAGTTTCTTTTGCCGATGGCGCAGCCGTGCTGGTAATGCTGACTTTATTGCAATACCTTGTGTCAAAAACGGCTGCAGGATCCAAAAGGTTTTCGGATTTCATAAAAGCTTCACCGGTTTTTTTATATTACGGAGGCAATTTCAATGAAAAACAGATGCAAAAGAACCGGCTCCGGAAACAGGATTTAAGAGAAAAGGTGAGGCAACAAGGCATGAGTTCTTTTGAAAATGTGGAAGCAATCGTCCTTGAAGGGGACGGCTCGGTGTCCATCATTAAAAAGGAAGAGGTAAAATCGAAGGATGCGCTTGAAGGCATAGTGGAAAAATAATAATAAGAAAAGGCAACCGGAATTTTCGATTCCGGCTGCCTTTTACTATGGAATTATTGCTGCGCCGTTCTCCATAACAGAGTCCGCCCCTGATAGGCGACCAAACTGACCAAAGCCAGCAAAATACCCGATAGCATAAAGACACTGCGGATACCGAACACATCTGCCAGAATTCCCATCAACAGCGAAGCGATTCCGAATGTACCGGTTCCAATCGCTCCAAGTGTCGTGTAGACGGTGGGCAATTGATCCGACGGGACGCTGGTCTGCACTACGGTCTGCTGCGGAATATTCTTGATCTGGCTGAACACGCCCACCAGAAATGAAAGGAGCAGCGCCAGCACCGGCAGACTATTTAGGCCAAAGAAGATGGTAACCAGACTGCTGAGAGCGGCTCCCCAGAAAATGAAAGAACTGAGCCGCTGATCAATCCATCCGGAAAACCTTAAACAAAACAGGCTTCCACCGATCAATCCGAGAAAGAACGAACCGTTGATGAATCCCCACCATTTTTCATCCTCAAGAAGTGCATCATTGACAAACACTAAAAGAATGGCGGCAATCCATACGGTGCCGGCAATCGTTTCCATAATATCCATCCATGCAATCCGTATCAGCACGGGCGTTTTCGTTACGGTCTTCCAGCCTTTGCTGATCTGATGCCATTTGCCTTTTGATTTGGAAGGAATAAAAGCGACAGCTTCCAGACGTGTTAACAGGATGCTCGATAACAAGAAGAGCCCAGCTGTAATCCACAGCAATTCAGTCGCCGTCAGCCAAATCAGCAGTGAACTGCCGACAAACCACATGGCTGTCTGGATAAATTGCGTCACAGTTTCAGTCAGGCCGTTCGCTTTCAATAATTGTTCATTCTTCACATAAAGCGGAATCAGCGATTGAGTAACCGGATTTGCACAGCCATCCAGCAGAGCGATCAGGCTGATTACAAGAAACAAGATGACAAAATTGGTTAAAGATAATTGTGGCATAAAGAAAGCCAAAGCAATCAGCAACACCGTTTTGCCCAGCTGAGAACCGGCCAGCAGCCACTTCAGATTCCACCGTTCCATAAGCAGCGGTGTCAGCGTATTCGAAATGAACATTGAACCGGTAATGGTAAAAGGCACAAATGCGGCCGCGGTCGCTGAACCTGTCAATTCAAAAATCAGATAAATAACGCTGACGATATACAGGATATCTCCAATATTGGCCAGAGACTGCCCTGTCAGCAGTAAATTGAAGTTTCTATTCAGTTTCATAATAATAATTCCCCCAAGAATTTAATCTTGGAATAAGATTTTTAAATCCGGGAGAGCGTTAAATTGGACTGATAGTCATGGTCGATGTTCCTTTCGGTTAGCCGATAAATCCTTGGGGTAATTTATCAGGAGTTTTGATTATTTTTATTATACGTTAAATTTTCTGAAAATAAATGGTGGTGGAAGAAAATATTGGATATAGTAAAAGGAGAAGCTTTAGGCTGCTTAAAATGAAATCTTTGAGCTGGAAATAGACAGTACAGAAATCATCGAGTGCTTCATGAAACTTGATAATAGAGAAATAAATCCTGTGAAAATTTTGGTGGGTGGCTGGTAAGAACAACCGGTTAGTTTATCAGTAACGGTTTCAGGAGATGAGTGTCTACTTTTGATTCAGTTAATCAGGCTTTGCAAAATGTTCCTGGACAGCTTCCATGATTTTCTGGTTTCTTTCCATCTTGGTAGTCAAGGCAGTGATTTTTACAGGGAGTAAGAATGCTTTGGGTTCACTGGCCGGAGGGTGTTCAATTAGTACAGCTTCATGAGGTGCTTTTTCGGATTTTGCCGATGAAAGGACATAAACGGAGTACAGATTGGTCTCCATGATTTTATCCCTAATTTCCCGGCTGCTGTCCAGCTCGGCTTTATTTAAAATATCTTCCAACGCATGTTCGCGGCCGTCATCTGAAGAGTGCATCAAGCTCACCTATCTTTCTGGATTAGCGTAGTTGCCATCTCACTTTATAACCAGTATGAGGGATTATTAAAAAGAAAAAAAGTGATTAATAGAAAGAAAGGGGATTGTTTATGGGAAATGAAACTATTGTTCTTACAGAGGAAATAAAAGAATTTCTAGATACCTTAATCGCTGATATCCACCCACTAATTGAATCCCCAATTATCGGCGTCTACCTGCATGGTTCACTTGCCATGGGCGGATTTAACCCGGCCAGGAGCGATATCGACCTATTGGTTGTGACGGAAACACCGATCGGGATAGAGACGAAGAAAAAATTAGCCGCTTTCTTTCTGGAACAGTCGAACAATCCCTATCCTGTTGAAGTCGGTGTTTTTAATCTTGGGCAATTGGAAGAATGGAAGTTCCCAACGCCTTACGATTTTCATTTCAGCGAATATTGGCGGGAGCGGTTTGAGCAGGATGCTGAGCGGGGTACGACTGCCTGTCTGGATACAGAAGGAAAATCTGATATCGACCTCGCTGCTCATTTTACGATTTTGAACCATAGGGGTATTTGTTTGGAGGGCCGGCCGATTCATGAAGTTTTTCCTGCTGTTCCGGAAAGTGATTATCTCGCTTCCATACTCGACGATTACGAAGATTGTCTGCAGAAAATATTTCAAGATCCAATTTACAGCATTCTCAATTTGACTCGGGTCTATTGGTATTTAAAAGAAGGGAAGATTTCTTCGAAGCAGGAAGCGGGTGAATGGGGAGCGCTGAATTTTCACGGGGATTTCGCATTGATAGCCGAGAAAGCATTGAGGGTTTACGAAGGAGAGGAGTTTGAAGACGAATTTAGTGAAAATCAATTGATGGAAATCAGGGATTATATAAATGGTCAGGCACAAATCCTGTTGAAACAGAGATGACAGAAACCCACTTCCGCTAAATTTGGATTTTTCTGTCTATTTAAAGATATAATAAAGTAAATAAAGTTTCCTTAAAAGGAAAGGTGGAACCGCATGACAGCAATCGCCGATTTTTTTATTAGGATTTGGCTCGTTATTTTTAATCGTCCCATCTATTTTGCTTTTCGGACTTGGACTGGCAAAGAACTCGCACCAAATAATTCTTTTCAGTTATTTTGTGTTTTTGCCCATATTCCTCATTCTCATTTTTATCGAGATGAGAGTTTACTTCCTGCCGCTGCTTTTTCTCCCGCCCGCTCAAATCTTTTACTATTTTAAAATCAAAAACCAGCCAGCCTGAGTTGTCGCTGGTGAAACGCAAGGAGCTGAATCTTGTTTGTTCAAAACAGAAAGATGTTCATTATCAACGTTCCAGGAGTCAGATTGCGAGGATGTTTCCAAGCTATTCACAAACCGGCAAGTAAGAAAATATCTCGGCGGCATTCGGGATGCGGATTCTCTCAAAGAAACTCTGGAAGATATGCTTGATCCTCATTCAGATTCTTATTTCTGGGTGGTGAAGGGGAAAAGCACAAAAGAATTTATTGGACTGATTTCCTTGGATCTTCATCACAATGGAATCGACTATGAAGTTTCCTATCAATTGCTGCCGAAATGCTGGGGTAAGGGCTACGCGGTTGAAACGGTATCAGTGATTATCGATTTTGCGTTGAAAAATTTAAAATTGCCGGCGGTGGTAGCGGAAACGCAAAGTGCCAATATTTCTTCGTGCCGGCTGCTGGAGAAAGTGGGAATGGAATTGGAGCGGAAAGTTTTTAGATACGAGGCGGAGCAAAGCTTATATGTGATTCGGTGCTTGAAAAGTGAAGGTATACAAGGGTTATCAAATACTTTTATTGAATAAAATAAGCACCAAGCAAAAGTCAGGATGTGCTGAAAATGCTTAAAACACCGATTCATTTGATTGAACAAGTTGTTTTTTCAAGCGACGACTCACGTTTCAAGGAATATTCGATTCGTGATGCAGACTGGCAGGATCAAAACGGACTGGTACTCTATTTATCAATAAAGGGAAGAAACTGGCTCATCATCAACAGTGAATGGATTCCTTCACCAATTACCGATCCCAATCCTTTCGTCCGTTGGATAGATCAGGACCGGATTGTTCTTGTTCAGCGCAGAAGCGGCAGGTTTGAAAGGAACATCTTCGTCCTGAACCTCGCTGGTGAAATTATTGCTTCGTTTTATGCGGGCGATGCAATCGAAGATATTGTGGTGGGACCCGAAGGATTCTGGCTCAGCTATTATTACGGCGGATTCAGGAAGGGCCTGTCGAGTGAAAAGCTGGTTTTATTCGGATGGAACGGTCTGCCGATTTTTAAATACGAAACCGATTTGCCGGATAAGCCTGATATTCTGGAAATATTGGCGCTCGTCAAAGGTGAGAATTCTGCAATCTGGCTTGTGCCGTTGCTGAAGCCGTTGGTGGAAATCGTTCCTGAATCGAAATCGATAACCATTTATAATGAACCGGACCTGCTGAACAAAGGCACCTTTTCTGTCAGCATCCGCGGCGATTTCGTCTATTTTGTACTGGAAGATACGAAATGGGCCTATGCCTGCCGGATTGGGGAAGACTTGGCGCAGCCTGTCGGCAAGATCGAAGGCGTTTCAAGAGGGCTCGCGCCGACTGAATCATATAATTTCATCAGCCGCTCAGACACATGGGGAGAAGTGAAACTTTACCGTATCGATAATAAGGAAGAGTATTTTTTGGTTTGAAACCGAAGGCTGATGAGGGCATTCGGTTTTTTTGCTTTTCGCCTGCGAAAAGCATGCGTTTTTCTGATGAATTGGGGTTTTGAGTGAGAGTCGATGAAAATGAAGGCTGCTTAGTGTCTGAAACAGGCTTTTCGAAGAGCTGATTTTGTGTAATTGCTTGTTAATCGGCGTTCAGGAAATTATATCAACGCTCAGGAAAATAAATCGGCGTTCAGGAAATTATATCAACGCTCAGGAAAATAAATCGGCGTTCAGGAGATTATATCGGCGCTCAGTGAAATAAATCGGCGTTCAGCGAATTATATCGGCGTTCAGTAAAACGAATCGCACTAAGCCGGTTTCCTAGCCGGTTTTCCGCAATTTTATATTCGCTTCTCAGGGAATACTTCTAAATATGGTAAAATATAGTTAGTAAATTTCGCGAAATTCGAAAGGAGCGGGTCATGTGAAGCAATTGAAGTGGTTAATTGCAACGGCCATTCTTGCCATAACACTTGCAGGCTGTTCGTCAGAAGAAGAGCTGATCAGGGTAGGGGCTCCTTTTCAAGAGGATGAAACGAGTGGGATAAAGTTCCATACTGACATCAAGGCTGCAGAATCGATAACGGATTTGAGAGGCATCATAAGTACAGAAAAAGAAGTGGAGAAACCCGCGGATTTAACCGGTTTAGCGGATACTTTCTTCACTTTGGAAATACCGGAGGAAGGTGTTTCAGAAATTTGGCGCTACGTTTGGTACCAGGAAGATGGCAGCACTATTCTTTCGAATGACAACCTTGCCGGTGATGAAAATGAAGACCAGGACTTTTTTATTTTGACTGCGGATCAGACAGAAGAATTAAAGCGCATACTTGCGGAATAAAAAATTAGCTTCCCTCCAGGGCTAAGAGTGCCGTCGAAAGAGGATGCTTCAAATGGTATCGTACATAAAGAGCAACAATTATCTGATGCTGTTAAGCGGCATAATTTTAGCATTAGTCGCTGCAGATCGGAAAGGGAGCGCACAGCAATGGACTCTCAAACAGTAATGCAGGAACTCGAGATGCTTGGCAAGGAACGCATGAAAAAAATGTATCTTTCAAACGGTGCCCATGAACCGCTTTTTGGCGTGGCGACAGGTACTATGAAACCGATGGCGAAAAAGATAAAAATCAATCAGGACTTGGCGGAAGAGTTATACGCGACGGGCAATTATGATGCGATGTATTTCGCAGGCATCATTGCAGATCCAAAAGCGATGACGGCAGAGGATTACGACCGCTGGCTGGATTCGGCGTATTTCTATATGATTTCTGATTACGTGGTGGCAGTGACTTTGGCAGAATCGGATATTGCGCAGGAAGTTGCAGACAAATGGATTGCGAGCGGAGATGAGCTGCGGATGTCAGCCGGATGGAGCTGCTATTGCTGGCTGCTCGGCAGCCGAAAAGACGAAGAGTTTTCGGAGAGCAAGCTGTCTGAAATGCTGGATCTTGTGAAAGACACGATTCACGATGCTCCGGAACGCACAAAGTCCGCAATGAATAATTTTGTCGGGACCGTTGGCGTATCGTATAAGCCATTGACCGAAAAAGCGCTGAAAACGGCACAGCAGATCGGTCCCGTTGAAATGAAACGTGAAGGGAAAAAAAGCAGTTTTTTGAACTCTGCCGAAACCATCGAGAAAGCGATGCAAAAAGATCGATTGGGCTTTAAGCGGAGATATGTGAGATGTTAAATGGGAAGGAGCGGCTTGGCGACGAGCTGCTTCTTTTTATTTTAATTATGAACAGTGTTGAAGCCGAATGTTCTACTTGACCGTCTAATACACGTATAGCAATAAAAAGGGAGCGAAAATGATGTGCAAAAACTTGTGAAAAAAGCACGAAAGGGCGATAAATTGGCCTTTATGGCACTTATTGAAGAATATGAAGACGCTATATACCGCACGGCTTATGTCTATGTGAAAAACGAAAATGATGCATTGGATGTTGCTCAAGAAACAGCTGCCAGAGCATTCAGTCGAATTAGTTCATTGAAAGAACCGGAGTATTTTAAGACCTGGCTCATCAAAATTACGATAAACGCCTCCATCGACTTACTGAGAAGCAAAAAGAAGATTGTCCAGTTGCAACCCGAATATCATGAATCTATTGAGAGGCAAGACGAAAACATTCCATTGTCTTTAACGCTGAGAAGCTTACTGGACGATTTAACCGAAAGAGAAAAAGGCATTATTCTTTTGAAATATTACCACGGTCATACGTTCACTGAGATTTCAACCATTATGGAGATGCCTGCAGGTTCGATCAAATCCGTCTTATATCGTGCCTTACATAAAATGAGATATCAGATGAAGGAGGAAGATATTTATGAACAATAAAGTGAAAGAAGAAGTCGATCACATAAAAGTGCCCAAAGAAAAACTTCACCAAAGAATTGAATTAGGGGTGGATCAGGCAGAGTTGAAGGACAAGAATAAAAAAAGGAAAGCTCCAAAGTGGATAATAGGATTAGTCGCTTCCGCCATGATTGCCGCGGCGGTATGGTCACTGGGTGGTTCTTCTTTGGCAGATGCAGCTGAGTCTTTATTTACCCAAGTTTTTGTTACCGAAGAAACGCTAAAAGAAGCTTATCCGGAAGAGGAAGTGACTAGCGAAGGAATGACAGCAATAGAAGGGCAGCTACAAATACTGGAACAGAATCTTTCCGAGGAAGATTTTGCGGAATTTTCACGCCTGCTGGAAGAACAGACGGAAATACTAAAAGGGATGGAAGATGAAACCAAAATAAACTTCACTGATGAGGAATCTGAAAAAGTAGAAGAAATACAAGCGAAGATGCAAAAAATTGTAGGAGACTTATTAGATTAAATTTTATATCAGTAGTTATAATCCCGATATTTAAAGTGTTTTAAAAGGTTCAGTCGATTCATGATTGAACCTAGTTTGTTTTTATTACAAATACAGAAGCAACTAACTAAATAATTTGAGATGTAAATTGCTAGTCAAACTAGTGTTTTGTAATAGGAAACGGAACTCATTAGGTGCAGAGCAATTGATATTTGCTGAAGCATATGATAAATTTAATTAAAGACAAATAGAGTCTTTAATATCTGCGAATAAATCTCACAGGAGGTTATCATGAAATATTCAAACGCGACGAACTACGCTTTGCACACGATGGTCCATATCATGCGCCAGTCTGACGGGGAACCGATAGGGGTTCAGGAATTGGCTGCGATGCAGAAGCTGTCACCGACATATCTATCGAAAATTTTGACCAAGCTGACGAAATCCGGGCTGATTGAATCGACTCCCGGTGTTAAAGGCGGTTATAAAATTTCAAGAGGCAAAAAGGAAATTTCATTCCTCGATATCATCAAATCGATTGAAGGAGACACGAATTTATTCGAGTGCTCGATCCATCATGAAGGCTGCCTTATTGAAAACGTGATGCGGCAGGCAGAAGACAATATGAAGCAGGAGCTCGAGAGCAAGCTGCTGATTGATATTGTGAAAATGGCGGAAGACAAGCAGGCCGGTGTCCAGAATTAATTTCAATAAAAAGGAGTGAGTGGAATGATACTCGATTGTGCAGTAATCGGCGGAGGGCCGGCGGGGCTGAATGCCTCGCTCGTGCTGGGGAGATCGCGGCGGAAAACCGTCCTGTTCGATGACAATAAACCACGCAATGCGGTAGTTTCGGAATCGCATGGATTCATCACACGGGATGGCGTCGATCCGCAGGAATTCAAACGGATCGGCCATGAAGAATTGGCGAAGTACCCGGACGTTGAAATTCAGAAACAGCGAGTCGTGCGTGTTAACAAGGAAGATGAGCTGTTCAATCTTGAAGCAGAAGATGGAACGTTATTCCAAGCAAAACGTATCATTCTGGCAATAGGCTTTAAAGAAATTTTGCCAGATGTGAAACGAGTGAAAGAGTTTTACGGAAAAAGCCTGTTCAGCTGCCCGTTCTGCGATGGCTGGGAAATGCGGGACAAGGCACTGGCTGTCATTTCAGATAACGAAGCGGCATCGCATATGGTGAAGGTGGCGTCGAACTGGACAGATGATTTAATTTATTGCACAAATGGGCGGCAGTTGCTTTCAGAAGAGAAAAGTCTGCTGGAAAGCAGGGGCATTCGGGTTTACGAAGAAAAGATCCGCGCGTTAAACGGTGAGAACGGCAAATTGACGGAAATTCTTTTCGAAGATGGAGGAGCGATTTCGCGGGAAGGCGGATTCATAACACCGGAATGGACGCTGGCTTCGGATGTCGCATCATCGCTGGGCTGTAAACTCAATGACCGTGGCGGAGTGGAAAGCGACGAGATGAAACGGACGAATATTGAAGGCGTTTATGCCTGCGGAGATGTTTCATTGGCCGGCGCGTCCCAGTTAATTTTTGCGGCTGCGGAAGGAAGCATGGCCGCCATCAGCATCAATGCCGCGATGATCGAAGAGAAATTCAGCTGAAAAGATCAGTAAGAGGAGGAAACGAAATGCACGAGAAACATTGCAAATCACATAGTAAGCACGGGTCTCATGGGAAAATGACTTATCTGGAGAATCCCGCACGAAAAGATGACTTGTCTCCAGAAAAATTATTGAGCCTGATTCCGATTAAGGAAACGGATACTGTATTGGATTTTGGAGCGGGAACCGGTTATTTTACCATTCCGGCGGCGAAAGCAGTGGCGGCTAACGTATATGCGCTGGATATGGATGCTGAAATGCTGGAGGTCATAAAAACGAAAGCTCTGCACGCGGAAGTTCAAAACATCATTCCTGTTCACACAGATGGTTCGGATATACCGGTGCCTGATGAATCAATCGATTTGGTGATTGCCTCATTGGTATTGCACGAAATCAAGCCATTGGACCAAACGTTAACGCAAATAAAAAATGTGTTGAAAGATGGCGGCCATTTAATCTGTATCGAGCTTGAGCCCAAAGTGGAATCATCCCATAAAGCCCCGAGAATTTCCTTGGCAGGGATGGAACAGGAAATGAAGGACGCCGGTTTCCGTATAGTCGAAAAAGTATTTCCTTCAGAATCATTGTATGTATTGATTGTGCAGAAGAAGTGAAAGAGTATGAGATTCATATTTTTTTGATTTAATTATAGATAATAGGAGTCTGTAAAGTCTTTTTTATAAATCAAATTAGTTTCACCTTTTCTTAAAACGTTCACCTGGATTTATATAAACGAAACCAATCAGTCGCTTTTCCGTAATAAGCAAAGGGTTTTATTTATAACGGGGGATGTGAGAAATTGTATTATTTACTGCTGGCGTTTGGATTGCTGTTTGCTATAGCAGCACCGGGTGGTTTTATCTATATGTACATGACCAGGAAGTTCAAGTTTCTGAGGTCGATTCAGTTGATAGGAATTTTTTTGTTAGGAATTCTTCTTTTAACAATGACTCTTCCCAGCCTTAAATATATGGTTTTGAAGCAATACGATGTGGTCGAAGGTGAATGCAGGATTGAAATTTCGACATCCGGCCGTTCTGCTGATGCGACTTTACATATGGTGGATGCAGATGAATATTTTTCTTTTCCAGACGTTCCCGGTCTAGATGCCTATGGGCTGGACATCCCTTATTATTGTGAAGTAACAGTATCGAAAGATCACGTATTTGAAATTCAATATAAGATTTTTGATGTCGAAACCGGAAATCTTTTGGTGAGCAACGAATGAAAAGAGTTTTTGCTACGAAAAATTAAATGAATCCATAAAAAATATGCCGTTGGAAAACGGCATATTTTTCTATTTTCCAATCTTCAAGGTGCCCATTGAAAACTGTCAGGGCAGTGGTTATTGACTCACAAGACTCTTCGACGAAAGCCGTATAAACTCCTCTACATCCTTCAGGCAAAGAGCCATCCCTTTTTCCCAAAAACTTTCCTGCGTAATATCTTCCCCAAGATGTTTCATTGCCAAATCTTCCACATTCATGCTTCCCGAATCACGCAGCAACGCTAAATAATTCTTCTCAAAATCTTTGCCTTGTTCCTTGGCTTTTGCATAAATACTGACGGCAAAGAGATAGCCGAATGTATAAGGGAAATTGTAGAAAGGAGAAGAAGTGATATAGAAATGAGGCGTTGAAATCCAGGAATGAACAGGTAAATGGCTCATGGAACCGGCATAGGCTTCATTAAGGGCATCTTCCATCATCCGATTCAGGCGATCTGCTGATACCATTCCTTGTTTACGCGCTTCATACAGTCTTTCTTCAAAAAGAAATCTGGAATGCAGATTCATGAAATTCATGACGCTGCGTTTTATTTTTTCATCGAGCAGCTGAAGCTTTTCATTTCGATCTTCCGCTTGCTCAATCGCCGCGTCCAAGACAATCATTTCAGCAAAAGTGGAAGCTGTTTCGGCAGTGCTCATGCCATATTTCTGGTTTAAGGGGGCGACTGATTTCAACGAATGGTTATGGAAGGCGTGGCCTAATTCGTGAGCCAAAGTCAGGAGGCTGGTCATTGAGCCGTCAAATGTCAGGAATACGCGGGATTCCTCCGACAGCGGAAAGCCTGCACAAAAAGCAAGCGCTGATTTTCCTGGTCTGTTTTCCGCTTCGACCCAGCCCTTTTTAAACGCAGTCCGAGCGAAGCCTTCCAATTCCGGTCCGAACTGACGAAATTGCTCCAGAAGAAACTCCGCACCATTCTGATAATCGATGGATGTTTTCTTTTCTGAGTAAGGTGCCCAAAAATCATAGGAAGGCATTTGGTCGTGTCCGTCCAGCTGTGCTTTATGGTCCAGGTAATCGACAAACGCTGGTTTATGGCGGGCGACAACCTGCCACATGGCTCGCAAAGTCGCTTCACTCATCCGATTATCTTTTAATGACTGCTCCAGGCTGTTCGATTTTCCTCGCTTTTGATCAACCTGCAGACGGAAGCCGGTAATATGATTCAATATCCTGGCCATCGTCTCTTGCTGGTTCGTCCAAGTGTTTTCTAAAGCAATAAAAGCGTTTTTTCGGATTGTCTGATCAGTACGTGACCGTAAATTAGTTGCCTGACCAATAGAAAATTCTTGTTCTCTGTCATCGACATCAATCGTTACCCGCAAATTATTAATGATGGATCGGTATAAATCATTCCAGGCATGGTAACCATCAACCATCAGATTGGAAATCAGCTTTTCTTCTTCGACAGATAAACCGGAATTCGCATTTTCCCGCCACTCTTCTAAAATAAAACGATAATCCTGTAAGCTTTCTGTATTTATCAGTGTGTTCCAAAGGGACGGTTCCATTTCTGCAACCTTCTTTTGAAAACGTTGAACCAAAGAACTGTGATCTGCTTTAATTGAGGAAATCTGACCTTGCAGGGAGATCGCTTTTTGATTTGCCGGTTTTTCAGCAAGCAGGCAAACGATAAACGAACTAATTTGTGATACAGCGTTTTGAATGCAGCCCATATCCCGGAGTACGATGGCGATTAATTTCTCGTTGGATTGGCCAGTAGACAAATTCAGCGCAATAATCCTCTCCGTGCATTCCTCAATGCCAAGTTTTGTCTGGGCCATCAATTCAAGCAGCTCCAATGAATCGCCAAAACCTTTGAATAGACTATCCAACTTCCACGTTTCTAAAAAAACATTTTTACTCATCCGGATTCCCCCTTTATGCGTTCAAAAAGAAAACATATGTTCTTATTAAGTGTACACAAAGATACGGTGGAAGTCGAATGGCTTATAAGATTGTAGATGGTTTTATTTTTCCACAATCTGTATATTGTAAGTATGAAGAAATTGAAACATTTGGTGAAAGGGCAGAGTTTAAATAATAGGAAAGATTTTTTCCGTGGAGAAAAACTTTAATCACAAGGAGAATCTTCATAAAAAAAATTCATATGGCCAATCACCTTAAGCGCTTTGTTCATGATAGGTGGTATTTCAGCTATTGTACTTACTACAAGTTACAAAGCAGACGCGAAGTTACTGGATTTTCCGGTTCCTCAAAGCGCCACACTCGTTGAAGAAAACGAATTCGGAAAGAATTACGAGTGGCCGAAAGCTTCCGGTGACAACGGAATTCCCTGGAGTTATCAATTGGCAATGAAGCTGGATGGCTGGGAGCAGGTAGAAGGAGAACTCACGCCAATTTACCAAAAGGACGACAAGAAGATTGATCTGATTGCGACAACAGATCATTTGAGCATCTTAAAAGTGGAGTAATACTAAGTGTAACCTATAGAAAAGCGGAGGAATCCAATGGCTGACAAACTGCAATTATTTTTGGACAAATCTTTTAATGGAATCGAACTTGCGCCAGCTCTGTTTTATGTGTGGGAACCGGGGATTCGCTTCGAGATTTCCAATCCAAAACTATCTTATACTGAACCTGGCTATTTAACGCAGGCTTTCGAGCGGGCCACAGCTTTGTTCGGCGCGGCCTTCGATGAAGACGATGAAATCCTGTTCGTGACAGACCTGATTACATGGCGAAACACTTCTTTTATTCGCAAAAAGCCTTTAAATGTTTATAAGAAATACATCAAGCAACAACAGGCCTTATATAAGTTACAGTTGAAAGGTATCGAACTATCAGAATTCGATGAAGGTGACATCACGACTCACCGCTTCAGCTATGCCTGCCGCAAAAAGGATATTCGCTACCCGCAATTATTGCAGGCTATCTGCTACCAGGATTTTGGTCACCCTTCGAAGATTACTAACTACCAGGGGAGTGACGCCCGGATTTATTTGATTAATGTATCCCAGCAACTGATTTACCATCTCTACGATGATCGGGGATGCGATATCATCGCTGCGGATAAAGAAGGTATCCGTTTTTTATACGAACAATATAACGATTGGATCCTCGATTACGACAGAGAAAAGATTGATGCCATATTCAAATAACGATTTATTCAAATAACGATTTATTCGAATAAATGAGATTGGAGAATCATAAATGAATATAGAATTAACAAGATTTCGTGTAAAAGATGGAAAGTCAGCTGTTGTAGATGAATGGCTGGCCTTTCTGAATGACAATATGAAAGATGTTTTGGTTACCTTAGAGGGCGAAAAAATGTATGTCGAGACGATTTTCCGTGAAACGCTCGACGGCAGTGAGTATCTCTATTGGTATTCAATCCAGGGCGAGGGCGGTCAGGAAGTGGAAACGTCGACTCACTGGATTGACGAAAAGCATATGGCTTACTGGCAGGAGTGCATTGACCCCGGATTTTCGCCGGTTGATCTGTCGACTGCGGTTGTGATGATTCCGGAAAATGTTAAGAAGAGCATGAAGTGATTTCACTTTCAGAATAAAATTCAATGAAAATCAAATTCGAAAATTGGCTTGTTAACAACAACTGCATTTAAAAATGTCCTTAATTTAAAATTGCGGCGGGTAAGGGAGGGGGAAGAATATGAAACCATTACAAGGGAAGATCGCTGTAGTGACTGGTGCATCCCGAGGCGCGGGAAGAGGGATAGCCTTCGAACTGGGCAGTGCAGGAGCAACGGTATATGTCACAGGGCGAAGTGTAAAAGGGTCTACAACCGATAATCGGTCAGAAACGATTGAGGAAACTGCCGAAGGTGTTACTTCAAGAGGAGGTAAAGGCATCGCTTTTCAATGTGATCATACAAGGGAGCACGATGTGAAAAGCTTGTTTGAGCAAATTGAATTGGAACACGGCCGAATCGACATCTTAGTCAATAGTGTATTCGGTGGCTCCGAAGATTCTCTGCCTGCTGGCGATGGCCGGCATTTTTGGGAAAGGCCATCAGAACATTGGGATGCGATGATAGGTGCTGGACCGCAAGCTTATTTGCTTACGACTCGATATGCTGTGCCTTTAATGGAGCAGCATCAAAAAGGGTTAATTGTAAACATCACATTCTTTGTCAAAAACAAAATATCTGGCAATTTATATTACGATTTAGCGATGAATGCCATCAATCGAATGACTCTTGGCATGGCACAGGAATTGAAGGAATTCGGTATTTCTGCAGTTGCTGTTTGTCCAGGATGGATGCGGACGGAGCGGGTTAGAGATGCTGGTTTTGGGCCAAAGGACGGAACTACGGAAACCACAGCTTATGTAGGACGTGCAGTTGTGGCATTGGCGACGGACTCTGAGGTCTCCAATTTCGCTGGCGACGCATTGATGGTGGCTGAACTGGCAAGAAAATATAACTTTATGGATATAGATGGGACGCAGCCTTTGCCGTTCGAAGGATAGTTAACTTTTTTACAGAAGATGAGGGAGTCAAAGGCAATGAAATTTAGCAGATGATAGTGCAGCATATAAGCAGAGACAAAAAAGCGGAATTCCCATCCACTCACATGGTGCAGGAATTCCGCTTTTTATTTTCATATCCTATTCAAAAATCCTTCCATCAATTTGTCTCCGTCCGGAGTCCCAATCGACTCCGGATGAAACTGGATGCCGTAAATCGGATAATTGGTATGTTTTACGGCCATGATCATTCCATCATCTTCGGAAACGGCTTGAACTTCCAGACACGAAGGAAGCGAACCCGCCTCGATCACCAGCGAATGATAGCGCATCGCAGGGAGCGGAGCTGCCATTTCCGAAAACATACCTTGATTGTCGTGCGAAATGGCAGATACTTTTCCGTGGCGGATGACCGGTGCATGCGTAATTGTTCCGCCGAAAGCAGCACCGATCAATTGGTGGCCGAGGCAGATGCCAAGCAGGGGAACCCTGTCGCCGGCAAGCTGGATCAGCCGGATCGATTCCGGGGCTGCATCGGGATGCCCCGGTCCAGGGGACAGAATGATGGCTTCGGGTTCCCGCTCAAGAATTTCCTCAGCCGTCAGCACGCCGTAGCGCACAACTTCAACTTCGCGTCCCAATAGAGAAACGGCCTGATAAATATTATAAGTAAATGAATCGAAATGATCGATCAGGAGAATCATCCGAACACCTCCGTCAGCGAACGGGCTTTGTGCAACGTCTCTTCGAATTCCGCCTGGGGAATTGAGTCGTAAACGATGCCGGCACCTGCCTGGACATGGACTTGGCCGTCTTTGACGACGAACGTTCGGATGGCGAGCGCCATGTCGAGGTTCCCGTTGTTGCCAAGGTAACCGATGGCTCCGCCGTAGACGCCTCTTCGTTCTTCTTCGAATTGCTGGATCAACTGCATGGCGCGGACTTTGGGTGCTCCGGACACCGTTCCCGCCGGCAGACAGGAAACAAGTGCATCGAGTGGATGCATATCACCACCGAGTTCGCCGGTGACTTCCGATACCAGATGCATGACATGCTGGTAACGTTCGATTTTCATATATTTCGGTATTTTCACCGAACCGATGGCAGCTACACGGCCGACGTCATTGCGGCTGAGATCGACCAGCATCTGATGTTCTGCACGTTCTTTTTCATCCTGCTCCAGATCTGCGGCCAGATGCTCGTCTTCCTCTTCGGTCCGTCCGCGTTTTCGTGTGCCGGCAATCGGATTGGTCACCATATGGCCACCCCGCAGGGTCAATAAACTCTCAGGCGACGCCCCGACCACAGCATAATCCGTGAAATCGATGTAAAACTGATATGGAGACGGGTTTTGCTTGCGCAATTTTCGGTAGAGGTTGAAAGAGTCTCCTTTGTAGTCAGCGGACAGTCGCTGCGATAATACAATTTGAAACACATCGCCGTTTTCGATATGTTTTTTGGCCAACTTCACTTTCTGTTTGAAACTGTCGGCATCCGTTGTTGACCGGAAAGCAAGTGGCGACTGCGATTCGGAGCCAGCCGGCTGTTCCGTATCATGTAGTTGTGCTGCGACTTCTTCGGTTTTGCCTTCAGTAGACACTATTGTTACGTCATGCTTTACGTGGTCGAATATTACAATGGTCTGGTAATCGTGCAAATGGATATCCGGCATTTGCAGGCTGTTCACGCGTGCTGCCTCAACAGGCTCGTATGCTGCAATGGCATCGTAGCCGATATATCCAAGCGCGCCGCCGGTAAACGGCAATCCTTCAATCGACTCACGATCGGTCGGCACCAGATTCTTCAATATTTCCAGCGGCTTTCCCTGGTGGAACGTTTCTTCGCCGGTTCTGTGGTTGATTTCCATCAACTGCTCTTTCTCGCCGATAAAAGACTTAACCGGATCGGCGCCGATAAACGAATAGCGGCCGGTAAGCGACGTTTTAAGCGAACTTTCCAGTAAAAACTTTCTCGGGCCCTTCAGCCGGTTAAATACGGCAATCGGCGTCAGTAAATCTCCTTCAATTTTTCTGATCTCCATCTCTGCTCATCTCCTCTGGTCTCGGTTCGGCAACGCCGGCCAATAAAAAAAGCCCTCTGCAAAGAACAGGACTGTTCCTTACAGAGGACGGATTGACCGCGGTGCCACCTCATGTTAAAGCTATTGCAGCTTTCACTTGGCCCCCAGTAACGCGGGGGAAACGGATGTCCCTACTCAATTTTCAGGACATCTCTCACAGGCCCATTCACGCATTAGTCCCACCGGTTTCCACCTGCCACCGGCTCTCTTTGAGAGGCTGCTGTGCGCTACTTTTCCTGTTCGACGATTTACTCTGCTATGCTCAGCTCGGCTGTACTCAGGCGACGCCGCTCCCGGCGCCTTCTCCCATGATCATACAAAAGCTTGTCCTTATTCTATGCAAGCGGTCCCGCTTTGTCAATTCATCGCCCCAGGTTTTATTGTCATCCTGTAAAAACTTGGTCATACGGATATCTGAAATGCTGTTTCTTCTTCTTAAGCAATAAAAAGAACAAGGTGAGCGGACCGACCCGGCCGATGAACATCAGGATACAAAGCATGACTTCGCCGAGATCACTCAGCTGACCCGTTACTCCCATCGATAAGCCGACTGTCCCGAAAGCCGACACCACTTCAAATGCGAGCGGCAGGAAAGGAATGGTTTCGGAAATCGTCAGCAGAAAGATGAACAGCCAGACCGTCAGCACGCTGATGGTGGTGATGGCCAGTGAACGCAATGTGATTTCAAGCCGGATCGAGCGGCCGAAAATCTCCGGTTCCCGCTCAGACCGAAGAAAGGAAACCGTTGCAAGCACGACAACGATGAACGTCGTCAGCTTGATGCCGGATGCCGTAGAAGCGCTGCCGCCTCCGATAAACATCAGAATCATGGTGAACAGGAGCGTCGGATCTTCCATTACACTGTAATCCACTACATTGAAACCGGCTGTCCGCGGAGTCACTCCGGTAAAATAAGACGCAAAAAGCTGTTCGAACAACGACATGCCGCCGATTGTCTCGGGGTTGTCATGTTCCAGGAAAAAAACGATGATTGTCGCAAATAGATTGAGCACCAGTGTCCCGATCACCATCAATTTGGTATGAAGCGACCATTGCCGGAATGTTTTCTTCTGAAACAGATCGACCACAACGGTAAAGCCGATGCCGCCAATGATGAACAATGCAGACAAGAGAAACAGCACCAGCGGATCTGTTTGGTGACTCATCAGGTTATCAGGAAACAGCGAGAAACCGGCGTTATTAAAAGCGGATATGACATGGAATATGCTTAAATGCAGGGATTCTTTTACGCCGTAATCGGGAATCCAGTAAGCCGTCAACAAGACGATGCCGATCGCTTCAACTGAAAAAACGAACAACAGGATGTACTTGACCAGGCGGATAATGCCCCCAAAGGTGTTTTGGGAAAATGCCTCCTGCAGATACAGCCGGTTTTGAATGCCGATTTTCTTTTTGAACATCATCAGGATGGCAACGGCAAACGTCATGAGGCCGATGCCACCAAACTGGATCAGCACCAGCAAAACTCCTTCTCCAAAACCGGTCAAAACGGTGCCGGGGTCGAACACGCTCAACCCTGTTACCGTCGTTGCAGAAGTCGCCACAAACAATGCGTCTGTCCAGGAAATCGGGGCAGTGGTCGCAAGGGGTAATTTCAATAAAATCGTGCCAATTACAATTAATACGAAAAAGCTCCCTGAAATCAAAAGAGGAGGTGAGATCTTAATCCTCTTTTTACTGCCACTGCTCATGCCGTGCACTTCCTCATCTGTGATTTTCACATCAGTAACTGTTATTCGTGAACCTTCTTGTTGCGTTAGGCTTTTTAAGCCAAACAAAAAAGACCATCTTAAATAGAATGGTCTTAGGGGTGAACCTACGGCCTTTCTCTTAATGGAGTCAACGCTTACGAGGTTAGCTGTCGGATTAGGGACTAAGAGTATCCCTTCTTACAAATGTAAGATTCACCCCAGGATAGCGGCTGCTATCCGAATTGGTTCCCCCGCTCATTACTGATTCAGCGAATAAAAGGTATGTGATAAGCTCAAAAATACGCCCGTTTCCATACTTTGTCAACATCTATTTTTATTGCATGTTTACGGGACGGCGAATGACCTGGATACCCCGTAGATGATAGACTTGTAAATGGATAAAAAAGGAGATTTTATTTCCGGCATGCAGCTGGATTTATTGGAATAAATGAAGAATATACAACGGGGGATGGCTTATGAAGAAAAAAGGATGGGTGGCAGCTGGCGTCATTGCATTGATCAGCACAGTGGTTTTAATGATTGCTTTCTTTTCGGACGAACCCGAAATGCAGGTTTCGGACGGCAAACCCGAGGGCACGAATGCCAATTACGATTTGGATCTTGAAATGGACGAGGAGGGGCTGTTCAAGGTTTCGTCTGTGATCGAAGTGACGAATGATTCCGATGATGCCTGGGAGGAAATTGGCTTCTATCTCGTACCGAACGCGATGAATGCAGTGGAAACCTATTCTTATCGGGATCACCAGGCAGAAGTCGAGCTTATTAATGTATTGATCAACGGGGAGCCGGCCGATTTCACATTGGACAATAATGAATTGATGCTTCAATTGGATACAGAGCTGGAAACGGGCGACGCTGTGGAAGTGGTAATCGACTACAGCCTCAAAGTACCGGAAGACGGCATGCGCCTTGCTCAGGTAGATAACAATTTCTATCTCGCGCATTGGTACCCGATGCTCGCCGTTTACGATAACGGCTGGGACATTGAAGATTACGACCCGAAAGGTGAATCCTATGACACCGGCTACGGAAATTACACCGTCAGCTACCAATTGCCTGATGAATATCTGGTGGCCAGTTCGGCGGACGACGGAGCGATCGAGGCTTCTGCATCGGGCGAACTGGAAGGCGTCAATTTTAAAGATTTTTACATCGCCTTTATGGATCCGGAAGAATGGAAAACCGGAACGGCGCAAGCGGGTGACACAGACTTGCGGGTGTTTATGCCGGCAGATGTTGACTTGCTGGAAGAAACGATTGCATTGGCGGAAGAAACATACAGCTATTTCGAAAAGGAAATCGCCGATAATCCATTCGGTGAACTGGATATCATTGCGAACGACGGTTATATGGAATACCCCAACGTCATCGAAGTGGCGACGGAACGGGAAGCGATGGAACCCATACTTGTCCATGAGATTGCGCATCAATGGTTTTATTTCCTGGTGACCAACGATCCGTTCGAAGATGCCTGGCTGGATGAGAGTGTGGCGGAATTCGTCACGGCACTGTTCATCAGCGAACGCAACGGCGATACGGACAGCGGTTTTGGGGATGCATCGTTGAGCCAGGCCAGCCATCCGCCTGAGAAATACGTCAACCTTCCGCTGGATGAATTTGAAGAGTCCGCTTATTACTCGACGGTCTACGGTAAAGGACCCTTGATGCTGAAGGAGTTTTTCGATGCCAATGGCGGTCGCGAAAAAGCATTGGAATTTTTATCGGATTATTACGCGGCATTCCAATTTAAAACGGTGGACAGCGAAGACTTCAGAACGTTCTTCGAAGATTATTTTGACGGGGACCAGAGCGAGTTTTTGGACAGCTGGATAGAGCCGGCAGATGCATAGTAATGGAAATGAAAGCCCGCCGGGAACTTTAGGTTCTTGGCGGGCTGTTTTTATGAAAAGAGTGAGTCATAACGAACTGGAAAGTATTTTAGTCTAATTAGAAAGTATTTATGCCAAACTGGAAAGTATTTCGGGTGAATTGGAAAGTATTTGAGTAAATTTGGAAAGTAAGTCCAAAATATGGAAATGCAGAATTTAAATTCACATCTTATTGACAGTGATTCAAGCTGAATCGCCTTCTACTCCAACTCTTTTAACTGGAAAAGGGCTCTTATTTACATCACAAGTCTCTTCAAAATAAAAAACTCCCACAGCAACGACCAAAACAACGGGTAAAACGCCTCAAAACCTCATCAAGCCGCCGAAACGAGAAAAAGCAAGAGCGGATGTTTTTCGCAGCCGCGAAAAACTCCAGTCTTTTAAAGGAACCTTTGCGTTCGCAAAGGTTTTATCCATCCATCATTCCATCAAGTCAGCAATGACTCGAGGAAATACTGCAGTTCTGCTGTCCAGATGTTCAAATAAAGCATTTTGTCGAAGTAAATCATGACGCCCATCACAACGATGATCGCACCGCCGAATTTCATCAGAGCAGACGAATATTTCAGGATGAAACGCGTCTTGCCGATGAAAAATGCCATGATGATAAAAGGGACGCAGAAGCCAAGCGAATAGGCAGTGACGACCGCAAGCGTGTGTGCGGGATTAACCAGACTGCCGTATGTGAGGATCGCGCCGAAAATCGGTCCGATGCACGGCGTCCAGCCGGCCGAGAAGACGAAGCCGACCACAAAGGAATTCAAATAGCTGGCCGGTTTTTTTTCATGTTTTATGCGCTTTTCCTTAAACATGAACTCAGGCTTGATGATGCCCATTAAAAATAAACCCATGAACACCAGGAAGATTCCGCCAAGCATCTGGATAAGCGTTTCATTTTTGGTGAACAAGCCGCCGATTGTGCTCAAAGAAAAGCCGAGTACGTAATAAATGACAGAAAATCCGAGAGAAAAGAAAATTGAGTGGATTAAAACCTTTTTTCTGAAGGAAGCTTGTTTATTTTCCTTTAATTCATTTACGGAAACACCGGTTATATAAGAAACAAAAGAAGGGTATAAAGGAAGGCAGCAAGGGGATATGAAGGCTAGAAATCCGCCGGCCAGCGCGACCCAAATAGTGATATTTTCCAAAGTCAACACCTCTATGCTATTCTAGCACGAGAGAGTTAACGAATATTCCCATAATTTCCATAGAATTTTACAAATAGATGAACAGAGGCGGACAGCGGATGAATAAGAAAAAGAAACGCATGATCTACAGAGTCTCGGTGTTAGGACTGCTTGCGGCGATGGTCTTTTACGCAGCTTACGAAAGTATGAAGGAAGAAGCGGAAACGGCCATGACTTCGAAGGGGGAACTAGCACCAAATTTTGCCGGTGAGACTGTGGCGGACGATATGCTCGTTTTATCCAACGAGCTGGAAGGAAAAACGCTCATCAATTTCTGGGGTTCCTGGTGTGAACCGTGCAAACGGGAGATGCCGGCACTGGAAAGCGCGCACTCAAAATATAAAGATAATGGATTCAAAGTGATTTCCATCAACTTGGGCCAGTCCGATTTCATAGCCGGCCAATTCATCGACCAATACCAGCTGACATTTCCCGTGATGATCGATCAAGACGGGTCAATCAAAGAAGCCTACAGCGTCGGCAATTTGCCAGCTTCGTTCCTGGTCGATGAAAACGGTGTGATTGAAGAAGTTCACGAAGGTGAGCTGTCGGAAGAGATGCTTGAGGGATGGATTAATTAAAGAAAAAATTAGAAGCAAACCAATTCAGCACAGCACCGGAGAGGTAATATCTTTCTCGGTGCTGTGTTTTTCTTGTCTGCATGTTTCAAAGGGTATTTATAGCAGGTTATAGAATTAATTAAATAGAGATAAAATAAATGGGTTCTTGAGCGGATAGAAATGCAAAAAAGGTAGCATTTTCTAGAACAATACCAGCAGCTGCATGCTGATGAAAAGGGGGGACAAAGAATGGAAATACGCAGAATCCAAAAAGATGAATTTCAAAATGCTGCAATTTTATTAAGGGGAATGGGGAAAGTCGAGGAAGAGGATTTTTACCGGCGTTTTGTTGATATTGTTCAGAACACTGATTACTTATTCATCGGAGCCATCCATAAAGAGCGAGTGATAGGTTATGGGCTGGCTCAAGATTATGGTGTCCACCTGCGGCTTGGTAAAAAGATTTGCCGGCTTCATGATCTCTATGTTTTACCTGAGTATAGACGAACCGGAATTGCCCGCAAGCTAATGGATGTAACTGCCGAATGGTGCAAATCAGTCGGTGCGACCTGGCTTCAATGGAACGCGAGCAAACAGTCTATTGAATTCTATGAGAAGATTGGCAGCGAGCGGTTAACTTATGATGAAGATAAGCCTGAGTTCGAGCTTGAATTTAAAATGTAATTAATTCTCGCAGCAAGATTTCAATTTTAAAAATAGCTTTTTACACTAAGTTAGATTTCATAATAAAACTGGAGGTCGATCCATTGAAAAAACAAACATACTTATTATTTTTATTGCCATTCCTGATTCTCGCTGCCTGTTCGTCAGAAGCATCCCAATCAGTTGAAAATATCGAAGAGCAGGCAGAGCAGGAGCTTGATGCGGAAATTTATATTCCTGAATTTGAAGAGTATCCGATGGTGTCAGCGGAAATCTTCTCTGTTCCGATGGCCAGCTCGAAAAGTCTCATGGTAACGTACTCGCGTGAAAAGGGTTCATTGAAGAGCGATGAACTCATTTCAAATCACGAGGAAACGGTAGGATCGGAAGTCATCTACGGTATTTACGAGGGAGATCCGATCTTATTCAAAATTACTTTCGATAAAAATGAAATAATCAGCGGTGATGGCAGCCATGAACTTAGGACGGTAAGCGGGGAATCTGTTCTTTACCACGAGACCACCAGCGGTGACAACGAGTATTTGACTGCTTTTTTTAATGGAGAACAGGGTTCGTATTCATTCGAGTTTGCGCTGACGGATGAATTGACGGAAGACGAAGCCTATTGGGTGATTTCAACTGTAATTCAAGGCCAGAAATCGAAATGAAATCAACAATTGGAGGATATGAAATGAGAGTCGAAGAGAAAGAATTTATTGTCAACGAGCTGCAGTACTGCATAAGGTCAGTGGCAGCAGCGGATGCGATGGGCTTGTCCGAAGTCAGGTTGCAGGTGGACGGGGAAACCGAAAATCTGGATAGAGAGCCGGGTGAGGCATACATAGATGAAGCGGGTTTTAAACGGATCATCGAAGAAGATGCCGCAAGCAGCAGGAACTTATTTCTGGTGGCTGAAGCGGATGGCCGGATTGTCGGGTTTTCAAGATGCGAGGGCAATTCACTCAAACGAACCGCTCATCAAGCGGAGTTCGGAGTCGGCGTATTGAAAGCCTTTTGGGGTTACGGCATAGGAAAGAATCTATTGAAGGAATCCATCGATTGGGCAGAAGCTAATCACGTTAGAAAAATGACATTGAAGGTTCTTGAAACCAATAAAAAAGCAATTCTCCTGTATGAAAAATGTGGTTTTGAGGTGGAAGGGATCCTTAAGGAAGACAAGTTTTTAAGGGATGGGAAGTATTATAATACGGTTTTGATGGGGAGGATTGGGTGAGGGAATACTTACATTTGGAAGGAGCTTACATAATATGCCAACAATAAACCACGAAATCTACATCGAAGCACCAGTTGAAGTTTGCTTCGATCTTGCAAGAAACGTTGATGTGCATACAGAAACAACCGGCAAGACAAAAGAGCGGGCTGTGGCGGGAGTGACGAGCGGCTTGATGGAAAAAGGGGATTCGGTTACATGGGAAGCTATACACCTTGGAGTAAAGCAAAAACTGACGGGCAAAATAATCGAAATGGAAAAGCCGCATTCGTTTACAGATGCCATGGTGAAAGGAGCTTTTCATTCGTTCACGCATATGCACGAATTTATTGGAAAAGGGAGCGGCACGGTAATGAAAGATCGATTTGTTTACCGGTCACCTCTAGGGGTTCTAGGGAAAATTGCGGATAAGCTGTTCCTTGAGAAGTACATGACAAGGTTTATTACGGAGCGGGCGATTGAATTGAAGAGGATAGCGGAAAGAGATTGAGATGCTCTTTACTACCGTTTTTTGGATTTTAACCAAATTATCCGGGTGAATAAAGTAAAATTACTGGTCGCCTCGCAGCTTATGCGCGGAAACGAAGATTTGTGCACAAGAAAATACTTTCTTGTCTTTTCTGCTATTTTTCCATCACCCCGAAACACACCCTTGGAAGTGAACCAGCCGTCTCCGCCTCATCCAAATTCAAAAGAGCTGAATCGGATGTTTTTCGCTCTGCGAAAAACGAAAAAACCAAATATCAACACAAAAAAAGCAGGACGAACCAAATTCCTGGTTCGCCCTGCAAGCATTCTATCTTTTATTTAAAAACCAACTTCAAAAATCCTTAAGCCAGTTCGGGATCAATGGACTCATCGCTGATCTCTCCAACGATTTCCTCCAGAATGTCTTCCATCGTCACTAATCCGGCAGTGGTTTTGCCGTCAGCTCCGGTCACAATCGCCATATGCGTCCGGTTTTGCTGCATTTTCGTCAGCACTTTCTGGATAGGCGTGGTTTCTGTGAAACTTGGCATTTTGTGTACAAAGGTCTCCGGTTCCGGCTGGCGTCCGGCCGCCATGCTTGTCAGCAATTCCTTCGTGTTGACATAGCCGTATAAACGGTCGATATTGCCGCCTTCCATGACTGGATAGCGCGTGAATTCGACTTCCTCCATGATGGAGAAGAAATCTTCACCGGAAATGCTTTTATCGACAGCCACAATTTGTTCGCGCGGAATCATAATGTTTTTCACCATACGGTCATCGAACGCGAAAATGTTTTTAAGATACGTCAATTCTGTCTGGTTGATTTCTCCACTTTGGAAACTTTCAGCCATGATCAGCTTCAACTCTTCTTCCGAATGGGCTTCCTCATGCCCGGCCGGTTCCACTTTAAACATTTTCAACAATAGGCGGGCCGATCCGTTCATCACCCAGATGAACGGGTTCATGATTTTACCGAACCAATAAAGCGGCGGTGCAAGCAGTAACGTCATGCGCTCTGCATATTGGATCGCCAATGTTTTCGGTGCCAATTCCCCGATGACAACATGAAGGAATGTCACAATTCCGAGTGCAATTGCATAGGAAAGAGCAGTGGCAACTGCTTCAGACAGTGCAAAATATTCGAATACAGGATGCAGCAGCCGTTCAACGGTCGGCTCCCCTAACGCCCCGAGGATCAAGGCGGTTACGGTGATGCCGAGCTGACAGGCTGACAGGTAATAATCGAGGTTATTAGCGACTTCTTTGGCGCGCAATGCCTTTTTATTTCCTTCTGAAATCAATTGGTCGATTCTGGACATGCGCACTTTCAAAATGGCAAATTCAGCTCCGACAAAGAATGCGGTCGCGATGATCATCAGCGCGACGAGCAATAAATTAATGGTTATCTGTACGTCCAATATGGTTCCCTCTTAAAGAGGGATTCACCTCCGAGTAATAATGAATAAGCTTTTATTCTTCTGCAGCTTCCTGATGGAACAAGACCTGTTTGATCTGCTGATGATCCATTTCCATGACTGTCCACGAAGTCTTACCTTGCGTTACAGTATCGCCGGTAAGGACTTCGCCAGCACGTTTATAATGAACCCAGCCGCCGATTGTATCGATATCTTCGCTTTCTTCAAAGCTTAAGCCGAAACGGTCTTCGAGGTCTTTCAGCAGCACACGTCCGTTGATCAGGTAATCGTTATCGTTTACGAGGCTGATATCCGGCACTTCATCATCATCAAACTCATCGCGGATTTCACCAACGATTTCTTCCAGAATATCTTCCATCGTAAGCATACCGGCAGTACCGCCGTATTCATCGGCCACCAAAGCGATATGGACGCGGGACTGCTGCATTTTCAGCAAAGCATCCTGCAAACCGGTCATTTCAAAAGTGGTGGGCATTTCCCGCACGAAGTTCTGCAGCTCCCAAGGACGTCCCGCAACAATATGCGGCAGCATCTTTTTAGCGCTGACAAAACCGATGATGCGGTCTTTGTCGCCGTCTTCCGTGACCGGGTAGCGCGTGTAATTATTTTCATCGAGAATCTCAACAATCTCTTTCAAAGGCATATCTTTATCGAGCGTCACAAGCTCCGTCCGCGGAACCATAATTTCTTTTGCAGCTCGCTCGTCGAAAGTAAAGACATTTTCCATATAGGAAAGCTCTGTTTCATTGATAGCGCCGCCTTCAAAACTTTGCGCCATGACAATTCTCAATTCATCTTCCGAATAGGCCTGCTCGTGGCCCGGCTGCACACCAAATGTACGGAGCAACAGCCGCGCGGCGCCATTCAATGTCCAGATGAAAGGTTTCATTACTTTACCGAACCAATAAAGAGGCGGGGCAAGCAATAATGACATCTTTTCGGCAAATTCAATTGCCAGTGTTTTTGGGGCCATTTCACCCACAACGACGTGAAGATACGTAACAAGAAGGAACGCGATTGCGTAGGAAGCCGTTGCCGCCACCGCATCCGATGCATCGAAGAATTCGAAAACCGGATACATCAAACGTTCGACGGTCGGTTTACCAAGTGCACCAAGACCAAGGGCCGTCACCGTGATGCCGAGCTGGCAGGCAGACAGGTAATAGTCCAGGTCGCCGGCGACTTTTTTCGCCGTAACGGCTTTCTTGTTTCCTTCGGCGATCAACTGATCAAGACGCGACATCCTGATTTTGACCACCGCAAACTCTGATCCGACAAAGAAAGCTGTCAGGCCGAGCAATAGTACCAATAATCCTAAATTCACTATCGTAATTATATCCACTTATGTCCCTGTAAAAGGGATTCACCTCCGGGGTTTATTGGAGCAAAACCAAAAGAGCCGTGATGGCAGCCATCTTTCTCTCAAGTGCTTTGCCCGTTTGTGTCTTCGCATAATACGGTGCATCCTTCAGCTGTTTTTCCAGCCGGACGATTTTTTGCTGCAGCTGATCGAACTCATTGATCACTTCATCAATCAGTTCATCCGTTTCCGGAGTATCGCCTGCACAAATAATTTCACGGATCTCCGCGATCGACATGCGCTGTTTCTTCAATACCTGAATCCGTTCGAGCGTGTGCAGAACATTGGTCGGGTAAAGCCGGTAATTGGCTTCAGAGCGTTCGAATGCCAATAAACCAGCAGTTGTATAATAATCAATGGTTCTTACAGACACACCACTCAGTTTTGCTATTTCACCGATTTTCATTAAGTCCTTCCCAATGGACGCACCTCCAATTTAAATTAAGAATATCCTATCACATCGGGAGTCAAACCATACAGTAGAACGTAATGGTTTATGGTAATAAAAAATCGGTTTATTTTAAATTTGCCACAACTCAGACAAAAATAATGTATTGTTTTTTATTGAAAGATGCTATACTGACGTTACAACTCAATAGACTTTTGACATTCGTCAAAGGGGAGTAGCTATAGGGAAACCTATTTCACAGTCGTCATTACGTGGTTAAGAGCCACCGGTTGTGATAGCAGTTAATTTTGCTTAGCAAGACCTTTGCCTTTAATTAGGCTGGGTCTTTTTTGTTGCAAAAATTAGCTGGGGGTTTGGAAGATGGAAGCAATTTTATTGGAATATGTATGGGTGCTGCTGGTTCTTGTAGCACTTGAAGGGTTACTTGCCGCAGACAATGCGGTGGTTATGGCGGTCATGGTTAAGCACTTGCCGAAAGAGCAGCAGAAAAAAGCGTTGTTCTACGGATTACTGGGGGCGTTCGTGTTCCGTTTCGCAGCGTTGTTCCTGATCACCTTATTGGTCGATGTTTGGCAGATTCAGGCACTTGGAGCGGCTTACCTGTTGTTCATCGCCTTCAAGCACATTTACGACCAGCGAAAACACAAGGAACATTCGCATGAGCCTGAAGCTACAAAAGGTTCAGGTTTCTGGATGACCGTTTTCAAAGTTGAACTGGCGGACATCGCTTTCGCTATCGACTCCATGCTTGCTGCAGTAGCATTGGCGATGACATTGCCTCACTTGGGCAAAATGGAAATCGGCGGCATCAACGGCGGCCAGTTCGGCGTAATGCTTGCCGGTGGTTTGGTCGGTCTCGTCATCATGCGTTTTGCGGCTCATAAATTCGTTAAATTGCTGGCGAACTATCCGCAGCTTGAAACAACTGCGTTCGTCATTGTCGGCTGGGTCGGCGTGAAATTGACTGTCCTGACTTTGGGACATAAAAATCTCGGCATCCTGCCATACGATTTCGTCCACTCGGCAGAATGGAAACTCATCTTCTGGGGAGTATTGCTTGCTATTGTCGCAGTCGGAGCTGTTATCAGTATTAAGAAAAAGAAAGAGTCAGAGAGTTTGGCTTAAGTTTGAAAGGTAGAGTCAGCTAAGGAACAGATTAAAAAGGATGAGGCTCATCATAACAGAGCCTCATCCTTTTTTGCTTTTTTAGGGAAGAGGAGCTTGGTTTGGAGAAAAACCGCTTTTTTGCATAAATAGAATTGCATAAAACTGAAAAGCATTATATGATGTAAATCGTAACTTTTACTATTTGCATTTTGAATTAAAAGTTTTAAACATTGTCTTATACATAACGGCTCGACTAGTCTGCGAACTGCCGCAATCTAAGGTAATGCCGGCTCGTTGCAAAAATTTTTACACTTTTATAAATCGTAATGGTTACTTTTTGCACACTGCTACTTTTAAAAATTATTTTCATCCAAGTTGAAAACAAAAAGAGAAGAGGGATTTCCATGATCAAACTGAGTAAATTAATGATATTGACTGTAATTGCTGCATTGATTTTATCGGCGTGCAACACGAATTCAGCCGGCCAGCAAGAGGAAAAGAAAGAAGTGAATCTTCTTTTTAACTTTGCCACCAGTTCACTGGATCCGAATGTAGACACGAGTTACGTTTCATTAAGAGCGGGAATAACGGAAACTTTGATCCATTTGAATGATGAAACGCTGGAAATCGAACCATGGCTGGCTGAAAGCTGGACCAGTGAAGACGGTCAAACCTGGACGATCAAGTTAAGGGAAGATGTGACTTTCCAGAACGGCAATCCGATGGACGGAGCAGCAGTCAAGGCTTCGCTGGAACGTGCAATGGAAGACAGTGCCGCTATTAAGAATGCCCTGCGCATCGAGTCAATCGAGGCAGATGGTTATACATTAACAGTCAAAACAACCATGCCTTTCCCCGAATTTCCTTCGGAATTGGTTCATCCGAACACTTCGATCATTGATGTGACTCAAACGGATTTCGTCAATAAGCCGATAGGAACCGGGCCTTTTGCAGTTTCATCATTTACACCGGGAACGGCTGTTGACTTGACGCGCTACGATGAATACTGGAATGGTGCCGCAAAATTGGAAGCGGCAAAGTTTTCATTTAATGAAGATGCAAATGCCCGGTCACTTGCACTTGAATCGGGGGGAGCAGATATCGTTTTCAGACCGGAAGTGGAAAGTTTGGAGCAATTGGAGGCGATTGAAGGTGTAACAGTGGAATCGACTTCAACTTTCCGTGTCCATCAGATGACGATGAACCTGGAAAGGGAAGTGCTGCAGGATTTGAATGTCCGAAAAGCGATTGATGCATTGATTGACCGGGAATCGATCGTTGACACAATACTTAAAGGCCATGCGGAAGTGGCTAACGGCCCTTTCCCGTCAACGTTTACATTTGCACCGGACTATCCTGAAAAAGAGACAGGGCTTGAGAGTGCCCGGAAATATCTTGAAGCGGCAGGCTATGAAGTAGTAGACGGCGTCATGGAGAAAGACGGTGAGCCCCTGGCTCTTACGATGCTGACTTACAGTGCCCGCGCCGATTTACCATTGATCGCACAAGTTTTCCAGTCGGATGCGGGTCAACTTGGGATTGAAGTGACTCTTCAGCAAATCGAGATTCCGGAAGAATATATGGCAGCAAACCGGGATTGGGATTTGACTACATACAGTAATCTGACTGCACCACGCGGAGACGCAGGCTATTATTTGAATGCTACTTATCATCCGGATGGCGCGTTAAACTTCAGTGGAGCTGACGACGATAAGGTGACGGCATTGATCGATGAACTGAACATGACCGTCGGCCAGCAGGAGCGCTCTGATATAGCAGAAGAAATTGCGCGTTATGTGGATGAGCAAGTTTACAATTCCTTTATCCTTCACCCGAATACGCTGGTTGCGTACAACTCAGACAAAGTGGAGAATTGGGTAACTTCCCGCAGCGAATACTATATGCTGACCAATGAATTGGATGTGAAGTAAGTGTTTCGGATATTAAGCCGCCGGCTGATAGAAGTGGCAGTGTTTCTGCTGATTATCACGTTCGTCAGTTTCCTGTTTGCAAGGCTGGCACCAGGAGATCCGGTTCTTTCAATCTTAAGAGTCGATGATGTCTCTGTAACCAACGAGCAGGTGGAACAGCTGCGCGAGGAAATGGGCTTTAACGAACCGCTTTTGGTGCAATATGGCCAATGGCTGACGGATTTTGTGAAAATGGATTTTGGTAATTCCTATATCACCAATCAGCCGGTTATGGAAATGCTTTGGAGCGGGTTGCCGGCGACATTGGAGTTGACGGCAGGAGCGCTTTTGGTAATGCTTTTGATCGCAGTTCCACTCGGCTCGCTTGCTGCACTTTACAGAGACAGCTGGATTGACCATGTAAGCCGTTGGGTGTCGTTATTGGGGGCAGCAGTTCCAAGCTTTTGGCTGGGCCTGATAATGATCGATCTCTTTGGCGTTAGATTCGGCATCCTGCCGACAATGGGGAGAGACGGCATTATTTCTGCCGTGCTTCCCTCTATTACATTAGGGCTTGCCATAACAAGTGTATACGTCCGCCTGCTGCGCTCCAGCCTGATCGATTCACTGGGCCATGAGTATATCCGGGCAGCGCAGGCTAGAGGGCTTTCGAAATCTCGGATTTTCTTTTCTCATGCCTTCCGTTCCAGCCTTCCCCCTGTCATTACGGTTTTCGGTGTAAGCCTGGGGAGCCTGATTGGAGGAGTTGTGGTAATCGAAGTGATTTTTGCGTATCCCGGCATCGGCAAAATGGTTGTGGATGCAATCAGGAGCCGTGATTATCCAGTCATACAAGGTTATATCCTGATTATGGCCATACTGATATTCATCGTAAACAGTGCAGTTGATTTGTCTTATCGCTATTTGAATCCTGAACTGCGCTTGAAGGAAAAGAGGGGAAGTTAATGGAAACCAGTGAATCCAACTCATACAGAATGCGCTTTAAAAAGATTTTATTGATCGGTGCATTAGTGGTGATAGCTGGCATTGCAGTTTATACATTTCTGGTTCTGAAATATGACCCCTCTTTTGTCAATTTGGAGGAGCGGCTTCTTCCGGCAAGTCTCGAGCATCCGCTTGGAACGGACCATTTAGGAAGGGATGTCCTGACGCGGATTTTGCTGGGCTCTCAATTGACCGTCGGCTATGGCTTTCTGGCATTGCTGCTGGCGGTCGCAATCGGAGTTCCATTCGGAATTTTTGCTGGTTTTAAAGGAGGCATTGTAGACCGCATCCTCATGCGTATTGCAGATGCTTTTCTTTCTTTTCCGGATACGATCGTCGCCATCGTTCTAAGCGGTCTGCTTGGGGCCGGCATTGAAAATCTGCTGATTGCCATTGTCATTGTGAAATGGGTGAACTATGCACGTTTGGTCCGCAGTACGGTTGTCGTAGAACGGCAGAAAGATTACATAACGATGGCTAAAATTAATGGATTGAGTGAACGCAGAATAATGGTGAAGCATTTATTCCCGCATTTGATTGGCCACGTCCTTGTGCTTGCAAGTCTGGATTTGGGAAAAATCATTCTGTTGATTTCTTCTTTGTCCTATATCGGACTGGGAGCACAGCCGCCGGCACCTGAATGGGGTGCGATGCTCAATGAAGCGCGGCCCTATTTCCAATCGGTTCCTGAATTGATGGTTTTTCCAGGGCTTGCGATTGTGACAGTGGTCCTCTTCTCAAATTTGCTGGGTGACTTTCTGCGGGATAAATTTGATGTGAAAAAGGAAGTGGCATAATGAGTCTTGTATCCGTCAATGGCCTCTCAATCTCGAATAAACAAAAAGATATCGTGAAGGATATTTCATTTCAAATTCTAAAAGGGGAATGGCTCGCAATCGTCGGGCAAAGCGGCAGCGGTAAAAGCCTGACTTCGTCAGCAATCGGTCAATTGCTTGGTCCGAATTTGCGGGCTGCCGGAAATGTTTCTTATGAGGGTATGAATCTGCTGGAATTGCCGCCAAAGAAAATGCGTGCATTGCGAGGAACCCGAATTTCTTATATATTTCAGGATTATCAGGGTTCCTTCACCCCTTTCCACACCATCGGCCGCCATTTCCAGGAATTTTTGAAAACCCATTTGAAGTTATCGAAAGACGTCAGAAAGAAAAAAGCGGAGGAAGCATTGAAAGATGTCGGACTTCAGCCGGAAATTTACAGCCGCTACCCATTCCAACTCAGTGGCGGCCAGCTTCAGCGTGTTTCCATCGCACTCGCGCTCCTGCTCGAGCCGGATATCCTGATTGCGGACGAACCAACCACTGCACTTGACAGCATCACCTCATTTAAAGTGCTGCAATTGCTGGAAAAGCTTCAGCAGGAAAAAGGCTGCGCCATTCTTTTTATCACGCATGACCTGCGCCATGTAAAAAATCATGCAGACCGTATCCTGGTGATGAAAGAAGGGGAGATTGTCGAGCAAGGGGAGAAACGGCAAGTTCTCGACAACCCGGTGCATCCGTACACAAAACTTCTGATCGAAGCTTCTTCTCCTCTACGCAAGCCTGCGACTGAAAAAATCCTTGAGGTGGCCAAATGACTTTACTCAAATTAAAGAATGTAATTAAAAGCTATTCGAATGGTGTTAACGTATTGAAAGACATCAATTTTTCCTTGGAGAAGAAACAATGTTTGGGTCTTGTCGGTGAAAGCGGCTGCGGCAAAAGCACTTTGGCACGCTGTGTTCTCCAATTGGATAACATTGATGGAGGAGAAATCCAATTCAATGGGGTTTCTTTGCAAGACTTGAACGAGCGTGAATTGAAGCCCCATCGGAAAAACCTGCAAGCAGTTCTCCAGAATCCGTCTTCATCTTTGAATCCCAAATTGAAAATCCGTGAATCTTTGATTGATCCTTATTTGCAATTCGGCAATCAAGCGTGCTTGAAACATTTTCATTATACTAATGAGGAAGCGTTTGTCACTCAATTGATGGAAGCGGTGGAGCTTCCTGACGCATTGGCAGACCGCTATCCCCATGAACTGAGCGGCGGCCAGAAGCAGCGGGTGACAATTGCCCGCGCCATCAGCCTCGAACCCTCGCTGATCGTCTTGGATGAACCGACTTCGAGCCTCGATGTTCTTTCACAGGCTTCCATTTTGAAACTGTTGACTGGACTCCGTGAAGAGCTCGACCTTTCCTATCTGTTCATTTCCCATGACCTGTCAGCGGTCAATACCATGAGCCAGCAGATAATGGTGATGAGAGATGGAAGCATCGTCGACCATTTCAGTCAGGAGAATATATTCTCGGAACAGCGCAATGATTATACAAAAGAATTGATTTCACTGTTTGAATGAAAGAATAGGAGCATTTCTACATGAACCATAGAACTTATCTTGCGCTTGCACTCCCACTGACACTTTCTACAGTGACTACTCCTCTATTGGGAGCCGTTGATACGGCCGTCATGGGCCAATTGCCGAACCCTGCCTACATCGGGGGAGTCGCCATCGGTACCATCATTTTCAATACGATGTATTGGCTTTTCGGATTTCTGCGTATCAGCACTTCGGGTTTTGCTGCGCAGGCCTTTGGCGCTAATGACGAATTACAAGGAAAACTGTCTTTTATCCGGCCATTCCTCATCGCGTTGGCGGTGGGCCTATTCTTTTTCCTGCTGCAAAAACCGATTGAATACAGTGCAATGGCATTGTTGAATCCTGCGGCAGACGTTCAAACCTTTGCCTCTGAATACTACGGCATCCGGATCTGGGGAGTGCCACTTACACTGTTGAACTATGTAATCCTCGGCTGGCTGATGGGCATGGCCAAGATCAAATGGGCGGTATTCATCCAAATCATGATGAACGTTCTGAATATCGTACTGGATCTGGTCTTTGTGATGGGACTTTCATGGGGAATTTCTGGAGTCGCTGCAGCCACTTTGATTGCCGAATTTACAGCATTTGCAGTCGGACTGTGGGTCGTCGTGAAAGCAGGCGCAATTTCGTTGAACTTTCTTCCTTTGAAGCAGATTTTGGATTTACCGGCAATGAAGAAAATGTTTATGGTCAATAAGGATTTATTCATCCGGACAATTTGCCTGTTGCTCGTATTCAATCTCTTTACTTATAAAAGCGCCTCATTTGGCACAGAAACTTTGGCAGCAAATGCCGTGCTGCTTCAAATCCATTACCTCATGGCTTATTTCTTTGATGGTTTCTCAAATGCCACTAGTATATTGACCGGGAAAGCGATGGGAGCGAAAGACTATAATCTGTATAAAAGGACGCTGTCGATTTCCGCTCAATGGGCAATCCTCACCTCGGCATTCTTGACACTCATGTACTGGATGTTCAGTGAAACGGTCATTCGGCTTTTTACTACGATAGAAGAAGTTGTGGAAATGGCGATGATTTACAGCGACTGGCTTCTGTTATTCCCGATAGCCACCAGTATCGGCATCATTTTCTATGGGACCTTTACAGGTGCCACTGAAACAGCTCCTGTCAGAAATTCCATGATCGTTTCCCTGCTTTTCTATTTCCTGATGTTCTACTTATCTGTCCCACACCTCGGAAACCATGGCATTTGGCTGTCCTTTATCGCCTTCAGCATCGGCCGTTCGGTATTCCTGTCCCTGTATGTTCCAAAACTGAGCCGGCAATTTCAGGCTTTGTGATGAAATTGATTATGATAGAAGAAAAATAAAAAAGGCTGAATGCGCTCGCATTCAGCCTTTTATAAATTCTTCATCCAGTCTGAGCTTCGGATATCGCAAGTTTGAATTGAACAAAAATCATCTCTTGGAACCAACCATAAGTTTCAATACCGGCTAAGTTTCCAAACCGCATCCCACCTTTTTCACCTATACTTATAAAAACGAAACTATTATCAGAAAACTTGCGTCTATTGGGTGTTCAGGAAGGGATGGAGGCGTATGCCGGTGCATGAATACACGAAACTGAGTGATGAAGAAATGAAAAAGATCATGGACAGCCACGGTGAATACCTGATCCGGCTGGCTTATTTCTACGTGAAGGACTGGGCGACGGCCGAAGACATCATGCAGGAAGTGTTCATCAGCTATTACCGCAAATCCGCCCAGTTCGAAAATCGCGCTTCCCTGAAAACCTATCTGTCGAAAATTACCGTCAATAAATGCCGTGATCATTTACGCAGCTGGAAAAATAAACGTTCGTTATTCTCGAATTCAATCAGCGGTTTGATTTCTTCAGGGAAATCTCCTGAGGAGACGTTGGAACAGCACACTAACCAGAGCAATCTCACGAATAAAATCCTTGAACTTCCGATCAAATATAGGGAAGTGATTCTGCTGTTCTATTATCAGGAATTCACATCGAAGGAAATCAGCGAGCTGCTGAACTGCTCGGAAAACACCGTCAAAACGAGACTGCGGCGGGCAAAGGATTTATTGCGTGAGAAAGCGGACTTGAAAGAATGGGAGGGGATGCAGGATGAATAAATTCAAACGCGACCTGGATGAGTTTGTCGGCGAATCGCCTCGCTTCAAAGAACCGCTGAAGCGGAAAATCCTGAGTGATATGAAAAAGGAGCAGCGCCCGGCGAACCGGTTTGCTGATTTTAAATATGCCGCTGTGCTGATGTTGCTTTTGACGGTCGCCACTACTTTTCTGGTATTGAATATGGACGGGAACAATACGAATCCATCCGGTCCAGCAGGCACGACCGATGAATTGCCGGTGCTGACGGATCCGGATACGGTGGAGGAGATTGAGATTTTTACGGAATTTACAGATTCTCAGGAAATTTTCGATTTTGGTTATGACGGGATGGACCGCGGCAACTATGAATATTATGAACACCCATTATTAATCGACTCTGAAGCTTATCAGGAAAAAGAACCAGACAGGGGAGACGTAGTCATCCATGAAGCAGAATTTTTTGATGGCGAAAGTCGAACAGTGGGCAGGATAGTCGCTTTGCCGGGGGAAACAGTAGAAATCGTGAAAGGCCAAATTTATATCAATGACCGGAAGCTGGATACATTTTATGGGCAGGCGCACCGCAGGGGTTACAGTACAATCGAGGAATACAACGAGGCTATGATAGAGATGAATCAACCACAAAATATCGATGCAATGAAAGAAATTCTGTCTCAGTCAATTGAATCCTTTAAGTTGGGTGAGGATGAAGTTTATGTGATGGGCGATGACTGGTTCAGGAGTCACCAGCTTATTATTAAAGTCGATGAAATCCAAGCGGAAGTATTGGGGTATTATGTGAAATGAATTCAAAGTACTGAGTATAAGAGGGAAATGCTTCTGGGAAGAGAAGCGTTTCTCTCTTATTTATTTTTTAAGTTATAAAGTTCCTTTATTGTTTTAAAAGGGATTTTCAGGAAAAAACAGAATTTAATATAGTGGAAAGATTAATAAGCAAGCTCTATTGAAAAACGAATAGAAGAGGAGAATTAGATTGGAAAAGACAACTATGCAGAACTGGGATCTGGAATCGTTATACGCTGGAGGAAGCCAGTCAACCAAATTGAAGAATTTAATCGCGGAGCTAAAGGCATTGCTTGAAAAAATCAGCAACGATTTGAGTGCCTTCCAAAAGAATAAAGAAGAAGTGGATACACACGCTTTCCTCAAAATCATCAATCAGTTTCAATTTGCGAGAAGCGGCTGGGATGAACTTGACGATTTTGTGATTTGCGTTTATTCACAGGACGTTACAGACAGCGACGCGGTTGTGCTGCTGGATGAAAGTGCCGTGATCAAAGCGAAGCTGGATTCGGTGCAGATCGACTTGGATGAAGCGTTGGCAAACTTTTCGGAAGCCCACTGGAATGGATTTATGGAACTAGAAGAAGTGGAGCCGTATTCTTTTTATTTGGCAGAAAGAAGGAAAACGGTAAAGGACCGGCTGCCGGTTGAAATGGAGCGGCTGATCAATGTGCTGTCGGTCAACGGCATCAAAGCCTGGGAACAGCAACAGCAGCAACTCCTGGCGAAATTGAAAATTCCGATCGGGTCCGATGGGGAGGAGCAGGGAGTATCAATTGGTCAGGCAATGAATGAAGCGATGTACGCAGAAGATCGTTCACATCGCCAAAAGGCGGCAAGAGCAATTGCCGAAACTTGTGCAGATCATGCGGAAGATTTTGCCGTCGCATTAAACCGCATTTCAGGTTTTCGCTTGGATGTCTACGAGCAGCGAGGTTGGCACAACGTCTTAAAGGAAGCTGTCGAACAGAATCGGATCCAGGAAGAATCGATTCAGGCATTGATGAAGTCAATCGATGACAATAAGAATCTGTATAGAGCCTATTTCCAGCGCAAAGTCGCATTGACGAGACTGGATGAAGTCAGCTGGTTCGATCTGGAAACGCCGACTTTTGCATCTGAGAAGAAGATAGACTACGCAGCAGCTAAAGATATTATCATCAAGCAGTTTCATCAGTTCAGTGAAAAATTGGGTCAATTTGCAGAACGTGCTTTTGAAGAAGGTTGGATTGAAACTGAAAACCGGCCCGATAAAGCAGGTGGAGGATTCTGCGCTTCGATGCCATTGAGCAACGAAAGCCGGATTTTTATGACGTACCGGGAGAACTATCAGGATGTCGTGACCTTGGCACACGAATTCGGTCATGCGTATCATAATTACATTTTGCAGGAAGAACCTGCTTTCGCTCAGCAAAAAGGCACATCTGTCGCGGAATCGGCCTCTACTTTCCTGGAGAATCTCGTATTGGATGCGGCAATCGAACATACAGAAGATGAAAAGGAGAAGCTGGCTTTATTGGAAGTTAAGATTAAAGACGGCCTTAAATATGTAGTAAGCGTGCCCAACATGTTCCGATTCGAACAGGAGTTTTATGCAAGAAGAAAGAATGGCCAGCTTACTGCGGAAGAGATCAATAACCTGATCAAAGAAGTGGAGAGTGATTTCTACGGCGGCATCATTGAAGGATCAGCCCCTTATAAATGGATGTACATCAGCCACTTTTATAGCGCTGATAAACCTTTCTTCAACATACCCTATACGATAGGGTATTTGTTTAGCAACGGCATTTACAGTTTGGCAAAAGAAGCGACAGGCGATTTTCAGGAGAAATACGACGAATTACTGCGTAATTCAGGCAGAATGACTGTCGAGCAGCTGGCACATACTTATCTGGATGCGGATGTAACAAAGCCGGAGTTTTGGAATGCTTCGCAGCAAGCGTTGAAAGATGCCATTGAGGAGTATTTGACGTTGACGGAGAGTTATGTGAATAAAGGCAATTGATTTTATTGGCTGTTCCGGTACATTAGCCTAAAGGGAGACTGGAAAATGGAAATCATCACACAGAACGACTATTTCATAGTGAAAAGAATGGCTCCTGGCGTATTTGCCGCCATTGCAAAACCAGGAACAGGCGCATGGAGCAACGCCGGTTTCGTCGATTTGGGAACGGAACTGCTGGTATTCGATGCCTTTAATACGCCAGTGGCGGCTGAAGAGTTGAGAAAGCAGGCTGAAAAACTGACTGGCAAAAAAGTGAAGTACCTGGTGAACAGCCATTATCACGGCGATCATGTATTTGGCAATCAGGTGTTTGAGGATCTGCCGATTATCTCTACCGAACTGACCAGGGAGTGGATCAAAGACAAGAATGTCATAGGTGATGTTGATGTCGAGTTCGAAGAGACTCAGAAATACCTGGATAACTTGATACTTCAAATTGAATCAGAACAGGATGAAATCATAAAGCAGAGTCTGTCTAATCAATACTTGGAGATGCAAGTGCTGTTAAAGCAGATTCCATCCATGAAACTGACCTTGCCATCGATTACTTTTGAAAACAAATTGGTCATTTCGGGGACTGAGCGGCATGTTGAACTATATTGCTTTGGCGGCGGACATTCACCAAGTGATACTTTTTTATATGTTCCAAAAGAGAAGGCTGCATTTATGGGAGACATCGTCACCGACAACCTGCATCTTCCGATTTTTCATCCCGAGGAGTTTCTGACTACCTTACAATCAACCAAGACGAAGGAGATTGATGTACTCCTGCCAGGCCATGGAGATATTGGATCGAATGAAAAAGTTAAAACCATGATTGATTATGTGACAATGCTGAAAGAGGCAGCGAGAGGAGCGATTGCAGCAGAAGTTGAGTCGGAAGACTTTGTTTCTTCCTTTGTTATTCCTGAAGAATTTAAAGAGTGGAAGGGAATGCAGGGTATCAAGCGCAACTTGAGGACAGTATATGATTTTTATGCAAAAGATGTTGAAAAGACTAGAACTCAATCGATATAAGGGTGAATTATTATGAAAGCTTGGTATACAACAAATTCCGAATATCTCTACAAAACGCCATTCGGAAACTTGAGGAAAGACAAATGTAAATTACCGAATGGCATCACCATCGAGGACTATTACGTAAACGAATATGTCGATTGGGTAAACGCAGTCGTTCTGACAAAGGACAATCAAATCGTGCTGGTAGAGCAATACAGGCATGGAGGCCAAGGATTCTATCTTGAAATTCCTGCGGGCAAAAAAGAAGAAGGAGAAACCGATGAAGAAGGTATACTCCGGGAAATCCAGGAAGAGACAGGATACACTTCTATGGAAAAGCCGATATTGCTCGGTGAATTCATGGTGAATCCTGCTACACAGAACAATAAGATAAAAACTTTTCTTCTTACGAATGCTTATAAATCTGTTGAGCAGCATCTCGATGAAACAGAAGAGATTGAAGTAAAACTAATCGGTTTTGAGAAATTTGGCCATTTGATAAGAAACCAGGAAATTCAAACTCAACTTTTCACTGCCAGCGCCTATTACATGGCGAAGGCAGTTTTGGATAAAAGGTGAATTTGAAAAAGGTTTCCGCCTCGTATAAGATCGGGATTATTTTCAAGTAATCTATGTAAAAATGGGGGTTAAAGGGGGAGTTGAAGGTTTGAGAAGAATAAACATTCTGATGGCTTTATTAAGTATCTTTTTACTTTTGGGTTGTTCATCTGAAATTTCCAGGGAAGAAGCAGAAGAAATCGCTCTTGATACAGCGGAGGCTGACAACTATAAATCACCGGTACTTTGGAGGAAATTCGATTCAAAAACGCAATTGGTGTATCAGTACTCCAAAACTTATGAGAAAGACGTGGAATCATGGAGCGTAAGCCTTGATACGGCTGACAATCCCGAGGAACTCAATGCTCCAGCGCTGACTTACTATATAAGCAAAGATACAGGAGAAGTAATCGACGTAATCGAAGGGAGAGTCTCCAATTGAACACCACCAAGAATAACGGCTTTGGGTTTCTAGATTTTATTGTCATAAAGGAAGAAGAAATAAAGGATTACGCGCCGATAGCCGGATCTTTTGCGGTAATCAGCTGTGATGGGAAGGTCCTGATGGTTTACAACGTATGGCGGGAGCAATGGGAATTGCCGGCGGGCCGGCGCGAGGGCGATGAGACTGAGCAAGAATGCGCCATCCGGGAGCTTTATGAGGAGACCGGCAAATACATAACTGAACTGGAGTTTAAGGGGTTGCTGAAGTTAGAGAACACTTCTGATGGCAGCGTCAAATACAATCCTGTTTTTGCCGGCAGCGCGGCGAAATTGCAGCCATTCTTAAAGAATGACGAAACGTCAGAGATGAAGTTGTGGGACCGGAGCGGGGAACTGGGCGTCATCGATGAAATGGATTTGAAGATTCTTGATTATGTTTGATGAATGAAAGGGGCGGAGAAATGGGAACCTTATTTTTATCAGGCGGTGGAGATAGAAAGAACACCGAAAAGTTTGATGAGGAATTTCAGCGGCAAATCGGTCAGGCAAAGCCGCTCTTATATATTCCGATTGCGATGGACGGCATAATTCCCTACGCCGACTGCCTTCAGTGGATACGCGATGTATTCAATCCGCTTGGCATTCACGAAATCGTCATGCGGACCGATTTTCATCGGAAATCGGTTGATGATCCGCAGCAATTCTCAGCCGTCTATATCGGCGGGGGAAATACGTTTCATTTATTGAATGAAATGCGGAATTCCGGTTTCGATAAGGTGTTGGAAGAATACATAAATGGTAATGGCGTCGTTTATGGAGGGAGCGCGGGCGCCATCATACTGGGCTCAAATATTATGACCAGTGCGCATTTGGATGAAAATAGAGTTGGCGTACAGGATTTCAGCGGGTTGGATGTGCTCGACGGCCTGGCAGTATGGTGCCATTATGAAAGTGGAGACGATGAAACGATTAGGAGTTATATCATAGATTTTGACACGCCGGTCATCGCTTTGCCTGAAGAAAGCGGCGCATATTTTCAGGATGGGCACATTAAAGTCACAGGCACGAAGTCTGTTTATCTGTTTATTGGAGAGGACAAAGTTGAGCTGCAGCCGGGGGCAGAATTCAACTTCAGTGGATCTGACGAACACGATGCGCAGGCCATTTTAGGAAAACAGCAGCCATTCAATGACGCGGTTGGCCATATGCTGAGCATCGAAGGTTACCCTGCCGCAGGAAATTACAAAAATCTGGAGACTATGCCGAAAGCGCTTCAGGTTGGTGGTTATCTATTCGTTGGGCTTATGGCAATCTTGTTTGTTTCAATTGTTGTAGTGGGATGGGTTTTGCAATAAATGCTGAAGGGACGGCTGTTGAGCCGTCCCTTTTTTTACGTTGAATGAAAAATGGTGATTCGTTAGATTTTGTGCAGTGTTTTTATTGTATTGATGAAAAGAATTCGTGGTAGCAAATCCGTGAAATGGCTACTTGGGAATAAAAACATTGAAGTTGGGAGTAAATCGATGAAAGTTAGGAGTAAACAGGTCGAAGTTGGGAGTAAATATAAATCGCTCGAAAAATGAAGATGAGAGAGATCGATTTCACTTGTCAGGAGACTGATAGTGATAATAAATATCGACTCGCTAGCTGCAGATTAGTTAGTTGGGCATAAGTCAGGCGAAGTTGGGCGTATTTCGCATAAAGTTGGGCATAAATCGACCGAAGTTGGGCGTATTTCATGCAAAGTTGGGCATAAATCAAAAATGACCGGAAAAAGTAGCCACCCCCAACTAGATCAAACCCAACCCCCAGTCGCACAAACCCAAAAGAAGCGCCGCCCGGCAAAGCGGACGGCGCGACTAACCATATTTTATTATCTTTCAAGCTTCAGCCAGCTGTCCAATTTCAAATATACCAAATTTTAGAAGAGTAAAGTATAATAGATTGAACTTTCAATAAAATTAAGTACGGGAATAATGCGAATGATTTAAAATTATTTATTCGCCGTTGAAAGGGAGGGGTTCAGTTGAAGAAAGTAGTATCTGCTGTATTGATTGCCATAGTACTTTTCGCTTTCTATAACTACCAAAAACCTATGCTCAGCACGGAACAAGCAATTGTCCAGGCATACGGATATCTGAAGAATCCACCTTCCGGAACTGGTGTCAGTGTTCAAGCGATTCAAGTCGAATTAGATGCGGTACCCACAGAAAATATTACATTAGCCTTGCGTCAGCAGGAGGGATTCCTCAATGAACTGTTTAATGATCAGCAATGGGAAGTGACAATAAGCTATGAAGACGTTATTCCCACTGTGGTAATGGATGCTGTTACTGGTGAGGTTTTGGATATAAGGGGTCCGTTGAACTGATAAGGGGAAAACAGGCCAAAGTTGAGCATAAATCGAAGAGGGAGGAAATAGGACTGATCTACATGAATCCAATAAACAAAAGGAGCGAATAATGAAAATAAGAAAAGCAACTTTAGCAGATGCAAAGGGAATCGCCCACGTACATGTCGACAGCTGGATCGCCACTTACCGAAACATTGTCACAGATACATATTTGGACCAATTAAGCTACGAGGCACGGGAACAATTGTGGAAAGAAAATCTTAAAGCGAATAATAACTTCTTAGCAGAAAATGACAACGGTGAAATTATCGGGTTTGCGGATGGCGGCAAAGAGAGAACGGGGAAATACGCGGCGTTGCAGGGTGAGCTGTATTCCATTTACATCTTGCCGGAATATCAAGGTAAAGGAATAGACAGATCGCTGATGAAAAGAGTAATCGAGCATTTGAAAGAAAGTGGACGATACTCTTTGCTCGTCTGGGTGCTGGAAGAAAATCCTTCGCGCGCTTTCTATGAGAAGATGGATGGCAAGGAAGTCGACCGCAAAACTTTAAGCATCTCAGGTAAAAAGTTAACTGAAATAGCTTACGGTTGGGAAGATATCAATCTAATGAAAAACTGATTTGAGGTGATTATTTGATAGGAATGTTTTTTAGTTATTTCATTGTCTTTTTTATTATTGCAAGGCTTGTAAGTTTGAGCGGTAAGATTAAGTGGATGCCGACATTAAATAATAGTGTAAAACACGATGCAATATTAGCGGCAATTTTTTCAATGGTGGTTGGTATTTCTTATGAATGGATAAATCTTGCTTTATTTTAATGGGAGTAAAGAATGCAGCAGGTAAATAACAAGTGTTGGTTAAGCAAAATGAAGTCAACGGCTGATTATCAGGGAGGGCATATGGAAAAGTTAATGGACGCAATCGTGAACTGGATCGCTTCAAAAAACGACAGGCTCATAATCGGCATATCCGGGCACGGAGCGTCGGGAAAGTCGTACTTCACGCAGGAATTGCTGGGAAGGCTTGGCAATAAAAACGTAAACTGCCTCAACACGGATCCTTATATAGTCAGTTCGGATATTCGGAAGCTTGCTGCAATCGACTATACATATGAAAACGAGGATCACCGATTTAAAATGACCGCCTGCCATCCTGCGGCGCATCATTTGGGAGCTTTAGAGCGGGATGTGCGGATGGCGCGGGAGGGATTGGATTTCTACACGATTGATGTTCATTATATGGAGCGGACATTGATTTCTTCGGAAAATCAATTGACGATTGTCGAGGGGATGAGCGCGGCTTTTATTGATCCGGAGCTGTTCGATCTGAAGATTTACTTCTATACAGATGGCGAGACGGAATTAATGAGGAGATCTTCGCGTGATGTTGCGGAAAGAGGGACGGATTTGGATTACCTGAGGTTTTCGCATAACGAACGGCGGGTCCAGTATGAGGTTTTCATGCATCCTTACAGCGAGAATTTTAATATTGTCATTAAGTCGGTTGGCGACAAGCAGTTTGTGGAGAAGATGGAGTTTGAATTTGGCGGAGAGAAAGAATGACCTTCTTTTTTTGTGAAAAATCGCTAGCCGCGGATAAATAGTCTTTAGGCGCGGATAAACATCGCCTAGGCGTGGATAAAACCCTCGCAGGCGCGGATAAATAAGCCGCAGCCGCGGGTAAACGGATTCCACCGTCTTACAGATGGAAAAAGTGATGCTAAAAGAGCGGATTTCCTTATCAATCTCCACACTCATAGCTAAATCTCACCCAAAAACCAAAGATCAACAGAAAAATGGATGCTTTTCGCAGGCGAAAAGCGAAAAACCAATCCAAAACAAAAGCCCGGGCAGATGATTTTTTATCTGCACGGGCTTTTTGGTTTATGAAGGCGTTATCTGCTCACCCCAGCTTGGCAAACGCCACCAGATTCCCCTGGTCGCAGGACTGGAAGCCATTCTTTTCATAGAAATGACGGACGTCTGAAGATTCTTCCGTGAGCAGGACTTTCTGCCGGACATCACGGTACCTGTCGAGCACGCGGCGAATTAATTCGCTGGCGATTCCCTGATTCTGCCGGCTGTTCAGCACGAGCAGGTCCTGGATATAAATGATGGTAAGGCCATCGCCGACCACACGGACCAAGCCAATCAATTCATCGTTGTCCCAAGCCGACAGAACGTATAGCGAATGAGTTAACGCTTCAGCTAATTGATCCAAGTCTTTTGTATAAGCGAACCATTCGACATCTTCGTAAAGCGACTTTAACGCATCTTTCTCAATCAGCTTCTCTTCTTTGAATACGAATCCCATCTCTTCTACCTCCTCAAATTAGTAGTTTGAAGAGTATTTACGCAATTTAACCACTGTCTTTTGCCTCCTTTACTCCAATAATCCTGAAAGTATCTTTTGAGTAACTATAGCCAAGTTACGATGATCTTACAACTTCCAGCTCCTTCATAAATCTCATGTTAAGCTAATAAATCCTGCATAGAAATCATCTGTTATATGTAAAAAATAGTAAAAAGTAAATATTATAATGTAACTTTTGTTAATTTTATCTCACTTAATTGACGAAATAGTTATACAATGAAAAAGGGCTTGAAAGCCTTTGAAACATTAAGGGAAAAGGGGATGGGAAAATGAAGAACACGTTACATCTGTCATTAATCTTTGCACTTATAATTTCTTTTATTGCGCCTGTTATTGAAACAGGACAAGAAGCACATGCAGCAACTGAAAACGCTGTAGCCATCAATGAAATAGCTTGGATGGGGACGAGCTACAGCTATAACAACGAGTGGATAGAATTGCATAACACAACGAACTCAGCAATCGATGTGAACGGATGGACTCTAAATGCGGCTGATGGCAGCCCGAGCATCAGTCTCTCCGGCACCATTGCAGCGGGTGGCTACTATCTGATGGAAAGAACCAGTGATGGTTCAGTTCCCGGTGTTGCTGCTGATTTGATCTATACAGGGTCTATGGAAAATGGCGGTGAGATCCTTGAACTGAGGGATGCTTCCGGTGCTTTGATAGACAGCGCAAATGCTTGGTATGCAGGTGACAATTCCACGAAGGCAACAATGGAGAGGGTAGATCCGCTTATGGATGGTTCTCAAGCCACCAACTGGATTGATTCTGCAAAAACATATGATGGAGGAAACGGAACTCCTCGGGCAGTCAATTCTAAAGCGAAAGGCTGTACTGATAGAACGGAACAGTTGAATAATGTTTCTGACGCAGAAGGGGCCATCAATGTTTACTTTAATAAATGCGCTGATACTTCTTATGCGAGTTCCGGGAATGAAGCAAATTACAATGTGAATCTTGAAACCAGGTTGATTAACCGTTTAAATGAAGCGACGACAAGCATCGATTTTGCAACATATGAAATTAATTTGCCGGGCATTGTGGATACCTTGATTGCCAAAGCGGCGGAAGGCATCGATGTGCGTGTAATCGCGGACGCTAAGGACGCATCTGATCCTCATTACGCGGAACGCTTCAAAACGATGAGGCTGCAGGTGGAAAAACTGGTAAGGGGACAGGATGGAGAAGTGGGGACAGCGGATGATATTTATGTATTTTCCGATTCTCCGATGTTCGCTGTGGAGGACAGTGCAGCAAGAACGGATTTCGGGTTGCCTTCCACACCGGAAGGTTTCCCGCTGGTAACTGTTGCTGTGGGGAATAGTGACGTATCGGGCTATTTGTTCGTTGACGCAGAGGAAAAGAGTGCAGATGCATATTACAGCCCTGGTACGCAAATGCATAATAAGTTTGCTGTAATTGATGACCGCTGGGTATTTACAGGAAGCTGGAACTTCACAGTAACGGGCTTATACGGTACGGAAACCAATATGGAACAAGGAATTTTAGACGGCAACCAGCAGCATGTGGTCGAAATCAACTGGCCTGCGATGGCTGATATTTTTGAAGTTGAATTCAATGAGATGTGGGGGAGCTCTGCATTATCTCCTGATACAGCCGCTGCTAATTTCAATACGCGGAAAATAGATAACACGACGCACGAAGTAAACGTCAATGGTAAAATCGTTGAAATTTACTTTTCGGCAGGTGATGATGCTGTAGGGAAAATGCGGGAAGTTGTTAGAACATCAGCTGATGTAAACACATACTTCACCATCTTTGCCTGGAGCGATCAAGGGTTGGTCGATGAGTTGAAGAAGCTTTGGGAAGGTTCTTATAATGATATGGAAGGCACGTTGACGGGCTTTGATATCAAAGGTGTATTCGATCAGAGCTTCTGGAACCAATGGTGGTCTGCAAGTGTCGATATGACTGGACGCACCGCTTCGCAGGTGAGTACGGATAATCCAAATACCCGCTGGGCGAACCCGGCACCTGTTTACCAGGATAACGAGTCACGCAAGCTTCACAGCAAAACTATGTTGATAGATGCTGATACAAACAGTGATCCGACTGTCATTGTAGGTTCCACTAACTGGAGCAATAACGGCAATAACATCAATGATGAGAATATGCTGTTTATCCATGACGCAGCCGTTACGAATCAGTTTTTACAGGAGTTCAACGTCAGATATACACAAGCTGGCGGAGTGGTAAATTAAAGAGCTGAAAAATGAGTTTCAATAAAATAAGCGGAGAAGCTGTTCACACAGCTTCTTTTTTAATTTCTTTTATTTTTTTGATGTTGAAACCGTCTAGCTTTTCCTCCGGCTGATTAGTATATTTAGAAAAAAGTCCGTTCAGTCGTATGAAAGGGTGAAAACATGAACTTATTCGGGAATTTATTTAATAAAAAAGAGCGAGAACGTATTAACAGTGAAATACTTCAGGAACTGGGATTCAAAGAGGAAGTTCAGGTGCTGATAAAAGAGGTCGCCGGTATGGAGTTTTATCCACTCGAAAATTATCATGAAGTGACAATCGGTATTTCTTTCAAATGCAGTCAAGAAGAAGCCGAACAGCTCGTGGATCAGTTGCGAGCAGAGATACAGCCTTTGGGCTATCTGCCATTCATTGCTGAGACGGATGTCGGGCGGCGAAGTAACAGCATTATTGGAATCGTTAAGACGGACAGTCCGTTTGAATTATTAAAAATTCTGGACACCAACGGAGATAATTACGATATCAGCAATGAAGATGTGATTGCAAAATTGAAAGAATGGCATCAGCGCAATCCCTTTACGGTTACCGGTGCCAATTTTGACTGGGTTGAGATAGCTTTTGAGAAACTGCCGACTAGAGCCGAACTTGCGGCTTTGGCAAAAGAAGTAACTGTGTTTTGTCCAGATGCAGTTGAATTCGATGAGGACGAGGAAAGTATAGAAGAAACGGTGAAAAGTTTGGAAGAAACAAAGAAAATCTTTTTGTGGTGGGATTAGAATCGTTGATTTGATTGCTTAAAAATCGGTAGGCCTGTCCACACTCAGCACAAATGGAAATAAATTCAGAATTTAAAAATTATTGAAACTAATTGTAGTTGCGAACGTATTAAAGGGTATAGAGTTTATAGGCGGGGATGGGAAGAGATGCCTAAAATGAAAAGGGGTGTACTCTATGCATTGGATGATGTGGGTATTTTGGGGAACTCTGGCAGCTATATTTATAATCAGTTATGTCGTGGATGTTTTGACTAAGCGTAAATACAGCATGAATAAAAAAGATAATACGTTGAACCAGAATATGGCTGAAGCAGAAGCGCGTCGAGATGCTGGACGAAGTAATCATGAAAGCGGAATGTTCTAGAAGACTGAATGGAAACGGGTATTGAGTTTCAAAATATCATTAAAAGAGCTTGGAGGTACATGTCCAAGCTCTTTTAATGTGCATTTTTCTCAGGAAGGTAATTAAAACTTTTACATAGAATTATTAGAGAACATGTTTTTGTGCTTTTACTCAAAAGGAGGCAACACCATGGAAAACAACAAATTACTGAGAATGGATAATGTCGGCATCGTAGTGGACTGGATAACGCCATCGCTTTTTTCGAGGAAATCGGCTTGCATCTCGAAGGGCGTATGACCGTTGAAGGCGAATGGGCTGGACGAGTAACCGGTTTGGGTTCTCAGCAGGTGGAGATTGCGATGATGGTTACGCCGGATGGCCACAGCCGCATTGAACTTTCACGTTTTCTCAATCCTCCTGTGCTATCGGATCACCGGAATGCCCCTGTAAATGCGCTGGGATACCTGCGTGCCATGTTTACGGTTGAAGACATTGATGAAATGGTATCCAGGCTCACGAATCACGGTGCTCAGCTCGTTGGCGAAGTGGTTCAGTACGAGGATTCGTACCGGCTCTGCTATATTCGGGGGGCTGAAGGTTTGCTGATTGGTTTGGCGGAAGAACTCGGTGACAAGTAAATGAAGAAAACTATAATTGGCTTTATAATAATTTGTTTGTATTGTTTTCCTTTCGTTTATTTTTCGATGTACCAAGATTTCGCTGATGGTTTAATGCTGGGCTATTTACTTATGATTGCAGCTACTTCACTTCTTGCTTTCTTCAGCAAACTCTTCAGTAATTCACTCCCGGTGATTATCGGCAACATGCTGTCTATAATTGTGTCGTTTTATTTTATAAACAACATGGCAGGCAGTGAGGGGTGGGGCTGGTATTTCAAGCCGCTGAGCCCTATTCAATTATTGATCACAGTCAGTTTGTTGAACTTGATTCCCCAGTTTTTCGCTATGAAATTTGCCAATAAATATAAAATAACATTCGACAAGAGACCTTTCGCTATTAAAAAAAACGTAAATTTTATTTAGTAAATTATGTACGGATGGTTTAATCTATAGCACTTGGAAAATGTTGTTGATATGAAACGGAAAAATTTACAGTTGAATCAAAGAGGAGGAATCGTCAATTCATGAAACCGCGCATAACTGTTATTACGTTGGGTGTAGATGATTTAGAAAAATCGCTGGAATTCTATAAAGAGGGACTTGGGTTTCCGACAGAAGGCATCATAGGCAAAGAATTTGAGCACGGTGCCGTTGCGTTTTTTGACTTGCAGGCAGGCTTGAAACTGGCCATCTGGAACCGCCATGATTTGGCTAAAGAAGCAAAGGTGCCTCAAACGGCCGCCAGTCCTTCCGAATTTACTTTGGGCCACAATGTAGGCAGCAAAGAAGAAGTCGACGAATTGATGGACCAGGCGAAACAAGCCGGTGCTGTTATCACTGACCCAGCCCATGATACATTTTGGGGAGGCTATTCAGGTCACTTTCAGGACCCGGACGGGCACCTGTGGGAAATAGTGTGGAATCCGCAGTGGGATATTGAAGGGTGAATTTAATGATTACTGTTAAATAGAACATCAATGTATGAAGTAACAGGGAAGGATTCCATCGATGGAATCCTTCCCTTTTGCTTTGGAAATATGTTTTTAGTGTATTTTACTGCGCTTCACGCATGATTGAGGTCACGATGTGCAGGGAATCCCATTCTCCGCCTGAAAATTTGATGATCGGGTATTTTTGAGGAAACAGCTTATTACGAATAGCTTCGGCGCTATCGCCTTCTTTTTGTAATTCCTGAACCTGCTGCTGCAGCGACAGCAGATTATCCCTTTTCCGTTCCAGTGCGCTGCGCCCGTTCCCTACAAATCCCGCGTGGCTGCAAAATACATCCTGGAAATCGTATTTCAATACCCGTTCCAGTGATTTGATGATGTCCGGAACATGTTCTTCTGCCAGCACGACTTTAGTGCGTTCGCTCACGAATAAATCACCCGTGAACAGTTGGCCGGTATCCCGATTTAAAAAAGCTTTATGGTCATATGCGTGTCCCGGCGTATCGATTACGTCCCATGTGGCAGTCCGGGATTGGAACGTTTCAGGCATGGCCTCTGCGTGAAACGGCTTCCTTTTCCCCCAAAAAAGTTTCCGGTACAGCGGGTAATCTGCAGGCTGCGCACAAGAGGCAATCGTTTTTTGATTTAAATAGATTGGAACATCTTTATTCTTTTCAATATACGCGGCACACCCCGTATGGTCTTCGTGATAATGGGTAAGCATAACCTGATCAAAATCAGCTTGATCAATAAAAGCCTCGAAAAACTTATGCAGCGACTGCGCGCCGCTATCGATCAGGACGCCATCAACCAAATAGCTGTACACATTCAAAGATACGCCCTGAAACTGCACTTTGCCGTTCAAATAGGAAACCCCATTTCGATCGCCTAATTCCGCTTGCTTCTTGAAAATCACAAACTTTCCTCCTTATATTCAAATTAATAATGAATAAGTGACTTAAGCGTAACTTACTGAATCACAAAAATACATACGATTTCAAATTAAGTGAAATTCTGAAATCTTTTTTCTGCCCTGACCAGCCGAGTGATCATAGAATCCGTTGAGTGATCATAGAATCGAATAAGTGATCATAGAATCGAATAAGTGATCATAGAATCCAATAAGTGATCATAGAACGTCAATAACCGCTCATAGAATCCCGGATGCTTATTTTCGCCCCCTGCTTCAGCCCGCATTTCAGTTATTCTTCGCCGAAAACACTATTTCATGGAAATTTATCGCTGTATTCCGTGCCGCAATCACTATTTCCACCCAATATATTCCCCACACCCGAAGTTCAAGAGCAACAGCGGATGTTTTTCGCCGTGCGAAAAACTCCAATCCCTTAAGGAAGGCTTCGCGTCCGCGAAGCCTTGTTCATATATTGCCCTTGTGAGGAAGTTAGAAAGTGGAAGAATATATCGGAGTTCATTATAGGAGTCAGGAACGCAAAATCGTTTGAATTCCATCAAAGATTGAGGCGCCGGGACATGACTGGAACAAAGAAGTCCTATCCAGCCAAAAATATCGTTATACTGAAAGTAAGTTTAAAGAAACCATTCAAGAAATGTAAATACAGCATTAAGGCGAGGGATCAAATGTCGAATTTCAAAAAGCACCAAGACACACCTAAGGGGAAATGGAGAATAATCAAGAAAATCCTGAAATATTTATTGATCCTGATTGTTGTATTGGCAGCGGGAATCATCGTGTTTATCAATCTGTCGCCGACTTTTGGCAGCAATCCGAGCAAGGAGCAAAAAGAAATATATGAGACATTCGATAATTATGCAGACGGCAAATTCTTCTTTCAGCCATCAGAAGAGGTGGATGCCGGCATTGATCGAATTTCCGGAATTCCGTATTCAGAATCAACGGATGAAGAAAGAAGACCGCCAGACGAGTTGCCTGTTGCTGCAATTGATTGGGATAGAATCAACAGTAATGAAGACAGTCTGACCTGGCTAGGCCATTCAGCATTTATTCTCAGCATAGACAATAAGAAAATTCTTGTGGATCCGATGCTCGGTCCTACGGCTTCGCCGGTTTCATTCATCGGGCCGAAACGCTACAGTGAAGATTTACTGTATCTTATAGAAGAAATGCCGCCAATCGATGCGGTTTTCATCACGCATGACCATTACGATCATCTGGATTATGAGTCCATAAAAAGGCTTAAGAGCAAAGTCGCTCACTTTATTGTGCCGTACGGTGTCGGCAATCACTTGGTCGGCTGGGGCATTCCGGAAGAGGACATTACGGAAATGAACTGGTGGGACGAAACTGAATTCGAGGGGTTGGACGTCGCATTGACGCCCGCCAAACATTTCTCCGGCAGAGGCATCCTGAACCATGGCTCGACGCTGTGGGGCGGGTGGGTCATTCTGGGGGAACAAACACGCTTCTACATCAGTGGAGACGGAGGATACGACACGCATTTCAAGGAAATCGCCGACCAATACGGCCCGTTCGACATCGCTTTGATAGAAGGCGGACAATATGACGAACGCTGGCCCGATTCCCATATGATCCCGGAAGAATCCGTACAGGCGAGCATCGATTTGCAGGCCGAGCAGATGATGCTGACGCATTGGGGAGGCTTTACGCTTGCACGTCACAGTTGGTCGGAACCGATAGAGCGGGCAATACAAGCCGCAGAGAAACAGGAAGTCGACCTCATCGCTCCGCAAATCGGTGAAACGGTTCCGATGGACGGCGAGTCGTCTGATCCGGTTTCGGAATGGTGGAAGTGAATGGAATAATTTCAATAAATATAACGGGAGAGAAGAGGCTGATAAAAAGCCTCTTCTCTTTATTTGATATAGGGCTGCTGTAAATCAAAAACAGGGGACAGAAAATGAAAGAATTTATCATGTAAGCGGTCAAAGAAAGCTAAACTTATAGAAAAGGAACTTTCAGATTTTTCAAACGTATCTATATTAAGGAGAAAAAGATATGAGACGAGCTTGCTTGCAGAAAGTAGGAGTCGATGATGAGGGAGAGCAGAGGGAGACGAGTTGCACGAAAACTGGCGGCCACATTCCTTGCCCCGTTTATATTTTCCATGGCATGGTGCAGTTGGAATATCACTATGGCTGATAAAACTGTCTACTATCAGGGAACTGAATTCTACGCCATGACATTGATATACTTTTTCTATATCGGGTTCTTTGTGCTGGTCTATGGAAATATCGTATCTTTCGTCGCCGAGATATTACAGCGAAAATGGTTTGAACGGGCAGATTGGTTATATGTATTGATACTCGGTGCTTTTGGGTCGGCAATCGGGCTGGTTTTCCCTGTTTGGAACTTTATCATCGCAGGGATTCTCGTGGCGATGCTTTTTGGAATCATCGATAAATGGCTGCTGAAAAGGTGGCAGCTTGATAAAGGAAATAAAGCACTTTTCATCACGCCGTTTGTGGCTTTCGCATTGCTCTGGGGTTATTACCACTTCGCTTCACCATCCTTGCCGGCCCATACAGCTGAGCAGGCAGTCGAATTTGCCACCAGCGACAGCGGGACTTCAATCGACCGGTTCCCGGAAGAAGTGGGCACATGGCAAGGCGAGATTGAGGGTTATCAGGTTAAAAGAATAACAGCGGTCGAAAAAATGGATGAAGAGACTTATATGGTAATTTTTACGGAAGAATGGCAAAAAGGCAGAGTGGACGATTCGTGGATGATGTCGTATGAAGTCGATCGTAATAGTTCAATCCTTCGGGAGGAAGAAGGCGATATGCCGCCTTATGATAAGTGAAGATATAAAAACATCCGAGGACAATGTCCAACAGCAGGAGGATTATGCAGCTGTAAAAAATCAGAAAGCAGGCGCTGAGTATGTGGAATGAAAAATTGCTCGAAACAGAAAGAGGGAACTTTGAAATCTTCGAAAAAGGTGAAGGGGAACCATTAGCTGTTACGCATTTGTACAGTGAATTTAATCAGAAGGGAAATTCGATGGCTGCCTCTTTTACAGATGATTATCGTGTCTATCTGATTAACCTTCGCGGAGCAGGTCGGTCTGTTAAAGCTGCCATTCCGGAAGAATACAGCATGAATGAAACAGTGAAAGATCTCGAGGCTATCAGAAAAGCGCTGAAATACGAAAAATGGGCTTTCGCGGGACATTCTACAGGGGGCATGCTGGCATTAAAATACGCAGTCAATAATCAGTCATCCTTAACGAAAATAATTGCAGGGGGAGCTGCAGCCAGCTATGAATACGGAAAAGACGAAAACAGCATCTATTGCAGGAAGAACCCCCATTTTAATCGGATCGTTGAAATAATGGATTTGTTAAATGATCCGACAACTCCTATTGAAGTGCGTAAAGAGATTGGTTATGAATGGGCATTGATGTCTTATCGATCAGAAGAGAAATTAAAAGAATCGATGAAGAAGCCGAACAGCGGTAAAACAGTCGGTCCGCGTTTGAATTATTTCATTAAAAATGAATACCCTACATACGATATCAGAGAAGAACTGAAAGAAATTCGCATTCCAAGTTACATTTACTCCGGAAAATATGATGCGCAATGCCCACTAAAGTTTGGAGAGGAAATTGCTGATTTAATTCCAGGTGCCAGATTCACGGTTTTCGAAGAAAGCAATCATAATCCTTTTTCGGAAGAAGAAAGTAAGTTCAAGGAGTTTGTGGAAGAGACGCTTTAACTTGAAACAGGTCAAGATACTGAAATTATTTTGTCTATACATAGAAAATCGGAGGTCCCACCATGCTCACGTACCCAGCTCCCACTACCAGAAAAGAAAGGTTTGAAATGATTAACACTCTAAAAGACCGGTTGCTCGCTGCCCACGGCGACGATATTCTTGCCATCGGTGTCTATGGTTCCATCGCGCTCGAGACGGACGGACCGTATTCGGACATCGAGATGCATGTCATTACGAAAGATGGCAGCAAGGTGGAGACCCTTGAATTCGTCTATGATAAATTCAAAATCGAATTAACCGCAAACGACAAGAGTACCTTCCTTAAAGAGGCAGAAGAAGTGGATGATTCCTGGGCCATTAAGGCGGGGGCTTTCATTCATGTGCTTCCGATTCACGATCCGACTGAATTGTTTGAGCAGGTCAAAAATCTTCCGCTGGAAATCTCAGACGATGCAAGGCGCCATATCATGAAAGAATTTATGATCTGGGAGCCGTACGAAACCGTCGGGAAAATACGGAATAATTACAGCGGCGGCAATTTAAATTATCTTTCCACAGGCGCGCGCGACTTGCTCTGGCAAACAGCCAAGCTGATTGGGCTCGCCAATAAAACGTATTACAGCACGAGAGCAAAGACGCTTGAAGAGTCGCTGGAAATGAAATCGATCCCTTCCGGCTACAAAGAACTTCTGGATTTCATGCAGGAAGGCGAGTTGCCGGACGCGGAAAAGCTTTACCGTTTTTGTGAAGAGCTGTGGACCGGTTTGAACGAATGGTACGCTGAGATGCAATTGGACTACCGGCTGACAGAACTGCCACTTTAGTAATCGTTTTAATTGAAATTTTTCTCTCCACTTCTCATAAACCCTATTCCAATAATGTGGTTAAATGTTAAAATTTATAAAAAGAAGAGTCGGAAAATTCTTGATATAGATTTGCCATTTCATAAGAAGGTGCTGACTGGATGCATAATTACACTTTATTGGAGCGAACACTTTTCCATTCTCCATCATTCAATTTCTCAAGGATGAAAGACGAATTAGATGGAAAGACCATTTTAATAACCGGTGCAAGTTCGGGCATCGGCAAAGAGGTCGCGTATCTATTGGCCAATACAACTGTACATATGATTTTAGTGGCGCGCCGTGAAGAAAATCTGAACCTTATAAAAGAAGAGATTGAAAAGAGTTCAGCCCAGGTCACCGTGTTTTCGGCAGACTTGCGAAGTGAAAAAGAGGTAAGTGACTTGCTGGCGTTTCTCCATGAGTTACCGGAAGGACTGGATGTCTTCATCAGCAACGCGGGAATTTCCATTAACCGTCCGATTGCCGAGTCATTGGACCGTTACCATGATTTTACGCGTACTATGGCGATCAACTATTTTGCTCCAGTTCAATTATTGCTGTCGCTCATTCCGTTGCTTGCGAAAAAGAACGGGCATATCGTCAATATTTCCACCATCAATGCCTTGCTTCTGCCTGTTCCCTATTGGGCTGCCTATCAGGCATCGAAAACGGCTTTTGATACATGGTTCCGTTCAGCAGAGCCGGAATTGAAAATCAATAACATTTCCACCACCTCGATTTATCTGCCGCTGGTGAGGACGCCCATGATCGAACCGACCGTGGCCTACCGGAAAGCTCCGGCCATGTCGCCGGTTCACGTGGCTGAAATTATAGGCGGCGCACTTTATTCGAAACGGAAAGTTTATAAGCCGTGGTGGCTGATTTTCGGACAATGGGCTTCTGTTGCCTTTAGAGCACCGCTGTCGTTTGTGATCCCGCGCTTGTTAAGGGTGAAGGAGCGTGAGAGAGGCAATGTTTAACTTACTGAAAATATTGTCCCAGCTCGATTTTCTGTCACCTTCGAAGATTGCTCGTCTGGGATCGGCCATCCGGCAAAACGGTGTCAACCTGATGCTTTTATTTACATTGACTGAAAGAGCGGGAGGCACGCAAACAGCTTTGGTGGATAGCCGGGAAAATCTCAGTTATCAGCAGCTGCAGGAACGGTGCGAAAATCTTGTCCATCATCTGGCAGAACGTTATGAAATTGGAAAAGGCCGGAAAGTGGCTTTTTTCTGTAGAAATCATGCTTCTTTAGTGCAGGGGATTTTTGCTGCTTCACGTTTGGGAGCGGATTTATACCTGCTGAACAGTTCCATGAGCCGGCTGCAATTCAACCGGCTGGTGGAAGAGCAAAATTTCGACTTCCTGATTTATGACGAGGAATTCAGCGATGTGATTGAAGGATCTCTTTACCGGAATCCAAAAATCGTCAGTTACCAGGACAATAAAGCATCAATAAGTATGTTGGCTGGAATGGTTCCGGGCGGAAATCAAAAACTGCCGCCGTCTTCCATCGGCAAAATCGTGTTGTTGACCGGCGGTACCACTGGAAAACCAAAACAAGTGGTTCACCGGCCGTCCCTGTTCAATTTTCTTCATCCGTTCGCGGCTTTACTGAACCGTCTGCATTTACCGAAATACAGCACCGCTTATATTGCGACGCCGATCTACCATGGTTACGGCATTGCAGTACTGCTGGCGTTTTTTGCACTGGGCAAGAAAGTGGTCATTCAGGACAGTTTTGATGTGAGAAGCGCATGCAATCTGATTCGGCTTCATCAAGTCGAAGTAGTCACAGTCGTTCCTCTGATGATTCATAAAATGCTGAAACACAATAGTGAAGAACTCCAGTCTCTTGCCTGCATTGCGTCAGGTGGTGCGAAACTGAATCCGGCTCTGGTAGAGGAAGTGAACCACCATCTGGGGGATGTTTTATACAATTTATATGGAACTTCGGAAGCAGGATTGAATATCATCGCTGCACCTGAAGATTTGAAACATCATTCCAACACGCTCGGAAAAGTGATTGCCGGAGGGCGATTTCAGGTAGTAGCAGAAGGAAAGAAAGTGAAGCCGGGCAATATCGGTGAGTTCTGTATTCGTAATAAGTGGTCGATGAGAAACAGTGCGAGCCGTTGGATTAAGACAGGCGATATCGGCTATCGGGATCGGAATAGCTATTATTTCCTGTGCGGGCGGACAGACGATTTAATCATTTCAGCGGGCAATAATATCTATCCACTGGAAATCGAGTGTGCCATAACCAATCATCCATGTGTAGAAGATGCGGCGGTAATTGGAGTAGAAGATATCTGCAGCGGCCAGATTCTGAAAGCATTCGTACAGCTTCATTCTGATAAAACCCTGACGAAAGGGGAGCTTTCGAGTTGGCTGCAAACACAGTTGGCGGGATTCCAGATACCGCGGGAAATCGTTTTTGTTAGGGAACTCATGTATACAGACGTTGGAAAGCTGGACAGGAAGCAGGTTCGGGCAAATGCGAGTGCAGAAGTCCAATGAATCAAAGAGGGGCATATAATGGAGGGTGAGCTATAAAATGTATAATGAAATGTATGGAAGTTTCAGTTCGGTCATTTATACGCTGCTATCTTGGTGGATTCTATTTTTTGTGCTGCAAAGGCTGGCCAATCGCTATCCCAAGAACAATAGCTGGAAGAAGGATATTATTTTAACGTTTATCCAAAGTGTACTTATCCTAATACTAATGCCTGTATTAGCGAACTTTATAAGGTGAAAGAAAGACTTTGGGAAGCAATAAACCATCAAAAGAGCCTGAAAGAAGACCGCTAAACGGCTTTCTTCCAGGCTCTTTTCATCTTGATACTGTCTTTGAAACTTTTTCATCCGCGAAACTACATACAATCCGGCTCATAAACCTTATACGTATTCCGGCCCATCTTCTTCGCTTCATACAAAGCCAGATCCGCGAACTTAATCAGCTGTCTTTCATCTGTGGAATGGTCGGGGTAGAGCGAGATGCCGATGCCGGCTCCTATCTTGATGTCGAATCCATTGAAACGTAATGGTGTTTCATACGAATCCAGTATTTTTTTTGCTATGTCTTCGGCTGCTTCCAATGAGTCGATGGCGGGCAGGACAACGCCCATTTCATCTCCGCCTAAACGGGCGGCTGTTCCCATCGGATGAACGCAGGATTGTAAACGAAGTGCCATTTCCCTAATGACAGCATCTCCAGCATCATGGCCGTATTGATCGTTTATTTGCTTGAATTTATGGCCATCGAGCATTAAGACAGCTGCTTTTTTGCCCGACGATTTTGCCCGGTTGAATGCTTTTTTCAGCTTGTCATCAAAAGTCCGGCGGTTTGGTATGCCGGTTAGATGGTCGTAAAATGCCATTCTTTCCACTTTCTCCTGAAGCCTTCTTCGCTCCGTGATATTTCTGGATATTGTAAATACCTGTTTCACTTCTCCCTTTTCCAAAACGGGAGTAGGCGAAACTTCCATCCAGATGTAATGGCCCTCCCGATGCATAAAACGAACTTCAATCGTGGCTGGCCTTCCTCCTTCAAGTAAGGAAAAAATACTCTCTGTCAAATCAGCAGCGTCTTCCGGATGGATATTTGTCATAAGGGATTTTCCAATACAATCATCGGCGGAATAACCTGAAATAGTTTCGTAGGCAGGAGATACATAATCAATCAGTCCATCAAGATTAATCATTGTAACGATATCAAACGTGCTTTCCGTTATAATTTTGTATTTTTCCTGGCTTTTCAGCAATTCTTTCTCAGCTATTTTAAGTTCTGTGACATTTTTATAAATAATGGTGGCACCGATAATTTCTTTATCCGCATTTCTTACGGGTGAATACGAAGAAATGATATTGAGCGGTTTCCCGGTTTTCGTCAGGCGGATGGTGTCATGGGAATTGACCGTTTCACCGTTCAGGATTTTTTCTACAATATTGATTTGGTCGTGCCGCATATGTGGTGGAATAATGGTGCCTTTGCCGGTGACCATTTCTTCTTCCGTGAAGCCGAATGTTTTCACAAATGCAGGATTCACTTTCAGAATATCGCCTTTTGTATCTATGTAAAAAATAGGGTCAGTCGAGTTGTCCCAGAATACTTCAAGTTCTGTTTTCGTTGCAATTAATGCCTTTTGGGCTTGATTGATCACCGTTACATCGGTGATGATGCCGTGTATGCCGACCAAGTGGCTGTCTATGATAATAGGTATGTTTATTACCTGCAGTTCAATCAAATGGCCGTTTTTATGGCGGAACGTCAATTCATATTGTACAGGCTGTCTTTCAGAGAGGGTTTTGTAAAAGTTATTGCTCACTTTTTCTGCTTCTTCATTCAGGATAATTGAAAGGTATAACTCGCCTCCCAGTTCCGTTAGATTATGGCCTGTGATGGACTCAATTCTTCTATTGATGCTCAATAAATTGCCTTCCCGGTCAAAAGTCATTATTCCATGGGGATGGTTTTCAAACAGTGATTTATAGCGCTGTTCACTTTCCTGCAGGAGGCGCTCCGTTTCTTTCTGCTCGGTAATCGCCTTGGCAATGGCATAGACTCCAATTACTTCTTCTTCAATAATAATAGGAATTGTATTCATCTGAAACGTGGCAGTCTGTCGGTCCTTTGTATAAATGCTGGTTTCAAAATCAATGGACTGTCCTGTTAACGCCTTTTCAAAGTTCAATCGCGTCTCTTCCAAACAATTATCAGCTACTAGAGATAAAATAGAGGTGCCAAGCAGTTCTTCTTCGCAGAAACCGGTAGCTTCCGAAACCATCTTGTTGAGGCTGGTGAATTTTTTCTGCTGGTCGAATTCAAATACTGGATTTACATTATTATTAACGAGTGACTTCAATCTTTTACGCTCAATTTCCATCTCTCTTTGCGTATCTATAAGGAGCTGTTTCTTGCGTTCCCTTTCCGTCACATCTCTAACGATTGCCAGGATATACAGACACCCGTGGCCTTTGGACACGATTGGGTTAAGCATCGTTTCTCCAATGAATTCACCGTTTTCAGTCTGTATTCTTTCGGTAAACTCCACGGATTCCTTGGTGGATTGCACCTTTCGGTAATGCGGCATCAATCGCTGGCAAACTTCCGGCGGCAGGACCTCTTCAATCCGGCGCCCCGTAATCTCCTGCATCTTCAATATAGTTAAGGCTGCTGGATTTACATAGACATACTTGAAAGAATCCCGGTCTTTCTTCATCAAAAAAACCGGATCTTTAATCACATCCAAAAGAGCAGTAGAGGCTAAAAAATCCTGGTCTATATTTTCAATATAGTAATCCTCCATTCTTATTCTCCTCCCGGTACATAAAGAAAACCGCTTAATACGGCTGTAAATATAGCTTTTATTAGAAAATTAAATTAAAAATCCTGTTATATGTATTGTACAATAAATAAAGTTATTATTTTCCATCTATTCAAAGTTTAATCGATTAGGGAATTGTAAGATAGTGTTTCTTTTATAAATTTAAAAAAGTACTTAGGAAGGTTTTTGAGCATTCAAATGAAAGCAGAGATATGGTTATTTTTCTGCTGGATTATTGGGAAAGGAATAAACTAATGACGTGAAAATTTTATTGGAAAAAGTAAACTCAGTCAGATATGCGTTTAGTAAAAAGGAGTGAGAAAATGAGTCGGAAGCTTGTCGAACAAATTCCTCTCATATAAAGAAAACTTATATCAATAAGCCTAACAGGGCAGGGAAGCAGGAGAGATTCAATGTTAACGCTATATATTACAAGGCACGGGGAAACTGAATGGAATTTGGAGAAAAGAATGCAGGGCTGGGGAGATTCTCCTTTAACTGAAAAAGGTAAGAAAAATGCATTGGAATTGGGTGGACGGTTAAAGGATACAGAATTTGAAGCGGTATACGCCAGTCCAAGTCTAAGGGCCCTTTCAACAGCCCAAGCAATTTGTGCAGATCGGAAATTGGAAATCAAAGTTGATGATAAGTTACGGGAGATAAACGTAGGAGAATGGGAAGGTAAGGAGCATGTCTATATAAATAAAAACTACCCGGAAGAGTATTTTTCATTCTGGAACACACCTCATCTCTATACCTCAGCAACCGGGGAAAACTTCAGAGAGTTGCAAGAACGTGCACTCGAAGCAGTACAGGTAATAAGAGGGAATCATCAAGAGGGAAATATTTTAATAGTTACTCATTCAATTATCATCAAGGCATTATTGGTGTTTTTTAAGAAACTGCCACTTGAAGATTTATGGTCCCCGCCCTTTATTCATGATACAAGTCTTACGATAGTAGAAGCAGGCGATGACAACTTCACAATTGTCTTGGAAGGCGACACTTCTCACGTGAAAAAATTGCAAACGCAGGAGGGAAATTAGGAATTTAAATACAGTGGAGACAATGAAAAGTGTTTAATGTTAAATGAGGAGATGGTGAAAAGTGAAGAATGACACATTTATTAAAGTAATTTTAAGTGGAATTTTAATATGTTTGATTATCATAGCTGTTAAATTACCAAATACTGAAGTTGCAGCTGGATCAGAACCTTATGTTTCGGTGGAAAGTCCCGGAGACCGCTTGGTGCACATTGCACCAAATAAGATTGGGATAGTGGACCAAGGTGCGAGCAGTGGCTGGGAGCAGCTGGTGTTATTTGAAATCAATGAAGAAACAGGAGAGTATGAAGTTGATACGACGATACCGTATGAAGATATTTTCATTCACCCGGAATTTAACGACATCCCTATAAGAAGCGACAGCTATGGTAATTAGTTTTGTATAGATAGCTGGTTCAAGGGATTAACAGTGAAAGGAGGAGCCTGATGAACCGTGTAAAAGGAATTGCAATGATTTTGAGCGGAGCTGCGTTATGGGGAGCGACAGGACCGCTGATGGAATGGCTTTTTGAAACTTATGGACTGTCGGTTTCGTTTCTTTTAACTCTTCGGCTGATTATTGCGGGGGTATTGCTGCTTGTTTTTTTGAAATTAAAGAAGGTCAAAATCCTTTCAGTTTTTCATGGAGGTATTTGGGTGCGCCAACTGCTGATTTTTTCCGTGCTTGGCATGCTGGGTGTCCAGTTCAGTTTTGTTTCTTCTATTGAAACGAGCAATGCAGTGGTTGCTACTTTGTTTCAATTCCTGGCGCCGGTTTATCTCATTCTCTTTATTTCACTGCGGCATAAAAAATTTCCACCAAAATACCAACTCATCGGGATGATCGGTACCATGGCGGGACTCTTTCTGTTACTGACAAATGGCCGGTTGGATGAACTGGCAATCAGTGGAATAGCGCTCTTTTGGGGAGTGATGGTCGGCTTGGCTTTCGCTTTCTATACGCTCTACCCGGGCCGGCTGATGGAGGAATGGGGCGTACTTTTGATCGTCGGTTGGTCCATGCTGTTCGGCGGCATATTCCTAGGGCTCGTCAATCCTGTTTTCAAATCGAATGATTGGCCGCTTTTGGCTAAACCGGGCGTCTCCCTGGGAATTTTGGCTGTTATCATTATCGGCACCCTTGCATTTGTCCTGTTCCTGAGCAGCATGCGTTTCATTTTACCGGTGGAAGCAAGCATCTTATCCGCTTTTGAGCCACTGACAGCGATGATTATCTCGGCCCTCTGGTTTGGCCAATTCCTGGAACCTATCCAGCTTGGCGGCGCGGCGATCATGCTCGTATTCGTCACGTGGCTGTCGCTGGCGGGTAACGGGGAATCAAAAGAGTTGGCGGAAGAATAGCAGGAGGCGGCGCCTTATCAGGAGCTGCCTCTTTTATATTTGAAATTCCGCCTGTAAATTTTCTTGGGAAAAGGTTTTTAAGGAATTAAGTTGAATAAAAAGGGAAGGGTTTATTATTCAGGTTAGAGCAAAATGATATCGACTGGATAAGGGGGCGTTTCATGTGAAAAAAATTCTATTTCTTCCTGTCTTGTTTTTATTGCTGACAGGATGTAATACATCCGCTTCTGAATTGCCGATCGAGATGGTGGCTTATAATAGTCTTTCAAAGGCAGAACAGGATTTGATTCCAGCCAGCCCCAAAGATTCTACTGTCACAAAAGAAAACGTATCACATGAAATTAAGTCTGTGATCGACAACAATTACAGCAAAGAACAGGTTTATGCAGTGGTGTTTAATAATACGGAGAGCTCCACTTTCGGAAATCTGGTTGTATATATTGATCTTGATAAAGAAGAAGCGGTAGGGAAAGGATATGAGGATAAAGAGTAGCTTTTCATCATATTTGATTTTTCTCAAAGATAATTATAGTTTGTAAGAAAGCCAGTTTTACTGATCCATAAATTTCAGAGAAGGTGATTAAACGTGGTACAAGATAAAAAAGAGAAAAACGAGCTTTGGGAGTGGGCAAAAGCGATTATTATCGCTGTGATTGTGGTTGGAGGTATTCGATTTTTCCTGTTTGAACCGGTTTTGGTTGACGGTGAATCGATGAGGCCGACCTTTGAAGACGGCGAACGGATAATTGTTAACAAAATCGGTTATACCTTGGGAGAGCCGGAGCGGTATGATATTGTCGTTTTCCATGCTTCCGAAGAGGAAGATTATATAAAACGGATAATCGGGCTGCCCGGGGATCATATAGCTTTTGAAAATGATGAGCTGCTTATAAACGGAGAAATCCAGGAAGAACCTTATTTATCAACTCTGAAAGAGCAGAAAAGTGACGGCAGTTTGACAAAAGATTTTACACTGGAAGAACTGCTGGAAATCGAAGAGATTCCAGAAGGCTATGTTTTTGTATTGGGAGATAACCGGGAAAACAGTACGGACAGCCGGATTATCGGGTTAGTGCCGACGGAAGAAATTATGGGCAGCGCCATGTTTGTTTTTTGGCCGTTGGATGAAATGAGATTTGTGGAATAATTCGTCCGTTCTCCAAAGAAATTTTATTAATAAATTGAAAAAGAAAAGACTGCAGGCAAACTCTTTTGAACAGAGTTTGCCTGCAGTCTTATATTCTTTATAAAGAAGCTTTCATCTATTTGCCGATTTTTACAATCGGCTTAATAGTAGTGCCGTCTTTAGATTCTTGGAAAGCTTCGTTGATTTGCTCGAAATCATAGACTTTTGTCAGTTTGTCGAATGGGAACATGCCGCGTTTGTAATAATCAACCAGTTGAGGAATGAATACCTGTGGGATCGAATCCCCTTCGATAACGCCCATTACAGTTTTGCCTTCTGCCATGATGTCGTTATGGACGTCGAAAGTAATTTCAGGTGTCACACCGACAATGGCACATGAACCAAGCGGGCGAAGTGCATGAATGGATTGTTTTACGACAGGGGGCACTCCCGTTGTTTCAACTGCGTAATGCGTACCGCCGTTGGTGATTTTTTTGACTTCTTCAACGACGTCGACATTTTTTCCGTTCAGCGTGTGCGTCGCTCCAAGCTCTTTTGCCAGCTCGAGTCGGCTATCGTGGATATCGACAGCGATAATATTAATGCAGCCAGCGATTTTTGCTGCCATAACAGCGCTAAGTCCGACCGCACCGCTGCCGTAAATAGCGATGGAAGAACCAAACTCCGGTTTGAACCGGTTCAATACGGTGCCCGCGCCAGTCTGTATACCGCAGCCAAGCGGACCGAGCAGTGCTAAATCCACTTCCGGGTCGACCTTGACGACGTTTCTTTCATTGGTAACCGCGAAAGTCCCGAAAGATGACTGGCCAAAAAAGGTGGAAACGGCTTGATCACCGTGATGGAGACGGTTTGTTCCATCCTGCATTTTGCCTCCAAAGTTCAAATCATTGAAGTTCAGGCAAACTGTGGGATGCCCAGTCAAACAATTTTCGCAGTGGCCGCAATAAGCAAAAGACAGTACTACATGGTCGCCTGCTTGGATTGTTGTAACTCCAGCTCCTACTTTTTCAACTATTCCCGATCCTTCATGTCCAAGAACGGCAGGAAACGGCGACAAGCCCAGATCTCTTGCTACTGCATCCGTATGGCAAACACCGGATGCCACGATTTTGACCAGCACTTCATTGGCTTTCGGTTCGTTCAGTTCCACTTCCTCGAGTTTAAATTCTTCCGCTAAACCATGGGTAACGGCTGCTTGTATTTTCATCTGCAATCCTCCTCATATAATCCTATCTTCCTTCATAATTACCCGATTTCCATAGGTGTACTCACTATATAGGGGTTAGATTTAAGTTTGTGGCTGCAATATGTGACGTGATTTTTTAGAAGCAATTTCCAGTGAAAAAGAGCCACTTTTCAGTGGCTCTTTCTGACTCATTTTAATTGCTCGAATCTATTAACTCTTCATCTTCATCTTTCGGCAGTTCAGGTATGGTGGGGTCTTTTATAATAGTATGAGAGTGATCGGTTAAATCAATCTGTACAGCATCGAACTCCAGACGCTTGGATTCAGAAGTTTGCGTTTCTTCATCGAAATTGCTCACCGTGGCAAAAGGATAGAGAGTTAAAGACGTCGCTTGAGGATCTAAACCGCTCATTGTAGCAGTCCAGTTAAAGTCTTCAGCTGTTTTTGCTGAACCGTCTGTTGAACCCCCGTTATACGGGACATTATAAACTTTCCCCAAATTATCCTGCGCAATCAGCTCTGCTTCGACGGCTGACCATTCGGTAAGGTAAGCTGGATCGACCAGTTGCTGGTATGCAATATTTACTGATATGTCGGTAAATGTGACCTCTTTCAAATGAACTGTTACGCCTTCTTCCTTAACCTTGATGTCTAGGGGCATAGGTTCTTTCAGAATTTGCGTGACTGCAAAGTTAAACTTCCAATCTCCCTCGATTTCTTTTGTTTGCATCATGATGGAACCAGGTTCCCAGGTGATATTGAGTTCTCCCAACTCCTCATTTAAATCCGGTGTTACTCTGATAATTCCTGCATAACCCACATTTTCTACAGTTTCAAATTCCATACCCGCATTGCCAGGGGGTGTTCCCTCTACCTGAGGATAAGAAGCAAAATGAAGTCCTTCGCCCAATGGCTCATCAGTCTTTAGCAGGAATGATAAAGTTACATTTGTGCCATCATATACAGCTTGATCAATAATTATTTCAATTCCGCTGTCGATTTGTGTTAATCCGACTGCTTCACTGAAATACTCATAACTTTCATAAGGTTCATTGTCTTCGTTGTCTTCAACGAAGAAACTGAATACATTCCCTATTACAGGGATTTGGACCGCCAAGTTTGCCAGTGCAGGAGAAGCGATCATGGAGGTCGTCAAAATTCCTATCGCAAGCATGGCTGCCGCAGCTGAAGTATACAGCCACTTTTTACGGGATCGTTTAGGCGCAGGCTTATCAACGAATGCATCGTAGAGTATTCTATCCAATTTTTCTGTGGGAATTTGAATGGTTTCTAATGATGATTTAATTGAAATCTCTTTTTCCTTCATCCAGGTACACTCCTTTCAACCCTTTTTTCAATAATGCCAGACCCCGGTGGATATTCGTTTTTACTGTTCCTTCCGGACAATCCAAAATCTCCATAATCTGTTTAATCGAAAAATCCTGATAGAAACGCAATAGAAGAACTGTTTTATATTTTTCAGGCAGTTTACCGAGCGCATCGACTACATCCATTTTATAATCCAGGTCTTCCGGTTGATTCTTAGCCAGTAAATGTTCTGCAATATCATCCATTACAACAAGCTTATTCTTTTTTCTCAGTGTCGTAATCGACTGGTTTATGCAGATTCTTGTCAGCCAAGTTGAGAAATACGCAGGTTCTCTGAGCGTATGTATCGATTCGATGGCAGACAGTACGGTTTGCTGAAACACTTCAACTGCGTCTTCTTCATTCCGCATATATGTGTAAGCTATCCGATAGAGCTTTTCTTTTTCAAGACCAAGTAAATATTGCAGTGCTTGTTTATTTCCTTTGATCGCTGCCGTGACTCTTTGTTCGTCATGCTGCATCCTGTTCACCCCTTTACTAATTAGAGAAACGGAAGACTAAAAACGTTTCATATTTCTGGAAATAAAAATAGAAGAGCAAGAGGATAAAAAATCCTTCAACGCTCTTCTTAAGAAAATTTTAAAAATTACTAAATGGTTTCTGATACCAGAACCAACCAGGATAGACAAGCAAGCAAAGTCAACAATAATCCCATCGATAATGAGAGAGCTTTAACAATGAAAATATAGATCGATAACGGCAGTTTGCTCTTTAACCAACGGATCAAATGCTCTAAGCTAATAGCAATTAAAGAGAATAAGCCTATATCCCATGATGTTGTGTCCGGGAATTCTTCATCGTCGTCCTCGTATTTTTTAAAAGTGAAGTCGAAGCAATATAGCGCAATAAATCCGAAGAAAACAGTCAATAACAAACCTAATATTTGCTCCATCACGTGGCTCCTCTTGTACCATTCAGTAAACTTGAATATACCAGAATCTTGAAAATCGTTAAAATGAGCTTATCACAAGATAAGTTTAATGAATACAGGTTTTTACTTAAATGATAGTGCTTAATTTTTCTCGTATAGATTTGCTGAGATATTACAAAAAGAAACCCGGCACTCCCAATTTCTCAGGAGTGCCGGGTTTCATTAATTAACTATCAATCATTCGCTTCCATCGTTTCAGGATTCAATTTCACAAAAGGTTTTTGTTCTAATTTAGGTCCCAGCTGGAACAGCAGCACGCCGCCGCTGATCATCAATACGCCAAGAAGCGACTGCCAGGTGAATGGGACCTGTTCGAGACCGAACCAGCCGAGCGTATCCCACATCAGGCCGAAGAAAATCTGGGAGACCATGACGAGCGAAATGGCGCGGCTTGGTCCGAGAATTTGGACGCCCTGTGTGACACAGGCAACCACGCCGACTCCCACGATGCCGCTGAACCAGAACCATAGTTCAGCCTGGAAGATGAATAAGCCTGTTCCTTCAAATATCAGGCCGGCCGCAAGCGAGGCGGCAAACCCCAGGAACAATACCAAGGCAGTGGTTGTCCAGACGCTGACCTGTTTTTTGACGTTTGCGTTAAACGTATTCTGGATGGAGACAAACGCTCCGCCGATAATTGCCAAAAAGATTCCGAGAGCCATTTGGATCCCTCCTATTCGTATATATTTTGTCCCGCCTGCTCCAAAAGGGCATCGCGGTCGAGCAAAGTGATTTTGCCGCGTTTTTTCACAATCCATCCAGCTTGTTCAAATTGCTGGAGGACGCGGTTCAAATGGCGGTAGCTGGTGCCGATTAAATCCGCCATATCGATGAGCGAAGTGGATCCAAGCATCGGCTGGGTCGGAGTCATCGACAGCAGGTAACTTGCCGCGCGGACATCGACTGTATAAAGCAGGTTGAAGTTCATCGCCCGCGTTTTTGTTTCAAACTTTGTCGTGATGGTCTGGAGTAGAAATTGCAGCCACGCTGCATTATCCGCCATATGTTTGCGCAGTGCATCGTATGATATGCCGATGACCACAATATCTGTTACGGCTTCCACCGTATTGATGAACGGACATTCTCGTACGTATTCAACATCGCCTACAATATCGAATTGTGACTTGAATGCCAGAATCAGCCGCTTTCCTTCTGGCGACAGTATAGAAATTTTCAATTTCCCTTTGACCAGCAGATAGAGCGTGTCCGCTTCGTCGCTTTGTGAAAACAAGCGTTCACCGCTGCTGTAGGTGGCGACAAACATCTCTTCCCGGACATATTCAGGAAATAAATCCAAAAGTTCAAACTGCTGAAGATAATCCGCAATGCGCCTGTCCATTCTTCTTCACTCCTACATTTTCAAAATAATGACGCCTGCAATCATCATCAGCACGCCGACAATTTGAGTCTTTCCAATTCTCTTTTGTGACATATCAAACCATCCTCTGCCATCGATGGCAATTGCCAGAACAAGCTGGGCAATCAGGAAAATAGCGATGGTCAGCGTTACCCCCATTATATGGACCGCAGTCATATTGCTGAACAGCACAATCGCTGCCAGCATGCCGCCGGACGCATATAAAGGTGAAACCTGTGGAAGTTGGCGATATGACCGGTCTCTGATGACTAATACAATGAAAATTGCCAGCACAAAGCCGGTCAGCTGGGTCATTGTAGCCGCTTGCCATGAGCCGATTTGATTGCTGATCGTCGCATTTGCCACGCTTTGGAATGTCAGAAAAAATCCGCCGAGCAGCGCAAATAGGATCCCTTTCATAAAATGCACGCACCTTTCTATACTCCTAATTTACAGGGGCAGAAACGGTACGAAAAGGACACATGTCCCATTAATCATTACGCAGATGAATAAGATAAGCAAGTTGGATATAGAAAACGGCGATATAAAGTGATGAACAACAGCATTTAGAGAATCGTATTAAAAGTAAGTGGAAGTATAAGAAACAGACAAATTGACATATCGAATTAATTCGATATAAGATGTCTGCATGGATAATTTAAATGTATTAGATATTTTCAAAGCTTTATCAAATGAAACCCGTCTAAATATTTTAAGGTGGCTGAGAGAACCGGAGAAGAATTTTCCAGCACAGCAAGCGCATTTGCCTAAGGAGGTAAGTATAGAAGGTGGCGTCTGTGTAGGAGATATTCAAGAAAAAGTGAATTTATCGCAATCTACCGTTTCCCATTATCTGTCGCTCATGCAAAAAGCAGGTTTGCTGGAAGCGGTGCGTTATGGACAATGGACTTATTACAGACGAAATGAAGAGACATTGGCGAAAATCACGAAATTCATCAACGAAGAAATCTGAGACATCGCTATGTCTTTTTTTAATTTGTCATATCGACATTTTTAGATATATCTATATTCAAAACATGCTTTCAATGGGAATGGAACGATTCATTCGTATTAAGTAAAAACAGCAACCAGGAGTGAATTTTTCATGACCACAAGTATAAAAAAAGAAATATTAACTGCAAAACAGAAAGTATTGGCATTTACACTGACGCTGTTGACGTTCGTCATGGGTACCAGTGAATTTGTCATTGTCGGCCTTTTAACTGAAGTTTCCTCCGATTTGAATATCAGCCTTGCAGTAGCGGGCACGCTGGTATCCGGCTTCGCCATCGCCTATGCAATCGGCACGCCGGTGATGACGGCTTACGTCAGCCGTTTTCCAAAATATCCGTTGATGCTGATACTGATTTCGTTGTTCATTATCGGAAATGTGATCAGTGCCTTATCCGGTTCTTATGAACTGTTAATCTTTTCGCGGGTCATAACTGCGGTTGTAAGCGGCGTTTTGGTGGCGCTGTCGATGAGTATTGCTGCCGACATCATGCCGGAAAGCAAAAAAGGGGCAATCATTGCGCTGATTTTTGCGGGCTTCACGATTTCTAATGTTATCGGAGTTCCTTTAGGGACACTCATCGGACAGCTCGGCAACTGGCAGCTGACTTTCTGGTTCACGACGCTGTTGGGCGTCATCAGTTTGATCATGAGCATCTTTATTTTGCCAAAAGGACTGAAAGTGGAAAAAGCATCGGCAAAAGAACAGCTAGGTTTGCTGACGAATCCGCGTATGATTCTGGCTTTCTTTATCCCGACATTTTCAATTGCAGGAACGTATACGATCTACACTTATATCACACCGATATTGGAAGAAGGTTTGTCTATTCCCACGAGTTTTGTGAGTGTGATTTTGCTGGCGTACGGAGCGTTTTCCATCTTCAGTAATGTATTGGCTGGAAAAATTGCCAGCAATAACGGTGTGAGTAAACTGCGTTATGTATTCATTGTCCAAGCTGTGATTTTAGGATCTTTGTATTTTACGATGGAGTCAACTTATGCCGGACTGATTAGTCTCATGCTGATGGCCGTGATGATCTATGCGATGAACGCAACCATTCAATTGTATTTGATGAATTTGGCCACAGTCTATTTTCCGGCAGCTAAAGATTTCGCCTCATCGTTAACGCCTGTAGCAGTTAATGTCGGCATTGCGCTGGGAGCAACGCTTGGGGGATACGTCGTGGCGAACGCCAGCCTCGTCCAGCTTTCCTGGGTCGGCGCATTATGTGCGCTAATTGCTTCGGGACTGGCATTTGCCAGCTACCGTTTGGACCGGAAGGAAAGCTTTGCTGCAGAGGAAGCTTATGAAGGATAGTGATTATAAAGAAAGTGAAACACCTTGCAGCCTGCAGGGTGTTTTTGCTTACTAAAAAAATAAAGCGCGTAAGCATCAAGCACTGCTATATAAGGAACTCTCTTTTAAAAGGTTATTTCTTCAGGAATTGACTGAAATTTCGGTTATAATACATATAAATCAAAAGCACGGAAGAAGTTTATTCAAGTTCAAAATCAATAAGGTACGTTCTTCACAATCTTTCCATCTGGAAGGGAGAGGACAGTATGCAAAATACTCAGAGCAGGAAGTTCGATAAACAAGCGAATAAGTACGATAAACTCCGGACACATGACAAGACGTTCAAATATCGGCAAAAAATTTTCACGGATATACAAGGCGAAGTATTGGAGGTTGGAATTGGAGTGGGGCTCAATTTCCCTCTATACAACAGGGATGTCGAATTGACCGGAGTGGACTTCAGCGAAGAAATGCTGAAAAGAGCTCGTCAGGCTGCAAAAGAATATCCGTTTAAAACCACACTTATTCAAGAAGATGTGGAGATGATCGATTTCCCTGAAAACAGTTTCGATGTAATCGTTTCTTCCGGAACTTTATGCGGTTATCAAAACCCGCTCGCCGTTTTGGACAACTTTCAAAAATGGTGCAGGCCAGAAGGGAAAATACTGCTGCTTGAGCACGGCATCAGTTCCAATAAACCTCTGTCATGGCTGCAGAAATCCCTGGATCCGCTGGCAGTGAAAATGGTGGGGTGCCACGCAAATCGCGACATCAGTGGGCTGGTTAAAAGTTCCAAGCTGAACTTTGCCAGAGAAGAGCGCTATCTGGCGGGGAATGTCTATTTGATATGGGCGAAGCCTTAAAGATCAGTGAATGAAGGATTATTGCTAATTCTATATGAAATACTGCTTCGCATAGATTAAGGAGGTATACGTCAATGGTGAAAAGCTAATCTGAGAAAATCATAAAATAAGAAAGTGGATTTTCTCTTTCAATGAATGGATATCAGATATAAAGGAGAGAGAAAATGTTAAATAAAATCAGTGATAAAACTTATTATTTATCCGATCAGGAAGATAAGGGACGGCCAGCATTAGGGTTGGTAAGTGGCGACCATTCCAGTCTTATAATTGATGCAGGCAATTCCCCCCGGCACGCTGAAGAATTCTTACAGGAAATCGAAAAGCTGAACCTGCCCCGGGTCGAATACGCAGTCATCACACATGCGCATTGGGATCATTTTATGGGCATGAATGAGTTTGATGCAACGATTATCGTCAACCATCAAACAAACGATCTGTTACAGAGATGGCTGAATTTCTCGTACGATGACCTTTCACTTCAAAAGCGTGTGTCGGATAAACAGATGAGTCCCCAATGTATGGAGATTCTGCAAGAAGATATGCCTGATAGGGACAATTTTAAGTTGAGAACTCCAGACTTAATATTTGATAAATCATTAGTTATCGATTTAGGGAATAAAAAATGTGTCATTGAAACAGTTGAAAGCACACATACAACCGACTCAACAATTGTCTATATTCCTGACGAAAAAGTACTCTTTTTGGGTGATTGCGCATATGGCACAACGACAAATGGTTTATTTTACTTCAAGCAATCCTTGTTGATGCCGATGATTCGGGACATTCAAAAATTCGATGCTGAATGGTTCGTTCTTGGCCATGAATCCATTTGCGATTTAGAGGAAATGGACCTTTATTGGAAAGAGCTGATTGCAGCAAGTGCGGCAGTGAAATCTGCATCACTTCAAAAGGCTGAGGAAAGTTTCAAGGCACAAAACAAAAGAGAACCGAATGAAAATGAATTATTTTTTATAAAAGCATTTGTGAATGACCGGATTATAAAGTCTCAAAGTTGATTTTATAGTTGAAAAGAAAGCTTATTGACTTATTCTGTTATTTCGATTAATCTGGATAAAATCTAAATACCGAATTATTGGAAATTTTAAGGACCAGTAAATAAACAGGACTTTTCCAGAGAAGATATCGAAAGCTGGGAGATATCCAAAGGCCGTTTATCGAACCTGCCTTTCATAACCTGTATTCAAAAATACAGCGGGTTATCCCGTTATCGATTCAGAGAGTAAAGCTTTGCTTTAAATAAGGGTGGTACCACCTCCAGGGGTCCCTTTGTTTGAAGCAGGGCTTTTTTATTTTTAAGGAAAACACTTGAGCAGTGGAATGGAGTGGAAAAGATGAAAAGAATCAAGTTAGTGAACCATCGGGAAGAATACTGTCATGAAATTTATCGGCTTTCTTCTGTTCCTCAAGTGAAAGATGCGCTGGGTTTACCGGATGGTACCGTGGAAGATACTAAATACTTCATCCAGAGGGTGCTTTCTGAAGAACAAATAGGCAGGACTGTTCCCCGGATTATTCTTGATGAAAATGACAGGCTGGTCGGTCTTACTGATTTAATGTTTATTGATCGTCAAAAGAAGTCTTGTCACATCGGTACATGGATTGGTTATGAATACTGGGGTCAAGGCTTTAACGAAGCTTCCAAGCTGGCTATGCTGCAGATTGCATTTGAAGAAATGGATCTGGATTATGTTTTTGCTGGGGCAAGAGCAGTGAATATCCGTTCTCAAAAAGCGCAGGAAAAGTTGCCGTTCATTCGCCTCCATGTAGAATCGGAATTCCCGGAAGAGCACAAGGCGTTGGAGAAAAAGGAGAAGCAGCCTTGCGTTTTAAATGTTTTTAGCAAAGAGAAATTTCTATCATATACAAAAGAAAAAGAATGGAAGCAGATTTCCCATCAATTTGTGAAGGAGAATGAACATGTCTAAACAAATGGTTGAAAAGATTACGAATATGGATGCAGATTTTGCCCAGTGGTATACGGATGTGGTAACAAAGGCGGAACTGATCGATTACTCAAGCGTAAGGGGATCCATGATCATTCGTCCCTACGGTTATGCGATTTGGGAGAATATCAAGGCCGCACTTGATGAAGAAATCAAACGAACGGGTCACGAGAATGTTTATATGCCCCTACTGATTCCTGAAAGCCTGCTCCAAAAGGAAAAAGACCATATCGAAGGATTTGCTCCTGAAGTGGCTTGGGTAACACACGGAGGGGACGAAAAACTGGCCGAACGATTATGTATTCGGCCGACTTCAGAAGTATTATTCGCCGAACACTATAAAAATATAATTCATTCATATCGGGACTTACCAAAGCTATATAATCAATGGGCAAATGTTGTCCGTTGGGAAAAAACCACAAGACCATTTTTACGGACTTTAGAGTTTTTGTGGCAGGAAGGGCATACATGCCATGAAACAGAAGAAGAGGCAGACGCTGAAACAACACAAATGCTGGGAATTTATGCCGATATTTGTGAAAGGGTGTTGGCGATTCCAGTGGTAAAAGGGCGTAAAACTGAAAAAGAGAAGTTCGCAGGAGCCAAGTACACATACACAATTGAAAGTTTAATGCACGATGGAAAAGCGCTTCAATCCGGAACCTCTCACAATCTGGGGACCGGATTCGCGGAAACGTTCGGTATTGAATTCCTGAACCGGACAGGGAAGCTGCAGCCGGTCCACCAAACCTCTTGGGGGTTCACGACAAGAATCATCGGGGCGATGATTATGGTGCACGGCGATGATAAAGGCTTGGTGCTGCCTCCGGCGATAGCACCGATTCAAGTGCTGATTGTGCCGATTGCCCAGCATAAGGAAGGTGTTCTTGATGCCGCCTATGCACTTCGAAACTCATTAAAAACGTCTGTAAGAATTAACATTGATGCAAGTGATAAAAAGCCGGGCTGGAAATTCAATGAGTCCGAAATGAAGGGTATTCCGATTCGCCTGGAAATCGGACCAAAAGATATTGAAAATCAGCAAGTTGTTCTGGTCAGAAGAGATACCGGTGAAAAGATCTGTGTTCAAAATCATGAGATTGATAAAAGAATACAAAGCTTGTTGCAAGAGATTCAACAGTCTATTTTTGCAAAAGCGTTGGAACATCGGGTGAATAATACAAACGTAGCATTCAATATGGGAGATTTTAAAGAGCAGCTCCTGGATGGCGGCGGATTTATCAAGGCAATGTGGTGCGGTGCCCAGACCTGTGAAGATTTGATAAAAGAGCAGACACAAGCCACAGCACGATGTATCCCGTTTGAGGAAGAAGCGGTTTCGGATGCTTGTGTTTATTGCGGAAAAGCTGCTGAGGAATTGGTGTATTGGGCGAAAGCTTATTAGAGAAGATTAATGGCCAATTCATTTGAAAGAATCGGTGTACTTTGAATAAATAAGAGACGGGTGAATTATGCATATTGATCAGAAGAAAGACTTGTTATTTGCCCCGGTAATCAATCACGTCAAAAATACAGCAGAGGCGGTAGACTGCTCAGGTTCTGCGCTTTTGATTATGCAGAATGGGGAAGTTGCAGTGGAAGAATACTGGGGCATGCATTCGAAGGAAGTGGATGCGAAAAGAGTGCAAGAAACGACGCAATTTCACATTGCTTCAGTAAGAAAATGCTATATCGGTTTTGCCGCCGCATATGCTGTCCATGAAGGATTTATCAGGTCGATCGATGATTTGGTGACGGAATATGTTCTGACTGACGAAGCTAAACTCTTCAAGGGAGTGACGATTCGGCATCTTTTGACTCATACGCATGGCTTAAAAAAGAGTGGCAGCGAAATTCAAAGGGAATTCCTGTCTGGCGAAAGTTGGGCATACCGGGGAATCGGCATCGATACTTTAACTGAAGTCATTGAAAATGCGACTGGCAGGAGCATTGCAGAAATTCTGACGGAACAAGTCTTCAGCAAATTAGATTTTACTGAAACAGGCTGGCATGCTGAAATGAACGGAAATCTAGTGGATGTGATAAGAGATCCGGACGATATAAGCTGGTACAACGGCACGAGTGTGTCCGGCAATGAACGGAATATGTACGTTTCTGTGAGGGAACTGGCCAAATGGGGAGAGCTTCACCTGAATAAGGGGCGCGCAGCCGGCGAACAACTTGTCCCGAGTGACATCATCGAGCTGGCTACTGCGGTTCAAAGTCCGAAAATGTTGGAGGCGGATTTACCACAGAACGGATTTTTATGGTTTGTGAAAGACATGCCTGCCAAACAGACCGAAATAGGGGATTCAGTTCCGGAAGGTTCCTTTCAAATACTGGGTTATACAGGGGTCACGCTTCTTGTGATTCCGAAATATAATCTGGTGGCTGTCAGAGCTTTCAACAGTTTTGGCTCTCCGGCGGGGTATGATTATCTGGAAGACGTAAGGGCGTTTGGGGATGTTCTGGTTGGTTGTATATAATAAATACGCTTAAGAAAGTAAGAATTGTTTTTTGGACAGAAAAAGGGAGATAAGCGAAATGGAATCAGTACCGGAAATAGTATTAGTAGGGACATATCATTTTGTTCAACATGAGGAAACGTTGACGAATAAGGAAATGGAAATATTGAACCTGGTTGATTTACTGGCGGAATTAAAACCCTCAAAGGTTGCGGTGGAATGGGAGAAAAGTGTACAAAAGGATTTAAATGTAGATTACACCAAGAACCCTGAAGAATATTCAATGAATGAAATTGAACAGATAGGATTCAGGTTAGCCAGCCAATTAAATCATAAGGAAATTTTTGCAATCAACTGGAGTGGTCACTTAACTCAGGAAGAGATGATTTTACTTAATCAATCGATTCAAACGGATCATCCTGCTGTTTTACGGGTAATCGAAAATTACAGCACCCCTTCTATTAGTTCCGGCGTTTCATTAATAGAAGCTTATCGGAAACTGAATAATAAAGAAAAAAATGCTGAGTTGGAAAAAATGTATCTATCATTTCTTTCAGTAGTACATAATGGGCAGAATATCGGCCATACTTTTTTAAGTAAGTGGGTTGAAAGAGAATTAATGATTGTGAAAAACGTTTTTGACATCGTTGAAAAACCAGAAGAACGAGTTCTTTTGCTGGTTGGTGGCGATCATTTATGGATGCTTACCAAATTATTTGAAGGAAAGGGATGGAAGGTAATAAACCCTTTTGAGAGTTGATTTAACAATATACTAAAATTGAAGATAAAGAAGAGATTTTCACGAGGAGCTGATTTTTATGCCAATGGAACAAGAAATGCACGGGTTGCTGATCGGCGGTTTTTCTTTGGTCGTTGGCTTAATGATTCTGGTGACCTTATTTTTATGGATTCGAAGCAAAAATAATAATTTAGCTTACGCTTCTGTCCTTGCTCATTTTCTTCTTTTGTCTGTCGCTCTGTATTTCTTGTTTAGAGCCATTACTTTTAATGTGGATCACCCCATGGCTTCCGAAGAAATATCGCTTCGAGTTGGTGTCTCAGGAAGCATCTGGGCGGTAAGTATGATTTGTCTGTTGATTGGGTTAATCAAATTTTCCAAGGTGAATAGAGTTTACTGACTTTCATATTTTAATGGCGGCTATTCATATATCTTTAAACACCAAGGAAGAAACTTTATGTTTCTTCTTTATTATTTTATGAAGAATTGTAATTGTAAGAAGATGTAGAAAAAATAATTGATTCTTTTAACCTTCTTTACCTCGGAAATTATACTGTAAAAGAAGAGGACTTAATTTATTTGATCGGTTTATAGTTGCTGGCGTTTAAGTTTCCGTATGAAGGAAATGGTAGGGAAAAAGAACGGTTAAGTTTGGAAAGAAAAGAAAGTGGGCACTTATAGCTGGAGACATAGCTCATTGTAAGTGGGACATTAAATCCTTATTATTGATTGTTCTGATGCTGTCGCTTTCGGTAAATGATTTTTTATGAAAAAACAATATCCAACAAGAAGGGGAGTGCTCGTATGGCGGGCGTTAACTGGTTGAGTTTGTTATTCATAATTGGATTTATTGTTGTGCATTTCAGCGCAAAATATTTGAAACTCTCTACAGAAAATCCTAGAAGTCCTTGGCTGTCTGCTTTTGGTGGAGCGACCATTGCTTATGTCTTCCTGTACCTGATGCCTGAACTGCATAAGTATCTTGAAGTGATAAAGAAGGCAGTAGGTGACAGCTGGTTAAGTTTCTTCGGTGATTACACGTATTTACTGGCATTACTGGGATTGCTTGCTTACTTCGGTCTGGATTCCTGGGCAAAATCAAAGGGAAAATCAGAAAACACAGGATCACGTTCGACCTCTGTGTTTCTTGTCCACATTTCTTCTTTCTTTTTATACAACCTGATTATTGGCTACTTGTTAATTAGGGAGGACTTCTCCAGCCAGTGGAGCATGGCTCTTTACTTTTTGGCATTGGCAGCCCATTTTGCAGCTACCGACCATACATTGAAAGAAATCCATAAAAAAGATTATGACAAATATGGAAGATGGTTTTTAGTAGCTGCTATATTTACCGGCTGGTTGATTGGTGTCATTTTTAAAGTTCACGAAGTGATTGTCGGCATCGCTGTCTCTGTTTTGGCAGGGGGGATTCTCTTGAATGTCTTCAAAGATGAATTGAAGGAAGGCAACTTGAAAACCTATCTGGCATTTCTAGGCGGGGCAGTTGTAATTGCTTTTCTTTATATGTTGGTAAATAGTTTATAGAGGTAAGAACAGAACTTCCAAAAATATATAACTAAAAAGGAAGAAACTTGCAAATGTTTCTTCCTTTTTTTGACCTGGTAATTATGCTGAAAGGTATTTATAAATTCAGGAGTATAATGGTAGAGCGGGAATTAATTTTAAATCTTAAATCCTCTGTTTGCTAAAGTAACTTAATCAAATCAATCTGCAAGTATTTCATAGCAGACAGTTAATTGACTATTTATCATCACATTGGCGTGTCGATTAGATTTAAATCAAAGAAAATGGCGGTGGCAAAAATTTGGCTAATTACATACAGAAAATGCGGAAACTGATCGGCACTCAAGCTCTTATGGTAGTTGGGGCAATGGTTGCTGTCTTTAACGAAAAGGGAGAGATTCTACTTCAGCAGCGTGTTGATATAAAAAAATGGGGCTTTCCTGGCGGCGTGATGGAGTATGGTGAAAGTTTGGAAGAAACGGCCCTGCGTGAGCTATATGAAGAGACGGGATTAAAAGCTAAAGACTTGAAATTATTAGAAGTTCTTTCCGGAGAAAAAGAATGTCATCAATACCCAAATGGCGATGAGATATATGGTGTGACTGCAGTTTTCACCACTTCTACTGCAAGCGGTGAGTTATGCATCAATGATGGAGAAAGCATAAATATAGAATTTTTTTCTCTAGAAAATCTTCCTTCTAATTTGGTTGGAAAATCGGAGTATATAATCAGTAAATATTTTTTGTGAATGTGTTTACTTATACAAATGGAAATCTCAAGTGGGAGGGAAGAAGATGAAAGTTGTGCTGCAATCATTGATGGGAGTAACAGCTCTTTACGGAGTTTATACCGTAGCTGCACTTACCGCAGGATACATACAGACCAGGAATTACAAACCGGATTTTGAAGCTGCTTGGGTAAATGCAGAGAATCTGCCTAAAGAGGTATCTTTTGGCCAAGCACCTTCACCGTTTTTGCACGGAGGTATATTTATAGGGGCGCTATGGTATATAGAAATGCATTAATTACTAAGAACCGTAGGTAGATATCATATTTTTATTTATTTTACAAAAAAAGGTTATAGTTGTGTAAAAAGGGTATACTAACAAGTACGAATAATTTTAAATACCAAAGGGGACATTTTATGACATATATACTGACTCTTTTTGAAGTCATGGAGATACGTGAATTGCTTTCCCTTAAAATAGCTTCGCTTAAGAAAAGTAAGTTATTTCTCACTACTGTTCATGATTCCACGGGTTCATTAAAGGCTGATATTAACCTATCCATCCAAGAAATCACGGATTTAGAGAATGTATTGATTAACGCTGCTGTTTAATTTAACATAAAAAATCCAAGCGATTTTGAATATATACATTCCCACGCCCGCTGCATCCACTTTGCAAGCGTGTTTTTTTTGTTCTTTTTCGTGACTGATCAGTGTCCATAGAAAAAGCTTCACTGTAACTTTTCATCCGATAAATCGGTCTCATTGTCATAAAGGGGTTGATGAAATGAAACGGTTGGCAGCAATGGTCTTAGTTGGTGGTTTGATCCTTTCTGGATGCCAAGATATACAGGTAAATGAGGATTCTTCGCAAACCACTAAGCAGGAGCCGAGCGAAAATGGCTTTTCCGCGTTGCCGACAGAGGATGTGATTGAGAGTACAACTTCCGGTGAAATAAAGAATATGAGCCGGTTCCAGACATTTTTAGAACATGCCAATGAAAAAGAACCGGATCATATCCAGATTGTCCAGTTCACGACCGAAGGGGATCCGATTTCCCGGGATCTTCAATTTGATGGTACTGAATTCAAATCCGTCTTGAACAGTTCAAGGGATAGATATGGTTCAGGTGGTATAAGCGAGGCGGTTTGTTCTGACATAACGACGACAGAAACAACTGAAAGAACCGATTATCTGCTTGAAGGCTGTGAAAATACAGAAGAGATTGATTTACTGATCGTCTGGAAATAGCTGTCCGAGGCGGAGAGGTAATACCTTTCTTTGTTGTATTTACTTTATGGTTCTGTAGCTAATAGTTTTTTCACTGATATAAAAAAAATACCCCGAACAAGTGACACGATTAAATGTGTCCCTCATTCGGGGTATTTTAAATCTTAAATTTATAAGCCGTTATTTGCACCATTTTACTCAGCTTTTAGCAGCTAATGACTGGGCGTGCGACTGTTTTACTTCCTCGAGCAGCGCGGCTTCGGTCAAAAGGCGGTAGCCAGTATTCGCCAATGCTTTTGCTCCGCGGATCAAAGCTTCATCGCCTTGCGGAGATTTGGCTGCTTCACGAAACTCAACCGTGTGGCCGATTAAATCATCCGGACCGATTTTGATATAAGGGTGAGCGGTCGGAATGACGTGGCTGATATTGCCGGCGTCTGTCGAACCGATTCCGGTGTTGCGGGATGTCGCTACTGTTTCGCCGACAGCTTCCAATTCTTCGCGGACTACTGCATCCAAAGTGGAAGTTATGACAAGATCTTTCACTTCGTTCTGGAAACGGACAATTTTGACGGTAGTGCCTGTAGCCAGTGCAGCGCCTTCAGCTATAGCACGTATTTTCGTCGCTGTTTCCGAAGCTTTTTTCCAGGAATCTCCGCGGATGTAGAAGCGGGCTGCGGCATATTCCGGAATGATGTTAGGCGCATCGCCGCCGTGGGTGATAATGCCGTGTACGCGGGCATCAGATGGCAATTGCTGGCGAAGCGCGTTGATGCTGTTGAATAGCTGGAGCACTGCATCGAGTGCATTGATGCCTTCTTCCGGCGACCCTGCCGCATGAGCAGGCTTTCCGTAGAAATGGAATTCAAGCGGATCAACAGCAAGTGAAGGCGTGGTTGTCGAAGACCTGCCCGATGGATGGATCATCAATGCAGCATCAATCCCTTCAAGCAAACCGTGCTTTACAAAACTACCTTTTGCGCTGCCGTTCGGACCGCCTTCTTCTGCTGGAGTTCCCAGCACGACAACGCGTCCGCCGGTAGTGGAAAAAGTTTCAGACAGCGCAATCGCAGCCGCGACACTTGTCGTGCCGATAATATTGTGGCCGCAGGCGTGTCCGATGCCGGGAAGAGCATCATATTCAGCAAGATAGGCAATTGTCGGACCAGGTAATGAACTTTCCTTGCTGGCATAAAAAGCAGTGTCATGACCGGCAACGCTTGCTTCTACCGAAAAGCCCGCTTCTTTCAGCAATGTAATGAGAGTGGCGCTGGCAAAAGCTTCCTGGTTTCCGATTTCAGGCTTGGCGTGAATTGCCTGGCTGGTTGCGATATACTTCTCGCGTCTTGAATCGATGGACTGGGAAATGGTTTGATTTGCCTCTTTAATAGCTGTCATCTGAATTCCTCCTCAAATTTTATTTGTAATCGACCAATTCTTCTACAGTTACGAAAGTTGGAATTTGTGCGCCTTTCGTATGCTCGACGATAAAGTCAGCTGTGTCTTCCTGCTGGTAAAGTTCAACGATTTTCAGAAAATCTTCGTCTTCCGCATTTTCTTCGCTTGCAGCAATCAAGTTGATATAAGGCGTAGCCGTATCGCTTTCACGGGCAATTGGATCATCAGTCGGATTCAAGCCAGCGTCAACTGCAATCCCGTTGTTGACGATTGATGCCGCAACGTCTGCCATTGCACGCGGTGTCTGTGCTGCCACCATAGGAACGATTTCAAGATTTTTCGGATTTTCAATAATATGGTCGGCTGTTCCGGTCAAACCGGCATCGTCCGATAGTTTGATCAATCCGGCTTCCTGAAGCAGCAAGAGTGCACGGCCCATATTGGTGGCTTCGTTTGGCACGGCAATCTGCGAACCTTCCGGAAGTTCATCGATGGAATCGTACTTTTCAGAGTAGAGGCCCATTGGAGCAATTACTGTAGAGCCGATTGGGACAATATCGATATTATGCTCTTCGACAAATTCGTCAAAATAAGAAATCGTCTGGAATGCGTTCAAATCGAGTTCACCTTCTGCCAAGGCGATGTTCGGTGCCACGTAATCAGAGAACGTAACGATTTCAAGGTCGATGCCTTCTTTTTCCGCTTTATCGGCGATGTAGTCCCAGATTGTCGTATCCGAGCCGCTGATGCCAAGTGTGACTTTCCGGTTGCCGTCTCCAGCACCTTCAGTTTCGTTGCCGCATGCTGCGAGTGTTAAAGCCAAAACGGCCAGTAAGAATAGCGTTGTAATTTTTTTCATGTATGATTCCTCCAATGTTTTATTAATATGAATTATTAACGACGGCGAACGCGCCGTGATAAAAGATTGCCGCCGGATTGGACGCCTTGTACAAGGACGACCAGGATAGCTACGGTAACGAACATGACGAGTGTGTCAAAACGTTGGTAGCCGTAGGTGATGGCCAAGTCGCCGAGGCCGCCTCCGCCAATAGCTCCGGCCATGGCGGATGCGCCGATCAAGCCGACGATTGCGATTGTCAAAGCCAGAACAAGCGAACTTAAGGCTTCTGGTATCAGGAAGCGGAAAACAATCTGGAATGGCGATGCGCCCATTGCCTGAGCGGCTTCGATAACTCCTTTATCGACTTCAAGGAGCGAGTTTTCAATCAGCCGTGCGATATAAGGCCCGGCGTAAAAAACGAGTGGAACGATCGCCGCTGCCGTTCCGATGGATGTGCCAACAATAATGCGGGTCAACGGAATGATGGCGACCATCAGGATGATGAAAGGGACGGACCGGAAAATATTGATGATGACATTAAGAACTTTTGAAACAGGTTCATTTTCCAGTAGATGGCCTTTTCGTGTAACGACCAATAAGAGTCCCAGTACAAAACCGATTATTAGGGAGAACAGAAAGGCAACCCCTGTCATGTAGATTGTTTCCCATAAGGCTTCCAAAATCTGTTCGTTATCAACTAGCATAGTTCAGGACCTCCTCGACATTGACATTGCCTTCCTGGATATCTGCCAGCGCTTTTTTTATCTCTTCGGCAGGCCCGGTGAATTCAACGATGAGATTGCCGTACGGCGCGCCCTGCAATTCGGTGATGTTGCCGAACAGGACGTTCAGATCCAATTGATATTTTCGTGAGATACGGGACATCAGCGGCTGGCCGACCGATGTGCCTGTAAATTGAATCCGGTAAATGGAATTTTTACGGCTTGGATTTTGTAACTGTTTCAGCAGCGATTCCGGCAGTTCATCATTCATGACGGAGCGGACAAACCGCTGCGTGGTCGGCTGCTGCGGATTCGTAAACACTTCGAACACCGTTCCTTGCTCAATGACTTTTCCAGCTTCGAGCACGGCCACTTTGTCGCAGATTTCGCGGATAACACCCATCTCGTGGGTGATCAGCAGAATGGTGATGTTGTATTCCCGGTTGATGCGGCGCAGCAATTCCAGAATCGATTGGGTTGTCTGCGGGTCAAGCGCGGAAGTGGCTTCGTCACAAAGCAGGACCGATGGATTTGTGGCCAAAGCGCGTGCAATGCCGATGCGCTGTTTCTGGCCGCCCGACAGCTGGTCGGGATATTTGGTTGCCTGGTCGGAAAGGCCGACAAAGTCGAGCAGCTCTTTTACCTGCTCCTTGATTTTGTTTTTCGGCGTGTTTGCCAGAATAAGCGGCATCGCGACATTGTGGAAAACCGTTTTCGAATTCAGCAAGTTGAAATGCTGGAATATCATGCCGATGTCTTTCCGTGTTTTCCGGATTTCCTTTGCCGATAAAGTGGAAATGTCTTTACCGTTTATCAGTACATGCCCGCTGCTTGGGCGTTCCAGCAGATTGACTGTGCGGATGAGGGAGCTTTTGCCGGCCCCGCTAAAGCCGATCACTCCGAAGATCTCTCCAGTTTCGACAGTGAGATCGATGCCATTCAATGCATGGATTTCCTGTTTCCCTGACTGATAGGTTTTTGTAACTCCCTCGAATTGAATCATTTGTACGCCTCCTCCAGCTGTAAATAATTTTGCAAATCTTGTGCGTACAGATCTAACTTTCCAAAAATGAACGAAAAAAGCCCTCTTTTTTTCTTAATCCATAAGAAAAAAAGAGGGCTTCGGAATGAAACCATCTCGTTCTCATCTTCCAAATGCAAAATCGCATTTGCAGGAGTTAGCACAGTTTTCGCATGAAGCGAATCCGCTGCCGAAACGTCATAGGGCCTGTCCCTCGGTTTCTCTGGATAAGAAAGTGATGTACGTATTTGATTTGTAATGACTACTTTAGATTCGTTTGAATTAAAAGTCAACACTTTTAATTTAATTTTTTCAATTCTTTATTAATGATTGCCGGATAATTCTTTGGAAGCCCAACGAAATCAAGCTATCTTCTGACAATGACAGCCTGGCTTCCCATTGCTTCATAACTATCGAAAAACGTTTTTTCAGGATAGCTTACACGCCCTTTAAGAGGGTCCATCACGTAGACTTTGCCGTCTTCCCAGCCGTCCAGCACCACGCTATGAAGATTGCTGAAAGAAGGGTGGAAGTCGTTTGTCCCTTCGATGTACCAGCCGCCGGAAGTGACTGGAGGAGACAAGTCCAGAGTGACCCAGACAATGACCGGGATATTTCGATCGGTGTAGGATAGAATTTCTTCTCTGGTACTGCCGCTGACATTTTCTGTGATCAATCGGCTGCTCTTGGAAGCGACGATCCCTTTGGACGCTTCCACGATAGGTTCGGCAAAAACATACCAGCCGCCGTTTGCCTTTCTTGGGTTTCCGGCATATGCCTGATGCGGATCTGGTCCAAATCGTTTGCCGTTTTTGGAAGTAAAGGGAGACTTCGGCAAGTAATCGTCTGCCATGGTCGTTTTGGAAACTTTGAGGCGGTAATGGTTCAGGACAGAAGTTAATGTCGTAATTTCACAGCCGTTAGGAAGTTCCGGATCCTGCATCAGAACCGGTACATCTATATGAATCGCTTCGCGTTCAACATAGGTATCAATTGAGGTCGGCAACGCATCCGGTTGATGAGTATAGAAGCTTTCTTCGGCCAGTTTCACGGCACTGGAATCTGTATCTGCAAGGACGATTCTGAGCCGATATTCTTTTCCATCCACCAAGGCTTCTGCTTTCATTTCACCGGCTTCATCTGATTTTAAAACATCGACCAAAGTACTTGTGCTGGTATCGACGATATACATCAAATAATTTTCAAGGGGCTGTCCGTTTCTGGAATTCGTCAGAAGAAAAGCCTTTGGAGAAATGCTTTGTTCGGATGATTCCAGCACAAAGCCATCCGCCATGATTTTTTTGAGCGAAGTTCCCAGTGATGAGGGACTGAAGCCGATAATGAAAAAGGAAAGCGCAAAAAGCAATCCGAATCTTATAAGTTTATGGGATGTCTTCAAGGTAACAGCTCCATTATTAGGTAAATTGAAATTTTACATCTGGATCTTTCTTTTGCTTTTAGTCCAGATCACCAGCACTATGACAAGAGTCATGATGGCTAAGCTGTACTGGTAACTGACGGGAATGGTATGGATCAAACCATACACGACTGCCACTTCAATAAAGACGGCAGGAATTTTACCAATCGTGCTGGCAACAATGAATAAGGGACCGGAAATCGATGTCAAAGAAGCGCCTGCAGTCACCAATCCAGACGGAACGAAAGGAATCAGGCGAAGCAAAATGATCGTCCAAAACACCTGGCTGGTTGAAGACGTCTGAATCCGTGTCCAGAACCGATGCTTCAGCCATCCCGGATCCATCTTTTTGAATCCAAAACGGTAAAGGTAAAATCCGGCAATCGCCCCGAAAATTTCGCCGGACAGCGAAAGCACTGTACCGAGCGTGATGCCGAAAGAACTGACATTAAGGCCAGTCACCAGGAAGCTGGGAAAAAAGCCTATCGCACCAACTCCCAAATTCAAAAGCAGCAAGAGCAGAAATTCAATGATGGGAAATTGAGTAAGAATAGGATTCGCCTCCTTTGGTGAAAAGATCGGAACGGTTGATTGACCTAATTATACATTGGAATAAACGGCACGGCTTTATATTTGAGAAATACTTTTTACGCTTTTTTCATACAATCGAACCATTCCACCAAAGCGACCATAAGCGCAAAATCGAGGACGAAAATTTCTGGCGATGATTGATAGAATGAAAGCAGAAGTATTGCCGGTAATTGGTTACAATGGAGATAAGATTAAGAGCGGGAAATTGACAAGAAGGGAGTGATTGGGATGGCTGCGGAAACAGCTTTCACGTTTGAAGAAATGTGGGAGAAAATCATGGCGTGCGACCGGAAATACGACGGAGCATTTTACACAGCGGTGAAAACAACGAAGATTTACTGCAGGCCGTCGTGCCGTTCCAGAAAACCGAAGAAGGTGAATGTGGAATTTTACACAACGATTCAGGAAGCGGTGAGCCGGGGATACCGGGCGTGCAAAAGGTGTCAGCCGGAAACGGAACACTCTCCTAACGTAGAAGTTGTGCAAGGAGTGATTGCCTTACTCTTGGCCAATCACAGACGCAAACTAAATCTGGAGGAAATAGCTGCACATGCGGGTTTGAGCCCTTCCTATCTGGATCGCGTGTTCAAGAAGGAAACGGGAGAAACACCCCGATCGTTCCTGGAGAAAATCCGCGTAGACAAAGCGTCACATTTGCTGAAGCATACCGAAAGCACGAACCTGGAAATTTGCTACGAGGCAGGCTTTCAAAGCACATCACATTTTTATAAAGCGTTCCGGCGTTCCAAAAACCTTTCGCCAAGCGACTACCGAAAAATGACGAAGGAGCTGGAAAATGATTCCGAACACAAACAGCAGTTACGTGAGAGTTCCTACGCCCGTTGAGTTTAGTTTTGAGGAAAGTCTAGTATTCCTCAACCGGTCGCTCCAGGAAAATCTTCACCGAATACAAAATGATCGAATCATAAAGCTGCTCGACCACCAGGGAGAACTGATATTAATTGGCGTTACGCATGCGGAGCAGCATTTGCGAGTCGAATTTTTAAACGGCAAACCTTCTGAAGCAGGGCAGCGGACAGCCGCTGATTACGTATGGGAATGGTTTGATTTGAAGACGGATTTAGCCCCTTTTTACGAGATGGCAGCGGGAGATCCGGTTTTACAGCCGATCGTTAAGCGTCATTTTGGTTTAAGAGTTTTGGGTTTTCCCGATTTATTTGAAGCAATGGCTTGGGCAATCACGGGCCAGCAGATTAATCTGACATTTGCCTATACCTTGAAAAAACGTTTTGTCGAAGCTTACGGGAAATCAATCGTTTATGAAAACGAAATTTACTGGACGTTCCCTTCCTGTGACGAAATTGCGGCGCTTGCGGTGAGTGATTTGACGCCAATGCAGTATTCGGCGCGGAAAGCGGAATACATCATCGGCATCGCAACTGAAATGGCGAAAGGAAATCTGGTGAAGGAAAATTTCATAAATGGAAAAGATGCGCAGACTGTGGAAAAAGAACTGGTCGCGATCAGAGGAATCGGCCCCTGGTCCGCTAATTATGTCATGATGAAATGTCTCGGCTTCACCTCGGCTTTTCCGATTGCCGACGTCGGTTTGCATAACGCATTGAAATATCAGTTGGAGATGGAGAAGAAACCATCGATAGCGGAAATCGAAAGCTATGCAGAAAACTGGAAAGGGTGGGAGGCATACGCCACTTTCTATCTTTGGAGGAGTTTGTATGAGTAAATTATATCAAGTGGATTATCAATCACCGATTGGCATTATGGAAGTAGTTGGTACAGAAGAAGGGATCCTGTCGGTTTTATTCACGGAACGAGACGAGATACTTTATCAGCCGCAGCCGGACATGCCTAAGGTATTAAACGATTGCCTGCAGGAGTTGGACGAATACTTCAAGGGTGAGCGCATGGATTTTACCGTTCCCTATATTTCCGAAGGAACGGAATTCCAGGGCAAAGTCTGGTCAGCTTTAACGACTGTCGGCTACGCAGAAACCGCTTCCTACCGGGACATTGCCGTGAAAGTCGGAAGTGAAAAAGCGGTGCGGGCAGTGGGCAACGCCAACAGCAAAAATAAGCTGACCATCATTGTGCCATGCCACCGTGTCATCGGGACGAATGGAAAACTGACGGGCTATGCGGGAACATTGACGAGAAAAGAATGGCTGTTGAAGCATGAGCAGGCGATTAAAAATAAAAGCGTTATGTAAGTGATGGGAAATAGATAGCTTATCAACAGGAAGGGACTTGCATAAAGTTCCTTCTTTTTTGCTGTGGAAAACTTTTATTTCCGTAATTTAATTAAAGTTATCAACAGCTTAAGCACCTCTTTTTAAATTTTCAGTAAGGTGCGCAGATATTCAGAAAAGAATGGTAAAGTAAATTTAATAGGATGAGAAAGGTGTGGCGGAAATGGCTCAATGTTCATGGCCGAATAACAGTGAAACGATGCAGGCATATCACGATGAGGAATGGTGCAGGCCGACCCGGGATGACCGATATATCTTTGAATTGCTGAACTTGGAAGGGGCGCAAGCGGGGCTATCGTGGAGCATTGTCTTGTCTAAAAGAGAAGCTTATCAGGCAGCTTTTAAAAATTTCGATATCACGTATTGCGCCGGGTTGAGTGACGAGGATTTGGAAGCAATAAAAGAGAATTATAATGTCATCAAGCATTTTGCGAAGCTGCAATCGGTTCGCAGCAATGCCCAGGCGACCTCGAGAGTGCAAGAAGAATTCGGGAGTTTGGCCGATTTTCTGTGGAGCTTCGTAGATTCTGAACCAATCATCAATCAGTGGGAAGATAGTGCGCAAATGCCCGCTGAATCTCCCTTGTCCGTGCAGATCAGCAAGGAACTGAAGAAACGCGGCTTCAAATTCGTCGGACCGGTTACCACTTATTCATTTCTGCAGGCAATCGGAATGGTGGACGATCATATCAAGACGTGTGATTTTCATACTTCGAACCGAAAAAGGATTCTGTAAATGATGGAGATTTCATTGAGCTTGCTGCAGGAAAATGATGCAGAGGAATTGTTGGAATTTGAAACTGAAAATCGGCGTTTTTTTGAAAAGATGGTGCCAGGCCGGGGCGACGACTATTACCAGTGGGCGATTTTTTTGGAAAGACACCGGGAACTTTTAGAGGAGCAAGAGAGAGGCATTTGCCGGTTTTATTTGGCTAAGGATCCTGACAGTAATATTGTCGGACGGATTAACTTGGTCGATATTGACGAAGCAACGGGCACGGCAGAAATCGGTTTCCGACTGGGCGAAAATTACGGCGGAAAAGGACTCGGAAGCATTGCCTTACACCTCCTTTTATCCACCGAATCCAATTTAAAACAGATTCATGCAAAAACGACGACTGTGAATAAGTCGTCCCAAAAAGTTTTGGAGAAGAATGGATTTATCCACATGGGGATAAGTGATGATGAATTTGAAATGAATGGTGAGAAGATGAGATTTGTGCGTTACCTGTGGGTAAGTAATTAAAATTTAATGGGGACGGAGGAATCGAATGGAAGATGGTAATAGTGAAGAAAAGCTGGCAGGCGGAAATGTCTCTGACGTATACCGGCTAGGAAAGACGGTAAGGCGGGAATTGAAGCCGGAGAGTCATAAAATTCATCAGCTGCTGAACCATCTGGAAAATAAAGGCTATAAATACGCGCCAAAATTCCTGGGGATAGATGAAAAAGATAGAGAAATTTTGACGTTTATCGAAGGAGAAGCGGGAAATTATCCGTTGAAAAAATATATGTTGTCAGATGATAGCTTGAAAAAAATCGGCAAAATGCTGCGGCTTTATCACAAGGCTGTGATAGATTTTCCTTTTGATGATAGTTGGCAGCCGCTCGATCTTACGCCCCAGCCGTTCGAAGTGCTGTGCCACAATGATTTCGCTGTTTACAATATTATCTTTAACGAGGGGAAGCCAGCAGGCATCATCGATTTTGATGTGGCTGGGCCAGGGCCGAGGCTCTGGGATGTAGCCTATACACTATACACCTGCGCTCCATTAAGCAGATACAAGCCTGGAGAGGAAAAAGTTTATTACGACCCTTTAAAGGATGCCGAGCTGACAAAGCATAAAATAAAAATATTTTTTGAAGCATACGGTGAGAAAGTAGCGGAAAATTTATTAGAAATGGTCATTCTTCGCTTAGAAGGCTTATGTAAAACAATCGAAAGAAAAGCCGGCGAGGGTGATTCTGCTTTTCAGGTGATGCTGGCTGAAGGGCATGTTGAACATTATCAGGAGGAAATTCACTTTATTCGTGAGAATGGGTGGGACTGGATCTGATTTTATCTATAAAATGAAAGCATCTCTTTGTGGAAATGATGATTATCCCTCATATGAAATGCTTTCTTGCTTCAGAAGGAGCCGAGAAGAAACCCAAAGTCTGGGTTTTTTCTTTTTATTGTGGGCGGAAGATTTCTATGAGCGGTTTTCGGGGTTCTATGATCACTTATCGGATTCTATGAGCGGTTTTCGGGGTTCTATGATCACTTATTTGATTCTATGATCACTTTTCACTGTTCTATGATCACTCGGCCTTTATTCGACCGTTATTTTTGTGGAATCTGGCCGCTCATGAACAAATGGTGCCCGGTATATAATTCTTTAGAAAATCTCTACTTGCTAAATCTATTTAAATATATTTCCCTTATAAAACATAAACTAGAATTGTCATTAAATCGTACAATCAATATAAAAAAAGCCTTAAAAAATATTTTTATTACTTAAGCGGAGGGGATTTTTTGGAATTGTGGATCTCTTGGCTCGGCACGGTCTTGTTCGGCTACTTCGCATTCACCAGTTTGTATGCAGGTCTAAAACATTATGAAAAAGGCGAGGAAAAAGAGTTTGATGATGTTTTCTCGTATGATTATGGAATTCTTGCCTTCATGGGATTATTTTTTGAATTCATTTTATGGGTAAGTGAAAAAATATTTCCTCAAAGATTTCAACTGATTGTATTTAGAATAGTAGCAATTTCGATCTCTTTCCTTATGCTGGGAGTAGTTTATTTATTTTGGTACCTTTACTTTAATTTCAATTAATCTGCGAGTACTCTCAATCACTACGAACATTCTTCGAAGTATAACCGATGAACAAAAATATAAATCCTATGACGCAGGTGACAATAGCGTACCCAAAACCCGCTACCCCTCCGGCAATGCCGTCACCCGTCAGAGCTCCAACTATTCTAATTGTGAGAAAAAGAACTATGACAGGGAGTAAGAAAGTCGTGACATAACCAGCATTAATCCATCTGTGCCGTTTATTGCCGGCAAACTTACTGACGCCGTAACATAGCAGGATTATATAAGAAATGAAAATCAGCATATCCACGAAAGTTCCTCCTTTTTTGCTGGAAAAAGATTAACTATAAAGCAGGTGTTAAAACAGTTGATACTCATATAAAAACTTATTGATTTTTAGTGCAATTGTTATTAAATGGTATAATCAGTATAAAACAAAGTGACGGAAATTTCTGCGTTTTATTAAAAAGGTGGATGTAGGGTGAAGGAGAAAAAAAGGGGTTCGCGTTTTCTGCTGATAATTTCTGTTTTCATCATTTTTTATATTATTTTAAGTTCGTCTTTCTATTTCGGTTTCATAAACGCATACATAGTAGCAGGGGTATTGTTTCTAACATTAATGATTTCATGGGGTTTCCTTTTCCGTTACCGCCACATAAAGGGGAAGTTCGGGAAAGTAAGTTTGATAGTTTTATTGGTGGGGATCCTTTTCATCTTTGATTTCTTCCTTTTACAATTTGAACAGATGAAATACCGGACATTGATACACGAAGAGCCCGTTCAAGCCGCTGGAAATTCAGGCATACACTTGATGAGCGTTGGAACGGCTTATTTCAGTCATGCAGAAAGTAAAGAATGGCTGATCAAGAACTTTGAAAGAGGGGGTCAGGACTTTTTTCAAATGGAAGAAGTGGACAATAAAACCCGCTATCACAGCAGAAACGATATCTTCCTGCAGTTAGTTGGTATCCGAAATGACGAGGTTTCTGTCATGGCGAAAAATGTAAGGAGTTATCTGGGTGAGGAAACAGCCGGTGTCGAGCAGTTTCTTGAAAGCGAAGATATTTCTGGAGACAGCGCAGGTTTGGGTTTGGCGCTGACTGGTTTGATTGAGCAAAATAAACTCATGAATAATTTGGACTTTGGGGTAACAGGAGCATTAAGTGAACAAGGGGAAGTCAGTGGCATCGGGATGATTAAAGAAAAACTGACGATTGCTGAGAAACAAGGATATCCGTTCATGATCATTCCCAGTGAAAATGCTCAAGAAGCTCGTCGGGTTAAAGAGGTGGAAAGTCTAGAGATTCAGCTAGTTGCTGTAAGCCATATTGATGAGGCGGTTCGATTGATAAATAGATTGAATGCGGAGGCAGAGGAATGAAAAAGTGGGCAGCAATTTTCACAGTACTTCTTGTAGCAGGAATTTATTTGGTGTGGCCAAAAGCTTCAGTGAAAGCGCCGGTTGTAATGTCTGTACAAGTGGATGAAGCAAAAGGAACGATGGAAATATCGTATATTACTTCGAAACGGGACGATACATATTTGCTGGAAGTCGCTGTAGAAGGGGAAGAACGCTACTCCATTGAAGTAGCTGGGGCAGAAGAGGAAGGAACAAGAAAGAGCGATAAGCTTCTTGACCAAAATGGCTATCAGTTAAGGGAAGACACTATTGTACTGACTGACGAAGAACTAGAGTATTTTCAGGATTTCCCGGGCCATGCCCCTCTCGTTACCCTTTCGTATAAAGATTATGAGCCGATTAAAACTATCCTCATATTACTGAAAGACGGTGAAACTGCGGAAGGCGTAGTGGATGAGTACCAACTCAATTACACTTTCACAGCGCCGGAAGAAATGTCCATTTCATCGATCGGCCATTACGATTCTGTGGCTACCATAAGCTATTCGCAAAATGGTAAAGAATTAAAGTTGCCTGTCGAATTGGAGCAGGGAGAGAAAATTGATCTGAGTTTTTGGGATCCTTATAATCTTGGGTCTAATGACAATTTGTTACTTGAAATTGAAACAACAGATGGCAAGTATTACAGAAAACACATAGCGACTCCTATGGAAATTCCGGAGGGATATTTGAAGCAACTTGCTGCGGTTAACCGTTAAGGGAGAATCGTTTGGTTGTTTATCTACCGAATGAAAGCAATAAATTTAGATTAAAACCTCAGTCATCAATTGATAACGTACATGATTTTTAGTGACATATAATACCTGAAGAAAGAAGGTCCGCAGATGAAAGAAACGATCCGCAGCCATGAAGACTTACTGGATATGCTTGATTCATTATTACGGGAGCCTACTAGGTTTTGGAATGAATTTTATGCCAATCGCGCGAAAGGTATTCCCTTTTTTGTGAATAAACCGGATGAAAACCTGGTGGATTATTTCAATAAAGGCGTTTTCCAGCCTGGGAATGTATTGGAACTGGGGAGCGGTCCCGGGAGGAACGCTATTTATTTCGCCGAACAGGGGTGTAAGGTAAATGCCGTTGACCTTTCACAAAAATCGATTGACTGGGCGAAAGAAAGAGCAGAAGAGCGAAATTTGAAGATTAACTTCATCCAGAATAATATCTTCGATGTCCAGATTGACGAAGGGACCTACGATATTGTTTATGATTCCGGTTGTTTTCACCATATCGCGCCTCACCGGAGGAACAACTATATCGAACTGGTGGAAAAAGCTTTGAAACCAGGAGGCCATTTTGCCGTCACTTGTTTTATAGAAGGTGGAGAATTGGGCGGTTCGGATATTACCGACTGGGAAGTATACCGGCAAAGAAGTTTGAATGGCGGTTTAGGTTTTACAGAAGAAAAGTTGCGGGATATTTTTGGAAGTTTTGAGCCAGTTGAAATTAGAAAGATGAGAAGAGCTGAAGAGGCAGAAAAAGTTTTCGGTGTCTCGGGCTTATGGACGGCTTTGTTCAGAAAAAAATAGATACAGTAACGCAGAGAAGAGACTCGAAGGCCGCGTTTCTTCTTTTTTATTTGGCTTGAAAAATTCTATGAGCGGTTTTTGGGGTTCTACGATCACTTTTTACCATTCTATGATCACTCGGGTTTTATTCAGCCAAAATTACCGCAAAATCTCTCTGCTAATGAACAAACTGGACCAATGGATGAATTCAAAATGGGATATTTAGGATATACTGGTAACTGACAAGTTAACTGATTAAAAATTAAAAATTTTCATATACATAGAGAACGAAAAGAAGAAAGGGTGAAGGAAATGGAAAATTTTATTTGTACGACATGTGGGGTGCAAGCGGAGAAGTCAGTGGCGGAGCCGGATACTTGCACGATTTGCAACGAAGAGCGGCAATATGTCAGTCCGAATGGACAAGCTTGGACCACATTGGAAGAGATGATCCAGGCAGAAACATATAAAAATGAGATTGTGCAGGAAGAAGCGGGGCTCTATAATCTTTCCACTTCGCCGAATTTTGCCATTGGACAGACAGCTTATCTGGTGCAGGGGAGGAATTTTAATTTATTGTGGGACTGCATCACCTATATCGATCCGAAGACAATCGGAGAAATAAAGAAGCTCGGGGGAATCGACGCCATTGCGCTGTCGCATCCGCATTATTATTCGACGCAGGTGGAATGGGCGGAAGCATTCGATGCGTCGATTTATATCCATGAAGACGATAAGGAATGGGTGACAAGACCGAGTGACAGGATCATTTTTTGGTCAGGCGAATCGCTCGAATTGGCGGAGGACATCGTTTTGCACCGTGTAGGCGGCCATTTCAAAGGTGCAGCTGCAGCAGAATGGAAAACTGGGAGTGATGGAAAAGGTGTATTGCTGACAGGGGATATCATCCGGGTAGTGGCAGACCGCCAGTGGGTGACTTTTATGTACAGCTATCCGAACTTCATTCCGCTGCCTGCATCGATTGTTGAGAGGATGGCCGGGCAGCTGGCAGGAATTTCGTTTAACCGAATGTATGACGCTTTTCACCGAATTGTGCAGGAAGATGCAGGCGCGGCGGTGCAGCGGTCGGCGAAGAGGTATGTGGATGCATTGAATGGTGAGCTTTTTGATACTTGAACGTTGAAAGAGCATAGACGACTTAAGAGGAGGTATAGATGACCGATGAAATTCTACAAATCATTTCTTATTAGTCTATTGCTCATGTCATTAGTTTTAGGCAGTTGCAACAGTGGCGCAAATACTACTGAAAGTGTCATAGCAAGTGAAAAGACATTGCCTTCTAATACTGATGAGATTGCATTTCAGAGAGAAACGACGCCCCGTTTTGATTTTATGGCTAGAAGAGCTGTGGATCAGTCTCAGTTTGAGCAAACTTGGGATACGTATGGATTTAAGGGAGAGAAGCCGGATGTGGATTTTGAAGGAAAAGATGTCCTTTTCATCGGAGTTCATGAGTCCGGTACATGTGCTTTGGAGGTAGGAAATATTGAATGGTTCAATGATATTGTAATGCAGGTACCACTAATAGAACCGGATCGGCCCTGTACTACAGATGCCACCCCAAGAACGTTCGTTATTGAAATTGACAAAGAGAAGTCCAGCGAGCTGGAGAATTTAGTGATTGTCCAAAGCGGCATAGCAACAACCGTGCCATTTGAAAACTAGCAGGGATTGAAGAAACTCTGGAATCTTCAGGCTGTTGGAATCGGCGTTCAGTGTCTAATGAAAAGTTTCCAGGCTGGAATAAGTATATATGGGATATTTGAAGTCAATAAAACATAGAAATAATTCAAACGGGGGAAATGCCATGATATCTAAAGAACATAGCACTCAAACACTCTACACAACACCGAAGCATATCGTCTCAGCTGCTACGATTGTATTAAATGACGCAGGTGAAATTTTATTGATCAAAGGTCCGCGCAGAGGCTGGGAAATGCCGGGCGGCCAAGTGGAAGAAGGGGAATCGCTGAAGGATGCGGCGATCCGGGAAACGAAGGAAGAGTCGGGCATCGATGTGGAAATTGTGAAGTTCTGCGGTGTATTCCAGAATGTCGAAGCGTCCATCTGCAACACGCTATTTTTGGCGAAGCCAATTGCAGGAACACCGACAACATCATCTGAAAGTCTGGAAGTGGGATTCTTTCCGCTAAGTGAAGGACTGGAAATGGTGACGTGGAAAAATTTCCGGGAAAGAATCGAGTTTTGTTTGAATGAAGAAGACCATCCCTTTTACGTGGAGTTTTGAGTTTTGGCAGGGGAAATTGCTGAACGCGCATATCTTTTTTTAATCGCGCATAAAAAATTTTAATCGCGCGCAAAATTGTCTTACCGCGCATAAAAACTTCTAATCGCACGCAAACGAAAATAATCGCACGCAAGCAGACCTGGAGCGCCCATAAACAGGAGCTAATCGCCCACAAATGGATTTAATCGCCCACAAATGAAAATAATCGCCCACAAATCGTCCTGGCATCCAATTTCCGCCTTTTCCAAAGCCCCAAAACCCCAAAGGAAGCTTTTCGCCCAGCGAAAAGCTTTTATTTAAGCAAAAATTATGGCTTGAAATGGGAATGTGCATCTTTTAACCAAATTTTGATGAGAATCCAGGAAAAATTACGTTGTTTTGAAACCAGAGCTTCCTCACTTACGTTACAGGGATACACAAATGGAACAAAAACAAAAAAGGGGGGAGACAGGTGTCGGTGAATGTAGAAACGCGGACGTATGAAACGGCGGATGCCGAACAGTGGCTGGTAGAGATCATGGATACATACGGTGACCGGCTGACGAAATTAGCCTACAGTTACGTCAGGGATTGGGGGACCGCGCAGGAAGTGGTCCAGGATGTCTTTTTGGTTTGCTATAAAAAGCGTGAAAGCTACGAGGAGACCGGCTATTTCAAGGCTTGGATTTATCAGATTACGATAAACCGGTGCAAGGATGTGCTGCGTACCGCTTGGGTGAAACGGGTCGTCGTCAATAATTCTTTATTCCATTTTATCAATGCACAGGACCGGACGCCGGAGCAGGAATCCGTCCGCCAGCAAACCAATAACGAACTCGTCGAGAACATCCTGTCCCTCCCGCTGAAATACCGGGAAACGATTCTTCTTTATTATTATGAAGAGCTGAGCGTCCAGGAAATCAGTGACTTATTGAAAATGAAAGCCAACACCGTCAAGACCCGCTTGAAGCGGGGACGGGAAATGCTGGGCGATACATTGGAAAGAGGTGATTTTGATGAAATCTAAACTGACCGATGTCCGCAGATTGATGGATGACAGCGTGTTCGAGGGTGAAAAGTTCACGGACAAGCATAAACGGCAGGTGCTCAACCGGATTACGAAGGAAGAACAAAAAGTGAATTGGGTGCCGCGGTCATTAAGTGTGGTATTTTCACTGATTCTGATTGTTCCGGTGGCTTATCTATTGAACAGTGTATTGAACGAAGCTCCTGTGCAGCAGGGCAATCCGGATGGAGCGGAACAGCCGCAAACGCCGCAGCAGGAACCGATTGAATCGCTGGTGCCGCCAGTACTGGAGAATCCAGAAGCGGATGAAGAAACCGAGGTTACACCAAATGAAGAAGAAAACGACACAGCTGCAGACGGGGTATTCGAATTGACTCCGGAGGAATTGGCGGCCTATGAAAATTTCAGTGCGGATTTCGATACTGCACATTTGAAAGATCTCGATCCAATCAGTGTGGCGAAGTTATATGTATGGGCAGGATACAATCAAAATTATGAAGTGGAATATGAATTGTTGACAGACCGCGAAGAATCCATCATGTGGAGCAAAGAAGAGCATTTGGATATGTCTCAGGACTTTAAATCTACACCTCAAGAAGTTTTGGCTTTGTTCAATAATATAGAAAATGGCGAGTTTATCCAACCTAATGAATCTGAAGGTTATATCCGCTATTATCCTACAGAAGACAAAGGCCCGGAAGCTAAAAAAGGCTTTGGAATGCTGCAGAACGAAGACGGCGCCTGGCAGGTTCGCTTCATGCCGTTGCAATAACTAAACCAATAATCTCAGTAAGATTCGATGAGTAACTCCAAGCCATCTGATTCCAGGTGGCTTTTTTAATGAAGAAAATTAAGTTATTTTATTGTGCTGAAACTTTTCGGTGCGCAGAATGCTCTAACGGTTGAAAGGAGGGTGAAATGTGGAAGATCTGGCCTTGGTGAAGAAAGCGATTAAAGGAAATGAAGCAGCTTTTGAGAAGCTGGTGAAAAGTGAAAGTGAAAAATTATATAAAACGGCTTTTTTATATGTCCGCAATAAAGAAGATGCGCTGGACGTGCTGCAGGAAACGATTTGCAAGGCGTTCACGACAATCAATCAGTTGAAGCAGCCGGAATATTTCAGCACCTGGCTGACGCGAATATTGATCAATACTGCTTATGATCTTTTGAGAAAGCGAAAACGGCTGGTGCTGGATGAAGATTTTATTCATGAAATGCCCGATACTAGCGGAAAAGATATCGAGAATAAGATGGATCTCGTGAACGCGATACATAAATTGGATGAACGGTACCAGACGGTCATCATCCTGTTTTACTACCAAAGTCTGTCGATACGTGAGATTTCAGAAGTGATGAAAAAGCCGGAGAATACGGTAAAAACGTATCTGCGGCGAGCGAAAATGGAACTGAAAATGATCATCGGAGGAGTGAAGATCAATGGACGAAAAACAGTTTGAAAAGGAAATCAGTAGAATCGAAGTGCCGCAATTCGAAGTGTTCCAAGCGATCGATAAAGGAATAAAAAACGGAAGAAAAGCGAAGAGGGCAAGCAAAAGGTTCAATGTGAAGACAATCGGAGCGGTAACCTCCGTTGCTGCGTCTGCATTTCTGGTATCCGGCTTAATATTCGCTCCTGTTTCAAATGTGCTGGCCGCAGTTCCGGTCATCGGCTCCTTTTATGAAAAATTCGGTTTGCAGATTGGAGCAGAGCTGGAAGAAAGCGGCTTGATCACACAACTCAATCAGGCAGCATCCAGCAACGGCGTCGATGTCACTGTAACCAGCGCTTATTACGACGGCAATGTGATGGGAATCACTTTTGTGGCGGAAGGAGACGGCATGGCGATGGATCCATCTAAAGATGTCGGACCGGAATCGGGCTATAGTTTCCATCTGTTCGATGGAGACGAACAAAATCAATGGGCTGCAGGGATGACGCAACTGGAAGAAACAGAAGAAGGTTACGCAGCGGCGATGGAATTCTATAACCCAGAAGCCGATTTGCCGGCAGATTTCAATTTGCCTCTGACTTTCAATTCTATCGGAGGCGTGGAAGGCAAATGGAAATTTGATATTCCGCTCCAGCAGATATCTGCGGAAACAATCCTGACAAATGCGGAAAGCCAGCTTGAAGGCACAGCTTACTCGCTTCATATGGAATCCATAGTGAAAGGGAAAGCGACGACCATGCTGAATTATGAGACGAACTTACCGTTAGACGGAGCAGGTGACGAAATAAGGCTCACTGTTTTTGACGATCTTGGAAACCGTCTGTCGAAAAGCCATGCAAATGTGCTTTCAGAAAGTCAAAGTGGAGACGGAATCCAGCAGGATGTCCGGGAACTGTTCAGCAGCAAAATTGACGACGAAGCGAAATATTTGCTGGTCCAGCCGGAAGTGGTCAGGCACGAAGATGAGACAATTCACACACTAGATGGACTGTCTGCACCGTTTACAGTGGAAAGTGAACGATTTGATCACAGTCTTTTAGTCAATAGCGTTGAGCAAGAGGGCAATCAGGTAATCATCGATTATACGATTCAAGATCTTGAAGAAGACGCGCTGCGGGAAGAATTGATCCAGAACTTTGCAGACTTTGTTGTGCTTGTGAAAAGCGATGATGTTGTGTTGGATGAGGCCGGAGAAAGAGATTTTGGCAAATTGATGGAAAACAGAACTCAAGGGGTGGCGTCGAAACAAGCGAGTGATGAACCGCATCACTATCAATCCGCTTTCACGGTCGATAAAGACTTCAACTTGGATGATTACTCGTTGATGGCTCCATTCGGCACATTGAGTTCGAACCAGCCGATTGAGATGGCTCCGATTAAAGTTGATTTGACTGGGAAATAAAAATTGTGGCCAATAAATAACACCTGACTCCGAGAGGTTCTGGAAATCCTCGAAGTCGGATGTTTTGATTTTAAATGCTGGTGTAACTTTAGACCCGAATTCCCGTCTACTGGAAGTAATAAGGGATAATGGAGGCGGAATAAATGAAAAGAGTTATAATCTTACTTTTATTCACGTTGATGGCAACTGTTCTCTTTGGATGCCAGCCTGAAAAAGCAGCGGTCGAGGTTGAAGAAGCGAAGAATGGACTTGAAGCAGAAGAGTTATTAGCAGAAGGCGAAATCGCAAAAGTCGAGCTGTCTGAAGTAAAAGGGGTAAATCCCCTTGTTTATGACGATACGGATGAGCTGGAAATTTTTCGCGATCTATTCTCAAGTGCAGACAAAGAGCCGGGTATCGTGAATATGGGTGATCCGGAATTTTATTTGAAAGTGATCATGGAAGATGGAGAGAAGCGTTATTTGAATCTATGGCTTGGCGGCGAAGGGGAAACGGCTTCGCTGATGAATATTGAGGATACGCATACGGTTTATACGGTGGAGGCGGATATACAGGGAAGTTTGGCTGGGTTAATCAACAAATAGAATAAGAAAACTTTATAAGCTCGTTTGAATTAAAATGTCTTTTCATTTTTCCCGAAGCTGCGCCTGCTTTTCCAATAAGGAGATAAATCTTTTTTGAGCTTTCTCATCTTTTATCAAGTTATTTACTTTGAACGAACTTTGCAGATAGGCTCGGATTTTTTTATTGGCAAAGAAAGAACGGCGATATCTTTCATCTTCATATAAGTTCATGAACCAGGCAAACGGTTTTAACTTTTCGATGTTGCTGTCGATCTTTTTGGTGTTGAGGCTTGTACTGCCTGTAAAAGGTGAAACAGAGCTGCTGATGCCGATTAATATTCCTAAGATGTAAGTGATGAATATTGCAGGCTTTTTAAAAGATATTTTCTTCATTTTATCCATCCGTTCATTAATAGTAATAGGATTACAATGTGATTATACGATTGTTTTTACTCTATTACACCTCCTGTTAAGAAAGTTCTGTAAGAGTATCATCAAAGAATGCGGAAACTATATGTCGCAGAACAATAAAAAAGAAGGCCGCCAGACGCAACATACACGTCCGGTGGCCTCCTTTCATTAAATTGAAAACTATTACTCCTCACTTTCCAGATCTTCGATCAACTGCTTCATCTTCGCAATTTCTTCACGCTGCGTCATGATGATCTGATCGGCCAGTTCGCGTACGCGCGGGTCTGAAATATCCGCTCGTTCACTTGTCAGGATAGCGATGGAATGGTGGGGAATCATCGCCTTCATCCAGCCGGTGTCTTCAATGAGCACCTGGCTGCGGACAAGCCAGAGTGATAATGCGAATACCAACGCACTTCCGGCCAAAATCGCTGAATTGGCTTTTTTATTCTTATACATCGGCCACATGAAAAGCATCATCACAATGGCCATGACGGACCCCATGATCAGCGCCATATAAATTCTAGTTTCACTGTAGGTGACGTGTTCGAATTGGAAGACATTCAAAAACATCAGCCAGTACATCAGAAAGGTTGAAGTGGCGATCATGATACCGAATTTCAGGTATTTATTCATGCTGAATCCTCCTTACAAAGTATTGGTAGGGAATAAACCGTTATATTTTGTATACCATTCAGAAATAAGGATAAACGTCTGGATTTCCGGGCGAGGTCCATAAGCCGGATGGAATGGTATATAGTTAGTCCAGGAACATCCATAAATTTCGAAACTTAGCGACTGCAGAACCGTAATAAAGATGAGGTGAAAAAGAATGGAATATATATTAAAGGAGCCGGAAAGGCAGATCTCAACGAAGATCATTCAAATCTGGCGGACTACAAATACAATCGGACATGGATCTTTCCTGCTCGGCTTTGGTGCGTTGCTTGCAGCAAGCCATTTTTGGGATTGGTATAACTGGGTCCATATTACACTCTATGTATTGATTGGCATCACTGTCTTATCGGCAATTTTCAGTATCTGGATCGAACCGGTTTTCATCCAGCGCACCTGGCGCTATGAGGTGGATGAAAAATTCATCCAATTGAAGCACGGCCGTTGGAATGTCGAACATAAAATCATTCCGATGGCGAAGATTGAGTACGTCACGACTGACCAGGGTCCATTTCTCCGGAAAGCGGGCTTGTATTCTCTGAACATCGGGACGACTGCTTCCAGCCATAAGATTCCGGCTATTCCGGAGGAAGAAGCATTGAAGCTGCGTTCGCTGATTGCTTCGTATGCCAATGTGAAGGAAGATGATTCTTTTGAGTAATTCTCAAGAAGCTAAACGCTATCATCCAGCCTACCTGCTTGTGGAGCTGTTCGAATTTCTGCGCAATAGCTTTTTCTTTATCTTATTTCTGTTCATATTCAATTTCGACGTAACGTCAGGGTGGATTTTCTGGGCAAAACTTGTGTTCCTGTCAGCTGCCGCATTTACAATCGGAAAAATCTTTTTGTCCTGGTGGCTCCATACTTATGAAGTTGACCACGCATCTATAACCTTGCGTGAGGGTATTTTCGTCAAGAAAGTGCGGACTATTGCGTTCGACCGGGTCCAGAACAAGAAAACGTCGACTTCATTCATACATAATTGGTTCAAGTTAACGTCTCTGACACTTGAAACGGGAACATCCAATGAGGAGGCATCGGTGCGCTTTCCAGTTTTGAAAAGACAGGAAGCTGAGGCGATAATTGAAATCATTGAAAAAGGGACGGCTGCAGAAACGCCGGTATCTGAATCAGAAGAAGGGGAATCGGACGGTTCATTGCCGGTACGGCCAGAGAAATCAGCACGCGTGGAATATTTCCGTTCAACGAACAAAGATACATTGCGCGCCGCGTTCACATCGCTAAGCTTTCTAGCCATCTTTCCGATTTTGCTGACTGTGTATTTCCAGGTTGATGAATTTTTCACGCTGGAAGACGATGCGGAAAACGCCGTCCTCTATTTTGCGGATCATTTATGGCTGCTCACTCCGCTGTTCATTGTAGCCATCCTCATTTCCTCGGTCATCGGTTATGTGATCACCACGATCCGTTACGGCAATTATCGGATTGAAGCGGACCGTGACCGCATTTACATTACGCGAGGTGTCGGGCAGGTTCATACGTTTTCCATCCAGCGCAATAAAGTACAGGCGATTCAAATCGAACAGCCATTGATGAAGCGCATCTGGGGAATAGTTGAAGTCAAGTTGATCAGCGCGGAAGCCGTCAGTATAGGTGATGAGCTCGCTACCAATTCGCTGTATCCATTTATGAAGACAAAAGAGGCTTATGCTTTGCTTGGGGAGTTGCTGCCGCAGTATACGGTGCAGGACAATCTGACACGGCTGCCGCGCAATACAATTTGGCTGAAGCTTCTGCGTCCGTATTACGTGACAGTTATCGTCGCTGTCGCTTTATGGTTCTTTAGGCCTTCGATCTTGTGGGTAGCAGGTGTTCTTTTCGCGATAAGCCTCATCAGCCGGCTGTTCGACTACCTGTTCACTCGTTATGCGCTGGAAGGTGATTCGATTCAGATCCGGACAGGCGGATTCACGACGACGACCTTTATCACACGCCGCGAGCGGATACAGGAAATTGAAGTGAGCCAGTCCAAGCTGCAGCGCGCTTTCGGCGTTCGGAGCCTAAGGTTCACCAATCGTGCGAAGCCGATACACGTCAGTTCGATCCAGGACGTACCGGACGGTCTGGGCAATAAGTTTAAACATTGGTTCGTTCAGCGTAAAGTTAAGTTCGAATAAAAATAAAATATTTTTGTATCTGGAACCACGTTTACAAATTTTCTTTTTGACTTTAATCCATCTTTTTTCCAATACAAGAAAGTAAATACTTGGGGAGTCTAAAAGATTTTACTTTTTTCAGAAAAGTGATAATATAGCCGTACAATACAGAAGGAGGGATGCCGATTGTCGCTGCCCTATTTAAAAGAAGCCATAGAAAATGACGATAAAGAAAAACTGATTCGCTATGTGCGGCTGCATTTTGGCGATGGAAATGAGGAAGCTGGGAAAAAGGAGATAGATAAATCCTGGATAGAAGCGTTAAAATTATTGCTGGATTCGTCTGAAACAGATCGCGAGTTCATTTTTGAGACATTGGAGAATAAAGATGCTGAGACTTTGGCTCATTTGTACTTTAGCCTCCATTTCTACTTCGTAAAAAGATCGGGGGAATGGATTCATGACGGAAATCTATAAACAGAAGCAATTGCGCACAGAAGTATGGAACACGGTGAATGAACGGTATCCTGGCTCCATGATCTCAAAAGATGATTATGTGCCACTGTCGTTTCTAAAAAAGCCGCTCTCAGAGTCCAAGCTTACATTTATAAGCACATCGGGTGTGCAGCCGGTGGGGACGCTGCCTTTTGATACGGTCCATCCTATTGGAGACTATACATACCGGAAAGTTCCATCCAGTCTGAAGCCTGATGAATTGGAAATTCATCAGCTGAAGTACCCGACAGTGGGAGCAAATCAGGACATTAATGTGATTTTTCCGATTGAGCGGTTGCAGGAACTAGCTCAAGAAGGCGTGATTGGTGGCCTGACTGAGAATTTCTTTTCTTTTATCGGCTATAATATGGATCCCGAACAGCTCGAACAGAAGCTGGCGGAGGATATTGCAGATGCTGCGGTAAGAGACCATGCGGATATCGCTTTGCTTAGCCCTGCATGACCGATTTGCCATCAGTCTGTCGCGCTCGTGCAGCGCGCTTTAGAGCGAAGAGGAATTCCTACTGTTTCGCTGACAGTAGCCCTTGATATAACCGAAAAGATTAAGCCGCCACGCTCCATGTTCTTGCCTTTCATGATGGGCCATCATTTTGGAGTACCGTATCATAAAGAGCTCCAGCGTGAAATCATCCTCGAAGCGCTTGAACATCTGGTCGAGGCCAAAGAAAGCGGAGAAGTTAAGTTTCCCGATTTCAGCTGGACAAAAGCAAGAAAAGAAGGGATTGCGATTAAGCGATCACTTGGGTTAAAGTAATTTTTGCTGAAACGGATAGATAGAATAACTCAAGAAATGATTGATATAGTGTAAAAACCCAGTTCACAGTGAACTGGGTTTTCTTGTGGCAGGGAGGTATGTGCGCCAGTCTCCTTGCGGCTGATTAAGTAACCAAAAGGTCTGTCAGAATCTAATGGCGTTGCAATTAACGGCCGATTTTACATAAAACGTTTGTATAGAAATGGGACAAGGGTATTGTTGTTATAAGAATTCTAACTTAGGTTACATCCAAGTTCCGCTGTTCTGACTGTATAAGAACTGAAGGGAGGTCAATGTTATCTTTAAATTGATCAAACAAGTGATAAGGATCAATACTGCTAAAGTTGTGGTGTTTGCCAGCCTTTTTTATATCGCCAGCGCTTATATCATTTACTATATCGAACCCGAAACATTCGGAAATCCCTTTAATGGCTTGTGGTGGGTCTTAACTACGGTGACTACTGTCGGTTTTGGTGATTATTCTCCTGTCACAGTGCCTGGCAGGATTTACGGGATGTTCCTGTTTTTATTCGGCATCGGCCTGATTGGTATTATACTAGGGAAAATCGTGGATTCGTTCACTTATTATGGGAGGCTTAAAATGGAAGGAAAGCTGAATTATACTGGAAAAAAACATTTTTTGATCATCGGATGGTCAAAAAGTGTCGAAAAGACCATTATAGAACTTCTGCTGAATAGAGGCCTTAAAACAGATGTGGTGCTGATTGACAGTCTGAAAGAATCTCCTTTTAAGCATGACCGGTTCCATTATATTCAGGGAAACCCGACAGATCCGAAGATTTTACGGCAAGCGAACATCGACCATGCTGATGCTGTGGCAGTTTTTGCTTCTGACTATGATTATGAAGTACAAGCTGATGGCAAGACGCTCCTCATTGCGTCCGCAGTGGAAAGGTATGCGACAGAAAGAGGAATCGAAATCTATACCATAGCTGAAATTACACATAAAGATCATATCGGGATGTTCAGGCATGCTGACGTGGATGAATTTGTGCTCTCCAGTGAATCGTTCCCTCAGTTAATGACGAAGTCGCTGATGCACCATGGAGCCAGCCGATTATATATGCAATTGCTCAACCATGCATACGGGGAAAATATTTGGGAAATTGAGTCGAAATCATCCTGGAAAACATATGGTGACGCATTTGAATCATTATTGCAACAGGGTGCTAATTTGATAGCAGAAGGGCATGATCTAAGCATAGTCCGGCGGCTGGAAGATCCGATTCCGGAAGGGGCCCGCCTCTATGTGATTTGTGACCAGGCGACTTATGAGAAGTTAACGTTAATGGGACAATAAAACCAGGAATTTTGAAAGTATGATAACAGAGAAAGTGCCTGCGGATTATGGGGCACTTTCTCTATTTTTAATCTCTGAAATTTATGCTGGAACCGTAAAAAAGAATGACCTTAAACGACAAGACTAAAAATCTTTCCTGATCTATGTTATAAATGAACAGGAAACCGGCAGGTGAAACAAAGCAGATTCAGTTTGCTGGATTGCCTGAAGGAATGAAAGGATTGATTTTTTGTTTGATTATAAGAGTATAAACTGGGAAGGGCTGCTTGTTGATGCAGGATTGATTGCAGCTCAGATAATTGGAATCGTGATTGCATTCTTTATCGTAAGAGCAATCGGCAATAAAGTGATTAGCCGCTTTTTCGGTAAGTTACTGAAAAAAGGCGACGTTACAAAAGGCCGCGCTTTGACGCTTCAAAGCTTATCGGAAAATGTTTTTGGCTATGTGCTCATTTTTATTCTCGTAGCTACGATTTTCAGCATATTCGGATTGTCCGTCGCGAGTTTGATTGCCGGAGCCGGGATTGTCGGGTTGGCAATCGGGTTTGGGGCTCAAGGTCTTGTCAGTGATGTGGTTACCGGCTTCTTTTTATTGCTGGAGAAACAGATTGACGTCAATGATTACGTAACGGTGGGAAGCATCGACGGCATTGTCGAAGCAGTTGGGTTGCGTACAACGCAGATCCGTAGCTTTGACGGAACGCTGAATTACATTCCGAACCGCGACATCACCACTGTTAGCAACCATTCGCGCGGCAATATGCGCGCACTTGTGGATATCGGGGTGTCTTACGACGCAGACATCGACAAGGCGATTGCGGTCATCCAGGCGGCATGCGAAAATGTTACGCTCGAAAACGAAACGATTGTGGAAGGCCCGGATGTCATTGGCGTCCAAGGTTTTGGCGCATCCGATGTCACTTTACGCATCATCGCTAAAGCGAAGAACGGGGAGCAATGGGCGGTCGAACGTCAATTGCGCAAAGCCATCAAGGAAGCGCTGGATGCAAACGGCATCGAAATTCCATTCCCGCATCAGGTGACTATCCATAAGAATTTGGAGATGGCGGAACAGAGGTAAGGAAATACAGAAGTAGGCTGTACAGGAAGTTGAAAGAGGCTTCTTGTGCAGCTTTTTAGTTTGAAAGATTTTATTTCATTTGGAATAAAAAATTTTACATAATATTGTTCACCTTTCCTTAAGAAGAACGTTTATAAGAGGGGAGGCCGGTGAATGAGCGATTCGATGATGGACCAAAAATTATATGATTACTTAAAGATAGTGAAGTCCTATTTGATGAAGATGGGTGCTTCAAAAGAAGATGCAGAAGATATCGTTCAGGATACCGCGTATAAATTCATCCTCTACATAGATTCCATCAACCATAAAAATGTGGAAAGATGGCTGTTCCGCGTTGCAGTTAATGGTTACTACGATTTATACCGCAAGCGATCGCGGAGGCAGGCGATCGATCTGAAATTCAATTATCAGCAATTGTTTGAAGAATTTACGCCGGAACAAGCGGTGCTGCAGAACGAAACCCGGGAAGATGTAGATGGCGTATTGAAAAAGTTAAAGCCGAAGCATCAGCAGGTACTGCTATTGAAATACAGCCTGGATCTTGCAATCCGCGAAATTGCCGAGCTTTATCAAATGAAGGAAGACTCGGTCAAAACGACTTTGTACCGGGCGCGCAAAGAATTTGTGAAAGAGTACAGGAGGCAAGGGTATGAAGGATAAAAATGATCTATTTCCCGGAGACGGCGATTTTTCGAAACTGGTGAAAAAAGCGCAGAGAAAGTCATTGATCCGCACTATATTAGTTTCGGTAATCGTGAGTGCTCTATTGTTTGCTGGTTTGATGTGGCTGGGGACGTTTTTGATGTATAAACATATGGAGGACGAAAACAATTACGATTACGCCACTGGCTTTATCCGGGGAGCGAATGTGGAAATGGGCGGGTCTCTGTTTAATTACACTCCTTTTTCAGCACATGCCATAACTTCTTCTACGAAATATGTGGCAGGTGTGCCGGTTCCTTGGGAAACTCGGGAAAAGGTCTTTACCATTTTCGGTTCTTCCCGACCGGTGCAGGCTCCTTCTTATTCTGGAAGTGGGAATATTGAAGATGACCGAATGGTGATGTATTTTCAGGGAGAGCGACTGGTGGAATTTTACTCACCTGAACTCGATTATGAATTTGTACCGGATGAACGTGAGCTGCTGGATGAAGCAGGGGAGAATCAAGTCTTGGAAATGGCGTTTTCGTTTGATGCGGCTTATGGAGTAGAAGAAGTGGAAGAGATTTTTTCGGACCAGCTGAATTGGTATTGGGTGGATGTCAGCGGGTCTGCAGTCCAGGGAGAAGAACAGCAGCCGGTATATGGATATGAAGCTTACGGCTTTTTCCAAAATCGGGATGCTTTGGAGTCTGCAGAAGGCTTTATCCAGCAAATGGAGTGGCTGCGAGATGAAAAAGGCCATTTCCAAGAGGAGGCTGGACGAATTTACGATGTTGTCGGGGGTGACAGTTCTTCCGAGGAAGTTCAGGCTGAGGAATTAGAAGTTTCAGGAGTCGTGGTTACCGGTTCTCCGGAAGAATTGATGGCTTTTTCTGAACTTCCGATGATTCGGGCGGCCGTTATAGGTGCAACTACTGATAAATATTGAGATTTTTGATTAAAAGGAGGCTTTTCGCTCAGCGAAAAGCTTCTTTTTTGGTTTTTGGAGCTTTAAGAAAGGGCTAAGAAGGTGGCTTAGAAGACTACTGGAAGTTCAAAACCAGTTTATGGGCGATTAGAAAAAAATACGGGCGGTTAAATAAATTTGTGGGCGATTAAAAAAAAATACGGGCGATTAAAATGATTTGCGGGCGATTAAAATTTTTTATGGGCGTTCAGCAATACTTAACGAATTCTATACCTCCAATCTGTTCACCTTTCCCTCAGAGAAACGTTTTAAAGGTGAAAGGGGCTAAGACATGGGGAGAATATCTGGAGGAGTTCAATCGAAAAATGAACAATTTAGCTTGTTGGTCAAGCGTGCGAGAAAGCGAGCCGTGTTGAAAACTATTCTAATTTCAGCAGGCACCAGTTTCGTGTTTCATTGCTTGATTCGCAGAGAGTTTCCTGGACATAGAGAGAAAGGGTGGAAGAGATGTTGAAATCGAAAATCACGATGGCTGTGGGAAGTGTAATAGGGATATTCGTAGTTGTGTATGGAACGGCCCTGTTATTAGGACTGCTTTTTGATGCGTATCTGTTTGAAGGTGGATTAACGAATTTAAACTATGGATTATTGGCGTTATTGTGTGCCTTGCCATTTGCAGTGATCGCTATGGTTGGAAGAAACGGTGATGAAAATAAAAGAGCTTTAATCATCAGTACTTTATTGTTTTCAATATTATTCGTATTGGTTCATCTGGTGCTGGTCTTGTCTGCGGAAGTAATGGATGCGGGCAGGATACTGGTGATTTTCCCGGTGAGCGCGTTGCTGCTGGCAGTGGTTTCGTATTTTACGACAGGAAAAGAAAAGGCTGTGTAATAGTTACAGGAAGGGCTAAGCAATTGAGCCTTTCCTTTTTATTTTAAGTAAATATTTTTGAAGAGCGTAATTGAAAAAGTTATAAGAAAATCTGGATATCATTGTTATAATATAGGGAGATCAGATGGAAGTTATTAACTGCTTTGACAGATACACAAGTTTATTCGAAAAAAGGTGGTGGAAGAGGCTAAGTGAAAAATGAAAAGAAAAAAACAGCAATGGACAATATTGCTTTCTCTCTTTTGATGGCGATAACTCTTGGCGGTATAATTTATTATGTTTATTTTTTGACACCTAAAAATTCGCTTGAAATGTATCAGGAGTTGCGTTTTGCTGACGATTTCAAAGAAGCACAAAAACAGGTATTGGAAGGCTAAGAAAATAATTTTACACGAGAAGAATTTGAATTTATTCAAGAAAATAATCCGGATACGATAAAACAAGTGACACTCTTTCAATATAACCAGCAAACTAATGTAATCATGACGTCGCCCGGAACCGAGAAATTGAAAGTTCTCGATGTGGAGGAAATGCCTGAAGAGGCAAGGGAATTCTTCTTGGAGTTAGGACAATAAAAACTAAAGGGGAAAATAAAATGAATGATGCACTTTACATAAATCTCGGGGATATTGTTGCGACGATTTTTTTACTGGGCGTGCCTGCGATCTTATTCTTTGTTTTCTACAGAGCATTCAAGCTCGATAAGAAAAAAGCGAGCGAGCGGCTGGAAAAAGAGAAGGAAAATACGATTCTTCTGCAAAAGCACTTAGACGAATTGAATGAACGGGTAAAAATCCTTGAAACGAAACTGAAAGATCTGAATCGATGAAATGAAAAAGCCTTAGCGGCCGCTAAGGCTTCCTTTAAACCATGGAGTTTTTCGCGCAGCGAAAAACATCCGCTGTTGCTCTTTGAAATAGGCGAGAGGGTGATCAATATAAAGTCTGGTTGCTTGTTTTCAAGGAACGCTTCGTGTGTTTTTTCCAGAAAAATGGATTTACTGTCCGGAACAGCTCAAATACTGTCCGGAAGCCGGAATCACCATAAAAATGCCAGTCCCGCTTGAGTGCGGGACTGGCATTTCGAGTTGATTTATGTCCAGACTCCAGCGTCCAACTCCTCGAGTCGTAAGGCGCTCTGACTAGGCGGCTGAAATTTCGCTCTGCCAGTTTTCGGGGATTTATAGTGCTCCTGCATCGCTACGCTAGCTTCGTCGCAAAGAGTTGGCCGAATTTCCTTCGTCCAACTCTTAGCTGAACGGCCGTTTCCGCTTTTCGTCGTGTCCAGACTCCAGCGGCCCAGCTCTTCGGGTCATAAGCCAGCCCAGCTTTGGCTGCTCCTGCATCGCTGCGCTGCTTCGTCGCAAGAGATAGGCCCAAACAAGTTTGGGCTATCTCTCGCCGTCGCTTTTCTAATTAAAAAGCAGACGTCCAACCAGCATCAGCTGTTACAACTGTGCCGTTTACGAAGCTTGCTTCGTCTGAAGCCAGGAACAATGCTACTTGAGCAATTTCTTCTGGTTTACCGATGCGCGGAATGACACCCTGCACGGCTTGCAGACGGCCAGCGCCGAATTGACTGACATTCTTCATTGTAGAAGAGATGTTGGTTTCTACTGCACCCGGTGCGATTGCGTTGCAGCGGATGCCTGAGTTTGCGTACATGTAACCAGTGTTTTTGGTCAATCCAACAACAGCGTGTTTCGAAGCGCCGTATGCAGCACCTGCGTGAGCACCGTTCAATCCGCCTGTTGAAGCTGTGTTGACGATGACGCCTTTGCCTTTTTCAAGGAAAATCGGAATCGCTTTACGAGTAGCGCGCATGACGCCTTTCGTGTTTACATCAAAGATCATGTCCCATTTTTCATCTGTGATCTCGCCGACTGGCTCGAAGCCGTCCATGATACCCGCGTTGTTGACAAGGATGTCCAATGTGCCAAATTCATTTACTGCTGTATCAATCATGTTGTCGATGTCTTCCTGGCTCATGACGTTCACTTTCACCGCTTTGGCTGTTCCGCCATTCGATGAAATGCCTTGCACCACCGCTTCAGCGCCGTCCAGATTCATATCCGCAACAATCACTTTCGCGCCTTCAGCCGCATACAATTCCGCAATCGCCTTACCCATTCCGGATGCAGCTCCAGTAACTACCGCAACTTTACCTTCTAATCTCATCAATAAAACCTCCTCATATTTAATGAACAAGTGTACAATAAAATTATAATCCCTTAAAGTAAGAACATTCAATAAACAAAAAAGAAGTAAATGTTCATTAACGTACAAAACAATAAAATCTGTTCATTAAGAGGTGGGGAAATGAAAACAGACTTGCGGGTATTCAAGACAAAAGACGCTTTGCGGAACGCACTCATGCATTTATTGGAACAAAAGAGCTTGAACTCGATTTCAGTCACGGAATTGTGCCAGCTGGCAAAGGTCAACCGGGGGACGTTTTATGCGCATTATGGCCAGGTTGAAAATCTGTTTGAGGAATACTTCAAAACCATCATGAAAGACTTGGCCGATTCCTATCAGGAACCGTATAAATACGTGAAAAACCTGCTGTCGAAAGACGTCAATCCGGCCACTATCCGCATTTTCCACCATATCGAAAAGTACGAAACCTTTTATCGAATCGTTTTTTCGAGAACCGTGCCGCTGTCCTATTATTACCTGCTCTTTGATCATGTTCAGTCACTAATCAGGGATGATGTCAGCGAGCATTATCTCAACGGAATCGACATCGACATCTCTATGGTGAGCGCCTATCAGGCTAACGCGATTCTGGGTCTCGCAATCGAGTGGCATCGCCAGGATTTCAAACAGAGCGCCGAGGAGATGAACCGGCTGCTGGTCAGGATTTTAAGTATATAAATGTATGAGGAAAAGAGGTTTTATATGAATAAAACAGAACACCCTGCTTTATTGACAGCACCAGAACTTAAAGAAATACTGAAACAGATTCAACTCGGAGAAAAAGAATGGGACGGAGAAGATGGAGATGTGCTCATCGCATCGATGCTCGAGCATATCGGTTCAACAGACAGCACGCTGCGCGACGCATATATCTACGGGACATTCTGCAAGTTGGAGATGGAAAAGAAACTGGACGACAGCTTGCTGAAGGAACTGCTTGATACTTGCTTAACAACCGATATGCTGTTCAAAGGCATCAGGGAAACAGGGAGGGATTCGGTATTTACAAGGTCTTTTACAACCCTGTTAGTCGCCGTTGTACTTTACAGTGATAATGAATCAGAATTTCTGTCTGAAGAAAAAATAAACGAAGTCAAAAATAAAATGATTGTTTATATGAACGCCGAAAAAGATTTGAGAGGGTTTGTTGCTGGAAAAGGCTGGGCACACAGCATTGCTCACGCAGCGGATGTTTTTGATGAGTTGGCTAAAAGTCGTTTCACAGACCCGGAAATGTTTGCAGAACTTTTGAGTCCACTTTGGAAAAAGGCTTTGGTTTCTGACACAGTCTATATCCATGATGAAGAAGAGCGTATACTCAATCCGATTGTGGAAATGCTGAAAAGGGGATTGGACTTTCAAGTTGTTGAGAGCTTGCTGCAGGAATTGCCTGCAGATATGGAAAAACGAAAAGCGCAGCTGGAAGAAGAGAATTACTGGTTTTTAATTGCCAACTCCAAGAAGTTCCTAAAAAGTTTCTACATTCAAATTGAAGATTCATCGGAGTTGTCAGAACTCCAAGAGAGTATCCGAAGCTGTTTATCTCAACTTTGAGTACATTTAAATCGATGCATAAGGGGTGACTTTAATGGAAACACTGGAAACTGACCGTCTTTATTTGCGTGAATTCAGAGGAGACGATTGGAGCGCAGTCCACAAATACGCATCGCTGGAACAAGTCAGCAGGAATCAGCCATGGGGGCCAAATACGATAGAAGAAACGAAGGCATTTGTGGAGGAAGCTTTGGCGGATTCAAAGAAGACGCCTAGAACCCGCTACATCTTTGCAATCGTTTTAAAAGAACAGAACGAATTGATAGGTGCTATGGAACTCAATATCAGAAGTGCCGCGAATAAATCAGGGGAAATCGGCTATATCGTCAACCCGGATCATTGGGGCAAAGGGGTAGCCACAGAAGCTGCTTCCCTGATAATCGGCTTCGGTTTCAATGGATTGATGCTTCACCGAATATATGCGACCTGTGCTCCAGGAAATGAAGGCTCACAAAAAGTGCTGGAAAAGCTGGGCATGCATTTTGAAGGCAGGATGCGGGAGACTGTGCTGCTGAAAGACGGTTGGCGCGACTCGAATTTGTTCAGTGTATTGGCGGGGGAATGGCTGGGGAAAAGAAGCGCTTCAAAGAGTAAGGATGATAGGGAAGATGGCTATTAAAAAGATAATCATAGAATTTATTGAAAAAAATATAATACCGGCAGAACCAGCAGAATTTAAAAAACTGAGCGGCGGAACTGTCAGTGAGCTGTATTTTTTGAAAGTAAATGACTTAGAGTATGTGCTGAAGTTGAACGATCCGGCCGTTACTGAACCTGAAGCATTATTCCTGGATACATATGAAGAGGTTGGATTGCTGCCAAAGATCCTTTATGCTGCACCATCCAAAACTTATATTGTTTATTCATTCATAAGTGGATCGACTGACTATAATGGAAGCAGCAAAAAAGAAGTTTTGAAAGAGCTGGCGGAAGGGCTCCTCAATAAGTATGCAGCCGTTTCTTCTGAATCGGGCTGGGGCTGGGTGGATTCGCCGTCAGCTTCCTGGCAGGATTTTTTAAGAAATGAAGTAAGCTATGCGCAGAAATCGATCGGCTCTTTGCTTGGGCCAGTTGATCATCAATTTGTTGCTGACCTTGTCGGAAAAATTGAACCGAGTACTGAATCTTATTTATTGCACGGAGACTGCGGTTTCCATAACTTCATTTTTGACGAACAAAATTTAGTTGGCGTTATTGACCCTGCTCCAGTTATCGGAGCTCCGGGTTATGATTTGGTCTATGCATTTTGTTCAACACCCGATGATTTAACAAAAGAGACTTTCGACTATGCAATTCACTGGTTAAAAGAAAGACCCACCGAAATATACAAACTCGTGCTCATCGGCCTATATCTCAGAATTGCGCTGTGCTGCAAACACCATGCTAATGATTTAACTCTCTATTTAAAAGTGTGGCCTGAATGGTTGGAGATAACAGGATATGCAACGAGGCCATAGAAAAAACTGCACCTCCGTTGTTAGTTATATCTAACAACGGGGGTGCAGTTTAGTATGGGGGGGCCTTTTTGAGTTCGGCGTTAAGGATTCAATTCAAAGTTGTTTCACAGCTGCTTTTTATTAATCCATTATCGCCCAGTAAGCCGGTTTCACTTCGTAATCCAGTCCGAAAACAAATGGCGCGTCCACACCGACGCCGTCATTGTAGTCTTCGGCACGATCATTCAACCAGGTGTGATTATCGGCGATGCCCCAGAATGTGACACTGCTGATTTTGTCATCCAGTTTTTCATATAGTTCAAACAAGGCGTCATAGCGGTCTGCCTGCGCTTGGAAACGTTCTTCAGGAATGTCATCGTAAGTCGCATATGCCGGTCTTGGCGGCCAGCCGTAAAGACTGATATCCAATTCCGTAATTTGATTGTCCAATCCAAGACTCGCGAACATATTGATGGAATCCTCGGTTTCCTGGAGTGAAGGCCAGCCGATTTGGATATGCCCTTGATGGCCTACGCCGTCAATCGGCACGCCATCTGCCAATAAATCTTTGACGAGATTATACAAATCCGTCCGTTTAGGTTCTACTTCGGTATTGTAATCGTTGATATAAAGTTTTGCGTCTTTGTCAGCAAATCTTCTGGCAGTCTCAAAAGCGACTTTGATATAGTCAGTCCCTGTAAGTTGATACCACTGGGATTCACGAAGGCCACCGCCATCATCAATGGTTTCATTGACTACATCCCACGAATCGACATCATGTTTATAGCGTTTAACAATTTCCTTCACGTGCTTTTCCACACGTTTTAGTACAATCTTTTTGTTTTTCTCACGCTGTTTTGCATCAGTTTCATCCACCATCGGTTTTCCGTTTTCATCCAGGAAGAACCATTCTGGTACTTGGCTGTGCCAAATTAGTGTATGAAAGCGAACTTCCATGTTATTTTCTTTCGCGAACTCAACGATCTTATCTGCTTCCTCAAAATTAAATTTACCTTCTTCAGGCTGGATTGAAATCGGCTTCATGACATTTTCAGCCACAATGCTATTGTAATGGTGCTTCAATACTTCGCCACTTTCGCCTTCAAGTTGAAATGGCTCGACGGCAGCGCCGATATCAAAGGAATCCGCATAACGTTCTGCAATGGAATCAACATCCAACGCCTTAAGGGAGTCTTCAGCGCTAGCGGAACTATTTAGTCCTGCAGGTAACAAGAGGGCTAATGTTAAGCCGGTAATCATGGGTTTACGTAGAACTTTCAACATTTCTTTCTCTCCTTTTAAAATCAATTTTTTAAAAAAGGTTTTCTGAAATCTCCAATCCTACCTCCATTCTCCAGTTTTAAGCTCACACCGCAAAATATAGAAAGCGCTTTCAAAATATAAAAAATATCGCTATGTAAACTCAAACTGATTATAGCAATGATAATTTAGTTTGTATATCGAATAAACTAAGTTTTTGCAATTATTCGTAAAAAGGGTAATAAAGTAATGGGAAATTTTAGATCGTACTTAACAAATAAATTTTAGAATAGTACGAAAATAACTGTTATAGGGAAATAAACCCACAAAGCAAAAACCAATTGGATTCCTGCTTAAAACTACCAATACCTAATCCCGGAAAAGTATTATCCTTAATTTCCAAATAAACTGAAACGTTTTGCAATTCTCCCCGTATTAATATAGTAGGCAGTTTGAATAAAAATCTATTTAAGGGGGAGATGGACGAATGTTAGAATCAATCGGATACGCCACACTGGGGATTGCGGTGCTGATCATCGCTGTTCTGGCTGGTATCGGGTATTTTTTCTGGGTTAGATTCCGTTACCGCACCGCCAAATCAAACGAAGCATTGATCATTACAGGGCCGAAACTGGGGGATCCTGAAAAAGATACGAATATATTTACGGACGAAGAAGGAAGGTCCATGAAGATTATCCGGGGCGGCGGTTACCGTCTGCGCCGTTTCCAGACTTCCACACCTGTCAATCTGACTTCATTCCAATTGAAGCTTTCGACACCGCGCGTTTACACAATTGCCGGAGTGCCGATTGTGGCGGATGCAGTAGCCATGGTGAAAGTAGCGGATACGTTAAACGGCATCGCGAATTACGCTGAGCAGTTCCTCGGCAAAGAACAGAATGAAATCGAAACGGAAATCATCGAAGTGCTTGGAAGTAACCTGCGTGCGATCCTGTCCAAAATGACAGTTGAAGACATTAATGGAGACCGAGAGAAATTCAATCTCGACGTCCAGGAAGTTGCCCAAAAACAATTGGATTTAATGGGCTTTAAAATCACGTCCCTTGGTCTGACGGATCTGCGGGATGCGGACGAGACGAACGGCTACCTGGAAAACCTTGGCCGGCCGCGAATCGCTGAAGTCCGCAAGCGGGCTGAAATAGCGGAAGCGGAAACAGACCGCGAAACCCGGATCCAGCGGGCGCGTACTGACCAGGAAGCAAAAGAAGAAGAATACAAGCGCCAAATTTCAATTGCTGAATCGCGTAAAGAGAAAGACATCAAAGATGCCGCGTTCAAAGAAGAAACTGAACGGGCCCGGGCGAAATCCGAGCAATCCTATGAACTGGAAAAAGTGAAACTTGCGAAAGAAATACAGGACGAAGAGTTGAACCTGAAATTCATGGAGCGGGAACGCGCCGTTACATTGGAAGAAGAGGAAAGCAAAGTCCGTAAGACAAAAGCGGATGCCACTTATTATGAAACAACCCGTTCGGCTGAGGCGGAAGCCCGCAAGTCGGTCATCAGCGGCGAGGCGAAAGCGAAAATCCGCCGCGACGAAGGTGCCGCAGAAGCTGAAGTTATCCGTGAACGAGGAAAAGCGGAAGCCGAATCACGCAAATTGCTTGCTGAAGCGATGGAACAGCACGGCGATATCATCATCACCGAGAAGTTGATCGATATGCTGCCGGTATTCGCAGAAAAAGTCGCTCAGCCATTGAACAATATCGATTCAGTGAAAATCATCGATTCCGGCAACGGTCAGGGAATCCCTTCATTCGGCCGCAGTGTCACCAAAACGATGGTCGATATGCAGGAGCCATTGAAGGAAATGACAGGAATCGATGTCGGAGAGCTATTGAAATCCTATGTCGGCAAAACGCCGGGCGGCATCATTCAATCTGCCCCGGAGCCTGAGCCGACAGAAGAGAAGCAGGAAGATTTGACGGACCAGCCTCAGAAAGAAGAGGAATAACCCACAAATTTTTCGGCTGAAAAGTTATCAACAATTATTTTTCTGTAGATAAAGATTTAAATTTTATTTAGCCAGATACCCACTGTGTATAATTATTGGAGAAAAAGCTGCCTCGAGCAGCTTTTTTCTTTTTTGCAGGTAAAAGATTTCTTATCAATCTGAAAAGCTGATCAGAAACTTCTTGCAGAACCTAGTATTTCATTATATGATGTAAAACGTAATAATTACTATTTATGAATTGATAATTTTTAAGGAGGAATAAATATGAGAGTCAACATTACATTGGCGTGCACCGAGACGGGGGACCGCAATTATTCAACGGTAAAAAATAAGCGCAATAATCCGGAACGGATCGAATTGAAGAAATACTGTCCGCGTCTTCGCAAAGTAACGTTGCACCGAGAAACAAAATAAAAAAATTTGCGATTTTACAAATCGTAATGATTACCAATAAGGAGGGAGCACGGATGGCTAAAAAATCTAAAGTGGCAAAAGCACGGAAGCAGGTGTTGGCGGTTGAGCGCTATATCGATTACCGGAGAGAGCTGAAAGCAAACGGTGAATATGAAGAATTGAATAAGCTGCCCAAGGATTCGTCGCCCGTCCGGTTGAAAAATCGCTGCATGGTGACCGGCAGGCCGAGAGGCTATATGCGTAAATTCGGCATGTCCCGAATCGCCTTCCGTGAACTGGCTCATAAAGGGCAGATTCCAGGAGTCAAAAAAGCAAGCTGGTAATATACAAAAAAACTTAAAAAATGAATTGAGGAAATCCAGATGAGAAAATTATTGATACCAATGCTGTTATTGATTTTGATAGTAAGCGGCTGCGGAAACGCTGAAGAAAGTACAACTACTGCAGAAACAGACGATGCAGCAACTGAAGAAAAAATGGATATCTACACGACCGTTTATCCCCTTACATACTTCACGGAACGTATTGGCGGCGAACGCGTGAATGTACAGTCGATCTATCCAGCGGGTGCGAACGAGCATACATTTGAACCGACACAAAAAGACATGATTGCGCTTGCTGATGCAGACGCCGTTTTCTACATCGGATTGGGCCTGGAAGGTTTTATTGACAGTGCTAAACAGACTTTAAGCAATGAAAATGTAGAATTCGTGGCCACTGCAGAATCAATTCCGGAGGCGGAGCTTGGTGAAGGGGATTCGCATAATGAGGAAACAGTAGAAGAAGAGCATGATTACGCGCATGAAGAAGAAACAGAAGAAACGCACGACCACGCACATGAAGAAGGACCGGAAGAAGAGCATGACGATCACGCACATGAAGAAGGAACGGAAGAAGAGCATGACGATCACGCGCATGAAGAAGGAACAGAAGAAGAGCACGAACATGCGCATGAAGTGGATCCGCATGTCTGGATTTCTCCGGTACTCAGTCAACAGCTCGCGGAATCCATCAAGGATGAATTGATCGAGCGTGACAGCGAAAATGCAGAAGAATATGAAGCAAATTACGAGCAATTGATTGAAGAGTTGCAAGAGCTGGACCAGTCATTCGAAGAAATGGCAGCTGCCGCTGAACAGAAAACTTTCTTCGTATCCCACTCGGCGTTTGGCTACTGGGCAAATGCATATGATTTGGAGCAAGTGGCGATAGCAGGGTTGAACAGCCAGGACGAGCCATCTCAACAGGCGCTCGTGAATATTGTGAAGCAAGCGGAAGAGCTGAATATCGACTATATCGCTTTCGAGCAAAATGTTTCTTCCCGATTGACTGAAGTGATTCAAAAAGAAGTAGGTGCTGAAGCAGTGCAATTGCATAACTTGAGTGTTTTAACACAAGAAGAAATCGATGCAGGCGAAACGTATTTTTCATTGATGGAAAAGAACCTCGAAGTGATGGAGAAAATCATGCAGTAATTAACTAAAGAGTTCTGCTTTATAACCTTTGACCAGACATTAGAAGGAAAACAGCAAAACAACTCGAATTCTATACAGGAAGAAAGTAAACCACCGAAAAGGGGTGCCTGTATGAATTTTCGCTTTGAAGAAGCCATTCAATTGCTGGCGCGAACACCAGCCAGTCTGGAGGCGTTTCTTTCCGGCTTGCCGGAGGGATGGATCCACTGCAATGAAGGCGAAGGGACGTGGAATGCAGAAGAAGTGATTGCTCACTTGATTGAAGCGGAGATAAGCAATTGGATTCCACGGATTGAAACACTTCTTCAGTATGGTGAAGACCAAACTTTTCCGCCATTCGACCGGTTTGCCCATCTGGAAACTACAGCTGACACGACTATTGAACGGAAGCTGGCGGCATTCAGAAAGATACGGATGGCCAATCTGGAGAAGCTGAAAGAACTGGTGAATCCAGAAAAAGACCTGGATTTGCGGGGCATCCATCCCGAATTCGGCTCAGTCACTTTAAGCGAACTGCTCTCTACCTGGGTCGTCCATGATTTGACGCATATTTCGCAAATCACACGTGTTATGGCTGAAAGATACCGTGAAGACGTTGGTCCTTGGGAGCAATACTTGAGTGTTTTGAAAGCGAGAAAGTGATGGGGAAAGAAGCTCAGCTAAATAAGGAGAATGCAAAAAAAGCGCCCCACTGCAATGGATGCAGTGAGGCGCTTTTAGCGTAGGAATGGGAGAATCGCTGATAAACCGTTAAAAATCGCCGATAAACTTCAAAAAATCGCTGATAAACGATCAAAAATCGCTGATAAACGATCAAAAATCGCTGATAAACCTCGATAAATCGCTGATAAACCCAAGAAAATCGCCGATAAATCCAATGACGCTCTTTCTTTATTCCTTCGAAACCAAATCAGCAATCAATATAAAGCGTTCGGGAGCATCAGAGCCGATGAAGTCGAACGGATAGCAAGTTGAAACCGTCAGTGTAGCCTTCGGTTTCGGCACAATCACCGTGCGGTCATCCGCATCCACAATCCGGGTTTTTCTCACTTTATAAGTAAACTTTCCAGCCGACGTCTCGACAATCAGCAGATCGCCTTTACCTACTGCACCTAATTCGCGGAACACCGTATCCATATGGCCGGAAAGAACCGTATTGTCGTTTTCTCCCGGCAATACGCTGTCAGCAAAATGGCCGACGCCTTTCAGGAGCTCATCTTCATCGGTGCCGTGAAAAATAGGTAAAGTCGCGCCGATTGCTGGAATCATAAGGTCACCGATGTTGTCGCCTTTCTTAGGGCGCACCGGATAAAGAACCTCATCTTCATCATCTTCCGGCAGTTCAACTGTTTCGGTGGAAGGTGCCGTCTTGGCACTGACTTCTACTTCGCTGACCTGTCCGGTTTTAAAAAGCAGATAGCCCTTCAGGAAAGAAGCGGCGTTAGTGCCGCTGAACCAAAGACCGAATAGAATCATTGATAAAGCCAAGGCCGACAAAATGAATTTTTTACGGCCGGCCCCTTTAGTGCTTTTAGTTCTCATCAATCAGTTGCTCACAGTTTTCATGCGACGGAATAATAGAAGGCCGATCAATACGAACGCCAATCCGACCAATGCATTGCTCACATAATCAGTGGCAGTTTTCGGAAGTTTTCCGCCTTTAGTAGTTTGTACAGCTTTTGTATCTTTTTTCACGGACTTCACTTCTTTTTTAGGAGCTGCAATCACTTCTTCAACTACTACAAGGTCCTTGCCTGTTTCTTTAATGATTTCAGAACCGAACATTTCCGCTGTCAAAACGATGTCAGCAAGGAATGTACCTTCACGATCAAAGATTTCAATCAGCAGATCTTTGCCGTTAGTTGTTTCCAAAGCCAATAGTGAAGTCAATGTAAGTGCAGTTTTTTCTTTTCCATCAGTCAGGTAATACTTTGTTTCAACTTCAAACAAATTCATCATGTCGTTGAAAATATCCAACAGTACCGCGATTTGTTCTGCATCTAGGTCATCCATGCTTTCAAAATATGCAACTGCATCCAAGCGCTGCAATAGAGCATCCAATTCATCCAAAAATGCTTCATCTTCAAAGTTCAATGTCATAAAGTGTTCTAACAGACGGTCCAATTCTTCTTCAGTAAGACCGACTTCTGTAAAGATATCCATATCATTAAGGTCGATATAGTTCTCTTCATCCAAGTACCATTCAACATAGAAATAAAGATCTTCATTGAAAATGATATACATATGGCTGTCCAATACATCCTGGCCTTTTTCAATGTCACCGAATTCAACAAGCAATGCATTCAACTCTTCACGCGTCAAATCGAAGTCTTTCAATACTTTCTGTACGCCTTCTTCAGATAATGGCGTTCCTAATTCCGAAACGTCTGAGAAATATTCAAGGCCCCAATCTTTGCTTTCAAGGTAAGCCAGGTAATCTTCCTTAGTCCAGTTGATGCCTTTAAGGAATTCTGTAAATTCCTCGCCGTCTTCATCAATCATGCCGAAGTCTTCAGTCAAATAATATTCTGTGTAAAAGTAAAGCTCTTCATTGAAGATGAGGTAAGTTCCATCCAGAACGTCTTCGCCTTCTTCGATATCACCGAAATTCACCAGTAATTCGTTCAATTCTTCACGCGTCAGTTCGAAGTCTTCCAGTACAGTCTGAATGCCTTCTTCAGACAATGGTGTTCCTAGTTCAGATACATCACCGAAATCATCCAGGGACCAATTTTTCTCCATCAGGTAATTTATATAACTTTTTTTGGACCAGTTGATTTCCGCAAGGAATTTCTCAAATTCAGGATCGTCTTTCGCAATCGCAAAAGTTGAAGCAGGTAAAGCGGAAACCACCAATAATACTGCCATCAATAAAACCAATAATTTTTTCATCTCTTTCCCCCATCTAACAAAATTGTGATATCCAGAAAATTATAATAGGAAAATCCTGAAGGTAATATAGGTACAAAGACCTTAATTTCAAAAAAGTACCAAAATACTGTATTATTTATACCAGTTCAACTTAACTTATGAAGAAAAGGGGGGGATAGACATGATAAAAGCAGTCATTTTCGATCTGGACGGAACGTTGCTGGACCGCGATAAATCAGTGAAAAAATTCATTTATAGCCAGCATAAACGTTTGGAAAGCGCTCTGGGTCATATTGATCAGTCGCATTATACTCAGCGATTCCTCGAACTGGATAACCATGGATACGTGTGGAAAGATAAGGTCTATCAGCAATTAATCGAGGAATTCGATATCACCGGTATGGCCAAGGAAAAATTACTGGAAGACTACTTGACTCATTTCGCTGCACAATGCATTCCTTTCCCTCATCTTGTCCCAATGCTTAAGGAGCTGAAAGCCCATAATATCCTGCTCGGCATGATTACCAATGGCTATACGGATTTTCAGTCAGGCAATATCGAGGCTCTTGGCATAGAGCAATATTTTGATGCCATTTTGATCTCTGAAAAGGAAGGCTTGCGGAAACCGGATAAACGGATATTTGAAAAAGCGCTTGAACGTCTCGGTGTACAAGCGGATCAGGCTATCTTTGTCGGGGACCATCCTGCGAACGATGTGGAAGCATCAGCTAACGCGGGGATGACGAGTGTCTGGAAGCGGAATCTGCAATGGGAAACTGCTGACGCTCATTTTATCATCGACGGCCTGGATGAAATTCCAGGACTGGTTCAGAAATTGGAGAAGCAAGCGGAACTTGGAATAAAGCGCAGCAACTAAACAAGAATATTTCTATATGTGTTAAAATGCATGCAATGCAACGGACTAGGGAAATGAAAAAGGAGCGGGAGCTAATGCAAAGAAGATTTTATAGAAGAGTTTTCGTAAGCCGATTGTCTGACGCGGTTTCCCGCTGCCATTTTTTCGCCAATAAAAAATCGAACACTGGCTGGACGGAATTTGCCCAGACGAAAGTGGTGCCCGAGTACGTTGCTATTGATAAAACCGGCAAACAAGTTACAGCGATTGTGAAATATGAAGGCAAAGTGTATTTAACAGTAATAGTTGATCTTGCCCGCAACACTGTAAAGGCTGAAGGCAGTTTGAAAAAGATTAAAAAAGTGATCCAACCTTTCACTAAGCAACGTTATATAGACATAATCGAAGAGGAAGCCCGATTTCTTGTAAGCGATTCCGAAGCTTGATACTCAAACTCACTTGAAGTATTTTAGGGAAAAGAAAGGGATAAAGATGAGAAAACTTACCGTTTTTATGGTTTTCAATCGCTTTTCGCCTGCGAAAAGCATCCATTCAACGTTATTTAGAGCAGGAAGGAGCGTTTTTTTCTATTGAAGAGGGACGTTCGGGATTATATCTACGTTCAAGAAAATATATCTACGTTCAGCAATTGAGGAGGCACTTTATGAGAGCAATTAGAATCATCTTCTTGATCCTTATATTAGTTGCCGTCATTTACTGGCTATGGACGGGTGATACTCAGTTTTTGCCTTATGTTATGCTTACTGTCTCTACTTCGATGCTGTTCACACCGTTCCCATCTTAGCAGCACCGCCCAAAGTTTTATTCACACAAATTTAACATGATTGCTTTATGCGACGTATCAAAATCACATACTATTAGAAGGTCAGAAATATTTAAAAGTCTAACCGGATAGAAGGAGTACACAATGAAAAAATTAGCAGCAATCGCATTTCTACTATTATTTTTACCAGTTACAGCACACGCACACTCAGGTTTATCCTCTTCAATGCCAGCGGAAGGTGCAACTCTCGAAGGATCACCGGAAGAAATCCAATTCCTGTTCGAGTCGCCAATCCAGCAGGGGGATATGACGATCAAGGATGAATCGGGCAACACCGTAGAAGTATCCGACATCGTATTTTCTGAAATGGAATTGACAGGGCAATTGGCGGAAGAACTTCCAAACGGTGCCTACACGGTGGACTGGAGCGCTATCAGCCAGGACAGTCATGAGGTAACCGGCACTTTAACGTTCAATATCGCAGCGGAAGAAACTGAAGAACCTGCGGCAGAAGAAGAAACAACTGAAGAAGCCGCAGAAGAATCGGCTTCAGAAGATGCCACTGAAACAACAGAGCAATCAGAGGAAGCGGATGTGTCCTCAAGCGAGCAGTCAGAAGAAGCCGCGGCTCCGGCAACTGAGCCTGCAACGGCGGAGACTCCTTGGATTACCATTATCATCATCGCCATCTTTGCAATCGCAGCAGTTACATTCTTCGTGATGGCCAGAAGAAAATGATTCTGTTCACCACCATTTCGGATTTTCTGCTTTACGCAGTAATGTCTTTTTTGGCCGGGGTACTGGTTCTGCAATTTGTGCCGGAGCATCGTAAGCCGGTAATCACGGTTAAGAAGTCAGCGATCCTGCTGGCGATTGCCTCCATCCCGCTTCTGTCAGCAGCACCGGCAATCCAGTTGATCAGCCTGTTGATGAATAACGCTGACTTCATCTCCGCGGTCTGGACGTCGATTACCGAGTTCCAGGTCGGCCAGAGTTTCGCATTCAGTATTTTCCTGTCATTTTTCTGGTTCGGCGCGACGGCGGTCAACAGTTCAAGGTACATCCTGGCTTTCTGGTTCCTGCTGTCCATCCTTAACGTCGGATTCGGCAGCCATGCGGCATCACTGGATTTCATCCCGGGATTATTGAGCCATACATTGCATTTTTTGTCGCTGACCCTTTGGGCTGGTGTATTAATCCTGGTCACCTGGTTTGCTCCGGCACTATCCAATTGGCGCAATTTCCTCAAATGGTTTACGCCTTTCGCGTTCACTATGGTGACGATTCTCTTGGTAAGCGGCTTCGCTGTCTGGTTAATGTTTTCCAAACCCGCCGACTACGTTGCTTCCTGGGTGCTGCCATACGGACAGATGCTGCTCTTAAAGCACTTGAGCATTTTGCCTCTACTCACGGCAGCATTCCTTAATGGCTTTGGCAATAAAGCGAAAGAACCTTCCCGCAATTTATTGAAGCTTGAAACTTATATGCTTGGCTTGGTCTTATTGTTTACAGCGGTTATGAGCAAGCTGGCGCCGCCGCATAACATCAGCAATACGTTTTGGACGGAAAGAATGGCGCCGCTTCTCGAATTAATTATCGGAGAACAATACTTGCCGATCACACCGCAATTTGTCTTTTCACTTAACGGCATCCTGCTGTTGTTGATCGGGGCGCTCGCCATCGGGCTCATGATCATGAGTTTTTACAGAAAAATTCCATTATGGCTGTCCTTTGTCTTCGGAATCGGCTTTGTCGTCAGTGTTTATACGGGCTTAATGATGAATTTGACCTTTTAATATGGAACAGTAGACTTAAAATCAATTAGCAAGAACTCCATATTCCAATTAAATGCTCATCAAATAGCAGGTTGATTTAAGCAAAACTGCCATAAACGCCATTTTACAATAGTAAATAGAACCGTAATAAAGCCGTCCCGAAGTTTAACTTCCGGGATTGGCTTTTTTTATTTAATCCCGCCGTGGCAGAGCTGGGCCCCGGTAAGTTCCAGCAAATATTCGAATCACTTCGCATTACAAATATTATATTCTGATTAATATAATAAAAATATGATTAATAGCTCGTGTGCAGGGTAAATATGTAAGAAGAAATATTTATATGTAAGTTTATAGGAGGTGCATATTGTGGTTGGTAAATCAGCAGTATATGGAAACTTAAGGGTGGAAGAAAAAGATCTATTGAAGAAATCACGGCAATGCTTCGCAGGTGAGGATGACAAGAACACGAGGAACGGTGAAGTATTCATAATTTATTTCCTGAATAACTGCTCATCGGAAGGCGTTTTGTTCAAAACGATTAAAGAAATCACAGCCGACTTGAATATGTCTCATGCAGCTTTGACAAGAGTATTAAAAACATTGGAAGATAAACAGTTTATCTATCGCCGCAATGGCATTATCGGATTACATCAAAAATAATCGGCCACAATAGGGGAAAGTATAAAAATATGATGAAAAGAGGTAATGGAGGATGATGAATGCGCTCAGTGGACTGCAGGAGTTGAGAAAAGCCAAGGGATTATCCTCAAAAGAACTGGCCAGGCAAATTGGTGTTGCCACCAGTGCAATCTGGGCTTATGAAAACGGCACGAAAAAAATATCAGAAGACCACGCAAATCGTCTGGCGGAATTTTTTGATGTGCCAGCTGAAACGCTGATGTGAGACTAAACAGATTCTGCTTTTTATAGAGGGCAGAGCCGAAGGGAAGTGGACTCCATGAAAAACACAGAAGCTGCAACAAATCATTTTTACAGGGAACGTGCGTTTACGGAACTTGCTGAAGGTTTGGAAGGCCATCAGCAGGAAGTAGCCAAAAATGCTTTATGGGAAATTCAAGTGCTGAAGCGGGAGGTCCAGTTATTGCGCCGGGACAAAGAAACGCTCCTGCACGATAAAAAAGAGCTTAGAGAGTCCTTGAAAAGCGAGAAATACCGCTCCAAGGAAATGGTCCGATATTTTAGCCGCTGGACAGAGGAATACGCAAAAATCATTAAGATACCAATTAATATGGAGAATGAAACGCATATTCGCCAGCATTATTTTTCATTGCGTGAATCCGCCAAAAATTTGGTGCACAGCTGCAGAAGGAAACTGAAGGAAATTGATTTCGCAATGGAAGAAGAGGAGCGTTCATCTTTCAAGAGGCATTGACCGGCCCAAGGCTTTAAAAAACTGCAGCACGATTGGACAAACTTGCATGGAAAGGACGAAACCGTATGTTTAACTTTGGAATAAGAGAGGTGGGAATCGATCTAGGTACCGCCAATACATTACTGGTATTGCAGAATAAAGGAATTATTATGCGCGAACCATCAATGGTGGCGGTCGATGGCGGAAACGATGAAGTGATTGCGGTCGGCAAGGATGCTTTTGCAATGAATGGGCGCACTTCCGGCGGCATCAAAGTCAGCTACCCAATGCGCTGGGGAGTGATTGCGGACCATGAAAAAGCCATCACGATGATCAGCCGCTTCTTAAAAGAAGTGACAAAAACGGTTGGGAACCTGAAACGGAAGATTTTTGTCATCAGCGTCCCGGTCGGAATTACGTCTGTCGAGAAACGGGCAATCCTTGAAGCGGCGAAAAGGGTCGGTGCAAGGGAAACTTTGACGATAGAGGAGCCTTTAGCAGCGGCAATTGGAGCCAATCTGCCGGTCTCTGAACCTGAAGGATTGATGGTAGTGGATATTGGTGGCGGAACAACCGAAATGGCTGTCATTTCATCGAACGGCATTGCTGTCAGCAAGTCCTTGAAGACCGCAGGGCAAGCAATGGACCGCATGGTGGCAGAATACATCCTGAAAAAATTCGAATTGAAAATTGGGATGCGGACAGCGGAACAATTGAAAATCCGTCTGGGCACAGCTGTAGAAGGCGAAGGCCAAAAACCTCAGGAGACATTTGAAATCGGCGGCAGCGATCTTTTAACCGGACGGCCGAAAATAATTGAAGTTACATCTGCTGACATAGAAAAAGCCTTAGCCGATTCAGTGATGGGCATTGTCGACGGAGTCAAGCGCACGCTTGAAATCACTCCACCGGAACTGGCCGCAGATCTTCATGACCGGGGAATCGTACTTACCGGCGGCGGTGCGCTCTTGCACGGCCTGGACAAAAAACTGGCTGAAGAAATCCAGGTGCCAGTCACTCTTGCAGAAAATCCGATGGACTGTGTGGCACTGGGAACTGAAAAAGCCATGCGTGACCTCAATAGCCTGCGGCTTCCGTCTTACTGAGTTTATAGTAATTACAAGTTGAAAAGTCACTCTCCGCCACTATAGGAATTGCCGCCTCCGCCTGCGCTGTAATTAGAGCTTTCACCCGGTTTTGCATGGGAATTTATCGATTGCTGTGCCGTGTTATTGTTCTTTTTTCTTCTCCAGTCAATAAAACCTGCAAACCCAATCATGCCGAATACCATCACAAAAAACCATATCATTTAAATCACCTCCATTTTTCGATAATTCTATCTATTAGTATACCAGAAAAATGGAAATAAAAAAGGAGAGTTCTCAAAAGAGAATTCTCCTGCTTTTTATTAGGTGGCTTTGCAGTTCGATCTACAGTTTATTCGTTTAAAAGTGGTGCTTTTCCCGCATGGCGCGGTTCAGGAAAAACAGCTGTTTTTTCTTTTTTAACTTCTTTGACCGGCGGATTCGCCATTAAGGCTGCAGCCATCCCAATTACCGGAAACAGCATCATGGCCCAAAGAATCTGCTGGTAGCCACCGAAAACGTCGAAGGCGATACCGAGCGGCAGTGGACCAAGCGCCGATCCGATCACGATCACGGCCATTGAAATGCCGCTGATGCTGCCGATATGTTTGCGGCCGAAATAATTGGGCCAAACCACAGTCATGACAATGCGTTCCATCCCCATGCTGACTCCCCAGACTAATCCGAAAACGACGGCAGCCGCAATAAAACTCGCATTTTGTAAAAGGACCAGCGTCAACAATTCGCTTGCAAAAACCACAACGAGCATATATTGCACCTTCACTTTTTCAAGGAGAAAACCTGTCACGAATGTTACCGGCAGCCCAATCAGTGCTGTCAAACTCAAAATTCCAGCAGCAGCTTCAAGCGACAGGGAGTTTTCTTTGAAGATGGAAACAAGGTGGAAGATTAACCCGGTATTAACGATGCCGGGAATCGCGGCACACACGATCAACAGCCAGAAAGCACGCGTTTTAGAGGCTTCGCTGACAGACCAGCTTGCTTCTTCCTTGCGCTTTTTTTGTTTGTCCACCTGTTCAGCTGAGCCGTTATCCGGCAGCAAGCCGACATCCTCCGGCGAGTTCCGGATCAGGAACAGAGCGAGCGGCGTGAACACCAAGATGATGATGGCGCCAAGCACCATCCACGACATGCGCCAGCCGAATGTCTCAATCAGCCAGACATTCAGCAGCGGAAATGCCGCCGAACTGACCAATCCGCCAATCGCGGCAATGCTCAGCGCACGCCCTCTCTTCTTAACAAACCATTGGGGGATCAGAGAATTCGAAATCAATGCCATCGAACCTTGTCCCAGTAAACGGATAAAGAAAAAGCCGATGAACAGCATAAGCAAACTGGTCACAAAACTATTGAACAGACAGGCAGCCGCCAGCAGCGCTGATACAATCACCGCCATCTTCCGTGAACCGTTGCGGTCAATCAGACGGCCGACAAAAAACAGCAAAAAGCCCGCTGTCAATGTGGCGCCAGAGTATATGCCGGACACCGTTGAACGGCTCCAGCCAAAATCTTCTATATAAGAATCGATGAAAATCGCATTGGAAAAAGTCTGTCCAGGGCCTGCGAAGAACTGGGACAAAGCCGCAATCGCGACAATCACCCAGCCGTAGTGGAAGTTGTTATTGGTGAAATGTTTCATACTTGTATTTGCATCTCCATTTATAGTGTAGTTCCAAAATACTGAGTGAAGCGGGGTGGCTATTACGGTGCCAGTGACCTACCAATTTAAGTGCAATTCAAAAAGCAAATTTTTATCATATTTGAATATCAGATTCTTATCATAGCATAATTAAAGTTTAAATAAAGTATATGGGACTACAGTAACAGAAATGAAATCTATCTGATAATTGCTATTTTCAGATAATCATTAAATGCTTTAATATTTCTCTGGTTTGCTGTAGTTTAACTGTATGGACTTACGTATTTTTAAATGGGCAAAAACTTAATATGAATCGAACTTGCCAAAAAACATTCACTGTTATATAGTTTAGAAATACAATATTTAGTGTATAGTACATAAGAAAACACAATATATAGTAAAAACCGATAACAAAGGTGCCTGAAAAGGCTTAATAGGGAAGCCGGTGAAAATCCGGAGCTGTACCCGCAACTGTAAGTGCTGACGAGCTATGGAAACCACTGTCGAAAGATGGGAAGGCCATAGCAGAGGAGGACGCACAAGCCAGGAGACCTGCCTTCGTTATATGTTAATTGCCTTCTCCGGGAGCTGGGGGGTGTAACGATGGTCTTAACAGGAAGCGGTGTTTTTTGCCACCGTGACTTTCCTTTAATGCTGCGTTTACTCAACCCATCTTCTCCAGAGAGAAGATGGGTTTTTCTATGTTTGTTTTTTATTCGAAAGGATGGAATGGAATATGGAACAGCAAATTTCAGCAGGCATATCAAGGACAATTCAAACGAGGTTGGTGCTGCCGCCGGATACGAATCACATGGGCACGATTTTCGGTGGAACGGTGCTTGCCTATATTGATGAAATTGCAGCAATCACGGCGATGAAGCACAGCGGGAAAGTCGTGGTGACAGCATCGATTGATACGGTCAATTTCCTTTCATCGGCACGGATTGGAAATGTGCTGATATTGGAAGGCGTAGTCATTTCAACAGGCCGGACTTCGATGGAAGTGTATGTAAAAGCGGAATGCCAGGATATTGAAACGCGCGGACGGACGCTGACGACAACCGCCATTTTGACGATGGTAGCTGTGGATGGAAACGGCAAGCCGACTCCTGTTCCAGGTGTCATTCCTGAAACAGACAAAGAGAAGCATTTATTCAAGAACGCACAGGCGAGAAAAGAACGCCGCATGAAACTGAACGAATTTGCGAAGGAGCTGATCTAACATGAAAATGGGAATCTCAACAGAAATGGATGCAGTCGAAAAAGCGTTGGAGCGTGCCGAGCAGTTGCATGGACTCGATACCACGGCATTGCGCAATAAAATCGGAGAGCTGGATGGCAAGATCGACACGGAACAATCCATGCTTTATGCCTTGAACCGCATTTCGATGGATGAACCGAAATGGACATTCCTCGCAGCAGAACTTTATTGCAGCGAGCTTTATCGGCAGGCGGCCGCAAGCCGCGGTTATGAATCACAGGAGAAATACGGTGATTTTTATCGCCTTGTTGAAAAACTCTCCCGTATCGGCATTTATTCGAATGACTTATTGACAGCTTATTCGGAAGCGGAAATCCGGGAACTCGGTGCAGTGATTGAGCCGGAACGCGACCAATTATTCAATTACATCGGACTGTTCCTTTTGGCGGACCGCTATTTGGCAAAAGATTACGAAGGAAATCTTCACGAATTGCCGCAGGAGAGATTTTTGATCATCGCCATGGCGCTGATGCAGAATGAGCCGGCTGACAAGCGGACGGAACTTGTTCGTGAAGCATATTGGGCAATGAGTAATCTGTATATGACGGTGGCGACGCCGACCCTATCAAATGCCGGCAAAAGTTTCGGCCAATTGTCTTCCTGCTTTATCGACACGGTGGATGATTCGCTGGACGGCATCTACCTGAACAACTGGGACATCGCACGTCTCAGCAAAGACGGCGGCGGACTCGGAATCTATTACGGAAAAGTGCGCGCGCTTGGATCGGACATCAAGAAATTCAAAGGCAATTCCTCCGGTGTCATCCCGTGGATCCGCCTGGTCAATGACACGGCGGTCAGCGTCGATCAGCTTGGACAGCGTCAGGGAGCGGTAGCAGTTTACCTGGACGTTTTCCATAAAGACATCATGAACGGCTTCCTGGACCTGAAAACGAATAATGGCGATGAGCGCCGCAAAGCGCACGACATTTTCACTGGTGTTTCGATTCCCGATTTGTTTATGGAGAAATTGAAGGAAACTGATGAAAATGGCCGCAGTGTCGGCGAATGGAATACATTCTGCCCGCATCAGGTAAAACAAGTGATGGGCTGGAAAGATGCGAACGGCAACGCACTTGGTCTGGAGGATTTCTATGATGATACCGACCGTGCCTACTTCACCGAAAAATATGAAGAAGCGGTTTCTAATCCGTTATTGCCGAGAAAGACGTACCGGGCAATGGACATCATGGCACGCATTATGGTGTCGCAGCTTGAAACAGGTACGCCGTATATGTTCTACCGCGACGAAGTCAACCGCCAGAATCCGAACAAGCATCTGCGCGGCCGCGGGTTGACGTCGATTTACTGCAGTAATTTGTGCAGCGAAATAACGCAAAACATGTCAGCGACAACAATTGTCAAAGAATTCACGGACGAAGACGGAAATCTCGTAATGGTGCGCAAACCGGGTGACTTTGTGGTCTGTAATCTGTCATCGATCAATTTGCCACGCGCCGTAAAAGCGGATGTGCTGGAGCGATTGGTCCCGATTCAAATGCGTATGCTTGATAATGTCATCGATTTGAACACTATTTCTGTAGGACAGGCAGAAGCCACAAATAAAAAATATCGCGCAGTTGGCTTGGGAACTTTCGGCTGGCATCACCTTCTGGCACTTGAAGGCATTCACTGGGAGACAGATCAAGCCGTTGAATTTGCGGACAAATTATATGAAGAAATTGCTTATCACTCAATCCGTTCGTCGATGGAACTGGCGAAAGAAAAAGGCAGCTATCGGGAATTCGAAGGTTCAGAATGGCAGACGGGCGAGTATTTCACCCGTAAAGGCTATGAAGGCGAGAAATGGCAGGAGCTGCAACAAGAAATTGCAGAGAACGGCGTGCGGAACGGCTGGATGATGGCCGTGGCTCCGAACTCGTCGACAGCGAAAATCGGTGGCTCCACAGATGGCATTGATCCGCTCTATGCCGTGGAATATGCGGAAGAGAAGAAGAACTTCAAATTTAAAGTGACGGCACCGGATCTTGATCACCGGACGTACGATTATTACCGCCGCGCCCGCCATGTACTGGACCAGAAATGGAGCATCCGCCAGAACGCTGCAAGGCAGCGCCATATCGACCAGGCAATCAGCTTCAATCTGTATGTGCCGCACACTGTAAAGGCGAAGGAATTGCTGGAGCTTCACCTGGAAGCATGGCAGCAGGGATTGAAAACGACTTATTATGTACGCAGCACTTCGCAGGCAGAAATCGAAGAATGCGAAGCGTGCCAAAGCTGAGGGAGGACTTATGATGGCAATCGATACACCTTTAACAAAGATCAAACTGCTCAACCCTGAGCATCCAAATAAATCGACAGGCATCCTGAACGGCAAATCGTCGGGTTTATTGAACTGGAACGATATCGCCTATCCACAAATGTACGATCTGTATCAAACGCTGCTGTCGAATTTCTGGAAAGCGCAGGAAATCAATATGCAGGACGATATCAAGCAATGGGACCACTTGAGTGACACAGAGCGGGACGTTTTCCTCCGGATCAATACACAGCTGGCATCGCTCGACAGTCTGCAGACGCCGACGATGACGATGGCGATGGACTATGTGACCGACTCAAGTTTCAAAGCAATCTTCGCGGTCATTTCCCAGCAGGAAGCGGTCCATAACGAATCGTATTCCTATATTCTGAGTTCGCTTGTGTCAGTGGCGGAGCAAAACGCACGCTTCGACCAGGCAAAGAGCGATCCGGTCGTGCGGAAACGCAATGATTTGATCCTCGACGCTTACGAGGAGTTCCGCCAGAACCCGACGCCGCAGAGCTTATTCAAGCTGGGCATCAATTCCATCAATCTCGAGGGCATTTATTTCTATGCCGGCTTCGCATTTTTCTATCACCTGGCGCGCCAGCAGAAGATGCTGAAGACGAGCACGATGATCAGCTATATTCAGCGCGACGAGATGCAGCATGCTTATTTCATCGGACAATTCGTCCGGATCCTATTGACGGAGAATCCTGAGTTAAACAATGAAGAGAATATCGACTATATTTACCGGACAGTCGATCAGGCGGTGCAGCTTGAAAAGGAATGGGCCGAGTACATTCTGGCTGATATTGAAGGACTCGATCTGGATGAATTCGGTGATTACGTCGAATACCTTGCGAATAAACGATTGCGTCAGCTGGGCATGAAAAATCTCTACGAAGAGCGCAGCAATCCGATGCCATGGATCCAGGTATTCGGCGATGACATGATGAACGGCACAAAATCGGATTTCTTCGAACAGAAGTCGCGTACGTATTCGAAAGTGTCCCAGTCCAATGGGTTTGATGAATTGTGATTATAGAATCGCCATCGTGTATGCATCTGTAACAGGGAATACACAGGCAGTGGCTGAAGTTTTAGCGGAATGCTTTCAGGCTAAGGGTTTCTTGCCGGACGTCTGCGAGATCAATCAATTTGATGTAAATAAACTCAGACGTTACGATATAGTTGTCATCGGCACGTATACATGGGGAAGCGGCGAAATTCCGGCAGAAATACAGGAACTGTTTGAAGCCTTTGAAGAATTGCAGCGTCCCGAACTGGTAACGGCTGTGTTCGGGACAGGTGACAGCTTCTTTTCGGAATTCTGCGGAGCGGTCAACCGCTTTCGGGACATGCTGTATGTCCATACCAATCTAGCTGCGACTTTGAAGATTGAACTGATGCCGCAGGAAACAGATTTGGCGCGGTGTGAAAAGTTTGTCGAAGCGGTGAGCAGGCGACTGATGGATACTGATAAAATGAGAAAACGCAAAGCGACTTGAAAGTAGAGTTGCTTTGCGTTTTTTTTGACGGTTTTATGGTGAATCGCCGATAAACCGGAAAAAATCGCTGATAAACGTCTAAAAATCGCCGATAAACCCAAAAAAATCGGCGATAAACCGTCAAAAATCCGCGATAAATGATAACTCCTCAAAATCATGCATTTATAAAAAAAGATTCCCACACTATGTCACGACGTGATATAGTCAAGGTATGACATAGTAAAGAAGAGGGCTGTCCGTGGAAATCCAAAAAATGCTGAAGAAATATGTGCCGATGACAGAAACGGCTTTCTATATTTTATTATCTCTTACCGAGCCCCGGCACGGCTACGGCATCGTCAAGCATGTGGAAGAAATCACAACCGGCCGCCTGGTACTTGGATCCGGAACGGTGTATGGCACGTTGACCAAAATGCAGAAAGACGGCGTGATCACGGTATTCGCCGATGAACAGCGGAAGACGGTCTACGAAATTACCGACGCCGGCAAGGAATTGATGAAGGCGGAAATAACGAGGGTCAAAGAAGTACATCGCAACGCTATTGCTTACGAGGGGGGATTCGAATGAAGAAAGTGTACAGGACTTTTTGGAGTTACGATGTGCAAAAGACAGAAACGTGGCTTTCGGACATGGCCGCAAAAGGATTAGTATTTGAGCGATTAAACCGCTGGACGCGCTGCTTTTATTTTCAGGAGCGGGAACCGGCAAAACGGGTGTATCGCATAGCCTATGACAAGCTGAGTTCGTCAGTATTACCGAAAACGCTCCAGGATGAAGGCTGGAAAAAGGCTGCGAGTGCCGGTAACTGGGAGTTCACTTTTAATGAGCAACCCGAAAGCGTTATTAAAACATCCCCGATTCGTCATGGAATCATTAAGCATAACCGGATGATTACATACATTTTTTACGGAACTTCGTTTTATGTCGCCGGTATACTGATGGCGAATATTTCAATGCTCGCTTCTTCCTGGAGACAGGATGGAGGCAGTAATATCGTAGAAAGCCCTCTGTGGATCCTAACATTTATATTCTTCGCTATCCTTTTTGGAAGCATGGTTCTCGGAATCTATTCGATTGCCAAAATCACCGGAACTAATAAGGGACTCGATGGAACGACAGCTGGCTTCTGGCCTGTCGATGAAATAGACCAGCAGAGTGAAAAGGAATTGAAGAAGGCAAGGCGCTGGGTGACGAAGGTGAAATTCAGCTGGATGTATTCGCCTGACAAAATGGAACATTGGCTGGAGTCGATGGAACAGCGCGGTTTGAACCTTCATCGGGTCAATAAAATCGGAACCATCTTTCACTTCACCAAAGGCGAACCCCGTCGAATCGCTTACCGTGTAGATTACCAAAGAGGACCGACTCAAAGTTATTTTGCTATCCACCGGGAAGCGGGATGGAATGAAGAATTCACGTCATTCTCGAATATGGAGAAGTGGACGATCTGGAGCAAAGCTTATGATGAAGGTGAAGAACGGCCACAACTGTACAGTGATCAAAGCAGTCGCCTAAAACACGCGAAGAGAATCGCGATTACGTATACGGTGATGTTCTCGCCGCTTGTGGCTTTTTATATTTATTTCATCATAGGGAATATAAACAGAGCAGATACAATCCAGGACTGGCTGTCCTGGAGCAGCAGCGGCTTATTCATCATCGCCATTCTAATTTTCGGCACATTCATCGTGCGGATATGGGCGTATTATGGCCGTTTGAGAAAACGGAATACTGCTTGGGGTAATTGAAGAGCAGGTATTATACAAAAAACAGCATCTGATAATTGGATATTAATTACAAATAATAAAAAGTTTTAACCAGTATTCTCCGGGTATAGTTATTTTATAAGGATAAAGTACGAGAAACCGAGGAGGAACTGATTATGGCACAAGCAAAATGGTTGAAACTAGGAGCGGCAGCTTTCCTTTCTGTAGGTATGCTGACAGCTTGCGGAGATGACGATCCAGATGTAGAGCAGGATATAAATGTTGAAGATGACGAAGACAGCGGTACTGTCGTACCATCGGATGATGGCGGTGAAGGAGACAGTGGAGATACAGATGTCAATGTCGATACCGACAGCGAATCTGAAACAGACAGTGAATCGAATAGTGAATCTGATTCGGGCAGCGAATCAGAGAGCGATTCGGATTCCGATTCTGACTCCAGCAGTGACAGCGAAAGCGATGCTTCCAGTGATACAGAAGATACAGAAGAAGATGCAGAAAACTAATCAGCAATAAATAAAGCAGCGGACTGGAAAATTCCAGTCCGCTGTTTTCCAAATTACTCGTTCGAGCAGAGTGGCTGAAAGTGAAGAATGACTGTAATAGTTGCCGTTAGCTCCTATCTATATGTGTTTAACCCAAGCATAAGGGGTAAAGGAACACCATAGAGAAACTGACTTGAAAAAGGAGGAGTTCAAATGGCTCAAGCCAAATGGATGAAACTCGGAGCTGCTGCATTCCTGTCTGTCGGTATGCTGGCTGCATGTGGCGATGCTGAAGATGAACAGCCTACTGATGAAGATATCGATGTAACACCAGAAGAAGGCGAACAGGAAATAATTCCGGAAGAAGAGCCGAAAGAAGGCGAAGAAGACGGGGAAGAGGAAGACTGAGTGAGCCAATCGCGGCAATGCGGTTGGTTTTTTCTTTATAAAAAATTCTTCAAAACACCTTTAAAACAAAGACTGTCGGGGTATGGAATGAATATAAAAAGGGAAGATGGCCGGAATGTGAGGAGGGATTAAGATTTCATTTGAATGGTGGAGCGCTTTAAGTAATCTGTTTATCATTTTGAATGTAGTACTGGCGTTTTTTATATTATTTTATGAGCGGAAATCGGCTTCATCAGCATGGGCATGGATCTTGATTCTTTTTTTCATACCGGTTGCCGGTTTTATTCTATACCTATTATTCGGAAAGCGGTTTAACCAAAAGAGGCTTCAACGGCCCGCTGCCTATGAAAATTCCGATTTCACGGAGATGGTTGATCATCAGCTGACACAGCTTAAAACGGATAATTTGCGAAATCTTTCACCCGTTGCTAAAGAAATGAAGGATATTATTCAAATGAATATGGTAAGGACAGGTGCACCTTTGTCGACGGCCTCGGACGTTGTTATCTATAACGATGGTGCCAGGAAATTCGAAGCGTTATTTGAAGACATACGACAGGCACAAGACCATATCCACCTGCAGTATTTTATTGTGAAAAACGATGATCTGGGAAATCGGCTGCTGGCGTTATTGACGGAAAAAGCCCGTCAAGGCGTGAAAGTTTTATTTCTTTATGATGACTTGGGATCAAGAAACTTGCCGAAGAAATTTTTTGATGAGTTGAATGAAGCTGGAGGAAGGGCTACAGCGTTCCTTCCGGCAATTCTGGCAGGAATAAACCCGAGGCTGAATCATCGCAATCACCGTAAACTGGTTGTGGTTGATGGCGTAATCGGCTATATTGGCGGCTTTAATATTGGCGACGAGTATGTTGGGAAGAAAATAGAGTTCGGTTACTGGCGGGATACACATCTTCGTGTCGAAGGGGAAATTGTTCATTCACTCCAAAATCGATTTTTTATCGATTGGAATCAGGCAGATGATAAGTATCCGATGAAGTACGGAGAAAATTATTTCCCGAAGATGGAAAGTAAAGAAGGACCAGCTATGCAGATTGTCGAAAGCGGACCTTTGGTATCCCACGAAGATATAAAAAACGGCTTCTTGAAGATGATTTATCATGCGCGTAAGTCGGTTTATCTGCAGACGCCTTATTTTATTCCGGATAAATCCATTATGGATGCTTTAAAGACAGCGGCCCTTAGTGGAGTCGATGTACAGATCATGGTTCCACATGAAGCTGACCATATATTTGTCCATTCCGCCACGCTCTCCTTTGTTCGCGAGTTGGTGCAGGACGGAGTCAGAGTCTTTAAATATAAAAATGGATTTCTGCATGCCAAAACACTGATTGTGGATGAAAAAGCCTATACGGTGGGGTCGGCCAATATGGATATTCGCAGTTTTGCTTTGAACTTCGAGTTGAATGCTTTTGTATATGATGTGGACGCAACGCTGGAAATGACCAATGTTTTTTTCCAGGATAAAAAGCTGTCTGTTGAGATGACCAAAGAGACATTCAAGAATCAATCATTACTGGAGAGGGCAAAACAGGACATTGCGAAGCTGGTTTCGCCGATATTGTGATGATTTTAGAGTCTGCTTGTCGGCTATGCGAGAGAGAGGCCGGTTTATGCTCAAGTCAACAGTAAAAAGGCTTTTATGATGATTTTTGACTATACAAAGTATATGGAAAAATCCCCGCCGCTCTTCAACTGAGCTGCGGGGATTTTATTAGTTAACGCCGGTCAGGCTTTTCTCGACAAAGCCATCGGTTAATGGCTGGATACCGGTCTGGCGGTAGGTATCGAGCATATCACAAGGACGTCCGACAAATTCGATGCGGCCGTCTTTTAGTTTGACGATCCGGTCTGCCAGAATGTGGGCATCTTTTTCGTCATGGGTAACAAAAATTGAAGTGATATTTGCCTTTTTCAGAATGTCGCGCAACTCTTCACGGATTTTCCCTTGTAGTTCGGCGTCCAGATTACTGAACGGCTCATCGAGCAGAATCAGATGCGGATTAGGAGCGACAGCACGCGCAATGGCGACACGCTGCTGCTGTCCGCCGCTCAGTTGATGCGGGTAGCGTTTTCCGAAATCCTGCAGCTCCACGAGTTCCAAAACCTCCTGGAGGCGCTTTTTCTTAGCGGCTTTTTTCATTCGGAACAATCCGAACAGGATGTTCTCGGCAACGGTTAGATGAGGGAAGAGTGCGTAATCCTGGAATACCATGCCGATGCCGCGTTTTTCGGGTTGCAGGAAGGTTTTATCGTCAAACAGCACTTCATCCTGTATAACGAGGCGTCCTTTTTCAGGTTTTTCAAGACCTGCCAACAGGCGCAGCACTGTACTTTTACCGCTGCCGCTGCGTCCAAGAATGGAGATGACTTCGCCTTTTTCAATCTTCAGTGTGAAATTGTCCAATGCTCTTGTCTTCGCATCGGTGTATGAAAAGCAAACGTCTTCGATTGCCACAAACATGCTAGTCCAACTCCCTTTCAAGGAATTTATAAAAGAAAACAATGGCCAGGGCACTAATACCGATGATTAATAATGAAGCCTGCGAAGCCTCCATAATCTTTTCGTCACTCGCATATTGAAAAGCTTTAGTGGAAAGTGTATCAAAATTGAACGGGCGCAAGATCAGCGTTAAAGGGATCTCCTTTAATACGTCGATAAACACCAGAATAAAACCGCTGATAATGGCACCTTTCATCATGGGCATATCCACTTTAAAGAACGTTTTTGTAACTCCAAGTCCCAGGGTTCTTGAAGCATCCCGGAAATCGGTACCGATTTTATCATACCCCGTTTCAATGGAATTATAGCCGATTGCAAAGAAACGAATAATATAAGCGGTAACAAGCAATACAATGCTGACGCTCAGGACAAGCGTTGTACTGAAACCGGCCCAGACATAAAAGGGTGTCAGGAAGCGGTCCAGACCGATAAAGGCGGTGACAACTGCCACTGCGATGACTGCGCCGGGTATCGAATAGCCAAGAACGGTCAACCGTGGCAACAGTTTACCAAGCCGGCCACGCACCATGCGGGCGAAGTTGCCTACGATAAGTGCGAAAACGATGATTAATGTCGCGCTGAGTCCGGCGACGAATACGGAATTTTTCACGTAATTCATAAATTCACCCATTGGAATGGTGCCGTAGGTAAGGACGGTCCAGTCGATTAATTGTGCGACCGGTATGACGAAGGCCAGTGACAGGATGACGAAGCCATAGCCTGTCGCTGCTGCCGCTTTCCATCCTGATAAAGGGATCAGGGGAAGTGGACGCACTTTGGTGCTTGAATAACTGTATTGCCGTCTGCCCCGAAGAATTTTTTCAATCATCAGGATCAAAATAACAAAGCCCATAAGCGAAGCAGCAAGTTTGATCGCCGACTCGATATCACCAAGTCCGAACCAAGACTGAAAAATGGCAGTTGTAAATGTCTGTACGCCATAATACTTTACAACTCCATAATCATTCAATACTTCAAGGACGACCAGGCTTGCTCCGGCTATTATGGAAATCCGTGAAATTGGCAGAACGACCTGAAAAAAAGTTTTCCAGGGACCCTTGCCGAGGATACGTGTACTTTCAATCAATGAAGCGGATTGCCGGGACAGATAAACTTGCGCAATCGAATAGACATAAGGGAATAAAAACATCGTATAGATGAAAACGGCGCCGGGCAAGTTCATGATATCAAAATAAGCGGGGTTAATTGCCATGCCGAAGTTTTCCCGTAAAGTGGTTTGGATGACACCCGTATAGCTCAGCATACCGTGATACGTATAGGCACCGATAAATGGCGGAATCGAGAGCGGGAGGATTAAAGCCCATTTCAGGAAATGACGCATCGGGAAATCATATTGGGCAATGAGCCAAGCCAAACTCAAGCCGATCAGAATCGTGAAGAAGGCTGAAGCCGCCGTCAAAATCAGGGAGTTTTTCATGAATCCCCAAAGAACAAATTCCTTCATGTGCTCCCAATTTTCATTGGAAGGAGTGAACAGCCCGGTTACAATCGTCAGGTTCGGGAGAAACAGCAAGAAGATGATGATTACCGCACTGACTGTCCAGGCATTTATATTTGTGAATCTATGCTGCACGTTTCTGTTGCCTCCTTCCAATCACAAGAAATCCCCTGCTGCTAAAGAGATTGCAGCAAGGGTTTTTGTATTTTATTATTTCCAGCCGACTTCATTGAAAATCAAAATAGACTTAGCGTTGTGTTCGCCTAGAGTGGACAAAGGAATATCCTGTTCTTTGAACTCACCCCAAGATTGCAGTAATTCACTTGGTTCAACATTTTCGTTGACCGGATACTCATAGTTGGCAGAAGCGAAGGTTTCCTGAGCTTCTGGAGCAGAAAGGAATTCCAGCAATTTAATGGCATTGTCTTTATTCTTCGAAGCTTTTACAACTCCTGCACCACTGACATTGACATGGGTACCGGTTGTGTCCTGGTTCGGGAAGAATATCCCTAAGCCTTCAGCAACTTTCACTTCTTCTGGATCTTCGGAATTCAGCATTTGGCCGAAATAATACGTGTTCATGATAGCGACATCGCCAATGCCGGCTGCAATAGCCTTCGCCTGGTCGCGGTCGCCGCCTTCAGGATCGCGGGCAAAGTTATTAACCATGCCGGCTGCCCATTCTTTAGCTTGTTCTTCGCCATCGATTTCGATGAATGAAGCCAATAAGGACTGGTTATAGACATTTTCAGAACTGCGGATCAGCACACGGCCATTCCATTTCTCTTCTGTCAAAGCTTCATAAGTAGAAAGCTCATCCGGCTGAACTGTTTCTTTATCATAAAGAATTACACGAGCACGTTTAGTCAGGCCATACCACATCTGGTCTGTGTCCTGGAAGTTGGCAGGAACTTGCTCGTCCAATAAGTCGCTTGAAACCGGTTGAAGCAAATCATCCGCTTTGGCACGATAAAGGCGCCCTGCATCTGCAGTTAAAAACAGATCCGCCTCTGTAGCATCGCCTTCGCGTTTGATCCGCTCAAGCAGCTCATCGGCTTCGCCTTTGATTACGTTTACTTTAATGCCTGTTTCTTCTTCAAACTTCGCATACAACTCATCATCTACATCGTAATGGCGTGCCGTATAAAGGTTCACTTCTTTGCTTTCGTTTGTTTCAGTAGCAGTTTCGCTCTCTGTTTTTTCTTCTTTCGCCTGACCGCCACAAGCGGCAAGGATTAACGCGGTTAAAGCAATAACTAGAAATAAATACTTTTTCATAGATAACTTCTCTCCTTTGATTTTTAATTGAAAATGATTCTCAATCTCAATTGTAGTCATGTAAAATTAAAAGTCAATACCTAAATCACAAATTTTTAATATTATATAGAGAATAGTAAATTCCTTAAATTTGATGACTTATGTAATGGAAAAAAATAGATGATATACTTTCTGTAGCTGAAAGAAAATCATCTATAGAAGGAGAGTCACAATGAACTTACAGGAATACATCCAATTGGATGCGGTCGGAATGACCGCTTTATTGAAGAATAGAGAAATAAGTGCTGGGGAATTGTTGGAGCTAAGCTTCAAACGGCTCGAACAGGTGAATCCGAAACTGAATGCTTTTACCGAAACGCGCAAGGAATTGGCTGAAAAGTCATTGGATTCGATCCCTGACGGAGGCTTTTCCGGCGTCCCGATGGCACTAAAAAATATCTCGCAGGCGCTGAAAGGTGAAAAGCTGACTGCCGGCTCAAAATTATTGAAGGAAATGAAAGCCGCACAGGACTCACATTTAACCGCGAAACTTAGAGGCGCCGGTTTCACGTTTGTCGGACACACAAACACGCCTGAATTCGGTTTGAAGAATATCAGTGAACCGGAACTGTACGGCGCGAGCCGCAACCCATGGAATCCGGATTATTCCCCAGGAGGATCGAGCGGCGGCTCGGCCGCTGCAGTCGCTTCAGGCATTGTGCCGATTGCCGGCGCGAGTGACGGGGGCGGATCGATCCGCATTCCGGCTTCTTTTACCGGTTTGTTCGGATTGAAGCCGACACGGGGCCGCATGCCTGTTGGACCTGGTGCAGGACGGCAATGGCAGGGGGCTTCGATTGATTTTGTCTTGACGAAAACGATCCGCGACAGCGCGGCGATGCTGGATTTATTGCAGACGGTACAGCCAGCCGCCGCTTTTCATACACCATTATTTCCCGGGAAATACAGGGAAGAGATGGATAAAGGATTTTCGCGTCCGCTCAGAATCGCTTTTTCAGTCGAATCGCCTGTAGGTACGCCAGTTTCGGAAGACGCCCGCCAAGCGGTAATGAAAACGGCGAAGTGGCTCGAACGGCAGGGGCATCACGTCGAAGAAAAAGACAATGGTATCGATGGTATCGGATTGATGCAGGATTATTATTTGATGAACAGCGGAGAAATGGCGCTGCTCGTGCGCAATCTTGAAAAAGGTACAGGCCGCAAACTGACAGCTGATGATATGGAAATCGAATCGTGGCTCTTGAGTCAGGCCGGATTAAAAGTATCGGCTGCTGATTATTCAGCGAGCCTCGCTTCATGGGATGCGGCTGCCGCAAAAATGGCTGCATTACACGAAAGCTATGATTTCTATCTGACGCCAGCAACTGCTTATCCGGCACCAAAAGTCGGCGAACTGACACATAGTCGGGAATCCCGTGCAGAGCTTCTTGGCGAGTGGGAGCGCACTTCGACCATGGCCACCCAGCAACAGCTTATCTACGATATGTTTTTGCCAAGCCTTACCTATACGCCGCACACTCAACTAGCCAACTTAACCGGTCAACCGGCAATATCGCTTCCGGTTCATGTTATGGAAAGCGGCTTGCCTCTCGGTGTACAATTAATGGCCGGCAAAGGACAGGAGCATCTGCTGCTGCAATTGGCGCGCCAAATCGAGCAAACAGATTTATGGCAGGGAATGAAGGGGAATCCAGGTTTGGAAATTTAATGGGGCTTGTGTGTGGCGGAGTATAGCTTGCGGATTTTAAGGAATCGACGATAAATGATGAAAAACCGACGATAAAGCTTCCGAAACCGACGATAAACAGAAAAAAATCGCTGATAAACGGAAGGAAATCGCTGATAAACTCAAAAAAATCGACGATAAACCGTCGGAAATCGCTGATAAAAAATGTTTGCCGATACCACCGCCTGCAAGTCCGAAGTTGAAATAATCACTTTCCGAATTCCCGTTTTTTATTGTGACCACGGGGTATAAAGAAATAAGAGAATGTTCCCCCAGGAATCCGGTCAAATAAAGGAGGAATTCTGATGATCAAAGATAAATTGCTGAAAGTCGGAGCCGCTTCATTATTGTCGGTTACGGTACTGGCAGGCTGCGGCAATTCAGATGATGAGCCGCAGATGGAACAGGAAAACCAGGCGCCGGGCGAAGAACAGGAAGATAATGTAGACCGAGATCCATTGCCGCCGGATGATGATGATCCCGATGAAAGTAATGAAGAGTCGGATCAGGATGCCGAGACGGATAGCTTGGATGATGATGAAACGGAAGTGGATGAAGATTAGGATGAAAATAATTACCGCACGGAGTTCTTCCTTTTTCGGAGGAACTTTTTTTATTTTTCAGCTCAGAAAACCTTCTGCTAACCATACAATTTACCGTCCGGAACAAGTATAATAGAACAGCCTGCCATCCTTATTTAAAGAGGTGTGTTCCATGATCCTTATTATTGATAATTATGATTCATTCACATATAATCTCGTGCATTATTTCGAACAGCTGGATCCAGAAGTGCTCGTATTTCAAAACACGGAAATTACGGCGGAAGAAATCGACAGGATGGCACCGGATTTGATCGTCCTGTCACCAGGTCCCGGCCGACCGGCAAAAGAAGGGGCCAGCCGTGATGTGCTTGAAAAGCTGAGCAGCAAAATGCCGATTCTCGGTGTCTGCCTCGGGCATCAGGCGATTGTCGAATACTTCGGCGGCACGGTTATTAAAGGCTGCCAGCCCGTACACGGCAAGGTTTTCGGAATGACTCACGATAGGAGAGGGTTGTTCGCCGGTATCAATTCACCGACACAAGTCACCCGCTATCATTCACTCGAAGCCCAAGCAGCTTCCATGCCGGAATGCCTGGAAATCACAGCTCGGACGAACGATGATGCCGTGATGGCCGTGCGCCATCGCGAATTGCCGATTACCGGCATTCAGTTTCATCCGGAATCCATCCTGACGCTCGACGGATTTCAGATGCTGAAAAATGCCTGCGAACAGGCGAAAACGTGGAAAGCAGCAACGAGAGGAGATGCGGCAGATGAAGAAACCTTATCTTCTTTTTGAATTTCAAAATGAGCAAGGCGATATCGAACCGCTCGAATTCAGGGAGCCGCTCCGAATTTTACAAAGCCGGGACCTTTCTGAAATCTCTTCTATTATGGAAGAAATTGATAAAGCGACGGAGCAGGGCTTTTATGCTGCCGGCTTCGTGTCATACGAAGCGGCACCGGCTTTTCACACCGAAATGGAGACCCGTGAAATTGGTTCTCTTCCATTAATATGGTTCGGAATCTATAAAAACCCTGACGTAAGGGAAGAAGAAATAGCCGCATCCGAAGCATATTCAGTGGGTGACTGGAAGTTATATGGCTCACCAACGCATTACCAAAACGGAATTGCCAGCATCAAAAACGCAATCGCGGAAGGCCATACTTATCAGGTCAATTACACCGAACGGCTGCATGCGGATTTCAGCGGCAGTGATTTCGCGTTTTACCGCCAGCTGGCGCGCAATCAGCAGGCCGGCTATGGCGCATATTTAAATATCGGTGACCACAGCATCCTCTCTGCGTCGCCGGAACTTTTCTTTAAAGTAGAGAACGGCATGCTGACAACCAAGCCGATGAAAGGTACTGCGCCGAGAGGGCGTACGCTGGAAGAAGATAAAACACGCATTGCCGAGCTGCTGGCTTCTGAAAAGGAACGGGCAGAAAACCTGATGATCGTTGACCTGCTGCGAAATGATATGAGCCGTCTCGCAACGAGAGGTTCAGTTAAAGTCGGCAAGCTGTTCGAAGTGGAAACCTATCCGACAGTCCACCAGATGACGTCGACAATCACTGCGGAACTCCATCCGGATTTAACAATAATGGACTGGTTCAAGGCTTTATTTCCTTGCGGCTCCATCACCGGCGCTCCGAAAATCAGCACGATGCAGACGATTGCTGAACTGGAGTCGGCACCGCGCGAAGTTTATTGCGGAGCTATCGGATATATAACGCCTGCTAAAGATGCGGTGTTCAGTGTGCCAATCCGTACAGTGGTTGTTGATAAGGAAACAAGCCGTGCGCGTTACGGCGTTGGCGGCGGAGTTACGTGGGATTCGACATCTGAAGGAGAATTCAAGGAACTGCAGACGAAAGCTGAAGTGCTGACTGCGCGCAGGCCGGAGTTCGAGCTGCTTGAATCGCTGAAGCTCGGGAACGGAACGTACCCTTTGCAGTCCTATCATATGAAGCGTTTGCTCGATTCTGCTGACTATTTCAATTTCCCGGTGGACGAAAAAGCAGTCGCCGCCAGGTTTGCAGAACTTGCAAAAGAATTGCCACATGGAACCTTTAAAGTGCGATTATTGCTCAGCCGCGCCGGCGAGTTCAGTATAGAGGCACAAGAAACGACGCAAATCACTGAGCCGGTGCATTGTGGGGTTGCTGCTTCGGCAATCGACAGCGGAAATCCGTTTCTCTACCATAAGACCACTTACCGCCAGGTTTATGCAAAAGCTGCGGAAACAATACCGGCGAAAGCATTTTCCGTATTATTATGGAATGAAAGACAGGAACTCACGGAGTTTGCGATCGGCAGTCTGGTAGTCGAAAAAGATGGTGAATTTTTCACGCCGCCAGCGAGCTGCGGCTTATTGCCAGGCACATTCCGCCAGCAGCTGTTGGATGCAGGAGAAATTAAAGAGAAAATCATCTCGAAAGATGAACTGGGCGATTACGATGCTATTTGGTTCATCAATAGCGTCCGCGGCTGGCTGCGGGTGGAAATGGTCTGAAGAGAAGTTGGTAAAAATGAAGCGGCAGGCTTTTCGTCTACGAAAAGCCTGCCGCTTTTTGTTTTGGCTAATAAGAAGTGAGGATTTAATTAGTAATCGGTCAGAAAACTTCTATAATCATAATTTGGCGTTCTATGATCACTCAAACGATTCTATGATCATTCAAACAGTTCTATGATCACTCAAACGATTCTATGATCACAAATCGGCCTTCTATGATCACTCAAACGATTCTATGATCACAAATCGGCCTTCTATGATCACTCAAACAATTCTATGATCACTCAAATGATTCTATGATCATTCAACATATTTCCCCCCCAGTTTTAACTCCAGCCAATCCGCTAGGCAGTTTTCCTATCCCCGATAACACGGTAACTTCCCTTAACCTCTGCAGACCTTCCTACCAGTGACCCAGTCTTATGGAACTAAATTCCGCAACCTGTTACTAATAAAGATAAAACATTTTTCGATAATTTAAAATAATAGTTGAAATAATTTCCGCACCGTTTATAATGAAGTTTATGGAAGGGTTTACATTCTTCTCTTTCGGACGAAATTTACCATATATTTCGCGAGATGAAAGCTTTATCAACTGAATAGCATCACGGAATTTATTTCCGTAACATATCTTGGCAATAAGCAATTTAAAGCAAGTGGACAAGCCGACGGCAGAAAGCGGGGGTTCGATTATCAATCATTCACTTTTTGATCTGACAGGAAAAACCGCTGTGATCACCGGCGGCAATCGGGGACTGGGGAAAGAGATTGCACTGGGGCTTGCAAGAGCGGGCGCCGATATCGTCGTCGTCGCCAGAGCGATTGATGAGGCGGTGCTGGATGAAATTCGCAAACTCGGCGTGAAAGCGGCGAAAGTCGAATTCGATTTACTGAACTTTGAGCAGTACGGTGAATTGCTGGAGCGCTGCAAGGAATTGACGGGCAGCATCGACATCCTCATCAATAATGCCGGTGTTCAAAAGCGGCATGATTCGACCGACTTTCCGAAGCAGGACTGGGATTTCGTGATGGACGTCAATGCCAATGCGGCATTCTTCATGTGCCAAACATTTGGTGCCCATATGCTGGAAAACGGCAGAGGCAAAATCATCAATCTGGCTTCGCTGCTGTCCTACCAAGGCGGCCTCCGGGTTCCCGCTTATGCGGCGAGCAAAGGAGCTGTGATTCAATTTACGAAATCGCTGGCCAACGAATGGGCGCATCGCGGCGTCAACGTCAATGCCATCGCTCCGGGTTATATGGACACGGAGATGAATACGGCATTGCTGGCGGACGAAACGCGCAACCGCCAAATCCTTGAACGCATTCCGGCAGGACGCTGGGGCAAACCCGAGGATATGCAAGGGGCGGCAGTGTTTCTGGCTTCCGCTGCATCGGATTACCTTCACGGCATCACCATTCCGGTGGATGGCGGCTGGCTCGGCAGATAATTTGCTAAAAAATCAAAAAAACAGTAAAAAACTTCTTGAAATCGGCAGCGGCATACGATAGAGTTTGACGGGCGCCGAATGTTTTCTGGAGTGGAAAGAAAGGGGTTACAAACATGAAGCTAGCAATGATAGGCGTCGGCAAGATGGGTTATAACCTGGCGTTGAATATGATGGACAATGGCCATCAAGTAGTGGCGCATGATGCAAATAGCGAGCAGGTTGATAAAATCGCAGCTGATGGCGCGATTGGTGCATATACATTGGAAGAAGTCGTCCAGCAACTGGAGAAACCCCGCGTTCTGATGATGCTGGTGCCGCACGGCGAGATTACGGAAAATGTCATTGCGACATTAAAGCCGCTTCTTGACGAAGGCGATATCATCATCGATGGAGGCAACTCCAATTACAAAGAATCGGTGAGACTGGGTGAAAGCCTGAAAGAAAAAGGCATCCACTTCATGGATTGCGGAACAAGCGGCGGAGTTTCCGGTGCGCGTGAAGGAATCTGTACGATGATCGGCGGCGACCCGGAAGCATTTAAAATCATCGAACCGGTCATCAAAAGCGTTTCTGTCGAAAACGGTTATTTCTATACCGGTGAACTCGGCAGCGGACATTTCCTTAAGATGATCCATAACGGCATCGAGTATGGCATGATGCAGGCAATGGCTGAAGGCTTCGATATCCTCGAAAAGAGTGATTACGATTATGACCTAGAAGGCGTGGCGAAAGTCTGGAACAACGGTTCCGTCATCCGCTCATGGCTGATGGAATTGGTCGAAAGCGCATTTTCGAAAGATCCGAAACTGGAAGAGATCCGCGGCGTCATGAACTCTTCGGGCGAAGGAAAATGGACGGTTGAAACCGCACTTGACCTTCAGGTACCGGCTCCGGTCATCACGATGTCACTATTGATGCGCTACCGTTCACAGGAAGACGATACCTTTACCGGTAAAGTCGTAGCAGCGCTCCGCAATGAATTCGGCGGCCACGCAGTCGTCAAAAAATAATTCGGTTACACAAGCTTCACCACATAAAATCGTTTACAAATTTACACCAAATAAAACATGAAAAAGGGGAGACTGACATGAAAAAGATTTTTTCTTTATTCGTATTGGCAATGATGGTATTGGTTCTTGCAGCATGCGGAGGCGGAAACGACGGAGCATCTGAAGGTTCAGCAACTGAAGGCGGAGATTCAGGCGAAACAAAAACGATCCGCGCAGGTATCGGCCTTAACGATTCACACCCGCAGTACTTGGCATTATTGGAATGGAAAAAGATTGTGGAAGAGAAAACTGACGGCGCGATCAAAGTTGAAACTTACCACAGCAGCCAATTGGGCGATGACCGCGCAATGACTGAAGCTTTGCAGCTTGGTTCACAGGAAGTAACAATTCCTTCAACAGCACCAATCGCTAACTTTGTACCAGAATACAGCGTATTTGATTTCCCGTTCCTATTCCCGAACGAGCAAGTTGCGGATAAAGTATTGGACGGCGAAGTTGGACAGAAATTCCTTGATAAATTGGAAGACCAGAACCTTGTCGGCCTTGCTTACTGGGAAAACGGATTCCGTGATGTAACAAACAGCGAACGCGCAATTGAAACTGCAAGCGATTTCGAAGGCTTGAAGCTTCGTACAATGGAAAATGATTTGCACCTTGACGCTTTTAAAGCACTTGGAGCTAACCCGACGCCAATGGCATTCGGTGAATTGTTTACAGCAATGCAGCAAGGTACTGTCGATGGACAGGAAAACCCGATCCCGACTATCTACCTGCAAGGTTTCTATGAAGTACAGGATTACGTTTCTACAACACACCATATCTACAGCCCATTCGTATTCTTGATGAGCAAAGAGTTCTTTGATGGATTGACTGAAGAGCAGCAAACAATCGTAACAGAAGCAGCTGTTGAAGCGGGCGCACTTAACCGTGAGCTTAACCGTGAAGCTGTTGCAGAATATGCTGAAGAATTGAAAGCTGAAGGCATGAACTATAACGATGTAACTCCTGAAGCACGTGCTGAAATGGTTAAAATCGTACAGCCTGTCCTTGACGAGTACGCAGAAAAAATCGGTAAAGAAACTGTTCAGGAAGTCTACGACGCTGTCGCAGAAGCTGAAGCAGAATTGGCAGAATAATAAATAGGCAACGGCTTTGAGGAGGAATATTTCCTCAAAGCCGTTTTCTTGCTTTTCAGGTTATGGATTTACGCAGACCAACTCCCCTTGCAAACACATAAAAACTTATTGATAAAGGAGACCGACATGAAAATCATACATTGGTTAGACCGGCATATCGAAGAAGTACTATTGGTGCTTTTTTCCACGATCATGGTTGCGGTCATTTTCCTGCAAGTAGTCATGAGACAACTCGACAGTTCTCTGTCCTGGACTGAAGAATTGGCGCGCTACAGCTTTATCTGGCTTGTCTATATCGGCATTAGCTATGGCGTCAAAAAAGACCGGCACATCAAAGTGGATGTCCTGCTATTGGTGCTTAAAAACAAAGGCAAAATCATTTTGACGATCATCGCAAACCTGCTGTTCATCGCTTTCGCCATTTTCGTTATCCGTTACGGCTATGACATTGCGAGCCAGTTGCTGGCATTCGGCCAGAAATCTCCGGCCAACCAAATTCCGATGGGGCTTATCTACCTGGCAACACCGGTCGGCATGGGCTTGACGCTGATCCGCCTGGTACAGAACCTGGTGAAACACATCAAAGCGTTAAAGCATGAAATGAATCTAGACAAGAAAGTCGAAAAACTAGGGTAAGCCCGGAATGAAACATCTAGGAGGTTTATAGAATGACTATTGCAGTGTTATTTGGCAGCTTTGCGCTTTTGCTGATCCTGACGGTGCCAATCGGTATCGCAATCGGCTTATCAACACTTATTACTATTATGTATACAGGCAGTCTGCCGGTCGAATTCCTTGCGAAGGAATTGATCACATCTGTCGATTCTTTCCCGTTGATGGCGGTTCCGTTCTTCATCCTTGCCGGTGAAATCATGGGCAAGGGCGGTATTTCCGAACGCCTCTTTAATGTAGCGAACGCGCTAGTCGGCAACAGAACCGGCGGCTTCGCCATTGCTACAATTATCACGTGTATGTTTTTCGCAGCCATTTCCGGTTCCGGCCCCGCAACAGTTGCGGCAATCGGCGGAATCATGATTCCAGCAATGGTGCGCCAGGGTTATGACATCAAATTCGCAACGGCTACCGTAGCGGCAGCCGGATCGATCGGTGTTATCATCCCACCGAGTATCCCGATGGTCATCTACGGAGTAACAGGCAGCGTATCAATCGGTGATCTTTTCATCGCCGGTATCGTTCCCGGGATCCTTGTAGGTCTGTCTATGATTGCATGGGCATACTTCTATTCGAAGAGCAAAGGCTATAAAGGTCTTGAAGAAAAGACTTCATTCAAGAAAATCGGAATCGCTTTCTGGGAAGCGAAATGGGCATTGCTCATTCCCATCATCATCCTTGGCGGTATTTACGGCGGTTATTTCACACCGACAGAAGCCGCTGTTATTGCAGTAGTCTATGGTTTATTCGCAGCGATGGTCCTTTACCGCGCATTGAAAGTCCGTGATCTTCCGAAAGTCATCATCGATTCCGCATTGACGACAGCGACTGTACTGATCATCGTCGGAACAGCGAACGCTTTCGGACGTCTTTTGACAATCGAACAGGTGCCAAACCAGATTGCTGAGGCGATGCTGTCAATTTCCACAAACCAGTACGTCATCATTCTGTTGATCATGCTGTTATTGCTGGTCGTCGGTATGTTCATGGATACACTTGCTGCCATCATCATTTTGACGCCGATTTTGCTCCCGATTGCGGTTCAAATCGGTTATGACCCGGTGCATTTCGGTATCTTGATGGTCGTCAACCTGGCAATCGGTTTCTTCACACCACCGGTCGGAGTCAACTTATTCGTCGCATCCGGGATTTCCGGCGTATCGATCGAATCGCTGTCTCGCGCCGTCTTGCCATTCGTTCTTTCAATGATCATCACATTATTATTCCTGACATTCGTTCCGGCTATCACGATGTTCTTCATTCCGGAGTAATGAAACCGGGAATTACGTTAGAGAAGGTTGTGTCTTAAATGGAGAAATCAGAAGTGTTTACATTTGGCGAAACGATGGTGCTGTTCCAGCCTGAGCAGATGCTGCCGCTCGAATACATTCATCAGTTTCCAAAGAAAATCGGGGGAGCGGAATCGAATGTCGCGATCGGCCTTACGAGACTTGGTCATTCCGTCACTTGGTTCAGCAAACTCGGCAACGACCCATTCGGACGTTTTGTATTGAAAAGCATCCGCGGAGAAGGCGTCGACGTATCAACCTGTCTGCTGACGGATGAAGCGCCGACTGGCCTCCTGTTTAAAGAACAATTATCGCCGGAAGACATGAACGTCTATTATTACCGGAAAGGATCTGCCGCGAGCCTGATGCAGCCGGAAGAATTGGATGCCGGCGCAATTGCTGCAGCGCGCATCCTGCATATCAGCGGCATCACGCCAGCGCTTAGCGAGTCGGCACTTGCCACTGTCATGGAAGCAATCGACATCGCGAAACGCAACGGCACGACAATCGTTTTTGACCCGAATCTGCGCCTGAAATTGTGGAGCGCTGAACAAGCCAAAAAGACATTCAATGAAATTGCCGCAAGCGCCGATGTCATCCTGCCTGGACTTGATGAAGGCCAGCTGATGACCGGCGAAACGGATGTCGAAGCAGTGGCTCAGGCACTTGCTGACGGGGACAATGAAAAAATCATCGTCATCAAATTGGGCGATAAAGGGGCTTACCTGCATGCCGGCGAGCAGAAAACTTACATTGAAGGCTTTCCGGTAGACCGCATCGTCGACCCTGTCGGTGCCGGAGACGGCTTTGCCGCAGGTGTCATCAGCGGCCTGCTGCGCGAAGAGCCGCTGGAACAGGCGGTACGCCGCGCCAATGCAATCGGCGCAATGGTCGTCGGTGTCAGCGGTGACATCGAAGGCTTGCCGACATTCGAGGCAGTCGAACGCTTCATGAAACCAGCCGGCGCAAACCGCGACGTGAAACGTTAAACCGAGGAGGAAACAACCATGAAAAAATGGGAAAACCTTATTCGCCTAAAAGAATCGGGACTTATCGCAGTCATCCGTAAACCCAAACAATCACAGATCCACCAAATCGCAGAAGCGCTTGTCGAAGGGGGCACCGGTGCCCTTGAAATCACCTTGGACACTCCCGGTGCGCTCGACATGATCCGTGAGCTGAAAGAGAAATTCGGCGACCGCGTCCTTGTCGGCGCAGGTACCGTTCTCGACGCGCCGTCCGCAAAAATGGCCATCGATGCCGGGTCGGATTTCATCTTCTGCCCAAGCTTCGATATTGAAACCATCCAGATGGCGAACCGCTACGGCCGCATCTCCATTCCGGGCGTCATGACGCCGACTGAAATTGTGAATGCTTATTCCGCAGGCGCCGACCTGTTGAAAATCTTCCCGGGTGCCGCACTTGGTGAAGCCTATATCAAAGATCTGCAAGGACCACTTGGCCATATTCCGATGATGCCGACGGGCGGCGTTTCTTTGGACAACGTCGAAACCTTCATCCGGAATGGTGCCGTGGCAGTCGGAGCTGGCGGCTCCCTCGTCGACAGCAAAGCGATCGCTGAAGAACGCTACGAAGTGCTGACGGACCTGTCCCGCCAATTTATCGAAAAAATTAAAAACGCTCGGAGTTAAATCCGGCGTTTTTTGGCGTTGGACGAGGTTAAGGATGACGTTTCGTTATTGTTGTCGTTATCTTGGTTATTTAGCGTACGCTGAGATTAGCTGTTGAATCAGCGAACGCCGATATATCTCGCTGAACGCCGGAATAATTCTCTGAGCGCCGGATTATCCGGCTGAACGCCGGAATAATTTTTTGAACGCCTGATTAAATCTCTGAACGCCGAATTATAATATCACTTAACATCAGCAAGAAGGAAAAGTAGCTGATATTAGCGAAATTCGACTCTATTTTTATCAGTATCATTTCAAAAGATAAAATCAAAAGACAAACGGATGCTTTTCGCACGCGAAAAGCGAAAAACCGACAGTTTACATCATAAAAAAAGAAACGAGGGTTTTATTGTGAAAATCACGAAGCTGGAAACATTTATCGTTCCGCCGAGATGGCTGTTCCTGAAAATCGAAACCGACGAAGGCATTGTCGGCTGGGGAGAGCCGGTCGTTGAAGGCCGCGCCGCTACAGTCGAAGCTGCAGTACACGAACTGGGCGATTACCTGATCGGAAAAGATCCGCGTCGTATCGAAGATTTGTGGCAGACAATGTACCGCTCAGGTTTTTACCGCGGAGGCCCGATTTTGATGAGCGCTATCGCTGGCATTGACCAGGCGCTTTGGGATATCAAAGGGAAGTACCATAATGCACCGATCTCGGAATTGATGGGCGGCGCTGTCCGCGATTCAGTCCGTGTCTACTCATGGATCGGCGGAGACCGTCCGAATGAAGTCGGAACTGCGGCAAAAGCGGCTGTTGAAGCCGGATTCACTGCCGTCAAGATGAACGGTACGGAAGAACTTCAATACATCGATTCCTACGAAAAAGTTGACCAGGCGGTTGCACGCATCGCGGCAGTCCGTGAAGCGGTTGGCGAATATATCGGCATCGGCATCGATTTCCACGGCCGCGTACATAAACCGATGGCGAAAATTCTTGTCAAAGAGCTTGAGCAATTCCGTCCAATGTTCATCGAAGAGCCAGTCTTGCCGGAAAACAATGAAGCCCTGCGTGAAATCGCGCACATCACCAATATTCCGATTGCGACAGGTGAGCGCATGTTCTCGAAATGGGATTTCAAGAAAATCCTGTCTGACGGCTACGTCGATATCATCCAGCCGGATCTGTCGCACGCAGGCGGAATCACCGAATGCAAAAAAATCTTCGCGATGGCGGAAGCTTACGATGTTGCTGTTGCGCCGCATTGCCCGCTTGGCCCGATCGCATTGGCATCCTGCCTGCAAGTCGACGCCACGTCGCATAACGTCTTCATCCAGGAACAGAGCCTTGGCATCCATTACAACCAGGGCAGCGATCTGCTCGATTACCTGAACGACAAAACAGTTTTCGAATACAAAGACGGCTATGTCGATATGCTACAAAACGCAGGTCTGGGCATTTCCATCAATGAAGACTTCGTCCGCGAACAGGCGAAAATCGGCCACAACTGGAAAAACCCGGTATGGCGCCATAAAGACGGTTCCATTGCTGAGTGGTAGAAACTAATTAAAATTAATGAGTTAACTATTGCAAACGGCTTCGGCGCTTTGGACAGTGCGAAGATTATGCTCCTGCGCACTGCTCGTCGCAAAGGTAGCGCCATCTTCGTATGGCATACCTTGACTCCCGCAATAAGCCGAGAAGACCACTCGTCTTCTGCTCCGTCGGCATTTGCCTTCTCCATAGGCGCGCCGGCGCTGAGAGCAGTCTCTAAAGATATGTAGCAAAATAACGAAGACTCCTGGGGGACCAAGCGAAGTGGCGAGATCCACTCGGGCGAAGAGAATCGAGCACGAGTTAGCTTGGCGCGAGCCGCCCGGAAAAAACACTGTGCTCCTGCATCGCTTCGCTGCTTCGTCTCAAAGACTTAGCCTCGCAAGCGTCGGCTAATGTCTTCGTAGTTATTTTGCGGAATATCGATTACTTAAGTTTCTTATTTATTCATCTAAAAGGAGAGAAACCCCATGAGCCAATTCAAAGTGGTCGTCACCGACTATGAATACAGCACATTCGCACCGGAAGAAGCCGTTCTGGATAAACTCGGCATCCAACTGACTTTCGAACAATGCAAAACGGAAGACGACGTCATCGCAGCCTGCAAAGACGCGGATGCGCTGATCAACCAGTACGCACCGATTACACGCAGAGTCATTGAACAGCTCGATAACTGCAAAGTCATCTCACGTTACGGCGTCGGCTTTAACACAATTGACGTCGATGCAGCGACGGAAAAAGGCATCATCGTCGGCAACGTCACTGACTATTGCCTGGATGAAGTTTCGAACCATGCGATGGCGTTGCTGCTGTCGCTGGCGCGTAAAGTGACGCTCCTCAATAACTCGGTGAAAAACGGCGTCTGGGATTTTAAAGTCGCTGTGCCGATTTACCGACTGCAAGGGAAGACGCTCGGCCTTGTCGGTTTCGGCAATATCCCGCAGACTGTTGCGAGAAAAGCAAAGGCATTTGATTTGAACGTCATTGCCTACGATCCATTCGTGGCACCTGAAGTCGCTGCCGCCCAAAACGTGGAACTTGTGACGCTCGAAGAACTTTGCGAGCGCTCGGATTACCTTTCTGTCCATGTGCCACTCAATGCGCAGACGGAAAAGATGATAAGCACGAAAGAATTCGCTATGATGAAAAAAGAAGCATTTATCATCAACACGGCCCGCGGCCCGATCATTGATGAACAGGCATTGATTGAAGCGCTACAGGCAGGAACAATTGCCGGCGCCGGCCTTGATGTGCTTGAAACAGAACCGATTGCCGCAGACAACCCGCTTCTTGCAATGGACAACGTAATTCTGAACCCGCATTCCGCATTTTATTCTGTTGAAGCGGAAACAGAGCTTAAGCGCAAGACGGCGGAAAACGTGGCCGACGTGCTGTCGGGCTATTATCCGACCTATCTGGTCAATAAAGCCGTTAAAGAGAAAGTGAAATTGGAAGACAAGCTGTAAACACTAAAGGAGGAATTTTCATGGAGAAGAGCGTATCGAAAGACATTACCGTCAATATTTCGGACAAGACGACCATCGTCGAAGTCAGTAAAGCCACACAGAAATACCAGTCGGAGATTTACTTGAAGAAATCAGTCAACGGCACGCCTTATGAAATCAACCTGAAAAGTTTCCTCGGCCTGATTACGCTGCAATTGCGCAATGGCGACGAACTCAATATCCGTACAGTCGGTGAAGATGCAGAAGAAGCGATGGCAGACGTCGTTTCCTATTTAAGCCAGGCTTAAGGGGGCTTTTCGGATGGCAGAGAATCAGGACCTTTACAAAAAAGCCGCAGCGGAAAAGGCAGTGGAATATGTGGAAGATGGCATGGTGCTCGGACTCGGTTCCGGCACGACCGTTTACTGGCTGCTGAAGCGTCTCGGTGAACTGGTCGACCAGGGACTCAACATCAAAGGCATTCCTTCATCACTCCGGACAGCAGGCTGGGCGAAGGAATTCGGCATTACGCTGACGGATTTCTCGGAAGTCGAAACACTCGATCTGGCGATTGACGGAGCGGATGAAATCGGTCCGGATTTCCAGCTCACCAAAGGCGGCGGCGGTTCACTCGTCCGCGAGAAGCTCGTCAACGCACACGCCAAGCAAGTCATCATCATCGCTGACCAGTCAAAAATGGTCGACCGCCTTGGCAACTTCCCATTGCCGGTCGAAGTCCTGCAGTTTGCGTGGCAGCGCACGGCTGACAAAATCGCAACGCTCGGTGCCAAGCCGGTGCTGCGGGAGCGGGACGGCGAAGTGTTCGTGTCGAACAACGGCAATTATATCCTCGACTGCGCTTTCGGGTCGATCGAAAATCCGCACGCGCTCCATAACGAACTCAAGCTTCTGCTCGGTGTCGTCGAAACCGGCCTGTTTATCGATATGACCGATAAAGTCATTTTGGCGGGACCGGACGGAGCTCAGGTAATCAATAAAAATTAATACCTTTGGACAATGAAAGAACGCCTGCAAAAGTCTTCAGACATTTGCGGGCGTTCTTTTTGTAATGCATCAATCATGATTTACTGCTGAAAATCTTAACTTTAGAGAAGACAAAAAGAACACCAATGATTGAAAATACGATAAAAGCGAAAGGATAAGAAGTCCCTTCAATCAATAGCCCCGCAATAATGGAGCCAATCGATTGCCCGATTCCTAAAGAGAAGAAGGCGATGCTGACGCCGATGAAAGGCGAGTCCGGAAACTGGCGGGTGCCCCATACGATTATTAAACCGGTCATGAAAATGAATGAGATGCCAAAAAGTACAGCTGAAAAGTAGCTGGTCGGCTGATAAGGGAGGATCAGGACAAACAGAGATGAGGATAACACGAAAATCCCTAACCGGTAAGAGCTTGCCAGTCCCAGTTTATTGATAATTGCACCTGCAATCTCTCCAAGTATGCCGGCGCCTCCCATGATGATCCAGAACACTACACTCTCGGTTATTGGGAAGTCATGTATCAAGGTCACATAGCTTCTTGAAAAGGTCCAGTAGATGGAGGAAGCGAATCCGATTCCTATAGAAGCAAAAATGAGAAACCGGGCGTTCAGCAATAGCTTCGTCCCCAATTCCAGACGAGCGGGTACGGAAGAACCTTGTGTTTTATTCCTTAACGCAGCCGCATTCCACCAGACAGAACCGAAAGCAAGGACAGCGAAAAGAACATAGGCCCATCTCCATTGTTCGGAGAACAGCAAAGCTGCAGGTCCAGTAAGGATGATGCCGACACTGGTGCCGGTATTGATCCATGTATTGCCTTTGTCCTGCAACACGGGAGTTAAGGACTGAACGACGATTTGGCTAAAGGCTGGCGAAATCCATCCGCTGCCAAGACCAGCTATGAATGCGCTGAGGAGCAAAGTGATGAAATTTGGTGAAGCAGCCATCCCGACCATGCCAAGAATCGCAGTTACACCGGATAACAGCACTATATGCCGAGCCCCGGATTTGGATATGAATATGGAGGCGGTGATTAAAGCTGCGGTATAGGCTATATAAGCCGCCGAGCCCACATAACCCGCCTGGCTTTCTGATAAATCCAGGTCGGAGCTGATATCAGGCAGAAATAAACCGAAGCTGTATCTCGCAAAAGCATATGTAACGCCGATCATGGATATACCGGGTAAAACGATTTTCCACATAATAATCAACTCCAATTTTTATATAGAACGGTCACTATACTTTACAGGTAAAAAAAGTAAGCTATTAACTTACTTCAATACAATCAACGAGAGACATTAGTACTTCTTCCACTTCCTTGATATCTGTGGTTTCGGCCATCGAAGTGGAGCCTTCAAAAAAAAGGGAAAGTTTTAAAGCTTCGATTCTCGCCAATCCGTACGTTTGAATAAAGTGAATCAAATTTTCTTTATGGGAATTTACTCTTGTGACAATCGAGTGATTCGGCTCACTGCTGAATTCCTCTTTTGCTCGCAAGAACATACAGCCGTTCGAAGCACTGTTTTTCAGCCACAGAAGATGTGCGTAAGTCAATTTTTCCTGCACAGTGCCAGTTTCCTCGTCGATGACTTTCTTCAGCAAATCAAAATAAGCCTGCTCTCTTCTATTGAGGATTTCTAAAATCAATTCCTCTTTAGAGGCAAAATGATTATAAAGCGTCATAAGCGCAACCCCGGCTTCCTGCACAATCGCTTTTAAACCAATTGCATGAAACCCATGGGCATAAAATAGCCGTTCTGCGGTGATCAGTAAATCTTCTCTTTTAGTACTCATAGAATCGGCCTCCTCTTACATTAGATATAACGGTCACTCTAAAATTAGCATGCAATAGTCCAGAATTCAATTAAAAACGGCTGGCGCATGAAGCCAGGAAATTTAAATTTAGACTTTTCGTTGGTTGTATCAATATTTAAAAGATGGTAATTAATTTACATTTTACGGTATTTTTCATGTAGACTTGTAATAGACAGTTAATTCACGAAGAGGATAGCGTTTCCGGAAAGGGGCTGTAAAAATGCGGATTATTAAATGGTCGCCTATTCTGATGCTGCTTTTTTGCTCGGCCTGCTCGTCGGTCGTCATTGAAGAAGCAGAAAACGTGCGGCTGGATTATTGGGAAAAAGAAGATGCGGAAGAGCTGATTGAACAAGAATACCTGGATGAAAGCAACGGGCTCAATGTTTTTGCAGACGCAGTCAATTCTGCCGAGGAAATGGAAGAGGGCAAGATCATTACAACCAGGCCAGTGCTCTCGATGGAATTCATGATGGAAAATGAAGAAAACCGGTCTTATCATTTATGGGTGACAGAAGATGGAGAAGGCTACCTCCAGAGTTTGCATCCGCATAAAAACGCCACTCTCCGGATGGACGAAGAATCCGTTCAGGAAGTAAAGGATTTTATTGCAGCGAAAGACGATGTGGAAGTCGTGCAGGGAGAAATCGAGTTTGAACAATAATATTTGAAATGACAGAACCAGGAGGGATGTAATGGATTTTTTTATGGGTATTATACTTATTGGCATTGTATTAATTTCTTCAAGCATGATTGAAAAGAAATTGGACTCGCTGGGAGAACAGAATAACCGCGTCATTGAGCTATTGGAAGAAATACGGGATAAAAAGTGATGGACAGATACATAGTTGAATAAACAAAAGCCTTATCGCTTTACGCAAATCTCCAATTCTTTTAGTATGGAAAATAACTAAAAAATATCACTGACACACAAGTTGAAATTGCATCGATAAAATGCGGGGGACTATCATGCTGTCCGCAAAGCCGCAGAGAATCTTTGGTTCTTTGCGGCTTTTTTATTCAAATAAATTTGGACAGGGGAAGATCAATGCAGAAGCAGACAGAGCCTCCAAAGCCTCCAAAGCCTCCAAAGCCTACCGGTTACTACCTTTCACGTGTAAAAGACACCCATACTGAAGCAGGCAAAACTTATATCACCTTGTTTGCCCGGTTATCCATCAAAACGCCCCAGCATACCAAATCTGTCTGGGTGGAGATAGAGGAAGTTGCATGGGACCAGGCGAGCCGGCATCTGCAAAAGCTGCCTAATGCCGCTTACGATTATCAATTATCGGAGGCTGTATTCCGTGAGATGGAGAGGGTATCCAAAGATCAACTTGAAACGCTGTATTATTTCACTCCGCTGTATCAATCGGTTACTTTTAGGAAATTAAAGTAAGTGGCCGATTGAATTTCAATGGCTTTAGAGACTCACTAATTATTGTTATACGATTGGTTACATTAACTCCTGTTGATTTTTAACTTTTTCGGTGATGTTTTTACTTATCCCGGTGTAACAAATTCCCGGTAACGGGCCATTCATCTGTTTTCATTTCGTACGACCAAAAGATGATTTGGACATCATCTCCAAAACAATCTAAATTTATTTGTTGTGTTTTATTAAAAAATGAGAGCAGATTATTTTTTCAGTTATCTTAATTTGGTTTGATAAATTCAAATGATAAACTCTTTGTTCTTTAAAAATTATAACTTACCATTTTTTATGGATTACAATTGAGAAAATCAATTCAGAAGAACTATAGGTCACCAAATGCATTTATATACTTTAGAAGAGTGAGCATCTATTTCAAACGTATTCAACAATTCGCTTAATGCATAAAAAACTTGTTGATTCTGTTTTGATAATTTCTTTAAGGTATCATCATCTATATAAACAATTGAGTCGTCACTATTTCGGAAATATCTTTTCACTTCGTAGAGGGGGATATTGCGTATATTGCTTAATCCATTCTGACACACGGTAAATGTGGAATATTGATAGAGAGATCCATTAATGTATTCGTTTTCCCAGCAGAAGATTAAAATCAAATCATATCTTTTCATAAAAAGAATGGTTTCCTCTTTATCTATGAGCATAAGTTCTACAGTCCGGCCAACTTCGGTCTTAAGTATGTCTAAGTTATTATCTGGCAAGATAGGTTTTCGTTTAAAAATGAACATAATTCTTATCTCCTTATTTGAATATGAAGAAAGCCGAAAATATATATTAAAAAAATAGTATTATATTGAGAAGCGAACAGTTTTTCATAATTGTTAGGTAATTATAACTTTAAAAATTATTTTGAAATATAGATAGATAGTCTATTTTTATTGTAAATCTTTAGACAATAATCTTTTTAATTTGATTTCCTGTCCTTTTTTTATGGGGAGAATTCATAATATAAAAAAATAGTAGTTCTTTTTACTTGGTTTTTATTTTTGGAGTAAATATATTAACTGGAATATTGAAGAAATAAATAAGTGGAGATTATGCAGTTTCTTTGAAAATCTGACCGCGTAAATGGCGTGAATTATTTAAAGGAAAAAATGTTAGTAACTTTTAAAAAAGGTTCAAGTCTGAAAATCTTCAGACTTGAACCTTTTTAGTAGAGCATCTATATATTGCGGTAAGAAGTAGGGATCAAATTTTTTCCATTCTCTTTTCCATCTCATCCGCCATCCGGCTGGAATCAGGATTCCCTTCCTTCCGCAATTGCTCGATGATATTGCGGTAATCCGTATCGCTGCGGTTCTGGCTCATCTTATAGGCTGCCTGGATCTCGTTCACTTTCACCTTAAAGCCGACGATGCCTTTTATTTCTTTATCGAGTAAAGATGGGGACAACTTGTCCCATAGAACAGGATCCGCACGGTGTTGCTCGTATTTCTTCATCAGCTTCGTCAGATCCTGCTTCAATTCTTCTTCATCCAGAATTTGAGCAGCGCCGTATATATGGACAGCCTGGTAGTTCCATGTCGGAACGTTTTCCTGCTCGTACCAGGAAGAAGAGATATAGGAATGCGGCCCCTGGAACATGATGAGTATTTCTTCGCTCGCCTCAAATGTTCGCCACTGGGGATTTCCGTACGCCATGTGGCCGGTTATATAATAGTCTTCCTCTTCTTTCACCAGCTGCAACGGCAGGTGGGTCGCAATGGGCCTGCCTTTTCTCGTCGTGACCAGTGTGCCGAACGAATGGTGCTGCACAAATTCCCGAATTTCCTCTACATCTGTAACTTTATAAAACTTTGGAATATACATAATTGCCCGCCTTTCGGTATAAAAGCATTAGAGTGTTTTCGTCATGATCAAATCGATTTGCTTGTCGTCACCCATATAGAAGGGGTGTGCGCCGGTTTGGACAAATCCTTTCTTCTTATAGAAGGCAATGGCATTGTCATTTTCTTCCCAAACGCCCAGCCACACTTTCTTTTTCCCCAGTTCCGCTGCAGCATCGAAAGCTTTCGCCAGCAATATTTTGCCAAAGCCTTGCTTATGGAATTTCTTCTTCACGTAAATGCGCTCCACTTCAAGCGAGTCATCGCCCATCTCTTCAGACTGGGTCTCACCGACGTTGATTTTCAGGTAACCCGCGACTTCCTCTTCGCTATAGACAAAATAGAATTGCGATTCCGGATTTTCCAGCTCAAGCGCCAATTGCTCCTGATTATAGGCCTTTTCCAAATAGGCATTGAGATGCTCCGGCGAATTCTGTTCCTTGAAAGTTTCCGTAAATGTTTCCCGGCTGATTGCCTGGAGTTCAGGCAGGTGTTCAGATGTGCATTTGATAAGTGTCATGTGTACATCGCGCTCCTTTAATAATGTCTTTTCTGTCCTTTTTTGACCGATTCCCAATCCTTTTCGACGTTCTTTCGGATCCGCTGCAGCAGACTGGCGGCAAGTTCTGCTTCCTGTGCCGTAAAACCCTCCAATGCCACGCGATTCGAATACTCATTTTCCCTTTTAATGAAAGGGAAGGCTTCTTGTCCTTTTTCGGTTGGAAACAATCGTTTGATCTTTTTATTTGCAGGATCATCCTTCTTCTCAATAAAGCCGTTCAGTTCCAGTTTCTGAATGGCACGGGTCGCTGTGGAGCGGTCCACTTTGATCAATTCCAGTAATTGCTCCTGGATGATTCCCGGATTCTCACAGATCCTCACCAGATAAAGATACTGGCCTTTGGTTAAATCGAGCTCTTTGAATTCAATATTGCTGATGGAATCCAACGCTCTGGCAATCATGCCGATTTCACGCAAAATTTCAGTCATTAGGGGCAGCCTCCGGATTTTTAGTATAAATAGAACTTACTATATATTTGTTGCAAATGCAATAAAATAAAATGACTCATTTCTGCAAACGCCCGGGCAGCTACTGAAGCTCTTTCTTTTGACTTGAAAATTTCGGTATGATTAGAATAAGGAACATCCGAATAAAGGCATTCAGCAAATTAATGGAAAGAAGGAGAGAGCGCCATGAAAACAGCAATTATTGGAGCAAACGGAAAAGTCGGGACTCGCTTGGGGCAAATGCTGGCACAACGGGGCGACGAAGCTTTTGGTTTTATTCGCAAGGAAGAGCAGGCAGAAGAGCTGGAAAAGCTGGGAATGAAGACAGTGCTGGCTGATTTGATCAAGACTGATACGGCTGAATATGTGTCGTTGCTTAAAGGGATGGACGCAGTCGTGTTTACGGCAGGAGCCGGCGGAGCGGGTACCGATCTAACCCAGGCCATCGATGGTAACGGCCTCAGTAAAATGATTGCGGCAGCGGAAGAGGCGGGAGTAAAACGCTTCCTGCTTGTGTCGGCATTTCCGGATGCGGGACGCGGCATGGGCATGCCGGAGAGCTTCGAATTCTATATGAAAGTGAAGCGGCAGGCAGATGTCGAGCTGGCGAAATCCTCACTCGATTGGACGATTCTTCGACCGGGTACGCTGACAGATGAACCCGGGACAGGAGGAGTCGAACTTGGCCTGGCCATTCCGTACGGAGAAGTTTCACGGGATGATGTGGCGGGCGTGCTTGCCGAACTGCTCCATAATCCGGAAACAACAAAGCTGATCCTTGAATTGACGGAGGGGGAAACGCCGATTTCCGAAGCTGTATCAAACCAGAACCGGCCGTTGTAAAAGAATCTGTCCGAAATCAGGAGCGGCAGTAAGCATTAATGGTATGCAAAGGTTATACTTTACTATTAAAGGGTATCATTATAGTTGATGTCTAAAGATTATAATAAGTAAAAGTGTAGCAATATAGAGCAGGTACACTCCCGAAAATGGAGGAATATGATGGAACAGTCAACTGCGGGCCCGTCCCGGCAATTCGAAAATTTCAATGAAGCAGCCAACCAGGTGCTCAAAATGTTAAGTGGCCGTATGAATATAAATACTCTGTTCATCGCGAGAAATGACGGTGAAACCAATACCATTACGAAAGCTTTTAATAGAAACGATGAGTTGGTCAAAGAAGGCAGTGAGTCGCCTTTGGACCAGACTTTTTGCAACCTGTCGATCCAACATGGCCAGGAAGCGCTTAAGATAGCTGACATTTCCAAGGATAAAAGTGCTCAAACTCTTGAAATTGCATCCGATTTCGATAATGGTTCTTTCATGGGCATCCCGATTTATTATGAAAACGGGAAAGTTTACGGCACCATTTGCGGTTTGGATAAGCATCCCTATGACTTCACGCCGGAAGATCAGGAAATGTTCGAGATGATGTCTTCGCTGCTGACTTATATTCTGGAGCTGGAGACAGCCCAGAAGGAAATCCAGAAACTTTCCTCACCGCTTGTGCCGCTGACAGATGACATCTCCATTTTGCCAATCATCGGCCACATTACCGTTACACGCGCCATGCAAATGGTTAACGATGTAGTCAATAAAGCAGGCCGGGGACTGGATATTCTGATAATCGACTTCTCGGGAATCACTCAAATCGATCAGCAGATTGAACAGCCTTTGCTGGATTTGGTGAAAACCTTGAAAGTCATGGGCGTTACTCCGGTCATTACAGGAATTACACCATCCATCGCATTGAATGTGCCGCATTTCGCCCATTCGCTGAAAGGCGAAAGAATGGAAGCGACACTGAAGATCGCCATTGAGCAGATGGGCTTTGTCTTAACGAAGAAAATTGAATCCTGACCAACGAGATAAAAAAGAACTCTGAATGAAGCCGTAGAAAGTGGCTGCACTCAGAGTTCTTTTTTATGTTGCTTTCGTTTCGGCAAAAATGGAGTTTACGGCCATTTTCGCGATTGTACCGTTGGACATGATGAATTTATCGACTTTAACATGCGAGAAATTCGGAAGATGTTCCTCCCGTTCAACTTCCACAGTCGTATAGACATCCGGCGACATCCGTTCCACCGCTGTTGCAATCAGGAGCGATTTCCCGTCTGTCAGCATCTGGTCCTCGATCCGGTCATCAGCAAAGATCAATACCGCTTTCGCCTGTTGGACATTTGCCTGCCGCAGCACGTCTCCGTGCGTGGCATTGCCTTTGACATAATGGATTCTTGGATGAACTTCTTTCGCTTTTTCCAGCCGATCGATTACCACGATTTCAGTTTGTTCATCCTGCTTTAAAATTTCGGCAATCGCATTTTCAGCTTTATGCGACCAGTCGATAATGACAATGTGATTTTTTCCTTTGTACATCAGCTCACCTCTTTCTTCCCGTCTTTTGTGCAAGCTCAGACTTTCGAACGCCTTTCCGATGAACGAGGCGAACAGCCCGATGCCGATTATGTATAAGAAAAAAACCGTGAAGATTCTTCCGCCGTAAGTGGAAGGGTACAGGTCACCGTAGCCGACTGTCAGGATCGTCGTCATGGTGAACCATAACGAATCCGCATAGCTGGTGAAAGTTGAAGGCTCAATGGCTGGCAGTATAATGGCACTGAATGCAATCAGAATCAGTGTGCTTACGGTGAGTATCAGCCAGGACAGGCTTGTCGCCTGCAGATAGAGCCGGCGAAGTATGATCAATTCAGAATCCCTCCTTTTTACTGATAGTATACACTACGAAATTTTGCCGATGGCTGCACAGTTTTCGAGAAGCGGTGCTTTCATCTGACGAGGGATGAAAAAGGCAGCCGTTTTCTGCTCATATTTATAAAACAGCAAAGAATGAATATCGGAACGGGTCAGCTGAGGTAATGCTCATTTTGGGCAAAATGAGCATTAACAGCGGCAACGATTTCTTGCATTGTTTCTTTCTTCGATGAAGTTTTTTTGAATCTTACCGGCAATAAATGTGCCGAAGATTCTTGTGCAGGAAGATGTTCAATCAGTAATATCTTATCCTCTGCCTTGGGTTTTTCATTCTCTGAGAGGAGGTATACCGAGTAAAGAGAGGTATCCATAATCAGTTTTACAGCGCTGTATTTATTATCGAGGCCTCTCGCTTCCAAAGCATGCTTTAATCTATTCTCGCTTTTACCGGACACTGGTGACATGCGGATCATCCTTTTCTCTTATAAAATCTTCTGTGGAATTAAATTTCAGGTGTTGATGAAGAAAAGTTCCTGCTATTAAGTATGCAGGAATCCCTTTTAGGTTAAAAGAGATTAGTGCTAATGAATGAAAAAATTATACAAAAAATCAGGTAAAGGGATTAGAGCGCCAAACAATGGGTATAAGTAGAGTGTACAAAAAATAAAGAGGAGGAAAAAAGATGAATCATTTAAAAGCACTTATTATTAAGTTTGTCATGATTGCTGTTGTCCTTCTGGTTATCCTGACATTGATTTATGATGTTGAGTTCGGTGATACGTTGTTAATCAGCGCAGTTTTGACGCTGGTAGCTTACGCACTGGGGGATCTGATGATTTTCCGTAAAACCGGGGACCGTGACGACCGCAATCGAGCAGACCGTGATGACGATCATACGAAACGCAATGCAATGGCGACAGTGTCAGATATTGTCCTGTCTTTCCTAGTCATTTGGTTGATGGGAGAAGTATTGCTAGAAGAAACTCCAGATCTCATCCAAGCTTCCATCATTTCTGCATTGGTGATCGGTGCAGGAGAATGGTTCTTCCATAAATACTTGGACAAGAACGTTTTCCCTGAAAAACATAACCATGCAACACATAACAACCATTAATTCAGAGAAGGGCCTTTAACGAGGTCCTTTTTTTATGCGCTTAAAGTTTTATTCCTTAGACACTTTCGGTCCAATCGAAAATCGGGAAGGACTTTGTTAGATGAGCGACAAGTGCTTTTAATATGAATAAATTCATTATTTCGATAATATAGAGGGTGGAACTATCAATATAAAGGAGGACACGCACATGGATTTAGCAGGGAAAGTGGCAGTAGTGACAGGCGGAGCTTCAGGAATCGGGCTTGCCGCAGCAAAAGCATATCTGGAAAAAGGTGCGAAAGTTGTAATCGCTGACTTCAATGAAGAAGGCGGCAAGCAGGAAGCTGAAAATTTGAAAAGCAGCGGCGAAGTGGAGTTTGTCCAAGTCGATGTTGCGAGCGAAGAATCAGTCCAGAACATGATTCAGTTTGCTGTTGATACATTCGGCACAATCGATATTCTGGTCAATAATGCAGGAATCGGTGCCCTTAGTGAGACTCATGAGCTGAGTTACGAAGATTACCATAAAGTTATTTCCGTAAATCAGGATGGCGTGTTCTTCGGCGCGAAACATGCAATTCGCCATATGATGAATAACGGGGGCGGTGTCATCGTCAATACTGCATCCATTCTCGGCAGTGTCGGGGAAGCGGGTGCGTTTGCCTATAACGCATCGAAAGGCGCCGTCAATCTGATGACAAAATCATTGGCTCTTCAATATGCCGATAAGAATATCCGTGTCAACGCAGTGGCGCCGGGCTATGTGGAATCCGGCATGGTCAGCCGCGATGCGCTCGGACCGGAATTCTACGACCAGCTTGTCGGCAAGCATCCGATCGGACGTCTTGGCCGTGCGGATGAAATAGCCCACGCCATCATTTTCCTCAGCGAAAATGATTTCATGACCGGTGCGACCATCCTCGTGGACGGCGGCTATACTGCACAATAAGGAAACAGGAACCGCCGTCCTTGTCTGGGCGGCGGTTTCAATACATAGACTAACGTTACGAAAGGGTAGATATATATGCGTTTAGCAACAATTCAACTGAACGGAAAAGAGACAGCTGCTGTCGTCGCAGCAGTTGGAATGATTCCAGTCGAAGCCATCAATAAAGAGTTCGGCCAGCAGTGGCCGACGGAACTTTTCAATCTATTGCCGCTTGAGCAACTGGAGCCATTCAAAGAATGGTTTGCCGAACAAGGTGAAGAAACGCTCGATAAACTGGCAGTTCACGATGTAGAGTTCGGCCCGCTTTACCGCCATCCGCGCAAAATCTGGGGCATCGGGCTGAATTACGTCGAGCATGCTGCCGACCTCAGCGAAGTGTCACCGAACACGGAACCTGCCAGTTTCATGAAACCCGATACGACGATCATCGGACCGGGTGACACCATCCAGGTGCCGCTGCAATCCGAGCGCACGACAGCAGAATCAGAACTCGGCATTGTCATCGGGAAAATGTGCAAGGACGTCGAAGAGCAAGACGCGCTCAGCGTCATCGCCGGCTACACAACCATCATTGACATGACGGCTGAAGACATTCTGCAGAAAAATCCGCGTTACCTGACACGCGCGAAAAGTTTCGACACCTTCTTCAGTTTCGGTCCGCAGCTCCTGACAGCGGATGAAGTGGAGGACGTACTTGACTTAAAGGTAGCTACGGTAATCAACGGTGAAATCCACCGCGACAATCTGGTGTCGAATATGACTTTCCAGCCGCAGCACCTCATTTCTTTCCATTCAAAAGTCATGACGCTGCTTCCGGGTGACATCATCTCGACCGGCACACCGGGAGCGGTCGTCATCCGGGACGGCGATGTAGTGGAATGCCGCATTGACGGATTTGAGACATTGGTGAACCCGGTGGAGGATTTGAAGAATCAATAAAGAAGCTGTTCTCCTTATTTACAGGAGAACAGCTTTTTCATTCGGACTATTGCTTATCTCGCCTCAATCCTTTGAGGAGTGAAAAGGCCATGACAACAATAATTATAGAAAACGGCAGCGCAGCGATGATGGCGATGGAACGCAGCGCCTGGAGCCCGCCGCTCAGGAGCAAGGCCGCTGCAGTGGCGGCAATTAATAGACCCCAAGCCAAACGGACAGTTTTGCCCGGTGTAATGGCTCCGCTGGATGTCAAGGTGCTGAGCACATAGCTGGCCGAATCAGCGGAAGTGATGAAGAAAATGATGATCAGCAAAAGGGCCATGACACTCAATATTAATCCGCCAGGCAGGTTCTGGAGCATCAGGAATAAGGCAAGCTCCTGATTTTCCTGGCTTGGACCGGCAATGTCAGCAACGCCGTTCATTTGCATATCCATCGCTGTGCCGCCGAATACCGTAAACCATAGAATGCCGAGGAGGGAAGGCACAGCAAGCACGCCGATGATAAATTCCTGGATGGTCCGCCCGCGTGATACCCGCGCGATGAATGTGCCGACATAAGGCGCCCATGAAATGCCCCATGCCCAGAAAAAAATGGTCCATTCGCCGAACCAGTTTTCATCAGAATACGGAGCCAGCGTCAGACTGAGTTCGAGGTAATTGCCCAAATAACTGCCGATAGCCGTCGTGAAACTTTCAAATAGAAACGCCGTCGGTCCGAGAACGAGGACGGCGAGCAGTAACAGACCCGCGACGGCCAAGTTGATCATGCTTAAATACCGGATGCCTTTATTGACGCCTGATAATGCAGAAATCATGAAGAGCACTGAAATGACAGCGATGATGATCAGCTGGGTGGCTGTTGAATTGGGGACAGGAAACACTTCGGATATGCCGCCGCTGACCTGCAGTGCACTCAAGCCGAAAGTGGTGGCAACCCCGATAGCTGTTGTGATGACCGCGACAATGTTGATGACTTTTCCTGCCAGCCCATCAACCCGGTCGCCGATTAAGGGACGAAAAGCCTGACTGAGCAACACTGGATAGCCTTCGCGAAATTTGATGAAGGCAATCGCCAGCCCGACTGTAGCATAGATGGCCCATGGCTGAAGCGCCCAGTGGAACGCACTGTACTGCAGGGAAGTTCTTGCCGCTTCTGCGGTTTCCGCTTCTGTCCCGGGCGGTGGATTGATGTAATGGAGAATGGGTTCGGCAGTACCATAAAAAACAAGGCCGACACCCATGCCGCCCGCAAAGATCAAACCGATCCAGGTATAGAACGAATACTCAGGCTCCTCATCCGGTTTGCCAAGCCGCATTTTCCGGTAAGGCCCAAATCCGAGGAATAGCGCCATAACGACGAAAAACGTCGTCACCAGCATGTAGAACCAGCTAAAGCTTCTTTGCACCCACGAAAGCGCTGTACTGCTCCATGCCTGAAGAGTTTCCGGCATGAAAACGCCAGCCAGCACCAGGGCGATGACTATAATGAATGATACATAAAACACAAAGCCGATGTGTTTGTCCCGCATAGAATTACCCCTTCAGCAAAAAGACATCATCAATAAGTGCTTTCCACCTGAACAAAGAGCTAAACGCGGATAGCTTGATAAAACCGGTTTCTTCGCCTATTCGGCGATTTTGCAGAATCAAGCAATAATCGTTTGGTATGACTGTGTTCCAGTCATCAAACTGTAATAATATTATCGTTTGAAAAGATGGACTTTTTCCTTTGATTTTGTGTATTCTTGAGACATTATACTAATAGATAGATATTCCAATTTGTATAATATTGTTATTGTCTTGGCCTAGAGACATTGATAATAGAGATTATTTCAGCTGCAAATCAGTGCAAATAAAGCCTGTGGGGAGAGGTTCACATGAAATACTCCATTTACCAAATGGATATCATCGCCGGAAAACCCGATGCGAATCGGATGAAAGTCAGGCATTGGCTTGAAGCGGAAATGAAAGAGAACAAGCCCGATATTGTCGTGCTGCCAGAAATGTGGACAACTGCCTATACACTGAAAGCCTTGGACAAAGTCGCCGATAGGGATGGTGCCAAGACAAAAAGTTTCCTGAAAGAGCTGGCGCTGACTTTCAATGTCAATATCATCGGAGGTTCTGTCGCCAATCAGAAGGGCGGCAAATTTTATAATTCATCGTTTGTTTATTCGCGGAGCGGCGAATTGGTCTATGAATACGATAAAATCCATTTAGTGCCGATGCTGAATGAACACGATTTCCTTGCCGGAGGAGAAAAGGTGCCGGAGGTTTTCGAATTGGAAGGTATCAAAATGGGTTTGATCATCTGCTACGACCTTAGATTCCCGGAAATCATCCGGAGTCTGGCTCTCGACGGTGCACAGGTTCTTCACATCGTAGCCGAATGGCCAGCAGCGAGAACCCGCCATTGGAAAGTATTGCAGACAGCCCGTGCGATAGAAAATCAGATGTATGTGGTTTCCGCAAACCGGGTTGGTGAATACGACGGAGTTGAATTTGCCGGAGCATCGATGGCCATCGATCCATGGGGAGATGTCCTGCTTGAAGCCGGCGAAGAATATGAAGAGACTTTATCGATTTCACTCGATTTGGAGAAAGTGAAAACCGTCCGCGAAGAGGTTCCTATCTTTACTAGCCGGGTACCGCATTTATATAAGAAAGAACTTTAATGATTGAACTGATATCCATAATTAAAAAAAGCGATTTCCAGACGGATTTTTTCCGGTGGGAAATCGCTTTTTTTTATGCGAAAAAAACCGATAAAAATTCAAAGGTTTTTAATTGCAAAAAGGCGAAAAATAGCTCTGAAAAATCCAAATCAAAAAATTATTTTAAAAAAAGTTAACAAAGTTTAGGTCGAAAGAATCAGATTTTTCTATCAACTTTCTCAACCCCCGTCACAAAGGCATTGAGGACTTAACAAATAATAAAAAAATGCGTTTTAAATTGTCGGAATTTGTCGGAAATAAGCCTTTCGAGAGGCGTAAATTTAGACAGTCGGTTTGAAATTGTAGGTAATTAAGCGTATAGTTGTGAACATGCGGCTTAGGTTCATTGGCACGAAAAGAGTTTATTTATATGGGTTTTTGTTTGATGGCTGACAGAAAAAAGCAGATTTTCTATGCAGCAAAAACTGCCTCAAAATAGATAAAGATGTAAGAGATTTGAAAAACTCTTAAAGCCATGAGAAGCAAAAAAATGGTAAGAGGGGTGTGAGAATATATGCCAGTCATTAAAGTAGAAGGCTTGTCGAAAGTATTCGGCAAAAATACGAAACAGGCTTTGAAGTTATTGGAAGCGGGCAAGACGAAAGAAGAAATCCTTAAACAGACGGGCAGTACTGTCGGCGTAAACCGGGCCTCTTTTGAAGTGGAAGCGGGCGAGATTTTCGTCATTATGGGATTATCGGGAAGCGGCAAATCGACCTTGGTGCGATTGCTCAACCGATTGATCGACCCGACGGAAGGCCATGTCTATGTAGACAACGAAGATTTGGCGATCATGAACAAAAAAGATCTTCTGCGGGTGCGCCGTACGAAAATGAGTATGGTATTCCAAAAGTTCGCACTTTTCCCGTTCCGCTCGATCTTGGAAAATGCAGAATACGGTCTTGAAGTACAAGGGATAGCGAAAGAAGAGCGGAGCAAAAAAGCCCGCACGTCCCTTGAAATGGTCGGACTGGGCAATTACATTGACCAGTATCCATCCCAGCTTTCCGGCGGGATGCAGCAGCGTGTCGGTTTGGCAAGAGCGCTTGCCAACGACCCGGAAGTGCTTCTAATGGACGAAGCATTTTCAGCGCTTGATCCGCTGATCCGCAAAGAAATGCAGGATGAGCTATTGGATCTTCAGGAAACAATGAAGAAAACCATTATTTTCATCACGCACGATTTGGACGAAGCTCTTCGCATCGGCGATAAAATCGCTTTGATGAAAGACGGCTCAATCGTACAGGTTGGTTCACCGGAAGAAATCCTGATGAATCCGGCAAACGATTATGTCGAGAAATTTGTTGAAGACGTTGACCGTTCGAAAGTCCTGACGGCTTACAACATCATGAAACGTCCGGAAACGGTCAATATCGAAAAACACGGTCCGCGGGTCGCGCTGGAACGGATGCAGAAAGAAGGCATCTCCAGCATTTACGTAACAGACAGCAAACGGAATCTGAAAGGCTATGTAACAGCGGATGATGCATCGATTGCACTGCGCAGCGATGTGACCAGCCTGCTGGCCATTATGAAAACGGATGCTCCGACCGTCACGAAAGATACATTGATGAATGCAATCTTTGAAATCAGCCACAATTCGCCGGTTCCGATTCCGGTAGTGGAAGATGGTAAATTACTTGGAATTATTGTACGCGGTGCGGTCATCTCAGCGCTTGCAGGACAGGGTGAGGTGAATTTAACACATGCTTAACTTTATGGAAAACATCGAAAAATTACCGTTGGGTTCATGGGTGTCTGATTTTACAGACTGGATTTCCGACAGCTTTGCGTTCCTGTTCGATCCGATCAAGAATCAATTCGGGGACGGACTGGAAGATTTCGCTGATATGCTGGCGGCAGTGCCTCCGGTAATCGTTATTTTAATCGTTGCTGTCTTGGCTTTCTTCCTTAGCGGGAAACGCTTCGGGCTGGCCGCATTCTCGATTGTCGGCTTGCTGCTTGTTTGGAACCAGGGGCTTTGGGAAGAGCTAATGCTGTCCTTCTCGCTGGTGCTCGTTGCCAGTCTGCTCTCAGTCATCATCGGTGTGCCGATTGGCATACTGATGTCGAAAAGCAAAACAGCTGAAAGCATCATTACACCGGTACTCGATTTCATGCAGACAATGCCCGCATTCGTCTACCTGATTCCTGCGGTTGCTTTCTTCAGCATCGGGATGGTACCCGGAATTTTCGCTTCCTTAATCTTCGCGACACCGCCGACTGTCAGGTTTACGAACCTCGGCATCCGTCAGGTATCGGAAGAATTAGTGGAAGCAGCCGAAGCATTCGGCAGCACAGGCGCACAGAAACTGTTCAAAGTTGAATTGCCGATGGCCAAGACCACCATCATGGCCGGCATCAACCAGACAGTTATGCTTGCCTTATCCATGGTCGTCATCGCATCAATGATCGGTGCACCTGGACTTGGCCGCGAAGTACTCTCGGCTCTGCAGCGTGCAGACGTCGGCACCGGCTTTGTTGCCGGTCTTGGGATTGTCATCCTGGCAATCATCATCGACCGCTTTACTCAAAGCTTCTCGTTGAAAAAAGGAACAAGCATCTAGAATACTTGATTGATTAGTACGACTGATCCACCTGGAATCTTTTCTAAAAAGGAAAGTGCCATACAATTTTAAAGAAAAAGGAGATTGATCATTTTATGAAAAAAGCACAATGGAAACATTTAGGTTTAGCATTTGCTGTAACGCCAATGATGCTGCTTGCAGCTTGTGGTGATGAAGAGGCGAACACGGACGAAGGAACAGCCGGTGATTCTGGCGAGGTGAACTACGGCGAAGAGATGAGCTATAAAATCACAGGCATCGAGCCTGGTGCAGGCGTAGTTGCAGCATCTGAACAAGCGACTGAAGACTACGACAGCCTTGAAGGATGGCAAGTTGTAACTTCTTCAAGTGGCGCAATGGCGACAGCACTTGGTGAAGCCATCGACAACGAAGAACCAATCATCGTAACAGGCTGGAGCCCGCACTGGAAATTCCAGAAATACGATCTTAAATACCTTGAAGATCCAAACGGCGTCTTCGGTGATGCTGAAACGATCAACACAATGGTACGCCAAGGATTGGAAGAAGAAAATCCTGAAGCTTACACAATCCTTGACCAGTTCAACTGGGAACCAGCGGACATCGAAAGCATCATGCTTGAAGTTTCCAACGGAACAGCTGTAGAAGATGCAGCATCAGCATGGATTGAAGAAAACAGCGACAAAGTGGCTGAGTGGACTGAAGGCACTGAAACAGTTGACGGCACTGAAATCGAACTTGCATACGTAGAGTGGGATACAGAAGTCGCATCTACAAACGTAGTCGGCCAAGTCCTTGAAGCTCAAGGTTTTGACGTTAAATTGACTCCGCTTGATAACGCTGTAATGTGGTCAGCGGTAGCCGGCGGCGAAGCTGACGGAATGGTAGCTGCATGGTTGCCAGGAACTCACGCAACACAATTTGAAGAGTATGGCGAAGACGTAGTAGATCTTGGTGCAAACCTTGAAGGTGCTAAAATCGGATTTGTTGTCCCTTCTTACATGGACATCGATTCAATTGAAGACCTATCGCCAAAAGAATAAAGGAATAAAAATAACCGGACTCCCGAGAGATTTTTCTTGGGGGTTCGGTTTTTTTGTATTCGAAATGAGTCTTCAGAATTTGCAATTTGATTTAGAATAGCCAAGTTATTTGCCTAGGAATATCATCCTGATTATTACCTGAAGTGAAGAAGTGATATTTTGATTATTTTATAATTATTTATCGATGATAAAAGTATTTAAAGGAAGAAGTGTGAGTCGACGAACAAAAGACTCGTGCTAAAATGACTATAAGATACAAAATCCTTGAAAATAACAACGTTGTTTTTTGATTGACTAAATATTCTAACTTCTATAACATCCTATTTACACCTGGTGTTAACTTGATGGATTTACTAAATTTATGAGATAGAAGGGAGTAAGGCTATGAAGAAAACAGTCAGTTTAGGAATCGCTTTGTCTTTAGTATTCTCAATGTTTGGAAGCACCTCATTTGCTTCAGCTGAAACATCTTCTGCATCCGATTACGCAAATTACGAGCCTGGCGTAACGGTGGAAAAAGATTCAGCTTCTCCAACGGGCTATTATGCAACATTCGTTTACGAAGATGAAACGGAGACAGCCGCAAAGGTAGAGCTTTATAGCGACACCTTCCTCCATTTTGATGTTGAGGAAGGATTTGAAAGCCCTTACATACCAGAAGATTATCGCACTGGGATGGTTCCTGCTGGCGGTAACGCGGCAACAACGTATTATCAAACCCTGGAAAATATCGGAGATAATTTATGGGCAGGCAAAGTGCCACTCTCAAGCGGAGCTTATCCATACAATTTCCGTATAACCAATCCGGATGGCAGTACAACTGCGAGACTGGATGACCCGAATAATCCGACTTTAACGAATACGGCAACCGGAATTTCCAGCTTGTCCAGCATGGTCTATATCCCGTACAGTGCTGACAAAATGGGCACCGGAGAGTGGCTGGATCGCTCAGTAGAACTTCCGCGCACAGATGGAAAAACAGGTACGGTGGAAACTGTAGCTTATACAGGTGCTGCTGGTGATACGCGCGGACTCGCGGTTTACCTGCCTCATGGATATGATCCGGACCGCAAAAAACCATACAAAGTGCTGTATATGTCCCACGGCATGTCTGGCGATCTTTACGGCAATGAACTGCGCTGGATGAATGAAGGTGCAGTGGCGAATATAACAGACAACTTAGTGGCTGATGGAAAGACAGAGCCATTTGTAGTAGTAACCATGAATAATCAGGATTTCAACTGGGATTACAGTCTAATCGAAGAAGACCAGTTTGAATACATCATGCCATATGTTGAAGCTAACTTTAACGTGTCGCATAAAGCTAAAGACCGTGCTTACGCCGGTTTGTCGATGGGTGGAATGACCACCAATCGGATGTATTTTAACCATGCAAAGGAATTTGCTTATTTTGGTATTTGGAGTTATGCAGTAACAGGAGATGAATTGAGTGATATCGAAACCTACAAGCACTTAAAGCACCCTTCTGTAATGGTGGGTGTCGGCACTTGGGACTTCTTGATTGATCCAGTGCAAAATCTACACGAGGCTCTGAATGACGAAGGAATCGAACATGCATATGTTGAACTTCCTGCAGCTCATGACTGGCAGTCGTGGCAATTGCTCTATGCAAAATTTGTAGAGAATCATCTGTGGAAAGATAAGAAAGATAAGAAAGATAAGAAAGATAAGAAAGGTAAGAAAGATAAGAAAGAGAAAAAACAAAAAGGAAATAAAGATTGAACTTATCCTGATCCAGCCATATTAAAACACTGTTCAGGCAGCCTATTCCGATAATTAAAGAGACGATGATCAAATCGGACAAGGTACTGGGCGATGAATAATAATAATATGAAAAATAACCGGATTGCCGAGAGATGTTTTTTGGTGGTCCGGTTATTTGTGAGGAATTATGTAAAGAAAAAACTCCTCTTATGCATTTACAGTTAAAACAAAAAATGAAAATACAAAGGACTGATTTTAATGCGTAAAGAAATTAAATTTGCAATCGTTGGCTGCGGAACCATAGCCACTCAGCATATTAATGCAATATTGAAAACTCCGGGAGCAAAGCTGGCCGCTGTTTATTCAAGAAAGATCGATAAAGCGGAAAAATGGGCGCATGAATATGGCGTTCAGGCATTTGACGATTACGAAGCATTGCTGCAAAGTGATGGAATTGATGCGGTGGTTATTTTGACGCCAAGCGGAACGCATGCTGAATTCGGCATGAAAGCAGCTGAAGCGGGCAAGCATGTGGTGGTCGAAAAACCCATTGATATTAACCTGGAAAAAGCAAAAGCGTTGGTGGAAGTGTGCGAGAAGTCAGGAGTGAAGTTGAGCTGTATATTCCAGCATCGATTTGATGAAGCAATCATTAGATTAAAGGAAGCGGTGGACGCCGGTGAACTGGGGCAGCTGAATTTCGGTTCCTCCCGCACCACCTGGTACCGGCCACAGGATTATTATGACAGCGGCGAATGGCGCGGAACCCGGGAACTTGATGGCGGCGGCGCATTGATGAACCAATCTATCCATTATATTGACCTCCTTTTGTATATTATGGGGCCGGTCGAAGAAGTGCATGGCTATCGTGCGACCCGCGGACACGAACGGATAGATGTGGAGGATATTGCCGTGGCGAACATGAAATTCGCATCAGGTGCTCTTGGAATAATTGAAGGGAACACGGCTGCATTTCCGGGCTTTAACACGGAGCTGGATATATTCGGCGGTGCTGGAAGTGTCCGCATCAGGTCGGATGAAATTGCGGGATGGCACATTAAAAACCAGGAGACCGTTACAATCGCTGGAGGAACCTCAGCGGCAAATGCTAAGGGGAATACCCAGACCGCAGATTACGGTCCTTCATTCAGCAGACAGTATGCTGATATCGTCCAAGCTTTTCAGAACAACACGGAGCCCCTTGTCAGCGGCAGGGAAGCGATTCGGGCATTGGAAGTGATATTGGCAATTTACGAAAGCGCAGAATCCGGAAAAGCGATTAAACTCCGTAACACCGCTTTATAGAAAAAATCTTTCTGCTATTTTCAGAATCATATGGATAGTCGAGTTGATTTTGAAAAGAGCTTGGACTATACTTTACTAAATCGGTTTACCAAACAAATTATCGATTAGGAAAGGGAATCATTATGACTGAAAATATAAAGATATTCACATTGGGTGACGCATTGATCACCTTCAATCCTTCCGAAACAGGGCCGTTGCGCTATGTGCCATCATTCACGAGGAAAGTTGGCGGCGCAGAATTGAACTTTGCAATCGGCTGCGCACGTTTGGGGATGGATACGAAATGGGTGAGCCGGCTCGGCGGCGATGAATTCGGCCGGGTCATTTACAATTTTGCACGTGGTGAAGGCGTTGATATGACAGATGTCGAATTTATCGATAACTACCCGACTTCTTTGAACTTCAAGGAAATCCGTCAGGACGGGTCTGGTAAAACGTTTTATTACCGCTATCAGTCGCCGATCTTAACGCTCGAACCCAAGGATATTACAGAAAAGATGTTTGAAGGGATCAACCTGATTCACTTGACTGGCGTTTTTTTGGCTATCGATCCGAAAAACCTTGAAATCGCCAAGAAAGTTCTGGAAATTGCGTCTGAAAAAGAGATCATGGTTTCATTTGACCCGAATATCCGTTTGAAGTTATGGACATTGGAGCAGGCGAAAGCCGCTTATACAGAAATTTTACCGTCCGTGGACATTTTACTGACAGGACTGGATGAAATTGAAATGATTAATGGAGATGCTTCAGACCAAGCGTTGGAAACGTTTGCTGAACGCTTTAATATTGAGCAGCTGGTCATAAAAGACGGCGGCAATGGATCGAGGCTTTATCAAAAAGGAACTTGGCATTCAAAAGCTGCCTTCAAGGTTACGGTCGTTGATACTGTCGGGGCTGGAGACGGCTTTGACGCCGGATTCATTTATGCGGTTCTGCATGGTTACAGCGCAGAAGACGCATTGGAGTTTGCAAATGGTTCGGGCGCTCTGGTGACGACTGTTTCCGGAGACAATGAAGGCCTGCCATATTTACAGGAAGTCTTAGCGATGGTCAGAAAAGAAAAAATTATTGAACGCTGATGAAGGAGGAATATTATGTTGAAGCATGAGATTTTATCGAGTATTACCAATACAAAAGTGGTGGCTGTCATACGCGGAAACAGCGCGGAGGAAGCAGTCGAATTATCGAAAGCAGCGATTGAAGGCGGCATCCGTGCAATTGAATTGACTTACACGACACCTCAGGTTCAAAAAGCTTTTGAAGCTTTGTACGGAGCAGATGTTTTGCTTGGAGCGGGTTCGGTATTGGATGCGGAAACTGCGCGCCATGCCATTTTAGCGGGAGCGAAATTCATCGTCAGCCCTCATTTTGAAGAAACGATTGCACCGGTGTGCAATCGTTATGGCATTCCTTATTTGCCAGGCTGTATGACAATCCGTGATATGGTCAAAGCGATGGAAGCAGGATGCGACATCATTAAATTATTCCCGGCGAATAATTTTACGCCGTCATTCATCAAATCCGTCAATGGTCCGCTTCCGCAAGTCCGTGTCATGCCGACAGGCGGCGTCAACCTGGATAATATCGGGGAATGGCTTGCAGCCGGAGCAGTCGCTGCGGGCATCGGCAGTGACCTGAATAAAGCATATACAGCTGGCGGATATAACGCGGCCGTAGAATTGACAAAAGAATACGTACAGAAAAGTAACCAATAAAGGAGGAACATTCATGAATATGACATTTCGCTGGTATGGCCAAGGCAATGATACGGTCACATTGGAACATATAAAACAAATTCCAGGAGTCAAAGGGATTGTCTGGGCACTTCACGATAAACCGGCAGGAGAAGTCTGGACAAAAGAGGAAATTGAAAAGGAAGTCGCTTATATTGAATCACATGGCTTCCATGCCGATGTTGTGGAGAGCGTCAACGTCCACGAATCCATCAAGCTTGGCAATGCGGACAGCGCCCGCTATATTGAAAATTACAAAGAATCGATCCGCAATCTGGCGGAATTCGGCGTCAAAGTGATCTGCTATAATTTCATGCCTATTTTCGACTGGACCCGCACAGAGATGTTCCATCCGCTGGAGGACGGTTCGACCGCGCTTTTCTTTGAAAATGCGAAAGTGCTGAACGCCGATCCGAAAGAGTTGATCCGCACAGTCAGTGAAGCATCTGACTTGACGCTGCCGGGCTGGGAACCTGAAAAACTGGACCGCATCACGGAACTATTCGACGCCTATAAAGAAGTCGATGAAGAGAAACTATGGGCAAATCTGGAGACATTCCTGAAAGAAATCTTGCCGGTGGCAGAAGAAGCCGGCATTAAGATGGCCATCCATCCGGATGACCCGCCGTTTTCGATTTTCGGGCTGCCTCGTATCATAACAGGAGCAGCAAGTTATGAAAAATTGATCGAAATCTCCGATTCACCATCCAATGCATTTACGATGTGCACGGGTTCAATGGGCGCGAGTAAAAAGAATGACATGGTAGCTGTAGCCAAAAAATATGCGAACCGTTCACCGTTTGCGCATATACGCAACGTACAAATCTACGATAACGGTGATTTCACAGAAACGTCCCATTACACTCAGGACGGTTCAATCGACATTAAAGGTGTCGTCAAAGAATTACATGACCAGAACTATACTGGCTATGTGCGCCCTGACCATGGCCGCCATATTTGGGGAGAAGTTTGCCGTCCTGGTTACGGGCTTTACGACCGGGCGCTTGGAATCATGTATTTGCTGGGGTTATGGGATGCATATGAAACAACGAAAAATGAAAATGCACTCTAACGTCAATCTTGTTTTTCAGGAGTTTGATCAACGATGAAAAATGTAACGATGGCCGATGTGGCTGAGCACGCAAAAACTTCTAAAAGTACAGTTTCCCAGTATCTGAACAAGCGGTATGAATATATGAGTGAAAATACCAGGAAGCGGATAGAAGCGGCGATTGAGGAATTGAATTACCATCCGAACAGCGTAGCCAGGAGCCTTAAACAAAAGGCTACTTATACGGTCGGAGTCATCGTCGCGAATATTCTCCACTCTTTTTCCACACATATCATCAGGACCCTGGAAACCGAATTCAATAAACAGGGATTTCACACGATTATCTGCAATGCGGATGATGATCCGGAAAAAGAGCGGAACTATATCGAAATGTTGCTGGCCAAACAAGTCGATGGACTCATTATATTTCCCACAGGTGAAAATCTGGATTTATACGAGCAGATGAAGGATAGGGATTTTCCGATTGTTTTCATGGACCGAAAAGTGGATGCGCAGGCGATCGATACCATAATGCTTGATAACCACAAGGCTGCTGAACTGGCTGTTGATAGATTGACAGCGGGGAATTACAGAAAAATCTCTATCATTACCACGTCTGTCATCAGAAACATCAGTCCGCGCATAGAGCGGATAGAAGGTTATCGGCAAGCACTTCAAAAATACAGCCTCCCAGTACGGGAGGACTATATCAAAACGGCGGATGCAGAACATCTTCAAGATGTATTGAGGGAGTTATTCGAAATGGATGCGCCTCCGGAAGCTATTTTGGCAGCCAATGATATTGTGCTGGTGGAAGTGCTGAAATATATAAAAGAGAAAAATCTTTCTATTCCGGATGACGTAGCGGTAATCGGAATTGACGAAGTTCCTTTTGCTGCATTCTTCACCCCACCTATTACAGTTGTGGAACAGCCAAAAATTGAAATGGCCAATCTTGCAGCGGAATTGCTTCTCAAAAAAATCAATGGGCAAAAAGAAGGCGGAAGCCCGACCGTCCATCGCATGCAGCCTAACTTGATAGACAGGCATTCTTGCTGAAGCGGCAAAATCGAAATGCAAGCAATAAATAAGACTGTGATTTTCCGGTTTTACGGGAAGCCCACAGTCTTATTTTTATTCGGATATTAAATTTTTTTCTGCGGGAGCACAAGAGCTCCTTTCAGTAATCACGGGTTTTAAGCTTTGCACAAGCGGAACGGATTGCGGATATTTGATAAATTTCGTCAATGTTTGGACCATAGCTTGTGCAATTTCTTCCACTGGAACCCCGACACTCGTTAAAGGAATTTCCATATTCGCCATTTGAGGAATATTATCGTAGCTGAGCACTGAAACGTCTTTCGGAACATTAAAATTTTCCTGTCTCAAAGCGCGTACGAGTCCAGCACTTATATCGTAACTGGCGCTGATGATAGCGGTTGGCTGATAAGGCGAATTTATCAATCGGATTGTCGCCATATAGCCGTCATACCAGCCAAAACCTTCAGTGTCGATCAGGCAGCCATCCTCGAATATTTCCAGTTTTGTCATAGCTTTCTGAAAACCGATGGATTTCTCGATTTGTCTCTCGTCAGTGGTTGTCAGGTTTCCAACGAAAGCAATTTTTCTGTGTCCAAGTTGATGCAAATAGTTGACCGCATCTTCCATAGCTGCCTGGTAATTGACATCAATAACCGGATAAGATTTATTTTTCCCCACACCATATGTGACAGACGGAAGGGACAGAGTCTCAGTTGATTCGCTTTCTCCTTCACTGAAAAGAATGACACCATCTACTTGAAACCGCTTGAACATTTCAATCGAGCTTTGAATCGAATTTACTGAAAGGATCATGGAATAGGAGCTCTTAGTGATTTCCTCGTTAATGTTTGATACTAAACTTGATGGCGCCAATCGTTCCAATGTCGGCCATATTAAACCAATGACTTTGGATTCCTTTGATACCAGCCGCTGAGCGGCGAAATTCGGTTCGTAACCCATTTCTTCCGCAACTTTTAGAATTTTATTTTTTGTTTCAGGTTTTACGAGCGGACTGTCGTTAAGCGCCTTCGACACAGTCGAGTAACTGACCCCTGCAACACGGGCAAGATCTTTGATTGTTATTGTCATAGTAAGCCTCCATCACTGTTCCTTCATTAATTTTTAATGCGAATTTTTTATTACCATATCATTGGACCTATAAAAGAAGCAATGCCATAAACACAGCTTCTTTTTTAAAAAATTCCAATATTGAAACTCGTTAAAAAGAAATTTCTGAATATATGCTTGATTATTTAATTATAATACTTTAATATGAAAATTGTAATAACAACGTTGTTATTTTTACGTTGTTAGAAATTTAGCAGGACATTTAATTTTTTAAACGAAATGAAAGCGCTTGCCTGAAAGGCGAGAAGTCACTTGACTGTTTCACGGAAGGGAATTTTCTTTTGCTGTCCGGCCGGCTGCATTTTGAAAGATTCGACTAAATTAGAAAGTTGCAGTTATATAGTAAGAGGGTTCAATCGCTGCACCTTCTGTAAATTGAGGACCGCATTATAAAAAGGGAGGAAATATATTATGAAATTTAAAAAAGGTTTTACTATCGCATCATTAGGTTTAAGTTCTATGTTATTGCTTGCAGCTTGTGGAGAAGACAGTGCATCAAGCAGCAGCTCTGTAGGCGGAGAAGCTGAAGCGGTTTCACTGCGACTGGCTCATAATCAGGGAGAAGATCATCCTATCCATACGTCATTGGTAGAACTGACAGACTTGGCTGCAGAAAAGTCGGACGACAGTGTGGAAATTGAGTTGTTCCCCAACGGCCAGCTGGGTGACGAGCGCGGCGTTATTGAATTGGTGAAATCAGGGACGCTTGACATGGCGAAAGTCAGCGCCAGCGCTTTGGAATCATTCGACAGTAACTACTCGATCTTTTCACTTCCATACGTTTTCCAGAGCGAAGAGCATTATTTCAATGTAATGGACAACAGCGAAGCTGTACAGGAAATCTTCCAGAACACACGCGATGAAGGATTCTTCACAATGGGCTGGTATACAGGCGGACAGCGCAGTATTTATACAGCAGATACAAAAGTGGAAACACCTGCTGATATGAACGGCATGAAAATCCGCGTACAGGAAAGCCCGACATCCATCGCTATGATTGAAGCTATGGGCGGAGCACCGACACCTATGTCCTTTGGTGAAGTTTATACATCTCTTCAGCAAGGGGTTATCGATGGAGCGGAAAATAATGAAACAGGCTTGACGAGCAACAAGCACGGGGAAGTTGCTAAAGCATACTCATATACAGAGCACCAATATGTACCGGATGTGTTGATCGTTAGTACCAGCATGTGGGACGGTTTATCTGAAGAACAGCAGCAGGCAATTACAGATGCGGCAGTTGAATCATCAGAAAGCCATAAAGCAGTCTGGGCTGAGGCCATTGACCAGGCTATTATCGATGCAGAGGAAATGGGCGTCACTTTCTATGAAATCGACAAACAGCAATTCATCGATGCAGCAACGCCGCTTCATGAAACTTACCAATCAGAAAACGAAGACAGCAAACGTTATTTCGAAGATTTCCAAAGCTATAACGAGTAAGAATTGAAAATAGGGTCTCAACCTTTTGCAGGAACATCCTGCAATGGTGAGACCCTAAATTTTTTTAGAATGGAGAAAACCCCAATGAGAGATATTGTAGATCGAATAACAGCGTTTTTGACATGTTCCTTGATGGTGGCAATGGTCTTAGTGGCTTGTTGGCAGGTCTTTACACGGTTCGTGTTAGGGGCGCCAAGTACATTATCCGAAGAGTTTCTGCGTTACTCTTTAATTTGGCTTACCATGCTGGGTTCAGCCTATGCATACGGCAAGAAAAAACACTTGGCGGTAGTATTTGTTGCGCGTAAAGTGCCGAAAAAATTTAAATTTTATGTTGATATGCTAGTTGAACTGATCGTATTGGCGTTCATCTTAGTGATTTTACTCTATGGAGGCACTCAAGCTTATCAGAATTCTGTCGGTCAAGTCTCTTCAGCTTTGGGTTTGCCTACGCAATATTTGTATTTGAGCATTATCGTATCAGGAGTACTGTTTCTGTTTTACGCCTTGATACATATCGTAGAACATTTCCGGGATAAGAAAAGAAATAAAAATTTGGAGACGCAGTTTGAATCCGACGAAATTCTAGAATGAGGAAGTGGACTTAATGGCGTTAGAGGCAGGAATCGTATTGGCGGTTGTATTTGCATTGATGCTCGTTATCAGTGTACCTATTTCAGTAAGTATAATCATCGCTTCTTTAGCAGCGATATTGCTCGTTTTACCTTTGGATATGGCCATTTTCACAGCCAGCCAAAAGCTGGTTACAGGTCTTGATAGTTTTACGTTGCTGGCAGTCCCATTCTTCATTTTAGCTGGGATACTCATGAATAATGGCGGGGTTGCAGAACGCCTGATAAATTTTGCGAAAGTGCTTGTTGGGCGTGCTCCGGGAGCATTAGCTCATACAAACGTAATTGGCAACACCCTGTTTGGTTCCCTGTCCGGTTCGTCAGTTGCAGCCGCGGCTGCTATTGGCGGGGTTATGGGACCTTTGCAGAAAAAAGATGGCTACGATCCGAAATTTTCGGCAGCCGTCAACATTGCTTCAGCTCCAGTTGGACTGGTCATACCACCAAGTGGAACATTGATCATCTATTCTCTTGTCAGCGGCGGTACTTCTGTTGCCGCACTTTTCGTAGCAGGATATTTGCCGGGCTTGTTATGGGCTCTGGCCTGTATGGTTGTCGCCTTTGTCATCGCTAAAAGAAGAGGCTATCCAACATCTGAAAAAGTCAGCATGAAAGTTGCTTTTAAAACGTTCTTCGATGCGATCCCCAGTTTGATGCTGATCGTCATTGTCATCGGAGGAATTCTAGCGGGTATTTTTACCGCAACAGAAGCGGCTGCGGTCGCAGTAGCATATACATTCATTTTATCTATGGCGTACGGTGCCGTTAAAATCAAACATTTGCCGAGAATCATCATGGAAGCGGTCGAAATCACTGCGGTCATTATGCTGCTGGTATCAGCTTCAGCAGTCATGTCATGGGTCATGGCCTTTACTGGACTTCCATCTGCCATCAGTGATCTGATCATCGGAATTTCAGACAACCCGATCATCTTACTGTTGATTTTGAATGTCTTCCTGTTGATCATCGGTACATTTATGGATATCACGCCTGCGGTCCTGATATTCACTCCTATTCTGCTGCCGATTGTCGTCGGCTTCGATATGGATCCGATTCATTTTGGGATTATGATGGTCATGAACTTAAGTATCGGGAATATAACTCCGCCTGTAGGCAGTGCCTTGTTTGTAGGTGCCAGTATTGCGAATCTGGATATCGAGGATGTCATCAAGCCGCTCATTCCATTCTACGTGGCGATTATTGTAGTGCTCCTCTTAGTTACTTATATTCCAGCGATTAGCATGCTGTTGCCGAACTTGCTAGGTTATTAACATTTTCCAGCTTGATCTCGCAAGGGAATTGCTAGTGATGGCGTTTCATAGTGAAAGGATGAGAAATTTATGTCTTTAAAAGAAAGTTATTTATTTGAGTTAAAGAAACAAGAAAACAATATTATCACTTTACAGCTTGATAACCCGGTGGTCGTTGCACAGGTAATGGTACTGGAGCATGACTTGATCCGCGTGCTGATGACAAAAGGTGAAGAGTTGGAAGTTGATAAGACCTGGCTGGTGGCTCCCGGAATGGACGATGTTCCATTCGAGGGCAGAAGCCGCTTTGACCTATCGCCTTTTTCGCTTCCTTCCTATCAACTATCAAACGAAGGCCAGGCTGTCAGCATTGAAACCGAAGTGCTCAAACTTTCAATCGATCTTGAGGGTTTTAAAGCCACCTGGTTCCACAAAGCAGCTGATGGAGAGCTTAAACAGATTGCTGCCGATCGCAATACACAAGCTTACAATTTTGACGGGTCGCTGGGCGATGGAATTTTCCATTACCTTCAGCGTACGCAGGATGAACAGTATTTCGGTTTAGGGGAAAAAAGCGGTGATATGGACCGCTACGGCAAACGCTATCGCATGTTGAGTGTAGATCCGATGGGATATGATGCACAGTATACGGATCCTTTATATAAGCATATTCCTTTCTATATCACGCGAAATACACAATCGGATATCTCTTTTGGGATTTTCTATGACAATATGGCGCAAAGTGTCTTTGATATGGGCAACGAAATGGATAATTACCACGGCTGGTACCGGTATTACCATTCATTCGCTGGAGATTTGGATTACTACATCATTGCCGGACCAAAGGTGAAAGATGTGGTTAAAAGATATTCCTGGCTTACCGGGAAAACCATCTTTTCGCCAAAATGGAGCCTAGGCTATTCTGGATCGACGATGACATACACCGATGCTCCTGATGCTCAAGAGCAGTTGAAGCGGTTTATTGAACTTTGTGAGGAGAATGATATCCTTTGTGATTCTTTTCAATTATCTTCTGGTTATACCTCGATTGGCGATAAACGCCACGTGTTTACCTGGAATCGGGACAAGTTTCCAGACCCTAAGGGCTTTATCGATGAGTATCATCAAAAGGGAGTTCGTTTATGTGCGAATATCAAGCCTGCTCTTCTGAAAAGTCATCCGCGTTTTAACGAGTTGAAAAAGCAGGGTATATTTATTCGGAATAGTTCAGGAGAAGTGGAAATGGTCCAATTTTGGGATGAGGTAGGGGCATATATTGATTTCACAAATGAAAAATCCATTAGTTGGTGGAAAGAAAACGTCACTTCTCAATTGCTTGAATATGGAATTGACTCGACTTGGAATGATAATAATGAGTTCGAAATTTGGTCGACAGATGCAATCTCTAGCGGATTTGGCAAGGAACTTCCGTTTGAGACAGTACGCTCTATTCAGCCGCTTCTTATGATGAAAACCTCTTTTGAGGCACAAAAAGAATTTGCTCCACATTTACGGCCTTATTTAATCTCCCGGTCCGGCAGCCCAGGTATGCAACGCTATGTGCAAACTTGGTCTGGAGACAATTATACGAATTGGAAATCGCTTAAATACAATATAAAAATGGGCTTAGGACTAAGTATGTCCGGTATTTATAATGTAGGACATGATGTCGGAGGATTCTCAGGTCTAGCTCCAGATCCGGAGTTATTAGTACGCTGGGTACAAAACGGCATCTTCCATCCGCGCTTCACAATGCATTCATGGAACGATGATCAAACAGTCAATGTCCCTTGGATGTATGAAGAAACCACGGAAAATATCCGGAATCTGATGAAATTCAGACACCGCATTACACCATATCTGTATACAGCGCTGTACGAGGCGCATGAAAATTATGAGCCGATTATCCGCCCGACATTTTACGATTTCGGACATGACAAAAAAACGTTTGAAGAAAACGATGACTTTATGCTGGGTGAATCCATGCTTGTGGCTTCGGTTGTTGAAGAAGGACGCACGGAGAGAGATGTTTATTTGCCTTCGAATGAAGGAGGCTGGTACAACTTCCATACTTCAGAATGGCATGAAGGCGGCAAAACGGTTACAGTGCCCGCGCCATTGGAATATAATCCTCTTCTGATCAAAGCTGGAAGCATTATACCGATAAACGACATAGACCCGTCATTTTTGACTAAAAATGAAGCGGGAAGAGGGTTCCTCTTGTATCCGCACACTGGAAATGGGAATTCTTCATACCAGTTATTCGAGGATGATGGTGTATCTTCAAACTATCGGGAAAATCATACAATGGTAAATGTTTCAATGGAATCGACAGCTGAGAAGGTTGAGATAAAGCTTGATGTACAAGGTACATACAGCTTGCCGTACAAGAAAATCAGTTTCTGTCTGACTGGGGACAATTCAAGAAAGATAGTTATAAACGGAAAAGAAGCAGAAAAGATAAACGGAAATTATGAAGTGAATATTTAATCGGTTTGGCAGTCATTCTTACGACTGTAAGGCTAATTGAAAATAATGTGCTAATAGAGGTGTAGATGTGAAATTTATGGATGAAGATTTCCTGTTGAACAGTAAAAGTGCGAAGATTTTATATCACGACTATGCAAAAGATCTTCCATTATATGATTTTCATTGTCATTTGAGTCCACAGCAGATTGCCGAAGACCATCGCTTTGAAAACATCACGGATCTCTGGCTTAAAGGGGACCATTATAAGTGGCGGGCTATGCGGGCGTTCGGTATAGACGAAGAATTAATCACAGGAAGTGCCGGTGATAAAGAGAAATTTCACGCCTGGATCCAAACAGTTCCATATACAATGGGGAATCCTTTATACCACTGGTCGCATCTGGAATTGAAAAAGTACTTCGATTATGATGATGTGATCAAAGAGGAAAACTGGGAAGTGTTATGGGATAAGTTGAACAATATTGTCCAGTCGGATTCTTTTTCAGCCCGTAAACTGATCAAAAACAGCAATGTAAAAGTGATCTGTACAACGGATGACCCGGCAGACAACCTTGAGTATCATGTGCAGATTGCCTCGGATAAAACGATTGAAGCGAAAGTGCTGCCAACTTTTCGTCCTGACAAAGGGCTCGGGATTTCAGCTGTCGGTTACCAGGATTATATTCAAAGTCTTGGAGATGCTGCAGACCTTGAAATCCGAGATTACGAAGATTTTTTGAAGGCACTGGAAAATAGAGTCGAGTTCTTCCACAAAAACGGCTGCCGCATCTCGGATCATGGCTTTGAATACTTGCCTTATGTGGAAACTTCCAAGGAAGAAGCAGCAGAAATTTTCCGGAAAGCACTGTCTGGTGAAACCGTTTCAAAAGCTGAAGAAGAAAAACACAAAACATATACAATGCAGTTCTTGGGCGAATTGTATGCGAAAAATGACTGGGCGATGCAGTTGCATATTGGGCCTCTCCGCAATAATAATTCCCGCATGTTCGAAAAAGCGGGTCCGGACTCAGGTTTTGACTCGATCAACGATTTTGAACTTGCACGTCCGCTCAACCAGTTCTTGAACAGCCTGGACGCAAAATCAGTCTTGCCGAGAACAATTGTCTATCCCTTGAACCCGGCGCATTTTGAGATGGTGGCGAGCACAATCGGCAACTTCCAGTCCGGCGGGATCAAAGGGAAAGTGCAATTCGGTTCCGGCTGGTGGTATAACGATCAAAAAGACGGCATGATCCGCCAGATGAAAGAGCTTGCGAATGCCGGCTTGCTGAGCCTGTTTGTGGGGATGCTGACGGATTCCCGCAGCTTCCTGTCATATACTCGACATGACTATTTCAGAAGAATCCTTTGCCAATTGATCGGAACGTGGATTGAAGAAGGCGAACTTCCTGCTGATTATGAATTTATCGGCAAGATGGTGCAGGATATCTCTTACAACAACGCCAAAGAATACTTCGCGATTGAGCTGGACTGACAGCAGCCAGCTGATAAATGCAAAAAGAAATGAGGGTGCTGAATGATTCCTATCCATACTAACTTAGACGGACGTGTAGCAGTGGTGACAGGCGGCAGCGGCGTTCTGTGTTCAGAGATGGCGCGTGAACTGTCCCGACAAGGGATGAAAGTTGCTATCTTGAACCGCACCGCAGAAAAAGGAGAAAAAGTGGCGCAGATGATTACAGAAGCTGGAGGAGAAGCAATCGCCCTGCCAGCTGATGTCCTGGATCGTGCTTCATTGGAAGCTGCAAAAAAGGAAATTTTAGAGAGATTTGGTCAGATTGATTTATTGATAAACGGAGCAGGGGGCAACCACCCCGATGCCATCACCGGACCAGAAACACACGATGAACAAGCTGCAGGCCAATCATTTTTCGAGCTGGACGAAAACGGATTTTCTTCTGTCTTTTCATTGAACTTCACAGGCACATTCCTGACTTGTCAGGTGTTCGGAAAAGAGCTGCTTAAAAGTGAAGCACCGGCAATTATCAATCTTTCTTCGATGAGTGCCTATGCACCGCTGACAAAAGTTCCAGCCTACAGCGCGGCGAAAGCTTCGATTAATAATTTTACGCAGTGGCTGGCTGTTCATTTCGCTGAAACCGGCTTGCGGGTCAACGGAATCGCTCCCGGCTTTTTCCTGACAACACAAAATCGTGATCTGCTGATGGATAAAGACGGCAATCCGACCGCACGTACGGAAAAGATTCTGAAAGCAACGCCAATGAACAAATTCGGCGAACCCGAAAACCTCCTCGGCGCCTTGCTCTTCCTGGCAGATGAATCGTATTCGTCATTTGTAACAGGAACAACGATGGCAATTGATGGTGGATTCATGGCCTATTCTGGCGTATAAGTAATTGGTGAAGTAAATACAGTAAACCGGACCCCTTAAGAGATATTCTCCAGGGTCCGGTTTTTTGTTTTCAGTTTTAAATTGATTGAATTTTAAAAGCCATTTGTTACTGTCATGAGTCTTAAAAAAAGTTTAATCTCTATAAGAGAAAACTGGAGTTGATAAAATATTTGAAATATACTACCATACAAGTATGCTAATATGTTACTATGATTACAAGTAGAGGGGGGATTACATGCTGAACATCGATTCCAACAAGAAAGTGAAAAACTTTTCGACACGGGATTATGTATATGAAATTTTAAGGGAGAACATTATTTCGCTTAAAATTGAACCAGGAAAAAATATCTCGGAAAAAGAAATCTCTGAATTACTTGAAGTAAGCAGAACACCGGTGCGCGAAGCTTTTGTTAAGTTGGCTCAAGAAGAACTGCTGGAGGTTTATCCTCAAAAAGGAACCATTATTGCATTAATAGATCTGCACCATGTTGAAGAATCGAGGTTCATACGAGAACATTTGGAACGGGCAACCGTGAGAGTAGCATGTGAAAATTTCTCGGAAGCACACCTGTCTCAGTTGGAAGAGAATCTTCACCAACAGAAAAAGTGCATAGAAGAAAATGATTTTGCTAAACTTTTCAAACTGGATGAAGATTTTCATAAGACCATTGCATATGGCAGCGGGAAAGAACGGATTTGGACATTGATCCAGCAGATGAATGCACATTTGAATCGCATACGCATGTTGAGCCTGGCAGCTAATTATGATTGGGAGTTGATACTGTCCCAGCATAAAAGAATTTATGCGGCCATTAAAGCAAAAGATGCAAATGCAGCAGAAGCGGTGATGGAAGAGCATTTGAAAAAACTGCTTTTCGAACAAGAGAAACTTCGCCAGGAATATCAGCAATATTTTAAATAATTTTTTACGCAAAATGTAAGCGCTTTAAATAAAGGGGATTTACAAAAAAATTACTCAAAGGGGATAAAAAACATGAAGAAGAAAAGTTTGATTTCAGGATTATTAATTTCGTCAGCATTGTTGCTTACAGCTTGTGGGGATGACGGTAATGCTTCAGGAGAAGCAGGAAGCGGCGAAACGTATACGCTGAAAATGGGTACAGCTTTAGCTGAAACAGATCCAATTTACCAGGGGCTTGTGGAATGGAAAGAAAATGTTGCAGAAGCGACGAATGATGAAGTGCAAATCGAAATTTTCGGCAACGGTTCACTCGGGGATGATAAAGATATTTTAGAGCAGGCAAAAGTTGGTACAAATGTAGCAGTAATTGTGGATGCAGGGCGTTTAGCGGAAATGGTGCCTGAAATTGGTATTCTTTCAGCTCCATATATTGTGGACAGCTACGAAGAAGCGAGCCAGGTAGTAGAATCTGATTTGTTTAAAACTTGGGAAGAAGAGCTGGCTCAAGACCATAATTTACAAGTGTTGTCGTTCAATTGGTATCAAGGTGACCGCCATCTATTGACGAATAAAAAAATCGAAAAACCGGAAGATTTAAAAGGTCTTGAATTGCGTACACCGGGAGCTCCAATTTGGACTGAAACAATTTCTGCTATGGGAGCAAGCCCAGCCGGTATCGCTTTTTCTGAAGTTTATCCAGGGATCCAGCAAGGTGTAATCGATGGAGCTGAAGCACAGCACCCAGCCACATACGGCGCGAATCTTCACGAAGTCATCAGCAATATTGCCAAGACAAGCCATTTCCAATTGCTTACTGGAGTAGTAGCAGGTGCTGACTGGATGGACGAACTTCCTGAAGAATACCAGCAGATCGTGAAGGAAGAGGCAGCGAAAGCCGGTGCCGAAGCATCACAGAACACGGTTGACCAATTGGCTGATTTCGAACAGAAAATGGTTGATGCGGGCGTGGAAGTTAATGACGTAGACATCCAGCTATTCAAAGATGCGACTGAAAGCGTTTATGCGGAATTTGACGGATATGAAGAATTGCGCGAAGAGATTAACAAAATTCTAGGAAAATAGTGAGTGATATATATGAAAAAGTTTGCTCGAGTATATGTGAAAGCTGAAAACTTCCTCACCAATTTTTTAATGATGGCAATTGCAGGGTTTGTGTTTTTTGCTTCAGTCATGAGATGGGCGGGTTCGCCCCTCTCCTGGAGCATTGAATTTTCTCAATTATTGTTTGTATGGGTTATTTTCCTGGGAGCCAACAGGGCTTTGCGTGAAGACTCCCATATCAGTGTTGATTTTTTCGTGAAGAAATTGCCCGATAAAGCAAGAGCGGTTCTGGAAATTATTATTTCCATACTGGTCATGGCTTTTCTGATATTTTTAATCATTTTCGGCATACAGCTGAGTATTGAGAATTCCGTCCGATTAATAAGTAACCTTCCATTAAGTTACTCTTTTGTCACTTTGGCAGTTCCTATCGGAAGTCTTCTGATGTTCATTACGCTCTCTTTAAAGCTGAAAGAGAAAATAATGCGATTGAAAACTGATCCAGCTAAGTGATTACAAAGGAGTGAGTTAAATGTTGCTGGTCGCTATAATTTTTTTCATCATGCTGTTTCTTAATATGCCGGTAGCATTCGCAATCGGTATAGCAAGTCTTTCCTTTTTCCTTATCGAACCCAATTTACCTGTTGAGATAGTAACTCAAAGAATGGTGGCCGGAACACAGTCGTTTCCCTTGATGGCGGTGCCATTCTTTATTTTGGCAGGAAATCTGATGAACTCGTCGGGAATCACGAAAAGGCTGATTCGTTTTGCCAATGCGCTTACCGGTCACTTGGTCGGCAGCCTGGCACACGTTTCAATTGTGTTAAGTACCATTATGGGTGGTGTTTCAGGTTCCGCCAATGCTGATGCAGCAATGCAAAGCCGGATTCTTGGCCACCAGATGGTTGCAAGAGGCTACTCAGGTGGTTACTCAGCTTCTGTTATCGCAATCAGCTCGCTGATTACCGCCACAATTCCACCCAGTATTGGATTGATTCTTTACGGGTATGTCGGGCAAGTTTCCATCGGCAGATTATTCCTCGCCGGTATCATTCCCGGAATTTTAATGATGGCAGTTTTGATGGTCGTTTCTTACGCGGTTGCGAAGAAACGTGGATATGACCAGGACACCGAATTGAAAAGAGCGACATTTAAAGAAGTGGTCATTTCATTCCGTGACAGTTTTTGGGCTCTTTTGTTTCCAGTCATCCTGGTAGTGGGTATCCGTTTTGGCATATTCACGGCTTCAGAAGCTGGAGCTTTTGCAGTCATGTACGCATTGGTCATTGGATTCTTTGTTTACAAGGAATTGAAATGGAAAAACTTTGTGAAATCGGTTGAACAATCCGTTTTGGATAATGCAGCGATTCTATTGATCATCGCAACTTCATCCATACTTGGATTCCTGATTACATATGACCGTCTGCCGCAGACTGCAGCAGAATTTCTGATTGGTGTTACGAGCAACGAAACGCTTATGCTACTGCTGATTCTCTTGTTCCTGGCACTCGCTGGAATGTTCATCGAATCAACAGTTCTGGTGTTGTTATTAACCCCGATATTCCTGCCGATTGTCAAAACAGTTGGAGTGGATCCGGTACATTTCGGGATTCTGATGATGACTATCGTTACATTCGGCGGTATGACGCCGCCTGTTGGTGTCACGATGTATACGACGACTTCCATTATGAAAGTGCCGATCGAGGAATATATCAAGGAGTCTGTTCCATTTATACTTGGGGTGCTCGTTCTTGTATTATTATTGGTTTTCATTCCACAGATTGTCTTATGGATTCCTGATTTACTGATGTAAGTGGATACAGTTTACTGATTTTGAGGAGGAATATTATTGTTCACATTTAACGATAAAGTCGTTTGGGTAACTGGAAGCAGCACGGGAATTGGACGGGCTATCGCCATCAATTTTGCTGAAAATGGCGCAAAGGTGGTTGTACATGGCAATTCCAATAAAGAAGACGCTGAGAAGACGCTAGAAGCAGTAAAAGAAAAAGGCGCAGAGGCGATTCTTGTTATGGGAGATGTAACAGACCGCCAGCAAGTCAGCCAAATGACCGAGACGATAAAAGAAAAATTCAACAAGATAGATATTTTGGTGAATAACGCCGGCACGATGGTCAAGCGCGCTAAAATCGAAGAGATAGATGCAGAAACTCTGCAGCGGATTATCGACGTTAACTTTTCTTCTGTTGTCTATGTCACACAAGCGGTTCTTCCGCTGATGCGCACACAGGAAAAAGGCTCCATTATTAATATGACATCCATTGCTGCCAGAAACGGCGGTGGCGGTGGTGCAGTAGCCTACGCTTCAGCTAAAGCTGCAGTCAGCACGCTGACAAGAGGTTTAGCCAAAGAATTGGCAGGAGACAACATCAGAGTAAATGGCATTGCACCTGGTATTATCACAACGCCTTTTCATGAGCGCTATTCTACACCGGAGCTGCGTCTGAATATGGCGGGACAGGTGCCAATGGGCCGAGAAGGAACACCGGATGAAATTGCCGGAGCGGCTTTGTATCTGGCGTCTGATTTCGCAGGTTATATTACGGGTGAAATTATTGAAATCAATGGCGGATTATTGATGGACTAGATTTATACAGGCAAGGAGGAATATCAGCATGAAGGCGTTTATGGATGAAGACTTTTTATTGGAAACTGAAACGGCTAAAAAGCTGTATCACGAATTTGCGGCAGCTATGCCTATATTCGACTACCATTGCCATTTGACTGCGAAAGAAATTGCAGAGAATAAATCTTTTGACAATATGACCGAGATTTGGCTGGACGGCGACCATTATAAATGGCGGGCCCTGCGCAGCAACGGTGTCCCGGAAGAATTGGTGACAGGAGACGCAGAGGACAAAGAGAAATTTCTCAAATGGGCCGAGACCGTTCCATACACTTTGGGAAATCCTTTATATCACTGGACGCACCTTGAACTGAAACGGTATTTTGACTTCCACAAAACCTTGTCGGCTAAAACTGCTGAAGAAGCATGGGAACATTGCAATAGATTATTGCAGACGGAAGAATTCACCGCGAGAGAATTAATCAGAAAATCGAATGTAAAAGGTCTCTGCACAACCGACGACCCACTGGATGATCTGGCTTATCATAAAGAAATCAAAGAAGACCCCACATTTGATATCCACGTCCTGCCGACTTTCCGTCCGGATGGGGCATTAAATGTTGAAAGCAGCGGCTTCAAAACGTGGACAGAAAAACTGGGTGCATTGACCGCTATCGAAATGTCTTCGTTTGAAAACTTCAAAGAAGGGCTTGCCGCCCGAGTTCAATATTTCCATGATGCGGGCTGCAGGCTATCGGACCATGGACTGGATTCCAACTTCTATATTGAAGCGGATACAGATGAATTAAACCGTATCTTCACTAAAGGTTTAGCAAATGAAGTATTGACCAAAGAAGAGATTATTCAATACAAAACTGCCGTATTGAAGGAATTGGGAAGACTATACCATGAAAAAGGCTGGGCCATGCAATTGCACATTGGTGCATTGCGTGCTGTGAATACCAAAATGCTCGAGAAAGTTGGTCCGAATACAGGTTTTGATTCCATTGCAGATTTTACATATGCTGAGGATTTATCGAAGCTATTGAACTCGTTGGCCTATGAAGACAATTTGCCGAAAACGATCATCTATAATTTGAATCCGCGCGACAATTATATGATCGGCTCCATGATCGGTAATTTCCAGGAAGAAACTCCAGGCAAAATTCAATTTGGTACAGCTTGGTGGTTCGGCGATCAGCGGGATGGAATGGTGGACCAAATAAAAGTGTTGGCCAACACAGGTCTGTTATCCAGATTTGTGGGAATGCTGACGGATTCGAGAAGCTTTCTTTCCTATACGCGCCATGAATACTTCCGCCGGATCCTGTGCAATGTTATCGGGGGCTGGGTTGAAAACGGGGAATATCCGGCTGATTACGAGCTGCTGGAAGAAATCATAAAAGATATATGCTACAGAAATATTGATAATTATTTAGCGATAGAATCATAAAACAGTTAGGTGATAAATATGCAGATGACATTCAGGTGGTTTGGAGAAAACGATGACTCAATACCCTTATCCCATATTAAGCAGATTCCGGGTGTAACAGGAGTAGTTTGGGCTTTACATGATGTGGCGGCTGGAGAGAAATGGCCGCTCGAAAGAATCCGGGAAGTAAAAGAACAGGCGGACCGCTACGGTTTTAATATTGATGTAGTGGAAAGTGTCAATGTCCACGAAGATATTAAGCTTGGTCTTGAAAGCAGAGACAGCTACATTGAGAACTATAAAGAAACGATCCGTGAACTGGCAAAAGTCGGCGTAAAAGTAATCTGCTATAATTTCATGCCTGTCTTCGACTGGATCCGGACTGACATGTTCAAGGAAATGGAAGATGGTTCGACGGCTCTGTTTTACGAAAAAGCGAAAGTTGATAATATGCTCCCGATGGATCTAGTGGAAAACGTATTAAAGAATAAAGACTTTTCCATGCCAGGCTGGGAACCGGAACGCCTAAATCAGCTGACAGATCTGTTTGCTGCCTATGAAAAAGTATCTGAAGAAAAGCTATGGGAAAACCTGAAGTACTTCCTGGAAGAGATTATCCCTGTTGCAGAAGAAAATGACATCCGAATGGCAATCCATCCAGATGATCCGCCGTGGTCCGTTTTCGGTTTGCCGCGCATCATCACCAGTAAGGAGAATATCCGGAAGTTTCTAGGGCTGGTGGATAATCTATACAACGGCATTACGTTATGCAGCGGTTCACTGGGTGCCAATCCGGCAAATGATATACCGGAAATCATCCGGGAATTCGGCGACCGGATTCATTTTGCCCATATCCGGAATTTAAAGCACTATGACAACGGCGATTTCATCGAGACGTCACATAAAACAAGTGACGGATCCCTGGATATATACGGTATTGTCAAAGCATTCCATGATATCGGCTATACGGGTTACACTCGACCGGACCACGGACGGCATATTTGGGATGAAGTCTGCAGGCCCGGCTATGGTTTATATGACCGGGCTCTCGGAATCATGTATCTTTGGGGAATCTGGGATTCGCTTGAAAGAACGGAAAGAGGTGTGAAGAATGCTTGAACTGAACGGTAATTTTAAAGGGAAAGTTGCTGTCGTCACCGGCGGCAGCGGTGTTCTTTGCAGTGCGATGGCACGTGAACTCGGACGGCAGGGAGCCAAAGTGGCTATATTGAACCGGACGGCTGAAAAAGGCAAAGCAGTGGAAGAAGACATCATAAATGCGGGCGGCATAGCGATTGCCATAGCCTGTGATGTTTTGAATGAGGAAAGCGTTAAACAGGCGCATGCTGAAGTCACAGAGAAATTCGGCAAATGCGATATCCTGATTAACGGAGCGGGCGGTAACCATCCTGAAGGGATTACCACAAACGAAACTTTCAGCTCCGAAGACCTGGATAAAGAAAACACCAAGACATTTTTCGACTTAACCAAAGAAGGTTTTGGCTTTGTCTTCGATTTGAACATTATGGGAACTTTAATCCCGACTCAGATTTTCGCTAAGGATATGGTGAATCGCCAGGGATGTACCATTATTAACATGTCGTCGATGAGTGCGCCATCACCCATGACAAAAGTTCCTGCATACAGTGCAGCAAAAGCGGGAATCGAAAACCTGACGCAATGGCTTGCGGTCCATTTTGCAGACGCTGGCCTGCGAGTCAACGCGATTGCTCCCGGGTTTTTCCTTACCGAACAAAACAAAAATCTTCTAACCAATGAAGATGGATCCTTAACAGAAAGATCCAACAAGATTATTTCCCATACACCGATGAAACGCTTCGGTAAACCGGAAGATTTGCTCGGCACATTATTGTGGCTGGCAGATGATAATATGTCCGGTTTTGTAACGGGCATCACAGTTCCTGTGGATGGCGGATTTATGTCTTATTCTGGTGTATAATATTTTTTCACTGGACAATAAAGAAGAGACAGTTCAAATGGTTTTAATCCCATTAGAGCTGTCTCTTTTCTATTGCAGTTTTAAGAACCGATCAGAAATTGAATGAGTAGAATACCGAGCATCAACAACGCTCAACCATCTCCGCCACATGAACTTCACCTTGCTGTTGAAACAGATAATAAGAAAGCCCTTCCTGTTTCTTGGCTTTGTACATGGCGAAATCAGCCTTGCGGATCAGGTCGGCCAGATTCTCGCCGTCAGTGGGCGCATTGCTTACGCCGATGCTGGTATGCAGCTGCTGCAAGGTGCCGTTGATATTGAAAGGTTCAAAGAAAAGCGCCATCAATTGTTCGGCAAGGTCTTTGCCCTTGCAATCTTCTGATAGCTTGGCGACAAGAAGAAATTCATCACCGCTCAGCCTCACCAGGAATTCATCTTCAGCCAGAGCAGCTCTTATCCTTCCTGCAACTTCTATCAGAACTTTATCTCCATAGAGGTGGCCGTACTGGTCGTTGATTTCCTTGAACTTATCCAGATCAAAGAACAGAAAGGCGGTCTTCTGTTGAGCCAGCCAGCCTGAATTTTTCCGGTGATACTGCTTTAGAAATTGCCGGTTCGGCAAGCCGGTCAACTCGTCGTGAAGCACTTCGTCATTTTTCTCTTCCAGATGTTCAAGTGCGCAATTCACGTCATCTGCCAGTAAACCGATCATATCACCGCCTGAGAAATTCACGCGTGCTCTGTAATCTTCTTCATGAATGCGGGCGAGGACTTCCCTAAAATGCCCGATGATCGAACGAATAAAAGAATAATTTATTAAAAAACTAGCAGCGCCACTAACCAAACCGGCTCCAAGCGCCAATAAATACAGAGACAAGACTTCGTTTTCCGGCACCGCTATAAGGAATCGAACGATAGAGGCGAAAGCAAGTCCAATAAGCGAACCTGTTCCCAAAAAGGCTCCAAACATATAAACACTGTAATTTTTCCGCATGTGAAATCCTGCTTTCTCAGAGATGCTGAATTCATTCTTCAGGTTATTTTTCAGTTTATAATAGGACTATACGCTAAAAACGAATTGGAAATAATAAGCATTAAGACCTAATTAACAACTACCCCCATTCAGTATTTGATAAACCAGAAAGTGAAGATATAAGACGAAGTCTTCTATGCAATACGAGTAAAGCAACCGATTAGATCATAAATGCCTATACAATCCCCTCAATATTTATATGAACGTAAAAAAAAACAACGCCTAGGCATCGCTCTTCAAAAAACTTTCGAGTATTTCATTGAACTTCTCGCTGTGTTCCCAAAGCATTAAATGGCCTCCCAGTATGTCGATCCGTGCTTCAGGAGAGATCCGCTGCATGAAGGAGCGGGCTGTCTCTCCCCAATGTTCAGCGGCAAATGGCGGCATTATAATACGTTTTTGAAAAAATTAAAGATTGGCTTATAGTAATCACTGGAACTTTTTTATTTAAGCATTTCCCTGCTATATCAAATCCGCCATTTCTTTCGGTATGCAAGAGGAGTGGTGCCTTCACGATCTTTGAACAAATTGATAAAATGGCTGACATTTGGGATGCCTGCATCTTCGGCAATCTCAGAAATGGAATCATTGGAATACTTGAGAGCATTTTTCGCATAAGTAATCCGGCAGGTGATGAGGAACTCATGGGGACTGATTCCTGCATATTTTTTGAATTCTCTCGCCAAGTGGTACTTGCTGAGGTTGAAGCGGGCCGCCAGATGATCAAGGGATACAGCGGTGTTGAAATACTTTTCAAGGTATCGGATTATTGCTTGCATAGTGTCGGGGATATAAGTTTCAGTTTCGAATTTACTGTGAATAGAACACAGCAATTCAGTTAGCAGGTCAGTCAGCAGTTTGGAACTTATAGGTTCAGAATGAGCGGTGAAATTCTGGTGGTTCTGGATTAATTGCTGAAAAGATGATTTGAAGTCACTTGAATTCTTGATAGTTACGACGGGGGAATCAGCAGATTGAAAATAGTGATAGTAATCACTGATTGAGGAACCATTGAGGTGGACCCAGTTAAATTCCCATAGTTCCTCTTGATCAGTCTCATAATGCTGATAATCCATGCAGGAAATAAAAAATGCCTGATTTTTTTGCAATTTGTATTTGTGACCATGGTAAGTTAAAAAACCTTTTCCGTCTAATGTGTAGACAATGAAATAGGAGTTCAGCTTTTCTCGTTCGGTGAAATACCCCGGCTTAGTTTGAAAGTAACCGGCTTCTTCCACATAGAAAAAAGAGCTTTTTGCTGACCGGCTGGGCGTGGTGATCAGCCGGATAGAATCTTCTGACCAGTTATGAGCCGCCTTTTCACGATAATGCTTCGTCATCTTAAACCTCCGCAATATTCTGTTATTTTCAGACAATATTATAGGATGTATCAATATTTGTAAACGGATACAATCAAAGTAATTCTGTTATTTCAGTAAAAAAGGGGATGAATAGATGGAGTTTGAAGCGCTAAAACCGGCAAAAAAAGCACGAATAGGGATTTATACAATTGGCTTGAAGGCATATTGGAACCAGTTTCCAGGGTTAAAGGAACGAATTGAGGAATATGGTAAATTTCTTGAAAAAAAGATGTCCGTGCATGGGGATGTAGTGAATTATGGATTGGTGGATACGGAATCAGAAGCGAGAAAAGCAGGGTATTGGTTCAATGAGCAGAATGTCGACCTGATTTTTTGCCACTCTGCCACCTATTCAACAAGTTCAGCCGTATTGCCGGTCCACCAAATCTGCAAGGCGCCTGTTATAATTCTGAATCTGCAGCCGACAGCCAGGATCAACTACAGGGATACAACGACTGGAGAGTGGCTTGCCCATTGCGGTGCATGCCCGGTTCCTGAAATCGCAAATGCATTTAACCGTGCGAAAATTCCGTTTCGCCTGGTCAGCGGCTTGCTTGGATTGGAAGAGACACCTGAAATTTCGCTGGCTGATGAAAAGACCAGCCACCGTATGGAAGCGACACGAGCGTGGAAAAAGATTGAAGAGTGGATTCGTGCGGCTGCTGTTCCACGTACTCTGCGAGAAAGCCGATTCGGATTTTTGGGGAATACCTATAATGGGATGCTTGATATGTACAGTGACTTTACAATGATACAGGCACAGACAGGTCTCCATGTGGAAGTTCTGGAGATGGGCGACCTCGATAAGATGATGAAAGATGTCACCGACATGGATGTAAAGCGGAAGCTGGAAGAAGTCGAGCGGATGTTCGAAATCAGTGGTGATTCCCCTTCTGATCCGATTGCCAGAAAGCCGACACAGGAACAATTGGACTGGTCCTGTAAAGTCGCAGCAGCCCAAGAGAAAATGGTCAAAGAGTTCGATTTGGATGCGTTGACTTATTATTATCATGGCGAGCCCGGCAGCTATTTTGAAAAACTGCAATCCGGTTTCATTATTGGTCATTCCTTACTAACGGCTAAAGGAATCCCTTGCTCTGGCGAAGGAGATTTGAAGACTGCTATTGCCATGAAAATTGCCGATATCCTGGGAACCGGAGGAAGTTTTTCGGAAGTGATGACGGTGGACTACGACGATGAAACGCTTTTATTGGGCCATGACGGTCCTTTCCATATCGCAATTTCGGAAGGCAAGCCAATTCTCCGTGGAATGGGATTGTATCATGGCAAGCAGGGAACCGGAGTTTCGGTTGAAGCCAAAGTACGTACCGGACCGGTAACGCTTTTGAATGTCACACAAACCGGAGATGGAAATCTTAAACTGATTATCAGTGAAGGAGAATCGACGGATGGAGAAATCATCCATGTCGGCAATACTCAAACTCCTGTGAAATTCGGAAAGCATCCAGATCAATTCATGGAAGAATGGTTTATGGAAGCGCCGACACATCACTTCGCCATGTCAGTAGGCAGGAATACTGAAATTTTCCGGAAAGTCGGCGAATTGCTGGCTTGCAAAACTGTGACTTTATAAAGAGCAAAAATTTTTGAGTGACTGCCTGCAGTCACTCTTTTTATTATTTCCTTTATAAAAAATAAAGAATAGTTATCAGAATAATGCTAATATAAGAACAAATAGACAGTTTTAACCAATGCAGCTAGATTGCCCGGGGAGCGAGGTGTGGTAAGTTGAAAGCTTTAAAAATACTTTTTTACCTAGTGTGTATTTTGTTGATTGTTAGCGCTTGCTCTATGCCGCCGGATAGCTCGGAAAAATATGATGTTATTTATACGCTGGATAAAGTTGCCTATGAGGAAACCGATGCAGACAGAAGTAGGGAAATTACGATTGCAGTGGTGCCGAAAGTAGCTAATATTCCTTATTTTAATGCAGCGGAAGAGGGAGCGCTTGAAGCTGCTAAGGATTTAGGCATCAACGTTATTTTTACAGGACCTGCTTTCGCTGATGCTGAGCAGCAGATAATAATTATTGAAGAATTGATTGAAGATGGGGTTGATGCCATCGCTGTGTCAGTAAATGATCCGGAAAAGTTGGCACCGATTTTGCTTGAAGCGAAAGGAAAAGGCATCAAAGTAATCACTTGGGACGCTGATACTCTTCCGCATGCAAGGGACTTTTTCATCAATATGGTCGATCCTGAAACACTTGGCCGCCATCTGATGGACATCCTTGCCTGGAACACGGGTGAAAAAGGAGAATTTGCTATCATGACTGGGGCTTTAACGGCTTCAAATCTAAACGAGTGGCTTCATTGGATTAAAATTCAGCAAAAAGAATATTATCCGGAAATGACTCTGGTGGAAGTGGCGGCTAACGATGACAATCCTCAAATGGCCTACGCCTCAGCCTTAAATCTGTTGGAGAAATATCCGGACCTGAAAGGTATTATCGGAAATTCATCAGTCGGCCCTCCAGCGGCAGCAAAGGCAGTCAAGGAACTTGAGCGGGAAGGCGAAGTGGCAGTTGTCGGATTGTCTACACCGAATCCGATGAATGAATACCTGAAAGACGGATCCGCACAGATTGTAACGTTATGGAGTCCCAAGAAATTAGGTTATTTAACAGTAATGCTTGCGAATAATTCTCTGAAAGGCATCGATCCCTACGATTGGCAGGAAATCCGCAAGGTAGGAAACATAAGGATGGTTGATGACATGGTCATTATGGGAGAGCCGATGGATTTCACGGCGGGAAATGTGGATCAATATGATTTCTAAAGCCTGGCGATTTAAGAACTACAGACTGCGAACCAAACTTATAGTTACATACTTCCTGTTGACGTTTATACCAATGTCATTATTAGGATACATTGCATACAACCAATACACAGCATCAATAGAAGAACAAGTGGGAGAATATATCCCCAAACTCCTGGACCAGGCTAATGAAAACATAGCAAACCAAATCAGGGAAATCAGCAGCCTGCCTGAGGTGCTTTATAATTCGGATCAGATTGTGGAAATCCTGAGGAATGATGCGCTTCAAAACCGCTCGTCGCTTATGCAGGATGAATTTACAGTAAATACTTACCTGTCCAGGAACTTCATTAATGGTGAAAGTCCGGATATTCTGGGGGTCTTTGTGTTGTCAAAAGACCGCATTTTTCAAAGTACGAAAATCCCATATTCCAATTTTGGACTGGATCAATCGCTTTCCTATGGGCAAAATATTGAACTTAACGGCGAAGAGGTTTTTCTTTTGCCACATCAGACTTCACTTCGTTTTGAAGGAGATCCGCCTTTCATTCTTATCATGAAGCAGCTTAATGACCTGGAAAACAGGACGGATTTGGGAACGGTCATGATTGCAGTGGAAAGCACATTTTTTAAAAAAGTAGTTGATGAATTGAATGATGAAGGAAATGCTAATTTATGGATGATGGATAAAAATGGACGCATTATTTATCATACGGATCCTTCAATGATCCGTGAAACAGATCGTGAATCCGCTGATTATCCTAAAATTGACGGCAGTTTTCGAACTGTACAGGAAGATGAAAGCCGTTTGATTAGTTTAAATTATCTGCAAGAAACGGATTGGATTCTGGCACACAGTATATTGGTAAGCAATTTAACGGAAAGAACCGATCTGGTCCGAAATGTAACGATTATTGTTTTTTTGATTTTTGTTTTGATCAGCACCGCTATCTCCATTTTGCTGGCATGGAATGTGTCAAGGCCGCTTAATCAGCTGACCAATGTTATGAAAAAAGTCGAGCAGGGAGATTTTGACGTTGATTTGCCGGCTGGCTCAACAGACGAAGTCGGGATATTGGCCAATAATTTCAATTCAATGGTGTTGGAAATAAAAGATCTGATCCGTAAAAACTACCAGATTGAATTGAAACAGAAAGAAGCAGAGTTATATGCTTTGCAATCACAGATCAATCCTCATTTTATGTACAACACATTGGAAACGATCGCCATGTCGGTTGAAGACGACGAAAAAGATACGGTCATTGAAATGGTTACCCTGCTCGGTCGCATGTTGCGATTCTCAATAGGAAACAAAGAGGATGTAGTAACAATTTCGGATGAACTGTCCCATGTCAAGGATTACCTGACCATTCAAAAAATCCGCTTTGAAGAGAAATTGGATTTTGCTATTGAGACAGAACTGGATACGGAGCAATACGGCACACCCAAATTCATCCTCCAGCCGCTTATTGAAAATGCGATTAAGCATGGCCTTGTATATGGCAATAAAACGCATATACACATCAGTGTCAGAAGGGAACGTCGAAATGACGGAACGGAAGAAATCATCTTCGGAGTGCGCGACGACGGTTCCGGTATCCAACCGGAAAAGCTGGCGGACATCAACCTTATGCTCGAGGCAGGATCAATGTCAAAACGTGATGATCATTTCGGTTTAATGAACGTTCAGGCCCGTATCCTCATTAATTTTGGCAGCACATATGGTCTGACATTATCGAGCAGCCTAAATCAGGGAACTGACGTTCAAATTAGAATCCCAGCGTTATTGAAAGACAGGGGAGGAGATCACAATGAACTCAAGAAAAATTAAAACAATCATTGTAGACGATGAAAGCCGGATTCGACGCGGGATTGAAAAGCTGGTCCTGGCTGCCGGAGAGGAGTGGCAAGTTGTCGCGGTCTATGGAGACGGCCGTGAATTACTTGAAGCCTATGATAAACAGCCGATTGATTTTAATGTTTTAATAACGGATATACGGATGCCTTCGGTGGATGGTCTTACGCTGATCAGGGAGATGAAGAAAAGAACGGCTTTCAACCCGGTGGTCATCAGTGGATTTGATGATTTCAGCTATCTCCAGACAGCGATGCGGGAAGGGGCACTGGACTACATATTAAAGCCGATAGACCGGGTGGAATTCAAGAAACAGCTTGAGGCACTTAAAGAAAAAATTATGAATCAATGGAAGGAACAGGAGAGAGAAGAAGAGGTTAAAGCCCAGACTGCAAAATTTGCATATATGAAGCAGGTGGAAAAGCTCAGCGAAGTGTCAAAAGGGTTTGAACTTGAAGTTTCCTTATTTGATTGGACGAAGGATTTTCCTGAGGGGAATTATATGCTGGTTTATATTTCAATCGACCAATCCTCCAATTATTCCCGGCTGATGTCCCGGGAAGAGTGGATTACATGGATGTTGGCTAATGAAAATATTATAGAAGAAATGCTGGCGGAAAGCGGAAGAAAGTTCTGGAAGTGGAGAGGGGAAGATTCTTCCTGGTGGATCTTATTATGCAGTAACGAAAACGAAGAGATAGAAACTTTCAGGGAAAAAATCTATAATTTCACAAAGTTGATGCAGAAAAATGTTCTATGTACGATTCCTTTATCGAACTCAATGGCCATCAGTCGGAGTTTTACGGAGCTGGCTTTATTGCAGCCAATGAGCCGGGATGTCCTGTCGCTAATGCAGTACCGTCCAGTTTTTGGAAGCAGCCAAATTCTGCAGCAGGAGATGAATATAGATCTGCAGCAGAAAAGTGAAATAGAAAATGCCGGTGAGCTGCAGCAATTTATACTGAAAATTATCCAGGCCCTGGAGAATATGAATGAAAAAGAATTGAAAAAGCAGCTTAGTCAGTTTGTTGATGGACTGCAATCATTAAGACTTTCCAGCGAGGTGGAGTTTTTTCTTCAATCGCTCAGTATACAGTTGATCAATTATGGCATAAAGTTTACTCCCCGTTTGAACACCGGGTTATTGAATCTGCAGGACACTGCAGATTTGCTTAAAAAAGCTGCGAATATGGATGAGTTGCGCACAGAGTTGGAGAAGATGATTTTGGATGTGTTCCAAAAACTTTCTGTACTGGACAAAGAAAAAGTGCATGACGAGGTACAGGTGGCAAAGCAGTGGATTCTGGAGAATTTGAAGGAAAACATTACTATCGAAAAAATTGCTTCCCATATCTACATGAATCCCACTTATTTCTGTGAATTCTTTAAAAGTGAAACGGGGGAGACAGTTCTGGATTTTGTCACAAGAAGCCGTATCTACAAAGCAAGAGGGCTTCTTCTTGGCACCAATTTGAAGATTTATGAAATCTCGGAACAAGTCGGATACGCTGATACAAAATATTTCAGCAAATTATTCAAAAAACATTACGGAGAACTTCCGTCCAAATACAGGGAAAATTTAATGCGGCCAATTTAACCTCCAAAATGGAGGTTTTTTTGTTTTTCTGGGCATAAACGGACATAAACAGAGAAATACCCTCCTTTATCCGAATATTCTCTCCTTTCTGAAAAAGTCCCTGCGTAATAAACTTATTGAAAGCGCTATCATTGGCGGAGACATAAGAGTCTGAGGATGAGGAGTGAGTAAATGTCTGACTATGTTCTTGAGTTAAAGGGTATTACGAAGGAGTTTCCTGGAGTTAGGGCATTGGATAATGTCGATTTTAAACTAAAGCCAGGGCAAATCCATGCATTGATGGGAGAAAACGGTGCAGGAAAATCCACATTTATAAAAGTAATCACAGGAGTCCATGCCCCGAACGAAGGAGAAATGTTCCTGAATGGTGAAAGAGTGGAATTCTCAAACCCGAACGATGCTCAGGAAAAAGGGATTGCTGCTATTTATCAGCATGTTACCAGTTACCCGGATTTGAGTGTGACAGAGAATATTTTCATGGGCCATGAAAGGATCCAGAAATTTACAGGACGTATATTATGGAAGGAAATGCATGACGAAGCAAAAAAAATTCTGAGATCTTTGGGTTCTTCAATCGATCCGAAATCTGAAATGGGTGCTTTGAGTGTCGCCCAGCAGCAGATTGTTGAGATAGCAAAAGCAATTTCAACTAAGGCGAAAATCATCATCATGGATGAACCTACCGCAGCGTTGACTTCACGGGAAAGCGAAGAGTTGTATAAGATTACGGAAAACTTACGGGACCAGGGCGCTTCCATAATCTTCATCTCACACCGCTTCGAAGATATGTACAGGCTGGCGTCACAAGTGACTGTACTGCGTGATTCAAAATATATCGGATCATGGGGAATAGAAGAAATTTCGAATGAAGATTTGATCATAGCGATGGTTGGGCGTGAAATCAACCAGGTTTTCCCGGAGAGAAAAGGAGAAATCGGTGAAAAGCTTTTGGAAGTGGAAGGGTTGGGGAAAGCGGGTTATTTTGCTGATGTGTCGTTTACCCTGCATAAAGGAGAGATCCTTGGTTTGACTGGTCTTGTGGGGGCCGGCAGGACAGAAGTATGCCAGTCGCTTTTTGGGATCATGCCCTACGATAAGGGCTCGATCGTGCTAAACGGAGAAAAAGTGAAAATTCAAAGCCCGAAAGAAGCCATTAGGCTGGGAATCGGTTATTTGCCTGAAGACAGGCAAAAGCAGGGGTTGGTGCTTCAATGGAGCATTGGGAGAAATATCTCTTTATCGGCACTGAGCGCTATAGGGAACAAAGGCTGGCTGAGAGATAAGAAAGAGTTTGCCATCGCCAAGGAATTAGCTGAGAAAGTCCATGTGAAAGCCAATAGCATTTTCGATCTGGTGAGTTCGCTGTCGGGAGGGAATCAGCAAAAAGTGGCAGTCGCCAAACTGCTGACTGCTGAATTAGACATCATTATCCTGGATGAACCGACAAAAGGTGTTGATGTCGGAGCCAAATCAGCAATTTACGAAATTATCAACGAATTGGCATCTCAAGGCTATGGAATTATCATGATTTCCTCTGAAATGCCAGAGGTTATTGGAATGAGTGATCGGATTGCCGTTATGCGAGCCGGAAGAATCGTGAAAATTTTAAATCGGGCAATCGCTACACAAGAAGCAATTCTTGAAGCATCCATGACAGATTCAACTGAAAAAAACGCCGGATAAAAAAGTAGGGATGGGGGTGAGTATGTATGGCCGAAACAGCAGTAGAAAGTTCGAATGAGCTTCAGCAAGAGAAAAAAGCTTCAAAACTGGCAGCAATATCTAAATTCCGCGAATTGGGTTTGCTGGCATTTATTATTCTGCTATGTATTGTAGTGCAGATAAAAAATCCCAGCTTCATGACGCTCGGCAATTTGACGGATATGATCACCAACACTGCAATCCTGAGTATTCTTGCTCTGGGAATGATGCTGGTCCTGATAACGAGGGGAATTGATTTGTCGATCGGAGCAACGCTTGCGTTATCCGGAATGCTGGTTGCACAGACTGTCAGCGTGTACAGCGGGCTGCATCCGCTTCTTGCCATTTTAATGGGAATCGGCATTGGGACGGTATGCGGGGTTACAATCGGATTTCTGGTCTCCAAAATAGGGATTCTGCCAATCATCGCCACTTTGGCAATGATGAACATTTTTAGGGGGATGACATACACGATAAGTGACGGGCAATGGATCAGTTCCTACCAAATGTCCGAGAGCTTTGTATCTATAGCAACCAGCAGTATTCTCGGTATCAATACACTGGTTTTCATAGCGATCATTATTTATATCATCGCTTTTTATTTTATCAATCATACTCGAACAGGCAGACAGATTTATGCGGTGGGAAGCAATCCGGAATCTGCAAAAGTCAGTGGTATTAACCAAACGAAAATTCTGGTCATTGTTTACTCGATTATGGGCGGACTGGCTGGTTTGTCAGGAGTTCTCTGGGTTTCTAAATTCGCGTCGGCACAAGGCGACACGGCTTCGGGCTTTGAGTTGACGGTTATCGCGGCATGCATTCTCGGCGGTGTGAGCATCGCCGGCGGATCCGGAAAGATTTCAGGTGTTATTTTAGGAGCTGTATTATTGGGGATCATGAATAACGCCCTTCCTTTGATGAATGTTTCTCCGTTCTGGCAAAGCGCGATACAAGGCGCAATTATCCTATTTGCTGTAATTGTAAATGCGCTTGTTAAGCGTGGAGTGGACAGAAATAATCTGCTGAGGAGGAAGATATGACTATGGAACAGAGAACTCTCGATCAAAATGAGTATGTTCAGAGAACACTGAAAAACAAGCAGGAATTCTCACTGAAGAAATTTTTCCTCCAATGGGAATGGCTGCTGATTCTGGTGTTCCTCCTGGTTATCGTAATCAACACTTCTCTATCCCCCTATTTCTTGAATGCAGCAGGGCTTAGAGATGCAACAATGGTTTTTCTGGATAAAGGATTTATCGTATTCCCGATGGTCATGATCATGATTTTAAGGGATATAGATATATCGGTGGGTTCTACAGTCGCATTGTCATCAGTGATCATGGCGACTCTTTACAACACTTTGAACGTGCCCATGGGTGCTGCCCTCGTAATTTGTTTACTGGTTGGCGCATTATGTGGATTGATAAATGGATTACTGATTGTGAAGTTCAAGGAGTTATCGGCCGTTATTGTAACTTTGGCGACCATGATTCTCTATCGGGGAATTGCCTACGTTATTTTAGAGGATCAGGCTTCTGGCAATTTTCCTGAATGGTTCAGTTTTTTCGGATGGGGAAGTGTAGCGGGCATTCCGTTCATCTTAATCGCGTTCACCATCCTTGCCATTGTTTTCACACTTCTGCTCCATAAGACTACATTCGGCAGACAGGTATATGCCATGGGGAACAACGATACAGCCAGCCGCTTTTCCGGAGTTCGGGTTGATAGGATAAAAGTGATTGTCTTCACCCTGGCTGGCCTGATGGCTGCAATTACAGCTATATTCCTGGCGTCACGCATGGGCAGTACACGCCCGAACGTAGCCATGATGTACGAGCTGGATGTAATTGCGATGGTCGCCTTGGGAGGAATCAGTACTGCCGGAGGCAAGGGGCGTATGATTGGTGCCATTATTGCCGTTTTCATCATCGGCTATCTCCAGTACGGTTTAGGGCTGATCAATATCCCTTCTCAGACGATGCTCATAATTATCGGTCTGTTATTGCTGGTTTCTGTAGCGGTTCCGAAGATGAAGGTGAACTGGAAATTCAAAAAGTCAGGAAGCAAGAGGAAGTTGGAATAGGTTGCTAACGGCAAAATGCCGGTTAAGTATACAAATACAATCAAAGGGGCGAAAGAAATGAAGAAAATCCTATCAAAATGGGCAGTAGTTGGTTTGGCTGTCGGATTGCTTGCAGCTTGTGGAAATGAAGATGCAGCACCGGGCGGCGAGGAAGCTGCTGCTGGCGGTGGAACTGATGGAAAACCGACTTATGCCATGGTATTTAAGAATACAGGAAATCCATATGGCGAAAAAATGATGGATGGTTTTGAAGAAGCCATCAAGGAAGCTGGCGGCGAAGTTATTCTTCGTGCTCCTGATCAGCCGACAGCTGAAGGGCAGATTCAAATTGTCGAACAGTTGATCACACAGCAGGTGGATTCGATTTTAATAACAGGAAATGATATTGACGCACTTCAGCCGGTTTTGGAAAAAGCGATGGACGCAGGCATCAAAGTGCTTTCCGCTGACTCAGCTGTAAACCCGGAGAGCCGTATGGTGCACGTTAACCAGGCAGACCCTGAGCTTATCGGCCGCACACAGATTCAGGCAGTTTCTGAAATGATTGACGGAGAAGGACAAATTGCTGTCTTGAGTGCCACATCCCAGGCGGCGAACCAGAACCTTTGGATTGAGTGGATGAAAAAAGAACTTGAAAAACCGGAATATGAAAATATCGAACTGGTAAAAGTTGCTTATGGCGATGACTTGCGCGACAAGAGTACTTCTGAAGCAGAAGCATTGCTGCTGCAATATCCGGATCTAAAGGCAATCGTATCTCCTACAACTGTAGGTATAGCGGCTGCGGGTAAAGTTCTGACTGATAAAGGGTTAGCTGGAAAAGTGATTCTGACTGGTCTTGGATTGCCGAGTGAAATGGCAACTTACATTGAAAATGGTGTTTCTCCGGCGATGTTCCTGTGGAACCCGATTGATGTAGGCTATGGGGCGGGTATGACAGCTGTGGCATTGGTTGAAGGTGACATCACAGGAGCGCTTGGAGAAACTTTCGAAGCAGGGCGACTCGGTGAAAAAGAAATTGTCGAAGACGGTGAAGGTACTCAAGTTATGCTTGGTGAACCATTCCGCTTTGATAAAGATAATATCGGTGAATGGAAAGAAGTCTATTAAATTTAAAGAACAATCCGGGTTTATTTGAAAAATGAGATTGGCGGGAGACAGATTCACAGTTTTCCGCCAGTCATCTTTTATGGAACCTAGATAAAATCTATTACTTTCAGGAGGCAGCTTAATGGAAACAAGTAATAAGTTTGCTTGGACTTGGCGGATCAAAGAAGAAGCTTTGGAAGATTATGTGCAACTTCACGAAAACCCCTGGAAGGAAGTACTCGAAGAACATACCAAAGCAGGAATCAGCAATTATTCGATTTTCCAGAATGGCAACCAATTTTTTTATTGTTTTGAATGTGACGATGTGGATAAAGCGTTTGCGTATATTGCAGACAGCGACGTGTGCAATCGATGGAATGCCATCACGTCCGAAATGGTTCAGGGGTCCTTTGATTTTAATGAAGCAGAACCAATCAGTCCGTTGAAGGAAGTTTTTTACTTAAGGTAGAATTACCGTTTTACTTATTTTTAATCAGTTGAAACGAAAAAAATCAAGGGATGTTTTAGGTTTACCAGAAAAAATGAAAATAATTGTCTTTCTTTGTCGCTCTTTCAGTAAAGTCCGGCTAAGCAAAACAACCCTATATATAAGGAAGGAATACGTTCCTTATCGAAAATAAAAGTTTACTGGAGGTATTTATGGTACAGAACTTATGGAATGAAGAAAAAGCAGCCACATTAAATGAGGGATTAAGCGAATTGGTTTATCGCTCCAACTTACTGGGTTCTGATCGTGCAGTCTGCAACTGGGGTGGAGGCAACACTTCGATGAAAACCACAGAAACAGATTTTCGCGGCCGAGAAATTGAAGTGATGTGGGTAAAAGGGAGCGGCTCGGATCTTGCCACGATGGGAGCGCAAAATTTTACCGGATTAAATCTGGAGGACATTCGCCCTTTGGCCGAGCGAGAGGAAATGACGGACGAAGAAATGGTGAACTACCTGACGCATTGCGTGATTGACAGCACGCATCCCCGGGCATCCATAGAAACTTTGCTTCATGCATTCCTGCCTTTTAAACATGTAGACCATACCCACCCGGATGCCATCATCAGTTTATGCTGCGCCGATAATGGACAAGAATTGGCAAAAGAAATCTTTGGTGACCGCTTTGTCTGGGTTCCTTATGTTCGTCCTGGTTTCACACTTTCGAAGATGATTGCCGAAGGCGTGAAAAACCACCCGGATGCTGACCTTGTGCTGATGGAAAAACACGGTTTAGTGGTTTGGGGAGAAACGGCAAAAGAAAGTTACGATAAAACAATATCAGTGATTAGTGAAGCCGAGAGTTTCATCAACTCGCGTTTAAAAGAAGAGCCTGTTTTCGGCGGAAAGAAATACGATGCTTTGACGGACGAAGACCGGAGAAATATCCTTTCGAAAGTGATGCCTGTAATTCGCGGAGCAGTCAGCGACGACAAGAAAATGCTTTTAACTTATGACTCAGCTGAAGATGTACTCGAATTCGTCAACAGCCACGATGCTGCCGGGCTGTCTCAAGTGGGAGCTGCATGCCCGGATCATTTGGTACATACAAAGATGAAGCCGCTGTTTGTCGAGTGGGATCCTGCAACAAAAAATGCAGAGCAGCTTGCTGAAGCGGTTAAAGTTGGCATCGAGAACTTCAAGGAAGAGTACAAAGCGTATTTTGAACGCAATAAAAACGAAGGGGATATCATGTTTGAACCGGCACCGCGGGTCATCCTGATTCCAGGAATCGGAATGGTGAATTCCGGAAAGAATGTGACCATGGCAAACGTCAGCGGGGCCCTGTACCACCGTGCGATATCAGTGATGAAGGGTGCGGAGGCGCTCGGCAAATTCGTATCGCTGAATGAAAATGAATCCTATAACATCGAATACTGGCCGCTGGAACTGTACAAACTTTCGCTGGCTCCAGCAGAAGCGGAATTTTCCAGAAAAGTGGCTTTTGTCACAGGAGGGGCAGGCGGGATAGGCAGTGAAACTTGCCGGCAATTCGCAGCTTCCGGCGCACATGTGGTATTGGCAGACCTTAATCTTGAAGGTGCAGAAAAAGTAGCCGCTGAAATCAACGGGAAGTTTGGCGAAGGACGTGCGCTTGCCGTCAAGATGGATGTAACCAGCGAAGAGCAGGTTCAGGAAGCGTTCAGAAGAACCGCCCTGGCTTTTGGCGGAGTGGACATCATTGTCAATAATGCCGGACTCGCAACTTCAAGCCCATTCGGGGAAACCACGTTAAAAGAATGGGATTTGAATATGAATGTTCTCGGAAAAGGCTATTTCCTGGTTGCCCGTGAAGCTTTCAATCAGATGAAAGAGCAGTCGATTGGCGGAAGCATGGTCTTCATCGGCTCAAAAAACTCAATTTACGCAGGCAAAAGCGCAGCCGCCTATAGTTCAGTAAAAGCGCTGGAAGCACATCTGGCAAGGTGCATCGCTGCTGAAGGAGGAGAATTTGGTATCCGCGTAAATTCCGTCCTGCCGGATGCAGTGCTTCAGGGATCAGCTATCTGGGGCTCTAAATGGCGTGAGGAACGTGCTGCCGCTTATGGCATCGAACCTGATCAATTGGATGAGCATTATCGTCAACGGACAACTCTGTTAGTCAATATATACCCGAAAGATATTGCAGACTCAATTTTGTTTTTATCTTCCTCCAAGGCGGAAAAAACGACAGGCTGCATGATTACAGTAGATGGAGGCGTACCTGCTGCCTTCACACGTTAAGAAAGCAGGAGCTTATGTTTTGGGAGGTTGCCCATGAAAACTTATTGTCTGTCTGTTGATATTGGTGCATCCAGCGGAAGAGTGATTGCCGGAGGTTTAGAAAACGGCAAACTTGAACTGGTGGAGGTCCATCGATTCGGAAATCAGATCATAGAAAAGAATAACCATTTCTGCTGGGATATTGAGTCATTGTTCCAGGAAATTATAAAAGGCATCAAAAAATGCAGTGCTTTTGACGAAAAGCCGGTAAGCATCGGAATCGATACCTGGGGCGTCGATTTCGTGCTGTTGGACGGCAATGATCAATTGCTGACGGATGCCATCGCTTACCGTGATCCCCGAACAGACGGAATCATGGAAGAAGTGACAGAAATCTTTATGAAAGAACGCTTGTATCTGGAAACAGGCATTCAGTTTCAGAAATTCAATTCCATTTACCAACTAGCTGCGTTGAAGAAGCAAAATCCAGAAGTGCTGGAAAAAGCAAAAACATTCCTGATGATCCCGGATTATTTGAATTTTTTATTGACTGGGGTAAAGGCCAACGAGTATACCAATGCCACAACCACTCAGTTGATCAATGCATTCACAAGAAACTGGGACAAAGAAATCATAGATCGGCTGGGCCTGAATTTTGAAATGTTCCAGGAAGTTATGATGCCAAAAACAGTCCTCGGAAATTTAAAAGAAGAATTGGCGGAGGAATGCGGTTTTGATATGAACGTCGTGCTTCCCGCAACTCACGACACTGGGTCAGCCGTCTTATCCGTGCCACAATCCGAAGATACCATCTACATCAGTTCAGGAACCTGGTCCCTGATAGGAGTCGAAAATTATTTTCCGATTTGTGTCACGAAAGCACTGGACTATAACTTTACGAATGAAGGCGGGATGGATTACCAGTTCCGATTTCTAAAAAACATTATGGGGCTGTGGATGATCCAGGAAGTTAAACGCAATTACGGAAACAGGTATTCATTTGCTGATTTAGTGGAAATGTCAAAAGGTGTGAATGGCGGAACGGCTATCGTGAATGTGGACGATGAACGTTTCCTGAAACCGGAGAACATGATTGAAGAAATACAGAAATATTGCATGGAAACCAATCAGCAAGTACCTGTGGAACCGGGAGAAATCGCCAACTGTGTTTTTGAAAACCTGGCCGCAAGCTATAAAAACGCCATTGCTGAAATAGAAGATATATTCGAAAAGGAATTCCACACGATCAATGTAATCGGCGGCGGATCCCAGAACGAACTGCTCAATCAGTTGATTGCGGATACTACAAACAAAGAAGTGTTTGCCGGACCGGTGGAAGCGACGGCAATCGGAAATTTGATTGCACAGCTGATTGCTTTAGGAGAAATCAGTGACATTGCAGAAGCGCGAAGTATTGTAAAACAATCTTTTGAAGTGAAAAAATTCACGCGCTCCACAGTAAATTTACAGGACTGAACGGCAGCGGACAAGATTCTGATCAGGAGGGGTATTATGAGTGTTATAAACCAGTTCGAGGAAGCAAAGAAAGAATATGAACATTGGGGAATCCAGGTAGAGGAAGTATTTGAAAAACTGCAGAATGTCCCCGTATCCATCCATTGCTGGCAAGGCGACGACATTGGTGGATTTGAGATCAATAAAGAAGAGTTATCAGGCGGCATCGAAGTGACAGGAAACTACCCCGGAAAAGCGACAACTCCTGAAGAACTGCGCCGGGATATAGAAAAGGCCCTTTCCCTTATTCCCGGAACGCACCGCATTAATCTCCATGCCATTTATGCCGAAACCGACGGGGAACTGGTGGACAGAGACCAATTGGAACCAAAGCATTTTGAAAAATGGGTAGTGTGGGCAAAAGAACATGGACTTGGCCTCGATTTCAATCCGACTTTGTTTTCACATAAAAAAGCTGCGGACGGTTTGACCCTGTCGCATCCTGATGCCGAAATCAGGCAGTTCTGGATAGACCACTGCATTGCCAGCCGGAAAATAGGGGAGTATTTTGGGAAAGAACTGGGAACACCTTGTCTCACCAATATCTGGATTCCGGACGGCTATAAGGATACTCCCAGTGATCGTTTAACGCCAAGAAAGCGGTTAAAACAATCACTTGATGAGATCTTTGCTGTAAAAACAGATGAACAATTCAATATTGATGCTGTTGAAAGCAAGGTTTTTGGCATTGGTTCTGAAGCATTCGTAGTAGGTTCACATGAATTCTATCTGAATTATGCGATGAAAAACGATAAAATCTGTCTGCTGGATACCGGACATTATCACCCGACTGAGCGGGTTTCCGACAAGATTTCAGCCATGCTTTTATTCAATGAAAAATTAGCTTTGCATGTATCCAGACCAGTTCGTTGGGACAGTGACCATGTTGTCATTCTGGATGATGAGCTGAAAGAAATTGCTTTGGAAATTGTAAGGAACGATGCTTTGGACCAAGTCATTATCGGACTGGACTTTTTTGATGCCAGCATTAATCGGGTTGCTGCATGGACGATCGGCACACGCAATATGATTAAAGCCCTTTTATATGGAATGCTTCTGCCCAATGAGCACCTGAAAGCACTGCAGGAAGAAGGAGACTTTACTAAGCGGCTGGCCTTATTGGAAGAGTTTAAAACCTATCCGTTTGGCGCAATCTGGAATTATTATTGCGAGACAATGGGAGTGCCGATAAAAGAGTATTGGATTGAAGAAATTTCAGATTACGAAACAGCTGTATTATCAGCCCGATCATAGACCGCGATAGAGGTGAAGAGGATGCTTATAGCAGAAAGACATAAAAAATTAACTTCTATTATAAATGAAAGCGGCAGCAGCCGGGTTTCTGAGTTGAGTAGAATTTTCAGTGTGACGGAAGAAACCATCCGCCGTGATTTGGAGAAACTGGAGAACGAGGGGAAGTTAAAACGCAGCCATGGCGGCGCTGTAAGTGTAGAACTGAGCGGCCATGAATCCCCTTACTTCGAACGTGAAGTGAGGAATGTGATAGAGAAAATGGAAGTGGCGGAAGAAGCCGTTAAATATGTATCCATCAATGAACGAATCATTTTGGATGCCAGTACGACGGCCTGGTATATGGCCAAAATTTTGCCGGATATTCCCCTGACTGTAGTGACCAATTCGCTGAAAGTGGCAATGGAGCTGTCAAATCGAAAGAAGATTTCAGTAATTTCCGCTGGCGGAACATTGCTGCAAAAATCACTGTCGTTTGTTGGACCGCAGACGACAAATGCCCTGGAATCATATTACGTCAACAAAGCGTTCATCTCTTGCCGCGGAGTTCATGCAGTGAGGGGAATCAGTGATTCGCATGAAATGCAGGCTCTTGTGAAAAAGAAAATGAGTGAAATTGCGGACGAAGTATTTTTGTTGGCAGATCACTCAAAGTTCGGGGTACAGGCATTTTCTAAAGTTGCAGCAATAGAAGAAATTAATTTTATTATCACTGATTCGCGCACCAGTAAAGAGCAGATAGATGAATTTGACGACTGCGCTGCAACGATTATCCGCCCTTCAAAAATTCAGTAACAAGAAAAGGGGATCTTTATGGCAGAAAAATCTTATAAAGTAATTTCCGAAACCGGCATTCAGGCACGGCCAGCAGCTCAATTGGTTAACCTTGCAAGTCAGTTTAAATCAGATATTTCAATACGGTACAAATCATCCACTGTGAATCTCAAATCAATTATGGGTGTCATGTCTTTAGCGATCGCAAAAGGAGCGGTAATTGACATTGCCGTCAACGGACCCGATGAACAGGATGCCCTGAACAAAATTGATCATTTCATCAAAAGCGAAATAGCCGAGTAACATGGTTTTCAGTTCACGGAGTCAGAGTGGGAAAGCTGTGTCTTTACCGGAACTATGATTAAGGAGCTAAGAAGAAAATAAAAGACGGAAGAGTGGATAAAAATGAAAGTCTCATTATTTATCACATGCCTCTCAGAAATGTTTTATCAAAATGCAGCAAAAGATGTCGTCGAGATACTCGAACGTCTCGATTGCGAAGTGGATTTTCCGAAGGGGCAGATTTGCTGCGGCCAGCCAGCCTATAACAGCGGCTATAGAAAAGATGCCAAAAAAGCGGCGAAACAAATGATTGCCAGCTTCGAAGCTTCTGAATATATTGTTACCCCTTCAGGTTCCTGTGCCGCTATGTTCAAAGAGTATCCGCAGCTTTTGAAAGACGAAGGCGAATGGTATGGACGGGCAAAAAAGATTGCCGATAAAACGTATGAATTCACCCAGTTCGTCGTCAACATCTTAAAAGTCGAAGATCTTGGCGCAACTTATCCTGCAAAAGCGACTTACCATACATCATGTCACATGACGCGTCTGCTCCACGAAAAAGAAGCCCCGTTCAGACTGCTGAAAAATGTCAGAGGGCTTGAGCTGCTGCCACTTCAAAATAATTACGACTGCTGCGGGTTTGGCGGTACCTTCGCTGTTAAGATGGCTCCGATTTCTGAGCAGATGGTAGATGAGAAAATCCGGCATATAGAAGAATCGACAGCCAATGTCCTGATTGCGGCGGATAATGGCTGCATGATGAATATAAAAGGGCGGATCGACCGGAAAGGCAAGCCGATTGAAGTGAAGCATATCGCTCAAATACTCAACACACGAGTAGAAGGGAGGGTATAACTATGGCAATGAAAATAGGCGAAAAGCCGTTTTTTGACCGGGTGGATGATGCTCTTGAAGATGGTTTCATGCGCAACGCAATGGCCAAAGCCCAGGACGGACTGCGAGGCAGGAAATTGAACGCCACAGTAGGTGACGAGCAAATTGGCGATTGGGAAGAGTGGCGCAGCGCAGGGGAAGAAATCCGCCGGCATACACTTGAAAATCTGGATTATTACTTAGATCAATTGAGTGAGAACTTTGCGAGACTGGGCGGCCATGTCTATTTTGCTGAAACCGCTGAAGATGCCACCCGTTACATCCAGGAAGTGGCCAAGAAAAAGAATGCTAAAAAAGTGACGAAAGCAAAATCGATGGTGACAGAAGAAATCGGCTTGAATGAAGCATTGGAAGAAATCGGCTGTGAAGTGTATGAGACGGATTTGGCGGAATATATTCTGCAGATTGATGACCACGACCGTCCTTCGCATATAGTTGTTCCTTCACTCCACAAAAACAAAGAGCAAATTCGGGATACTTTTCGCGACAAGGCAAATTACACCGGAACTGAGGAACCGCGGGAACTGACTGCTTTTGCACGGAGTCAGCTGCGGGAAACTTTTATGGAAGCGGATATCGGTGTTACCGGCTGTAATTTCGCTGTAGCCGAATCCGGCACGATTTCCCTCGTAACGAACGAAGGAAATGCGAATATGGTGACGACTTTTCCTGAAACCCAAATCACTGTTATGGGTATGGAACGGCTCGTGCCGACGTGGAACGAGCTCGATGTCATGATTAACTTGTTGAGCAGAAGTGCAGTAGGGCAGAAGATAACGACCTACGTAACTAATCTGACCCCTCAGTTGGAAGAAGACAGTATAGATGCGCCGAAAGAATTCCACCTGATAATTTTAGATGCAGGACGATCCAATGCTCTCGGAACTGAATTTCAGTCCGCACTGCATTGTATACGCTGTGCTGCATGTGTAAATGTTTGCCCGGTATACCGGCATATTGGGGGTCACGCTTACGGCTCAATTTACCAAGGGCCAATTGGAGCTGTGCTGTCACCGATTCTTGGAGGCTATGAGGAATACGGAGAGCTTCCCTATGCATCCAGTCTCTGTGCCGCCTGCACCGAAGCCTGTCCGGTTAAAATTCCTCTTCACGAACACCTCATTAAGCACCGGGAGAATTATGTAGAGAAAAAAGGCATGACCGGCGAGAAAATGGCGATAAAGACTTTTGGCATCGGAGCAAGTTCTCCAGCGCTATTCAAACTCGCCGTAAAGGGCATGCCAGCTATTCTGGGTCCATTAGTGAAAGACAACAGCATCACCTCGGGACCAGGTCCGATGAAGCTCTGGACCTCTGTCCGCGAATTTCCGGCTCCAGGGAAAGACAACTTCAGAAACTGGTTCAATGACCGTGGAAAAGGGAGGGAATAGCGATGACTGCCGGAACTATTCATAATAAAGAACAGTTTTTAAATAGAATCACTTCCCAGCTCGGTCGTGACAGAAACAGACAAGTTGGTCTTCCTGAATGGCAGCATCGTCCGCAGCTGGACGTATTCAGTGGAGCTTCGGTCAATGAGTTAGCTGCCGCTTTCAAAAAAAACAGCCTGGAGAAGTCGACCTTTGTCGTGAACACGGATAAAGCTAATCTTGCCGAAGCCCTGCAGGAAGTCATTATGAAATATGGCGGCGGTCAAGTAGTGGCTTCAAAGGATGCACGCTTCGGTGAATTTGGCTTAGATGCAGTGCTGGACAATGAAAAAACCCATATCTGGGACACAAATCGAGGCCAAGAAAATATTGAAATTGCAAAAAAAGCCAATATTGGCCTATTTATCAGCGATGCCGCTTTAGCTGAATCGGGTACAATTGTGCAATTCAATGATAAAGATATTGCCCGCTCAATCAGCCTGTTGCCTACGGTTTATGTGGCTATCGTACCAAAATCCACAATCGTCCCCCGCATGACACAAGTGGTTCAGGCTGTCCATCAATCGGTGGAGGAAGGAAACAATCTTGCCACCTGCATCAATTTCATCTCGGGACCGAGTAACAGTGCGGATATTGAAATGAATATCGTAATCGGGGTGCATGGTCCAGTTGAGGCTGTTCATGTGATTGTGGAGGATCTGTAATCAGTTACTTTGTACTAACTTATCAGGAGACAGTTTTATTTCGAGGTATAAAACCAGAGGATTAAAAGAATGAAAAACCGGCTCCCGAAAATGTTTTCTCTTTGGGTCCGGTTTTTAATTTAAAATTTATCATTGATTTAACTATTTTGGATTAGTGAATTCATTTTTTGGCTTCCAGCCTTCTGAGCCACTTTCCATACTTCCGCTCATCCACCTCCCAATCCCTTGCCGTCTCCTGCAATCCAAGCAGCTCCTTTATATAGAAGAAAATCTCTTCCGAAAATATACCGTCACTTCCCGCCAGCCCGTAATAATCCCAGTAAGGATCCATCGTTTCATCCAGCCACTCCAGTAAATCGCTCTTCTTCGGATAACCGAAATAGATGCTCTTATGCAAATCGCCTTCATAGTTCTGCATCCAATCGATATAGGCGATCCGCAGCATGTCGTAATCATCGATATAGGGATGGCTGAAGTCATCCGGCCCATCCTCGAACTTCTTAAAACAATCATCTGAACAAAACACATGGCCCGTGTTGTCCACCCGCGGCTTTTTCCTGCATAATTTGCACATTCTCATAATTATCACTCCTATATATAAGGGTGAAGAAACTTTCTTTTGAATTTGGTTAAAAATTATATTAATAGTTGTATAGCTAAACTAATTATTATTGCACTAAATTTTATTTTTAAAATATTCAATATTTTTGTTGAATTTAAATTTTTACTCGATTATAATTACCTTACCACCAATAAATGAAATGTCGTTTCAATAATCGAAACGAAATGAAAGCGCTTTAAAATTAATAATATTATTATGCTTTTTGATAGGAAGGAGTAAACAATGAAAAAACTATTAAAGTTAGAACACTTTTCTGAGTTAATAAAAGACGGCGATAAGTTGCTTGTTGGTGGCTTTGGTTTATCTGGGACTCCGTTATCATTAATCGATGAAATTGCAACTTCAGGTAAAAAGAATTTGACGGTAGTTAGTAATAATTTAGGAGAAAAGGGTAAGGGATTAGGAAAATTACTTGTATCAGGCAATTTGAAAAAAGCCATCGGTTCTTATTTTACAACCAATGGAGATGCAGTAAATGCTTGGTCGAAGGGAGAATTGGAAATAGAGCTGGTTCCACAGGGAACTTTAGCAGAAGCGATTCGTTGCGGAGGAGCCGGAATAGGTGGTTTCTACACAAAGACAGCAGTTGGAACGAAGCTTGCTGAAGGAAAGCATCAAATGACTTTTGACGATGGAGACTATATCCTTGAAAAAGCGATTAAAGGGGACGTAGCTTTGATCAAAGCTTTGAAAGCGGATACACTCGGCAATTTAATCTACGACCAAACAGGTCGCAACTTTAATCCTGTCATGGCGACAGCTGCTAAGCTTGTCATTGCTGAAGTTGACGAAATTGTTGAAGCAGGGGAAATTAAACCAGAGGAAATTGTCACACCGCATCTGTTTGTCGATTATGTAGTAGTTACCAAATATGTGAAAGAAGGGGGAAGGTACGTTGAGCCAGCAACAACGAATTAAAATAGCCCGAAGAATTGCTGAGGAATTTGAAGATAATCAAATTATTAACCTGGGAGTGGGAATTCCTACTTTGATTCCAGACTATATTGAAGGCAAAGATGTTTACTTGCATTCGGAGAACGGGTTGCTCGGAATGGGTCCGACACCGGAAGAAGAATTCGTTAATATGGATTTGATCAGTGCCAGCAAGAAACCTGTTTCCGTTGAGACCGGAGCTTCAATATTCGACAGTTCTGATTCGTTTCTAATGATTAGAGGCGGACATGTGGATGTAGCTGTGTTAGGAACATTGCAAGTGGATGAAACAGGAGAGGTTGCCAATTGGGCAGTGCCCGGCCAAAATATCCTAGGTGTCGGCGGAGCAATGGATTTGGTGGCTGGAGCGAAAAAAATAATTATTGCAACGATGCACACTTCAAAAGACGGTACACCAAAACTACTCAAAAAATTGACTTTTCCGAGCAGCGGTGTCCGTAAAGTGGACATGATCGTCACTGAACATGCGGTATTTGAATTTAAAGACGAAAAGATGTTTTTGATAGAAGTGCTTTCAGATATTACATTAGAAGAGTTGAAAGAAATCACACCTGCAAGTTACGAGTTAAGTACTAAGAAACTAATCAGAGTATAGGGGGAATTTATATGAAAAAGTTGTTGGGATTATTGTTATTGGTATCGATTTTGGCATTGGCAGCATGTTCTTCGGAAGAGTCAGGAACAGAAGGCGGTTCAAGTAAAGCAGCAGAAACGGACGCTGTACCAAAAGATCTGGCATTCGGTTCAGCAACAGTGGGTGGTTTCTGGTATACATTATCTGCCGGTATGGCTGATAAAATGGCGCCTATATATCCTGATTCATCTGTAACAATTGTAGAAGGTGGTTCTGTTTCCAATTTACTGGGATTAGGACAAGGAACTTTTGCTCTTGGCTTTGCTAATGGCCAAACAGTACCTGAAGCTTTAAACGGGCTAAATGAATTTGAGGAAAAAATTGAAAATGTAAGTACAGTCGCTACATTATATCCGAATGTTTTCCATATGGTCGTAAGGGAAGATTCTGATATTCAGTCTCTTGAAGATTTGAAAGGCAAAAAAGTAAGTCCCGGAATTGCAGGGTATAGTGGTGAACTTGCTTTTAAAGATATGTTGAGTGCTGTAGATATGTCTTATGATGATCTTGGCGGAGTTGAGTATATTGGAACTGCAGACGGTGCAGATCTTTTGCGTGATGGTCATATCGATGCAATTGTTGGAATGGTTGCTGCACCTCTTTCGACTTTCCAGGAATTGGATACAACAATGGGCATACGTCTGTTGCCACTTGAAGATGAAGTAGTGACGGCATTAAATGAAAAGAACGAAGGCTATCTTCCTTATACAATCAAAGGTGGCACATATTCTAATATCACTGAAGATATTAATACAGTTGCAGGTTATACAGTATTGCTTGTAAATGATGACTTGATGGGCGAGGAAGCAGTATATGATTTGACAAAAATGCTTTTTGAAAATCAGGAACATTGGAAAACATTATCTTCTACTATGAACGATTTCAGTCCGGAATATTCCGTTGAAAATAATGTTGGAAACCTTCATCCTGGAGCTGAAAGATATTATAAAGAAGTAGGGGCAATGGAGTAAAAGCCGAACAATCTAAAAAAGAAGGTGCGTCCATGACTCAATTAACAACTACTAAGGAAGCGATTAATACAAACAGTGAAGAAGTATACTCAGAAGAGGGAGTTTTGAACAATAAAGTTCGGTCTCTGAAGGGTAAGACGGGTAAAATCATCACTTGTATCGCCGTATTAATGTCTCTCTTTCACCTTTATACCGCTTTTTTCGGTGTTTTCGAATCGATTATGCAGCGATCCACTCACTTAGCGTTTGCGCTGGCACTGACTTTTGCAGTCTATAAACCGACCAAGAAAGTTATGGAATCTGAGAAAATCCCTTGGTATGACTGGGTTTTTATCGCTTTGTCTTTAAGTGTTTACTCGTATTTTGTAATAAATTCACAAAGTATTTCATCACGTATGAGTTACATTGAAACTTTAAGTACTTTGGAAATCGCTATAGGTATTATTGCCGGATTGTTACTTATTGAAGCGACAAGACGTGTAGTAGGCAATGCGTTATTACTTATTATTTTGGTTTGCTTGGTCTATGGCATCTGGGGTCATCTGGCTCCAGGTGTGCTTTCCCATAGAGAATTTACCACTATGTGGATTGTCGACCATCTTTTTTATACAGTAACAGGTGTATTCAGTACGCCGCTTGGTGTCTCAGCTACGTTTATTTTTTTGTTTATCTTGTTTGGGAAATTCCTGGAGGTTTCAGGAGCAGGCCAATTCTTCATTAATCTGTCTGTTGCTGGAATGGGGAAATATCGTGGTGGACCTGCCAAAACAGCGATTGTGGCAAGTTCAATTTTGGGAACGATTTCCGGCAGTGCAGTAGCGAATACTGTCACTACTGGAGCGTTCACAATCCCACTTATGAAGAAAACGGGATATAAAAAGGAATTCGCTGGAGCCGTAGAAGCAGTGTCCTCTACTGGTGGCCAAATTATGCCGCCGATCATGGGAGCTTCGGCATTCATTATCGCTTCCTATTTGGGGATACCTTATATGGAAGTGGCACTTGCAGCAGCTATTCCAGCATTATTATTCTATTTATGCTTATACTTTCAAGTGGATTTAAGAGCTAAGCGACTTGGTCTTATAGGCTTGGAAAAATCAGAGCTTCCAAACTTCTGGACAGTAATGAAAAATGGTTTCTTATTTTTCGTACCATTAATTGTTATTGTGTATATGCTTGTATCGGGATTCTCACCAATGAGAGCGGGTCTGTTTTCAATTGGCGCAACAATTCTAGTGGCAGCAGTCATGAAATCAACAAGGTTGTCGTTTGGAACAATTTTCCGTGCATTGGATCTGGGTGCTAAAGCAGCCATTGAAACAGCGATTGCTTGTGCCGCAGCTGGTATTATTATCGGTATTATCGGCTTGACAGGAATTGGTTTAAAGTTCAGCAGCATCATCATTGAACTATCAGGCGGCATTTTGATTGTTACGCTCATATTTACAATGATAACCAGCATAATTTTAGGCATGGGATTGCCGACTGTAGCAGCATATATTGTTCAAGTTCCATTGACAATTCCAGCCTTGATTGAGCTTGGCGTAGCGCCACTTGCTGCTCATATGTTCATCTTCTACTTTGCCATCTTGTCGGCTATTACTCCACCGGTAGCTCTGGCGGCATTCGCAGCCGCAGGTATATCGGGGGCTGAGCCGATGAAAACCGGAATTGTTTCAATGAAGTTAGGGTTAGCGGCTTTTATCGTGCCATTCATGTTTGTTTACGGAGAATCTCTTCTATTAATAGGGGACACTCAAACAATCATCTTATCGGTAATTACTGCTTGTATCGGTATTTGGGGAATCGCTTGTGCAGTGGAAGGCTGGTTACTCCGCAACGCCACTTGGTATGAACGAGTTATTCTATTTAGCGGTGCGTTATTGATGATCATCCCTGGTGTATGGAGCGATCTTATCGGTATTGCGATTTTAGTTTCGATTATCGTATTGCAAAAATTCACTTTAAATCAAACAGAAAAAGAAAATGAACCGGTATTGGAAGAATGATAAGCAATCTCCAACTTGAATTTAAGAAGTTTTGTTCATGTTGTTATTAAATTGGTGTAAAGGGAGGAAGTAATGGACAGACTCAAAATTTTACAGATACTTCCGATGTATCATCCCGAAGGGGAAAAGGTTTTAAATCAATTGGCAGAAGTGAAGAAGTTTAATGAATTCAATGAACAGCAAATTATTCAATTTCTTGATAACAATATCGTCGATGGGATTATTTTGAGGGCTCCCGCTGCCATTACCCAAGCGGTTCTTGACCATTGTACTGGTGTCAGAGCTATTTCTGGCGCCGGCGTTGGTTTGGATAATATTGATGTCAACTATGCTACCGAAAAAGGCATTGCGATCTTAAATGCACCCAGTTTAAACAGCCAAGCCACAGCAGAACATACGGTAAGTTTGATAATGGCTGTCATGAAAAATATTCCCTCATTCAATGAAGAAACAAAGAAAGGGAATTTTTCTTACCGGGACGGCAGATATACTCACGAAATGCATGGCAAGAAAGTTGGACTTATCGGCTTTGGAAACATTGCTCAAAAAGTAGGGAAAATTTTGTCGGCAGGTTTTGGAATGGAAGTGACTGCTTATGTCAGAACGATTTCTGGTGAACGTGAAAAACTCGCCAAAGCAATGAATGTGGAGTTGACGACGTCGATTGAACAGTTGTTCCAAGAAAGTGATATTGTGAGTTTGCACATTCCACTGCAAAAAGAAACTGAAAGGATAATTGATAGGTCACTTTTGTCATTGATGAAAAAAGAGGCTATCCTAGTCAATACTGCTCGCGGAGGACTTATCAATGAAGAAGATTTAATCGAGGTGCTGGAAAACGGAGACATCATTGGTGCAGGATTAGATGTGTTTACTCAAGAACCTCCTCCAAAAGATCATCCTTTTTTTAGATTAAAGCAAGTCGTGGCCACTCCTCATATTGGCGGGATCAGTATGGAAGCAGCGAAGAAAACTTCTGTCACCATTGCCCGAAATTTAGTATCTGCATTGGATGGGAATGATGTGCCCACTATAGTCAATGGAGGAAGTCTAAAGCGGAAAGTTCATGGTTTAAGCCCGCAATGATAAAGAGGTGGAGTGGATGATCGAGACAAGTATAACGGAAATGTTCGGCATCAGATATCCGATTATTCAAGGTGGACTCCAAGGACTGGGGACTTCAGCCCTTGTTTCGGCTGTCTCTAACGCTGGAGGACTGGGTTTGATCACAGCTGGCAGTTATGCTTCGAAAACAGAAATGCTAAGGGATATTGAGAAAACGCGTACTCTTACTTCCCGCCCTTTTGGTATGAATGCTGCCATTGGTATACGCAGGCCAATGGACGAATTTATCGAAGGTGCAATCGAAGCTGAGGTGCCGGTTGTATTTACATCGGGCAATAATCCTCAACAGTATATGGAACAGTTGAAGAAAAGTAATATTAAAGTGGTTCATGTATCCCCTTCTATCCGGTTCGCCAAGAAAGCGGAAGCGATTGGCTGTGATGCTGTAGTAGTGGTCGGCTATGAATGTGGCGGCCACCCTGGACAGGACGACATTACGACAATGACCTTAACACAAAGAGCGGTACAGGAACTTTCGATTCCGGTCATCGCGGCGGGCGGAATTTCAACGGGAAAAGCCGCATTGTCGGCGTTTGCTCTAGGGGCGCAAGGGATCCAGATGGGGACACGTTTTTTGACTTCAAAAGAAGTCGCGTTGCATCCTTTCATAAAAGAGCAATTAGTGAAAATGCAGGAAACGGATACTGTTCTGGTTAAAAAATCCATTAATAAGACGGCAAGAGTTATGAAAACAGCAAATGCACTTGCTTTGCTGGAGCTTGAAAAAAATGGAGCGTCATTTGACGAAATCATCCCTTATATCAACGGTGAATCCTATCAAAAATTGATAACGGAAGGAAATTTGGATTCTGGCGTAATTGCTTTAGGGCAATCCATTGGTTTGGTAAATGAAATAAAAACCGTCAACGAAATTTTCGAAGAAATTATCAAAGAATATCATGAGCAATTAAATTATTTGTATGCCGCCGGCAGAGTAAAATCTAAACAGTCTTTTTAAGAGAGAAGGGGCGGAATGCTAAGATTTGCTCTTATTCTGACGATGTGTTTTTTGTATATAATCGATGCATTTATTGCAAGTGGAACAGTGAGCATCTTCTATAGTATCTTAACTGTTATAGTTTTCTTCACTTCCTGGCTGCTGCTGGAAAAAAAGTCGAAAATCTTCACGCTGTCCCTTTTAATCATAGGGATGATCATCCATTATTCAGCGAATGGGCGCGGATTGGCTTTGTTCCAGGGCATCACACAAAATATGCCACTGCTGGCGATTTTAATCCTGGCTCCTTTGCTGTCAGTCCCTTTAAAAAGGGAAGGCATCATTGGAAGTACAGTATCCTATCTCGATGAATTAAAAAACAATCCACGGAATATTTTTTACGGCTTATCGTCGGTGATGGTGATTGTTTCTCCTATACTAAATATGGGTGCATTAAGAATCGTCCACGGGCTCGTGGAAAACATCAAAATAGCACCGAAAATTTTATCGAAATCTTATTATATCGGATTCACCCCTGCCGTTATCTGGTCGCCTTTTTTCGCTTCTGTCGGCATTGTGATTTTTTACCTGGATATAACGTATATGTCTTATTTACCGGTAGGTATCGCATTCGCTTTGATTCAATTGATATGCGGCATGCTTTTATTTCGGCCCAAAGCTTTAAAAGAACAGAAACTTGATATCCCTAATCTACCCCAATTAGACGATGGACAGAAAAAGCATATATTCCTGCTGATCAGTTATGTATTCCTGATTATTGTAATGCTAATCAGTATGGAGCAATGGCTGCATAAATCGATGCTTTTACTAGTCAGCATTATTTGTTTGTCTGTACCAATGTTCTGGTTTATCGTGCGGGGAAGCCTGGAAGTACTTAAGAATGAATTTTTTCTTTACAAAGACAAGGTATTGATGCAGACGAAGACAGAAATTTGTCTCTTTTTGAGCGCTGGAGTATTTGGCAATGCAATATCAAATACTCCGGTTAAAGCAGTGATCGAGCAAACCATGCAATGGGCTTCTGTCCGTTCTGTTGGGATCTTATTCATTTTCATAGTAGTTTGCGTGACGATTCTAGCTATGATCGGCGTGCATCAAATCATTATAATCCCGCTTATTTTGACGGCACTTATTTCCGCTGATATAGATATTCATCCTTTAATCATTGCTTTCATGTGTATCTTCTCCTGGATGTTATCAGCGGCAATTAGCCCTCTAAACGCCATGAATATCATCATCAGCAGCTGTGTGAAAAGGAATGGAGTTACGGTGGCGTACAAATGGAACGGCATGTATTTTCTTTTCACCTCAATAGCAGCACTTACATATGTTTATGTTTTAAACTTTATGTTGTCCTAGCGGTCTCAGCATGTGTGAGACTTTTTCCTTCAATCAATAAATGAAACGTCATTTTACTATTAGAAACGATTAAAAGGAGTGGAATTATGAAAAATTTTTCAGTGATTGGCTCAGGTGTCATGGGAAGAGGAATTGCCTATACGGCGGCTTTGAGCGGTTATGAAGTCAAACTCCATGATATTAACGAAACAGCCCTTGAGAATGCTCGAGAATATATAGAAAAAGAAATGAATAAAAGTGCGGAACGTGGATATGTCTCTGCAGAAAAAGTGGAAACGGCATTAAAAAGTATCACTTATACAGCGGACTTTGAAGAGACGGCAAAGAATGCAGATGTCGTAATTGAGGCAGTTCTTGAAAACATGGATTTGAAAATTGACATTTTTAAACGCTTGGATGAACAATGTCCTCCGCACACCCTTCTGGCGACAAATACTTCAACAATGAGCCCGACAGAAATAGGGGCTCAGCTTTCCCGTCCGGACAAGTTTTTGGCAATGCATTTCTTTAATCCTGTGCACAAGATGAAATTGATAGAAATCATCCGCGGATTGGATACTTCCGATGAAACGGTTGCTTTAGCCAAAGAAGTGGGCGAGCGACTTGGCAAGCAGACGGTGGAAGTAAATGAATTTCCCGGCTTTGTCACAAGTCGTATGAATTGTCTGATTGGCAATGAAGCGATGAATATGCTGATGGAAGGCGTCGCATCTGCTGAAGATATTGACAAAGCTCTGAAACTTGGGCTGAATCACCCGATGGGGCCTTTAGAACTGGCAGATCTTGTCGGACTCGACACACGTTTGCGCAATATGGAATATCTTTATCAAACTTTGGGCGAAAAATACCGTCCATGTCCATTATTGATTAAATATGTTAAAGCTGGACGGCTTGGCCGAAAATCAGGTAAAGGATTTTATAACTACGATAAAAATTAAGAGGTGATGAATATGTTTGAAAATATACAGCTGACGCTCACCAAACATTATGCATTAATTACGATTAATCGTCCCGAAGTGAGAAACGCATTGAATGCAGCAACTTTGGCGGAGATAGAAGAAGCGGTTGATCGCTGTGAAAAAGATCCGTCGATACACGTCATCGTCTTCAAAGGTGCGGGTGATAAATCATTTGCAGCAGGAGCCGATATTGGCCAGCTGAAGGAACGAAAAATGCTGGACGCTTTAATACCGGGTATGCAAGGTGCGTATAAAAAAATTGAAAACTGCAGCAAAGCGACAATTGCAGCGATTAATGGCTTTGCACTGGGCGGCGGCTGCGAACTTGCGCTGTCATGTGATATCCGGATAGCGGCAGAACATGCAAAAATCGGTTTGCCGGAATTGAATTTAGGGATCATTCCCGGCGCAGGGGGAACTCAGCGCCTGGCCCGGATTGTTGGAAAAGGCAGGGCACTCGACATGATTTTGACTGGTGCAATGATCAGTGGCAAGAAAGCTGAACAAATTGGTCTCGTTACTGAAGTTGTACCGATTTCAGAATTGGATGCTGTTATTGAGCAAAAAGCAGAAGCGATCAGTTCGAAAGGTCCAGTCGCGATTAAATTGGCGAAAATGGTCGTTCATCGCGGTTATGATGTTGACTTGGATACGGCATTAATGCTTGAGAAACTGGCACAAACCATTGTTTTTGGTACAGAAGACAAAGCTGAAGGAACAGCCGCGTTTTTAGAAAAAAGAAAACCGGAATTTAAAAACCAATAAAGGAGTGCATATTAATGAATTTTTCATTTACAGAAGATATTGAATCAATCCGTAAAGGGGTACGTAAGTTTATCCGGGAAGAAGTAGAAGCGGTGGCAATGGAGATTGAAAAAAATGATGAAATTCCGGCACATATTATTGAAATGTCGAAGGACATGGGGCTGTTCGGACTGAGCATTCCTGAAGAGTATGGCGGCTTGGGACTTGATATGGTCGGTAAATGTGCGGTTTATGAAGAATTAGGCAAAACGCATAACGGTTATACTACTTTAATCGGTGCTCACACAGGAATCGGTTCAGTGGGAATTGTTGAACTGGGGACTGAAGAACAAAAGAAAAAATACTTGCCGAAAATGGCCACAGGAGAATGGATTGGCGCATTTGCGTTAACAGAACCTGCAGCTGGATCAAATGCGGCAGCTTTAACGACCAAAGCTGTAAGACAAGGCGATAAATACATCATAAATGGATCGAAACATTACATCACCAATGCCGTCGATGGGCACGTCTTTACAGTTATGGCTTCGACTGACCCATCAAAAGGAGCCAAAGGAATCACTTCTTTTATCGTGGAAAAAGATTTTCCAGGCTTCAAAGTAGGCGCGGTTGAAGAGAAAATGGGATTGCGCGGATCGCATTCAGCAGAATTGTTTTTTGACAATATGGAAGTGCCGGTTGAAAATGTGCTGGGTGAAGAAGGACAAGGTTATGTCAACGCCTTAAAAATATTGGCAAATGGCCGTGCGGGACTTGCAGCCAGAAACCTGGGTTCATCAGAACGTCTATTGGAACACTGCATGGACTACTCCTTCGAAAGAGAGCAGTTCGGGAAACCGATTTTTGAAAACCAGGCAATCCAGCATATGCTAGCAGAAATCAGCATGCAAATCGAAGTCTTACGCGCTATGACGTACCGTGTAGCCTGGATGACAGATGATAAACAGCGTGTTATCAAAGAAGCGGCCATTGCGAAATTATACGGTTCAGATGTCTATAATCGCGTTGCAGATTTGGCAGTTCAAATTCATGCCGGAATTGGTTATATGAAAGATTATCCAATTGAGCGTTATTATCGCGATGCACGCATCACAAAAATTTACGAAGGAACGTCAGAGATTCAAAAAAACATTATTGCTGCCCAGTTGAAAAAAGAATACAAAAAATGAATGGGAGTGAAATAATTTGAATAACCCAGTAATCGTAGAGTCGGTAAGAACTGCAATTGGTAAAATGGGAGGAACATTGAAAGACGAACTCGTTGATTTTTTAGGAGCAAAAGTGATTAATGAAGTCTTGGCAAGAGGGGATTTCGACAAAAGTCTTGTAGACGAAGTGATTATGGGGCAAGCGAAGCAAAGTTCCGATTCTTCCAATCTTGCCCGTTTAGCCCTTTTACGGGCGGATTTGCCAGTGGAAGTGACAGGCTATACCGTGCACCGTCAATGCGGTTCGGGATTGCAGGCAATCAATAATGCAGATCAACAAATTCGGCTTGGTTTGTCTGAGGTAATCGTAGCGGGCGGCGCAGAAAGTATGAGTACAGCGCCTTATTACCTGAGAAATGCAAGGTACGGCTATGGAGCGGGGAATGGCATGCTGGTAGACCCAAATACCGAAAGCCAGCCGCGTTCACAGCCGATGGAAGTATATGGCGACCTAACGATGGGCATGACGGCAGAAAACCTGGCGGATCAATACAATATCGGTCGGACTGAACAAGATGAATATGCTTTCAGGAGTCAGGAACTTGCTGAAAAAGCGATTAATGAAGGTCACTTTAAAAAGGAAATTGTTCCATATGAGCTGAAAACAAGAAAAGGGATTACCGTCTTTGATACCGATGAACATCCCAGAAAAACACCGGTTGAAAAACTGGGCAACTTAAAAGCGGTCTTCAAAGAAGGCGGTTCTGTCACAGCTGGAAATGCAAGCGGACGAAATGATGCTGCATCTGCTGTACTCATGATGAGCGATAAAAAAGCGCTGGAACACGGGTTAAAACCAAAAGCACGCATCATTGCACAGGCAGTAGCGGGAGTTTCTCCGGAAATTATGGGAATTGGGCCGGTACCGTCTACGCTTAAGGCATTAAAAATGGCGGGTTTGACTTTAAATGATATTGGACTTGTCGAATTGAATGAAGCTTTTGCAGCACAGACACTGGCTGTTATTAAAGGGCTGAATCTGGATATTAAACGCGTCAATGTGAATGGCGGGGCTATTGCCCTTGGTCATCCAATTGGGGCAACTGGCAGCATTCTAATGACAAAGCTTCTCCATAATATGGAACGCAGCGGCGAAAAATATGGAATTGTTACACTCTGTATGGGCGGTGGACAAGGTATCACGACGATTGTAGAAAACCTTCAAGTATAAAGCTGTAATAACAGATTGGAAAAGAGGGAATGCTTTGGATATTTACAAAATCGCGCTTATTCCTGGAGACGGTGTCGGTCCTGAGGTAATCGATGAAGGCGTTAAAGTATTAGAAAAAATCTCTGAACTGGACGGAACATTCCGTTTCGAGTTTACGCGTTTTCCATGGGGCTGCGAATTCTACAGCGAACATGGGAAAATGATGGACGATGATGGCATGGACCAGCTGAGCAAATTCGATGCGATTTATTTAGGTGCTGTCGGATTTCCCGGAGTACCTGACCATATTTCATTATGGGATTTACTGTTGAAAATCCGTAAAGGATTTGATCAATATATCAACCTTCGTCCGATTAAATTATTGAACGGTGCGCCTTGTCCTATAAAAGAAGATCCGGCTATCGATATGCTGGTCATCCGGGAAAACAGTGAAGGTGAATATGCAGGAGCAGGAGATTGGCTGTTTAAGGATAAGCCTGAAGAAGTGGTTCTGCAGACCGGTGTCTTTTCCCGTAAAGGGACGGAACGTGTCATTCGCTTTGCATACGAAGAAGCACGAGCTTCAGGTAAATCTTTGACAAGCATAAGCAAAGGAAATGCTTTGAATTATTCAATGGTTTTTTGGGATCAAGTGTTTGAAGAAGTTGGAAAAGAATATCCGGATGTAAAAACGGCCTCATATCTCGTTGATGCGGCTAGCATGTTTTTTGTCCTTGACCCAAAAAGGTTCGAGATTGTGGTCACTTCGAATCTGTTTGGTGATATCTTGACGGATTTAGGAGCGGCATTGACCGGCGGACTGGGATTGGCGGCAGGTGCCAATATCAATCCTGAAAAGATTTATCCATCCATGTTTGAACCGATCCATGGTTCGGCTCCGGATATTGCAGGACGTGAATTGGCGAATCCGTTGGCCGCAATTTGGTCAGCCAGCCAGATGCTGGATTTCTTTGGCCATGAAGCTTGGGGCAAGAAATTATTGAACACAATTGAAAGTTTAATGGTTGAGAAAAAAGTGCTTACACCGGATATGAAGGGCCAAGCTACAACAAAAGAGGTTGGCGATCAAATAGTAGAAATGCTACATACTACAACTGACTAGCAGTTTTGCATGTTTTATCGAATCCCTCCCTTCATTATAGTAAGGTATAATGAAGAACAACATATACTTTAGGGAGGCTTATTTAAATATGAACCAAAGTGTCATTAAAGCCCTTCAATTACTGGAATATTTCAAAGAGTATCCAGAACTTACTCTTGCTGAAATAGCCGAATTAGATAATATGCCGAAACCTACAGCTTATCGCTTAATCTCTTCATTGGAAGCAAGTGGATTTTTAGTGAAAACAAAGCATACAAACCATGATGTAAAATATCATCTTGGTTTGAAGCTTTTGGAACTAGGCAGCTATGTAGCTGATCAATTGGATTATCGCAGAGTTGCTTTGCCTCATATGAAAGAATTGAGCGAGCAATTGAATGAAGCTGTTCATCTAGCAGTATTGGACGGGGAAGAAGCGATTTACGTCGAGAAAATCGAAAGCAAGAAACATATACGCTTATACAGTAAAGTTGGAGGAAGAACGCCTCTTTACACAGGTTCAGGACCCAAATTATTATTTGCTTACTTGAATCCGGAAGTAATTGAAGAAATCCTCGAGAGAATCGATTTGAAAAAGGTCACTGAAAATACTATTACGGATAAAAAGGTTTTAGCCAAAGAATTAGAAAAAATACGCCTGCAAGGCTACTCCCAAAGCAAGGCGGAATTTTATCCCGACACTGCAGGTTTTTCTTTTCCGATCATGAATCACCATGGACAGGTCATTGCTGCTCTAGTAGTAAGTATACCTATCATAAAATTTGACGAAGACACGGAAAAATTTATTATCGAAAAAATGCGGGAAACCTCTGAAAAAATTTCAAGAGATTTAGGGTATCGAGAATAGATTGGAACTGGAGTCGGAGTAATTGTACATAACCTATCGTCGTATTAATCGCGGGAGAATAGAATTAATCCTTGCTGCCATAAAATGATTAGATAATATAAAAAAACTGCAGTGGATTCTTTATTCACAGCAGTTTTTTATATTTCTTAATAACTCATTACTCTGCTCTTCGATATTGAACTTCCTTTGGTTTAAAATAATCATTAAAAAGAAAATCATTTTTCAAGACCATTTGTTAGTTGAATTACACGTGGTGCGTTAGTGAAACTCTATTCAATAAACAAATTAGTAGAGAAAAGTTGTGTTGTTTCGTTTGAATCGATTAGGATTGGATCTTGTTATGCAAATAAAAAACGGCAATGCCTAAGCATTACCGTCTCCACCAATCATAAATTATTCCCCAACCATCCCATCACCATCACGATCATCCATATACTGATACAGCCAATGATCGCTCGGGATCGGCATACTGAAACCTGCTGCTTTCGCTTCTGCAATCGTCACCTGTCCATTGCCGTTTGTATCGACTGTGGAAACGTCACCGCCTGAAGGTGCAGGGGCTGACTCGGCAGGCGCACTTTCCGTCGCCGCACTGCTTGAATCCGAAGAGTCACTGCCTGTCAGACCGAGTGATGCGTTCACTTCATCTGGGTTGCCGTTGTCGTATTTATCCACGACTTCATTGCCCATTACCGTGTAGGTATACTGATAGCTTGAGGGAATCTGCGTTTCTGTATCGGGGTAGGTGATGATGGCCTCGAAATTCGTTGCCCCGCCTGCATCACGGATTACGTCTTCCATATAAGCCTGGTCACCGTGCCGGTTGAGCGTGCTTTCCTGCGGGGTAATATTATAGGCATTCGCCACGCCTCCAAGAGAATCGGCGATGACATGTCCTTCATCTAAAATGTCACTTTCGACACCGGGAACTTTTGCCTCATCGGAATAGTATCTGCCAGTCGATAATACGGGTTCGCTGTCATCATCCTGTACAATGACTTCGGCAGCAACGACGCGCACCAATTGGCCGTGTTCGTTCGTAAATGCCCAGTATTCGCGGTCTCCAAAACCGATGTCAACGACGACATTGGCTTCACGATGTCCGGACAAATCTCCGCCATCCACTTCGATCAATTCGTATCCTGCGAACAATTCATCTTCTTGTTTGGCTGCTGCTTCCGCTTCAGCTTTTTCTTTGGCTGCCAGTTCCTGCGCTTCTTTTTCTTTCGCAAGCTCCTCAGCTTTCGCTTTTTCCTCGGCTTCTTTCTCTGCCGCTAAGCGTGCTTCTTCTTTTTCAGCTGACGTTTCTTCCTGTACAGCTGTTTCTACATCTGTCTTTACTGCCTCTTCAACATCGGTGCAGCCAGCCATAAAGATGGCCAATAATAGTACGAGTAAATAATTCATTTTCTTTGTCATTTCAGTGCTCCTCTACGAATATCGCTTTATAGTTCTATATTGCCGGGTTCCATAACAAAATATAACATGGAATGAAAGACAAATCCTAGGTATTAATAAAAATTTGTTTGGAAATATTTAGATGTGTCCTTGTTTCTGACGTATAGAAGCGAAAACGAAACTTTTCATTTTCCCTTTTGATTATCTATAATAGAGTTTCCAAATTTTGTTCTCTAAAATATTTCGGAGTTACTCCGTAGCTTTTAGAGTTGCCTGTTATCCCGTTTCATTTACAATGAAAAAGGGCAAATATATATAGATGGAACAACATAAATTATCCTCAGAATACATAAATTGAAAGTTGCCACTGTTCATCAAAAAAAGACACAAAGTAAAGTTGAGCTGATTTAAAATGAATTTCCAGAATGAAAGACTTAAAAACTTAACAGGCATCCAACTTACTTTACTGATCACAGGCATCCTTTGGCTAAAGACGGTAATCGTCTGTTTGATAGGATTTAACCTCAGCATCCAGTCCCTTTTTGACATTGTGCTGATCCTGACAAGTTCGATCGGTGCACTGCTTTTAGTGATGGGCTTCAGTTTTTACTTTGGTGAAAAAGTGAAACCTGCCATATTGTTCGGGCTGTCAGTGGCGGGGACAGCTATTCTTTACGGTGACCTTCTCTATTACCGGTTCTACAATGACTTTGTGACGGCACCAATTCTGTTTCAGTTCGATAACGTCGGCGGCTTAAGCGCCAGCACCGTCGAGTTGATGAGCTTTTGGGATGTTTTACTCTTCGTTGATTTGTTTTTAATCGGCTGGTTTCTTTTTAAAAAGAAGTTTGAGCTTACCATTCAAAAACAAACGAAGAAGAAGTATATCGCATTTGGTGCAGCTTTATTGGTACTGACCATTAGCTTAGGGCTGGTGAAATCCGTTCATCTGTTTTCTGAATCCTATGACAGGGAACAGGTGGTCAAGTCCTTGGGCCCGCTGAATTATCATGTGTATGACATTGCGGTCGGGATTAGCGCGCCTTTACAGCGGTTGACCATGACAGAGGCTGAAGCCGTTGCTTCCATAGAGTCTCTGCAGCATAAAGATCCTGGACGCACCGATCTGTACGGGTTAGCGGAAGGCAAAAATATTGTCCTGATCAGTCTTGAGTCCACCCAGGACTTCGTGATCGGCCAAAAAGTGAACGGGGAAGAAGTGACGCCGTTTCTGATTGATTTGATCGAAGACAGCTTTTATTTCAACCAGGTCTACGATCAAACGGCACAAGGGAAAACGTCCGATGCGGAATTCATGATGGACACGAGCCTGTATCCGCTCGCGAGCGGTTCGGTGTTTGTCAGAAGACCGGAAAACACATTCCATAGCCTGCCGCATATTTTAAAGGAAGAAAAAGATTATTACGCTGCCACATTCCATGGCAATGTGGATACATTTTGGAACCGCAATGTCATGTATGAGACATTGGGCTACGACCGGTATTTCTCGAAAGAGGACTATACCGTTACCGAAGAGAATTCGGTAAACTATGGATTAAAGGACACTCCTTTCTTTACACAATCAGCGGACTATATGAAGAATCTGCCAGAACCGTATTACGCAAAATTTCTCACCCTGACGAATCATTTTCCTTTCTTGCTGGAGGAAGAAGACATGTTCATCGACGAGGCGGTTACCGAAGAGGATGTCGTAAACCGCTATGTCACCACTGTCCGTTATTTAGACAAATCGCTCGAGACCTTTTTTGAAAAATTAAAAGAAGAAGGCATGTACGAAGATACCGTATTTGTCCTGGCGGGTGACCATTACGGCATTTCCGAAAAATACGAAGTAGGCCTGAACGAGCTGTTGGGCGAAGAAGCCACCATAACCAACCAGATGCAACATAAACAAGTGCCGCTGATCATCCATATTCCCGGCCAGCAAGGCGAAACCATCGCAACCCCTGGCGGCGAAATCGATATACGCCCGACCCTGCTCCATCTGATGGGCATCCAGGCGGAAGAAAGATACTCCTTCGGCCATAACCTGTTCACCCGGGACAGCGACCATCCCGTCATTTTCCGGGACGGCAGTTTCATCTCGGACGATTACATTTACAAAGACAATGTATGTTATGACAAAGAAACCGGACACGAGATCGACATTCAGCAATGTGAACCTTCTCTGGAAACGGTACGGGAAGAGTTGAAGCTGTCGGATAAGATTATTTTTGGGGATTTATTGAGGTATATGGTTGGGGGAGAGTGAGAATTATAGAGGTTGAAGGAGTGTAGAATACTAACCAATATTCCGCAAAACAGCTCGCTTTCCTGGGGGCTTGCGCTGAGCTAACTCGAGCTCGGTACCCTTCGCTCGAGTGGATCTTAGCACTTCGCTAGAAACGGAGTTGGAAAGCCAACTCCGTTTCTATTCCCTTGGGAGTCTCGCTGTTTTGCTTCATATCTCTAGAAATTTCTCTGCGCCTGTTAGGTTAGAAAGCAGGTAAAGTGAAATAAAAGAACTAGTGCTTAAATTCAATTTAACTAATAGATATAGTTTAATGGAATATATAAAGATGGGAATTTTCCACGTCACATGCAATATAACAAGACTGCCGGCTTTTTAATAGCCTGGCAGTCTTTTTGTTTTGGAAGATTCATGATGGAGACTGGAATTAATGCGAAGTGAAAGACAAATCCTAGTTAATGATAATATTTTGTTTGGAAATATTTAGATTCGTCAATTAATTTCTGGCTATAGCCGTTATAATAGAGGTAAATGTAATCGGAACATTAAAAAACAAACTTACAAATATATATATATATAGAAGAAACTCAATCCAAAAGGCGAAGGGATGATAGGAATGGCTGAACAAACTATCTACGATACCCCGTTAGAGATTACAGAAGCTCAATGGTTGGACATGCTTCGGAATGATGGGATTTTTAAAGAAAGAGACAGACAAATGGTCTTGGCTGTCATGCTACATCAAGGAAATCTACATGCTGCGTCAATTGCTCGTTATTTAAAATTAACAGGGAGTACAGCTTTAATGCTTCAAATTGATCGCTTGGGTAAAAGAATCATGAACCATTTACCTCAAATTGTTTATCCACAAAACATTAGTGGTGAAAAAAGAACATGGCATATTCCTTTTTTAGGGGAATGGCAGCCAGACAGAAATCGTTTAGTTTGGACTCTGCGCTATGAGCTTGAAAAGGCGGCAGAAATTTACTTTGAGGAAGATTTAAAAGAAGGAAAAGCTATGCCTTCTCAAACCGACTATTCCGAAATTAGAAAGAAGCTATTCGACAGTTCATATATCGATATGGCTTATGGGAGATACATAAAATTTAAAGAGAACGAGCTCTACGACGAGGCTTACAAGCTAGAAGTCCTTTCTCGTTTAAACGAGTTTATGAAAGGACAAGAAATTACAAATCTAACTGTAGTGGATATTGTTAAAAAGCTGCAGAAGGAAAATCCGAATGTAGGCAGTTTTGTCCATTGGAGCAATACAGCTGATTTAGTGAAGTTTGCTGAAGCAAAACCTGCAAGGGTAGCGGCTTTGCTTAACGAGCTTTATACCTCTGAAGCTCCGATAAGCGAACGAATTGAGAAATTCAGAGAAGAAGGCAAGACATTCAGCAACGAAATATCTCTTGGGGCACCGCTTTTTGGTTATTTACTGGCTGCCAAAGACTACAAGGAATACCCAATTTATAAACAAGAAGTATTTACTGCGATTAAAGCGGATTATGATATCAACTTCAAATTGGGAGCGGCGGGAAAAAATTATGAATTTTACCGCTATATATGCAATCTGGCTTTAGAACATTTCAAAAGGGAGAATCCGTCCCTTACTGCCTTGGACATTCAAGATTTCTTCTACTGCGCCATTACATATGATCAGATTAAAGTAGAAGCAGCAATGGATTACTTATTTGATCTTTCGGCAAAGCTTGGTGAGTTCGAACGTGACCAGGAATTAATGCTGCAAAAAATTGCTGATATAGATCCAGAGATTTTAGAAAAGGTAAGCGATCAATATAGAAACAATGAGAAAGTGAATTTGATTCGCCATAAAATTATTGAAAAGATATTGGAGGATGGACTGATATCGCTTGAAGACATGGAAATTATCAAACAAGAGATCAGCCGAAGATATGAAACGAAAATCCTGAACTCTTGGAGTGATTTCTCGATTCTCTTCCAACTGTATTATTTTGATAAAAAGAAAAAAGTTCAGATCGAACTCACAAAAATACATCGTGCTATTCGACAGTTTGAAGAGTTTAAGGATCTTAAGTTCTTTGAGGATAGAGTGTTAAATGGCTATAGCTGGAACAATCAATTCGGAACTTCGCGTTGCTGGCTGGCTGTATATGAAACCGAAAACGGAAGCCATCGGTTAGCGCCGCAATTATTTGTGGCTGTAGATCCTAAGGGTATTGAATATGGATTGCATTACGGAGATGAGCATCCAAAAGGCGGTCAAAGAAGTGTAGCGCACGTGGATGATGCAGAAAGTTTTTCTTATGAAGATTTCCATAGCAAAATTATTGATGTTCTTGATGAGTTTAAAAACGAAGAAATAACTATAGAGCCTGTAAGTCCGGTATTAAAAGAACTCACAAAAGATAAGTGGTCTGAATTACTGACAGACAACAACATTTTCCATGAAAAAGATTTGGTTTATTTGACGAAAATGTATGAATTAGGCGGACAGGCAACGGCAACGCAATTAGGTGAAGCATTGGGGATGAGCCGGAATTCTTTCAACCTTCCGGTAGTGAATTTAGCAAAAAGAATAAAAGAAGAAACAGGGTTGAAAGATGTGCACCGTGATGACGGAACTGTTTGTAATTGGTGTGTGTTATTTGAGGGTGAATACGAAGACAGCAATCGTTTCATGTGGAGCTTAAAACCGAATTTAAAAGAAGCGCTTGGAGAAACGATTGGGGAGAGGCAAATATACGAGTCTTATTCCAAAGACGCATTTCTTGAAGAGGTATTCATCGATGAAAAGACTTATGACAAAATCGCAAGTCTCTTAAAGTACAAGAAAAATATTATCCTCCAAGGACCTCCTGGAGTAGGGAAAACGTTTGTTTCGAAGAGATTGGCTTATTCCCTTATGGGCACAAAAGATGAGAGCCGTGTGGAAATGGTGCAATTTCACCAAAATTATTCTTATGAAGATTTTGTGATGGGATTCCGGCCAAAAGAAAACGGATTTTCTCTTCAATACGGCGTATTCTATGATTTCTGCCAGCGGGCACTTAATAACCCTGAAGAAGATTATTACTTCGTCATTGATGAAATCAATAGAGGTAATCTTTCGAAGATCTTCGGTGAGTTATTTATGTTGATTGAGCGGGACAAACGCGATGAATTTGTAACGATGGGTTATTCAAAACTAAAATTTACAGTTCCAAGCAATTTGCATTTGATCGGTACGATGAATACAGCCGACCGGTCATTGGCGCAGCTGGAAGTCGCATTACGCCGCCGTTTTGCTTTCGTAACGCTGGAACCGGCATTCAATGAAAAATGGCGTCAGCACATGATCAAAGAGAATGTTTCGGCTGAGATGATTAGCAAAATTCAGCAGACAGTCGAAAAGTTAAATCACGAAATTATTAATGATTATCAACTTGGAAGCGGCTATGCAATTGGCCATTCGTTCTTCTCAGCCAAGCCGGACGACATCAGTGAATATAATTGGTTTGACGGCATCATGAGTTTCGAAATTTTACCTTTACTGGAAGAGTATTATTTCGATCGGCCTGAAGAAGTAGAGCGATTGACAGAGGAAATATAAGATGGAAGAAATCTTTAAAGTTCCCATCCGAAATCTTTTTGTCCTTTTGAGTTATGCCGACAATATGCCGGAACTGATCAATAGCATGAATGACGTAGACGAAGATTTAATCACTTACGACTTTATCTGCAAACAGTTTTTAAAAGAAGTGGAGAAAGTGAATCGCCGCGGTTTAGTAAAAGACTATGTAGCAATTGCAGAACCGACTAATCGTTTAGCAGGAAGAATGGTGATGGAAGAGTCCATGTCTTACATCATTTCCAAAAAGCCGATTGTGGTTTGTGAGAAGGATGAATACACAGCCAATATCTGGCTGAATAAATTGATCAAATCGACATTGAAATCAATCACTTTAAATCGGTATGTGAAGCAGGAAACAAAAGCTCATAGCTTTAAATACATGGAGTTGATGGCAGAAGTTGATGCGCCTCCGCTCACTAAATCTTCTTTTGCCAAAATGATATTTGGTCGTCATAAACTGCATTACAAGCGGGTGCTGCAGATCGCACTCCTATTGCATGAAATGACGCTGCTATCGCATAAAAATGGCAACTGGAGCCTGTTTTCAGCCCAGCTGGACGAGCGCTCGTTAAATGGTATTTTCGAGAAATTCCTGTTCAACTTCTATAAAATTGAACAGAAAGAATACCGCGTAAAAGGGGAAGGCATGCAATGGAAATTGGAAGGGAACAAAGCTCTTTTACCAGGCATGCGGACCGATGTATCTTTGATCCATAAGAATAAGCCCGAAAAGATCATTATTGATGCTAAGTTTTATAAGAATATATTCCAAGTCCATCATGGGAAATCATCGTTTCACAGCCATAATATGTATCAACTATTCACTTACTTAATGCACCAAGAGCCAGACTTGAATTTGCGGGGGATTTTAATCTATCCGTTTAATGGCAATGCTGTTGATGAAAAGTATGTCTGGAATGAGCGAATGACGATGGAAGTGGTGACTTTGGATTTAGATGGAGCTTGGAAGGATATTTATAATAAGCTTAAAGAAGTTATTAGTTAGTAGCACTAACTATAGGAGGTAGTAAAAATCGAATCTAAGAAAAACATCCACGTAGTAGGAGCAGTCATCACCCTTAACGGGAAAATTCTTTGTGCGCAGCGAGGGTTCGAAAAGGCGTTGCCGGGCCTTTGGGAATTTCCGGGCGGCAAGATCGAACAAGGTGAGACGCCACAATCCGCTTTGCAACGAGAGATCCAAGAAGAAATGCATTGTGAAATAGAAATTGGCGAGCAAGTCGAGCACACGGTCTACGAATATGATTTCGGCATTGTGCACCTGACGACTTTTTACTGCCGCTTAGTCAAAGGGACGCCTGTTTTAACGGAGCACATCGCCATCAATTGGCTAGCACCAGCTGAACTGGAACAACTGGAATGGGCACCAGCGGATATACCAGCGATTGAAAAGCTAGCGCGGAATTCGGAGCAGCTACCTTATTAGAAAATGATGGGCGGGAGAACCATGAATTTTTTGCAGAACCTAGAGGATTCTCTATATAAAGGATTTATTGATCAGAATAAGTCCAGCAGCGAGCGGTATAAGCCGACGCTATTGATCAATAATGCAAAAACGAATGAGCATGTACTGAACTCATTAGTAGAAGAACTCGATCATTGTGAGTCGTTCATCTTTTCGGTGGCATTTATCACAGAAAGTGGTTTGGCGACGTTGAAATCTCATTTTCTAGATTTGCATCAGAAAGGCGTTAAAGGGCGCATTCTGACTTCTACATTTTTAAACTTCAATCAACCTAAGGTTTTTAAAGAGTTATTGAAGCTGACAAATGTGGAAGTGCGTCTATCAGGAATGAAAGGCTTCCATTCAAAGGGTTATATCTTTTCTCACAAGACGCATCAAACGTTGATCGTCGGGAGTTCAAACCTAACGGCACAAGCGTTAAAGGTGAATTACGAATGGAACGTAAAGCTCAGTTCACATGAAAACGGGGATTTGGTGCATCATTTCAAGGATCAGTTCGAGGAAGTATGGGATGAATCGCAAGTACTCACACCTGAGTGGATTGCCGAATACGAAAAATCATATGTGCCAACAGATTTTAGAAGAGAAGTAGGCCAAGTAGCGGAACTTCCGGAAGCTTATCCAAGAAATCCCCTCAAAGAAGCTGTAGAGGTTAAACCCAATAAAATGCAGCAAGTGGCGTTAAGAGAAATTCAAGCGGTACGGGAAGCTGGTCATGACAAGGGATTAGTCGTTTCAGCGACAGGTACAGGTAAGACTTATTTATCAGCGTTTGATGTGAGGAGTTTTGCACCGAAACGCATGTTATTTATCGTACATAGAGAACAAATTTTACAAAAAGCAAAATCAGATTTTATGCAGATTCTTGGGGGAATGGAAAAGGATTTCGGAATTTTGTCCGGTTCAAGCCGGCAAACAGATGCACGTTATTTATTTGCGACCATACAGACTATTTCCAAAGAATCCACGCTGAAGCAATTAGACCCTGAAGCATTCGATTATATTTTAATCGATGAAGTGCATAAAGCTGGGGCGAAATCCTATCTTAAGGTAATAGAGCATTTCAAGCCACAATTCTTGATGGGCATGACGGCGACGCCGGAGCGGACTGACGATTTTAATATCTATGAGCTGTTTGATTACAATGTCGCTTATGAAATTCGCTTGCAGGAAGCGATGGAAGAAGACATGCTGTGTCCTTTCCATTATTACGGCGTGACAGACGTCGAATACGAAGAAGGCGTAATTGATGAAGCTACGGCATTTGCGAAGCTGATCACCAACGAACGCGTCGACCATATCCTCGATAAAATTCTATATTATGGCCATTCGGGAGAAAAAGTTCGTGGCTTAATGTTTTGTAGTCGAAAAGATGAAGCTCTGCAACTTTCAGTGGAGTTCAATAAAAGAGGATTACGTACCACAGCGCTGACAGGAGATCATTCACAAGAAGAACGGCTGCGGCAAGTAGAATTGTTGAAAAGCGAGCAACTCGACTATATCTTAACGGTGGACATATTCAATGAAGGAATTGATATTCCAAGCGTTAACCAAGTGGTTATGCTGCGTCAAACGCAATCGAGCATCATCTTTATCCAGCAATTAGGTCGCGGCTTACGAAAACATAACTCAAAGGAATTCGTCACCATCATCGATTTTATCGGCAACTATAAAAACAATTACCTGATTCCAGTTGCCCTATCCGGGGACCGCTCGCAAAATAAAGACAATATCCGCCGACGGATGAAAGACACCAGCTATATCAAAGGGATTTCGACGGTGAACTTTGAAGCGATTGCAAAAAACCGCGTCTTTAGCGCGATCAAACGCAGCAACTTAACGGATATGAAATTGTTGCGCGATGCCTATATTGAACTGAAAAACCGCATTGGTCATATCCCGCAACTGCAGGACTTTATCCAGCATAACTCGATCGATCCGTTAGTGATCGTGCAGAAATACCAAAACTATTATCGTTTCTTATTAAAACTGAAAGAATTGGATCCTGTTCTCTCTGCGTATGAAGATCAAGTAATTACAATGCTGTCGCTGGAGATCCTAAGTGGCAAACGGAAGCATGAAATCTTGCTGCTCGATCTCTTAATAAAGCAGTCTATTGTCTCTCTTGAAGAATATCAAAATTGCTTACAAGAAAATAATTGCTATATCGACAATGAAACACTGGCATCCGTCAAAAGAATTTTGGATTTAAGCTTTTATAACATAGGCTTACAGAAAAAATATGGCGAAAAGCCATTAGTACTAACTGACAATGAAGGTAATTTCAAGCTGCATGAACAACTGCAGAATCGCTTGGAATCGAACTTTATATTTAAAGAAATGGTAATAGATCTTATCGCCAGTGCTCTTGAATTGAGTAAGCATTATACATGTGAGCAACCGCTGACTTTGTACAAGAAATACACGCGCAAAGACGCTTGTCGCTTATTAAATTGGGATAACGACGAAAGCTCCACGATGTATGGCTATAAAACAAAACACGGCACATGTCCGATTTTCGTGACCTACCATAAAAATGATGAGGTAGAATCGAGTGTCGCCTATAACGAAGAATTCATCAACCAAGAAATCTTCAAATGGTCGACCCGCAGCAACCGTACGCTGTCGTCGCGAGAAGTCCAAACGATCATAAACGCAGAACAAAACAATATCGATCTGCATCTGTTTATCAAGAAAGATAACGACGAAGGCGGAGACTTTTACTATCTAGGGAAAGCAGTGCCGGACCAAAATGCAGTAGAGCAATCAACGATGCAAGACAAAAACGATAAGACAATTCCAGTCGTGCATATGAACTTGATGCTGGAGAATAGTGTGGAGAGTAAATTGTTTTATTATATTGGAAGTGCAGAGAATTAAAGTTAGATCATTATTAAGATTTAAAGAATAGTGAGGAGAAGAAAATGCCAACTTACAACAAACTCGTCCGAGACCACATCCCGCAAGTAATTGAGAAAACCAACAAACAGTTTTCTACTCGTGTTCTTTCGAAAGAAGAATACATGGTAGAAGTTAAGAAAAAATTGAATGAAGAACTCGAAGAATATCAGGAAGCAACAACAAATGAAGAGGCAGTGGAAGAACTGGCTGACATTCTTGAATTGATGTATGCCGCTGTAAAAATACATGGAGCAACAATTGAACAGCTTGAAGAAGTTCGCCGGTCAAAAGCAGAAAAACGAGGTGGGTTTGAGAAAAGAATTTTCCTGATCGAGGTTGAAGATGACTAAGCTGGAATTGGTAACTTCTGAACTTCTGGGACATTTGGAGAAGCTTTCGAAGGAAGCGAAAGAGATACATTGGATTACGGCTTTTGCGATGAAATCAGGCATCAACTTAATTCTCCCATTTCTTCAGGAAGCTGCAGAACGAAAAGTGCCGATTAAACTTTTGGTTGGAGATTATTTATTCGTTACTCAGCCTTGCGCGTTAGAGATGCTGCTTGAACAATTGCCGGAGGCTGAAGTGCGTCTCTGGAAAAGCGGGGGAGTTTCATTTCATCCGAAATCTTACCTGTTTCGCGGAACTGAAAAATCTCACTTGATCGTAGGTTCTTCAAATATTTCTGCTTCTGCGTTAACACGGGGAGTGGAATGGAATTTGATCGCTCCTACTTCAGTGGACAATGAAGTTTTTGAAGAAGCTGTGAATCAGTTTCATACTTATTTTTACGGGGAACAGACCATTCCGCTGAATCGTGAGACTCTTGCTGAATATACCGAATTACATAAGAACGCCAATATCAAGCGACCGATCAGTCCTGTGTGGTCCGAAGCTGAAGAAGTCGAAATGACGGTAGGTCCAGCGCAGCCGCAGGAAATAAGCGAGCCGCCTGAAACATATACCAAAGAAATATCTCCGAGACCGGCTCAGCGGGAAGCGCTCGAAGCTTTGGAAAATGCAATGGATGAAGAATACAGCCGGGCAATGGTCGTTTTAGCTACTGGACTCGGCAAAACATATCTCGCTGCTTTTTTTGCAGATAAGTTCAAGAGGGTGTTGTTTGTTGCGCACCGGGAAGAAATTCTGTTCCAGGCGAAGCAGTCGTTTCAGCATGTGCATCCGGATAGAACAAGTGCTTTTTATAATGCTTCGGAGAAGAAAACAGATGCAGATTTTATTTTTGCTTCTATATATACATTAGGCAGCCAATATCACCTGGATCGCTTTGAACCGGATGCATTCGATTTGATCGTAGTGGATGAATTTCATCATGCAGCAGCTCCGACCTACGAGCGGCTGTTGAATCACTTTGAACCAAAGTTTCTGCTGGGTATAACAGCAACACCGGACCGTATGGACAATAAAGATGTCTATGCGTTATGTGATGGCAACGTAGCGATTTCGATTCACTTTCTGGACGCCATTGAACGGAATTGGCTTTCGCCATTTCAGTATTACGGCGTTTATGATGACACCGACTATTCAGCTATTCGCTGGCTAGGGACACGGTACGATGAAGAGGAACTGATGCAAGTTCAGCTCCAGGAAGATTTCGCCGGCAAGATTCTGGCAGCCTGGCAGCAGCATAAGCAAACGAGGACAATCGTCTTTTGCTCGTCTGTCAGACAAGCGATTTATATGAGTGAGTTTTACAGGAAGAATGGAGTTCGTGCTATTGCTCTGCATGGCGGATCGCCGCCTGATCAACGGAAAGCAGCAAGAGCTCGATTGGATACAGGCGAACTTGAAGTCATTTTCACTGTCGATCTTTTCAATGAAGGAGTCGATATTCCGAAGGTCGATACACTATTATTCATTCGGCCAACTGAATCACTGACGGTTTATACTCAGCAAATAGGAAGAGGCCTGCGTATTGCAGACGGCAAGTCACATTGTGTGATCATCGATTTCATCGGGAATTACCAGAATGCTGACCTGAAACTATCGGTGTTTGATAAAACAGGAAAAGCCGGTGTCAGCAATCCAATCGAACCCCTTGTTCCTTCAGCATGTGAATTCAACTTGGACATACAAGTAATTGACCTAGTGAAAGAGCTGAACAAAAAGCGCGCTCCGCGAAAAGAAGCTGTGGTTCTGGCTTATAGAGAGCTAAAGCGGGAATTCGGCAGAAGACCGACTTATTTAGAATTCCATTTACATGCTAATTCCGATTCGAAAATTGTGAAGCAAGAATTCAAGAGCTGGTTCGGCCTGCTGGCATATGCAGATGAATTGGATGAAACGGAGCAAGGTGTTTGGGTGAATCACAAAGACTGGCTGATTGAAGTGGAAAGAACAGGGATGACGAAGAGTTATAAGATGGTTGTTCTCAGTTATATGCTTTTAAAAGGTGACGATCAATGGCTGGATCCGATTACTCCGCAGGAAGCAGCTCCATACTTCCATCAATACCTGACAGAGAAAGACTATCGTTTGAAAACTGATTTCAGTGATGAACAAGGTAAGAGACTGAGAAAGTATAACGAAAAAGCTGTCAGTGATTTGATTGCACGTATGCCGATGACTAAATGGAGCGGGAGTGCGAAAGAAGGGTTAGTCAGTTTTGAAGAAGGCGTATTTAAGCTGAATTTGAATCCTGATAAAGAAGAGAATAAACTTTTGTGTTTTTGGACTAAGGAAATCTCAGACTATAGATTGCATAGTTATTTTGAGAGAAAGAGTTCAACTCCGCTTTTAAATTAACTTATAGCAAAGTATTCCTTTAATAATCCCCCTTTTTTAGCGGATAAAAATAGAAAATAACAGGAGGAATTCGGTGGCAAAAGTATTTTATAACAATATTGGTGATCGTGACGCAGTTTACATAGCAGCAGATAAATGGAAGGAACATTGTTTACTGCAAGAAGGTTCTTTATTTAATGCTGAACAAGAGTTATGGACATTAAAGAATCTGCAGACTTTGAAGTCTAGATTTAATGACAATCCTCTTTACACTGAAAAAATGACTTTCGACAAAAAGTTCGAAATGCAGTTACAAGGGTCAGAAAAGGAAATATATCAACTCGCTCTGGAAATCATGTATATCTACTATCTATTTCCGTACTCAGGAACTGTAAGTTATCGCACTAAATTGCTCAAGTTAAAGGATATAGCCAGTTGGGGTCAAATTTCATATAATGAAAGCCATCCTATGCTCCAGCATTTGGAATTAGGCATCGGTGCTACAGGTACATATTATAATACGGCAAAGTTCGAAGAAATCTCTTATATTATTCAATTTGCAATCTCCGTTAAACTTATGTCCCGTGAAGAACGAGTAAACGCGCTTAATAATCCGTGGGAACTGAAGAAAATTATTAGTGATACAAAAAATGTAATCGGCAAAAACGTTCAGGTCCAGCACATTATTTCTCATTTACTTGCTCCGGATTATTATGAATGCATGGCCAGTGCAGGTCACAAAGTTCTTATTGAAAAAAACTTTAAAGACCGGATTAAAAATACTGAAGAAACAGATATTGATAAGAGACTTTTTAAAATCCGACAATCGCTGGAAGCCGAAGGAAAATATGATCCGGTGAATTTTTACCATAATGAAGAACTAAAAGAAATTTGGAATCCAGTTCGTGTAGTAGGTACACCAATAGTTCCACAACCTGTTGAAAACCCAGATAAACCCAAAGGCAAACCAGAAGACATGAACATTGCTAATTTAGGCAATCTTGTTTTTGAAAACGAAGAGATTTTGCAGTCTCAAATACAAACTGCTTTGAAAAGTGGTAAACATATCATTTTTACTGGTCCACCGGGCACCGGGAAATCAAAATTAGCAAACGAAATTTGTAGACAGACCGAAGTGGAAAGCAAACTGGTTACTGCAACTTCAAATTGGACAACTTATGACACCATTGGAGGTTATAAGCCACAAAAAGACGGAGAATTATACTTCGATCCAGGTCTTTTTCTCCAATGCTTTAAAGATAAAGAAGGCAATGATTTAAACGAATGGTTAATAATCGATGAGATTAACAGGGCGGATATAGATAAAGCGTTTGGACCTCTCTTTTCTGTGTTGGCCGGGGATGAAGTAACCCTTCCATATGAAGCGATAGATGGTTCGCAAATTATACTGAAACCTGAAAGTAAAACTGCAGGTGATATTCAGCCCAATGAATATGTTATTCCAAAAAGCTGGAGAATTATCGGAACTATGAATACAATCGATAAATCTTCGTTATTTGAAATGAGTTATGCTTTTATGCGCCGTTTTGCCTTTATTCCCGTCAGTGTTCCGAAATCCATAACAGGGTCACTGGTTGATGAATATTTAAAGGTGTGGTCAGTGCTGGATTATTTGTACACGGATACGCTAACGTCGCTTTGGAGAATCATAAATGAGTATCGCAAAATTGGTCCAGCGATCGTCCGGGATATTGCAAATTATACAATTGAGGATGGTGACTTTACGTCTGCTATCATCTTATACGTACTTCCTCAATTTGAAGGTTTAAGTGATTATAAAATCAAGGAATTTGTTATGCATATCAAAGATCAATTAGGTGATGCGATTGCGCAGGAACTATTGGTAGATTTCATCGAAGACTATTTCCAAATAGGTGTCACTGATGAAGTTTGAGTGGATGATCAGCGAAGTAAGCAATTATCTGTATGGATATTTAAAAGATGGAGTTATCCAGATAGATTCGGTTATTCATCATGCTGACTTTACAATCGATCGTTTACAGGATTTACTCAAGTTACGATTTATCAAAAGCGATCACACGATTGCGTTTATGAAATCTCTTGAAAAAGAATTAGCTTCTATAAAATCTTCAACCAACTCAACAACCATGGAAAGTTACTATGAGGTCAGAGGAGAAATTTTATGGGAAGAGACGCTTCATCGGAGGCTCCAGACGAATCCAAAAGACCATTACCGATTCATAACTAGGGAAACGGAACGCACTTTTAATACGGATGAAAATTTGGTGTTAAAAGAATTGTTATCAAAACTTTATACGTATTGTTATGACGACCAGTTCTTGAAACTCTTCGCTGCCCGTCCATGGTATGAGGATGTAATGAATAATCGCAGAAATGTTGAAGATGCTCTCTACCATAATATATATGTATCTAAAATTGAAAAACAAAAAGTATCCGATAGAATCATTAATAAAGCAAAAACGCATCGCAAGAAAATTTACCGTGAAGCAGCTTATCTTTTGTATTTCATACACCAGTTGGAGCAGGGGAACTATACCTCCGAACACTTGAAAGATGTGCTTCACGAATTTTTCATCTTACCCGCTAACGAAGATGTGTTATTCGAACTATATTGGATTGTTCAGATTTTAAAGAAACAAAACAACGCAGAGTATTATTTAATGGATGGCACCAATTCAAAAGTTGCCAGTTGGGCAGATGGAGAATACGATTTTCACTTGTATCATGACAGTGCAGGCTCGAACCGTGTGAGATTTGCTGTTCACAGTGATGAAATAGCAGAAAGTGAAAATCCATATTTAATTCATGAAAGCCGTTCTTTCTATAAATACCATCAATTGGCGCAAACTTTCTTTAATAAGGAAAAGTCATTGAATTATTGGCGGGGGAGACCCGATATTTTAATTGAAAAGGTCCATCGCGAATCGAAACAGTTGGCGGAATTGATTATTGGAGAAATTAAAAATACCCAATCCATCAATTATGCATCAAAGGGATTGAGTGAACTTGTTAGTTATATGCACCTTGTAAAAGATAAAAATGGGCAGTATTTAATTGATAGCGATGTATTGATAAGAGGCTTATTATGCTTAGGGGAAATTGAAGTAGATAGAGCAGAACAGGAAAAGGTGAGGATTGTTTCTTTATATAATAAGGAAGTAACTATCTAATTTAAATAACTAAAACCAAAAGCGGATTACCGATAAGGTGATCCACTTTTGGATTTTTCATTAATGTTTGAAAAGGTTTGTAACGATCCTGCATCCTGATTGAGCCAAACTTTATAAATTGCCTTAAAGCAGGTGTTGTGGAGGTAAAGAGTCTCTTCCCTGAAGAAATTTTCGCTATAGACAAAGAGTAAAAAAAGCAAAAGCATAAAAAAACAAAAAAATCAGCTGATTAGTCAGCTGAATTTTTAATGAATTAAATCTTATAAAGGTGCAGCGCCAGTTAATTTCCGTTCACTCAGCAAACCGCCTGCAGCTTTGACACGGATTTTCGTGGCATTGCCTGGTAGGTAGGAAAGCGGAACTTCCTCCAAATCGACGATGACCAAATCATCTGGATCGGCACCAGCTTGGATGGCTTCATCAAAAGCCATTTTCTTGGCCAATGCCAACGTTTCTTCGCGGCCCAGTTCATCGGTTTTGAAGATTTTCTCGATCTGACCGCTCACCTGTGAAATTGCAGAGCCGATGGCGTTAGCGACTCCTGAATTTTCAGGCTTGATAACTTTGGATGCACCTTTCAGTTCGGTTGGGAACAAGATGCTTCCGCCGCCAACCAGGATGACAGGAACAGGGTCTGAACTTGTTTTCATCTTGTCGATCGTCTCTTCTGCCATGTCGACCATTTTTGTATAGACTTTTTTCAGCACTTCTTTATCAAGATGGGAAACCAGGGACGGATCTCCGAGGTCTGCAATACCTAGAGCTACAGCGACGTCGGTGGTTGTCAGCGTATCACCACCGAAGACAAGCCCTTTTTCAATCAGTCGATAGCCGACACTTTCCGGTCCGATTTGGAAACTGCCATCCTCATTTAACGTAATGATCGTTCCGCCGCCCAGTCCGATGGAAGCGATATCCGGCATGCGGAAATTAGTCCGGACGCCGCCGATTTCAACGGCTAGAGAAGACTGGCGAGGGAATGATGCCACCAGTACGCCAACATCTGTTGTTGTACCGCCCACATCGACGACGAGTGCATCGGGGTGATCAGTCAAATAAGCTGCACCGCGCAGACTGTTGGTCGGTCCGCAGGCAATCGTAAGAATCGGGTATTTCACTGTATATTCGACAGACATCAAAGTGCCGTCATTTTGACCGAAGAAGATATCGGCATGAATGCCTTCCTGCTCAAGAGCTTTGATGAATCCATTGGCAGTGGAAGTTGCAACATCAACAATTGCAGCATTGAGGATGGTGGCATTTTCACGTTCGAGCAGGCCGACACTGCCGATTTCACTCGATAGGGAAACGGCGACTTCATCTCCAAGCACTTCTCTCACGATTTCTCCAGCTCTTGTTTCGTGTTGGGTTGAAACGGGTGAGAAGACGGAAGTAATGGCGATCGAATCGACTTGTCCCTTCAATTCCTCTGCAATTTCACGGATACGTTCTTCGTCGAGCGGCACGATTTCACGTCCGTCGAATTCATTGCCTCCGCGTACGATATACAGGTGTTTTCCAAGAATGGAACGCAGATCATCAGGCACTCCGACCAACGGTTTGATCGCTGTAGTGGCCGGAGCGCCAATACGGATGGCCGCCACTTTGTTCAGGCGTTTCCGCTCGACGATAGCATTGGTGCAATGCGTAGTGCCGAGCATTGCATAGTGAATCTGCTCGACCGGCACACCGCTGGCTGCAACGACTCTTTTCAGGGCTTGGTAAATCCCTGAGCTGACGTCTTCTGTTGTTGTTGCTTTCACTTCTGAAATGACGTTATAAGCTTCATCTAACAGGACGGCATCGGTATGGGTTCCTCCAACATCAATCCCTATGCGGTAACTCGCCATATTAAATCTCCTCCTTCACTAAATGCAGTTCTTCCAGCGGCTGAAAATCGAGGTCATAGCCGAAGTACCGGGGACCGGTCACTTCGATTCCTTTTTCAGTGCGCCATTTCGGGTCACATGGCATGCCGATGACTGTGCAGCGGGATCCGTATCGGAGCCCTTCTGTCGTAATAGGCATTCCGGTGTCTGAGTCGAGAACGGTAATCAGATCCGGTGTTACACAGACAGTACGGCCATCCACTTGAGCAAGCAGATGCTCATTCTGGAAATGCAGTTTGCATTCTTCGTTTTTATTATCGTTCAATCCTTCGATAGTAGCAGTTCCTTTAGCGAATCCGTCCTGTGTTTTGCGGTTGATGTCTGTAACCTTTCCTTGGAATAGGACGCGGCCAGCAGTCAAACCAAGAATGCGATCTACAGGATTTTCATTCTCTTTCTTTGCTGCCCGGATTTCTGCGCCTATCTTTTCTTCAAGAGACAGGATGTTTTTAATAGCCGATTGCTTTACAACGCGGCCTTCCATCGGATAGATGGCGAGCATTACTGAACCGCCCATTTCAATGGTTGCAGTGCGGGCAATCCGTTCAGCCCAGACACTGTCGATCGTATTCAACAGCAAACTGTTCTTTTTTTCATCGGATAAAACCATCGGGGTTGCAGAAACACCTTCCAGATAGAACGTGACCATCTGAAGCTCCGGGAATGCGCGGCCCATTCCGTCTGCATCAATGACCGGAAGGCCGAGGGTTGCTGCTAAAGCAAGAGGCAGCAATGAATTGATCCCGCCGGCTTCAATGGGCATAGTGGCATAAATTTCTTTTCCAAGGTATTCCTCGAGCGACTTGAATGCAGCGATGGCTTCTTCACCGTTCGGAACTTTTTCAATCATTACTGTCGGTGCCCCCATCATGGCCGATGGGACAATCAGTGCGTCGTCCGGAACTTCCTCCGGATCGAGCAGCCGGATTGGGCCGTGTTCTTCAATGGCTTGCAGCGCCATCAGTTTGCCGATGTATGGGTCACCACCGCCACCAGTGCCGAGTAAGGCTGCGCCAATGGCTATGTTTTCGATTTCTTCTTTTCCAAGTAGTCTCAAGAGAAATTCCTCCTTTAGTTTTTATTGAAGATCAGATCAGTTTGTTTACTGCCTTGAAGAACTTTGCTGGCAACCAATTGCACAGCGAATGCAACTAGAAAGGCGTCAAATCCGGAAGCGCCGGTCAATGTGAATAATCCAAAGCCATTAGGAGCGGGAGTTGTAGCAAAAGCGACCAAAGAAGCGAAAATCCAAATAGTGATACCGACATAATTTACATTAGGCTGAGCATCAAGATTACTGAATGTGTATTTCTTTCGGTTCATTAGATAGTCAGCGACATAGATACCGCCGATCGGTGGTATCAGGGCACTCAGGAAAATCAGGAAAGGGATGAAATGTGTGTAAATTCCTCCCACAGCCATCGATGTACCAATAATACCGGCCGCAATGGTTAAAATATATTTCGGTGTGTGCTTGAAGATTACTGAAAATCCGAGTGCTGAAGAGTATAGATTGTTATCGTTGGTAGTCCACTGCGCCAAAATCAGAATCAGCATGGCACCTGTTCCCCAGCCGACTCCAAGTAAAATAGAAACAATATCAGTCTGTGCTGTTGCTTTCGCCAGTACAGCAGCGATTAGCAGCACTGCGCTGAATCCGGCGAAGAATCCGACAAAAGAAGAGATGACAGCATCTTTGGTCGACTTGGCATACCGGGAAATATCAGGGCCAATGATGGCGCCGACTGCCAAAGAGCCGATGATCAATGATACGGAAAGGCCGATTGTCAGCGGGTCTCCTGTCGCCGGAACACTGAGAACTTCGCTTAATGACTGATTGCTCATCACGCGGATCAATGAAGCGACCAGAAGGATGCCGAGAAGCGGGACGGCAAGAAGGCTGAATTTCTCAATAGCCTTATAACCGAAAAATGCAGTCGTGGTCATCAGGATTCCTCCTGCAACAACCAGTATTTTAGGGTGGACGTCAATATTGAAAACATTGAGCAGGACAGTGTGGAGGCTGGCCCCGAATAAATCCACTTGAACACCGAACCAGCCGAACAAAGCAATTGCTATAATTGCCGAAACAGCATAGGAACCGTATTTGCCGAGTGAAAACCTGGATACAAATGAAGTGGACAATCCTGTTTGTGCTCCGACGACAGAACAGAGAGCACTGACAACAGCCAATAGGAAACAGCCGATCAATGTTGCAATGACAGCACCAGTCATTGATAAGCCGCTGCCGAGCGATCCGCCAAGAACTGTAGCTGATAATGCAATAACTGCTCCCATCCAGACAATGGAAAGTTTCAGCCATCCTTTCCGTTTTTCCTGTGGGACGGGTTCACGTTCGAAATCCTGAACTAAATTTTTAGCGAATCTGTTTTCCATTCCATTTCCTCCTCAAATGTTTTTATTTTAACTGGGGAAGACCATAGTTCCGGTCCAATTGGAGGAATATCGACTGGATGATTTCATCCGCCGCTTGAACCTGTTCCTCCAGATAATCGGAGTCGTATATATTTATTCCCCAGAAGACACCGTTGGCAAGTAATACAAATTGTTTAATGATGCTATCCATTTCAAATGTCTGGATAGAAGGATATGTTTTCATCAATGCGCTTTCAAGTGATTCCAACATCCAATTATCGAAATCCAGCATATATTTCTGAATATGTGTTTTTATACTGGGAATCGGCGCAGTGACCAAAGAGATATAGGCAGAAGTTTCTGCTTGGTGGAATGTGTGATGGTCCACGATTCCTCGGAGCACCGCTGAAAAAATACGATTCACCGGCTCATGAATATGGCTTTCCAAAACTTTTTCCATGGCGTTATGGTGATTTTCCGAAATTTCCTGGAATGCGGCGATAAAGAGAGCTTCTTTATTCTCGAAAAAAAAGTAAATGGATGCCGGCTTAATGCCGACCTCATCAGCAATTTTCTTCATTGTCGCTCCCTGGTAGCCATACTTTGAATATTGAAGGATTGCGGCTGCTAAGATTTCTTGTTTTTTCACTTCTTCACCACCTAACAAGTATTAGGTGAAATTATATGGTCGAATTTTCAGTATTGCAAGACTTTTTTAGAAAAAAATGAATAGTTAAAATAAACAGATTAATTGAAAGCGATTCCATTTCAGCAAGGGCAAGGAACTAGATAAAAAATATTTATTTTTAAAATTGAGCAGAAAAGTCACAGATGCAGCTCTTCTTTATAGAAGAACTTTACTTTTTCTTTTTCATTCTGATGTAACGTAATTTAAATCAATCCTTTATTACCTCACCATACGAAATCACTTTTCACTCAAGCACAAAGGATTTCTTCCTTGATTAATCCAACGAATAGTAGCATCATCAAACTTAGAGGCTATTGGTTTTAGAGCGTAGAACATCTGAGGAGGAAAACGGAATGCCGGAGTTGCAGGGAGTCTTGCCCGTTTTGCGGAATATGAAGGACTTTGAGCGTTTGCTGGAAAGCCATCATCCCTATATTATTTTTCTGGAAGTGCGGCTGTCGCAGCTGCAGGTTTTGGTGCGGACCGCGAAAAAGGCGGGGAAAAAAGTTATTCTTCATGCCGATCTGATCCAGGGGCTGAAGACGGATGCTTATGGTATGGAGTTTCTGGTAAGGGAGATCAAGCCGGACGGCATCATTTCGACACGTGGCAATGTGATTACGCTGGCGAAGAAGAACAACCTGCTGACGATTCAGCGGCTGTTCCTGCTGGACAGCCATGCATTGGAGAATAACATCAAGCTGATCGGCCAGGTCAAACCGGATTATATCGAATTATTGCCCGGGATCATTCCGTCAGTGATCGAGGAAGTCCACCAGAAGACCGGTATTCCGATCATTGCAGGAGGGCTGATCCGCAGTGCGGAAGACGTTGAGCTGGCATACAGCGGCGGAGCCAAAGCCGTATCCACATCAGATTCCGAGCTGTGGGAGTTATGACGGAGAACGATGTGTTGACCGCGCTTTCAAAAGCTGATAAATTAGAATGACAAGTTAAGAGCTGTGTAAGAGAAGAGGAGACCCGCACTGTAACGGACAAATTCTGATGAGGAATTTGTCCGTTTCGTGCGGTTTTTTTGTGTTTTTCGGGTTCTGGACTGACTATCCTGGAGGAGATTATTGTGACTGAATTTTTAGCGGAAGTGATCGGAACGATGATTTTGATCATTTTTGGAGCCGGCGTTGTGGCCGGTGTCGTTTTGAAAGATTCGAAAGCGGAGAACAGCGGCTGGATTGTGATTACCATTGCCTGGGGGCTTGCTGTGACAATGGGCGTCTATGCGGTAGGGAATTTTTCCGGCGCACATTTAAACCCCGCTGTTACACTCGGTTTTGCATCTATTGGAGAATTGCCTTGGGCAAAAGTTCCTGTTTACATAGCGGCTCAAATTATCGGTGCCATTATTGGTGCGGCCATCGTGTTTTTCAATTATTTGCCGCATTGGTCACGGACAGAAGACAAGACGACAAAATTGGCTGTTTTTGCGACAATTCCCGCTATCCGCCGGCCGCTTTCCAATTTGGTCAGTGAAATTATCGGGACCACTGTCTTGGTCATGGGACTCCTGTTCATCGGAGCCAACGAATTTACAGAAGGCTTGAATCCATTGATCGTCGGTGCGCTGATCATCGCGATCGGCATGTCGCTCGGCGGAACGACAGGCTATGCCATCAACCCCGCGCGTGATTTGGGGCCGAGAATTGCCCATGCCTTATTGCCGATTCCCGGTAAAGGCGATTCAGACTGGTCATATGCCTGGGTTCCTATTGTAGGACCGGTTTTTGGCGGTATTTACGGGGCCGTTTTCTACAAAGCCATATTTACAAATGCATATGGATTGCCATTTTGGATACTGAGCGCAGTCTTCTTATCGGTTTTATTGACCGCTGCAGTTGCAGAATTGAGAACAAGCCGCCAGAAGGCAGAGCAATTAGAAGAAACTACGGTTTCATAGATGTTGGAGGAGAGCGACTTGAAGAAAGAATATATCTTATCGATCGACCAGGGTACGACAAGCTCACGGGCCGTACTGTTTAATCATAAAGGGGAAATCGTCGAAACGGGACAGCAGGAGTTCCAGCAGTTTTTCCCGAAACCGGGCTGGGTGGAACATGACGCCAATGAAATCTGGACGTCTGTTTTAGCCTGTATCGCGGATGTGCTCCGCAAGTCGGAAATCACGCCTGATCAAATTGCTGGAATCGGCATCACGAACCAGCGTGAAACAGCAGTGGTCTGGGACCGCAACACCGGCAAACCGATTTACAGAGCGATCGTCTGGCAGTCTCGTCAGACAGATGGAATCTGCAAAGAGCTGAAAGAGCAAGGGCACGAAGAATTGTTCCGCAAAAAAACAGGTCTGCTGATCGATGCTTATTTCTCGGGTACGAAAGTCAAATGGATTCTGGACAATGTGGAAGGCGCCCGCGAAAAAGCGGACAATGGCGATTTGATGTTCGGCACCATCGACTCGTGGCTCGTCTATAAATTGTCGGGCGGCAAAAAGCATGTGACCGATTACAGCAATGCTTCGCGCACGTTGATGTACAATATCTACGATTTGGAATGGGACGATGAACTTTTGGAGATTCTGACAGTGCCGAAAAGCATGCTGCCGGAAGTACGCCAGTCGTCTGAAGTCTACGCGGAAACCATCGACTATCATTTCTTCGGCCATAACGTGCCGATCGCCGGTATGGCCGGTGACCAGCAGGCTGCTTTGTTCGGACAGGCATGCTTCGAAAAAGGGATGGCGAAAAACACTTACGGTACGGGATGCTTTATGCTGATGAATACCGGAGAACAAGGCGTTCAGTCAGACCATGGCTTACTTACGACATTGGCATGGGGCGTCGACGGTAAAGTCGAATATGCGCTTGAAGGCAGTATTTTTGTCGCCGGTTCTGCAATCCAATGGCTGCGTGACGGTCTTGAGCTTCTTGAGCGCGCACCGGAAAGCGAAGCGCTTGCGGCGTCGGTCGATTCAACGGACGGCGTCTATATGGTGCCGGCATTCGTGGGACTTGGAACGCCGTATTGGGATACCGATGCACGCGGGGCGATTTTCGGTTTGACACGCGGCACGACAAAAGCGCATTTTGTCCGGGCAACGCTCGAGTCACTCGCCTATCAGACAAAAGACGTTGTAGATGTTATGATAGAAGATGCAGGAATCGAACTCAAAACATTGCGTGTTGACGGCGGAGCTGTCGGCAACGATCTTCTGATTCAATTCCAGAGCGATATTCTGAATGTACCGGTGGAACGTCCGGTCATCCAGGAAACGACAGCACTGGGCGCTGCTTATTTGGCAGGTCTGGCCGTCGGTTTCTGGAAAGATAAAGAAGAAATCGCCAAGCAATGGCAAGTCCAAAAAACGTTTAACCGCAATATGGCGGAAGAAGAATGCGAAATACTTTATACCGGTTGGCAAAATGCAGTTGCGTCAACGCGCACATTCAAACCGGTAAAGTAAAACAACTTTACAAGTTAATATCACAGGCCGGAGATAATGAGAGACCAAGCCAGTTCAGCAGAAGAAATTCTGCAGCTGTGCCGTGGTCTCTCTTTTTTGTGGAGATTACAGGTACAGAACGGAATAGAGCATCTTATATATGGAAGAGGAGAGATTTTTGATGAAATTTTCAAGTTTGAAACGCAGCGAAACAATCGGTGCCATGAAAAACGCACCTTTGGATTTATTGGTGATCGGCGGAGGGATTACGGGTGCCGGTATCGCCTTGGACGCGAGTGTCAGAGACGTCAAAACGGCAGTGGTGGAAATGCAGGATTTCGCAGCGGGCACCAGCAGCCGTTCAACGAAATTGGTGCACGGCGGTTTGCGTTACCTGAAACAGTTTGAAGTGAAAATGGTGGCTGAAGTCGGCAAGGAACGTGAAATCGTTTATGAAAACGGCCCTCACGTGACAACGCCGGAATGGATGCTGCTGCCGTTTTACAAAGGCGGTACGTTCGGTCCGTTGAGCACGAACGTCGGCTTGCGCGTCTATGACTTTTTGGCGGGCGTCAAACGGGAAGAGCGCAGAAAAATGCTGAGCCGCAAAGAAACGCTGAAGCGCGAACCTTTACTGAAAAAAGAGGGCTTGAGAGGCGGCGGTTATTATGTGGAATACAAAACAGATGATGCGCGCCTGACCATTGAAGTAATGAAAAAAGCAGTTGAAAAAGGGGCTCTTGCATTAAACTACGCTAAAGTCGTCGATTTCATCTATGACGGCGGCAAAGCGGTCGGCATCCGCATGGAAGACCAGACAAACGGGGACATCCATGAAATCTTTGCGAAAAGAATCGTCAATGCAGCCGGCCCATGGGTCGATACATTACGGGAAAAAGACCATTCGAAAAAAGGCAAAACGCTGCAGCTGACAAAAGGGATCCACCTGATTTTCGACGGCAAGCGTTTCCCGCTGAAGCAGGCCATCTATTTCGATATGCCGGACGGACGGATGGCATTCGCTATTCCGCGTGAAGGCAAAGTGTACGTCGGTACAACGGATACCGTTTACAAAGCAGACATTGCACATCCGACGATGACACGTGCTGACCGTGATTATGTACTTCGCGCGATCGATTTCATGTTCCCGGAAGTGGCTATCAGCGAGGAAGATATCGAATCGAGCTGGGCAGGATTGCGTCCGCTTATCCACGAGGAAGGCAAAGATCCTTCAGAAATATCACGTAAAGACGAAATTTTCATTTCAGATTCAGGGTTGATTTCCATCGCTGGCGGCAAGTTGACCGGCTACCGGAAAATGGGCGAAAGCATTATTGACCTGGTTACGGAGCAATTAAGAAAAGAACAAGATTTGCGTTTCCCGAAAGTCTCAACGAAGCATCTGCCGATTTCCGGCGGTGAAGTCGGCGGGTCGGAAGGATTCAAATCGTTCCGCATTGACCGCGAACAGCAGGCGATGGCAATGGGACTGAACCAGGAAACAGCTGCTATGCTGACAAGCCGTTACGGTGCCAATGTCGACCAGGTGCTGGGATTGTTCGCCGGCAGACGCGAAGAAGCGGCACAGGCAGGTCTGGATCCATTGGTATTTGCAATGCTCCGTTACGCGATGGAGTATGAAGCGGCTTATAAACCGGTAGACTTTTTCGTCCGCCGGACTGGAGCATTATTATTTGATATCCAGTTTGTGTACACCTTCAAAGAAGTGGCCATTGCACATATGGCGGAAAGCTTTGGATGGACAGAGCAGCAAATTCAAAGCTATACAACAGAATTGGATGTGCTGTTGTACGAAGCGACGAATCCGGTTGGGTGAACAGCATAAAATATAGACAAGAAGCAGCCGAAGAAAAATTGGCTGCTTTTTGCTTGCTCAAATATTCAGAACAGGGATTGACAGCGCTTTCTTTTACGTGTAACTTTAAAGACAACAAGTTAAGAGCTGTGTTGGAGACCTGAGATTCGCACATCAATGAGTCCTTCTTTTTTAAGGAGAACTTTCATTGAGTGTGAATTTTTTTGTGTTGCAGGGCTTTTTGCTTTAAACAGAGAAGGAGATAGACGTTCTCCTGCTGGCCGTTCAGTTTAGTAAATGAAAACGGAAGAAATGAAAATCACGTTGCAGAAAAATCCATTTGAGGAGGAATTCACTATGACTAAAGATTATATTTTGTCCATCGACCAGGGAACGACAAGTTCACGTGCAGTACTGTTTAACCATAAAGGGGAAATTGTCGAAACAGCCCAACAGGAATTTGAACAATTCTTTCCGAAACCGGGCTGGGTGGAACATGACGCCAATGAAATCTGGACATCTGTTCTCGCTTGTATGGCAGGCGTATTGCGGAAATCGGATGTGGACCCTAGCAAAATCGCCGGAATCGGCATCACGAACCAGCGCGAAACAGCAGTGGTATGGGACCGCAATACCGGAAAGCCGATTTACAAAGCGGTCGTCTGGCAATCGCGCCAGACCAGTGAAATCTGCAAAGAGCTGAAAGAGCAGGGGCACGAGGAATTGTTCCGTAAAAAAACGGGTCTTCTGATCGATGCTTATTTTTCCGGCACGAAAGTCAAATGGATTCTGGACAACGTGGAAGGCGCACGTGAAAAAGCGGAAAACGGCGATTTGATGTTCGGTACCATCGACTCATGGCTTGTCTATAAACTGTCGGGCGGCAAAGAGCATATCACGGATTACAGTAACGCTTCCCGCACGCTGATGTACAATATCTACGACTTGGAATGGGATGAAGAACTGCTCGAGATCCTGACAGTGCCGAAAAGCATGCTGCCGGAAGTCCGCCAGTCGTCTGAAGTCTATGCCCATACTGTCGATTATCATTTCTTCGGACACGAAGTGCCGATTGCAGGCATTGCCGGCGACCAGCAGGCCGCTTTATTCGGGCAGGCCTGCTTCGATAAGGGGATGGCGAAAAACACTTACGGTACGGGATGCTTTATGCTCATGAATACGGGCGAGGAAGGTGTCGTTTCGGATCACGGTTTGCTGACGACGTTAGCGTGGGGCGTCGACGGCAAAGTGGAATATGCGCTTGAAGGCAGTATTTTCGTCGCCGGTTCTGCGATTCAATGGCTGAGAGACGGGCTGGAAATATTGAATACTGCACCGGAAAGTGAAGGCTACGCCACATCGGTCGATTCGACGGACGGCGTGTACATGGTGCCAGCATTTGTGGGACTTGGAACGCCTTATTGGGACACAGATGCACGCGGAGCGGTTTTCGGCTTGACGCGCGGCACGACCAAAGCACATTTTGTCCGTGCGACACTTGAATCACTCGCTTACCAGACGAAGGATGTCGTAGATGTCATGATCAAAGACGCCGGGATTGAACTCAAAACTTTGCGCGTTGACGGCGGAGCAGTTTCCAATGACTTCCTGATGCAATTCCAAAGTGATATTTTGGATGTGCCGGTGGAACGTCCGGTCATTCAGGAGACGACAGCACTGGGCGCTGCTTATTTGGCGGGGCTGGCCGTCGGCTTCTGGAAAGATAAAGAAGAAATCGCCAAGCAATGGCAGGTCGAAAAAACCTATAACCGTGAAATGCCTACCGAACAAAGCGAAGAGCTTTATAACGGCTGGCAGCAAGCGGTTGAATCCACAAGAACTTTTAAACAAAAAACGGCACAAAAAGCGCCGATCGCCTAATAAGCGCCGGCTATAGAATTCAGGGGACCGAAATCATCTGCAGATTTTTATCTGCGGGTGCAAATCGGTCTCTTTTTTTTATTCAATGAAAGTGCAGAAAAAGTATCCTATTATCGCCTAATTATCTATATAGGGAGTATAGGCACCTTTTTAGGAATCTTGCCTGCAAAGGAGATGAAAAAATGACGAAAACGCAGTTTGTAAAACGAATCACGCATCCGGATTACGGCGAGCTTTATCAGTTTTTTGAATTGGATGAAGCGACACGGGAAGAGACATTACTGGATCCGTTCGATGCCGGGCTCCTGCTGATGGCGGTGGAGGAAGAAGGGCTGCCGGAGATTTTGGCGATCACCTCGAAAAGGGGAGCGGATGCCACCGGTTATTATGCCGGCGAGCAGTTTGTGGTGCATAAAGGGTCGAAGTTTGCGGCGTCGACTACGGCGAAATGTCCAAAGAAGTATGTAAAGCTGCGCGAAAAGCTGATTTTGGAAGGATTGCTGATTCCGCTGCATAATCAGCTGTTTTTAATGGAAGATTATGAGTTCGAATCGGTAAGGTCGGCGATGGGAACAGTCATTGGCGGCTGGGCGAAGGGGCCGCACGGCTGGAAAGGGAAGAAAACGACATAAGGAATGCAGCATAAGGTTAAACTAAAAACTTGGAGGTTAGTTATGAAGAACTTTTTAGCATTGCCGAATGTTATGGATATGCGCAGCCATCTTCCGAAGGAGCAGAATTACGGCGCGCGGAGTAAGCGGATCACCACCCGCGTCTGGCATCATTCGCTGACGCTGTCGCATCTGGCGGGCTCCGATGCAGCGAGTTTTGCGGCTTATCATATAGAAGCAAACGGCTGGCCGGGGATTGCGTATGCGATTATCATCGAGCCGAAAAATGTGATCCAGACGCCGCGCGGGAAACGGGCGCGGATCGTGTGGGCGCATGATTTTGACCGGCGCACGTATCATGTCGGAAACGCCAATGATTATTCGCTTGGCATTTGCGTGGCCGGGGATTACCGCAATGAACGCATGCGGGATTTTGTTAAAGAGACAATCGATGAATTGCAGGCGGCGCTAGTGGCGGACGGCACCGGCCGCGAAGACAAATCGCATCACGAGATGCCGGGCTACAGCTGGAAAGCTTGCTGCGTGTTTGATTATAAAGGGGCTTTCAAATTCCTGAACCAGCAGGCGCTGGTCAAACCGGTGCCGGCGACTTATACGATCCAGGAAGGCGATACGTTCTGGAACATCGCGAATAATATGGACGGCATCTCCGTGGTGGATTTGGAGGCGGCGAATCCGGGCGTCGACAGCCGCGCTTTGCGGATCGGGCAGGTCATTAAGCTGGGTGAGGCAAAAGGAGCCGCTTCAAAAGAAGAAGCGGCTGAAAAGGTGCCGAACCGGCAAATCGCCATGAAGGAATTTGTTTTATTGCCGAAAACGGCGAAGACGTGGAAGACGTACCGGCTGGACGTGTCGCCGGTTTCGAAGAACAGCGACTGGAGTTTGACGCCGGCAAAGTTTGGAGGACTGGAATATGAGATACTGGGCTATCCGCAAGCGCATATTGCGACGATTGAAACGGGCAGAGGCTATCGGAATATTTATGTTGCGCCGTCGACCGGTGCCAAGATTTTTATGAAATAAAGGACCAAAAGCCACTCATTTTCAGCTGAGGGGCTTTTAATTTGGCAAAAAGGATTGTCGCGTGCACTTATATGGTATATTATAAGAACAAACGTTCTTGTAATAGGAGGATTTTACATGACTCCTTTAATGTCGAAAGACCTTATCCTTCATTTTGAGAATATGATTTACCTGCCGTTTGTTCTCACGATCTTACATAAAGACAGGGGAATAATTGACAGTATGCCTTTCAAATTAAAACGTCCTTACCTGCAACTGGTTGACCAAGCGATAAAATGTGCTGAAAACGATTTGAGAATCACCAAAATTTATATGAAAAAACAGCAGTTTAGAATACTTAAGGGCAAGAAAGATGATCTGTTTACAGAGTATGTGTTTTACTACAACGGCTATGAAGACCACCGGAAGTATATGCATTTTCAATTACGGAATCGAACCGAAGAATTGATCAGTATGTACTTGTCATTGGCTGGGTCATTGGAAAACCCTCTTCCGTAATCAGGAAGAGGGTTTTTGTTTTGCTAAAATATATTGCTCAACGCTCGAATAAGAATTCTGGGAATGAATAAGAGGATGTTCTTTATTTGCCCCAAAGGATTGCTGCACTCTATTATGTGGTATAGAATAAGAACAAATGTTCTTATTTTTACAGGGGGTGGTCGCAGTGAAGAAGATGAACAATCAATTCAAGATGCAGGGCGATATCAAAGACCGGGGGAATATCAAATGGCAGGGGCTGATGCTGCCGGAGCATATCCAGATGCTGCGCGAATGGTACGCAGAAGATGAGCAGGTGCCGAAACCGGATCTCGATGAGTTTGATCTGCAGCTGATCCAGGAGGAACTCGATATCGCCTTGAAGCGGAAATGCGAAGTGCTGATCGAGACCTGGAGGGACAAGCAGCTGTTCAAGCATCGCGGAGTTATCGAACGCATCGATGTGGCGCAACGCGAACTGGTCTATGAAAGTCCGTTCGGGAGGGAGCGGCTGGTGCTGGATGAGATTGTGGGGGTTACGTTGATCGACTAGATAAGCTTAAAGGAGGAGAACATAAGTTAATAATCGAATTAATCTAAGGGGGATATTAAATAAGAGAATAGGAGAATTGCCATGGAAAAACGTTTAGGGGATATCTTATCAGAAATGTACAAATCCGCACCAGAAGGATATAAAGTAACATATATTCATTTATTCGGTATTAAGTATGGAGAAGAGATAAAAAGAAATAATTTAAGTGTAAAAGGGATTTTGGCACATTCAAAGGTGAAGCCCTCTTTTGCCACAGAAGTCAGTAAAGGAATTAAACTATCTAAATATGTCTCCACCAATGTCTAAGTATTTTCTTGCTTAGATTAAGCTATTTCAGAGAATAAACTTTCTTTGAGGTAGCTTTTTAAATTTTTATATCTTATTTAACCAATCCAGTAAGCCGAAGGTGAAATAGTGCTTGATGAGATTGTAAGGGTTACGTTAATCGATCAGGAGGGCTGCCTGCTGGGCAATCCCTTCTTTATATTTTTGAAAAGGTTCTGTAAGCCTTTTATACCAGTATTTTCTATTTCTCTGATTTCCTTCTTTTACCATTGAGTAATAAGGTTCGGTTATCGAAGTATTTTAATAGGTAAAATATTTCAAATATAAATAATTATCTGTTTATTATTGTAAGTTGAATTTCACTTCCTTATACTGAAGCTATCAAAGCGAGGGAGGAATGAAATTGAAGAAAAAATTTATTGTACCGGTTATCTTATCTTCTGCTCTTGTAGCCAGCTCATTTACCGCCACCAATGTATTGGCGCAGCCAACGGATAAAACGTGGAATGAAAATGCGAATGTCCCGATTTTTGTAAAGGAGAAATTTGCGAAAAAGAGGACTTCCAGTAATGCTTCAAACGCCCTTGATTACCTGGAAGAAAACGAGAAGAAAACAGGATTGAAGAATCCGAAGAAAAACCTGAAACAAAAAGAGACAGAAAAGGATTCGCTCGGCATGACCCATGTGCGTTTCAGCCAAACGATAAACGGGGTCCCTGTGGAAGGTGCTGAAGTAGTGGTCCATTACAGTGAAAACGATGAGCTGGTCTCTGTGAACGGCAGTCATTTCCCGGGAGTAGAGGAAGAAGCGATTGACACCACTCCTTCCGAAAGCGTGATGAAAGCAGTGCAGGCGGCCAAAAAAGCGGTAGAAGCGCCGGAACAGCTCGAGTATAATCCTGTGTCGGAACTGGTCGTTTATCCGTTCGATGGGGAAAACCATTTAGCTTATAAAGTGAATGTCAATTTCCTTGGGGAAAAGCCGGGTAACTGGTTTGTGTTCGTGAATGCAAACAGCGGCGAAGTGATCGATCAGTATAATGCCATCATGCATGCAGATGACATCCATCAATCCGTGGGAACCGGTGTATTGGGCGATCAGCGCAAAATACATACGACAAAGGAGAACCAATCTGGCCAAGGTACAGTATTCAGCTTGTCCGATGAATCACACGAAGGATTGGAGGGCATTTATACTTTTGACGCAAATGACGGAGAAATAATGACACACCACAGTGCGTCGTGGAAAGATGAATACCTGCGGCCTGGAGTGGATGCACATTATAATTCGGAACAAGTCTATGAATATTTCCATGATGAACATGACCGAAACTCGCTGGACGACAACGGAATGGCCATCATTTCCTATGTTCATTACGGCGACAATTACAATAACGCTTTCTGGAATGGACGGCAGATGACCTATGGAGACGGGGACGGTTTGTTCATGGTGCCATTGTCAGCGGGACTGGATGTTGCGGCTCATGAAATGACGCACGGTGTTATTTCAAATTCGGCAAATCTTCAATACCGTTTCCAGTCAGGCGCATTGAATGAGTCGTTTGCTGATATTTTCGGAACTTTGGTTGACGCGGACGATTGGGAAGTCGGCGAGGATATCATGGGGCCGGATGCCAAGGAAGATGGAAGAGTTTCCTTGCGCAGCTTGAGTGATCCGAGCAAATACCCGGTGAATGCAGATTACGTGCCTTACGGGAATGGAGAAGGGAAGTATCCTTCGCATATGGATGAATTCTATGATCTGCCAAGATCCCTCGATAATGGAGGCGTGCATATCAATTCTTCCATCACCAACCATGCGGCTTACCTGATTGGTGAAGAAATCGGAAAAGAAAAATTGGGACAGATTTTTTATCGCACTTTGACTGTTTACCTGACACCGACTTCAAACTTCAGTGACGCACGCAAAGCGGCTATCCAGTCTGCAGTTGATCTTTACGGAGAAGGAAGTGCAGAAGCTGCAGCCACAGCAGACGGCTTTGACAGTGTGGGAATTTACGAATAAAAAAATGTGTTAAAGGCTTTCACTTCTGAAGAAGGACAGACCGTGTTATGTGAAGTGAAAGGTCCTCCAACTTAATAGCTTGTAGAATTACAGTGAAAACCGGATGTGCAGGAGGCTTCTCTTACACATCCGGTTTTCTGTATTTTTTTATTTTTAAAGTACCAGTTACCAAGGCGGGTATTGACCGTGCTTGTTAAATTGACTGCCCCCAACGCTTCCTGTATATTGAAAAAGTAATTAATTGTCAGAAAAATTAAACAGATATTTTATGTCGAGGAGGTCCGCCATGTACGAAAAGATGATTGAGCCCCGGGTGTCCGAAACGGACGGAGTAGGGCATATCAACAATACGACGGTGCCGGTGTGGTTTGAAGCGGCGCGGAATGAGATTTTCAAGCTGTTTACACCGGATCATTCATTTAAGAACTGGAAGATGATCATCTTGAATATGAATGTGGCGTATAAGAGCCAAATCTATTTTGGGCAGGATGTGCTGGTCAAAACCTGGGTGAGCCGCATCGGCAATTCGAGTCTGGAGCTGTATGAAGAGATTTGGCAAAATGATATTTTATGCGCGGAAGGCAAGGTTACGTATGTGAATTTCAATCTGGAGGCGCAAAAAGCAGAGCGGATATCGGATTCGATTCGGGAAGAGCTCGGCAAGCATTTATTACATAATGAAACAGATGAAGAAGGATAATCTTTATTTTCAAAGAGAGGGGAATTGGCATGACGAAGAATTTTGAAGGACGCACAGCATTGGTTACAGGAGGAAGCAGAGGGATCGGCAGGCAAATCGCTGAACGTTTTGCGGAAGAAGGGGCAAATGTCGCGATTATCGATATCAACGAGGAAGCGCTGGCCGCTGCTAAAGATGAGTTGGAGGCAAAAGGCTATTCCGTTTATACGAAAGTGGCGAGTGTTACGGAAAAAGAGCAAGTGGAAGGGGCGGTGGCGGAAGTGAACGATCATTTCGGCTCCATCGATATTCTGGTGAACAATGCAGGCGTCATCCGGGATAATATGCTGTTCAAGATGACGGATGAAGACTGGCTGACGGTCATGGATGTGCATTTGAAAGGCGCCTTTTATGCGACACGTGCAGTACAGAAATACATGATCGACAAGAAATACGGAAGAATCATTAATATTTCTTCCACTTCGGCACTCGGAAACAGAGGACAGGCGAATTATGCGACTGCCAAAGCGGGTCTGCAAGGCTTCACGAAGACACTGGCGATTGAACTCGGCAAGTTCGGGGTGACGGCCAATGCTGTGGCGCCGGGCTTTATCGAAACGGATATGACGAAAGCGACGGCTGAGCGCATGGGCGTGCCGTTTGATGGCTTCGTCGAAGCGAACGTGGCGACGATTCCTGTCGGGAGAAGCGGCAAGCCGGAAGACATCGCGAATGCCGTAGCGTTTTTCGCGGATGAACGTTCTTCTTTTGTATCCGGACAGGTATTGTATGTCGCGGGCGGACCGAGAAACTGAGAAAGGGGATGCGCGGATGCTGAAAGAGATGATCGGCAGAAAGTCAGAGAAAACGAAAAACGTAATTGAACGTGGCGCGGTTAAGAAATTCGCGGAAGCGATAGGGGATGATTCGCCGCTGTTCACCGATGAAGAAGCGGGGAAGCAGTCTGTTTACGGCAGAAATATTGCACCACCGACGTTTCCGGTCACTTTCGACAGCGGTTCGATTCCGGGACTCAACCTGCCACCGAAAGGATTAATTCACGGCGAGCAGAATTATGTCTATACCCGCCCGCTTTTTGTGGGGGAAGAAGTCCATTGCTGGATTGAAGTGAAAGAGTATTACGAGCGGACCGGCAATTTCGGGAAGATGGGCTTTCTGATCCTGACCCGTTACGGGGAAGACGCCGAACAGCAGCTCCTTTTCACGGAGGAGCGGATTGTGATCATCAATGAGGCTGCCCGGAAGGAGATGGAGAGATGAGCGGAATCGGACAGATGGAAGTGGGGGAAACGCTGCCTGTAATTCAGTTGGAGCCGGTATCCCGGTTGGATTTGATCAAGTATGCAGGGGCTTCCGGGGATTTCAATCCTATACATACAATTGACGCGGAAGCGGAACATGCAGGACTTCCTGGCATTATTGCGCACGGCATGTGGACGATGGGGAACCTGGCAAAACTGTTCACTCCTTATTTGGGGGAAGGTTTTATTGAGACTTATTCGATCCGGTTTAAAGGAATGGTGTTTCTGGGAGATGTTGTCTCGTTGGAGGCGAAATTGAAAGAGAAGGACAGTGAAAAGCAGATTTTTGATGTTGAAGCTGTCAATCAGGACGGGAAAAAAGTGCTGGCCGGCAGTCTGGCTTTTGCTGTACTGAAAAACCAGCCGCCAGCTGCTCAAGGGAGTTGAACGCATGTCCGCTAAAATTACCTTTACGCCCCTCAGCTACACGGGCTGGGGAGCGCTCGATCATTTGATGGATGAAGTGAAACGGTTTGATGCGAAAAGAATTCTTGTCGTGACGGATCCGTTATTGGAGAAACTGGGAATTACAGATAAGGTTACAGAGCCGCTCGCGGCAGCCGGAATTCAGGCTGAACTTTATACGGAAGTTGTTCCGGAACCGCCGCTAGAAGTGGGTGAAAAACTGGTGCGTTTTACGCGGGAGCGGGAATTCGATCTGGTCATCGGGCTGGGCGGGGGAAGCGCGCTCGATTTGGCAAAGCTAGCCGGGGTTCTGGCAACGCATGAAGGTGATGTGGCGGATTATTTGAACCTGACGGGCACACGTTCGCTGACCCATAAAGGGCTGCCGAAAATTTTGATACCGACGACTTCCGGCACGGGTTCGGAAGTGACGAATATTGCGGTCCTTTCCCTGACGACAACGAAAGACGTAGTGACGCACGATTATTTATTGCCCGATGCAGCCATTGTCGATCCGGCGCTGACGGTGTCATTGCCTCCTAAAGTGACGGCCGCTACCGGAATCGATGCATTGACGCACGCAATCGAGGCGTACGTTTCGGTGAACGCCAATCCGGTTACGGACGGGCTGGCGCTGCAGGCGATCCGGCTGATCAGCGGTTCCATCCGTACGGCGGTTACGGATGGCAGCAATAAGGAAGCGCGTTCTGATATGAGCTACGGCAGTTTTCTTGCGGGGCTGGCCTTTTTTAACGCAGGTGTAGCGGGCGTCCATGCGCTGGCTTATCCGCTTGGCGGGCAATTCCATATCTCCCACGGCGAATCAAATGCAGTGCTGCTGCCCTATGTGATGGGCTATATCCGTCCAAGCTGCGAAAAACGGATGCGCGACATCTACGAAGCGATGGGCTTTACATTATCGGAACAGCATAATGGAGAAGATTCTCTGAAATGTGTGGAAGAACTGAAGCGTCTCGTCGCGGATGTAGAAATTCCGCTGTCGCTGCAGGGTTTCGGCATCACCGAAGAAGCGCTGGAAAGCCTGACGGCAGATGCGGTCAAACAGCAGCGCCTGCTGGCAAGAAGCCCGATGCAATTGGAGCGGGACGATATCTATGCGATTTACCGGATTGCTTATGAAGGTGTCGTTAGAGAGAAAAGCTGAACGATATTAAAGGAGTGCACATTGAATTTGTGCACTCCTTTTCGTTTGGAGAGAATTTATTTTCAATAAAGCCGGTTCCGGTTCCTGAGCAAATCCCTGTTCCTCAATAGCACCAGAACCGGCCCAATAATCGGCACCCACGCCAATCCTTTGGATCGGGCGTCCGGATAAAATCGGTGGACAGTGTAAATGGACAAGCCGTAGAGCACAAGCCAGTCGACGGTCATGACTGACACGAGGCTCGAGGCAAAGAAATAATCGACGTAATCAGCGAACGAAAATCCCTGCAGCAGCGTCAGCCAATTGACGGTCCACATGATGATGAGGACGATGAGCCAGAAGCGGGAGCGGAGGAAACGGACGAGCCAGCGAGGCGTGCGCAGTTTTTTGCCGGATTTTTTGTTGCCGAACGCATAATACGGAAGCAGCGAGAATGCGCCAATGCCAAATGACAGCAAGGCGAACGGCCACGCCGGCCAGCGCTGTTTATCGTTGAGCAAAAGAATCGTCAGAAAGACCATCGGAAAAATGCCGAGTGAATTGAACACGGCAAAGACGAGCGGGTCGATTGCGCCGATATTGCCGTTGAACAGTTCCGGGAAAATCGGATTGTTGGCGCCGGTGCCGGGTGCCAGGTAACGGGCATAGACGATCAGCAGCAGCCAGATGATTAAGAAAATCATTTCTTCACCTCGTTTTTGCTCTGAGAGCTTATATTGAAGGTAGCAATGTCAAAAATAGAAGTCAATTTTTATGGAAACCTGCCGATAAAGTAGAAGAGACACTTTTTTATGATTGTGTTTCTGATATATTTGTATTTCTTCGTTTCCCGAAATTAGTAGGTCCATTGACTTTAATTCCTTATATTGCAAGAGTGATAAAAGTTCTATATTTTTGTCATAATAACGGTTATACTTATTCTTACTAAGCGTGTATTATAAATCTTAGTATTCCGGTTGGAGAAATTAATTTTATGAGATGGGGAGTGCAGAGCAAAGTTCTGGCATAGGGTATTAAGATTCCTCATATAACTTTTTATTGATAGGTTTATATATAAACCAATTTCAGACTTGTTATGATTTCGGACACTCAGGGGGAGCATCTATGTTAAAGCAGATATTATTTCCCGTTTCGCTTATTTTATTGGCAATTACTTTGTTTTACAGTTGGATTCTTTCATTCGAAGACAATCCATGGCTGGTTACCGTAGGGACGAACGTGCTTCAAATCTTCGTTGGAATAATCAGTTTAACTTGGTTGTTTCAAGCTTGCCGCGTTGCCGGCCGTCGGCAAAAGACCTTTTGGCTGCTTTTGCAGGCGGGATTATTTTTCTATACCAGCGGCAATTTGATCTGGCTCTTTCTTCAGTTCAGCCAGGGGATATATAATTCACCAATTCTTTCTTCTGTCGTCTGGCTTGTTTCATATTTAATCTTCCTGGCAGCGCTGGTTGCCAAAATCCGGGAGTTGAGCAGCGAGTTTGCAGGAACTTCCTATGTTTTTAATATCACGGTATTCATGATCACAGTTGGCTCAATCAGTTTCCATTATCTGATTAAGCCGGTACTGGAACTGTCCGGGAATTCCTGGCTTATTACGTTGACGGCCATCATTTTTCCGGTAGCGGACCTGACGATTCTGTTGGCTGTTACCATTTTGTATTACTTGATCCGAAAAAATAAGCAGCAGGATGTGCTGAACTTCCTTCTTACAGGATTTTTCATCCAGGTTGCAGCGGACCTGCTGTACGTCTATGTGTCTTTCCAGGAAAGCTATCAGCCGGGCCATTTGGTTGACGTCTTATGGCTCTTGTCGACTTTACTCATCGGGTTGTCGGGTTACTATGCTAAGTCCAACGACGGCAACAGTGTTTGGGCATTGAAAAATAACGCCAAGGATAAAGACGCCGCATTTCCGTATTTGAGCATTCTCATTCTCCTGGTATTGGTCGTCCATAGCTATCAATATGACCTCAATGGTCTGAGTACGGGTTTGCTGGTAACCTTCTGCCTGGTACTTGGCCGGCAGATGCAGGTGCTTCGGAAAAACCGGCAGTTGGTGGAGCAGTACAGGTATTTGGCTTATCATGACCAACTTACGGATTTACGCAACAGAAGCAGTTTCAAAGTGGAAATCGAAAATTTGCTTGCTGACTATCCAACAAAGCAGATGGCTCTTTTATTGATTGATTTGGATCAGTTTAAAGTGGTGAACGATACGCTCGGCCACCACATTGGCGACCAGGTGCTGATTAAGACTGCCGAGCGGCTGCAGACGGCGATGGAAAAGAACATGATGCTGTTCCGCCTGGGAGGAGATGAGTTCATCATCGTCATTCTGGATGCGACTGATGAAAAATGTGAAGCTGTCGCCAATAAACTCCTGAATCTTTTTCATAAATCGCTGGATGTTGATGAATTTGAAGTTAATATCACACCAAGCATCGGCATCAGCAAATATCCCGAAAACGGTTATACGCCTGAAGATTTGATGAAAAGTGCAGATGCAGCGATGTACCTGTCAAAAGAAAATGGCAAGAATGGCTACAGTTTCTTCAATGTTGAGTTGAGCCAGGAAAAGATCCGCAAGATGACTATTGAAAATGCTTTGAAAAAAGCTGTTCAAAAAAATCAATTCATCCTTTACTACCAGCCCAAAGTAGTGCTCGGGACCAGGAAAATCATCGGAATGGAAGCGCTTCTGCGCTGGCAGCATCCGGAACTTGGCTGGATTTCCCCGGTCGAATTCATACCGGTCGCCGAAGAAACCGGCCAGATTGTGGCGATCGGTGAATGGGTGCTCGAGGAAGCGTGCCGCCAGAACAAACAATGGCAGGATGCAGGTTATCCGCCGCTCAGTGTTTCGGTCAACGTATCGGTGCTCCAGTTCAAACACGGCAAATTCCTTGACACGGTCGAGCAGGTTTTGAAGAAAACGGGACTTGATACACGCTATTTGGAGCTGGAAATTACTGAGAGCATTATGCAGAATATCAAGGAGAGCAAAAGGATTCTTATAAGCCTCCAACAGATGGGGATTAAAATATCCATCGATGACTTCGGAACCGGTTATTCTTCTTTGAATGTGCTGCAGAAATTGCCGATTGATACCCTGAAAATCGACAAATCGTTTGTGGACGAATTGGATATTGACGCCATGAATCCGATGGTCAAAGCCATCATCGACCTCGGCTTGAATCTGGACATGATCCTTGTTGCCGAAGGGATCGAATCCGAAAATCAGATGAAGGTCCTCATCGAACACGGCTGCACCATCGGCCAGGGTTACCTGTTCTCGAAACCGGTTACGCCGGAAGATTTCGAAGAATTGATGAAAATCCCTGAATTGATGGCAGATAAAATCGAACAGGGCACTGCGCGCTGACCCACTGCTATCAAAAAGGCCTTCCCATTCTGATGAATGGGAAGGCCTTTTTCTGTTTGGGAAATGTTAATGGCGCTATTACTTTTACTCCGCAGTGGCTTTCTCCGACTCATTCAAATCGACATCAACGGAAGAAACATAATAGCGTTTCGAATCATCCTCCGCAATTTCCACTTTCTTGCGATCAAACAGTGACACTGTCGCAATCTTTGTCATTTCACTGGTCTCGATATCTTCCTCATAAACGCGGTAACCGATGATGGCCTCATCTCGTACAGCATGCCAAGCAACATTGAACGAAGTCGCCGTGACATTCGTCGGCGCTTCCGGCTGTTTGTTCTGAACGCTAGAGTCCGAAATCAATTTCGCAGTGACGACAAGGCGTTCTTCATGGGAGCCGGTATCCCGGTTAAAGGTTCCTGTACAGGTGATCAAATTGATCATCCGGCTGTCGGAAGGGCCGAAGATTTCCTCAATCGGCGCTTCGTCGGTCGGATAACTGGTTTTTCCTTGTATTTCATAAATCATTTCACGGCCGTCTTTATCTGTGACGATGACTTTTTCGCCCGCTTCGACTTTCTTCAGATGATAGAAAATCGCCGGTCCGGTATAGCTGTCGACATGTCCCGCGAGAACGGCGTGGCCTTTAGCGCCAACTTTAAAGCCGGGTTCAAACCAGCCAACCTGATTGATGTCTTCAGGTACGCCCATTTCACCGTTCTCGAGGATGCCGGTCGCTTCGATAGCTGCATCCACACCGATGGATGGGATGGCGACCCGCGCCGGCACCATGCCCTGGATGCTTTGCTGGCGCTGCTGCTGTAATTCCTGTAATTTCTCGCGTTGTGCAGGCTTAATCGGGAACTCGGCAATCTTATCAATGTCTTCACCGGATGCCAGCAGCTCAGCCGGTGCTTCTTCAGTCACTTCAGGAAGGTCGAGCTGAGCGATGTCTTCTTCAAATGTCGGTTTATCTGCGAGAGGCCTCAGGATAATGAAGAGCACTCCGCATAGAATAACCGCTGTTGCCATTGTCCAAAATTGTCTCATCGCTCATGCTCCTTTCCTTGTTGGTTATTGCTGTCTTCTCTGACGATACGTCACTGTTCCGGATACCAACAGGATCAGCGTACTCATTGCCACCCAAATCATCATTGTGTTTGATTGGTTAGCTGAACCGCCAAGGCCGGTAGCCGGCATTTTGTCCGGAACAGCAGTTTCAAATTTATCCGGGAACTGGTCGACAATTGCGCCGCTCAAACCTTTACCGATAGCAAAAACGATTGTGTAGCCTTCACGGTATGTGTCGTAAGATGTTTCGAAATCTCCTGCTGCATATTGGCTGAACGTGTCAACAACAGTTTGTTCATGTGCTGCAATATTAGCAATTGTTTCTTCCTGCGGCAAACGTTCTTCTGTTGCACCACTCAGGAAGGCACCAAGATCTGATGCAAATGTTTCAATCAATGCAGTTTGTGCTTGCTGGATTTCTTCTTCATTGCCGGCAGCTTGTGCAGTTGCCAATTCGCTTTGCACGGAAATATGTTCGTTATTCCAAAGGCTGGCGAATTGTGTACCAGCATCTTCACCGTAGATTGAAACGATGGCTGTGCGGAATTCCTCAGTATTCTGATCCTGTGCCCAGTCGGCAAAGTCAAAGTCTGCCGCACCGTTATAGCCTTTTGCCATACTCAATTGCGCCAAAGCGAAATGCTCTGCTGCAATGCGGCTGACCGTCGAACGGAAATCACCGGCTGCTGTGTTCGGGTCTGTAAATTTATCCGGGAACTGTGCAGCGATTGCACCACTGATGGCACCGCCTGCTCCGAAAATCTGTTTGAAGCCTTCAAGGTAAGATGTGTATGAAGCTTCGTAATCACCGGCTACGTAAAGATCAAATGTATTTTGCACAAAATCTTCATGTGCACGAAGTGCTGCGGTTGCGCCGTCTTCCGGAAGGTTGCCTTCAGTGGCAGTTCCGAGGAAAGCGCCCATTTCATCTACGAAAGACTGGATTTCAGCAAGCGCTTCTTCCTGTGCTGCTTCGTCTCCTTCTTTCACAGCCATTGCGTATTCATCCGTGCCGGTATTGTGCTTATCGAAAATTTCAGTGAAAGCGGCTCCGCCTTCTTCGCCGTAAACAGAAGCGATTACGGGCTCCATGTCTGCGGCATTGGCATCAAGAGCGGCCATTGCTGCTTCGGCTGCCTCGTCACCATCGTAGATTTTCATCATCGAATCGACTGCCAGTGCGTAATGCTCGGATAACAATGAATCCAATGTCGCCCGCAGCTCAACGCCGCTTGTTTCTGTTGGTGAACCTTCCTCTGCGCTCACTGCCATTCCCATACCCGGAATCAATAATGCTGTACCCAAAATCGGGGCTAAAACTTTTCTGAATTTCATCCTCAACACTCCTTTGTTTTTGGTTTCTTACATGTATAACGGAGGGAGTTGGGATTTAGATCAGTTTTTTGAGAAAAATATGATTAGTTTTATATAAACTGAAGTGCTGTGCTCTATATAAGGAAGCGACACGGAATTTATTGCGAAACTGATCTAAATTCGCCTTTTGTACGTTAGATGGATAAGCTTACGAAAATAAAACCAGCCGAGACTATCTCCAATCTGGCAGGGTATAGTAAGCTAGTATTATGACACACGAATTGAAGGAGAACATCGATGGAGAAAAGTTCCGATACGCTGCTTTACTCGCGCATCCGCGAAAAAGACAAAGATGCACTGGAATATTTGTATGACCGGTACGAAAAGATCCTATTCTCGTTTCTCTATAAAATGACCCAGGACCGTGATTTGGCGGAAGAAGCCTTGCAGGAAGTGTTCATCAAAATCTGGCGGGGCGTCGGCGAATACGATGACAGCAAAGGGAAGTTCGCTTCCTGGCTGTTCCGGATGGCGCAGAATTCCGCGATCGACCTGATACGGAAACGGAAAAAACCGACCGTGCCACTGGATGAAGTCGCCGAAATGCCGAGCGGCGAGTCCAGTGTCGAACAGACGGCTGAATGGCAGGAAGAAAAAGAGCATATCCAGGCAGCTGTTTCACAATTATCAGCCGAACAGCAGGAGATGATCCAGTTGTTTTACTTTAAAGGCCATACACACGAAAAAATCGCCGAATTATGCGGACTGCCACTCGGAACCGTCAAGAGCAGGATCCGGCTGGCACTCAGCAAGCTAAAGAAAACACTGCACGGGATGCAGGAAAGGGGGGCTATCGATGAATAACGAACACTGCGATCAATTGGTCGACTATCTGAGCGGGACATTATCCGATGAAGAAACTCGCCAATTCGAAGAACATCTGAAGACATGTGACGAATGCCGCGAAATCGCGGACGCAACCGGGCAGCTCCCTTATCTTTCAGACCCTGCAGAACCGCCTGCGGGAATGAAATCACGGATCCTGTCGAATGTTTTCGCAGAAGAGGAAGAAGACACAGCTGTTGAAGGGACGGAAAGAGTCAGTCCTACTATTAAAAATGAGAAACAGGTAGAGGACGAACTTCCGAAAGTAGTGCCGATAACCGACCGCAAGAGAAAACGGGTCTGGTGGACACCGGTGATCGCCGCAGTGCTGCTGCTTTCATTGCTCGGCAACGCTTATGCTTTCATGCAATTGCAGCAGGAACAGGAGCAGGCGGCGCCGGAACCGGCACCACCACCGAGCCAGCCGGAGACGGCATTCCAGTCGATTGACTTGCAGCCGAGCGAAGGTTTTGACGGCGACGCAACAGCGGCAGTGATCGAAGAAGAAAACGGCGCGCTCAATCTGGTCGTTACAGCAGAACAGCTTGCCGCACTTGAAGGCGACCAGGTCTATCAGGTCTGGCTCATCGAAGGTGACAACCCGATTCCAGCCGGCGCATTTACGACTAATGCAAACGGCGAAGGTGCCACTTACTTCAATATCGACAATAACACTGAAGAATGGGACACCATCGCAATCACCTTGGAACCGCAGCCTGGCAACGAATTGCCGCAGGGCGAAGTTGTACTGAGTGCGGGGATATAAATTTTAGAGAATGCCGGCTGCCGAGTGCAGTCGGTTTTTTTGTGAGCGGAGTTATCGGGGTGGCGATTTGACTTCAGATTTACTGAACGCCCGAATAATGTCCTGAGCGCCCGAATAAATTTTTGAACGCCCGAATAATGTCCTGAGCGCCTGAATAAATTTTTGAACGCCCGAATAATTTCCTGAACGCCGATATAATTTATAACACTACAATCACACCTCCAAATCGAGCAGATTTCAAGAAAATGAAACCCGAAATCCCCAAACGGCAAGCCGTTTCACAAAGAAATCATATAATAATGAGAAAAACGCGGCACCGACTCTCTTTTTTCCGTTCACTCAACCCCATCCCAGATTTTATTCGCATCGAACAAGATCTTTAAAGGAAATCACGCGGCTTCAATCGAAACAGTAAAGGAGAGGCTGAAAGGAAAGATGGAAATGGAAGAGCTGATTACTCAAATTACGGAACGCCTGCCGGCAATCGACAGCGGCGGCCGGCTTGTGATAGGCATAGATGGGATGAGCCGGTCGGGAAAGACGACACTCACGGCGAAACTGGCGGAGAATTACAAAAGTGAAAATATACCGGCGTTCAGTTTCCATCTCGATGATCTCATTGTCGAAAGGGAGCGGCGCTACTGGACCGGCGAAGAGGAATGGTATGAGTATTACCAGCTTCAATGGGAAACGGATTGGCTGCGAGACCATTTTTTCAGGCGGCTGAAAACTGCAGAAGAGCTGACGCTGCCGTTTTACGACGGGGAGGAAGATCGGCGAGAGAACCGGAAAGTCGCGCTTCCTGAATCCTACATCATCATTATCGAAGGTGTATTTCTGCAAAGGCGCGAATGGCGCGGGTATTGCGATTATGTAATTTATATAGATAGTTCGAAACAGCAGCGTATTGAGCGGGAAGCTGCAATAGTCCAACAAAATTTGGCGAAGTTCGAGAACCGCTACTGGAAAGCGGAAAATCATTATCTGAAGTCACAAAATCCGCAAAGCCATGCAGATTTCATCGTACGGAATTAGCGGCATGCAAACAAACCAAACACATAAAAGGGGATAAAAAAGATGGAAATCACCGATAAGACAGCGCCGCTTGAAGCGGCGCGAAAGTTCATAGACAAAAACTTCCCGGATTGCGACGGGGCATTGCTTGCCGGCAGTGCAGTGCGCGGGGAAGCGACCGCTACATCGGACTTGGACATTGTCGTATTCGACAGGAGCGCAACGGGTTCGTACCGCGAATCGCTGATTGCATTCGACTGGCCGATCGAAGTGTTCGTCCATAATCTGACGTCATACCAGGCGTTTTTCCAGAGTGACGCGGAGCGGGCACGGCCATCGATGCCCCGCATGGTATATGAAGGGCTGGTATTGCGGGACACAGGTATAATCGACGCTATCAAGCAGGATGCACGGGCTTTATTGGCAAACGGTCCACAGGAATGGACGGCAGCGGCCATCCGCACCAAACGCTACTTCCTGACCGATACGCTCGATGACTTTATCGGCTGCAGCGACCGCGCGGAGGGCATCTTCATCGCAGGCACTTTGGCTGAAGGCATCGCCGAGTTCGAATTGCGGACGCATGGCCGGTGGATTGGCGCGTCCAAATGGATTGTCCGGTCGTTGAAGGAATATGATAAGGAATTCGCGGCGCGCTTTGTGGATGCGTTTGACCATTATTACCGCCACGGCAATAAAGAAAAAGTCATCGAACTCGCAGACACGGTGTTGCAGCCGCATGGGGGAAGATTGTTTGAAGGCTTTTCGATGGGGAAAGATAAAAGCTAAACAGAAAAGCCAGAGGAGGATCAGCAATGAAGACAATTGGCTTAATCGGCGGCATGAGCTGGGAATCGTCGCTTGAATATTACCGGACGATCAATAAGGAGATGAACAGGAAGCTTGGCGGCTTGCATTCTGCGGAATGTCTGCTCTATAGTGTTGATTTCGAGGAGATTGAACGGCTTCAATCTGCCGGCCAGTGGCAGGAAGCCGGGGAACAGCTGGGCAGAGTGGCGCAAAAGATGGAGCAGGCAGGAGCAGACTTTATCGTTATTTGCACGAATACGATGCATAAAGTGGTAGGTCAGATTGAAGAAAAGATTTCAATTCCAGTGCTACATATTGCTGATACAACCGCTGTGGAAATCCGCAGCAAGGACCTGGTGAAAGTCGGTTTGCTCGGCACCAGTTATACGATGGAGCAGGATTTTTACCGCTCGCGCATCGAGTCGCATGGCATTGAAGTGCTGGTGCCGCCGAGTGAACAGCGCGGTGAGATTAACCGCATCATTTTTGAGGAATTGGTTGCGGGCGACTTGCGACAGACTTCCAGGGAAACTTTTCAGCAGGCCATTCGGGATTTGATGGCGGAAGGAGCGGAAGGAATTATCCTCGGCTGCACCGAAATCGGTTTACTGATCAAGCCGGAAGATGCGGATGTGCCAGTTTTTGATACGGCGCAGATCCATGCGGTGGCGGCGGTGAATGAAGCATTGAAGAACGACCAGGAAAAAGGAGTGGATACCAATGAGTAACTGGAATGATCGTTTCAAAGATAAAAAGTACCTGTATGGAACTGAGCCAAATGTCTTTTTGAAGGAAGTACAGCCCGCTTTGTCAGGGGAAGTATTGACCATCGCAGAAGGGGAAGGCAGAAATGCCGTGTTCCTGGCTGAACAGGGGCTGAAGGTCACGGCATGGGATTATGCCGAATCCGGAATGGATAAAGTGGGTAAACTGGCAGCAAAAAAAGGCGTCAACGTAAACACGGAGCTGGTCGATTTGGCAGAAGCGCAGTGGCAGCAGAACCAATGGGACGGAATTGTGAATGTCTTTGGCCATTTCCCTGGCAAGGTTCGACGGAAAACTCTTCAAGGAGCTAAAGAAGCCATTAAGCCGGGAGGGTATTTTATAGCGGAAGTCTATTCCCAATATCAAATCCCATACGAAAGCGGCGGTCCAAAAGATTTGGATTTTCTCTACTGCCCGGAAGACTTTTTGCAGACATTCAGTGATTGGCGGATCGTCCATTTCTTCCTCGGGGAAGTTACGCGCCATGAAGGAGACCTCCATAATGGATTGTCCCATGTCATCCAGTTTGTGGGACAGAAGCCGTAAGCTGCAATTGATCTTCCATTCATAATAAAAAGGCGAACGATTCCACAAGAATCATTCGCTGTTTTTATGGGATTTAAGAGTAAAAGCCTTCATATATTTTGCTGACTTTCAATTTAAACTCCTCTACATGAACAAATCTGGCTTCTCTCAACATCTCTTTGCCATCCGCAAATAAAATTAGGACCGGCACTGTGAAGATAGAGAAATGGCCGGCAATTTCGGGGGTTTCCTCGGCATTGGCAACGCGGGTCTGGATATTCGGGAAATCATTCATCGCTTCCTCAACCTGAGGAAGTAACCCATGGCAGACACTTCAACTGGTAGTCAGAACATAGAGAAACTGCAATCCGGGCTCTTCGCTGAAAGATTTAACTTCTTCCATTGAAACGAGTTCTTTCATTTTTACTTCACTCCTGACTTTTCTACCGTCATCGGTTTTACTTGTCCCATTCCCTTTTCAGCAATCCTTCAAAACAATGAGTTGCCATTTAGACTCCGAGTCGTATCAGTTGTCTATTGATATTCATCGCGATATCCTATTTACGCAGATACCCATTGGGGTATATAGAATAATGTTGTAAAGGAGGTTGCGGAATGGTTGAGAAGAGATTTAATCCGGAGGAAGCGGCTGTATTATACAGTGAAGAACGAATAGCTTCATTGCCTCCGGAAAAGATTGTTGAGTATTTGAATCTGAACAAGAACGATGCAATCGCGGATTTAGGCTCCGGAAACGGTTATTTCACCCTGCCGCTGGCGGCAAAAACAGAAAACCAGGTTTTCGCGGTGGATATCGAACCGAAGATGCTGGCATTATTGCAGGAACTGGCTGAAAAAAAAGGGGTGGCCAATATCCGCTATATCGAAAGCGACCTGGAAAATATTCAATTAAACGATTGTTCCGTGGATAAAGTGATGGCCGCTTTCGTCATCCATGAAGTGCCGGATCCCGCAAAAGCTTTAAGAGAAATAAAGAGGATTTTAAAGCCGGATGGAAAATTTCTCTTGATTGAGTGGGAAACGGTCGAAACGGAAATCGGCCCGCCGCTGGAAGATAAAATTTCTTCAGCGGACATGAGCGCTCTTCTCGGGCAAAATGGTTTCAGTACAGAAATTATTCAGTTGAATGAGAAAAATTACGGCATTATTGCCAAACTTGCATGACGAAAGGAGCCTGTATGAAAGATCTTTGGAAGCTTTATGACCATCTCAAATATTTGCGTTCCTGGCAGGAATCGCGTTTCTGTTATTCCTTATTTTCACTCAGTACTAACGGCTTAATTCGATAAAAAATGTTTTATACGCTTTTAATGAGGGAAATTTATCAAAAGAATGAGTACTTAAAAGAGAGGAGCCATACAAATGTTTGATTACACAGTAGAAACAAGCAAGAGCAAGGACGAAGCAGTCCGGGATTTGGAAGCGAACTTGAAGGATGAGAAATTCGGGGTGCTTTGGAATTTCGATTTGACGGCAAAGCTTCAGGAAAAAGGAACGGATTTCAATACGCCGTATACCATACTTGAAGTTTGCAACCCGCAGGAAGCAAACCGCGTCCTGTCGGAAGATTTAATGGTCGGCTATTTCCTTCCATGTAAAATTGTTGTTTACGAAGAGGAAGGCATTACAAAAATCGGCATGCCTAAACCAAGTGCGCTAATTCAGATGGTCAATAATGAATCGATCAAAGAAATCGCAGTGGATATTGAAGAAAGATTGATCGGCTGTATCGACAAGACAGTCTAAGCCAAATTTTTTTAGCACTCAATATACCCCGTGCGGTAATTAAGGGTTTATTGGCAAGGAGGAATTGTATATGACAGTGAAATCCGTATCACCAAAGAAAGTGGCTGATCAGGTTTTTAAGAATGAACCGATTTATGTATTGGATGTCCGCAGCAAAGAGGAATCGGAAGACTGGAAAATTGAAGGCGATCATGTTCAATTGATCAATATACCGTTCAAATAGAAGGAAAGGATAGTCCTTGACCGCAAAAATGTTTATTTCTAAACTGGGTAAAGGTCAACGGATTATCCCTTATTAATCTTCAGTTCAATTACTTGGAATTATACCGCTAGGGGTATATAATCATGGTATAGTATTAATCAAGAGATCAAATAAGGAGGCAAGAAAAGATGGAATATGATAAACAAGTCCAGAACCGCTTAAAGCGAATTGAAGGTCAGTTAAAAGGTGTGCTCCGCATGGTGGAAGAAAACGACGACTGCCGCGACGTTGTTACGCAATTGTCTGCTGTCAGAAGCGCAGTGGATCGTGCAATCGGCGTGATTGTCAGTGAAAACCTGGAGCAATGTGTGCGTGAAAGCCTTGAAAAGGGTGAAAGCACAAATAATCTTGTAAAAGACGCAGTCAGTCTGCTTGTGAAAAGCCGCTAAGAAAGTTCGTCAAACTTTCGGGTTGACGAACTTTCATTTCGGATGTTAGGATACCCCTGTAGGTATTTAATTTCTCTGTTGCTCAAGTCGGTGAACTTTTTTTATTTAACATTTTAAATACCCCTGGGGGTAAACAGAGGAGAGAATTTGATTGGAACAGAAAAAATCAACTAACATCATATTATTCAGCGGAGACTACGACAAGGCAATGGCAGCCTACATTATTGCGAACGGCGCAGCAGCCTATGATCATGAAGTGACGATCTTCCACACATTCTGGGGATTGAATGCACTTCGGAAAGACCATCCGCCGGCAGTGAAAAAGAACATGCTTGAAAAGATGTTTGCGAAAATGATGCCGCGCGGTGCGGACAAACTTGGTTTATCCAACATGAACATGGCGGGTATGGGACCAAAAATGATCAAACACGTTATAAAAGAACATAATTCTATGACAATGCCGCAGCTGATCGAAATGGCGCAGGAACAGGAGATCAATCTTGTTGCATGTACGATGACAATGGACCTTCTTGGATTGAAACAGGAAGAATTGCTTGATGACGTTACTTACGCAGGCGTAGCCGCTTATCTTGCGGATGCTGAAAATGGTCAAGTGAATCTATTCATTTAATAGAAGGAAAAGAGGGACAGTATGGATACTTGGTTAGTCGTTTTAATCGGAGCTGTAATCGTCTTTATGGCTTACCGCGCCATGTCACCGGCAAAAGGTGTGAAATCCATTTCCACTGACGATTTGAAATCACAATTGAAGAGCAAAGATAAACAATTCATCGATGTACGGACGCCTGGAGAATTTAAGTCAAACCGCATCAAGGAATTCAAGAACATTCCGTTGAATGAATTGCCAGGTCGAGTAAGTGAAATCGACAAAAATAAAGAAACGTACGTTATTTGCCAAAGCGGCATGCGAAGCAGCAAAGCAGCTTCAATCCTAAACAAAAATGGTTTTATTAATGTGATTAATGTAAAAGGCGGCATGGGAAGCTACCGCTCGTAAACTAAGGAGGAATAACAAATGAAAAGAATGACTGCACAAGAAGTACAGGAATATATAAAAAACAATAAAGATGTATCCATAATTGATGTACGGGAAACAGAGGAAGTAAAGGCAGGGAAAATTCCTGGCTCTGTTAATATCCCTTTAGGCCTGATCGAGTTCCGTATGCATGATATCGACAAATCACAGGAACACATCATGGTATGTCGTTCAGGAAGCCGCAGTGGAATGGCGACAAACATTCTTGTAAACCATGGCTACAATGCAATCAATATGGACGGCGGTATGATAGATTGGGACGGGCCGGCTGAGTAAGTACTGTATTAAATAGAAGGCTGCTATAGTTTGCTTCGAGTAGTCTCTAAGATATGGAGCAAAACAGCGAAGACGCCTTGGGGAGCAGGCGAATGCCGACGAAGCAGCGGAGCGATGCAGGAGCACGGTTTTTGGCAAGCGAGTTGTTTTGCGGAATATTGATTTTATAAGATTGACTTATTTTAAAATTTTTTAAATAAAAATATACCCCGGTGGGTAAATCAGGAGGAATTTAAATGATTCAAACAGATAAATTACTAGATGCAAAAGGGCTTGCATGCCCAATGCCGATCGTACGCACGAAAAAAGCGATGAACGAGATGGCGCCAGGCGAGGTCATCGAAGTCCAAGCAACAGATAAAGGTTCTTTGGCTGATATGAAAGCCTGGGCAAAAAGCAGCGGAAACCAATATCTTGGTTCATCCGAAGACGGCGATGTGCTGAAGCATTATTTGCGCAAAGCGGATCAGGCAGAAGAAAAAGAAGAAGTTCAGTTTCCGCATACAGTAACGAACGCAGAATTGCAGCAACAGCTGGACCGCGACGATGTAATTGTACTTGATGTGCGTGAACCTGCCGAATACGCATTCGGCCATATCGAAGGCGCAGTTTCCATTCCGCTTGGCGAATTGGAAAACCGTACACAGGAATTGGATGCTGAAAAAGAAGTAATCGTTATTTGCCGCACAGGCAACCGCAGTGATTTCGCTGCAAAACAATTGGCTGACAAAGGATTCACTCGTGTGAAAAATGCAGTAGAAGGCATGACTCAATGGGACGGCGAAACGGAGCAAAACAACGCATAAGCAATTTTAAAATACAACTTAACTGGAGGAATTTTAAATGGCAGGAAAAACAGCAATCATCGCATCAAATGGCACATTATTCGATGCTTATAAAGTCTATAATATCGCAATAGCAGCAGCGGCAAGTGATCACGAAGTGGCAATCTTCTTCACATTCGAAGGGTTGAACCTGATCAATAAAGAAGCATACGGCCAATTGCCGCTTCCTGAAGGCAAGGAACAAATCGCTGAAGGATTAGCAAAAGGAAATGTACCGGAAATCCCGGAACTGGTTGAAATGGCGCAGGAACTTGACGTGAAATTCATTGGCTGCCAAATGACAATGGATTTATTCGGCCTTGAAAAAGAAGCTTTTGTCGACGGCATTGATGTTGGCGGAGCGGTCACATTCCTTGAATTCGCAAAAGACGCAGACGTTACATTAACATTCTAAATAAAAATTATTAACGAAAAAACTTATAGATGGGGGTATTCCAATTGACAGTAAAAGCAATGACTGCAAAAGAAGTAGCACGTAAAGTAATTGAAAACAAGCCGCTATTTATCCTTGATGTACGAAACGGCGACGCTTTCGCCGACTGGAAAATCGAAGGCGGCAACATTCAGTATCTGAATACACCTTATTTTGATTTATTGGACGGTGTCGAAGAAGTGGTTTCAGAACTTCCGAAAGAAAGAGACATTCTTGTCGTTTGCGCGAAAGAAGGATCTTCTGTCATGGTAGCGAAAATGCTTGATGAAGAAGGCGTCGATGCGGCGTACCTTGAAGGCGGCATGAAAGCTTGGAGTGAACACCTGGAACCAGTGAAAGTCGGCGATTTGAAAAATGGCGGGGAATTGTATCAATTCGTCCGCATCGGAAAAGGCTGCCTTTCTTACATGGCAATCTCAGACGGTGAAGCCGCTATTATCGATGCAACACGCATGGCTGATATCTTCTTGGATTTCGCGCAGGAAAAAGGTGCTAAGATCAAGCATGTATTCGATACGCACTTGCACGCAGACCACATTTCCGGAGGACGCCAGATTGCTGAAGCAACAGGCGCAACATACTACCTGCCGCCGGCGGATGCTGAAGAAGTCGTATTCGACTATGCGGAATTGGTTAATGGGCTGGAAGTTGCCATTGGCGACGCGAAAATTGAAATTGAAGCATTATACTCACCGGGGCATACAATCGGTTCAACATCATTCATCGTTGACGATCAGTACTTGATGACAGGCGACATCCTGTTCATCGATTCCATCGGACGCCCTGACCTTGCAGGCCTTGCGGAAGACTGGGTAGGCGACCTTCGTGAATCGCTTTACAGCCGTTATGCAGAATTGGCTGACGAGCTTATCGTTTTGCCGGCTCACTTCATGATCATGGATGAGTTAAATGAAGATGGAAGCGTCGCGAGAAAACTGGGCGACCTGTTCAAGGAAAACCACGGATTGAATATCGAAGATGAGCAGGAGTTCCGCGACATGGTAACGAAAAACCTGCCGCCGCAGCCGAACGCTTATCAGGATATCCGCAGTACAAACATGGGCAAAATCACGCCTGATGAAGAAGTTCAGCGTGAAATGGAAATCGGGCCAAACCGTTGTGCGGTTCGGTAAGTAGTAACCATATAAACTATAAATAACACTTCGAAGTTAAGAAATAACTTAGATATGGAGCAAAACAGCGAAGACGCCTTGGGGAGCAAGCGAAGTGCTGAGATCCACTTGGGCGAAGGGAAACGAGCCCGAGTTAGCTTAGCGCGAGCCAAGTGTGGCCGAATGTAATTCGGCCGGCGCTTTGCGACGAAGCTAGCGTAGCGATGCAGGAGCACGGTTTTGGGCAAGCGAGCTGTTTTGCGGAATATCGATTAGTAATTCAAATTAATTAAAACCCAAAAGGAGAGATTTTGATGAACGCAGATAAAGTATTAGACGCAAAAGGCCTGGCTTGCCCAATGCCGATCGTGAAAACAAGAAAAGAAATGAAAGACATGGAATCAGGACAAATCCTGGAAATCCTTGCGACTGATAAAGGAGCAAAAGCTGACATGACTGCCTGGGCAAAATCAGGCGGCCATGAACTATTAGAGATTGAAGAAGCGGGCGACGTCCTTAAATTCTGGATCAAGAAAGGCTAAGAGCCGTAAAAGGGTATCGCTTTGATACCCTTTTCGCTTTTCGAAGAGGTGACAAAAGATGAGTTTTGATTTTATTATCGTCATTTTCCTGATCGGCTTCATCGGTTCCTTCATCTCCGGAATGGTCGGAATCGGCGGTTCGATCATCAAATACCCGATGCTGCTGTATATCCCGGTCATGCTCGGCTATACGGCGTTCAGCGCCCATGAAGTTTCCGGCATCAGCGCGATCCAGGTGTTTTTCGCCACCATCGCCGGTGTTTGGGCATACCGGGGCAGCGGTTATCTGAATAAAACCCTGATCTCCTACATGGGTGGAGCTATCCTGGTCGGGAGTTTCATCGGCGGCTACGGCTCGACGCTTCTTTCGGAAGCGGCCATCAACTTCGTTTACGCCATTTTGGCAACCATTGCGGTTGTCATGATGTTCCTTCCGAAAGGAGGAGTCGATGACATCCCGCTGGAAGAGGTGACATTCAATAAATGGCTGGCGGCTGGACTGGCATTCATCGTCGGAATCGCAGCAGGCATCGTCGGAGCTGCGGGTGCTTTCATCCTGGTGCCGATCATGCTGGTCGTCTTGAAAATCCCGACGCGGATGACGATTGCGACTTCACTCGCCATCACATTCATTTCGTCCATCGGGTCGACTTTCGGTAAGATCGTCACGGACCAGATCCTTTATGGTCCTGCGGCAGTCATGATTGTGGCCAGTATCCTCGCCGCACCACTTGGCGCCAAACTTGGCCAGAAGATGAACACGAATTACCTCCAATGGATATTGGCACTGCTGATTCTCGGCACAGCCATTAAAATCTGGATGGATATTCTGTAACCCCAAAATGATTTGAATACTAAAAAACATTCCTTTTTCTTTTTAGTTATGATAGTGGAAAGGGAATGATCAATTTTGAAAAGCAGTTTGGATTTAAAGGTTGATATCAGCAAACTCCTATCTATATCAAAACAGGTGCAGAAAAAGTAATCACTTTTCTGCACCTGTTTTTAATATATATACAAATAAATTTTTCAACTTAAAATGAGTTAAAGGTTAAAGTTAAATTGTAATGCTTTGGTGTTCAACCGAAATCATATTGATGAAATAATCAGTGATCCGGTGGTCTAATGTCAATTCAGGGTGAAATGAACAGCCAAGGAATTGTGCATTGCGCGCCATCACGATTTTTCCATCGTATTCACAAAGCACTTCTGTGTCTGGTCCGGCACTGATAATATGCGGAGCACGGATAAAGACCGCATTAAAGGGAGCATCTAACCCTTTAATTTCCAGATCAGCCTCGAAGCTGTCGATTTGGCGTCCAAATGAATTACGTTCCACTTTTACATCCATGACGCCCAGATGAGGTTCCTCATATCCTGCTACTTCCCCGGCAAGCAGAATCAGTCCGGCGCATGTTCCAAACATCGGCTTTCCGGTCTCGGCGAAATCACGCAACGGGTCCATGAATCGGTATCGGTCAATGAGGCGGCGCATTGTAGTACTCTCTCCTCCTGGCAACACAAGTGCATCCAAGTCCAGTAGCTCTGCCGGTTTTTTTACAGGAACAGCTTTGGCGCCGCATGCTTCAATGGTTTGAAGATGTTCCCGGACAGCTCCTTGCAGCGCAAGAACTCCAATTCTTTTCATTACTACCAGCCTCGTTCCTGCATGCGTTCACCAGCGGCGATTGTAGAAATTTCTATACCTTGCATAGCGATTCCAAGATTTTTTGATAATTCCGCAATCAATTGGTAATCCTGATAATGTGTAGTCGCTTCTACTATTGCACGCGCGAATTTTTCAGGACTTTCCGATTTGAAGATTCCGGACCCGACAAAGACTCCATCAGCACCCAATTCCATCATTAATGCGGCATCTGCAGGTGTAGCAACCCCTCCGGCAGCAAAATTGACTACCGGTAAGCGTCCCAGTGATTTTACTTCACGGAGAAATTCATAGGATGCACCTAAATTCCGTGCTTCTGTCATCAATTCGTCTTCGCTCATATGAACCACTTTCAAGACTTCAGAATTGACTTGGCGCAGATGGCGAACAGCTTCCACAATATTTCCTGTTCCTGGCTCGCCTTTTGTCCGAAGCATGGATGCACCTTCACCAATCCGTCTGGCTGCTTCTCCCAAGTTGCGGCAACCGCAGACAAAAGGCACTGTGTAACGCTCCTTTAATAAATGGAACTCTTCATCAGCCGGAGTCAGGACCTCGCTTTCGTCGATATAGTCGACACCCATTGCTTCAAGCACCCGCGCTTCAACAATATGTCCAATACGTGCTTTTGCCATAACGGGAATCGAAACAGCCTTCATCACTTCTTCGGTTATGCGGGGATCAGCCATGCGGGCAACACCGCCGTCTCTGCGGATATCTGAAGGTACACGTTCCAAAGCCATGACAGCAGTAGCTCCTGCTGCCTCGGCAATACGTGCCTGCTCCGCATTTACGACATCCATGATCACACCGCCTTTTTGCATTTCAGCCATGCCTCTTTTTACACGATTTGTTCCTTGTTGATTCATATAATATTCCCCCTTAAAGATTGATAACTTAAGTATAAAGGGTGTTGACCATATAGAAATGGCCAGTTTTGATTTATTTAAAAGGTCAGATTATTGATGTAGTCAAGTACACAAAGAAATTAGTATGGTGCATTCTTTTATTAGTTAAGTAAGGTAAGTACAAATTGACGCCCTTTCCGTCAAATATGGTATTATGAAAAATGTTCGAAAAATAGAGGTTCGCGAAATCCCTCTTAAAAAAACTAAGGAGATGTTTTAAATGAAAAATGAAAAGGCGGTCGTCGTTTTCAGTGGCGGACAGGATAGTACAACCTGTCTTTTTTGGGCATTATCGAAATTTAAGGAAGTTACCACAATTACATTCGATTATGGCCAGCGCCATGCAGTGGAAATAGAGCATGCGCAAAAGATTGCAGAAGAATTGAATGTGCCGTTTAAAGTGTTGGATATGCAATTGATCAATCAATTGTCCGCCAATGCCCTTACACGGAATGAAATTCCAATCAACGAAGAAGAGGGAGAATTGCCTTCGACTTTTGTTCCGGGAAGAAATCATTTATTCCTGTCATTTGCTGCTGTTTATGCCCAGACAATCGGAGCACAGCACATCATTACCGGAGTGAGCGAAACGGATTTCAGCGGATACCCGGATTGTCGCGATACTTTCATCAAATCGCTCAATGTAACGCTGAATTTGGCGATGGATGCTCAATTCGTCCTTCATACGCCGCTTATGTGGCGCGATAAGAAACAGGTGTGGGAGCTTGCTGATCGATTCGGGGCACTCGAATTTGTACAGGAAAAAACGGTGACCTGTTATAACGGGGTACCGAGCAGCGGCTGCGGGGAATGTCCGGCTTGCCAGTTGCGAAACGATGGCCTGGAAGCTTATTTGGCAGCGAAGTCCGGCGGTGCAGTAAAATGATGCAGCAATTTTATCCGTCAGTCCCGCATGCTTACCGATTTGAATTGAATAAAGATATGAACTTCTCAGCAGCGCATTTCATTCCGCACGCGGAAGCGGGGAAGTGTCAGACTGTGCATGGACATACGTATTTTGTAAATGTAACGGTGGCTGGCAACGAGCTTGATGCTTCTGACTTTTTAATTGATTTCAAATTGCTGAAAGATGCAATCCATAAGAAATACGATCATTCGGTGTTGAACGATCATCCCGAATTCAATGGAAAATTCCCGACAACTGAACGGCTGGCTGAACAGATCTGGCAGTCGATCGAGGCAATTCTGAAAACACGGGACAATAAACCCTCGTGCCTTCAAGTCATAGTAAGAGAAACGCCGACAAGTTATGTTGTTTACCGGCCGGAACAGGGGTGGCTGCGATGAAGATCCCTGTAATGGAAGTATTCGGTCCGACGATTCAGGGAGAAGGAATGGTCATCGGCCAAAAAACCATGTTTGTCCGAACTGCCGGCTGTGATTATTCCTGTTCATGGTGCGATTCCAGTTTCACATGGGATGGCACCGGCAAAAGCACTTCCCGTCAGCCAAGTGAAATCATTGAGGAACTGAAAGGGATTGGCGGAAGCCGTTTTTCCCATGTCACCATTTCAGGAGGGAACCCGCTTCTCCATAAGGGAATAGGAGAACTCATCAGCCTTTGTCATGAGGAAAAGTGGAAAGTGGCCGTGGAAACACAGGCGACAATCTGGCAGGATTGGTTATTGGAAGTTAATGATATTACACTTTCTCCAAAGCCGCCGAGTTCCGGGATGGTCACTGATTTTGATAAACTCGATGTCTTCATGGAGAAACTGCTAGATTCGAATGCCAGTTTGAAAATCGTGGTTTTCGATGAAACAGATTTCGAATTTGCCGGACAGCTCCATCTTCGCTATCCGACCGTTCCATTTTTCCTCCAGGTCGGAAATGACGACATTACGACAACAGATGATGCACGTCTGGTTGCCGGTTTACTGGAGCGGTATGAGTGGCTGATTGACCTCAGTACAGATTCTTCCATCATGAACGATGTGAAAGTGCTGCCGCAGCTGCATGCTTTGGTATGGGGAAATAAACGTGGTGTATAAAATAACAAAAGGATGGCCTGTCGTTTCGACAGGCCATCCTTTTTATTGTTTATCATTTATTTCACCAATCAGCACACAGAATCATTGGATTTTGGCACCGACAGTCCGAACAACGGACGGAGGTACAGCGCGAGGAATGTGCCGGCAAGCGCCAGGATTCCCCAGATATAACCGTGCAGGCTGAACGATGCGATGCCGCCGAAGTAGGCGCCGATGTTACAGCCGAATGCAAGGCGGGCGCCATAACCCATCAGCAAGCCGCCGATTACAGAAGCGGCGAAGTTGCCTGCAGTGACTTGTGTGAATTTGAACAAGCCTCCGGCAGCGGAAGCGATGAACGCGCCAAGGATAACACCGAAATTCAAGACGGTAGTGGAGTCGGCGAAAATAGAAGCTTCAAGCGAAGCGGCATTGGCACCTTGCCAATAGCCCCAGCTCGCGACATCGACACCGAATGCGCCTGCGATTTTGGACCCCCATAGTGCGAAAGCGGACGTGATGCCCCAAGGAGCGCCGCGTGTCATTAATGTCAGTGCATTAAGCAATGCCAAAGCAATTGCCGCAGCGAATAAAGGCCATGAACCGCGAAGGATTCGTTTCCACCCTTTTGCAGATGGAACAGGCGCCATTTTAGGTGCTTTGCGTTTCTTCTCGATAATCAGCGTAATCCACGCAATCAAACCGAAGAGAATAATCGAAACAAGCCATGCGCCACCGTAGCCAAAACCAGTCGAAGTGGCAAGGGAATAAGGTGCAAACGCAGGCATTTCTTCTGTCCAGAACGGTAAGTGATATGCACCGATTGTCGCGCCGACGATGAAGAAGATCAGCGTCACGAACATGACGGTACGACCGCCGCCTATCGCGTAAAGTGTACCGGAAGCACAGCCGCCGCCGAGCTGCATGCCGATGCCGAACATGAAAGCACCAACCAGAAGACTGACGCCAACCGGTGAGACGTATCCTGCAACCGGGCCGCCGAAAAAGGTCGTGCCGTATGCAAGAATTGGAGCGAACAGTGAAACCGCTACTGCGAGCATCAGCATATGGGAGCGCATCGCTTGCCCATTACCGACTGACGCCATGCGCCGGAACGCTGAAGTGAAGCCGAAGCGTGCATGGAATAAAGTATAGCCAAGCAGCAGGCCGATCCCAAGAAGCATTGACTGGGAAACGTGCTGTGTGGCAAGCAGATAGACGAGTAAAAGAAATCCGACAATTACTCCGCCAGCAATCAAGGCTTTTTGCGGAGCGTTCAGTGCCAGACTTTCTCTTGCGATCGGTCCTTTTGTATCGTTAACAGGTTGAACTTGTGTAGTGGTCAAAATTATAACATCCTTTTCCTATTAATTTAGTCGGGAATATTTTTCTATAATAATGTCTAGCTGTTTTTAAGTCAATTTATTAAACCTGAAAGCAGTAACGTATGCACAAGACAAATTCCTTGCTTGTGCTCGAAGTCTGTTGAATAATTACTACAGCACAATCTTATTTTCATTTGAATGAAATGAGGAAATAAATAGAAGCAGAGGTGCAGTAGATGAAGAAGTATTGGATTACGGCAATTTTGCTGAGCCTGGCCATCTTTTTGGCGGCTTGCGGAAGCGCAGGAGAAGAAGAAAATACAGAGCAGGCAACTGAAAGCTCTGAGGAAGCCTTTACAATCGGTGTTATTCCTGCCCAGACAGAAGGGGAAATGGAAGAAGCGATGGATAAACTCCAGACTTATTTGAGTGAAGAGCTGGACCGTGAAGTGGAGCTGGATGTATATCCTAACTACAACGGTGTGGTAGAAGCGATGAATTACGACAAGATCGATATGGCATATCTTGGGCCATTGACTTTCGTTATCGCGAACGCCAACAGCAACGCGCAGGCGATTATTACGTCATTGGTGGACGGAGAACCTTTCTACCGTTCGTACATCATCACACATGCTGATAACCCGTGGAATTCACTTGAAGACTTGCTGGAAAATCCGCAGGACATCGATTTTGCGTTCGGTGATCCGAACTCCACTTCGGGTTCATTGATTCCGTCCATCGAATTGAAGGACCGCGGAGTTTATGAATCACAGCAGGAAAATGAATTCAATTCAGTGCGCAATACAAGTTCACACGATGCCACTGCCTTGTCGGTTCAAAACAAGCAAGTGGATGCCGGTGCAATCGACAGCGCGATTTACAACCAGTTGGTGGAATCGGGCAAAATTGACGGTGAACAGATTAAGACCATCTGGGAATCGGAAGAATTATTCCAATATCCTTGGGCAGTCCGTGAAAGCATCGACGAAGAAACGGTTAACAAGCTGCAGGAAGCATTCCTTGCGATAGAAGATCAGGTGATCCTGGATGCATTCGGCGCTTCAGGTTTTACTGAAGCCACTACGGAAGATTACGAAAGCATCAAACAGGCAGCCATCAAAGAAGGCATTATCGAAGAATAATGAATGAAACGCATAGCCGTCAGAAATAGCGGGTATAAAATATTTTGTATAGATTAAAGGAGGATATCTCATGGTTAAAACAATTATGGCAGAAGAGTATGCAAATCTTGTTGAAAACAATGAAAGACCTGTAGTCCTAAATTTTGGATCGAATGGTTGAGGGCCTTGCGCCCAATTGGGACCGGTGGTCTCAAACGTTGCTGAACAAGTTGATTCAGTAGATTTTTATAAAGTGGTTGTCAGCGATGCTCCAGAGTTGGCAGAGCAATTCGGCATTATGAGCATCCCGACTTTAGTGCTCGTTAAAAATGGGAAAGAAGTAAAACGGTCTGTCGGCTTTATGCCGGAAGAGCCGTTGAAGGAATTTGCAGAATCTTAAATTCTATAAAAAAAAGCGCCCCAGCGTCAGCCGCACGAAGCAATTCGTGGACTGTCAGCTGGCGGCGCTTTTTTTGGACAGGAATATGAAACGCACAGGCTATAAGTTTTTATTTTAAGGCGTTTTAAGCAAGTTGGGAGTAAAAGTGGAGAAGTTGGGAGTATTCAGGCCTAAGTTGGGAATAAACCGATGGAAGTTGGGTGTATTCAGACTCAAGTTGGGAATAAACGAAAGGAGTGTATTAAGCCAAGAAAAGCTTGCATCCAATTGAAGGGAGCAAGCTTTTCATACATTCATACGTTATTCGGTTTCAAGTACAGCAAACTCATACCCCTGCTCTTTAATGGCGGCAATCAGCTGCGGCAGGACTTTGACCGTTTGGCTTAACTCATGCAATAAAATAATGGCGCCGTCTTCCAGATGGTCGGTGACATTCGCGACAATCTGTTCGGGGTCGTCTTTCAGTTCCCAGTCCATCGAGGCGATTCGCCACATGACGGTTTTCAGATTCAAACGCTTGGCTGCCTGAAGGGTATCATCATTGAATTGACCATAAGGCGGACGGAAGAATGTCACCGGATTGCCGGTGAGGTGTTCGATCGCGTCCACGCTCTTTTTCAGTTCGTCGTATTGCTGCTGCTGTGTCATGTTATACGCTAAGTTTTTATGTTTCACGGTATGGGTGCCGATTTGATGGCCTTCCGCCAAAACTCTTTTCCACGGTCTTTCCTTGTGCAAAAGGCGAGTTTGCCAGAAGAAAACAGCGGGTGTCCCGGAGTCCTTCAATATATCGAGTATGTCAGGCAAGGCTTTGCTTGGCCCATCGTCAAAAGTGAGAATGACGGTTTTCCTGTCCGGGTTCCGATTCGGAACTGAGGCCAGTATTTCCGGATTTTGAGAGTCGTACACGACCCTGGACGAATTGACTGCTCATGGACTTTTTCTCATCAAAATCACTCTCCTTAAGAAGATTATATCAAATCTGGAAGAACAGGTTCTGCTGTTCGGACTCGTATGTTTCCTCATATTCCTCACTTGTGAAGTCTTCGGGCTTGCCATCGAAAATCAATTCGCCGTCTTTCAAGGCGATGATTCGCGTTGCATAGCGTTTGGCAAGTTCAATATCGTGCACGTTGATGATGGTCAATAAACCCAGTCGTTCATGAATTTCCTGCAATAAAGAGAAAATACGGTTTGATGTTCCGGGATCCAGGCTGGCAACCGGTTCGTCACCCAGAAGAATACGCGGATGCTGAACAAGCGCGCGCGCGATGCCGACACGCTGTTTTTGGCCGCCGCTCAAATTCTCGACACGGCGGTTTTCCATTTCTGTCAATCCGACTTCCGCGATGATGCGTTTGGCTTCCTGAATTTCATCGTTTGTAAACCAGCCGACCAGGTTTTTAAATGTGGATCGGTAACCGAAGCGTCCGGTCAGCACGTTTTGCAGCACACTCATGCGGGGAATCAGGTTGAAATGCTGAAACACCATCCCCATTTCCCTTCTGATCTGGCGCAGCTCTTCTTTTTGAAAAGACATCGGGGTGCCGTCAAAGCGGATTTCGCCTTCAGTCGGCTGCTGCAAACCGTTGATGCAGCGGATGAATGTCGATTTCCCGGCGCCGCTTTTTCCCAGTACACAAACAAAATCATTTTTATCAAAAGACAAATTCAAATCGGAAAGGGCATTTTTCTTCATTCCTGGGTACCGGACTGATACATTTTTCAGTTCAAGCATTTTCATGCCTCCTTTAGATAACACGATTCCGGACAAAGCTTCCGAGCGAATCGACGAGAATTACCATGACCATGATGATCAGGACGTCGAGCGACACAGATGAATAGTTAAACGTATTGAAATCATTGAACAGACGCTGGCCGATGCCGCCGCCGCCGATGAATCCCAATATCAATGAAGTGCGGATCGCCACTTCGAAACGATAGAAAAAGTTGGACAGGACATTCGGCCAAATTTGGGGAAGAATGCTGAAGAGGGAAGCGACCCAGCGTTTTGCGCCGACCGCTTTCATCGCTTCCTGTGGTCCGGTATCCGCCGCTTCGATTAGCTCGGAAATCAGTTTGCCCATGACGCCGATATTATGGAATGTAATCGCCAGAACTGCCGGGAATGGCCCGAGCCCAAGTGTAGTCAGGAGAATCAAACCAAAGACGATTTCCGGTACAGAACGCACAAAACTGAGTGCCACCCGGAAAAAATGAAAAACGGGCTTGGAATGTGCTGTATTCCGCGCTGCCAGAAAACTCAGTGGCAGACCGATAATCAGTCCAAGAAAACTGCCGAGAAACGCCATCGCCAAAGTGGCCAGGGTATCTTCAAGCATACCGGGCAGGCGTGTGAAATCCATCGGGAACCATTGCGACAAGAAGTCTATCATGTTCCAGAAATCCCGGAATTTCGTCAGATCGAACTCAGTCAGCCGCATACTGATGAATATCGCCACAACCAATAAAGCGTATATTATTAAACTTCTCTTTTTAAACCACATCAAAATCAACTCTATTCTTTGGTGATGCCGCTACGGCTTATCGTATTGCCTGTAATTTTAAAACAAGGACTCGTTGCGAGTCCTTGTTTTTATTGTACAGTCTTTAACGCTTTTAATTAGATAACTTTAATGCGTCCCGCATTGTCTTCGGTAACTTCTCCGATAATTGAAGATTGAACACCGCTGCTCTGAAGATCGCGCTGCAGTGCATCAGCTTCAGCTGCCGGAACAGAAATCAATAAGCCGCCGGAAGTTACAGCGTCACATAGGATAAGCTGATCGATTTCGCTGATGTTGTCCGCGTAATCGATATCGGCTGCAAGCCATTTGTGATTTTTATAAGTGCCGCCGGGAATGATGTTCTGTTCGGCAAGTTCTTTTGCTTTTGAAAGAACTGGTACTTCATCGTTGTAGATTGTTACACCGGTGCTGCTGCCTTTTGCGATTTCCATCGTGTGGCCAAGAAGGCCGAAGCCAGTTACATCCGTGCATGCATTGACGGTATAGTTTTCCATCGCTTCAGCCGCTTTTTTATTCAGCGTAGCCATAACGTCCATCACTTCTGTAAGATCGTCTTTTTCAAGCAAGTCCCGTTTGATGGCTGTCGTCAATATGCCGACACCAATCGGCTTGGTCAAAATCAAGCGGTCGCCAGCCTGTGCACCAGCGTTGGAGCGGATGCGGTCAGGGTGAATCGTGCCGGTCACGGATAATCCGAATTTCGGCTCCTCGTCGTCGATTGAATGTCCGCCAACCAAAGTGGCGCCGGATTCTTTCACTTTATCGGAAGCGCCGGCTAAAATGTCAGCCAGGATGCTCTTATCAAGCGTGTTGATCGGAAACGCCACGATATTCATAACGGTCAGCGGCTTGCCGCCCATTGCATAAACATCGCTCAATGAGTTGGCTGCACCGATTTGTCCGAACATATAAGGATCGTCGACGATTGGTGTGAAAAAGTCCAAAGTTTGGACAAGCGCCACATCGTCGCTGATTTTGTAAACACCGGCATCGTCGGCTGTATCCAGCCCGACCAGTAAATTAGGGTTTTCTGCATTTCTCGGTAAATGACGCAGAACCTGCGCCAGGTCCTCAGGACCAATTTTGCATCCTCAACCACCTTTAGATGATAAAGAAGTCAATTTAACCATATCTTTTTCAGTCATTAGGATCCGCCTCTTTTCTATATTAAGTATTGTCTTGCTGTGTGATTGAAGTATAAATCTTCAGCAAAGCTTCCGCTTCGAAGGAAGGGGAATGGTGATCGGCCGCATATTGTTTTGCCTGCATGCCGATGCGTTGCCTTGCTTCGTTATTATTAATCAGCTTGGCTGCGTAATCAAGGAATTGATTTTGGTCATTATACAAATACCCGGTTTTTCCATTTTCAACCATTCCTTTGTTGCCAGGAACGTTGGAAACCAGAACCGGTTTGCCATAACCCATCGCTTCCAGAATCGCGGCGGGCTGCCCTTCTGAATGGGAAGTATTCAGCACGACGTCTGCTTTTTCGAAAACAGCGCCCATTTCCGCATGGGGAATTTCACCGATATATGTCAGCCAGTCGGCATGTTCTTCCGCCAAAGCGAGCACCATGTCCGCTTCCGCTTGTTCGAGAATAGGGCCAGCCAGCCACAGGCGAAGATTTTGAAAGTCTTCATGAAGCTTGCGGATAGCGTTGATGGCAAACGGGATATTTTTCACTTTCCGGATGCCCGCCGGCAATACGAATAAAAATGTGTCCGCTTCTTTTTCGAGCTGGGAACTGTGCGTCGGAGAAAATTCGCTGGTGCCTTGGGCAATCGCGAAGACTTTTCCTTCGAATTGCGGCGCTTCCTGCAGCACAGTGGTTTTTGCGGCTTCATCAAAAACGTGGATCGCCTGGGCGCCTTCCAGCGTGCTGAGAACCTTAGGGCGTTTTTCAGGATTAAAAAGATCCGCATTCAAATCAGTGCCGGTCATCGTGATGATATAAGATTCCGGTTTTTGATCAAGCTGCTGCAGAAACTGATGGAAGTAATAGGCGTGAAAGCCATGCACCAGGTTCGCTTCCGGTAATGTGCGGGCGCAGTTTTCTCCTGTAATTGAAACAATTTCAGTCCGTACGCCAATTTTCTCCAAATTCGCTGCAATTCTTCGCACAGTTACAGTGTTGCCTCGCGGCTGCGGATAATTGGGCGCGGCCAATACTATTTTCATCGTTGATCCAATCCTTTATGTGTTTTGGCGTGAAGAACTAGCTGGATATAAGATGTCTCCATCTAATTATCTTGAAACTAGTGTAATTTGTCATCTTTAACCACTTGATGATCCTTTATTTCAATAATATCGTCGAGAATTGGGCGGAACGCACGCAAGAGAGCGTTAATCGCACGCAAATGAAATTAACCGCACGCAAGCAGTCCCGGATCGCACGCAAATCATTTTAATCGCACGCAAATTTACGCCAGCTTGTTTTATCATAGAAAAAGCCGCCGAATCGGCGGCTTGCATCAATTATGTATTGGCGGGATCGTGTGGGAATCGAACCCACCGGACCTGGCACGCAGGTCCCTCAGGGTTTTGAAGACCCAGGAAGACACCAGTCACTCATCCAACCCCATAATCAGTAAGCGATTTTAATTGTATATTGAAAATCACAGATTCGCAAGAAAGGAGTTTGGAACGCTGTGCTTGAAACCATTCAGGCGGAAGCTTAAAGTTAAGATACGACCAAATAGAGAAGACGGGTGAGCATATGGAGAAGACATATTATACAATCGGCATGGCCGGGCATATCGACCACGGCAAAACGGCGCTGACGAAGGCGTTGACGAATGTGGATACGGACCGCTTAAAGGAAGAGAAAGAGCGGGGCATTTCCATTGAACCCGGTTACGCGCCATTCCAGACAGAAGATGGAACGCAATTATCCATCATCGACGTGCCGGGGCACGAGCGTTTTATCCGCCAGATGATTGCGGGCGTGGCTGGAATCGATCTAGTGGTTCTTGTCATTGCGGCAGATGAAGGTGTCATGCCGCAAACTGAGGAACATCTGGAAATTCTTCAGTTTCTGGGCGTCGAACATTGCATCGTGGCCATCACGAAAATCGACCGCGTCGATGAAATTATGCTGGAGCTCGTTCAGGAAGACATTCAGGAACGACTTGAAGGAACAATTTTTGATGGAGCGCCGTATATGCTGGTCGACAGTTTATCGGGAACAGGCATCGATCAATTGAAGTCAACGATCATCGATAGCCTGCAGGCGGTAAAATTCCGTGACGCCTATGGTTCATTCCGTTTGCCGATTGATCAGGTATTTACTGTTCAAGGACAAGGCACGGTTGTCCGCGGAACAATTTATGAAGGGGCAGTCCAAAAAGGGACGCAGCTGACTTTATTGCCAAAAGGGCTGAAAGTGAAAGCGCGCCAGATTCAAGTTCATCACGAAGAGCGGGAAGAAGCGCGTGCAGGACAGCGGACAGCGATCAATCTTGGAGGAATCGAAAAGACAGATGTTTTTCGGGGAAATGTGCTGGTGGCGTCCGACCATTTTCTGGTGACCGACACGATTGATGTGGCATTGAACCTTACCAGTGGCGCATTTACGCCACTCAAGCAGCGGTCGCCGGTGAAAGTGCACGTGGGGACTTCGGAAGTGATGGGGAAAATTGTCTTTTTTGACCGCAATGAACTGGAGCAGACCGATGAGGAAGTGCTGTGCCAGATCCGGCTCGATGAAGAAATCGTGGTCCGGCGCGGCGACCGCTTTATCCTGCGGCGGCCAACGCCGGTTGAAACACTGGGCGGCGGCTGGGTGATCCAGCCGAGAGGCGGTAAATACCGTTTCGGTCCGGAAACGATTGAGATGCTGCAGAACGTGATGCAGGGAACTCCGGAAGATCTCGTTGAAGAAGTGTTATCGAAAAATATCCTGCTTGATCTGCAGCAGCTGATTCAACAAACTTCACTGGATGAACCGGTCCTGAAAGAAACCATTGCAAAAGGGGTGGAGGACGGCAGCCTGCTGGAAGTGGGTTCGCAGAAATTCAGCCTGGCCAAAACTTTTTCGAAGATCAAAGGGGAAATCGGTGCGCGTGTGGAAAGTTATCATACAGACTATCCGATGAGGCCGGGCATGAGCAAGGCAGAATTGACCCAGTCGCTGAGCGCGGGGTATCCGAAGCCTTTTATTGAATACAGCCTGAATGCTTTGGCCGCTCAGGGAGAATTGAAGAAGACCGGACAATTTATTGCGCTCGGCACATTCGAACCGCATTTGCCGAAACAATGGAAGGTGCGTATGGTAGGAATCATTTCAGCGCTTGAGAAGGACGGCATCCAAGTGAAGAAATGGGAGCAGTATTTCGAAGGCACGCCTTTGCCGAAGGATGAGATTACGGATTTGACGCTGTATTTACTGGAGACGGGGCAAATTTACCGGCTGCAGGCTGATACGATGATCCACCGCAATGCCGTTAAAAGGGCAGTTACAAAACTCAAGCAGGATACTGCCGAGGCATTCGGCTTGAAAGAGGCCAAAGATTCGCTGGATTTATCGAGAAAATATCTGATTCCGTTATTGGAACTGTTTGATTTGTTGGACATCACAGAGCGCGAAGAGGATCAGCGCCGGTGGACAGGTAAGTAATGAAGGAGGGAGTGTGATGGCAATGAGAATTGTAATCGAATTTTGCATGCAGTGAAATTACGCACCCAAAGCCGCAAGTTTTGCGGAACAATTGTTTACCCATTTCCGGAACGAAATCGCATCGCTCGAACTGGTACCGAGTTCCGGCGGGGCATTTGAGATACTGGTGGATGGGACGAAAATCCACTCGAAACTGGAGACCAGGCAGTATCCGGAACTCAGTGAAATCATTCGAATTATTGAAAAGTAGGTTGTTCGGACGGCAGCTATAGAAACTGCACTGCCTGCAAGAGCAGCCGACAGATGGAGGATTTGAGATGAAGCAATATTTGCGCCAGTTACCGCCCGTCCATGAATTGCAGAAAGACAGGCGTTTTGAAGATTTTTTGAATTCTTTCCAACTGACTGCCGATCAAGGCACAAAATTTATCCAGCAGGAATTGAGTAAGCTGCGCGAAAGTCTGCTGAATGGTGAGTCGGCTGTTTCGCCTTCTGAAGAAAATTTCATAGGCCTGATTTTCAGCAATGCGGAAAAAAAAGCAGGCGAATGGAATGAAGACCGGCTCATGCGCGTCATCAACGGAACAGGTACGGTGCTGCATACCAATCTCGGGCGCTCACGGCTGAGCAGCCGGGCAGTCGAACACGTCGCACGGGCAGCGTGTGACTACTCCAATCTGGAATATCGCATCGCCGAAGGAAAGCGCGGTTCGCGTCATGACATTCTGGAAGATCTGATTAAGCAGGCGACAGGGGCTGAAGCAGCCATGGTCGTGAACAATAACGCTGCGGCAGTGTTTTTGATATTAAGCGCGATGGCGAAAAACAAAGAAGTCATCGTATCCCGAGGCCAGCTTGTTGAAATCGGCGGATCATTCCGGGTTTCTTCCATAATGGAAGAAAGCGGTGCATATCTCCATGAAGTCGGTACTACCAATAAAACGCATTTATTTGATTATGAAAACGCGGTCAACGAGGAGACGGCGATGATCATGAAAGTCCATACCAGCAATTTCGTCATGTCGGGTTTTACGGCAACAGTTGAAACGGAAGAATTGGCAGAATTAAAAAAACGCCATGAAGGGCTGGTTTTCTATGAAGACCTCGGCAGCGGTGCGCTTTTCGATTTTAAGAAGCACGGTATCGGCAACGAACCGCATGTGCGGGATGTGATTGCAGCAGGCGTGGATATTGTCAGCTTCAGCGGCGACAAATTGCTCGGTGGCCCCCAAGCCGGCATCATCGCCGGCAACAAAGACCTCATTGATAAACTCAAGAAACATCAGCTGGCCCGTGTGCTGCGGGTCGATAAAATGACGTTTGCCGCATTGGAAGAAACGCTGAAAGCTTATGTTGCCGGCGGCAATGCGGTAATGGAAATTCCGACAGTGCGGGATATCATGCGTTCTTCCAGTGACATTAAGCAGCAGGCAGAAAATTTTATCTCAGCCTTGGAATCACGCACAGGCGATTACCGGCTGGAATTGCTGGACGGCTTTTCACAAATTGGCGGCGGCACGATGCCGGAAGTCCAAATTCCCACGCATCTGACGGCTATCAGCCATAAATCGCTGCCGGCGCAAGAACTGGCGGCGCGTCTGCGAGAAAGCCGTCCGCCGGTCATTGCGAGAATTCAGGATGATAAAGTGTGCATCGACTTCCGTACAGTTCGTGAAGAAGAAGTGGAAGAAGTCATGCAGAGTCTTGTAGATATTAACGCAATGATATAAAAAGAGCCCCGGCCAACCCTCTGTAAAAAAAGAGGGGTGGCCGGGGCTTTCGTTACTCTTACGTTAAGTTAGACTAGCAGAGTTAACTGGTTTCCACTGCTTTTGCCTGCAGCCAGTTTTCCATCGCTTCATATGCATGCTGGGCATCCGAATAGCCCTGGCGGTAAAGCTGGTCAAGTTTTTCGGGATCACGTTCAGCCCGTTTTACTTTTATATCCTGGGATGGACGGATGATGAATACTTTTCCTTCTCTTTCAAGCCGTTCGATCTCGTCCACTTGATTGTTATAAACTTCCCGGCGCATTTCGAGCGCATGTGTAAGGCCCATATACTCTTTATAGAAATAGCGGCCGGTTTTGGAGAAACGGGTCGGTTTCTTACGGTAACCTTTGCTTTTCGTCAGAATGATAACGGGCTTTTCAACGCCGTCCGCCATCGCCTTTTTAAAAGGTATCGGATCTGCTACACCGCCGTCCATCAGCTGATGGCCTTTATACGTAACGGCTTTGGCCATAAAAGGCAAGGAGCTGGACGCACGGATAATCGACAGGATGTCATCCGGGTTTTCATTTTTTTCAAAATAAACCGGTTCACCTGTAACGCAATCGGTCGTGCCTATGACAAACCGCTCTTTTGCCTCGTGAAATGCCGGGAAATCAAACGGAACCAGTTTGTTCGGGATCTGGTCAAAAATCAAATCCATGCCGAACAACTCTCTTTTTTGCATGAGATTGCGCAGGGAAATGTAATCGGGATGGCGGACATAATCGATCATCACCGATTTGTTTCTTCCCGGCTGCCTGGAGATGTAGGAAGCTGCATTGCAGGCACCAGCCGATACGCCGATGACATAGGGAAAATAACGGTCTTTTTCCATGAAATACTCCAGTACGCCGGCTGTATATATTCCCCTCATACCGCCGCCTTCCAAGACTAATCCAGAATCGTACATATCGATCCCTCCATATCGATTTAACGTAAAATCTCTAACTTCCAGTTATTTTTCTACATCATAACACATAATTTATTTTTCCTATAAAGGTTAAATTTTGGGAAGTTTGGTGGTACACTGTTGACAACGGGATATCAGCTGGCTAAGCAATGTGGCAAGGGTTTATTGCCAGCCTTTGAATAGGTAAAAGGAGTGTTGACAAATGTACGGAAAAATATTATTGGCAGTGGATGGTTCCAATCATTCCCTCCGCGCGGCAAAAGAGGCAATCACCATTGCGGGCAACAATCCAAACTCACAAATCACAATCGTTTATGTGGCAGACCATGACGATGCAAAAAACGATGTGCTGCATAGTGGAAGTACCGCAGAATTGGATTTCCAGCGGCGCAAAAAATTACAGCCGGTGGAAGAAGCGATTGCTGCAGGCAACATCAAACACCGTGTAAAAATTCTGCATGGCACTCCCGGACCGGCTATCGTGGAATATGCCAATTCGGAAAGCTTCGATATTCTGGTCATCGGCAGCCGTGGCTTGAATTCTTTACAGGAAATGGTGCTCGGCAGCGTCAGCCACAAAGTGGTTAAACGCGCAAACTGCCCCGTGCTGATTGTGAAATAAAAGAAGACAAAAAAAGAGCGCCGAGGCGCTCTTTTCTTCATGTCTGGATTTTTTAATTTTCCAGGTAGCGGTATAAGGTGGATTTACTGATGCCGGTCTGTTCTTTGATTTCTGCCAAATTGTACTTTTTGCTTTCGTACATTTTGATCGCTTTTTTGACATTGGCATCGGGTTTTCTCGGGCGTCCCGCGTGCATGCCTTTTTCCTTGGCGACCGTAAGACCGGCCTTTGTTTTGGCGCTGATTGAATCACTTTGAAAATCCGCGAGGCACTGGACAATTTCTTGGAAGGTAAACAAATTGCCCGGCGCTGTATCAATCTGTTCGTGGTGCGAATACAACGTGCAGCCTTTTTGCTCCAGCGCATCAAGCAATTCCACGAGATGCCGCGTCGAATCTGCCAAAGCGTGCAAGCTTTTTACGATCAGCCGGTCTCCCGGTGCAAGGAGTGCCAGTGCACTTTTCAGCTCTTCCCTCTTCTTGGGAGAAGAATGGCTTTCAATATAAGCTTCATCACAATTCAAGTCAATAAACAGCTCTTTTTGCTTGTCACAATTAATATCCCCTTCTATGGGTCTCGCATAGCCAATCTGCACGGTTAAAACTCCTCGTCTAACATATTGCTTCTATTATAACATATTATTTTTCGGAAAAAGGACCAAAAAGGTTCCATTTTCGGATTTCTGATGATACACTATTCTCATTGTGAAATCGTGGCTCCGTAATCTGGGGCAGCACTCAAAATTGTACAACAAGAGGAGTAAGATATCGTGGGGGAAACTTTAAAAAAGGAATGGTTCGGAAATATACGCGGCGATATTCTAGCAGGAACTGTCGTCGCCCTTGCATTAATTCCTGAAGCCATTGCCTTTTCAATCATTGCAGGCGTCGATCCGATGGTCGGCTTGTATGCATCATTCAGTATAGCCGTTATTATTGCATTTGTCGGTGGACGGCCCGGCATGATTTCAGCTGCAACAGGCGCAATGGCCCTGTTGATGGTGCCGTTGGTCCGCGATCATGGATTGGAATATCTGCTGGCAGCGACCATTCTGACGGGGGTCATCCAAATTTTGTTCGGCGTGTTCAAAGTCGCAAAAGTGATGAAGTTCATCCCGCGCGCTGTTATGATCGGCTTCGTCAATGCACTCGCCATCCTGATTTTTATGGCACAGGTGCCGCATTTCCTTGGCATTAACAATATTACTTATGTGTTTGTCGCTATTACCTTGGCAATCGTTTATATTGTACCGAGATTCTTTAAAGCCATACCGGCTCCGCTGATTGCACTTGTACTGCTTACAGCTGTCGCCATCTATTCAGGTTTTGAGATGCGGACAGTGGGTGACCTGGGAACCATCAGCCAGACACTTCCTGCATTTTTGCTGCCGGACGTGCCTTTTAATCTGGAAACCCTGATGATCATCCTGCCGTATTCATTGGCATTGGCAGTTGTCGGGCTGCTGGAAACCTTATTAACGGCCAACATCGTCGATGACATGACAGATACGGGAAGCAATAAAAATAAAGAAGCACGCGGCCAAGGTATCGCCAACTTCGTTACTGGATTCTTCGGAGGAATGGCTGGCTGTGCGATGATCGGCCAGTCAATTATCAATGTGAAGTCCGGAGGCAGAGGACGGTTATCGGCTCTTGTTGCTGGTGCCTTGTTGATGTTCCTGATCATTGTTTTGGGCGATGTTGTCATTCAGATCCCAATGCCGGTGCTTGTCGGCATCATGATTATGGTATCGATCGGAACATTCGACTGGAAGTCTTTCTCTTATTTGAGAAAAGCACCAAAAGCAGATGCAATTGTAATGGTAGCGACAGTCGCTATCGTCGTGTACACACATGATTTATCGATGGGTGTGCTGGCCGGCGTATTGTTGAGTGCTATTTTCTTCGTAGCCAAGATTTCGAAGATCAAAGTTCAGAAGCGATTGCTTGATGCTACACATTATCAGGTGGAAGGCCAATTGTTCTTTGCTTCTGTCGAAGATTTCCTTGAGAAATTCGACTATGACATCAAAGATGAAAGAGTGGTCGTTGATTTCACGGATGCCCACATCTGGGATGATTCCGGCGTCGGCGCCGTTGACCGTGTCGTCCTGAAGTTCAGGGAGAATGGCAATCAAGTCGATATTGTCGGCCTCGATACAGGCAGCCAGAAGCTGATTGACCAGCTGGCGATCTTCAAGAGCGATAATGCAAAATTGCCTACACATTAAATAATTTATTGGAACAGCCTTTCTTATAGTAGAAAGGCTGTTTTTCTATGGGCAAAAAATTGGGAGGGGCAGTTCTGTACCAGCAAATCGAGAGGATTGCGCTCACCGCTCATAAATAGAATTAATCGCCCACAAAATTTTCTGAACGCCCATAAATTAATTTAATCGCCCACAAAAAATTTTAATCGCCCACAAATCCCATTAATCGCCCACAACCCCATCACACCACGATCTTCAACCTTTCTCCATCCCTAATTCCATACGAATCCAATCCCAAAAACCACTCCCCCAAATTTTATTTAAAAAAATGTGATCTAAAAAAGATCCGCCTGCGTTATACAGTCAGAACGAAAAAATAAAACAGGAAAAAGGAGAGATTCATGATGAAAATGAACAAACTTTTAGTAGCACTTCCACTTAGCTTGGCAATGTTGGTACCAACGGCGGCTCTTGCCGACAGTCACGGATCACATTCGAGCGGAACAAACGAATCGGCACAAACAGCTGTAGCGACGGATACAGCAGCTGCTGAACTTCGTATCCAATTGGATACTGTTCTTACGGAACATGCTTTCCTGGCAGTCGAAGCAATGAGAAAAGGTGCTGACGGCGCAGAAGATTTCGATCAGGCTTCAGCTGCACTTCTTGCAAACTCGGACGACCTTACAGCGGCAGTATCTTCAGTCTATGGTGAAGAAGGCGGCGCAGCATTCCAGGAAATCTGGAACTCGCATATCGGCTATTTCGTTGACTATGTATCAGCAACAGCTGAAGGCGACCAAGCAGCAAAAGATGAAGCGTTAGCTGCACTTGAAGAATACAAAAAAGAGCAATCTGCATTCTTTGACTCAGCATCTGAAGGACGTTTACCTGCAGCAGCCATTCAAGAAGGCTTGGACATGCACGTTGATCAATTGATCACAGCGTTCGACGCATACGTTGAAGGAGATTTCGAAACAGCATATACATTAGAGCGTGAAGCCATCCATCACATGAGCATGTTCGCTGAAACTCTATCAATCGCAATCGCTGATCAATTCCCTGAATTGGTTGATGGTACAAACCCTGATACACCGGCAATTGATTTGCGCGCAACATTGAACTATACATTTACGGAGCATGCTGGTCTTGCGGTAATGGCTATGCAGGACGGCGCTGATGGAGCAGCAAGTTTCGATCAGGCAGCCGGTGCATTGATGGCCAACGCTGATGACCTTTCTGCAGCAGTTGCATCAGTTTACGGTGAAGAAGCGGGAGCACAATTCGCTGAAATCTGGGGCTCGCACATCGGGTACTTCGTCGACTACGTGAAAGCGACTGGAGCTGGAGATACTGAAGCTCAGGAACAGGCAAAAGCTGACCTTGACGGGTACATTGTAGAACAAGCAGCATTGCTTGATGCAGCAACAGAAGGACGCGTTCCGGCTGATGCTTTGGAAGAAGGATTGACAATGCACGTCAGCCAATTGCTTGCTTCATTCGATTCGTATGTAGCAGGTGACTATGACGCAGCTTACGCTTCAATGCGCGAAGCTTATGCGCATATGACTATGCCGGCTGCTGGATTGTCAGCAGCTATCACTGATCAATTCCCTGAACAATTCGGCGGTGCTGAAATGCCGGAAAAAATGCCTGCCACTGGTTTTGGCGGAGCTGAAGGTGCTGGAACAATCCCTTACCTATGGATCTTCGCTGGCTTGATGCTTGCGGCATTGACAACAACTATGGCGTTCAGAGCACGTAAACAATAAATAGATAGAAGAAAGTTACGGACCGGCCAGTTAATGGCCGGTTTTTTCTATGGTGTTTCCATTTACCAAAAAGGGGTATTTCTAAGGCAATTCCATTTTCATACAGGGAGGTACAGCTATGCCTGAAGAAAAAACAAGGGAAGGTTTGACAGTAGTGGTCACTGGGGCTTCGAGCGGCATCGGCAAAGGAATTGTGCTGAAGCTGGCAGAGCAGGGAGCGAATGTCGTCTTTTGTGCAAGGCGAACGGAAATCATTGAAGAGATGGCATCGGAACTCGGGCCGCAAGCTTTGGCGGTGACAGCAGATGTCAGCAGGGAAAGCGATGTCGAAAAACTCTATGAAGCGGCGATGGAGCGGTTCGGCAGCATCGATGTGTGGATCAACAACACAGGTGTCGGCACTTACGGGGAATTTACGGATACGCCGTTAAAGGACCTGGTACGGACGATTGATGTCAATTTGCTCGGCACGATGTTCGGCAGCCATTTTGCTATTGCCCAGTTTAAGCGGCAAGGCTACGGCACACTGATCAATATCGGTTCGTTCGGAGGACGGGTGGCGATTCCTTCCGGAGCAGTGTACAGCGCCTCGAAGTTCGGCGTTGCCGGACTGACGACAGGGATTTATCAGGAAATGGATCTGGAGGGCCGGAACGATATCCATGTATGTTTGGTCAATCCGTGGATCACCGATACGCCATGGACAATTCATGCCGGCAATTACAGCGGTCATGAGATTCTTGTGGGCCCTGCGGATGATCCCGAGAAAGTGGTGGATACTGTAATCGGCCAAATTGATGAACAGGAAGAAATTGTCGATATTGGCGGCAAATCAACAATGGCGACAGTTGCAAGGAAGCTTGCGCCTTCAGTGACGGACAAGTCGACTGGACGGTTTATGTCCGACATGCTGAAACAGGCGCCGCCATCGCCCGACACTTCAGGAAGTCTCCACGAGGCGAGAGCGGAAGGTACCGGGGTTTCAGGCGATTTACGGAAAAGACTGCAAATGAAAGCAGAAGGCGAAAAGTGAAGGAGGATGTGAAAGAATGGGTGATCACAAACCTTATCAGAACTTAACGGTAGTAGTGACAGGTGCCTCAAGCGGCATTGGCAAAGGCGTGGTGCGCCGCTTGGCTGAAGGCGGGGCAAATGTGGTGGCAGCTGCCCGCCGCAAAAACCTGCTGGATGCATTGGCGGAAGAATGCGGCCCGCATGTGCTGGCGGTTGAAACAGATGTCAGCAAAGAACAAGACATTGAAAATCTGGTGGATGCCGGCATACGGAAATTTGGCAAGATCGATGTGTGGATCAATAATGCGGCAGTAGGAACAATCGGGGTATACGATCAGGTTCCACTGGAAGACATGCGGCGCATGGTCGAAATCAACGTGCACGGAACGATTTACGGCAGTCATTACGCGCTTCACCAGTTCCAGCAGCAAGGCAGGGGGACTTTGATCAATATTTCATCTGTCGCTGCCAACGTGGCATTTCCATATTACACACCCTACAGCGCCAGCAAACATGCAGTCAGCGGATTGACAGCAGCGCTCCAGCAGGAAATGGAATTGGCGGGTCACAAAGATATTCATATTTGTGCGGTCTATCCCTGGGCCACCGATACGCCCTGGTTTGAGCACACCGCTAATTACACGGGACATGCAGCGGAAATGAAACCGATGGATGACCCCGAAATCGTCATCGACGCAATCGTTGGTTTGATTGATAACCCGCAAAATACCATTAATGTCGGCATGAAAACAAAGGGCACGACGATTTCGAGCAGACTGGCGCCTGGAGCAACGGAAGATTTCAATGCCAGACAAGTATTGAAAGTGATGCGCGAGGCACCGGTTATTGCTCCGACTTCCGGCAGCCTGCATGAGCCGTCGATGATCGGGACAGAAGTGGATGGCGGCATGAGGGAGCGGATGAAGGTGGAGAGAAGAGATTAAATTGTTTATTGTTTATGAAAAACTAGGAGAACCGGCAGAGGATGGTCTGACGGTTTTCTTTTTGTTTTTAGAAAATAGAAAGTTACGATTTGCCCACACAGCAATTAAATCCGTTTGAAATTTTCGGCTCACAAATTAGGATTTGTATAATATTTAAGCCCTTCTCTTAGGAGATTGGCATTAAGTTTGTTAGTATGAAACCAGCATTGTAACCTGAAAAACGTGATTTTATTGCAAGGGGTGAAGACTTATATGACTGAAATAAAAGAATCAGCTGCACAATTGGTCAGAAGAAATAACGTTAGTATCGTGGGGCAGGGTCAGAAAGTTCTGGTTTTTGCACATGGCTTCGGCTGTGACCAATATGTATGGGATAAAATAGCGCCAGCGTTTGAAACGAAATACCGGGTTGTGCTGTTTGATTATGTCGGTTCCGGTAAAAGCGACAAATCGGCTTATAATAAAGAGCGATATCGGACATTACATGGGTATAAACAGGATCTTCTTGAATTATGTGATGCCTTGTCTCTTGAAAATATAGTGTTTATCGGTCATTCGGTCAGCAGTATGATTGGTGCCCTTGCGGCAGTCGAACGTCCGGAACTGATGAAGAACCTGATCATGATCGGACCTTCACCATACTTTTTAAATGAACCCGGATATCACGGAGGATTTGAAAAAGCTGATATCGAAGGTATGATCCAGATGATTAAAGGGGACTATAACGAGTTCGCTCGCTTTCTTTCGCCTGTCGTAATGCAGAATGCGAGCCGGCCACACTTGGCTGAAGAATTTGAACAACTGCTCTGCCAAAATGATCCGGAAGTGATGAGCGATTTTGCAGAAGCAACTTTCCTCGCGGATGTCCGTGAAGATTTGGAAAAAGTAAAAGTGCCAACCCTGATTTTGCAGACTCGCAATGATGCAGTAGCACCTGAAGAAGTCGGTGAATATGTACATAGCCAAATTGAAAACAGCGAGTACAAACTGATGGACGCCGAAGGCCACAGCCCGCACGTCAGCGATGCGGAAGAAACCATCAGCAAAATAGCTGAATATCTATCTGTTTCCTGAAATTTCGAAAGTACGCAAAAAACCCGATATTTTTTATTCAGAAAGCAGTACACTGAACTATGCTCTACAGGTATAATAAATTCAAATAACACAGAACTTTAGCCTATGGAGGTACTGATGAATAAAGATTATGAAATTTTGGGCCAGCGTGTCATAGACGATAAATACCTGATCGCAGAACTGATTAACGAAGAAGTAATGAAAGATGCCGCTGATAAAGACAGGGTCCATAACGACGCATTCATCGAACAGGTTATAGCAGCCAGAGCAGGGTTCATTGAACTGCTTGGTGACTCCTTAAAAAATTCCTGCGATGAAAAAAAGGTCTATGAGGCCATCGACTCGTGGGGGCTTGCAACCGGCCGTTATTTCCTGGAAGCGAATATGATGCTCGACGCTGCACTTGCTGAATCTTCGTTGTATCGGAAACATTTGGCGAAATTAATCAAAACGGAAGGCAAACTCCAAGGGATTCCCATGGAAACCATCTTTGAAGCGATGGAATTTTTCCATACCTTATTGGACCACGCCATGTATTCCTACAGCAGTGCCTATATTAACGCATACCAGGAAAGGCTCACTACAGCCAGAGGGGAATTTTTCGAATTTTCCGCGCCTGTTGTGCCGATTGCCGATAAAGTGGCGATTCTTCCGCTTGTCGGAGATCTTGAAATTGACCGTGCCCAGTTCATCCTTGAAAAAACGCTGACAGCAGCCAATAAACTGCGGATTTCCACACTGGTCATCGACCTTTCAGGAGTTGTCAAAGTGGATTCGATGGTAGCTGAGCAAATCATCAAGATTGTCCAGGCGTTGAACATGGTAGGGGTTAAAGCAATCCTGACGGGCATCCGTTCAGAAATCGCGATTACTCTGTCCCAGTTAGGTGTCGATACACGTTCACTTGTAACGGGCGGCAGCTTGAAACAGACGCTTGAGAAACTTGATTTCACAAAATTATAAGCAGTTACGAAAAAACGCTGAAGCGCATTGCTTCAGCGTTTTTTTCATTTTCATTTTTATTTAAACAGAAACCTTGATATTGCCGGCTTCGAGGAGCTGACGTAAGGTAGCAGTTTCCTCGTCATTCAATGGAATCATCGGCAGGCGGACTTTGCCTGTCTGGATACCGAGTAATTGCAATGCGGTTTTAACCGGTACAGGACTTGGTGCCGCGAAAAGAGCGTTCATGATCGGCAGCAGTCTGCGATGCTGTGCGGCTGCTTCTTTGATGTTGCCGGCGGTAAAACTTGCTACCATTTCCTGCATTTCATTGCCGATGATGTGGGAAGCAACTGAAACGATGCCGTCTGCTCCGATGGCCATCAGCGGCAAAGTCAATCCGTCGTCTCCGCTGTAGACCGTAAAGTCATCCGGCGTTCCATCGATAATCACTGACGCAGCGTCAAGGTTGCCGCTGGCTTCTTTAACAGAGACGATGTTTTCGACAGCCGACAAACGAATAATCGTTTCTGGAGCCATATTGACAGCGCTGCGTCCGGGGATGTTATAGAGCATGACCGGCAGGCGCGTTGCTTCAGCGATGGCTTTGAAATGCTGGAACAAGCCTTCCTGGGCAGGCTTATTATAATAAGGCGTGACAAGCATGATGCAGTCGACACCAGCTTCTTCGGCTTGCTTGGTCAAAATAACCGATGACCGGGTATCGTTCGAACCGGTTCCGGCAATTACAGGGATGCGGCCGTTCACCGTTTCAGCAGTAAATTTGAACAGCGCCAGTTTTTCAGCCGCCGTTAAAGTCGGCGATTCACCGGTAGTGCCGGCAACGACAAGGCCGTCGGAACCGTTGGCGATGAGGTGCTCGATCAGTTTTTCTGTTGCTGGAAAGTCGATGTCGCCGTTTGTGTCAAAAGGCGTGACCATTGCAGTGATGATTTTTCCGAAGTTCATAGTATCCCATCCTTTTTCAATTTTTTAAAAATCTTATTCGTTATTCATGATAAAATCCAGCGTCATTCCATCCGAGGTGCGGTTGTCGGCGGATGAGGTGCGGTCTTGATCACTTGAGGTGCGGTTATAGTCATTTGAGGTGCGCTTTTCATCATCTGAGGTGCGGTCAGCCGATTTCTGTCTTATGCTAACTCGGTTTTACGCCAAATAAAAAAGCAGCAGCAAAGGACCGCTGCTGCTGCAGCAACACAAACCGCTTGTGTCGCTGTACGCCAGATAGCCCTCCATACGGAACATTCCGCATGACAGTCCGGCATCTCTTAAATGCAGGACCAGCAACAGGGATCAGGGGCTCCCCGCCGCTTCGGCAAGCACCCCTTCCGGCAGAAGTCGTCGGAGCCCGTGCTCCTCATTCTGCTTACTGATGGTGTTTGCGCCTCTATCCTCACTCCACTGAAAAAGGGAGCAAGAACTATTGAATTAGCTCGACTTTATCAAAAACCGCTGTTATTTGCAAGTGGAATCGGGTATTGATAGGCAAGAATAGCAATTATGCATGAAGAGGCGGGGAGAACGATATGAAAGAATATGAAGGCGACCAGTATCTGAATATCGCGACTGAAGGCACACAGTGGATATCCGAAGCGACACTCCACCATAACCGCTACGAACCGACCCCCTATATACATTTAAAAGAATTATTCAACCGCCATCCCCTGGACAGTGATGATGGCCTGGTGGATTTCGGCTGCGGCAAAGGGCGGCTGAATTTTTATGTTCATGACCGTTTCAGCTGCCGGGCAACAGGCGTTGAACTAAATACCAGTTTTTGCGGAGAGGCGCAGCAGAATCTCGAAAATTACAGCCGCATCAGCAGGCATCGCAGGGCGGCGGAATATATCCGTTTTCGGTGTGGGATGGCCCAGGATTACGATGTGCAGCCACAAGACACTGTGTTTTATTTCTTTAATCCGTTTTCGGTGCAAATCTTTATGAAAGTCGTGGACAATATTTTGAAGTCTGCGGAAACCTATCCAAGAGACATGAAAATCATCCTCTATTATCCAACCCGCGAATATATCAATTTCCTTGAGCGCAATACCGTATTTGAACTGCTGGAGGAGATCAATCTACCGGCCATCAATAGAGACCCTGCTGAGCAGTTTCTGGTATACAGATACTCGCCGCAGATGATTTAACAATCTTACGTTCCTCGGAGGAGATCCGGGGGTGTGCTGCTCGATGGCGTGGGCGGGAATGGTTCTATAAAGGCTTTGAAGCCGGCAACCTGGATGAAGGGGATACCTTCAGCGCGGACGGATTATAAGAAGCTTTTGTGAAACATGGGGAAAAGGGATGCGCAGGATTGATATTTTCCGCTCAGTAATCCATTATATAGAATAGACAGTCTTTTCATGCATTAATATGAAAAGAAATAAATTCTATGAAGGAAGTAAATCCATGCAAGAAGAAAATATCACACGCCTGCAATATGGCGATAAAGAATTGATCCTGATCGGCACGGCCCACGTTTCGAAACGCAGCGCAGAACAAGTCAAAGAAGTGATTGATGCTGAGCAGCCGGACTCAATCTGCATCGAATTGGATGCACAGCGCTACCAGTCGGTTACGGAAAACAGTAAATGGAAGGAAACTGATATCTTCAAAGTGATCAAAGAGAAGAAATCGAGCCTCCTGTTGATGAACCTGGCAATTTCATCTTTCCAGAACCGTTTGGCCGATCAATTCGGCATTAAACCGGGGCAGGAAATGATCCAGGGAATCGAATCGGCAAAAGAGACTGGCGCAGAACTGGTGCTTGCCGACCGTAATATCCAGGTGACATTTTCGCGCATCTGGGGCAATATCGGTCTGTGGGGCAAAGTGCAATTGCTGTCTTCGGTATTTTTCAGCATCTTCAGCAAAGAAACAATTTCTGAAGAAGACCTTGAGAAGATGAAATCCCAGGATACGCTGAGCGCGGTCATGGACGATTTCACCAAAGCCTTTCCACGGCTGAAAACGCCGTTGATCGATGAACGTGATCAATACCTCGCGCAGAAAATAAAAGAAGCACCGGGCAAAAAAATCGTCGCTGTACTCGGCGCCGCGCACATTCCGGGAATTACGAAAGAAATCCATAACGAACATGACCTAGAAAAACTTTCAGAAGTACCGCCGAAATCCAAATGGCCGAAAATCATCGGCTGGGCGATTCCACTGATCATTATCGGAATCATTGCCTATACATTTATCGCCAATCCTGCAGCCGGCATCGACCAGACAATCAGTTGGATCTTATGGAACGGCACATTGGCCGCAATTGGAGCCACTATTGCTTTCGGCCATCCGCTCGCCATCTTGACGGCGTTTGTCGCAGCACCGATTTCCTCGCTCAATCCGCTGGTGGCGGCAGGCTGGTTCTCGGGGCTGACCCAGGCATCGATCCGCAAGCCGAATATCGGCGATTTCGAAACCTTGTCAAAAGACGTGTTCACAGTCAAAGGTTTCTGGGACAATAAAGTCACGCGTGTCCTGCTGGTCGTCGTTCTGACGAATCTCGGCAGTTCCCTTGGTACTTTTATCGGCGGTGCAGATGTCATCCGCCTGTTTTTCGAGAATATATGAAAGCAAAAGCCTGTCTAGTTCCATACTGGACAGGCTTTTCATATGGAGAAAAAAATGTCGCTAGATCAACTTCCAAATTTACCAATTTTCCTGGAAAAAGTAGTTGTATTGGAAAAATGAGGGTATACACAATTAAAGTACATAAATTACAGGAAGAAAATCGTTTCTAAAAATTTACAGCTTTTTCAAGTATCAAGAGTGGACAGTCCAAATGAATGAGTTATACAATACTTATACAAAATGGAAAGAAGGTTTCATTATGAATTACATATTAGAACGAAGCAAGTTGTTTATTTTCTTGATTTTTATCTTTATGCTTGTGGGTGTTTATACATTTCTGACATTGCCTCAGCGTGAAATTCCCGAAACGCCGCCAGGCCTCGTGTTGGTATCAACGATTCTGCCAGGTGCAGGACCGGAAGAAGTGGAGCGGTCAATCACGACGCCGCTGGAAAATGAAATACAGAAAGTGGATGGCATTTCTTCCATCCAATCTATTTCTTCCAATTCGGCTTCCATCATCACTTTGGAGATCGAAGACGGTTTCGAACCGGATGCGCTGATCAATTCGATTCAACAGGAAGCGCAAAGCGCCTCAGCTGATTTCCCGGACCAGGCACAGGACACATCTGTCGAAAAGCTTGATCTGACATTCCCGCTGGTGTCGTATATGTTCTACGGTGACCGCGCAGAACTGGATGGTATGAAGCAGGCGCTTGCCGATTTGTCTGAAGATGTGGAAGCTGTTTCGGGTGTGGCCGGCACTACCGTAAAGGGGCTGAACGATCAGCAGATCCTGATTGAACTGGACAGCGACGCACTTGCTGAAAACAATCTGCAGCCCTTTGCCGTGCTTGAATCGCTGCAGCAGGCCAATCAGCCGCTGTCGCTCGGTACGCATGATAACGGCAATGAACGTCTTGTGTTGACGGTCAGCCAGGAAGAGGGAATCGAAAAGCTGGAGCAATTGCAGGTCGGCCAGGCGGCAGTGCCGCTGAGTGACGTGGCGACGATTGAAACGGTTGACCAGGAAACTTCCGATATTGTCACTTACGAAGGTGAAGACGCCATTTCCTACACTGTTTTCCTGCAGACTGGCCAGGATGTGCCGTCTGTCGATGAACGTGTGACAGAAGTGATTGAAGAATTCAACGGAACCTTGCCTGCTGGTGTAGAAGCGGATAAATACGAATCCCAGGCTGATAATGTCAATGAAATCTTCAGCGGACTCTATATTTCATTGTTGATTGCCGTGTTGGCCGTACTCATTACTACTACAGCGGGTCTCACCTTGTTCGGTGCATTCGCCGTTGCATTGACGGTGCTTGCTTCTGTGTTGATCGGGCTGATTCCGATTCCTTATATGGGCGTTGACCTAAACCAGATTTCGGTCATCGGACTTATCATCGCCATCGGGATATTGGTGGATGACAGCATCGTCGTCAACGATAATATCCAGCGGCGTTATAAACTGGGGGACTCACCGCGTGAAGGCGCGATAAAAGGTGTCCGAGAAGTATACCCATCAATCATCTCGTCCAGTTTGGCGATTGTCGTGACGTTTTCTCCATTGTTGCTGCTGTCAGGGGGCAATGGAGCGTTCATCAAGGCCCTGCCAAGTATTCTAATCACCACAATCATCGCATCGACTATACTGTCGATTACTTTGGTGCCAATGATGCAGTATTTGAAAACGAAACGAAAAGCCAAGAAAATTTCCGATACTCCGGGATTCCTCGGCAAACCGCTTGAGAAGCTGGCAGTATTCTATTCGGAAAAAGTGTTGCGCGGCGTTTTAAAGCGCCCGTTATGGGTAGGAATTGGCGGTCTCTTGATAGCGACAGGTTTATTGTCACTCGCATTGTTCACGCCGTTCGAATTCTTCCCAGAAGCTGACCGCGAAGAAGTGACGATAAACGTCCGTTTGGCGGAAGGAACACCGATTGAAGAAACCGATGCATTCATTGCAGAAATTACCGAAGAACTTGCAGAAGAAGATGACAATATTAAAGAGGTGGCGATTTTTACTGGTGAAGGCTTGCCGAATCTGTTTGCTTCATCGATGGATAATACGGGTTCAAATACCGGCCAGGCAGCCATCCGCATCAATCGCGACAATACATCGGCTTCCGCTTTCATCGATAAATGGGAACCGGAACTGCGTGAGCGTTATCCGGATGCTGAAATTTTCCTTGATACGATTGTCCAGGGACCTCCAGTCGGAGCGCCGGTGACAGTAACGGTTATGGGTGAAAAAATTGCGGAACTTGAAAGTTTGCGCGATACACTGAAAGAGCAGATGCTCGATAACGGAGCAGATATTGTGACGGATAACCTTGGCGATCCGGTTCCGGCCATTGAATACGAGCCAAACCGCGATGTGCTCGAAAGCAACAGCATCGCGCTGAACACAGTGACGAACCAGCTGCAGCTTTTGACGCAGGGAATCCCGCTTTACTCAATCTATGAAGACAATGATTTTTATGATGTGGTCTTGAAACAAGCGGGAATTGAAGAAGGGGAAGAAATTGACCTTTCGGATTTCGCCGTACCTGCAACTGGCGCACAAGGGGGCCAGCAAGGTCCGCCGCAACTGGTTCCGCTCAATGAATTATTAGATGAGCAGCAGACGACTGCCATTGCCCAAGTGCCGCATGAAGACGGCGAACGCGCCATTACATTGCGTGCTTTCGGTACAACGGATGATTTTGAAGCATCTATGCTGGAAGTGGTAGATAAGCAAAGGGCTGACCTAACGGAAGGGTATGAAATTTCCACCGGAGGCGAAAACTCTGACCAGGAAGCATTCTTTGCTGAAATCGGCATTCTGTTCCTAGTTGTATTGTTGCTGGTTTATCTCGTAATCGCTTTCCAATTCAAATCGTTCAGCTTGCCGTTCCTGGTACTGATTGCGGTTTATCTGGGAATTTCAGGCGCCATCCTTGGCCTGTTCCTGACGCAGACACCGCTCAGCTTCCTTGGTGTCATGGGGATTGTCTCCCTGACAGGGATTGTTGTGCGAAACGCGGTTGTACTGATCGACTTTGTCGAAGCGCGCCGTTTGTCAGGCGACTTCTCCATTAAAGAAGCGATTTTGGAATCCGGATACGCGCGCATCAAGCCAATCATTTTGACCACGATCACTTCGATTGTGGCTCTGATCCCGGTTGCCTTATCAGGTGACCCATTATTCGAACCGCTTGCAGTTACGATCATCGCTGGACTGGCTTTCTCCAGTTTGTTCACTTTAGTGATGATTCCGGCTCTTTACCTGGTCTTCTACCGCATCAGCCATCGTAAAGAAAACGCGAAAGCTTAAACTTAAAACAGCACAGCCTGAGTTTGGCTGTGCTGTTTTTAAATTTTCTGTTGCGATATTTTTTATTCTTATAATTAGTTTTCTCTTTTAATAATGTTACTGTGCTTAACGGGCGCTTGCGCTTTTCTTTATGAACCGGATTAGTTGAAACCGATGAGGGTAACTAGGATAATAGAACGCGGATTACACTGAAAAAAGCAGATTGCTAAAGACGGTGAGGTGAAGCTATTGGCAAGTAAGCATGATGTCCATGATAAAAAAGATATAAAAATAGGGCCGCTGCTTGCGGTGCTGATGGCAGGAGTTTTTGTCGCCATCTTGAATCAGACTTTGCTGGCAACGGCATTGCCGCATATTATGGACGACTTGAGCATTACTGCGAATACGGCGCAATGGCTGACTACCGTTTTCATGCTTGTCAACGGCGTCATGATTCCGGTAACCGCTTTTTTAATCGGCAAATTTTCTACCCGTGCTTTATTCCTGACGGCGATGGGGCTCTTCACCATCGGAACAATTGTGGCTGCGTTTGCGCCTGGATTTTCGGTACTGATGATTGGCCGCATCATTCAGGCTTCGGGTGCGGGGATAATGATGCCACTGACCCAAACCATTTTCTTCGTCATCTTCCCGATTGAGAAAAGAGGGCAGGCGATGGGTCTATTCGGCCTCGTCATTTCATTCGCGCCGGCAATCGGACCGACATTATCGGGATGGATTGTCGGACAGTATCCATGGCGCGCGTTATTCTATATTGTCATCCCGATTGCCTTAATCGATTTGATTTTTGCTTATTTCTTCTTGAAGAATGTCACGAAACAGACTTTCCCGAAACTGGACATCTCTTCGGTTATCTTATCGACATTTGGTTTCGGTGGTATTCTTTACGGCTTTTCCAGTGCCGGCACGACAGGCTGGGGAAGCTTGCCGGTCCTTTTGTCTATCGCCATCGGAGCGGTTTCGCTGTTTCTTTTCATTCAGCGGCAGGGCCGGCTCAAAGAGCCATTGCTTGAATTTCGGGTCTTTAAATACAAGATTTTTACCTTGTCGACGATTCTCAGCGTCATTGTTTTTATTTCAATGATCGGCGGTGCTACAATTCTGCCGATCTATATGCAGGATATGCACGGCTTCACTGCGCTCGAATCCGGCTTGATGCTGTTGCCCGGCGCTATCATTATGGGAATCATGAACCCAATTACAGGCCGGATTTTCGATGCGTTCGGCGGCAAATGGCTGGCAATCATCGGCCTCTTGATTGTGACGGTCAGCACATTCCAATTCACCGTGCTGACCGCTGAAACTTCGTTTACTTATTTAACAGTGATGCATGCGATCCGGATGTTTGGTGTTGCCATGGTGATGATGCCGGTGACGACCGCTGGACTCAATCAGCTGCCGGAAAGGCTGATCCCGCACGGTACGGCTATGAGCAATACTATGCGCCAGGTTTCCGGTTCGATCGGCACCGCTTTGCTTGTCACTATCATGACGAGCACGGCACTCGATCCGGAACAGTATGGTGTGCAAGGACTTATCCGAGGAGTGAATATCTCCTTTATCGTAGCCGGAATTCTTAGCCTCGTCGGCGTTTTTCTTTCCTTCTTTCTTAAGAAAGCAGCACCGTCAACTGAAGACGAATAAAGAAAAAATTCATTCAGCGGGGTTCTTCAGCTCCGCTGAATGGTAATCGAGGATAAACCGGGAATTATGGCAGGGCAATCATTTCCCGGGAAATATCAATTCAATTGCGAATTTTCATTTGATTGGGAATACGATTAAATCAGGTTTTTGTAACATAATGTACATTTACTTATTCGTTTTCCTTTGGTAAGATGTCAGACGACGGATGAGTTAGACATTTAATAGCCTAATTTTCTGATAAAATACTATTTATGAGGTGAAGTTGTGAATATATTATGGGGCATCTTCGGCATTTTCGTCGTTCTGGGACTGGCCTTCCTTTTATCTGATGGGAAAAAATCCATTAAGCCACGGACAATTTTAGGCGGGTTAGCGATACAAATCAGCTTCGCATTTATCGTACTGGAATGGGAAACTGGGCGTGGTTGGCTGCTCAAGTTATCTGAGTTAGTCAATAATGTAATCGGTTACGCGGGTGAAGGAATTGCCTTCGTTTTCGGTCCGGCAGCTGATACAGAAGGGTTCGGCTTCGTCTTTGCTTTCCAGGTACTGACGATTATCATTTTCTTCTCTTCTTTAATTTCAGTGCTATATTATTTAGGAATTATGCAACTTGTTATCCGTTTCCTTGGCGGTGCATTAGCTTGGCTGCTAGGCACAAGCAAAGCGGAATCCATTTCCGCTTCGGCCAATATTTTCGTGGGCCAGACAGAAGCACCGCTTGTTGTGCGTCCATTCCTTGCCGGAATGACGAAATCCGAACTGTTCGCGGTTATGACTGGTGGACTTGCCTCGGTCGCAGGTTCTACACTTGCGGGTTATGCGCTTCTTGGCGTGCCTCTTGAATATTTGCTTGCTGCAAGTTTCATGGCGGCTCCGGCCGGTTTGATCATGGCTAAAATCATGATTCCGGAACAAGAGGAAATTGAAGAAAAAGAATTTAAGCTTGAAAAAGATAAAGAATCAGCAAACGTAGTAGATGCTGCTGCACGCGGTGCGGCTGATGGTTTGCAATTAGCATTAAATGTTGGGGCAATGCTTCTTGCGTTTATCGCATTGATTGCGTTAATGAACGGATTGCTTGGGGGTCTTGGAGGATTCTTCGGATTTGAAGGTCTGACTATCCAGCAAATTCTAGGATTCATCTTCGCTCCACTTGCCTTTGCAATCGGTGTACCTTGGGCTGAAGCAGTCCAAGCCGGCAGCTTCATCGGCCAGAAACTCGTGCTGAACGAATTTGTCGCTTACGTTTCCTTTACAGCGGAAATGGCGAACCTATCGCCGAAAACTGTCCTTATTGTCAGCTTCGCGCTATGTGGTTTCGCCAACTTGAGCTCACTAGCGATCTTGCTTGGAGGACTTGGGGCACTTGCACCAAGCCGCCGTCCACAAATCGCAAAACTTGGCATGAAAGCAGTAGCAGCCGGAGCACTCGCTTCACTTTTGAGCGCCTCTATCGCTGGTATGTTCTTTTAATCAATAAAGTACGGAGCCACACGCATTTTGCGTGTGGTTTTTTTGATGGGAGATTTTCGGTGGGGTTTGTAGATTTGTAGATTTGTAGATGTGTAGATTTGTGGGTTTGAGGGTTTATGATTTGTAGGTTTTTCGCTTTTCGCTTTGGCGAAAAGCATCCGTTCAAGGGTTTTGGGAGTGCGGGAAAAGTGCAGGATCGTGGCGAAGTCAGTGCGCGTGCGGGTAAATCGAAAACCGTTAAATGGATGGCATTTCGCGAGGCGAAATGCGTGAAGGGCGGAGTGATGGTGGAAGAGTGGGATTTCTTGGGGAAATGGTGGCAGAATAAGATGTTTTTTGTATGAGGCGATGCTAAAGAGGAGGTCAAGTGATTGAATGGATTGCATTTCGCTCTGCGAAATGCGATGAAGGGCGGAGTGAGAGTGGGAGAGTGGAAGTTTAGGGGGAATGGGAGGTAAAAACGACTTTTCTTGCGTTAGGTGAGGCTGAAAGGGAAGATTGGAGGCTTTTCACTCGGTGAAAAGCTTCTTTTTTGGTTTTTGGGTTGTGGTGAGAGGTGTATATTGTTCAAGGAAATACGTTTTGGGCGATTAATTTCATTTGTGGGCGTTCCCATAAAATACACACAAAAAGAAGGAGTTTTCACTCCTTCTTCGTTCTTAAACTATATTTCCATGCCTTCTTTTCGCCAGAATTCTCTAAGTCGAATTGCGCTAATAATCTTTTAGCCACGGACCGCGATTCCACACCACACCACTCACGAAACGCCTGATTCGTAATATGGGTATCAACCAGTGAAAAATATTCACTCAGCGCGAATTTATGCGCCTGCCGATCCCGGTGCCCGAAACCGGGGCATTGCCAGCTTTTCTTTATTCGTTTCATTCCGTATTCGCGGCATTCTGTACATTGAATGCCGCGGCGAATTTCACTCGCTTCAATATAGTATTTGCCGCATAAAGGGGTTCTCAGATAAGGGGAATGTGCGCCGATAATCTGTTTTTTAATTTTCGGCAGTTTCGGCGGTTCGGCTTCAAGGGGGAAAGCCTTTAGGATTTGCAATAAATATTCAGGCATCTGATAGACTTTGCAGAGGTGTTTGCTTTTTGGCCTGACAATGAATTCACAGCTCTTCGGGGTAAAAATGATAAGTCCGCTGACAGGCAGTTTAATTTTCTTCAGCTCGAACCATGCCGATAGGAAGCGAATATTCTTGTTTAACTGGATACGTGGATCCTTCATTACGCTTTTGACGTTATCGTCATCGAAGCGGTAGAATTCACCGGTCTGCTCGTCAAAATGGATTTTGCCGCTGATGTTCTTTGAATCCATGATGATAGCGCAGCCTTCGGTCAACAGCAAGCCGTCCATCTGTATTTTCCAGTCGCCCATCGCAAGACTGACGTCCCACAGTATATGGAACTCTTCTTGTGGATGAAATTCAACGAAGTGTTTCCGCATCCGATCTTCTCCTCGGATGCCTGCTGCAATTTGCCGCTGCTCGCCTGCAAGATAATGACGCTGTGGGTGGACGGCCGGCAAGCGGCCAATCAAGGAACAGAGCGCTTCATCAGCCGAAAGTAATTCCAATGGTTCTTTTTCCATGTAACACCTCTTTTCCAATATTAATTGAAGTATAGCATTTGCAAACACTCCAGAAATGTCTCTCTAAAAATATATTTAAAAGCTAACCGAAACCATTTAATGGATGGCATTTCGCTGAGCGAAATGCGATTAGAACCAAGACCATTGAATGCATTGCATTTCGCTGAGCGAAATGCGATTAGAACCAAGACCATTGAATGCATTGCATTTCGCTATGCGAAATGCGATGAGAACCAAACCCGTTAATTACCCTGCATTTCACTGCGCAAAATGCATTAAAATCTAAACCCTTACTCCAAAATATTCACCATTTCATTTTGCTGAAGCATATTCTCCGGACCAACCCCAAACCCTTGACGTGGCGGCGTTTTTGCATTACACTTCTATCTTGGCTTACCTGAATTTATTCAGGCAGAGCGGGTAGGGAGAGGGCTAATTTAATAGAAGGTTATGTATATGTATAATTGGATGGATCGTTTTTTCGGTCTTAAAGAAAATGGTACATCGGTTAAGCGTGAGCTATTGGCCGGTCTGATTGGCTTTTTCACAGTGGTCTATATTATCGCAGTCAATTCACTGATCCTGTCGGAATCCGGCATGCCGATCGAAGCGGCAATTATCGCGACGATTGGGGCATCTGTTTTTGGAGCGCTCGTCATGGGATTCTGGGGCAATGTTCCGATTCTGCTGATTCCGGGCATGGGCATCAACGCACTGTTTTCGTATACACTGGTACAGGCGATGGGCCTTACCTGGCAAGAAGCATTAGCGGTCGTATTCGTATCAGGTGCTATTTTTGTCGCAGTGGCGTTTACGCGTTTTGCGAAAGTGCTGAGTGCTGCAGTGCCGCATTCGCTGAAAGAGGCGATTACAGTAGGTCTGGGTTTATTCCTGATGCTGCTGGGCCTTGAAAAAGGCGGAATCGTCATCAATGGCGAAGGGGCAATTTTGGCACTCGGATCGGTTTCCGACCCGCTGGTGCTGTCGACCGCTTTGACGTTCGTCATCGCTATCATCCTATTCATCCGCAACGTGCCGGGGAATTTCCTCATCACGATTGTGGCTGGAACAGTGATCGCCTTTTTATTCGGCATGATTGACCTTAGCCAGCTGAATGAACCGGCGATGAGCGCTTCTGAAGCGTTTGCCGGATTCGGTGCATTGAGTTTCACCAGTTTCCTGACCATGGGATTCTGGGTAGCGGTTTTCTCGCTGACAATGGTCTTGGTGTTTGAGAACATCGGCCTTGTTCATGGACAGGTCAATTTCATTGAACGTCCAGAGAAATACAAGCGTGCATTCCAGGCAACGTCCATCGGTTCGATGGCTTCCGGTGTTTTCGGTACGAGTCCGACAGTTGCCAGTGTCGAAACCTTAGCGGGCATGGCAGCAGGCGGACGCACAGGTCTGACGGCCATTACAACCGGCTTGCTGTTTCTTGGTGCCGCGTTTTTCATTCCTGTCATCAAATTGATCCCGGACAGTGCGATTGCACCGATCCTGATCATCATTGGCGCATTGATGCTGCAGAACATCAAGGACCTCGATATGAAAGATATGAGCGAAAGCATTCCGGCGTTTCTGATCATCGTCCTCATTCCGTTTACGTACAGTATCGCTGACGGCATCGCCATCGGCTTTATCATGTATCCGTTATTGAAGGTCGGTCTCGGCAAATGGCGCGAAGTTACACCGGCGCTTTATGTGATCGCAGCGCTGTTCCTCGCGAATTATATTTTCCAGGTCATCGGCTGATTTATATCAATAAAGAAAAGCGACGGCACCCGTTTAGCTCTGAAAAGCATAAGACGGATCAGCGTAGTGGCCTTGGCCGCGCAGACTTGAAAAGTGGAAACGGCCGTTCAGCTCCGACAAACTTAAGCTGAACTTCCGGAGCGGCGTTCTTTGCCGCATAGGAAGAGCAGCTTAAGTCCGGGGAGTTGGCCGTTGGAGTCTAGACATGAGCAGGCTTATGACTCGAAGAGCTGGGTCGCCGGAGCCTGGACACTAGAAAAGCGACGGCACCCGTTTAGCTCTGAAAAGCATAAGACAGATTAGCGTAGTGGCCTTGGCCGCGCAGCTAAGTTGGCTTATGACTCGAAGAGCTGGGTCGCCGGAGCCTGGACACCGAAACACTTTTTTCCAAAAATCTTCATACTAAAAAGTTATACGTTCTTGTCCAATAAAAATAAACGCACTTGCCGGATGCAAGTGCGTTTTTTCATTAAATAAGGCTATAGATGATACAATGAACTCAACAGCAACTGAAAGGAGCGACCGCATTATGAAATACACGAAATCGAAGATGGAAACCCTTGTCAGTGAAAATCCCGAGCTGAAAAAGCGCTTGAAGACTTTGATGAAAGACATGGAGCTTGAAAAAGGCTTTGCCTTAAAAGCACTTTACCATTCAGAAGTAACAGACAATGGACCTTACCAGTCCGCCTATCAGGACCTTGACTTGCTCTAAAAGAGCGGGTCTTTTTTTATGCTTTTATACGTCCAGTCAGCTCTGCGGCCACCACATCTCCGCCCATAAATTCAGTTGCAGGTTTGTGACTGTCACCTTTGCGGAAACGGCATCTGCACTAGAGGCATCCAAAATAAATCCAAATTGGTCACCGTCCTGGTAGCTCAGTCCCGTTGAACCAGTGGGAGACAATTCGAATGGCTCTCCGCCATCAATGCTTGCAACCGCTTCTGCTTTAAAGGAATGCGTGAAACCCTCATCAGTATAGTCATGTTCTACCCCTGAAATCAACGCAGCTCCGTCAGCGCGCTCCGAGGCGTGCGACCGGAATATCACTTCATAGCCTGCTTCATCACGAGGCACAACTTCGAGGACGGATATCGTATTGTCACCGTCATCAAAGAGGATTTGGCCTTCATTACTTTCCGGATCACTTAAATCGAGTTCGACTGAATATTCGCCTTCAATGGGTTCTGTGATTTTGAAATATTCCTCGGTTTGTTCGGCGATATAAGAGATTCCATGAATATGAAGATTGACGGCTTCGATTACGCGCGGTAGCATAAAAGCGCTGACCGCAATAATTGCGGCAGAAATATACAAGGTATTCATGTTAAAGATTCTTTTCAACCGGACCACTTCCTGACTCGGAAAATTCTGATAAATAAATTTTACCATACAATTATTTGGAAAAGTACAGCAGCATGATATCCTGGCAAATAAAAAAACCTTTTCAGACAAGGAGTCTGAAAAGGTCTTCTTAATTCCGGGAAGTCTGGGTATCTTCGAGCCAGTGCTCCCAGTCTTCATAAGTAGTTCCGAGATAATACTTGTTGGCGGTATTTTGAACATTTTCAAGGCCGCGTCCGCCGATGACAAATCGCAGTTCGGGCTTGGCTGCTGTTAAAGCAGTTATATATTCATCTGCAGCCGGAAGCAGCCGTTCGTTGCCGATGGACATGCAGGCAATCCTAAAATCCTGCTTGCCAACAAGTTCAGGGAGGCCTTCTAGCGGCGTATCAGGACCAATATAGGTTACCGGATAACCGCGTTCGCGGAGGAATAAAGTGAATAGGAGCAAGCCGAGCTGATGATGCTCGCCGCTTGGGCAGAATGCCAAAGCTTTCGGCAAAGTGTCGGAAGTCGGGAATATGCGGAAAAACTGGGTAAAGCGCTGCAGCACCAAATGGCTAAGCATATGTTCATGTGCCACGGTAATGGTGCCGTTTTCCCATTCTTCACCGATACGCACCATTAATGGTGCCAGAATCGAGAAGAACACAGTTCGATAATGGAACATCGAGAAATTCAAATCCAATAAATACTGGAAACGTTCGCTGTCCATTTCGGCTCCGGCATTATAGAGTTCGTCAATCTGTTTCTCATACTGGGAAGAACCTTCAGGAGACTGAGGCAACTCGGCGGCAGTCTTTACAAACTTTTTCCGCGAAACATGCAATTGTTTGACCGCTTCACTGATTTTGATGCCGTTCTCCTGAACTTGGATTTTAAGCCACTTCAAATCCTCCAGGTTCTGATCAGAATACAGGCGATGGCCTGACTCTGTTCGGGCTGGAGTGATCGCATTATACCGTGTTTCCCATGACCGGATTGTCACCTTGGGCATATCAAGGATCTTTGCAGCAGCTTTTATATTGTACATGGCATGACCCACATTTCTATAAGTTAGTTGTATATTTATTATACAAGTACATATACACCCCGTAAAGCCTAAGGGTTTACTGGGTGCAGCCAATATGACAGGCAATTGTTTTATACACGTTTTTTCCATTCGCCATCAAAAAAGCAGAAAGAGCCGCGGCTCTTTCTGCTTTCAATTTATTTGATTAGTATCATGCGGTTGCAGCTTTGACTGCACGTGAACGCTGCCACCCCACCGTGATGAAGATAGTGATCATCAGCATAACCAGACCAAGGATGAACGGGAAGACAATGTTGACATCATAAAGCATGCCCGCAAGCAGAGGTCCGGCGACATTGCCGATACTCATATAAGCGTTGTTCATGCCCATTGCAAACCCGACTTCGCCGTCTGCCATTTTGGAGATCAGCGTGTTCAGTACCGGCCGCAGGATCGATGTCGCAAGGAAAATGACAAGCGAAACACCGAAGAACATGGCATAGCTGCCTGCAAAAAGTGAGAGCAGGAAACCGAATGCCGCGACGCCCAGGAATGTTACAAGAATCGCCACTTCACCAAAGCGGCGGACAATACGGTCGACGATGAACAACTGGACGATGACACTGACGATACCTGTCGCAGTAATCATAAAGGCGATGTCTTTGGCGGTCGAATTGAATTGATTGTCCAGATAAAGTCCGACGACGGATTCATAGGCAAGCAGGCCGAAACTCATCACAAGCGTGATAACCAAAGGAATGAAATACTGTTTCTTTGTGGAAGAAGCAATTTTCGACAGCATTGATTCCGATTGTGTCATATCAAGTGTATGCTGAGCATCCGCATTTGCAGCATCGCTGTCTTTCAACAGGACGAGTGAAAACACTACTGCACCAAGTGACACTAGTGCTGAAACGAGAAACGGTAATTTGATGCTGTAATCGGCGAGGAATCCACCGATTCCGGGGCCGACGACGATACCGAGCGACATAGCCGCTGATACGAGGCTGGTGCCTTTCGCGCGCTGGTCGAAAGTTGTGATGTCAGCGATATAGGCGAAAATTGCCGGTACCAGCATCGCGGCGCCAATTCCTCCAATGACGCGGGAGAAGTAAAGCACCCAGATAATGTCGGAAGCGTAAAAGACAAACATTGAAAGGGTCAATCCGATAAGTCCGTAAATGATCATTCTGCGGCGGCCATATTGGTCCGCCCATTTGCCGGCAATCGGAGAGAACAGGAATTGTGCCGCCGCAAAAATGGCGATCATAAGACCGGCAGCCATGCCGCCCTGTCCGATGGATTGCAGATAAGACGGCAGGATGGGGATGATGATCCCGAAACTTGCGATGGCGATGAACATATTGATCATCAGGATGATAATCTTTTTGCGTTGATCTGCTGACATGGTGTGCCTCTTTTCTTATTATGTGGATGGAGTTGCCTGTTGGAGTTTCTTCTATATATACCGGCAACAAAACTTAAGACGGAGAATCAAGTAAAAGCGGTGTTGCTCAAACAGTTTTCATATGTATGAAGGAAAGTGGAGAAGAGTATCAATTACCATTCATTACCTATAAAATTTTTACACTCAATTTTACATATTATGCCGGCTGCATCTTGTTGTCAATTAGTTAAACCTCGTTCAAATAAAAAACTGAACCTTTATGTTAAAGGTTCAGCTTCAGGTGTTTCATTGGCAGTAGCATAGTCCACTGATTTTGCATTGTTCGTTTTGCGCCAAGCCATGGCAATCGATAAAGTAACTACCAAAAGGCCGAGCCCAAGGATGAACGGGTAGTTGATGTTGACATCAAACAGCATGCCTGCCGAAATTGGGCCAAGGACGTTGCCGAGGCTCATATATGCAGTTGCCATACCCATTGCGAAGCCGATTTCGCCGGCAGCCATTTTCGATACAAGAATGTTAAGCACCGGACGAAGGATGGCCATCGCCAGGAAAATCACAAGCGAGACGCCGAAAAATGCGCCGTAGCTGCCAGCTGTCAGGGAAATCAGGAAACCGGCAGTTGCCAGTCCAAGGAAGGCAATCATCGTTTTCACTTCGCCGAAACGGCGGACGAGACGGTCGACTACAAAGAATTGAACCGTTACGCTGACAATTCCGGTAGCCGTAATCATCATGGCGATGTCCGCTGACGATGAACCATATTGCGTCGTCAAATACATACCGATAACAGATTCATAAGCGACAAGGCCGAAGCTCATGATGAAAATGATTACCAAAGGAATGAAATACGGCATGCGGGTGGAGCGGCCGATTTGTTCGAGCATCGACTCGTCTTTTGAAAATTCCTCCGCCTGCTTTTTGCTTTCTGCGTTAGGGACAATTTCTTTCAGCATGATCAAAGAGAAAATCATCGCGCTGAATGTAACTCCTGCGGCGATTAAGAACGGCAATTTCAAGCTGATGTCAGCAAGGAATCCGCCGAAGCCAGGTCCGATAACGAGTCCGAGCGACATGGAAGCCGTCACAAGGCCGGTTCCTTTAGCGCGCTGGGCTGCAGTAGTGATGCCGGCTACATATGTGAAGACTCCCGGAATAAGGAAGGCATCACCGATACCGCCGACTACACGTGAAGCGTAGATGACCCAGATTGAATCAGTTGAGTAGAACATAAGCATCGAGATAGTCAGTAATGCAAGACCAAGAATAATTACTTTGCGGGGACCGTATTTATCGGCCCAGCTTCCTCCAAGTGGAGAGAACAGGAGCTGTGCGCCTGCGAATATCGCGATCATCAGGCCGGCTGCTGTGCCGCCTTGGCCGATGGATAGAAGATAGGCAGGGAGAATAGGGACTACAATTCCAAAACTTGCTATAGCAATAAACATATTGATCATCAATATGGACATTTTTTTACGTTGGCTGTTAGACAATTAAAAAAGCCCTCTTTCAATTTAAAATTATTGTACAAACGCTAATCGTTTTGACAACTTTTCATATATTATGATAGATAAACCCTAAAGTCAACGGGATAAACTCATATTTTTATCATAAATTTAGCGTATTATATTATTGTATAAAAGGAATTTTCTAATAATTTCAGAAAGCTTGATTTCAAGGCATTTTGGATTAATTCGTGTCTCTAAGTTATGGGAAAATACTTAAAATTTGTTGCAAATTTGTGAATGGATGGGTAAGAAGAATGGAAGTGCACGGTGAACTCAAATAGTTTATTTAAGCATCCTGAATTGGGGTATAGGTAAATTCAATAGCGGTTTTTATTCCAGCAAAGAAAGGTGAGGGATTATGGGTAAACGATTTGAGCGGATCAAAGCACCGGAATTACAGGAGCGGGTAGTCAGTGCCGAAGAGGCAGCTTCCTGGATACAGGACGGCATGACGCTGGGCCTCAGCGGGTTTACGCAGGCAGGGGATGCAAAAGCGGTGCCGCTGGCATTGGCAAAACGTGCGGAGTTCGAAACTTTCAAAGTAAACGTTTATACGGGGGCTTCTCTCGGTTCGAACATTGACACGGTTTTTGCACAATCCGGTATCGTCCACAAACGGCTGCCGTTTCAGTCGGATCCAGTGATGCGCAGAAAAATAAACGAAGGCGCAATGCTTTATACGGATCATCATTTATCACACACAGCTGAATGGATTCGGGACGGTGTTATCACTCCCATCGATTTTGCCATCATCGAAGCGATTTCCATTACAAAAGACGGCATGATCATACCGACAACATCTGTGGGCAACTCTGCGATTTTTGCTCAATACGCCAAAAATGTCATCGTGGAAATCAATACGGAGCAGCCGGAGCGCCTTTACCGCCTGCATGATATTTATGACACAGGAACACATGAAGGGAGGAATCCGATTCCGCTTACGCACGTTGCAGACCGCATCGGCACGACGGGAATACCGGTGGATATGGAGAAAATCCGAGGAATCGTCTTTACGGACCAGATCGATTCACCGTCTACAATCGTGCCGCCGGACAGTGAGACAGAAGCCATCGCCAGTCATCTGCTTGCACTGCTGCGTTCGGAAATCAAGGCTGGGCGGCTGACGGAAAAACTGGCGCCGATCCAGTCGGGAGTCGGTTCAGTGGCCAATTCAGCTCTGCGCGGGCTGATCGATTCCGAATTCCATGATCTTGAAATGTACTCGGAAGTTTTACAGGATGCGGTGTTTGACTTGATCGACGCGGACGTATTGCGTTTCGCTTCCGGTTCGGCCATTACGCTGTCCAAAGAAAAGATGGCCCAGGTCTACTCAGACTTCAGGAAATATGAAGATAAAATCGTTTTAAGGCCACAGGAAATTACCAACCACCCGGGACTCATCCGCCGACTTGGTTTGATTGCGGTTAATACGGCTCTGGAATTTGATATTTACGGCAACGTCAATTCCACCCATGTATCAGGAACGAAAATGATGAATGGCATCGGCGGATCCGGCGATTTTGCCCGCAACTCAAGACTGTCGATTTTCGTCAGCAAGTCGACAGCCAAAGGCGGTAATATCTCGAGTGTCGTGCCGTTTGTTACACATGTTGACCATACTGAACACGATGTGGATGTCCTCATTACTGAACACGGTTATGCGGATTTGCGCGGCCTTGCTCCGAGAGAACGCGCCGGCTTGATCATTGAGAACTGTGCAGATCCCACTTACCGGGATCAATTGAGCGGTTATTACGAAGAAGCGCTGACCCGAGGTGGCCAAACTCCGCATGTCCTTGAAAAAGCATTTTCCTGGTATCAGCGCCTCGCCGAGACAGGAAGCATGCTTGAGAAATAGTCCTGACATCCTTCTGCCCCTTGATTGCCGAAAATGCATTATAATGAAGCAATCAGCAGAAACAGGAGGACTCTTATGGAAAAATTTACATTCGGTTCGCTATTGGACGTCATGGGGGAACTGTTCTCCGATGAAATTTCCATCGCAGTAGCGGACACTGAACAATATATCTATTACAGGCCAAGCAAGCGCATCGATTTAAAGATAAAACCCGGCGACCCGGTAAAGGAAGGCACTATCGCACATAAAGCGTTGATGACCAATCAGAAAGCTTCCGAATTCATCGACCGCGAAGTGTTCGGCGTTCCCTATCACGGAATGGCTGTGCCTTTCGAGGAAAACGGGAAGCTGCAAGGCTGCGTCATGGCGATTTATCCTTCCTATACAGAAGGGAAGTCGGTGGTGACCGTAAAAAGTCCCGACGGCTGGAAGCCCGTTCCTTTCGACGACGTCGTCTGCCTTGAAGTGAAGGACCGCAAGACGCATATTCATGCGGGAGGTTTTTCGGGAACGAATAAAAACTCGCTTCAGGAATTCGAATATTCGCTGCCTCGGGAAACGTTCATCCGCTGCCACAGGTCGTTCATCGTGAATGTCCATCATATAGAAGAAATCTACCCGGACACCCACTCGACTTTCATGCTCGCAATGGACAACGGCAGCCGTATCCCGGTCAGCCAATCCTATTCAAGTTATTTCAGGAAGCTGCTGGGGTTTTGATAGAAAAATAGAAAATGTGAAAATCCCTTGCTTTACGCAGGGGATTTTCTGCTTTAGCGCAATAACTGCTCTTCCGACCATTAATCACTCAAAGCGCTCTCTGAATAGTTTAAAATTATCTAATAATTAACCTCGGAATCTGCTTTTATTTCCTACCAATACAATGAAAACGCTTTATTTTTATGGCAGACGGATTTTTAACCCTTAAAAACCTTCCAGAAAGAGAGTGATTGATATGACAAATACCATTAACCGGATCAAAGCAGCAGAACTTCAGGAGCGCGTGGTTTCTCCGCAGGAAGCGGCTTCCTGGATACAGGACGGAATGACGCTGGGCCTCAGCGGCTTTACGCGCGCTGGCGACGTGAAAGCGGTGCCTTTTGCATTGGTGGAGCGGGCGGCAACTGAAAGCTTCAAAGTAAATGTCTTCACTGGTGCATCATTGGGCTCGGATATCGACCGCCTGTTTGCAGAAGCGGGAATCGTCGGCAAACGTTTGCCGTTCCAGGCTGAACCTGCAATGCGCAGCAAAATCAATTCGGGAGAAATGTTCTTTGTCGATCACCATCTGTCACATACAGCTGAATGGGTGCGCTCCAATGTAATTGAACCAATCGATTTTGCAATCATCGAGGCGCTGTCGATCACAGCGGACGGCATGATCATTCCGACAACTTCTGTCGGCAACTCAGCCATTTTTGCGAAACATGCGCGCAATATTATTGTGGAGATTAATATGGCGCAGCCGGAACAATTCGAAGGATTGCATGATATTTACGATACCGGCAAACAGGGAGAACGTGATCCAATTCCATTGACGTCTGTTAAAGACCGCATCGGAACAATCGGCATCCCGGTGGACATGGAGAAAATCCGCGGCATCGTCTTCACGGAACAGAAGGATTCTCCGTCGAATATCGTTCCGCCGGATGCAGAAACAAAAATCATGGCTGATCATCTGTTGGAATTTTTCCGTTCGGAAATCAGAGCTGGCCGCCTGACTGAAAAACTGGCGCCGCTGCAGTCCGGCATCGGTTCAGTTGCGAATGCTGTGCTTCACGGCATGATCGATTCGGAATTTGAGAACCTTGAAGTCTATTCGGAAGTGCTGCAGGACGCAGTATTCGATCTGATCGACGCAGGCAAAGTGGATTTTGCTTCCTGCTGTTCGATTACATTGTCCGAACCGAAAATGAAACAGGTCTTCGGTGAATTTGAAAATTATCGCAATAAAATCGTCATGCGCCCACAGGAAATTTCGAACCATCCGGAGCTTATCCGTCGTCTCGGTTTGATTTCCATCAATACGGCACTCGAATTCGATATTTACGGCAACGTCAACTCGACTCATGTATCGGGCACAAAAATGATGAACGGCATTGGGGGCTCTGGTGACTTTGCCCGTAATGCGCGTTTGGCTATTTTTGTTACGAAGTCTATTGCAAAAGGCGGCAAAATCTCGAGCGTCGTACCGTTCGTTTCGCATATTGACCATACGGAACATGACGTTGATGTGCTTGTAACTGAGCAGGGCTATGCAGATCTTCGCGGCTTGGCACCGCGCCAGCGCGTCGAAGTGATTATCGAAAACTGTATCCACCCCGACTACAAGGCGCAGATGCGCGAGTATTACGAAGAAGCGCTGACACGCGGCGGCCAGACTCCGCACGTCCTTGAAAAAGCATTCTCATGGCACACTGCACTTGCAGAAAAAGGTTCGATGCTGCAGGAAAAAGAGCAATTGGTGTAAAGAACCGATTCGCTTAAATTTATATCGGTTTTCAAAAGAGCCAGTTCCCTTCTATAGAAGGGAACTGGCTCTTGTAATTAATTATTGCCATAAACCTCTGCAGTGCTGCGGGTATAAAGCTCGATGATATGGCCGAAAGGATCTTCGGCATACACGAGATAATGCGGCTTGCCTTTATTGATGTTCCAAATCTTGCTGCGCTGCTTGCCGCCTTGAAGCACAACTTTTTCAATCGTTTCCACAATATCTTCGACAATCAGGCAGATATGGAAAAAGCCGGCGTGCTGCGCCGGCTTTTCGTCGGCGAATTCGGGTTGCTGAAATTCAAATAACTCAAGCCCGACACCACTGTTGGTCATCAGGTGGACATTCCGCATCTTTTTCACTTCAGGTCCCTGGAGGTCCTGTGTCATGGAAAAAAGTTCTTCATTTCGTTCATCGAATTCATAAGGGCCGGCAAGTATATAAAAGCCGAAAACTTTGCTGTACCAATCGATTGCCCGGTCCAGGTCCGGAACTGCGAGACCGATATGGGTGACTACTGAACTCATATGTAAAACCTCCTCTTATAATTTCTGATACCCGGAGGAATAAGGTTTTAAGCCTTCTAAAAAGCAGACTTTTCTGTTTAAACGAAAATAGTTGTTGTAAACCGTGATCTTTAGTATTATAATAAGCAATTGTGAAATTCCGAAATGAGGGTTCTAAAATGAAAAATTCTATATATGGATTGACGATAGATCAACTAAAAGAATGGTTCCTGGAAAATGGACAGAAAAAGTACCGTGCCGAGCAGGTATGGGACTGGTTATATATTAAACGCGTAGCGCAGTTTTCTGAAATGAACAACCTGAGCAAGGAAGTTATACAGTTGCTGGAAGATAATTTCTCAATCCGCACACTGGAACAAACGGTAAAACAGGAATCTGCAGATGGCACGATCAAATTCCTTTTCCGTCTTCAGGACGGCAACCTGATCGAAACGGTTCTAATGCGTTTCAAATACGGTAATTCCGTCTGCGTTACAACACAGGTTGGCTGTAATATCGGCTGCAGTTTCTGCGCCAGCGGACTTTTGAAAAAGAGCCGCGATTTAAACGCGGGCGAAATCGTTGAACAGATCATGCAAGTGCAGGCGCATTTCGACGCTCAGCAAAAAGAAGAGCGCGTCAGCCACATCGTTGTTATGGGTATCGGCGAACCGTTCGATAACTACACGAACCTGATGGACTTCCTGCATGTGGTCAACTCTCAAAAAGGACTTGCTATCGGAGCACGCCATATCACTGTTTCAACAAGTGGTATCGTTCCGAAAATCTACGATTACGCGGATGAAGGCCTGCAAGTCAACTTGGCTATTTCAATCCATGCCCCAACAAATGATTTGCGTACGCGCATCATGAAAATCAACAAAGCGTACCCAATCGAGAAGTTGATGGCTGCAATCGATTATTACCTGGAAAAATCCAACCGCCGCATCACGTTCGAATACATTATGCTGCGTGACGTCAATGACCATGTGGAAGAAGCGAATCAACTGGCGAAACTGCTTGAAAACAAACGTCATCTTTCCTATGTCAACCTGATTCCTTACAACGCAGTCAGCGAGCACGATCAATATCAGCAAAGCACACCGGAAGCAATTTCGGCTTTCTACGATGCACTGAAGAAAAAAGGCATCAACTGTGGTGTACGCCACGAACAAGGCGCAGATATCGACGCTGCTTGTGGCCAATTGCGAAGCAAACAAATCAAAAAAGAGAAAAAACCAGCTACAGTTTAATAATGTAAAAAAACAGCCCTCCGAATTCAATCGGAGGGCTGTTTTTAGGCTGTCGAGAAATGATCAACTTCTTAAATCATTATGCTCTAGGCAGATGCTTTCCGCGGGGAGCGGCCTGAGCCTCCTCATCGCTTCGAAAACCCTGTGCTCCTGCAGCGTTGCACGCTTCGTCGCAAAGGTTCGACCGAATGACGTTCGGTCAAACCTTTCTTGCGGGGTCTCAGTCTCGCTCTTGGTCCCGCAGGAAAGACATTGGCCGAAGCCTGTGAGGACAAGTCTTTGCGACGAAGCAGCGCAGCGATGCAGGAGCACATCTCAGTCCTTCACTGCCTGCCGCTTCATTCAGATTCTGTATAGAATCAGGGTATGTGTTCTTGAAACAGACTTTAAAGGATATCCCTTTATAGAAGGTGATCCTGAGATATGGAGCAAAACAGCGAAGACTCCCAGGGGAGCAGGCGAATGCCGACGAAGTGCAAGATCCACTCGGGCGAAGTGCAACGAGTCCGAGTTAGCTCAGCGCAAGCCCCCAGGAAAGACTTGGTCGAAGGAAGTTCGGCCGGGTCTTTGTGACGAAGCTAGCGAAGCGATGCAGGAGCACCTGTTTTCGCGAAGTTGTTTTGCGCAATATCGGTTTTTATTGAACCTTATTGAGAACTTCCGCTTTTCGTTATTTTCCACCAGAAGAAAGGTTTATTCCCTGGATAAAGTATTTCTGGAAGAAGAAGAACAGCAGAATGACGGGGAGGAGCACAAGAAGTGATCCAGCCATCAGATAATTCCATTGTGTGCTAAGCTGTCCTTTAAAGACGGCAAGCCCTAATTGGAGCGTATAAAGATTTTCATCATTCAAGTAGAGCAGGGGACCGAGAAAATCGTTCCATGCACCGTTGAACGAAAAAATTGCTACAGTGGCAAGCGCCGGTTTCGTTAAAGGAAGGCCGATCTTCCACCAGATATAGAAATGGCTGGCGCCTTCGATTTTCGCTGCCTCAATCAATTCAGTAGGAATCGTCATGTAAAATTGCCGCAGCAGGAAGATATAAAAAGCGCTTCCGAAGAAATGCGGGACAATCAAAGGATAATACGTATTGACCCAGCCCAGGTTCGCAAACAGTACATATTGCGGAATGAGTGTTACAAACCCCGGAATCATCATCGTCGACAAGACGATGGCGAACCAAATCCCTTTGCCGCGGAAAGGGATTTTTGCAAATCCGTAGGCAATAAAAGAGTTAGCTAGCACGCTGCCAATTACAACCAGTGTTGTAATTGTTATCGTATTAATTGTGTAGGTTGTGAATGGCGCAGCCCGCCAAGCCCTGATGTAATTGCTCCATTCCCATGACTCCGGAAAAAAGGAGGGGGGATAGGACATGACTTCCGCCATCGTCTTAAGCGAAGTCGCAAACATCCACCAGAGTGGTGACAAGATCAAGAGGCTGCCGGCAGCCAATAAAACGAAATTCAGCACGCGCCACATATTATTGCGATTTCCCCGATGTTCCCAGTAACGGGGCTTGGTATTTACAGCGGATTGGCTTTCCGCTTTTTCCGCGTCAGTTAAATAATCTGATTGGTCAGTTGTTTTAGCCATTTACTTCTCCTCCCCTTCATAATGCACCCACCGGGGAGCGAGTTTAAGGTTGATCAGGGTCAGAACGAAAACGATGACGAATAAAATCCAGGACATTGCCATGGCATAGCCCATATCAAAGCTTTCGAAGGCCTGATTCCACATATAAAGATTATAGAACAGCAAGGAGTTTGCCGGTCCGCCTTCACCGTTGCCCGACATGATATAGGCTTCCTGGAAAATCTGGAAACCGCCAATCAGGCTTGTTACGACATCAAAGAAAATAACAGGTGTAATCATCGGAATGGTAATGTGGACAAATTGGCGCCATCGGCTGGCACCATCGATTTCTGCTGCTTCATAGAGAGATCTGGAAACTCCCTGCATACTTGCGAGATAAAGAAGCATAGAACCGCCAACACTCCAAAGTTTCATCAGGATAAGTGAAGGTTTGGTCCAATCCGGATCATAAAGCCAGTTAGGGCCATCGATGCCCACCCAGCCGAGCAGCAGATTCACCATCCCGGTTCCCGGTTCAAGCAATTGCATCCATAAAAGATAGACGCCAACGCCGGAAAGGACGGCAGGCAGATAATACAAGGTCCGAAAAACACGGATGCCTGGAACGTCCTGGTTCAGCAATGCTGAAATGAAAATGGCGCCGAGTGTCGTCAAAGGAACTGAAAAAGCGACATAATAGATTGTATTCCAAAGGGAAGTCCTAAAAAGACCATCATCAACGATGAGCGATTGATAGTTTTCCACTCCGACGAAATCCATTCTGGATGTAATATTATAATCTGTAAAACTTCCGGCTAAGGAAAACAATAATGGCCCAGCGGTGAAAGCGAAGAAGCCGACAATGAAAGGCATGATGAAAATATAGCCGTATATACTTTCCTTGCGCCGTATGGTCAATTTTCTTTTACCCAAAGGACTTCCCCCCTTGTTTACTGGTTACTCTCGATGAGATTTTCAACATCCGCCTGCGCCTGTGCCAACGCTTCTTCGGCAGTCATTGAGCCGAGGAAGAATTCGTCTACATGCGGATTGATGTAATTATAGAATCCTGGAGCTTCAACCGGTGCAGGGGTCAGCAAAGTATTTTCCATACTTTCAATAGCCATCTGATAGACCATCTGGCCTTCTTCGGACAGTTCATCAGATTGGGCAGCTGCTTCTGCAGCTTCAATATTCGCTACATTATCAAAGTTTTCAACCGCCCAATATTCCTGCGCTTCAGCGCCTGTCAGATATTCTATGAATGCCCAGGCAGCTTCTGGATCGCTTGACCCTTCTGGAATCTCAGCGACAAATCCGCCGCCCCAGCTGGTATGGCCGTTTCCAGGCTCATATTCCGGCAGCGGTGCTACACCGAAATTCAGATCTTCAGCATACTCACTGATTTGTGTATAAAAAGTCGGCTGCTGAACGAGCATCGCCAAATCTCCACTGAAGAATGGATTGCCTTGTTGGCTGTCAATTTGTGCCTGGTATGAATTGACGACATCTTCGCCGATACGGTCTCTCCACGATTTCAGCCAGTTAAGCACTTCCACATTTGTTTCTGTATTGATATTTACAGTATCGACGTTATTATCTGCGCCGAAATAGTTTTCGCCATTTGCATTCAATAGCCATACGTCATAGCCGACGCCCCATAACGGATAAAAACCGAGGCGATCATAGTCATCGCCGTTTTTCACATCGAGCATAGCTGCATATTCTTCAAGTTCTGCCCATGTTTCCGGCGGATCTTCAGGATCGAGGCCGACTTCTTCGAATGCGTCTTTATTATAGAAGAGAACCCGTGTATCAGTGTTAAACGGAATGCCATAGGAATCACCTTCATAAAGAGTTGCATTCCAAAGTTCCGGATAGAATTTATCCGAGAAACCGTCATCCATGAATTCGGAAAGATTCATCGCCTGATTTTCTTTTCCGCGGATTGCGGTGGCGTTAATGTCATTGATAACAACATCCGGCGGATTTCCTGCAGCAATAGCCGCAAGTTCTTTTGTCCAGATATCACCCCACGGGCTGTAGGTGTGTTTCACTTCAATTTCATCCTGTGAAGCATTGAAGTCTGCCACAATCTTATCGATGACCGGGCGTCTAAGTTCGGAACCCCAGAATGACCAGAAGTCGACTACTGTTTTACCTTCATCATTTGTCTGGCCTTCACTGTTGTCACTGGTCTGGAAACCGGCACATCCACTGAGCATTAAAGTGGCGCTGGTTAGTACCAATAGAGGCATTCGCACTTTTTTCATTAGTCTAACACTCCTTTTTTAATAGAAATTGAATTCTGAAAAACTTCGACTTCCGAAGTGATGGTCCTACGACTTTCTTTTCAGAAAAGTAATGCACCCCTTTCAAGAATTATGACAAAATAACTAAAAATTCAATTTACTTCTTAGTTAGGAGTATACATCACTTCTCCTTGCTTTTCCAACCCAGATTTGTAATTTACAAATAACTCTCTATAATTAAAATAAAAATGAGTTAAGGGGAGTCGCATATGGCTGAGATAAAAATCAATAATCTGGGTAAAAGATATGATAAAGGTGCTTTGGCTGTGACCGATTTTAATCTTCATATAAAAGACGAGGAGTTCATCGTGTTTGTCGGACCGTCTGGTTGCGGTAAATCAACAACATTGCGGATGATTGCGGGATTGGAAGAAATTACGGAAGGTGAATTCTTCATAGATGGCAAACGTATGAATGAAGTTGAACCCAAAGAACGGGATATCGCGATGGTTTTTCAGAACTATGCTTTATATCCCCATATGACGGTCTATGAAAACATGGCTTTTGGACTAAAATTAAGGAAATTTAAGAAACCGGAAATCAAACGGCGTGTAGAAGAGGCGGCCAAGATTCTTGGGCTTGAAGATTATCTGAACCGGAAACCGAAAGCGCTTTCCGGAGGGCAGCGTCAACGTGTCGCTCTTGGACGCGCGATTGTGCGGGATGCTAAAGTGTTCCTCATGGATGAGCCTTTATCAAACTTGGACGCAAAATTGCGGGTGCAGATGCGCGCGGAAATCGCCAAATTGCACCAGCGCCTCAAAACGACAACTATTTACGTGACACACGACCAAACAGAAGCGATGACGATGGCAACCCGGATTGTCATTCTGAAAGACGGCGTCATCCAGCAGGTGGGCACGCCGAAAGAAGTTTATGATTTCCCGGCAAATCGCTTCGTAGGCGGATTTATCGGATCACCGGCCATGAATTTCTTCGAAGGAACAATTTCCAATGGAAACTTTCTGGTCGACGATAAATCAGTGGCGATTCCCTCTGAAACTGCAGCTTTATTGAAAGATCTTGGTTATGACGGTAAGCCGATTGCCCTTGGAATCCGTCCGGAACATATCCATGTTAACAATGAAGACCTCAGCGGTTTGCCGGCAAGCGAGTTTGAAGCCGAAATTACTGTATCGGAATTGACTGGAGCAGAAACGATTCTGTATGCAGTCTATGCAAATCAGGAATTCATTGCCCGTGTTGATGCCGACACAGCAATCGAAGCGGGCCATACAGCGACACTGGCTTTCGATATGTCGCACGTGCATTTCTTCGATATCGAAACAGGCGAACGCTTAAAAGCTGGAGAACTGCAAGCTGCTGGTGAAACTGTATAATTATTGTCAATCTGCCACTCCTTTTAAGAGGAGTGGCTTTATTTTTTTTCAGGAAAATTTAAATTTTATAAGAATTTTCAATTTATAATGATGTATAGTGTTTAAGTTTCCTTCATTAGGGAAAATAAAGGAATAGACATTTTTGGAAAAGGAGTGGTGATATTGATGGTGAAAATTGCAGTTGAAGAACCGTTTACGTCCGTACAGCAAGCATTAGTGAAAAAAGGGTATAAAGCAGTCATGCTGGAGGATAAAACCGATGCCACAAGCTATGATTGTGTGGTTGTGCGCGACAAAGAAGATTTTGCTGACTTCCATATGAACGCACCGTTAGTGGAAGCAAAAGGCCGCACTTTATTCGAAATTATCGAAGAAGTTGAAGAGCGCTTGGTGCGCAGCGGAAAAATTATGCCTCCATCTCCAATTACATCTGACAATAAGTCGGGCGGCGGCGGTGGATTTATCGCCGGAGCAGCGACTGGCGCATTGATTGGCGCAGCTGCAGGATTAATGCTGGCACCGAAGAGCGGCAAGGAATTGCAGCAAACGGTGAAAGAAAAAGCCGCTGAAATGAAAGAGAAGAAAGAAGAAAAAGCTCAAGCGAAATCGGAAGAAGATTCTGGTCCCGGCAAGCTTGACCAAGTAAAAGAGAAAGTCGGCCAGGTCAAAGAAAAAACAAGTGGCGTGACTGAAAAAGCAAAAGGCAAAGCCGATGAGCTAAAAGCGAAGCGTGAAGAAAAGAAAGAAGATAAAGAATTGAAGAAGCAGAAAAAAGCTGTTGAAAAAGAAGCAAAAGAAGAAGAAAAAGCTAAAAAAGAACATGAAAAAGCTGTGAAGAAAGCTGAAAAAGAAGAGAAGCAAGCTGAAAAAGAAGAGAAGAAGGAAAACGGCGGCATTGAAGTCGTTGAATTCGGCAACTCAGCTGTTGAAAAAAATGACAGCGGCGATGTTAACATCCATCCTGCCGGCAAAGACAATAAATAATAATGGAACCGGCGCCTCCTAATGGGGGGCGCCGGTTTTATTTTGGGCGGAAGTATGGGATGGTGGTGACTGATTTTTGATTTACGCCCAACTTTAGTGGAAATACGCCCAACTTTCTCAAGAATACGCCCAACTTCGATGGAAATATGCCCAACTTCATCCAAAATACGCCCAACTCCATATAAATGCGACAAACTAAGTTACAGTCGGTAACTGGAATCTTTGAAAGATCCGTTTTTATTCAAATCCATGCCACCTAACAATCGCGTCACTAATCTTCGATCATCCACACACAAAATCTCCCGCCCCAACCGGTTCGTCATGGGCTCGCCGGTCAGCAGAAACCAATCACGGATCGTCCGGACGTGAGCGTTTTTATCCAGAACGCCGCAGCCCGGACAACACCAATTGCCATATTGCCGCACCATGCCGATCCGGTCGCATGCCGCACACCAAACGCCGCGCCGCATCACCTCGATCGGATATCTCGCATTTTCACAAATCGGTTTCGGAGTGAAATGGACCAGCGACGCAATCATCATATCAGCCAACGCCTTCATTTCATCCAGATTAAAAATGGCTTTTTCAACCGGCAGCGTATGAAGGAACCGCGGCAGCTGGTGGGAGAAGAGGATGGGCTGCGTAGCCGGAACATTTTCAGCGATTTGTTTGGAATAGGACAAGACCAGTACAGACCTCAAAGGAAACAGAATCTCCCGCTCTCTCAGCCACTCCTCCAGCAGCCATTCATTTTCAGCCATCTGTTCGAGCGGCGACTTTCTTCCGATGACCGTTCCGTCTTCCTTCATCTGCAGCATCTGAACAGGATGGCTATTGAAGAGCATGCGGCCATTCATATTCTTCACTTCGAAAACATAAATACCCCATTGGGTAATCATCACTGAATCCATTTGGAATGCGCGGAACGAGCTCAATCTGACGTTATGCAGCATCAGATGCGGAAATGTCACTTGGCTTCTCGCGTAATAATGGTCGAAACGCTCTTCTCCGGCTTGCCCGGCAACCTCCACATAATGGTCTTTTTCGACTTGACCGTACTGTGCATGCCGTTTCGGTAAACGCCGCAGCAGTACTTCCAGCTCTTCTTTCGTTCGTGACTCCTCGCGTTCTTTCCAGATCACCGGCATCCCTCGTTTTTGATTTGAACATACCATTAAGCCCAGCACATGCCCATACTTTCATTTAAAATAAAGATTTGAACGCCGTATAAGCGCCGAAAATGAGATTTGCGCACAAAAAAATGCACCGCCCATAACGGGCTGGTGCATTATAATCTTATGACTCCAAAGCAACTTCATCAACCGAGTCATGCGGTTCCGGTTCCGGCACACGCGACAGGACGATCAATCCGATGATGAACAGGATGACGAGGCTGAATACCCCAAAGCGGGAGTCGCCGGTCAGTTGAGCGGTAACGGCAACCAAGATGGGTCCCATGATGGCAGCGAATTTGCCGAAGACGTTATAGAAACCGAAAAACTCATTGGAATTCTCTTTCGGCACAAGTTTGCCGAAGTAGGAGCGGCTCAAGGCCTGGATGCCGCCCTGGCTGGAAGCGACGAGCATCGCGAGAACCCAGAAGTCGCCGATCGTTTCCATGAACATGGCGTAGATACAAACGACAATATAAACGCAGATGCCGACATACAGCATCTTTTTGCCGGTAAAGCGGTCAGCGAGCCGTCCGTAAAGGAGCGCGAACGGAGCGGCGACGACCTGCGTTGCGAATAGGACGATCAGCAAGCTGGTGGAAGTGAGGCCTAAATCAGTTCCATATGCAGTCGACATCGCAATAATCGTGCCGACGCCATCAATATAGAAGAAGTAAGCGATCAGGAACAGAACGATGGCGCGGTATTGCCGAATTTCTTTTATCGTCTTGCCGAGGCGCTTGAAACTTTGAGCGACCGGATTCGGCTCCCGTTTGATGAAATAACGCTGATGGACATTTTTGAACATCGGAATCGAGAAACTGATCCACCAGACAGCTGTGATCAAAAAGGCGACGCGGCTCGCGTTGGTGACGGACAAAGGAAGAATTCCATTTTGCGCTAGAAGAATAATGGCAATTGAAATGATAAATGGAATGGTGGAACCGATATAGCCAAGGCCGTAGCCGAATGAAGAAACACGGTTCATGCGTTTTTCCGTTGCAACATCCACGATAAATGCATCATAGAAAAGGTTGGCTCCAGTCGCGCCGAGTGCTGCGAATATATAACAGACGAGCATCAGCAGCCAATTATCGCTCGGTACAAAAGCCAGCATCGCAGTTGAAACTGTACCCAACAGGAAGAATGCTGTGAAAAATTTCTTTTTCATTCCTTCGTAATCAGCAATTGTTCCAAGGATTGGTCCGATCATCGCCAGGATAAATGTGAAAATTGCAATGGTATAGCCGAGATATGCGGTGGAATCGGATAAACTGACTCCCGCATCAGTCGCAGCAGCTTTATAATAGAGCGGAAAGACGGCCGTAGTGATGATAATTGAATAAGCTGAACTTCCCCAGTCATACAGCGCCCAGCTTTTCTCTGTCTTCGTGAACTTTTTCATCTCCTGATTCCCCTTAGTAAATGATAATTTCATTGTACAAGAACGACAGGAGAAAAGATTCATTTTTGAATATATTTACTGAAAGTTTACATAATTTCAGGCTGAAGGTTGATAAAACATCTTTATTTGAGCCGAATCTTTGATTCAGTTAAACTAATAAAAGACAGTGAAATGAGGAGAATGGCTTTTGAAATTGATTTCATGGAACGTAAACGGCTTGCGTGCTGTTGTAAAAAAAGGCTTTATGGAGTTTTTTGAGGCAGCGGACGCAGATATATTCTGCCTGCAGGAGATTAAATTGCAGGAAGGGCAAATTGAAATGGACCTTCCCGATTACTATCTTTACTGGAATTATGCGGAGAAGAAAGGCTATTCGGGGACGGCGATTTTCACAAAACGCAAACCGCTTTCGGTACAATACGGCATTAACCATGTAAATCACACGAATGAAGGACGCGCAATCACTTTGGAATTTGACGATTTCTACTTGGTGAATGTCTACACCCCGAATTCCCAGCACGGGTTGCTCAGGCTTGATTTCCGTCTCGAATGGGAAGAAGCGGTGCTCGATTACGTGAAGGAACTCGACAGCCGGAAGCCGGTCATCCTGTGCGGCGACTTGAATGTGGCGCATCAGGAAATTGATCTGAAGAATCCGAAGGCGAATTTGAAAAACTCCGGGTTCACACCGGAAGAACGCGGAAAAATGACTGAATTTCTGGCGAGCGGATTTACCGATTCGTTCCGTTATTTCCATCCTGACTTGAGCGGGGCCTATACCTGGTGGTCCTACCGCACCGAGTGCAGGCCGCGGAATATCGGATGGCGCATCGATTACTTTATCGTTTCCGATCGCATGGCACCCAATATGGAACAGGCGAAAATCCATAAAGATGTTTTAGGGTCCGACCATTGCCCGATTGAACTTGAATTGAAATGAAAAGAGCGTCCGGAGTAAATTCTCCGGACGCTCTTTTCGTTATTCTGTCTTATGCTTGTCAAATCTTAACGGGCGCCGTCGCTTTTCTTGGTGTCCAGACTCCGGTGGCCCAGCCTCTCGAGTCGCTTCGGTCTTGCCAGCAATGGCAAAGAACGCCATTACTTTCAAGCCCTCCAGCGCTTGTCGTGGCTTAACGGGCACCGTCGCTTTTCTTCAAATCCCCATCACATTCTTCGCCAGCCGCTCGCAATTGTTCTGGTCGAAATAATCGATGTAGAGCGGTGCTTTTGGATACCACTCGTTTGTCGTGATGTTTTCCTCGACGATTTTTTTGAGGTACTGATAAACTTCCTCGAGCGAATCTGCTTTATAGCCGTAGAGGTCTGTATCGAGGCTCAGGTAAGTCCCGCGCCGCGCCATATATTCCTCTTTATCGAACATATTGAAGATGATAGGTTTATTGAGGTAAAGGAAATCCCAGGAGACGCTCGTGATATCGGTGAGCAGCATGTCGTTTTCGACAATGGCCTTTTCGATGGAGGAATGGTTAAAATCCTGGAATTCGATGCCGCTTTCCGGATGGTCGAGGCCGGTGAAATGTTTCTCGAATTTCCGCATGAATGGGTGAAGTGCGACGCGCATATGCAGGTCGTTGTCGGAAATCAGTTTGCGTATGCCTTCGTGGCTGACCAGTCCGAGCGTGTTTTTGAAATAATCGCTTTCGACAAATTCTTCTTCCGTCAGATCGAAAAGCCATTCTCGCCAAGTCATCATCATTAAAATTTTCCGGACTTGCGGAGCAGGCTGATTTGTCTTGAAGCGGTCAAAGCGCGGAAACCCGGTGACAATCAGTTTGTTCTCGGAAATCTCCCATTGGTTCAATTTCAAATCTTTTTCATATTCCGATGCACAGTTGAAGTAATCCGTCCGTGCCAATAAAGGGACATCTTCTTTTTGGATCAGGATTTTCTTGAATCCTTCGATTCCGTGGCTGACATGGGTGATGGTGGTTTTCCTGTTCAGAAACAAAAATTTATCGACGGCTGGCGCAATGTCATACATCAGGGAATGACCGTGGAATGTATAGTCCGCCTTGAAGAACAGGCGGTAGTTCCGAAAACTGCCAAGCGCCACGGCATTGGCCAGCTGTTTGTCCTGAGCATATGATTTCTTCGGATCATACATCCAGTATGCCGTCACTTTATCCTGGTGGTTCTCTATCAGGTATTTATGAAAAACAGCCGCATTGTCTTCGTATTTCTCTCCAAGGTTACCACCGACCAAAACGATTTTCTTATCACCTTTCCTGGAGGGGAAGAAAGAAAGTATATAAGCTGCAGAAACTTTCAAAAAAACTTTCAGGGGATCAAATCTCCCTCTTTCCTTCAACTCGATGCTCATGTTCAGCCCTGCTTTCATAATGATTGTTCTGATTCTAATTTTTTCATATCCCCGACGCTTTGTCCATCTGCAGAAAAATATTCATATTTCAACGAAATAGAGGTTTAATATTCTTGATAATGGGAAGTTTATAAGGTGATACAAGAATGCGGAGGAGGATTCAATATGAAGGAAAACAATGAAGATAAACACCGGAAGATGGGAACGGGAGAAAGCGAAGAAACTCTAACGACCCGGCAAGGCCATCCGGTCAAAGACAATCAGAATATACGGACTGTCGGCAACCGGGGTCCGGCTACATTGGAAAACTATCATTTCATAGAAAAAATCTCGCATTTCGACCGTGAAGAGATTCCAGAGCGTATTGTCCATGCACGAGGTACAGGAGCTTTCGGTTATTTCGAAACGTACGGAACAGTCGGCGACGAGCCGGTGGAAAAATATACACGAGCTAAGGTATTTTCAGGCAAAGGCAAGCAAACACCGTTGATGGTCCGCTTTTCCACAGTGGCGGGATCACGCCACTCGCCGGAAACAGAACGTGACCCGCGCGGATTTGCAGTTAAGATGTATACCGAAGACGGCAACTGGGATTTGGTCGGCAATAACTTAAAAATCTTCTTTATCCGCGATGCGATGAAATTCCCGGATATGATTCATGCCTTTAAAACAGATCCTGCTTCAAATATTGCAGATCCGCAGCGCATGTTCGATTTTGTGGCGCGTTCACCTGAAGCGACGCATATGATTACACTGCTGTTCTCGCCATGGGGCATTCCGGCAACTTATCGCCATATGCAGGGTTCCGGCGTTAACACCTATAAATGGGTCAATGACAAAGGTGAAGCGGTACTCGTTAAATATCATTGGGAGCCGAAACAGGGCATCCGCAATTTAACGCAGAAAGAAGCCAGTGAAATCCAGGCTGAAAACGTAGGCCACGCTACACAGGACCTGTACGAAGCAATCGAAAATGGAGATTATCCGGAATGGGAATTATTCGTTCAGATCATGAGTGATGATGAGCACCCGGAACTCGATTTCGATCCATTGGATGATACAAAACTATGGCCGCAGGATAAATTCCCATTCCTTCCTGTCGGCAAAATGGTATTGAACCGCAATCCGGTCGATCACCATGCTGAAATTGAGCAGGCTGCATTCGGAACAGGGGTACTTGTGGATGGTCTGGATTTCTCAGACGATAAAATGCTGCAGGGCCGCACGTTCTCGTACTCTGATACTCAACGTTACCGTTTGGGTGCCAACTACTTGAAACTTCCGGTCAACGCACCGAAGAAACGTGTAGCGACGAATCAGCAGCGCGGTATGATGGATGTCAAGAATCCACATGAAAATCCGTCGAATCCTTCTATTAACTATGAACCTTCCGTACTGGGCGGATTTAAGGAAGCAGACAAGGAAGGCACACCGGATCATGAACCAGCTTATAACGACCGTCTTATGAAAGCACCAATTGACCGTACCAATAACTATGGACAAGCGGGTGAGACATACCGCAGCTTCGAAGATTGGGAACGTGATGAGCTGATCAATAATCTCGGCGATGCGCTGTCTGTCTGTGATCCACGTATTCAAGATGAAATGATTGAGCACTTCACTCAGGCCGATGAAGATTATGGCCGCCGTGTACGTGAGAGTCTTGAAGAAAAATTAAAAGCAATGAAAGAAATGAAAGATGCTGAGCCAAAATTGATGGGCCAACCGGCTTCCAATAAATTGGCGCAGGGTGCAGCTAAAAAAGGGCACGAAGCTGAAAGATACTAATAGAAGCTGAAAGTCCGGCAAGCCGTTTCGACGGTTTGCCGGATTTTTTTTTAGGTTAAGAAAGTATAAATTTTTTAATGTTTGAGAAAACGCTAAAAGGAGCGAATTTCTGTCTAGACTCCAACGGCCAACTCCTCGAGTCGTAAGCCCCTCTAGCTGTGCCGCTGAAGCGATGCCGCTTCGCCAGATCGTGAAAAACCTTACTGCTCCTGCATCGCTGCGCTAGCTTCGTCGCAAAGAGATGTCCCAAATTACATTTGGTCCATCTCTTGCTTGTCGGAGCTGAGCAGCCGTTTCCGCTTTTCTACTGTCCAGACTCCGGCGACCCAGCTCTTCGAGTCATAAGCCAAATCAGCTGTGTGGCCAAGGCCACTTCGCTGATTCGTCTTATGCTTGTCAGAGCTAAACGGGTGCCGTCGCTTTTCTAAAATTCTTCAAACACTTTTGCATGTTCATCCGTTATCTTAATGAGAGAGGCAATAAATGAGAAAGCGGGGAATGGAATGGATACCGAAACGATGTATGAAAATCTGAAAAATGACTTGGTCCGCTTCGCCCGTTCCATTTCCCGGCACGAGCAGGAAGCAGATGACCTGATGCAGGACGCTCTCGAAAAGTCGCTTAAGGAAAAAGAATTGGTGAATCAGCCAATCTACAAGCAGCGTGCATGGTTTTTCAGGGTGATGAAAAATCGGCTGATTGATGATCGGCGAAAAGACCAGCGCATATCAGAGTGGGAAGAAGAAATGGATTTTCCGGAACAGACATTGGCGCTCAACCGGCTGGAAATGACCGAGTTGCTGTCGCATCTTACTCCCGAAATGGGCGATCTTATATTCAAGCGTTATTGGCTGGGGATGACCAGCAAGGAAATCGGGGACCAGCTTCAAGTCCCGGCAGCGACCATCAGATATAAGCTGCATTTCGCGATTAAAAAATTGAGAGACATACTTGAGGAGGAATAAGGATGAAACAGACAGTCGGCAACGTAGGAGTACTGAATTTATTGAATGCAACAGAACAAAGTGTCCAGGCTTATGAAAGGATTGGGAACGTTGGCCTGGTGCTTTATAGAAGCGGCCAATCGCATCTTTTGGCAGCACTCAAAATCGGCAATATCGGCAAGACGGTTGAAGTGCCTGATGAGTTCGGTTATTACAACGGTACATTGGAAATCAATAAAGATTACCTCAATTCCATCGACCAGCCGATGAAAATGGTGCTGAACGGCATGCTCATCATCGCTCACGACGTTGAGCCGGAGCAGTTAAAGAAAGGACTGCTCGACATTATTGTGAACGGGGAAATTTATACACCTTCTAAATTAGCGGGACAAGTGAACCAGCAATTTCCGCAAGGCAGCCGTACGATAGAAGTCTATGAAGGCGCCCCCCCGCGGCTTGAAAATGGCAGCATCACATTAAGCAATGCTTTTCTGGAAGCGGCGGAAGAGCCGGTTCATCTGGTTGTCAACGGTATGCTGACCATTCCAACAGATATTGACGCAGCTTTATTCGAATCAAAAATCAAAAAAATAGCCGTCAACGGCATGGTGTCCGTCCACGAAGAGCAGGAAGCATTGCTTCACCGGAAAATGGATTCTGCTCCAAACGGTATCATCGAAGTGATTCCGGCGGGTTACCGGATCTTGAAGAAAGCACTCCGCATTAATTCGCGTTCGATCAAGAGCTTCCGCAATGAAAAATTGATGACAAAAAAACCGGTAATATTCGAGGCGGACGTTCCAAGAACAGCGCTTGAAAATGCAATTGATCGCATCGATTCAAAATCATTTATCGTATGCAGTGAAGAAATTGAAGATCTGATCTATGAAAAATTGGAGCGGCTGGAGACGGAAGTGCTGTCATACAGCAATCGATATATCCTGATTGAAGGAGAAGAGCACTGGTCAAACAGCCAATTTGAATCTCTGCAGGAGCCAGTAACCCTGATTGTCGACGGCATCCTGGCAATCGATGAAGATGTAGATGCCGATACATTATTGTCCAAGGTGAATACATTGGATATATTCGGTGAAGTACTTGCGGCTTCAGCAGAGATTAAAGGTGCATTGCAAGGAAAAGTCCGGGCGAACACAGGCCGGATTTCACTGAAGCAGGAAAAAGAGGAAGAAAGCAAACCACAGAAATCCAATAATATCGGAGAGCTTTCACTATAGGAGGAGGTGCCAGGATGCTATATGACACGGAATTGGCAGCAGCAATGAAAACCTGGAGTATCAAAATGGAATCGGATGTCCATATTTATGAAAATACAAAGCAAACAATGAAAAATAAAACAGGATTTCGCTGCCGGCGATTCTGGTGACCGATATACGGACACAATTTCTGAACGGCGCTGCGAGTCCAAAAAATGAGGAGGAAAACTGATGTTTCGTACAGATGAAATGGCAGTTAAACAAAGAATGGAAGACATTCGCTCGGAAGTGGAAGCATGCCGCATGAAAAGCTGCCGTAAAGTAGGAAAGTCGGATCGCAATCCCATCTGGATCGTCCTGATCACTTTGTTCAGAAAATAATAGGAGAAGCGCCGCAAAAAAATTGCGGCGCTTCTATATTGTCAGGACTCCAGCGCCGAGATTCTCCCGAAAAAGGTTGCTCTTGCCGCCGCTTTTCCTTGTCCAGACTCCGGCGACCCAGCTCTTCGAGTCATAAGCCAAATCAGCTGCGTGGCTGAAGCCACTACGCTGATCCGTCTTATGCTTTTCAGAGCTAAACGGGTGCCGTCGCTTTTCTTACTTAAAATCCAACGACGAGTGATTGACGCCGAACACATTCTCCACGTCGATCAGGAAAGCGATGCCTCGCCCGGGTGCGTTAAGGTCGACTGCCTGCTCGATACTGCTCACCACTTTATCGGTATAACTGGAAGGAACCAAAGTCAAAATAACATCTTTTTCGGGGTCAATGGTGAAATTCATAAAGGTCTGCTGTTCATTGACTCCTGTGCCCCGGCCGTTTAGAATGGTTCCGCCTTCAGCTCCGGCATCAGCAGCAGCCTTGATGACTTTCTGGGAATCGCCGGTATTGACGATAGTTACGATCAATTGGAATTCGTGCAGTGCATTCTCCATTATGTTCTCCCCTTTCTTTTTTCTGCGGTCGTCAGGCCGTTGCGTCAAATGGGGAACCCCAAGCAGTTTGCTTAGATGAACTGTAAAGCCAAGCCCGTATCCCGATTTCCCCAATTTTCCTTCCCGGCTAACGGCTTCTGCAACCGGAGCTTCATTTTTTCCATCAATGGCGATAAAGATGACGTCCTTTTCATGAGTCACAGGAAGACCAAGGAAAGTCGGTTTTTCGTTTCTGCCGACTCCTTCTCCGTAAACAATAGTGGCGCCATCTGCACCGGCTTTTTTCGCTTCGGCTATGACCGGCCTCGAAAATCCTCTTTTGACAATCGCAATCATCAGTTTATGGTTAAGATTCATCGGTTCTGTTCCCGCCTTTCCTATTAAAGATAAGTCCCAAAATAAGGACAGCGATAATCGGCGTCAATGCCACCAGCGCGATCAACCCGAACCCATCAGCTAGAGGATCCCGCCCGGCCGTAACAGATGCCACGCCGACAGCCAGCGAAGAAATGAAAGTAACTGTCATAGGGCCTGTGGAGACCCCGCCAGAATCAAAGGCGATGGCAATGAAAATATCGTGTGACAGAAAAATTAGTATTAAAACAAGCAGGTATCCCGGAATTAAAAAATACCAGAGTGAAATTCCTGTCAGAATCCGCAGCATTGACAAGGCTATTGAAAAGCCGACTCCGATGGATAATGTATAAAGCATCAGTCTTGCAGATATATAACCACCGGTGACTTCGTCGACTTCATCATTCATGATGCTGACGGCCGGTTCAGCAAAAGTTGCGGCAAACCCGAGGACAAAGCCAATCGGGATAAGAAACCATTTTGTATTTCCTTCACCGAGAGACTGGCCCATCAATTCGCCGACCGGCATAAATCCCACATGTACGCCTTGAAGAAAAAAAGAGAGGCCCAAAAAAGTCAATATAAAACCGATGCCAACCTGCTGAAGTCTTTTTAATGGTAATTTCAACATGAAAATCTGAAAGATTCCGAAGAAAACAAGCAGCGGGATCAAAGCAAATGCCACTTCCTGTAAGACACCTCCGAATCCCTCAAAAACATGGATTTCCATCAGAAAATCACCCCCAGTATCATGACCGCCAAAATCGGTCCGATTGAAGCGAGACCGATCAACCCGAATCCTTCTGTTTCATCTTTGGAATCTTTGGGTCTCAGAGAAGATGCGACACCAACGCCGAGCGCCAGGATAAAAGGGACTGCCATCGGACCGGTCGTAACTCCGCCGGAATCAAATGAAATTGGAACAAAAGCATCCGGGACGAAGAAAGATAACAGGAAAACGGCGGCATAACCGGCAATGAGGACAAAATGCAAAGGTATGTTGAAAAGTGTTCGGATCATGGCTAGGGCAACGAAGAGGGCTAATCCCAGCGACACGGAAAGTATCAGTATCGTAGCGCTTATCGCTCCTTTCGACACATTATCGATTTGGGTAGCCAGCACCCGTAAATCCGGTTCCGCAATCGTTACGACGATTCCGAGCAATAAACCGGTACCAATGATAAGCCATGCATTTTTTGTTCTCGGCAATCGTTTACCGATTAATTCTCCGATAGGAAGGAGCCCGGCATTTACCCCCAATAAAAACAGGAAAAAACCGATGCTGACAAAAAAAACGCCAATGAGGAATTGAAGCAAAGCTTCCATTGGCAGACGAATAATTGCAATCTGTAAAAAGATGACTACAATGGTAACAGGCATAATGGCAGCAACAACTTCTTTGAAGGTGTTCTTTACATTATTCATCCTGTCTCTCCTTTACCACTTTTTCCTGCTATTCCCTATGCATTTTGATGTAAACTTAACAAAAAAGGTCTTTATTTAACAAAGTGATTAAAAGTAAAGAAAGGCGAACCAAATGTAGGGGGATAAAAATGAGCAAAATAAAACGAGCTGAACCTAAGCTTCCAGCGGAACTGCCTGCCAGTCTGTTTGAAGAAGCGATGGACGATCATTACATAACAAATTGCCGAATATCACAGGAAACCATTGATTTTGAAGCGGAGCGTGCATTGCATATTGATACAGTGGTATTCGAGAATGTAAGTTTTGTCGATATCGTTTGGCCCAGGAGCGAATTCGTAGACGTTGTCTTTATCAATTGCGACCTTTCTAATGCAGACTTCAGCCGATGTGTTTTCCATCGTACAGAGTTCCGCAATTCCAAGCTAATGGGGACGAACTTTGTGGAAGCGGGAGTCCGCCACACGCTGTTTACTGAATGTGTCCTTAATTATGCGGTATTCGGTTTTTCACTTTGCACGTTCTCGAAATTTGAAAACTCATCAATGCGGCAGGCAGATTTCTATGAAGCCGAGTTAAAGGAAACAATATTTTCGGCTTGTGACATGGACGAGATTAATTTTGCTGAAACAGACCTTAAAGGCATCGACCTTAGTACGAACCGGTTTGAAAATATACAAGTGACCATTGAAAAGTTGGCTGGCTGCACAGTTTCTCCGAATCAGGCGTTGGCTTTCGCCCGACAACTTGGTATGCGTATAACTAACGATGTGTAACTATAATTTTTTTTTGAGCGATGGCGGATGCTATTGCTTTTTTTTGTTTTAAAATTTGTATATATTAAACATTTATTAAAAATGGGTATTAAATATCAAATATACAGTATTTTTTATTAATATAATTATTAAATGAACAATAATAACCAGTTAATATTTAGTTTAACGAAACTTATAGCGCGGTTATTAGGGTTATTAAATTATATGTGTCTAAAAAGTTCACAAAATATTCGAAAATATATTCAAAATATTATATAAAGATATTGTAATTAAGCTTAAGTTACAGTATATTTTAAATAGTTAGAATTTTAACAAAGAAGGAGCATTAGCCAAATGGAAGTTTTAAGCAAAAAGATAAAACAACTACGTGAAGAAAAAGGGATTTCGCCAGAAAAACTTGCGGAAGATATCGGCTTTGCAAAAAGTACGATTTGGGCTTATGAAAGCGGCAAAAAACAAATTTCCGTCAGCCACCTTGCACGCCTAGCGGATTACTTTGATGTTTCAATCGATAATTTATTGGATAGAGAAGAACGTATGATTGACCTTGACCTCCTGAACTTGACGAGTTTTGCAGACTATAACCTGTTGTTGGACAACAAGCCGCTGAATCGGGATGAAATTGCGGAAGCTGCTTCCTATATTAAAGTGAAACGGCGCATGGGAAGCTTTGGTGTGGCAACTTCATAACTGTCTGCTTGTGTCACGGCTGCTCATTCCGGTATTTGGAATGGGTTTTTTTATTGTAGAAGGACAGTATGAAATTCCAACATTGTCTGACCCGGCAGGTTTTATGATAAAGTCAGAATACGGATATAAGCATTACAGGCATCGGCATGCTGCAAGTGCTTAGAGAATCAGCTAATTTTTTGAAAAGCAGGCGATTAATCCATGGAACGCTATACCTTATACGAAACGTATCGGCTTGGCATGCTTATTGATCATTTTAAGCCGAAAGAATTGATTGAAGAACTGGATGAGTTTATTGAAAATACCCCAACTGAAGATATCCCCCACGTATTTTATGTTCTGTCGCTTGCAAGTGACAGGCGCACCATGATCCAGCTTTTGACCGACCTTTCACAAGGGGTGGATGAAGAAATTCCCGCTTGTATAATTGCGGGCTTGCTGCACAGGGACCAAGATAAATATACGATCGAAGAGCTTTACCGGAAAACCTCCTTGCTTGCTTCGCTTCTGAAAGATCCTGATGGAGACGTTGCATGGGAATTCCGAACGTTGAATGAAGCCAATGAAGAAGCGCAACTTGCATATGGCATGCGTTTCAAACGGAAAAAGACCAGAGAGCGGATGTTGGCGAAAAATGAAAAAGCCTTACGGGATGCTTTAGCGAAATACGAGAAATATGCAGCAGAATTTGATAATAAAAATTGGGGGAATTGACCCAAACCCCAAAATCGGCAAGGTGCGCATATGAGCATCTTGCCGATTTTTTGTTTAGTCCGAAATATGAGGGGAAGATATCCATTAGGAAAAGAAAACTTCAGGAGGGATTTTTCATGTCGAAAACGATTTTTATTACAGGGGCAGGAAGCGGCCTTGCTAAAGGCACGGCTCTCGGCCTGGCGAAGAAAGGCTACCGGGTTATTGCCCCGGTCGAAACTGCACCGCAAGTAACCTCATTAATGGAAGCGGCAGAAGCTGAAAATGTAAAACTCGATATTTTTAAAATGGACATCAAAAACCCGCAGGATCTTGCGCAGATGTATGACTACGATTTTGATATCTTTGTAGCCAATGCTGCAGTCAATGAAGGTGGACCGCTCGGGGAAGTGCCAATGATGAATTTCCGGGAACTTTTTGAGGTCAATGTATTCAGTACGCTTGAAACCGCCCAGATTGCTGCTCGTAAATTTGTCGAAAAAGGAAAAGGCAAAATCATTTTCATGTCTTCAATGGCTGGCATCATGTCAACACCGTATGTAGGTCCATATACCGCAACCAAACATACCATTGAAGCGATTGCGAAAACGATGCGAAAAGAATTGGAAGGCTTTGGCGTGCAGGTGGCAACTATTAATCCGGGCGCCTTTGATACTGGTTTCAATGACCGCAGTGCAGAAGCAAAATGGAAATGGTACGATGAAAAAATTCATTTCACCAAAAAAGAAGATATGGAAGAAGCCGATCAGGCACTCGAAGATCAATATGATGCGGACGACATGATTGCCAAAATGGTGGAAGTGATTCCACAGGACAATCATAAATTCCGTACGGTCTATCCACAGGAAACCGAGAAGCAAATGAAAGAGGAAGAAGCGAAGCATTGGGATCTTGAAATCTGAGGGGTGAAGAGATGGATGCTCTGAATGAATTCAGGTTGATTTTGGAAAAAGGCGGGACAGATACACATACTGCATGCCGATTGTTTGATCAATTTGGCGAAGTGTCTCTTGAAGAACTGCCGGGTACTTGGCGCGGAAAGGAATTTCATACCGGCCACCCAATGGACGGTCTGCTGAAAAGACTGAATTGGTATGGAAAAGCCTTTCATGATGCTGAAAACGTCGATCCCCTGCTGTTCGAAGGCCCGACCGGCAATGTTTTTGCGGTTGATCCGGTGCCAATGATGGACAGCCGAAAACTGATAAAAGCTGTCGGCGGAAAAGCACGTATGCGCAAAGTGCTGCACCGAGGGAAAGTAAGTGCGGCGATGATATATGATAATTTGCCGATTATTGATCATTTCAGGAAAATCGAGGAGGGTGTCCTGCTCGGAATGATGGATGAAAAAACTGCTGAAATCCCTTATTTTTTCATATTGGAAAAGATATAAAAATGATTAATTGCGACGCCGAAAGCTTTTGCTTTTGGCGTTTTTTCTGACTGGATAAGAAAGTATACATGTTTATGTTTGAGAAAGCTTTAAAAGGAGCGGATTTCTGTCCAGACTCGAGCGGCCCAACTCTTCGGGTCATAAGCCATTTCAATTACGTGGCATAAACCGCCACTTCATTGAACCGTCTTATGCCTTTCAGAGCTAAACGGGCGCTCTCGCTTTTCTTACTGTCTGTCAAAAGAAAAACAGCCTGAAATATGGTAAGCTAGGCAGTACGAATCGAGTTTTAGGAGTGTTTACTATTGTTGGAAAAAGCAAGAGAATTACTGCAGACCTATTTTGGCTATGAAACATTCCGGACCGGTCAGGAACAAGCGATCTCACAAGTTTTTGAAGGATCCAATTCGATTTGCGTCATGCCGACAGGCGGCGGGAAATCGATGTGCTACCAGATTCCGGCCATGGTTATGGAAGGGACGACAATTGTAGTTTCGCCATTGATCTCGTTGATGAAAGACCAAGTGGATGCATTGCTGGCAGCTGGGATTCCGGCTGCTTATATAAATAGTTCGATGGATTTCGATGAAGTTCGGGAAACTTTATACGATGTGCAGCGCGGAGCTGTAAAATTATTGTATATTGCGCCAGAACGGCTGGATTCTGAAATGTTTTTGAATGAACTGCAGGGTGTCCATGTGCCATTGATTGCGGTCGATGAAGCGCATTGTATTTCCCAATGGGGACATGATTTCCGTCCAAGCTACAGGCTGATCAGCCGCATGATGGAACTATTCCCGAATAACCCGACAGTTTTGGCACTGACTGCAACTGCTACGCCGCAGGTACGGGAAGATATTTGCCGTATTTTAAATATAGAAGAACGTCACACGATTATGACGGGCTTTGAACGTGCGAATCTGACGTTTTCTGTTATCCGAGGCCAAGACCGGGAACGTTTCCTTAAGGAATATGTCCAGAAAAATGATAAAGAAGCAGGCATCATTTATGCGGCCACCCGAAAAACTGTGGACTCTGTATATGAGATGCTTTTGAGAAAAGGCATTAAAGCGGCGAAATATCATGCAGGGATGCCGGACGACCAGAGAAGAGCAGGCCAAGAGCAGTTCCTTAATGACGAAGTAACAGTCATGGTTGCTACGAATGCCTTTGGAATGGGTATCGATAAAAGCAATATCAGATATGTTGTGCATTATCAGCTGCCGAAAAATATGGAAAGTTATTATCAGGAAGCGGGACGGGCAGGACGCGATGGACTGCCGAGTGAATGCATGGTCCTCTATGCTTCGCAGGATGTACAAACACAGCGCTTCCTGATTGACCAGGCGCAAGACCCAAGCCGGATTCCAGGAGAGCTGGTCAAGCTGCAGGGCATGGTGGATTATTGCCATACCGAGAATTGCCTGCAGCAATTCATTGTTCATTATTTCGGCGATGATTCTGCCGGCGAATGCGGGCATTGCGGAAATTGTGTGGATGACCGTGAAAGCCTTGACGTCACTAAAGACGTTCAAATGGTGCTGTCCTGTGTAATCCGTATGGGCCAAAAATTTGGCAAGATGATGACTGCCCAAGTGCTGACAGGCTCACGCAATAAAAAAATACTGGATTTCGGTTTTGATAAATTATCGACGTATGGAATTCTGAAACATCACAGTGCCAAAGAAGTTTCCAATTTGATCGAATTTATGATTTCCCAGGAATTGCTGGCAGTCGAACAAGGTTCGTTCCCCACTATCTATGTTCCTGATGGAGGAAGAGACGTGCTTCTCGGGAAACGCAAGGTTCTGCGAAAAGGAGCCGTTGTAACGAAACAGATTGCCGACAACGATCCCCTTTTCGAAGAATTGCGTAAAATCCGTAAAGAGCTGGCGGATCAAGGCGGCGTTCCGCCATTTGTCATTTTCTCTGACAAAACGTTGCAGGATATGTGTGCGAGACGGCCGAAAACACCCGAAGAATTCCTCGAAGTCAACGGGGTCGGCGCCAATAAACTCGAAAAATACGGTGAAGCTTTCTTGTCAGCTATCCATACTTTTGAACCCATAAATAACTGATCACTCCTGTCTGCGGACGGGAGTGTTTTTTTATTGTACATATCATAAAAATGTAAGCGGTTACAGTTATTTTTGACTATTAAATTTAATTGTAATTTTATATTTATTCAGTTTATATGATATACTATCCTAATATTATGACACTTCACTGTGTTAAAGGGGGAAACATCATGATAAAAAGAGAGTACCCGAAAGCCCAGGGACTTTATGATCCGGAACAGGAGCATGAGGCTTGCGGCATAGGAATGATTGCAAATATAAATGGGGAAAAAACCCACTCGATTGTCCAGAATGCAGTTAACATCCTTTGTAACCTTGAGCATAGGGGAGGACAGTCGTCTGATACGAGTACGGGTGACGGCGCAGGAATACTTACACAGATTCCCCACCGTTTTTTCCAGAAGCAATGTGAAAAAGAAGGAATTATCCTTCCGGCAGAAGGCCGATATGGCATCGGTATGATTTTCATGCCGCAGGATTACGATATCCGTATGAAGTCAAAAAACATCATTCAGCGGATTATTGAAGAAGAAGGACAGCAATGTCTCGGCTGGCGGCCGGTTCCGGTAAATGACTCATTTGTCGGCAAAGTGGCAACAAAAACCAAGCCGGTAATCAGACAGGTCTTTATTGAAGCGGCTGAAGAACTTAAAGGACGGATGGATCTTGAAAGAAGGCTTTATATCATCCGCAAAAGAATCGAACAGGAAATGGGTGCAGACCCGGAATTCAAGGACGTCTATTTCAGCAGTTTATCGGCTGGCACAATCGTCTACAAAGGGATGCTTATTCCCGAACAACTGGATTCGTTTTATATCGACCTCAACCATCCCGAATTCAAATCGGCGTTGGCCTTAGTCCACTCCCGTTTCAGCACCAATACATTTCCCAGCTGGCAAAGATCCCACCCGAATCGCTATTCCATACACAACGGTGAATTCAATACATTACGGGGCAATGTCAATTGGATGCGCGCTCGCCAAGCCATGTGCCATTCTCCGTATTTCAATGAGGAAGATTTGAAAAAAGTGCTGCCGGTCATCGATGAAAGTGGAAGTGATTCTTCGATGTTTGACAATTGCTTTGAATTTCTTCATTTATCGGGGCGCTCGCTTGCCCACACTGCGATGATGATGGTACCGGAACCATGGGTCAATGATCCGACTATCAAGAAAGAGAAGAAGGATTTCTACGAATACCACAGTACCTTGATGGAACCTTGGGATGGACCTGCAGCACTTGTATTTACCGATGGCAACCAGATTGCCGCTTGTCTTGACCGCAATGGTCTTCGTCCGGCACGTTATTATGTGACCAAAAGCGGCATGATCGTTTTGGGATCGGAAGTTGGCGCTTTGGATATCTTTTCAGACGATATTATATACAAAGACCGCCTGCGCCCAGGCAAAATGCTGCTGGTTGATCTGGAAGAAGGGAAAATTATCCCGGATGATGAGATTAAATTGCAGATTGCAGCGGAATTGCCTTATAAAGACTGGGTAGAACAGAATATGCTGGATTTAGAAGATTTACCGGATCCGGAAGTGCAGGAAAACTATGACGTAACGGAATCCTTGATCAAACAGCAATTGGCATTCGGCTATACCATGGAAGAAGTTCAAAAAATCATTAAACCTCTGGCAACTGAAGGCAAAGATCCAGTGGGTTCCATGGGCTACGATTCACCACTAGCCGTGTTATCGAAGAAGCCGCAGCTGCTTTACAATTACTTTAAACAACTATTCGCCCAGGTCACGAACCCGCCGATAGATGCTATACGTGAACAGATTATCACGGCTGCACGGACGACAATCGGCGCAGAAGGCAATCTGGTGCAGCCGTCTCCGGAGAGCAGCCGCCACATCAGACTTGAGACACCATTGCTTACGAATAGGCAATTGGAAAAACTCAGATACAATCCGATGGACGAGTTCAAAGCGGTGACGCTGTCGATTTTGTTTCCTGTTTCCGGTGGAGCAGAGGCGATGGAGGAACGGCTCCAATCGCTGTTTGCAGAAGCGGATGCAGCTTATAAAGATGGAGCAGTCCTGTTGGTTTTATCTGATAAAGGAGCCAATAAGGACAATGCTGCAATACCGGCTTTATTGGCTGTATCCGGTTTGCATCACCACCTGATCCGGGAAGGCATACGAACAAAAGTGAGTATTTTGCTGGAATCTGCCGAACCTCGGGAAGTGCATCATTTTGCGGTGCTTCTGGGGTACGGTGCCGAGGGTATCAATCCGTATTTGGCATATGATACAATCCGCAATTTAATCGAAGTTAAAGATATCGAAGGCACGGATTACCTGCAGGCTGAGACTGTTTACATTAAAGCAGTCACTGACGGCATCATTAAAGTGCTGTCAAAAATGGGCATTTCAACAATCCAAAGTTATCGAGGAGCCCAAATATTTGAAGCTGTGGGTATCCGTCTCGATGTAATCGAAAAATACTTCACCCGCACTTCCTCGCGACTTGGCGGTATCGGCCTCGATATGATCGGGACAGAAGTGCTCATGCGGCATGCAAGAGCCTATCCAGAGCAGGAAGGCAGCGACGGCGATCTTGAATCCGGCGATGAATTCCAATACCGCGAGAATGGGGAAGACCATCAATACAACCCGAAGACGATCCATACACTGCAGCAAGCCTGCAGAACAAATGATTACAACGTCTTCAAAAAATATTCAGCGCTTTTGACGGATGAAAAAGCGAATCTCCAATCTTTGCGTGGATTGTTGAAGTTTAAAGATCGTACACCGGTGCCTCTTGAAGAAGTCGAAAGCGTCGAAGATATTTGCGCGCGTTTCAAAACTGGTGCAATGTCTTATGGATCAATAAGCAAAGAAGCGCATGAAGCGCTTGCTGTTGCCATGAATAAAATCGGTGGACGCAGTAATTCCGGTGAAGGCGGAGAAGAAGTTTCCCGCTTCATCCCGGACGAAGACGGCACAAACCGCAGAAGCGCGATCAAGCAAGTGGCTTCAGGCCGCTTTGGCGTAACGAGTCATTACCTGGTCAATGCGGATGAGATCCAGATTAAAGTGGCGCAAGGAGCAAAACCGGGTGAAGGCGGCCATTTGCCGGGCAAGAAAGTCTACCCGTGGATTGCAGAAGTCCGCGGCTCGACGACCGGAGTGGAACTGATTTCTCCACCGCCGCATCACGATATTTATTCCATCGAAGATTTGGCGGAATTGATCTTTAACTTGAAGAATGCAAATCCCTATGCACGCATCAGCGTAAAACTGGTTTCTGCAGTGGGAGTTGGAACTATAGCGGCTGGGGTTGCAAAAGGACGCGCGGATCTTGTACTGATCAGCGGATACGACGGAGGCACCGGAGCAGCGCCGAAGACAAGTTTAAAACACACCGGCCTGCCGTGGGAGATAGGATTGGCGGAAACGCACCAGACTCTTCTATTGAACGGGTTGCGTGACCGTATTGTAGTGGAAACAGACGGTAAAATGATGACGGGGCGCGATGTAGTTATGGCGGCACTTTTGGGAGCCGAGGAATATGGTTTTTCCACAGCGCCACTCGTTGTGCTCGGTTGCGTCATGATGCGTGTTTGCCATATGGATACATGTCCGGTCGGCATCGCGACCCAAAATCCAGAGCTCCGCAAAAAATATGGCGGAGACCCGGACCATGTCGTCAACTTCATGCGCTTTATCGCTCAGGAAGCACGCGAATTAATGGCTCAGCTCGGCTTCCGCTCAATCAATGAAATGATTGGCAGAACGGACGTTTTGGAAGTGAATGAAGCAATCGACCACTGGAAAGCGAAAGGCGTCGATTTCTCAGCGCTGCTTTACCAGCCGGATCTTCCGGATAAAGTTGGACGCTACGCTACAATCAAGCAAGATCACGGTTTGATCCAGACCCTGGATTACCAGGAACTTCTTCCGCGCTGCGGCAACGCGATAAAAACCGGCGAACCGGTTGAAGTGTATACAGCGATCCGCAATATCCACAGAGCTACAGGTACTATCATCGGCAGTGCAATCTCAAGACGATACGGTGCTGAAGGATTGCCGGAGGATACAGTCAAATTGAATTTCCAGGGATCAGCCGGACAGAGTTTTGGCGCATTCATCCCACAGGGAATGACGATGACGTTAATCGGAGATTCGAATGATTTCGTCGGAAAAGGCTTATCCGGTGGAAAGATAATCGTTAAACCGGCTCCAGACTCTACATTTATTCCTGAAAAGAATATTATTATCGGAAATGTGTCTTTCTATGGTGCATCAGCCGGAGAAGCGTATATCCACGGCATGGCAGGAGAACGGTTTGCCGTACGAAACAGTGGCGCTAATATTGTTGTTGAAGGCGTCGGAGACCATGGATGTGAATATATGACAGGCGGACGTGTCGTCATTCTAGGGAATACGGGCAAAAACTTTGCAGCCGGAATGTCAGGCGGCATCGCTTATGTGCTGGATGAAGGCGAAACTTTCAGCCAGTATTGCAACACGGATATGGTATATCTTCAGCCTCTGGCAGAGCCGCAGGAAATCGAAGAACTGCGTAAAATGATTGACAGTCACTTCCGCTACACAGGAAGTTTAAATGCAAAACGGATTTTGGAGCATTGGGAGATATTCTCTGCCAAATTCATTCGGGTCATACCGAAAGCTTATTTGCAGATCAATGACCGTATCAGCAAATTGCAGGACAGCGGCATGACGAAATTCGATGCAGAAATGGCAGCCTTTGAAGAAAGTAAAATGCAGGAAAGCATAAAATAGAAAATTACCTTTAAATAGAATTAATTAGGGAGGGATATGATGGGGAAAAGCACTGGATTTATGGAATATAACAGACAGACGCTGAAAGAACGTGACCCCGCTGAACGGACACATGACTGGAATGACTATACGATTCCGTTAACAAATGAAGAAGTTCAGAAACAAGGGGCCCGCTGCATGGATTGCGGAGTGCCGACATGCCACACCGGCATGGAATTGGAAAATGTGACGACCGGCTGTCCGGTCAATCACCTGATCCCTGAATGGAATGACCTGGTATACAGAGGGCAGTGGAAGGAAGCGCTGCGCCGTGAGCATTTGAAAAACAATTTTCCTGAGTTTACAGGTACGGCTTGCCCGGCGCCATGCGAAGGCTCCTGTGTACTGGGCATCAATGAGCCGCCGGTAGCCATCAGAACTGTTGAACGTTCAATTATTGAACGTGGATTTGCAGAAGGCTGGGTAGTCCCTGAGCCTCCAGAGACACGCACAGGCAAACATGTGGCGGTTATCGGATCGGGTCCGGCAGGACTCGCAGCAGCGGCTCAATTAAACAAAGCGGGCCACTGGGTTACCGTCTTTGAAAAAAATGACCGGGTTGGCGGCTTGCTGACCTACGGCATACCGGAAATGAAACTGCCTTATGAAATGGTGGTTCGCCGTGTGGAAATTCTGAAACAGGAAGGCATCACCTTTAAAACAAATGTTGAAATCGGCAAGAATTATGCCGCTGATCAATTAAAAGAAGATTTTGATTCGGTTATTATGTGCACCGGTGCAACAGTTCACCGTGACCTTCAAGTGGAAGGCAGGGAACTTGGCGGCGTTCACTATGCCATGGATTTTCTGCATGCCAGCACAAAGAGCCTATTGGATTCGAACTTCGAAGATGGCAATTTCATCTCAGCCAAAGGTAAAAATGTCATTGTCATTGGAGGCGGCGACACCGGTACAGATTGTCTCGCTACAGCTGTCCGCCATGATTGTGAAAGCCTTGTCCAATTCGATGTCTATGACAAAAAGGGTGCGATACGCGATGAGCAGGGGAATCCGTGGCCGCAATATCCAAAAGTACATCGGGTAGAATACGGGCATAAGGAAGCTGCTGCCACTTTCGGAGAAGATCCGAGAGCATATGCTGTCATGACGAAAAAATTTGTCGGAGATGAATCAGGCAATGTAAAAGAAGTTCATACAGTAAACGTGAAATTGCGCATCGACGAAGAAGGCAATCGTGTGAGGGAAGAGATTCCGGGAACAGAAAAGGTCTGGAAGGCGGATCTTGTATTAATTGCCATTGGCTTCAGTGGGCCGGAACAAGGTTTGATTCAGCAAATGGATGTAGCTGTTGAACCGAATTCATGTGTCAAAGCTGAATACGGAAAGTATGCAACAGATTCGGAAGGAATTTTCGCTGCAGGCGATATGCGCCGGGGACAAAGTTTGATCGTCTGGGCAATTAACGAAGGACGCGAAGCAGCAAGAGAGTGCGACCGTTATTTAATGGGAGCGACAGTATTGCCATAAAATAAGGCCGGAATTTTTCCGGCTTATTTTATTTTGTAAAATTTACAAGTGGACATTGTTCTTTGTGCCTAGTTCATTTATACTTGAAAATGAAGGGCTTGCAGTAGAATAGGTTCAATTCCAAGCGGGATTTGTCTGTCTATTCAAGCATAACCAGAGAAAAGGGGAGGAAACAGAATGTTGAAGAAATATTCAATCACTGCACTTTTTTCATTGCTTTTAATCTTTGCTGCATACACGGGCGGAGGGTTTGCTGAAACGACGGAACCAGCAATGAGTCCGGAAACAGCAACTGCTTTGGCAGAAGTATATAAAGTAAACAATGAAATCTATGCGGAAATCGCTAAAGTTCAAGTGAAAGCCGAAAACATGTATGCAGATTATTTAGCGGAAGCAGCTAAAACGACTGACGCACAAAAAAAGGCTGAAGCCTGGAATAAGTATGATGTGAAAGTGGAAGCAGAAATTGCTGATTTGAGTTCAAAAACTCAAGCTATGACGCTGAAAGGCATGGAAAAAGCAACGGCAGCCGGCCTTACAGTTGAAATGGAATGGATACAAGTTCAGTTCGCTGATCGGGTAAGAATGATTGACCCGATTAAAGTAATGGACTGGTAATTGCTATTGTTTTAGGACATTTAAATGGAGTACTATGAGAGTATAGGAAATCAAAACTCTCATAGTGCTTTTTTTATTGGAAGGAAGTGTCTTTGTGAAAGGCTTGGAGATATTAAAAAATGAATATCTTGAAACAGTGAAAAGTGGTTCCACTACTCTTAGTTTGTTAGGGCGTGGTGGAGGAATGGAAGTAATGAAACAAACTGTTTTAAAAGATAAATTAATGATACTTTTTCCTGGTGAAGATGAAGACGTACAAGAATTTTTCTATATATTAAATGGTGAAATGGAATTGGAAATAGATGGTTTCAAATTGATACTCTCTGCTGAGGACTTTTTTTCAGTGAGTGATTTGGATGAACCTGTTCATATTACAGCAAAAACGGATGTTACCTTTTTGTCAGTTTCAAATGTCCTAGTATTTCATTCATTGAGTGAAGAAATCAAAGAACTGCGTAAAATTGGTGAGTCAGTCGAATACAAAGATCGATATACCTTTATGCATAGTTCCCGGGTTTCTAAATATGCTATTCAGGTAGCCGCAAAAATGAGGATGACCAAGGAGAGAATTGAGAATCTCTTTCTCGCTGCAATCCTTCATGACATTGGTAAAATAAATATTCCTGAAGAAGTTTTGAATAAACCGGGTAAATTGACGAATGAGGAATTTGATATGATTAAAAAGCATCCGGGCGATGGTGCAGACATGCTTAGGAAAACAGCTTATAAAAAGCTTGCTGTTATTGTCGAACAGCATCATGAGCGCATTGACGGAAAAGGCTATCCCTTCGGCTTGAAAGCAGACGAAATTCTGCTGGAAGCAAAAATTATCGGAGTTTGCGATACGTTTGACGCGATGACCGAAGACCGATCTTACCGTAAAGCCTATACACCGGAGTATGCGATGGAGGAAATTCGCAGACTTTCAGGCATTCAGTATGATCCTGATGTTGTGGGTGCTTTTGAACAGGTTCTGCAGCAGGAAGGCAAAATTTAATAGGATGAATTTCCCTACACAAGACACCTGGCAGAAAAGCAGAGTGTCTTTTTTAGTAGGGAAAATGTTTAGGACGCCCTGAATTAGTAAATAATAAGAACACAGTGTATTTAAATACTGAGAAGGAGAGATTCCCATGGCAAAACGTTCAGGCGGTATGTTTGGTAAATTAGTATTATTAGGTATAGGTGCGGCAATTGGTTCCGCAATGGCGCAGAAAAAAGTTGACTCAAATGGTACATCAACGAATTCCGAGGGTTCTGCACAATCGGGCAATATGAAAGAGAACGTGAAAAAAGGACTGGAGCGCTTCAATGAACAATCGGGTGGAATGGTCGATAAGGCCAAACCATACGTATCAAAAGCAGTAGAATCAGTCAAAAGCGCTATCGACAGCCAGCAGAAAATGATGGACGAGGAAAAAGATATGCTGGATAAAGCAGATAAAACTCTTCAGGATGAAGTCGGTGAGAAATCACAGGGTGGTTCAGAGAGTTCAACCGGTTCAGGTTCTTCCGATAAAAACGAATCTGGAAAAACAGGAAGCCCGTTCAATGAATCGAGTCCGAGCGGCGGAGCATTTGGCGGCAGCACGGAATATACCGATTCCTTAAAAAAGGGAATTGACGAAGAAACGTCGAAGAAGGATAAGAGCGATACAACCTTCGACAAATAAATGTGAGCACATCAGGCTACCACTCGCAGATAGTGAGTGGTAGTTTTTTTCCACATAATTGTCGGAATATTACGAAATGGAAAGAGGAGGGGAATTATGTTTCAATCGTATACGGTAAAACCATTTTATGATGAAATGTTCGAAGAAGATAAGCAGCCAAAACCTCATTATAGAAACTTCTTTCAATTACTCCAGCACTTCAGTGAGGAAGAATTGCGCGAAAAGCATGAGACCGCTCAATTATCTTTTCTGCGACAAGGCATAACATTTACTGTCTACAATAATAATGTCGGGACAGAAAGGACGATGCCATTCGATTTCGTGCCAATTATCATTCCGCCCGAAGAATGGGAAGTTGTCGAAAAAGGGATGATCCAACGTGCAGAAGCATTAAATATGTTTCTCGAGGATGTTTATGGTGAACAAAAGATTCTTCAAGATGGCATTGTCCCAAGAAATCTGATTGAAGAAAATCCATATTATTATGAAAAACAGGTAAAAGGAATCGAGATTCCTTTGAAAAATCACATCTTTCTTGCAGGCATCGACCTGATCCGGGATGAGCATGGGAAATATCACGTGCTCGAGGATAATCTTCGCAATCCATCGGGGATGTCCTATGTTTACCAGAATCGCTATGTGATGAGGCAGGTTTATCCGGAGTTTTTTGCGAAACATTCTGTTCAAACCCTCGAACATCAAATGACTCATATGCATCAAGCGATCCTCGATCATGCACCAGCTACTCAAAAAGGCAAACCTTTTGCTGTGCTGCTGACGCCGGGAATGTATAATTCGGCATATTATGACCATCTTTTCCTTGCGCAGCAAATGGGAATCGACCTTGTAGAAGGACGCGATATGGTGGTAAAGAAAAATGTTGTTTACATGAAATCAATCCGCGGCTTGAAAAGAGTGGATATCATCTATCGGCGAATCGATGACGATTTTCTGGATCCCGAAGCGTTTAACGAGGATTCCACATTAGGAGTACCAGGCTTATTGCAGGCTTATAAAAATGGCAATGTGGCTATTCTTAACGGTATTGGGAATGGCGTCGCTGATGACAAGGCAATCTATGCTTATGTACCGGAAATGATTCGCTATTATCTGGATGAAGAGCCTTTGATTGATAATGTTAAAACGTACCTTCTCGAGAATAAAGAGGAACGGGAGTGGGTACTCGATCATCTGGAAGAGCTTGTCGTAAAAAATGTTGGGGCATCCGGAGGATACGATATGCTGGTTGGTCCCCACGCATCCAAAGAAATGATTGAGATTTTCCGTGAAAAGATAATAGAATCACCACATCAATATATCGCGCAGCCCACGATTAAATTATCACGGGCACCTGCCTATCAAGGGGAAAAATTCTACCCTTGCCACGTGGATCTAAGGGTATTTGTAATGCGTGGCAAAGAAACGAACGTTCTGCCGGGAGGCCTGTCGCGCGTCGCACTTAAGGAAGGGTCGCTTGTAGTCAACTCCTCGCAGGGCGGCGGCGGAAAAGATACATGGGTATTTAAGAAAAAAGAAGAAGGAGGAGATTCCTGAATGCTGAGCCGAGTTGCAAATTCCTTATACTGGATGTCAAGAAACGCAGAACGTGCGGAAAATAACGCGCGGATTCTGGATGTGCAATTATTACAGATGATCGAAGCATCTGATGAAGAATTGGTCAGGGACGATGATTGGAAACTCATATTTGAAATTTGCGCTTCAACAGATATGATGGAGTATATCAAGTCCTTGCCTGCTTATAATGAAGATCAGCTTGTCTATTATCTTGCAATGGAAGAGGAGAATTTCAATTCCGTGGCAAGTTGTGTCCGTTTCATCCGTGAAAATGCCCGGGTTAGCCGGGATCATATTACGGATGATTATTGGGAAGTCTGGAACAGATGCTATCTGGCGCTGCAGGATATGGATACAGAAAACCTTTCTGTTCGTGAAATGCAGGAATTTCTCCAGAAAGTCAAAAACACCGCTTTAACTTCGCAAGGCATCGTGGAATCTTCCATGTCGCGCGGTGTCGAGTACCAGATGATCAAAATCGGAAAATGGCTGGAACGTGCTGAGAAAACTGCACGAATCCTCAATATTGTATGTGAACGAACGCTCGCAAAGGAAGAGGCCCAGCAATCGGAACACTATTATTACTGGTTAGCCGCTTTACGGATGACAAATGGATATGATGCTTATTTGAAAGTGAATCCGCCGAAAATGGACCCTTCCCTTGTCTTATCATTCCTGGTCTCGAATTCGAGTTTTCCGCGGTCCATCCGCTATTGTTTAGATCATATGCGGGAAGCGATCGTTAAATTGGAAGACGGCAAAGTGTCCCATTACTCCTGGGAACTGTTTGCGAAAATTGATCAGCTGACGGCTGATTTCGATAATTTTAATTTTCAGGAACTTGAGCAGGAAGACATGATGAACTTTTTAAATGAATTCCAGAATGGCTGCAATGAAATCGGCCAAATTTTCTCCAAGACATATTACCTTATTGATCCCGACAGCGAAAACTACACGAGCACCCAAACCCAGACGGGGAGTGCGAAAGGAATCACTTCTATGAAATATAAAATCGAGCATACGAATATTTTTGAATACGATACAGTTGTCGACCAAAGCATGAACACAATCCGCTTGAAACCAAGAACCGATGAAGTCCAGCGGCTTTTATCCTACAGGGCGGAAATCACGCCTGCTTCTTTAACAAAAGAGCATATTGATATTTGGGGCAATAACGTAGAGACTTTCTTTATAGCTGAACATCATCGGCATTTGCAAGTGAAGACAACATCCATTGTCAGCATCCAAAAAAGTCCGTTCATCCATCAGATTGATTATTCACCGGAAATGCGCGCAATTTTCCATTCAAAATTATTCGGTGAACATTATTTGGCTTACTTAAGCAATACAGCCTATACCTATTTGAATCCGGAACAGATTATGCAGGTGGATCGCGAGCTGGGCAAATTCGACAATCCGGTACAGTATGCAATAGATGTAATGGACTATATCCATGACCACTTCACATACAATGGCGAATTGACAGATGTTTCAACAAAAGCGTCCGAATCCTTTGGCCTCCGCAATGGCGTTTGCCAGGACATCACCCATGTCATGCTCGGAGTCCTGAGAAGCAAGCATATTCCGGCCCGTTATGTCAGCGGTTATTTATATGTCGGTGAAAACTCGGCATTGGTCGGCGACGCTGCAAGTCATGCCTGGGTAGAAGTTATGGTGCCGGGAGTAGGATGGGTCGGCCTTGATCCGACGAATAACATTGAAGCGCTTGAGAATCATATCCGTGTAGGAGTGGGGCGCGATTATAATGATGTAAGTCCCGTGCAAGGCGTATACCGCGGGGGCAGCCAGTCTCTTGACGTCAAAGTTTCCGTCAGTCTGCTGGATCAATAAAACCTCAAATTAAACTTAATAATCGTTTAATAGAGATTGCTCGAAATCCATGCAATAATGAAACTATCTGGCGTTTTGGACGGAGAAGGAGAATTATATATGGACAGCAAGAATTTCAAAGATTATAAAATAAGTGAACCGATTTTAAAGGCACTCGAGGGGCTTGGTTATAAAGAACCCACAGAAGTGCAGGAAAAAGTGATTCCTGTTGCATTGCGGAAAACGGATATCGCCGTGAAGTCACAGACAGGGAGCGGGAAAACGGCCGCATTCGGTATACCGATATGTGAAATGGTCGAATGGGAAGAAAATAAGCCACAGGCTTTAGTTTTGACACCTACCCGCGAGCTGGCTGATCAGGTGAAAGAAGACATTACCAATATAGGGCGTTTCAAGCGCATTAAAGCAGCTGCGGTTTACGGCAAACAGCCGTTTGCCTATCAGCAGGCAGAACTGAAACAGAAATGCCACGTGGTTGTGGGGACGCCTGGCCGAGTGCTCGACCACATCGAGCGAGGTACGCTGAAACTGGACCGCATCGAATTTTTAGTGTTGGATGAAGCGGACGAAATGCTCAATATGGGCTTTATCGAACAGGTGGAAGCCATCATCAATAAAGTGCCGAAACAGCGCATGACCATGCTTTTCTCAGCTACATTGCCGGAAAACGTGGAGAAGCTGCAGCAAAAGTATATGAACCAGCCTGAACACATTGAAATCGCTTCATCTGAAACGATGAAAAGTCAGATCGAACATTATCTGATCCGAGTTGCAGAAAAACAAAAATTCGCTTTGTTGCGTGATGTGACAATCGTTGAAAATCCGGACAGCTGCATCATTTTCTGCCGGACGAAAGATAACGTTGATTTCGTAATGGAACAGCTTGAAAAGCATTATTATACCTGTGATAAACTGCATGGCGGTATGGTGCAGGAAGATCGCTTTGCTGTAATGAATGATTTCAAGCGCGGAGAATTCCGTTATCTGGTCGCGACAGATGTTGCAGCGCGAGGCATCGACATCGACAGCATTAGCCATGTCATCAACTATGACATACCGTTAGAGAAGGAAAGCTATGTCCATCGTGCCGGCCGCACAGGGCGTGCCGGAAAAACGGGTAAAGCGATCAGCTTTGTAACGCCGCATGAAGATAAGTTCCTGGCTGAAATCGAGGACTATATCAATTTTGAGATTCCGGAAAAGACTGCACCTTCTGCGGGCGAAGTAAACGCAGCGGAGGAAGCTTTCACTGAAAAACTTGAAAGCCGTCCGCAACTTAAACGCAATAAGAACGAACAGGTAAACAAGGATATTATGAAACTCTATTTCAATGGCGGTAAAAAGAAAAAATTGCGTGCCTTTGATTTTGTTGGAACGCTGACAAGCATTCCCGGTGTCACAGCTGAAGACATCGGCATCATAAAAATCCAGGATACGGTGACGTATATTGATATCCTGAACGGCAAAGGCCCGATGGTTTTAAAGGAAATGAAAAATAAGACCATCAAAGGCAAAACGCTGAAAGTGCATAAGGCAAAAAAATAAAGTTAAGCAAACCGTCTCTCTCAGAGGCGGTTTTTTTGTATTTAAAATCACTATTAGTCTTGCCGACCCGTTTTTTGAATTAGTCATTTGCTTTCTGGAGTTACTTCTTCTGCTAGATAGGGTACATCTATAATATATTTCCAATTTGAAACTGATTAGATAAAAAATTCGATTAGGCTACCGCCTAAAGCTTAAAAAATGTGTTTTTATGGTTTGAAAGCTTTATATTAGTCTTATTAATATTCTTGTTGTATAATTTTTATATAAATAATGTATAACTAAAGAATCATAAATGGGGTAATCATATGGCGAAGAGAATCATTATAATCGGTGCTGGTCCGGGTGGGCTTGCATCTGGAATGCTTATGGCTGCAAAAGGATATAAAGTGGATATTTATGAAAAAAATGAACGCGTCGGCGGGCGTAATGCAGCCTTGAAACTCGGAGATTTCACTTTCGATACGGGACCGACTTTCTTAAGCATGCTTCATATTGTGGAAGAGCTGTTTGAAGTTGCCGGCCGGAAGCTTTCGGATTATATGCAGCCTGTCGAATTAGACCCGATGTATGAATTGATATTTGAAGATCAAAAATTGATCATGACGCGCAATGCGGAAGAGATGAAGGCTAAAATCGATAGAGATTTTGAAGGCGGCGGGGAAGGCTATGAACGTTTCATGAAAGAGACCGGCCGTAAATTGGAGGTTCTATCCCCAATCCTGCAGACAAAAATGGATAAGTTTTCACACATGATTCAGCCTAAAGTGCTGAAAGCATTGCCGGAACTGGAAGTGAACAAGAGCCTGTATGACGTGCTTTCACGTTACTTCAAAGATGAGCGGTTAAAGCTGGCTTTTGCTTTTCAATCCAAATATCTCGGAATGTCGCCATGGGAATGTCCAGGCGCATTTACTATCTTGTCTTATATGGAACATGCTTATGGAATTTACCATCCGATCGGCGGCGTCAATCAGCTTTCGGAATCGATGGCGAAGGTGATCCTCGAGCTTGGCGGCACAATCCATACAGGCAGAGGCGTGAAAAAATTATGGCTTGAAGGCCGTACGGTAAAAGGCGTCGATTTTGAGGACGGCAGCCGTGAAGCCGCTGATGAAGTAATCATTAATGGGGATTTTGCGCATGTCATGACAAACCTTGTTGAACCGGGAATTCTCAAGAAATATACTCCTGAAAAGCTGGAGAAGAAAAAATATTCCTGCTCCACATTCATGATTTATTTGGGATTGGATAAAAAATACGACCTTTCCCACCATACAATTGTTTTTGCGAAAGATTATAAAAAAAATGTGGAAGAAATCACGGATTCCAAACTGTTGTCAGCAGATCCATCTATTTATATCCAAAACGCCAGTGTTACGGATCCGACACTTGCGCCTGAGGGGAAATCAGCACTTTACATATTGGCGCCGGTTCCAAATAATTTCAGTGATATCGGCTGGGACAATGAACAGCAGGAATTCAGGGAACTTGTATTGAATATTATTGAGGAGAAAACGGAATTTAAAAATCTGCGTGATCATATCGAAACAGAAAAAGTGCTGACGCCATTTGGCTGGGAACAGGACTATTCTGTCTATAAAGGAGCCACATTCAATCTTGGGCATCAATTATCGCAGATGATGATATTCCGTCCGCACAATGAATTCGAAGAATTTAAGCATTGCTGGCTTGTCGGAGGCGGAACGCATCCGGGGAGCGGCTTGCCGACCATTCTGGAATCCGCCCGAATCACAGCCAATGGTATATTGAAGAAAGATGGAAACGGCGGAATACCGATTCTTCCATTGCCTGCACTGGAGGGATTTGCATGAGAATTGCAATAATTGGCGGCGGCATTGGCGGACTTATGGGGGCATTGTATTTAAGCGGTAAAGGCCATGAAGTAACAATAATAGAGAAAGAAAACCGTCTTGGCGGTCGCATGAACTTCGTTGAGCGGGACGGCTTTAAAATCGATGAAGGACCGACAATTGTTTTATTGCCCGAGATGTTTCAGGAACTATTGGCTGAAGCGGGAATTCCGAAAGAGAAATATGAATTATTGCTTTGCGACCCTCTTTATACCATTCGTTTCAATGACGGAAAAGTATATACGAAATACCCGGACAGCAAGCGGCAGATTGAAGAGGTCGCGAAAGTTTTTCCAGGTCAGGAAGAAGGATTCAAACGCTTTATGGAAGAAGGGCGAGAACGCTTTGCGATCGGCAAATCTGCTTTTCTTGAGCATTCATTTGTCAGGAAAAAAGAGTTCTTTACACCAGGCAACATTAAAAATCTTTTGGCTTTAAAGCCGCAGCTTTCCGTCAAACAATTGATGTCCCGGTATTTTACTGACGAAAGGCTTCAATTGGCTTACACGCTGCAGTCGCTATATATAGGAGGAGATCCTTTCAGTGCCCCGGGCATGTATTCCCTTGTCCCTTTTAGCGAACACGAGCATGGCGTCCATTATCTGAAAGGAGGCTATGCAAGCATCGTGCCGCTGCTTGAAGAAAAATTGCTCAGCCTGCCGAATATAACTGTCAGAAAAGGGCAAGCAGTGAAGCAAATTACAGTGGAGAATGGAAAAGCAACAGGAGTGGAGTTGGGAACCGGCAGAGAAGAATTTGATGCTGTTGTGTATAACGGCGATTTCCCGATGGTATCCCGCTTATTGCCGGATCGGAAAAAGAAAAAATTCGTCCCATCTTCTGCCTGTGTATTGCTGTATTTTGGCCTCGATCGGGTCTATGATGAAGTAAATGTCCATCAATTCTTCATTGGTAATGATTATGCCAGGCATATGAAAGACGTATTCAGCGACAAGAAAAAACCTGAAGATCCGGCATTTTATACGTTTCATCCTTCAAAAATCGATGATTCATTGGCGCCGGCGGGCAAAGGGGTGCTGTACACCCTGATCCCTGTTCCTTCAAGTTCGGAAGTCGATTGGGCTAACGAAAAAGAGTGGATTGATGGTGTAATCGACAGAATGGAAGAACTGTCGTTTCCGGGATTAAAAGAATCAATCGAATGGATGGAAGTAAGAACGCCTGCCGATGCGGAAGCTTTTGGCCTGTTCCGGGGAGGGAGTTTTGGAATTGGTCCCACCCTGCTGCAATCTGGTGTTTTCCGTCCGCAAGTCAAGCCTTACGATACGAAAGGGCTGTATGCAGTGGGAGCTTCCGTCCATCCTGGCGGAGGTATTCCGATAGTGATGCAAGGAGCAAAATTGCTTGCTGAGCAAATTGAACAAGATTCCTTAAGTGAGAGGAGAGGTTCTTGATGGAAATAAACCAAGCATATCGTTTTTGCGAAGAAGTTATTGCTGCCAATTCCAAAAGTTTCTACAAAAGCTTTTCAATGCTACCAAAGGAAAAAAGGAAAGCGGTATGGGCTATTTATGCTTTTTGCCGGACAGTGGATGATATTGTGGACGAAGGTGCGGATCCCGTCCGTGAATTGTCTCTCTTCAAGCAGGAATTCAACGATTTTTTAGCTGGCAATTTCGACGCGGAAAATCCCATGTGGCTTGCCCTCTCTGACGTCTTCCGGAATTATGATATGGACGATGAGGCGTATGCCAGTATGATTGCCGGACAGGAAATGGATTTGCTGATGAAATATTACAGAACTGTGGATGATGTATTGGATTACAGTTATCATGTAGCCAGTTCGGTCGGGCTCATGCTATTGCCCGTACTGGCCCCCGGCAAAACAGCGATTTTAAAAGAGGGGGCAATCGCACTCGGTTATGCAATGCAAATCACCAATATTCTTAGGGACATCGATGAAGATCTTGGTTTGGGACGAGTTTATCTGCCAGCGGAACTGATGAAAAAATACAATTTGAACGAAGAAGATCTGCGCAGAAAAACAGTAACGCCTGCTTTTGTTTCAGTTTGGGAAGAGATGGCCAAAGAAGCGGAGTATTACTATCAAAAAGCGTTTGAAACGATAAATGAGTACCCGGTCAGTTCGAGGATTCCGGTAAAAGGAGCCGGCTTGGTGTACCGCGAAATCTTGACGACCATCCGAAAGAAAGACTATAACGTATTCGGCCAAAAACATTTTGTGCCGGATCAATCCAAGCAACAGATATTGGCTTGCCTTTAAAACAAATAAAATAAGATATGCCTCAAGCGGGCATATCTCTCCAGAATCAGCCCATCAATATCCGGCTGATTTTTTATTTTGTCTTTTTACCATAGGGATTCTCTCGTTTACAGAAGGTTGAACTTTTTCAAAATGAGATTTGCAACATTATGGCCGCTCATCGTAACCATCGGAGATCCACCGCCGGGATGGGTGCTGCCGCCGACAAAGTAGAGGTCTTTGATATCCGGGCTGGCATTTGCAGGCCGCAAAAAAGCGTCTTTTTTCCGATGTGAGGAGGGGCCATATAATGCGCCGCGGAAAGCATTGAAATTTTCAGCTATAAAAGAAGGAGTAAAGACCTCTTCTTCAACAAGATGGCTTCGGATATCCAGCCCATAGGTCTCCAGAAAATCGTATATCCGATTTTTATAAGTTTCGGCATCTATTTGCAAATCACCTTCTGAAGTAAGAGCGGGTGCATTTACAAGAATGAACAGATTGTCTCCATCGGGCGATACGGACGGATCGGAAATTGAAGAGTTGCTGATATACACTGTCGGCTCTTCGGAATAGCTCTTCTTTTCAAAGAGTTCGTCAAATTCTCTCGGGTAATCTCCAGAGAAATAGACATTATGATGCTTCAGTCCAGGCAAGCGTGTATTCAAACCAGCCAATATCACAAACGCGGAAATGGAAGGCTCGAAGGATTCACTCCTTTCATTGCTGAAAGACGGACGTTCACTTTCAGCGGTTAGTTGAGTAAAGGCCGTCAACAGATCGCCATTCAGAATAACAGCATCTGCCTCGGATACAGTACCGTCTTCCAACTCTATCCCTGCAGCTTTTCCATCTTTGACGACTATTCTTGCGACGGGTTTACTGGAATGGAGATGTGCGCCTCTTTTTATGGCAACAGCAGCAAACCCTTCCGCAATGCGTGTGTTTCCGCCTTTAGCGTAATACACCCCGCCGACCAATTCCAGATAAGCAATCATTGAAAAGGTTGCTGGGGCTTTATAGGGAGATGAACCGATATATGTTGCATAACGGCCAAATGCCTGCAGCAAAACGGGATCTTTAAAATATCTCTTGTAGAAATGATCCATCGTTTCTATCGGCCGCACTTGCAACAGGGCCTTGCCTAATGAAGGAGACAGGTAATCTCGCCATGATTGGAAAGTGGAAGGGAAGAAATAGCGTTCCGCTAAATTGTAGATACGGCTGATTTCATCCAGGAAGTACGTATAGTTCTTCGCATCATCCGCTGCAATTCGATTCAACTCTATCTGCATGACTTCTTTGTCGGAAGAAAAATCAAGATGCCGACCGTCAGGGAAGTGGTTTCTGGTATGTGTCGGTAAAGGAATCAAATCGAAATAATCGGAAACGTTTTCCCCCGTCTGTTCGATAACCGCTTTAAAAACTTCCGGCATGGTGATTGTATTTGGACCGAAATCAAATGAGTGGCTGCCCAGTTGAACGGGCATCAGCTTCCCGCCGAAATGGTCATTTTTTTCATATAACTCCACTTCCATCCCAGCATTCGCAAGAGTCACAGCCGCGGATAGACCACCAAGGCCGCCGCCTATGATAATCGTTTTGCTCATAAATAATTCCTGCCTTTCCATGAGTAAGATTGCTTGCTGCGGGATTTTTGCATTGCATGCAGCAAAACAGCGATCATTGCAGCAGCCTGGAGCGGCATCAGAAATGCCAGAAGCGGATTTTGGCGTGTTCTTATCATGACATAAAGCTGCTGCAGGCTAATAAGCAGGTAAGGAAGGAGGAACCACGGCTCAAACATCAATAAGCCAATGACAGCCAAAACAGCAGGGGATACATAAAACAATATATAAAACAAAGTCAGAGAAAAAGCCATTGCAGGAGAGCGTCCTATTCCTGTATAACTATTTTTCAAAAAACCTTCCCATACTTCCTTGTTGGTTTCGTACATTTTGCTGCTGACAGATTTCGTAATGTTAGCCAGCATCATGCGATGTCCGGCTTTTTTTATTTCCCGGGAAATATGGACATCCTCTACAAGTGAACTATGAACAGACTGATGGCCGCCAATTTCGTCATACGTTTTTCTGTCAAAAAGCATCCAGGCGCCGTGTGCTGCCGTTGCAGCAGGAAATGAGGCATAGTTGGCCAATGCTAAGGGCAAATGGAAGAAAACCACAAAATGCTGCATCGGTACGAGCAGTTTACTTAAAAAAGGAGCTACTTCGAATGCGGGGAAACCGGACAATGCTTTCGAATTGGTCTGCTGAAGCAGGGCCAACGATTGCTCGAAAGCCTGTGGATTGAAATTTATATCTGCATCCACAAACAATAAATATTCTCCTGAAGCCGCCTTTTGCAGCTGATGGCAAGCATGCACTTTGCCTATCCAGCCTGCAGGCAGCTCCACTCCCTGCAGCAGCGTAAAGCGATTATCGCCGCCAATCGCTTTTTCAAGCAGTTCCTGTGTGCGGTCAGTGGACTGATCATTCAGAATGATGAATTCACTATTCGGATATGTACTGTTTTTCAGAGAAGTGATAAGCGATTTAACATTTCGCTCTTCATTGCGCATCGGGACCATCACGGAAAGTAGTGGCTCGCCGCTGACAGCGGGAATTTTGGGCAATGCTGGCATGAAAAGGCTATTGATGACTGTCCAAATCAGGAAAAAGGCAAGGCATAGACTAAATATCCATATCAGCATAATTTTATTTCACCCCTTTTTTAAAAGATCTTCAAAAGCAGATGTGTTCTCTGCAATTGCTTCTTTTTTTAAGTCATCCACCTGGGCTGTAACAGCCTGCTGTAAAAAGGCGGTTCTTGCTTTTCTGGAGGTGCCATGAATTTCTTCTATTGAAAAACAAGAGCCTTGATCAATCCAGACTTCAGGTTTTTGTTCGTGCCTGAATGAATAATAGAACGCTATGGGAATGACAGGAACTTCCGGGTGTTTTTCGACCAGGTAGCCGATTCCATTGGAAAAGTCGAGAGGACGGATTTCCTGATGGTACTCATCCCCTTGCGGAAACAGCACGACCGACTTTCCTTCTTTCAATAACGTTTCGGCATATTGGAGAGAGCGGATAATGTCTTTCGGATTTTGCTTTTCGATAGAAAAGGCACCGAGGTACCGGAAGAACTTGAATTTCTCTAAATTCTTTTCATGCATCATCATATGGATATCGTGTTTCCAGACAGTATGGTTTAAAAAGAAAAACAGCAATCCATCCCACCATGAGCTGTGGTTCGCGATGAAAATTACCGGCCGCTCTGGAATCTTGCGGACATTTCGGCCAAGCAGGTGGGAGAATGATCGACGCAGTAAAGGAAAGAGGTAGATGGCAAAGCCTTTTTCGAATAAACGGCTTTTCTTCGCTTCTATCATAAGGGCCTCCTTTTCCATGCTAAGGCTACCAGCAGGATCGTTGGTATTGTGCTTGCTGCAACAGCGAGCCACAAGCCGCCGAGAGCTCCAAGCATGGCGAACATAACAATCATCAAAAGATACAGCAGTACCAGTCTGCGTTCAGCGGTTTCATTGGTTATGGACATTGACTTATGCCGCATTGCCAAGTCGATGAGAAGGTGCAAGGCGAAGGATACCAAAAACCATCCGAAAAAGTTGGTCCACGGGATACCGTAATACCAGCCGGTGTCCTCCCAAATCCAATAAGACTTCAAGCGATAGGCGACGGGATCGATAATCAGATCCATGATGACGGCACCAATCCCGCCGGTGACAGCGTATGCGATTGTTCCATGCGGAAATATCCAGCGGGCCAATACATGGGATGTTGCCACGACCATCAGCCAGGCAAATCCGATGGCGATCGGCACACCGAATAGATTCGGTGCAAAACGCTCTGTGTAATCATAAGAGCCGAACAGGAAACCGGAATTCGCGCCTGCTCCTTCAATGATGAATGTCGAGAAAAATATGGTTAGGCCAATGGTAATGCCGACAGATTTTCCGAAACGCTTCAAAAAGTACAGGAAGCCTATTGTACCGGCCAATATAAGAAATACGGCATTTGCCCATTCCAGCCAGACAGGCAATAAATCAAAGCCAAGCAGTACGATGCCGATTACATACCAAACCAGGAATAAACGGTAAATTCTTTCTTCCCACTTCAAAAACATCACTCCATTACTAGTTGTACAAATAGTATACTTGAAAACTCACTAAAGAGAGGAAGTCAGGGTCAGCTTATCTCATTTTGTAAATTACTTAGTAGTTTAGATGGACAGCATATAGGGAAAAAGAAATAAATAATTCCTCAAATTATTCATTTTAAAAAGAATATTCAATTAATTATTGAAGGAAATCCTGCATTAAGGTATACTTATTACAGTACACTAGCTTGTTTTTACATTGGGGGCTGTAAAATATGCAGGATTTACTGCGGAATGTTTCAAGTTCTTATAAAAATTTTAGTTCGGGACAAAAAAAGATTGGGGATCTTTTTTTCAAAGAACCTATCTTTCTCGCCTTCTCATCTGCTTTGGAAGTAGGAAAGAGGGTCAATGTCAGTGAATCGACCGTAATCAGATGGTCCCAAAAATTAGGCTATCGAGGCTATGCTGAATTTCAGCATGTGCTCCAGAGGAAACTCGCGGAAGAGCGCTTTGAGCAAGTCGAGGAATCCGATGCACAGCCCGCAGTCGAGCAATCATTTTTGGCAAACCTGCTGGATGCGGATATCGCAAGCATCACACAGTTAAAGCAGTCGATGGATGAAGATCAGTTGCTGCAGGCAGTCGATCACATCGGCCAGGCAAAGAATATTTACGTTACCGGCAATTTTTTTGATTTTGGACTCGCCCATTTTATGACATCCTGGCTGAATCTGACTTTGGATCATGCCGAATTGCTGATGCATGGAGATGGCCAATATTACCGGCAATTGTCTGCATTGACTGCTGAAGATACGGTAATCGCTTTTGTTTTCCCGCGGTATACAAAATCCGTCATCGATACACTGGCGACTGCCAAAAAACAAGGAGCCAAAGTGGTGCTGATTACAGACTCTGCAGTTTCTCCCGCAGCGGATTACGCTGATATTTCATTGGAGGTTCTCGTAAACTCGAATTTGAATATTGATTCCTATACAGCAGTGCATGCGCTGATTGCTTCAATTATGCGTTTTGTATATGTAAAAGAACATTCGAAAGTCAAGCGGAATTTGGCAAAAGTAGAAGCGATTTATATGGAGAAAGAAGTGTTCATCTGATTACACCCAATGTAAAGGCAAGCCCCGGAACGCCCAGGCGTTTTGGTGAATCATAAAACGAAAAGGGGAGAACAATATGAAAAAGAAATATCCATTTTTAGGTATAGTTTTATCAGCAGGCATGATTATGGCCGCATGCGGTGAAGATGATTCATCAGGCGGTTCAGAAGGAACTGGATCTGAAGGCGCAGGAAGCGATTTGAACCTATTGGAAGAAGGGCAATTTACGACTGCATCGAGTGGTTTGTACAAACCTTTCAGCTTTGAAGAAGGCGGCGATTTGCAAGGTTTTGATATTGATATCGGAAATGCAATTGCAGAAGAAATGGGATTGGAACCGAATCCGGTGACGACTCCGTTCCAAACGATTATACAAGGGTTGAATTCAAACCGTTATGATGCAATAATCGGCTCGATGTCCAAGACAGCAGAACGCGAGGAGCAAGTGAGTTTCTCGGATCCGTATTACTATTCAGGGGGAGCAATTTTTGTCCGTGAAGGAACTACGGAAATACAATCTGCAGAAGATTTGGAAGGCGCAACAATTGGCGTAGTCGGACAAAGTACGTACGAAGAAGCTGCACTTGAGTATACAGATCAGGACAATATCCAATACTATGACAGTGATGTTGTGGCTTTGAATGATTTAACTATTGAAGGACGATTAGATGCAGTTATTACAGCAGACGTGGTAGGTTTTGAAGCCCAAAACGCCGGTCTGGAAATTGAAATGGTCGGAGATCCACTATGGATTGAACAGCCATCAATCGCTGTACGTAAAGACGATGAAGCATTGCTGGAGGAAATCAATGCAGCATTGGATGCAATTATTGAAAATGGGACTTATGACGAGATTTCAGAAAAATGGTTTGGCCGCAATCTCCTCGACGTAGACCTTGAAGGTGTCGAAGTTCTCGAATAATTTCTTGGTAAGAAGAGGAGTGGAAATGTATGCCGGAGATATTTGTCACCGTATTTGATGTATTTATGCGGACATATCCTGGATTCCTTGAAGCAAGTGTCGTCACGCTTGAATTGACGGCAATCGGGGTTATTCTGGGAACGGTTATCGGCCTGGTTTTTGCATTAATGAAAATATCCGGGTCGAAAATCCTTAGAGGGATTGCTAATGTCTATATAACAGTAATACGGGGAACGCCATTGATTGTTCAAATCATGTTCCTGTATTTCGGAATAGTTGAAATTTATACAATGTCCAATTTCTGGGCAGGTGCCATAGCACTCGGAGTGCATAATGGTGCTTATATTGCGGAGATATTCCGTGGCGCGATTCAGGGCATTGACCCGGGACAGCGCGAAGCCAGCCTGTCTCTTGGGATGAACCGCAAGCAGACAATGCAGCGAATTGTCTTTCCGCAGGCATTGCGCCGCTCAATTCCGCCGCTTGGCAACCAGTTCATCATTACATTGAAGGATTCATCACTTGTTTATATTATCGGTGTGGCGGAAATCTTCTCACTTGCAAACCGTGAAGCAGCACAATCTTATCAGGCTTTCGAATCTTTCCTGGTAGTCGCTCTCTATTACTTAGTGCTTGTAATGATCTTCACATTCCTGTTGCGCTTGTATGAAAATAAACTCGATGTGGACAAAGCCTAAGGAGGAACAGACATGATAGTAGGAAAAAATATACACAAATCCTTCGGCGACTTGGAAGTGCTAAAAGGTGTTGATTTGCATGTGAAGCCTCAGGAAGTGGTCGTCCTCGTCGGTGTCAGTGGATCGGGGAAAAGTACACTTCTTAGATGTTTCAACTTTTTGGAAATGATTAATAGTGGTGAAATTACTATTGATGGACACACAATTAATCCGAAAAAAGAGGACTTGGCCAAAATTCGGGCAGAAGTCGGAATGGTTTTCCAGCATTTCAATCTGTTTCCGCACAAATCAGTTCTGGAAAATGTTATTGAAGCGCCGATTACAGTTAAGAAGATGAAAAAAGAAGAAGCGAAGAAATTGGGGATGAATTTGCTGAGGAAAGTCGGCCTTGAAGATAAGGCAGATGTTTATCCAAGCAAACTCTCCGGTGGTCAAAAACAGCGTGTAGCCATTGCCAGATCTTTAGCGATGGAACCGAAAGTAATGCTGTTCGACGAACCGACTTCTGCGCTTGACCCTGAATTAGTGGGGGAAGTACTTCAGGTTATGAAGCAGCTTGCAGAAGAAGGCATGACGATGGTTGTCGTCACCCATGAGATGAAGTTCGCCAAAGAAGTGGCGGACCGTATCATCATGATTGACCAAGGGACGATCATTGAATCTGCCGACCCCAAGAATTTCTTTGAAAATCCACAAAATGAGCGCACCAAACAATTTATCCAATTGGTTGAGTGATTTAGCTGAAGCGATTCCGTTTAATAGCGGAATCGCTTTTTTTGTGTCCAAAAGGTTTCGATGGATTCAGAAAGGATAAACAAGGAATATGATGAAAATATAAAGGAGGCTTTTCAAATGAAAGTAGCAGATATAATGACAAAGGAAGTAGACACATGCACGCCTCAAACATCCCTGCAGGAAGCAGCCGCAAAAATGAAAGAGATTAATGTGGGATCAATTCCGATAGTTGATAATGACAAGTTGATCGGCATCATTACGGACCGCGATATCGTAGTCCGGGGTATTGCAGATAATATTTCATTGGATACTGCGGTTTCTGAAATCCTTTCAGAGAGCATGGTGACAGGAAGCCAAGATATGTCTGTGGAAGATGCAGCAGAACTGATGGCTGACCACCAGATTCGTCGTTTACCAATCGTTGATAATGACAAGGTTGTTGGAATCGTGTCGCTCGGGGATATAGCTGTAAAAGACAAATCGTATGGCAATGCAGACATTGCACTGGATGAAGTTTCAGAACCGGCAGAACCGGAAAAATAATCAACAAAAAACACAGAGAAACTATGAAAAAACCGGCCACCAAACGGCCGGTTTTTTCGTTTTTCGTTATAAAATATAGAGTTATTTTATTCCACAGTGATTACAGAAGCTGAAATAAGAGGCATATCTTCTTCGGCGTTGCCGTCGTAAATTCCTTCAAGCAGTATGGTGTCGCCCGGTTCAACAGGGGTTTCAGCCATGTTCCGTATATATACCTGCTGGCCGTCATTGACAAGAATGAAAGAAGGGAAAGCGACGTCATCTGCAAGTTCCTCTACCGTGCCTGAAATTTCAACAGCTGCGCCTTCTTCGATATTTCCTGCAGCCAGGTCTGAAACAGTAGTGGCTTCAGCGTTTTGCACTTCTTCAGGGTCGGTGGGATCGAGTTCATCACCTTCGGGGGCAGAAACTTCCGTTTGGGACTCTTCTTGCAGCTCAGGTGTTTCCTCACCGCCGCAGGCTGAAAGCAATAGCACAACACCAATTGGCAAGTACCATTTCTTCATCATAATCACTCCAGTGCGTTAAATTTTATCGTTACAGAAATATACCCTTCTTTCCGCTTTTTTAAAACGATTGGCAAAGTCATGAAGCAGGAATCAAGGCAGGTCTTCCCTGTCGTTTGTCGAATGGAGTGAATAAGGAAAGAAATGAGGTGCAAACATGGAATTATTTGAATTGCCCTATCAACTGGACAATAAGAAGAAACATGTCCAGAAAGTTGCGAAACTCGAAAAAATCAATATCGTGAACATGCAATTGGCAGCCGGAGAAAAGATTCCTGCACATGATGCGGACGCTGATGTCCTGATTATCGTAAATAGCGGGCGTGTCGAATTTACAGTAGAAGGAACAATCGCGGAAGTATCTCCCGGTGTCATGATGAGAATGACGCCGAAGGAAAAACATAGCCTGAGAGCTTTAGAAGATTCGAACTTCCTGGTTATTCAAATTAACCAATAGAAAAAGGAGTTATCCCAAAAGTAATTTTGGCAACTCCTTTTGCGACGAAGCTAGCGCTGCGATGCAACGCACTTTCATGTCTCGAAGCTAGCGCAGCGATGCAGAGACAGAGACAGGAGCAATAGTATTCCCTGCGCTTTATTAGAGACAAAAGGGCTGTCCAATAAGTCAATTGATGACTTACTGGACAGCCCTTTTTTCTATCTATACTTTTGAGATAAAGATTCTAAAATTACCATTCGAAATCCTCTGGATACTCAGCAGATACTTCGATTTCATGAATCTGCTTCTTGCCAGGGGTGGCGGCGGCCAGAACCTGCTTGCGGAATGCTTGATATTCATTGTCCTGAACAGCAAGTTTCAATGCAATTGTGGAAAGGCTCTTTTCGCGCTGCTCTTTCGTCATGCCGATATATTTCAGATTCATCAAGTCCACATATTGAATGGCATAATCATCCACTGTGACAGGCTGATTAAAGCCCTTTAAAATCGTTTCGTATTCTGCATCGGGAATATGTCCCTGCAGGCAATCGAGCACAAGAGACTGGAACCGATAGATAACCGGGAGGTGAATATCCCATATCGATTGAGATACCCGTTTCTGATAAAGGCCCACAAAGTCTTTCAGCGCTATTGCTGCGTATATCAATTCCGGCCACAGGATTTCTGCAGAAAAATAAATGTTCTTATCCGGCGCGATGAATTTGTGCTGTTTCATCGTGTGTTCATGGAGGCCATTGAAGACAAATTCGACATTGCGGTCACCTTGGGCAGCATGCCGGATTTCGTATGAAATTCCGAGGATGCGCCGGCGCGAACCTTCGTAGCCGTGGTATTGGTCTTCTTTGCCAATCACTTTATAAAAAGCCTGGTTCAACTCGTCCAGGTCAAAATAATCGCCGCTAATCTTTACTCCAGTATGGTTCGGTGTGCTCATCATCGTCAGCATGCTGAATCCTCCTCAACGTTTGGGTTTGTAATCAAGTTGCTTGAATAATTCATTGCGTTCTTCGTCGGTCAAATCGCGCCATTCACCTACAGGCAAATCTCCCAGGTGGATGTTCATGATCCGAATCCGCTGCAGGCTCCGCACTTCATAGCCGAGGGCCGTACACATCCTGCGGATCTGGCGGTTCAGTCCCTGGTTAATAGTCAGCTTGAAAATATACTTGGTCAGTTTTTCCGCTTTTGCCGGAAGAGTGACCGTATCCAGAATTTCCACGCCTTCCTGCATTTTTTTCAGGAAAGAATCGGTGACAGGCATATCGACTCTGACAATGTATTCTTTTTCGTGTTCATTTTCCGCCCGCAGAATTTCATTGACGATGTCGCCATCGTTTGTCAGGAGAATTAATCCTTCTGAATCTTTATCGAGGCGGCCGATGTGAAAGATCCTTTCGGAGTGATTTACGAAATCCACAATATTTCCTTCGATATGGCGTTCGGTCGTACTCGTAATGCCGACGGGTTTATTCAGTGCGATGTAGACGTATTCCTGCTGGGGCTGTTCAATCAGCTTGCCGTCGACATGCACTTGATCACCCGGCTGGACTTTGCTGCCGAGTTCCGCCGGTGCACCGTTGATGGTAATGCGGCCGTCTTCGATGAATTTATCTGCACCGCGGCGGGATGTGATTCCCGTCTCACTTAAAAATTTATTGATTCGCATAATAAAATCCCTTCGATTTATAGAATTTGCTGTGTGTTTCCATTATACCCTCAAATCAGAAAGAACAAAACGAAGCGCTAATTATGTTTTTAGGTAAAAAGAAAAGTTTAATCTATTGCAATTTTCTAAGTTGTTTGACAATATAAGAGGTAAGCTGTTTCATTATGTGCAGACAGATCAACAGTATAATGAAAGCGCATACATAACGGCAATTCAATTAAGGGGAGGAAACGGAATGGTAATGGAATATGCAGTACCGAACACAAGTGGGGCGAAGAGTTCATTTAAGGAAAGGTATGAAAACTATATTAACGGTGAATGGAGAGCGCCGGCAAAGGGACAGTATTTTGATAATGTTTCTCCTGTAAACGGTAAAAAATTCACAGAAATTGCACGTTCGACCGCGGAAGATGTGGAAGCCGCGATAGATGCGGCCCATGCAGCGAAGGATGCCTGGGGCAAAACATCGGTTACGGAACGAGCCAATATTCTTTTGAAGATCGCTGATCGGATGGAGCAAAATCTGGAAATGCTTGCAGTTGCAGAAACATGGGACAACGGCAAGGCAGTGCGGGAAACCTTAAATGCTGATATTCCTTTGGCAATTGACCATTACCGGTATTTTGCAGGAGTTATCCGTGCACAGGAAGGATCGCTCAGCCAAATAGATGATGACACTGTTGCGTATCATTTCCATGAGCCGCTTGGGGTAGTTGCACAAATCATTCCGTGGAACTTCCCACTGCTAATGGCAACCTGGAAACTGGCGCCAGCACTTGCTGCAGGAAACTGTGTCGTATTGAAACCGGCAGAGCAGACCCCTGCAAGTATCCTGGTATGGGCTGAACTGGTCGGCGATCTACTGCCGCCGGGAGTTCTGAATATCGTTAACGGTTTCGGGCTTGAAGCAGGGAAACCGCTTGCATCCAGTCCACGAGTCGCCAAAGTCGCTTTCACAGGTGAAACAACGACTGGGCGGATGATTATGCAATATGCGTCACAAAACTTGATCCCGGTCACTCTGGAGTTGGGCGGCAAATCACCGAACATCTTCTTCAAGGATATTATGGATCAGGACGACGCTTTCCTGGATAAAGCAATTGAAGGGTTTGTCATGTTCGCGCTGAATCAGGGTGAGGTATGTACTTGTCCGTCACGTGTATTGATTCAAGAGGATATTTATGAAGAATTCATGGAACGTGCGTTGAAGCGCGTTGAAGCAATCAAAATCGGGAACCCGCTTGATCCGGAAACGATGATGGGGGCGCAGGCTTCCCAGGAGCAGATGGAGAAAATCATGTCCTATCTGGATATCGGCAAGCAGGAAGGCGCGGAAGTCCTTGCCGGCGGCGACCGAAATGTGCTTGAAGGCGATTTGGCGGAAGGCTTCTATATCAAGCCGACCGTGTTTAAAGGAAACAACAAGATGCGCGTATTCCAGGAAGAGATTTTTGGACCGGTTGTTTCCGTAACAACTTTCAAAACGAAAGAAGAAGCGATGGAAATTGCAAATGATACATTATATGGACTGGGAGCCGGCATCTGGACTCGCGATACCCATACGGCTTATCGTTTCGGCCGCGGAATCCAAGCAGGACGCGTCTGGACAAACTGTTATCACCAGTACCCAGCTCATGCTGCATTCGGTGGATACAAAATGTCCGGTTTTGGCCGTGAAAACCATAAGATGATGCTGGACCATTACCAAAACACGAAAAATATGCTGGTCAGCTACAGTCAGGACAAGCAAGGGTTCTTTTGATCGGAAGAAAAGGTCCTTCTTCATTGAAAGGGAGGAATTCCAATGGTTGAACGTGTCATAGCTACTGATGCTGCCCTTGAATTGATTGAGTTTTTAAAAGAGAAGCATGGCCCTCTGATGTTCCACCAGTCAGGCGGCTGCTGTGACGGCAGCTCGCCAATGTGCTATCCGGAAGGTGACCTGTTTATCGGTGACCAGGATATTTACATGGGAGACATTGGAGGCAGTAAATTCTATATGCACAAAAATCAGTTTGAATACTGGCGCCATACTCAATTGATAATTGATGTAGTGCCTGGGCGCGGGGGGATGTTTTCACTTGAAGGCGTCGAAGGAAAACGCTTTTTGACAAGATCCCGGGCGTTTACAACGGAAGAAACGAAGGAATTGCAGGAACAGGTGTGAAACGAAGGCGGGATTTTGATCCCGTCTTTTTTTGTTTGGCAAAATTATTGGGATGGGACAGTTATATATATACAATAAATTCACTTATGAATTTCGGAAATGAAATTGGAAAGTATTTGAGCCGAATTGGAAAGTATTTCAGGTGTTTTGGAAAGTATTTTAGGAGAACTGGAAAGTATTTTAGTTGAACCGGAAAGTATCGCCAAATTATGGAATTAAAATTTCAAGTATTTCAATGTTTGAGTTGCTAAGACTTGAAAAAAATTATTTCTGTAAAGAATTTGCAGTGAAAAACGAGAAGGTATTCATTCCAACTGAAGTCCGGAAAAATGCGTTAAATATCAAGCCTGCGAAGGTGGTTTTTTTCTTTAAAAACCCTTGTTGTCAATAGATTTGATGCATGTTAAATGGTATAATGGAAGAATGAAAGGTGGTCATCAATTTGACGAAATTAGTTAACCGTATTTCTTTTGAGCAAGCCGAACACGCCATTTCTTATGCCTCACATTCACTTCATATTGAAGGCTTTGATGTGACCCATGAGGACTGTAATTTTGTCCGCTCGGTTTTGACAGGAGAAAAAACGGAAGCTCAATTCCATAAGGCCATTCGAAACAGATTTGATGTCTAGGTATAAGCATTCTTCCATGTATTGCTATCCGGGCTCGGACGTTCTGATCAATCACTTTTCCATCAAGGATGACAACAAATTGAAGGAATTGGAGACGGTGTATTCATTGCTGCGCCTCTCTGAACTGAAGTTGAAAGAACCGGCTGATCCGCTGGATATGGATGCTTTCATAGAAATCCATCGGACCATTCTTCAGGATGTCTATCCTTTTGCTGGTGAATTGCGCAAAGAGATGATTTCCAAAGGGTCTTCTTCCTTCGCACATCCGGACCATATAGAAGTCCAGATGCACAGGATTTTTAATGAACTGGAACAAGAAAGTTATTTGAAAGATTTGCCGCGCGACAAGATGATCGAGCGATTGGCCCATTATCTTGCGGAACTCAATGCGCTGCACCCATTCAGGGAAGGCAACGGGCGGACCGTGCGTGAATTTGCGCGCCAATTGATGGCAAATGCAGGCTATCAATTGAACTGGGAAAAAATTGCGGGGCCTGCAGAAATTATCAATGCATTTGTGGATTCATTCAATTCTACAAACGACCGGCTGGAAAATCTTCTTGATGAAATGATAAAACCATAGGATTGCCGCGTGCAAAAGGCGGCAATCCTATGGTTTTATTGTTTTTTATTTTCCTGCAGCCACTCAATTCCAAATTCCACCAAGGGCCTCATATAGACCAGTTTTACCTCCGCCTGTCCGAGTTTGTCGATTTTGATATCGCCATGAAAATTCTTGGCGATTTCAGGGAAGCGGTCCGAATCCATGTCGACGCATTCGAATCTTTGCCAAACCCTTTCGCCGTTCAGCATAATCGCAGCGCCTTGCGGAGAAGTTGTCCGATCATCCTGTGCAAATTCGGCGTAATGCAAAGCGGTACACGAATCAAAACCGACGCCGATGAAAAGGATTTTCACTTCAGCCTTCATCATTTTCGCAAGAGGTGAACCTTCTCCGAAAGAATCTTCAACGGGATGGTTACGCATCCACTCTGCAGCGTCAGCCCCCCAGGCCATAAAGGAGTGGGACGGATGCGGGCTGCGGATTGTGGAAGGGTGCCGGTGAAAACATTCAGCAATCTTCCCCATGCCTCTGAGCGGAGTCAAATGGGGATCATAAGCAGGAAGGTTTCCCCTCAGATCAGCATGCCAGTTTTCAGGAATCGGCGGCTCCATCCAATAAACCGGATCCGAGTTGTCAGCGGATTGCGAAGGCATAACGATGGTGCCGCTGTCAGTCACTGTTTCCATTAGAGCTTCGACGACTGCTTGGGCGCCGCCCGCAATCCATCCCATCGACTTCAGCGAAGAATGGACCATAATCTGGTCGCCTTTTTGGATTCCAAGTTCATTTAACTGTCTTTTCAATGACTTTTTTGACTGGAATTCGGGTGTGTTTAAAATGCTCATTAACTCTGTCATGGAGCACCTCCTGTCAAATCAATATAACATACGGCTAAAAGTTGCCGACCTGAAATATTGCGTATAGCATTAGTATATATCAATAAAAAGAGCAGGAGTGAAGAGTATGGAAGCAAGGCTAATGAAAGAATCACGGACGATCCAGACGAAATTGGTGCTTCCGCCTGACACGAACCACATGAATTCGATTTTTGGAGGAAAAGTTCTCGCGTATATCGATGAAATCGCAGGAATTACAGCAATGAAACATGCGCGCCGGCAAGTCGTAGTGACAGCTTCCATCGATTCGGTCGATTTTCTGTCTTCGGCACATGTGGGAGATGTTCTTGAGCTCGAAGCGAACGTCACTTCAACGGGGCGCACTTCCATGGAAGTCTATGTCAGAGTGAAATCGAAAAACCTGCAGACGGGAGAAGAAAGGCTGACAACCGAATCCTTCCTGACAATGGTAGCGATGGGCGATGACGGCAAGCCTACTCCAGTTCCAGCTGTCATCCCCGAATCAGAAGGGGAGAAGCTATTCTTTGAAACAGCGCCGGCCCGCCGGGAACACCGAAAGCAAAGGGCGAAAACGCCTCGATGAACAAAAGGTTCCGGAAGGATTTCCGGAACCTTTTTAAATGTTTTTTTTCGATTCCACATTGCTCAATGTGTTTCCAGGTTCTCCTTTAATGATGGACATGCTTCCATCAGTCTCCAAAACAACTGCTTTTACTTTCTCCAAATTGCCGATTCCCTGATTGCGGATGGACTGTAGTATTTCGACTCTGTTAATCCGTTCTTTTTTCATCGCATCTTCCAAAAAAGAACCATCCAAATAGAGTAATTTGGGCTCTGACTTTATAAACTTATTAAAACTCTTCGAGCGCACTGCCAAAAATGTAAAAATGTATTGTCCACCGATCAATAGCGCGAATGCGGTCAGTCCTTCGAGAAGGCTGACTTGACTGTTCAACAATATTGTAGCCAAAGTCGAACCGAGAGCTACTGTGACAACAAGGTCAAATGCGTTCAATTTGGTCAATGTCCGCTTACCGGATATTCTCAAAAAGAAAATTAGGCCAATGTAAGCGAGCGAACCTACAGTGACAATCCGTATAAAACTGTCCCAGGTTATTTCAAACATTCCTTCGGCTCCTTTCTGTGGAAAATATATTTGCCTTATGACTTACTTAACATGTTGATAAGTCTGCCTTATTTCCTTTTCTCGAAATAAAAGCAGAGTTACCCCCATCATGCACAAAGTTTTCCCGTATTCCATCTTTTCCCCATATACTTCCGAACAAACAGATTTCGATAAAACATCTTTTGTGAAAGGAATGAGATTCTGTTAATTAAGCATAGAAAGCTGGAAAAGGGTATATAAAGAAGAAAGGAAGTCACAAAAAAGGAGCGATTGCGATGAAAGTGTTCCTGAATGTTATCCGGTATGCGGGGCTCGTCATTTTCGTATTGGCCGTCCTCTTGCTGCTGGCAGCCATACTCAACTACTTTGTATCGTTTACAGATATATTATGGTTTGAACCAGCCTTCATCCGGTTATATCTGTTCCTTGCGGTCACTGGAATCCTTGCATATATATTGGTCAGGTTTCGGAGGAGAAAATAAAAAAAAGAGCAGCGAAGAGTTGGCCGAAGGAAGTTCGGCCGACTCTTTGCGACGAAGCTAGCGAAGCGATGCAGGAGCAGGGGTTAGGCCGAAGGAAGTTCGGCCGACTCTTTGCGACGAAGCTAGCGAAGCGATGCAGGAGCAGGGGTTTCAGAAGGATATATTGAGTAAGATTAATTCTCGAAAAATACTTTAATAAAAAAAGAGCAGCTGAAGCTGCTCTTTTTTTATACCTATTTAGCTTTCGCCAATAACTCATCAAAATAAGAACCGAATTCCTTCGAGCGTTTCAGGATAGTACTTGAAGCCACGCCGAATTTTTCGCTTAATTGTTTCGGTGCAAGCATAGGTCCCTTGATCAATTCATGATCCTGCAGGAATCTCCAATAACCGCCGACAAGTGCCTCCGGTTTTTGGACGCTAGGCTGCTGGCTTGCCAGGTAGCTGTTCATGATGCTGGTCACGTTATCAACCGTTTCCGCGTCAAAGTCGGCTTCCTGTACATGCTTTTGCAATTCGTCCATGACGGACTGATGTTCAGGTGAAAGGTCGATGCTTTCATCCACAGTACCTGTGGAATATTTGACGATGCTTTCAACGACCGCCAAGTAATTGTCACGGACGTATCGTTCGCCATCAGTCGCATTTTCTTTCTTCATATCAGCTTTTAATTGCTCGAAGAAAGGAGCAAATTCGCCGACAATGGTCAAATAGCCGTTAAGGAATAAAGCACCTTCTTCACCTACACGTGAATCCGGCAATAGGATTGCAAGCAAGCCCTGGCCGTCTTCCATGTCTGTCGGCGGCTGGTCGGACATCGTATAAGTTTCGCCTGTGAAAGCGTCTTTAAATTGAGCAGAGCTTTCGTCGCCTTTTACATATTGGCCGACAAATACTTTTACATCGCTCCAGTTTTTCAGAACGTCCTGAGTGGTAGGGCGCTGGGAAAGTTCAATCTGCTTATCCAGGTGTTCCTGCCAAAGTTCAGGTTTTTTCATGAACAGAAAATTCTCGATGACAAATGCCTGTGCATCATTTTCTGCCATTGTTTTCATCAGGCGCGGCTGCCATTCCTGCTGTAATTCACGGAAATCCGCAAGCTGTTCCTGATTCGGGTTTTCTGAGAAGAACAATTGGCGCACTTTGAATAGTTCCTCGTTCACCAAGTCATTTACCGAGACAGATTGTTCTTTCCCGTGACATTTTTTGTATTTCTTTCCGCTGCCGCATGGGCATGGATCATTTCTTCCTACCATTCTAATCACCTACATTTTTTCTTGAGTGTACCATACATTGCAGTTTCGCTCAAAAGTCCGACGATTCTGACGTCCATTTGACACGAAAACCATCAACAAGTGATTCTTTATACCTGGTTGAATAACTTAATCTCTAATGAGTCCAATATATGCTGTGGAACGAAGAAACGGGCAGTCACCAGTGGATCGACAACCTGGCTGATCTGCGCCTCGCCAGCCGCACTCATCAGCATGGTCATCTCACTTACACTTAAATCTGTGTAAGGCAATAAAAGATCGATCATTTCTTCGGTTGCAACTTTCACTGCTTCATCGAGCGTCATTGCTGAGACTAGAAGAGAAACCCCTTCGCTATTGATCAGCACAGGGAATTTTGAATGGAACCCTTTCACCACTTCAAGTGTGACCGTGGCGCGCCCAGGAACTTCTATTCCGGAAACACTGACTTCTCCGTCACCCATGGCGGCATGAAAATCACCGAGAGCAAACAAAGCGCCTTCTGCAAAGACTGGGAAATACAAAGTAGCGCCTTGTGTGATGTGCTTGGTATCCATATTGCCGCCATGTGCACCAGGGGTGCCGCAGGAAACCGGTTCGCCTTCAGGGGCAACACCGATGACACCAATCATCGGGTTCAACGGCAGATGCAATTTTTCATTGAAGATGGCTTTGCCGTTTTCAATCGGAATGATTTTGGATTCCATCGCTTCCATGCGGTGACCAATAACACCGAGGTCCGGCCCCGTTACCATGACGCCCTGATTGCCGATTTCAAGTTCGTCAATCGTCACTTTGAGCAAGTCGCCGGCAACCGCACCTTCTACGTAGACGGGTCCTGTTGCGGGATTAATGCGGTTCCAGTCGATTGCTTCCACTTCCTGATCGGCTGACTGGATCTGATTAGTGAAACAGTCGTAGGTATCAATACTGACCGTATCGCCGGAATTCACACGGAGTACGGGAGGGTTTTTTCTTGAAAAAGAATAAATAACATCATCGTTGGACAGTTTATGCACAGAAAATCACTCCTTTTCTTACTATTTAGTTAATTGTAGCAACTGCCCCTTTGAATAGCAAAACCCCGGATGCGCCCAGTTCAGCAGTATAGTATGATGAGAGAAAACAAAGTGGCATTGAAGGAGGAAGCTGATTTGATTGAAGAACCTTCTGAGCGGTTGATTGCCTGGATGAAAGTGATCATTTTAGCCTCATTGGTCGTTCTGAGTGCCCGGCAATTCATATTTGAACCAGTTGAAGTGCACGGCAAGTCGATGATGCCGACATTTGAGGAAAATGACCGCATCATACTGATGAAAATAAGTGAAATCGAACATTCCGATATGATTGTGTTCAAAGTGGCTGAGGATAGAAATTATTTGAAACGTGTAGTTGGAATTCCGGGTGACGTGGTGGAAATGAACAACGACCACCTATATATTAATGGCATAGAGACAGACGAACCTTATCTTGAGCAAAACAGGAAAGTGGCCGAACAATTGGGATACAGTCAGCTGACGGAAGATTTTGCGGCAGTGACTGTGCCTGCGGGCTATTATTTTGTGCTGGGCGATAACCGCCTGAATAGTGTCGATTCCCGCATACTTGGATTTATCAAAGAGGAAAATATTGTCGGAGAAGTAAAGTTCAGATTGTCTCCAATTGAACATTTGGGACCTGTGAAGTAGTGGCCGGAGAAAGAGGGGGACTTTGTGAAAATTGTGGTTATCTCGCAAAATGAGCTGGAAGCCCAAGGGTTGAAATGGGTAATGGAATCGCATATGAACGGCGTTGCAGTATCGTTTTCCAAGGAAGATGCTGCAGATTGCCTGGTGGTTGATATGGACCTATGGAACGACGAACTTGAAAAGGAATATACACAGCGCAACATTCCTTGGATCGGCTTGTCGTCCGACCGCACATTCATGACAGCTTACCGGGCTCTAAAGGGAAAAGCGGCTGATTTATTGTTTCGGCCATTCGACCCGTTGCTTCTTGTGAAGCAGCTGCAGCAGATCCGCTTTCAGCTGCGCAATGAAAAAACAGATGAAGGAAGCTTGAAGCATACGCTACTCAGATACGAAGATTTCTTTGATGCTGACGTACTGACGCCTGCTGTCACTTTAACTGCTTTTGTGTTGCCTGACAAAGCAGGCTACCCATTATTGAGCAAACAGCTCAAAAGTTATCCATTCCATAAAGGAGCGGAGGTATTTGCCTTTTCCGATTTTGTTCTAGCTGCGTTTTTGACGGATGATGAACAGTCCTGCATCGAAGAAAGCCGGATGTTCTATGAATCCTGGAAACGGGAGACCAATGAGGATCTGTCGATTTTCGTCAATGCCAACCGCCAAATGCGGCTGAAAGATTACTATCAGGGTACGAGGGATATGACTTCGCTGATTTTCTATGAAGGCTATGATATTTCTGTCATCGAACATGAACCAATCACCTGGCAGCCGCTCGATCCGTTTTTATCGCCGGTTGAACAGCGTGAATGGATAGAAATGCTCGAGAAAAAAGATACACGCGCCATCCACGCCTGGATGCACAATGAGTTTCTTTCCTATTCGCGTCCATACCCCGATCCTGAAATGATCCGTGTCCGGCTGACGAGTGTGCTGGCCCAGGCGCGCCGCTATATGAAATCAGCTCATCTGCATGATGAGCAATGGGAACAGCGCTATCATGAAATTTTTGAAGTTATCGTCAAAGATCCTGTTGTTTATAAAATTGCCCAGTCAACATTGAACTTCATTGTGAATGTGGTATCAGCGGCCGTTAAGCATGCTGAAAGCGGGGAATCTCCGGCTTCGGAAGAAATCCGGGCGCTGATGGAAGCGAATTACTGGAATCCGGATTGGAATCTCTCAGCCTGTGCTGAGCAGCTGCGGATGAATAAGAGCACATTGAGCCGCAGGTTCCAAAAGCAGAACGGTCGAAAGTTCAGCGAATTGCTGATGCAGATCCGCATTCGCGAAGCCAACCGGCTGATGAAGGAAACGGATATTCCGCTGGATGAAGTGGCGCGGCTCAGCGGCTTTGGAACCGCTTCGTATTTCAGCGCGGTATATAAGAAGCATGAAAAATTGACCCCTTCCCAGTATCGGCAGGGTGAACTTCATTTATTGGAATGAACGGCTTTCTTCGGAAAGCCGTTTTAAATTTGTCGAAATGTTAATGAAATGATTAGTTATATAAAATAATTCTAAAAATAAATAAGAGAATCAAAAATTATTTAAACAAAACAAAAGAAATGAAATAAATTATAAATAATTAACTGAATTATTAGTATAAGATAAAAATATAGACAAAGGAGGAGCTTGAAATGAAAACGGTTTCAGAACAAAAAGTAATCCAATATACAGGCACAAAGCTTAATACAAAAGGATGGCAGCAGGAAGCGGCATTGCGCATGCTGATGAATAATCTGGATCCGGATGTAGCGGAACGACCGGAGGATTTGGTTGTATACGGCGGCATCGGCAAAGCGGCAAGAAATTGGGAGAGTTTTGACGCCATCGTCCGGTCGCTGAAAGAACTGGAGAATGACGAAACGCTGATGGTGCAGTCGGGCAAACCGGTCGCCATTTTCAAAACACATGAAAATGCACCGAGGGTTTTGATTGCCAATTCAAACATTGTTCCTGCATACGCCAATTGGGAAACGTTCCATGAACTCGATAAGAAAGGGTTGATGATGTACGGCCAGATGACAGCGGGCAGCTGGATTTATATCGGTTCACAGGGAATCGTGCAAGGAACCTATGAAACTTTTGCGGAACTTGCGAAACAGCATTTTGGGGAGTCGTTGAAAGGGACTATCACGCTGACGGCAGGTCTTGGCGGCATGGGCGGCGCACAGCCATTGGCGGTCACGATGGCTGGCGGTGTCTGCATCGGCATCGAAGTGGATGAGACACGCATCGATCGCCGAATCGCTACGCGCTATACAGACGTGAAGACGGATTCACTTGATGAAGCGATCCGAATGGCTGAAGAAGCGAAACAGGAAGGGCGCGCGTTATCCATCGGCTTGCTGGGCAATGCAGCGGATGTTCTGCCGCAAATGATCCAAAGAGGCTTCACGCCGGACGTCCTTACTGATCAGACTTCAGCGCATGACCCTTTGAACGGCTATATCCCGTCAAAAATGTCGCTGGAGGACGCAGCTGCTCTGCGCGAAAGGGATCCATCGGAATATGTGAAGCTATCGAAAGCGTCGATGGCGCAGCATGTTCGTTCAATGCTGGAAATGAAAGAACAAGGGGCCATTACATTTGATTATGGCAATAATATCCGCCAGGTCGCAAAAGACGAAGGCATCGAAAATGCTTTCGATTTCCCTGGATTTGTGCCGGCTTATATCCGTCCTCAATTCTGTGAAGGCAAAGGTCCGTTCCGCTGGGTGGCATTATCCGGCGATCCGGAAGATATCCGCAAGACGGATGAAGTGATTCTTCGTGAGTTCAGCTACAATACGCATCTTTGCAATTGGATCAAGATGGCACAGGAGAAGATCCAGTTCCAGGGATTGCCTGCACGGATCTGCTGGCTCGGTTACGGTGAACGTGCCCGCTTTGGTAAAATCATCAACGATATGGTGGCAAGCGGCGAGTTGAGCGCACCGATTGTTATCGGCCGCGACCACTTGGACTCCGGTTCTGTGGCATCGCCAAACCGCGAAACGGAATCGATGAAAGACGGCTCGGATGTTGTTGCTGACTGGCCGATCCTTAACGCAATGGTCAACGCGGTCGGCGGTGCGACATGGGTTTCGCTTCATCACGGCGGCGGTGTCGGCATGGGTTATTCCATACACTCGGGTATGGTCATAGTTGCGGATGGCACGAAAGATGCCGAAGCGCGTCTGGAGCGGGTATTGACGACAGATCCTGGAATGGGAGTAGCGCGCCACGTTGATGCCGGCTATGATATTGCCGAAAAAACAGCGCGTGAAAAAGGCGTTAACATTCCGATGATGAAAGGTGGAAACCAGAAAAATGACTAAATCAGTTTGGATTAAGCATGCACAGCTTGCAACAATTAAAGGCCAGCAAGGCCCAAGATCTAAAGAAGCGATGAGCGAACTTGGATTGATTGAAGACGGCAGTGTCTGGCTGGAGGACGGAAAAATAGCAGCAGTAGGCACAACAGCCGAATTGGAAAAGAAATTCGCTGACCGATCAGCTGACGCTGAAGTCATCGATGCCAAAGGGCAATTGGTGACGCCGGGGCTGGTCGATCCGCATACGCATGTTGCGTATGGCGGAAGCCGCGAAGGCGAATTCGAAAAACGGCTGCAGGGAGTTTCCTATATGGACATTATGAATGCCGGCGGCGGAATACATGCCACGATGCGCATGACCCGTGAAGCGACGGAAGAGGAATTGGTGGAGCAGACGACGAAACGGCTTGATTCTTTCCTCGAACACGGTGTTACGACGGTTGAAGGAAAAAGCGGCTACGGCATGAATCTGGAAACAGAGCTGAAGCAATTGAAAGTGATGAAGAAGTTGAATGCGGAACATCCGATTGACCTTGTGTCAACATTCATGGGCGCGCATGCGGTGCCGTCTGAATACAAAGGAAAAGAAGATGATTTCGTCGATTATTTAATAGAAACAATGCTGCCGGAAGTTGCTGAGCTGGCGGAGTTCAATGATGTTTTCTGTGAAAAAAATGTCTACACACCGGAACAATCCGAGCGCATTCTGGAAGCGGGTAAAAAACACGGTCTGACGCCCAAAATCCACGCCGATGAAATCGTTTCATATGGCGGAGCGGAACTGGCTGCGAAAGTCGGCGCCATTTCAGCGGAGCATCTGTTGAAAGCTTCCGATGAAGGCATTGAAGCAATGGCGGATGCCGGCGTTATTGCCTGTCTTCTTCCTGCAACAGCCCTTTATCTCCGCGAAGAAGCGGCACAGGGGCGTAAAATGATCGATTCGGGAGTAGCGGTTGCAATTTCGACTGACTGCAATCCAGGGTCATCGCCGACCGTTTCAATGCCGCTCGTCATGAACCTGGCCTGCATTTCGATGCGCCTGACGCCGGCAGAGGCTTTAGTGGCAGCCACCTATAATGCAGCTTGCGCAATAAAACGTGAAGACCGGGCAGGATCGATTGAAGTAGGTAAAAAGGCAGATATCGTTTTATGGAAAGTGAAATCGTATCAGGAACTCCAGTATTTATTCGGTGTGAATCATGTTGAATCGGTTTGGAAAAATGGAGAGAAGGTGGTTGGATGAGTTATTTGAAAAGACCGGAATGGACTTGGCAGCCGGCGGAAAGAGTCACTCATGTGCATCATTGGGTGAAACAGGAGGGTGAAGCGGATGTCGTCCTTTTCGGCGCGCCGCTCTCGCGTTCGTCCATCTCCGCTTCGGCGGCTTCTGAATATCCCGAGGCTTTCCGTAAAATGTGGAAAGGCTTTGCCGCCTATAACTTGGACGAACGAATCGATCTGACAAAAGTTTCTGTGCGTGATGCAGGAGATGTCGCTATGCACACAACGAACATCAAGGAATCGCACCGCCGAATCGAAGAAACTGTGGAAGGTCTGGCAGACAGTAAACTGACTTGCATGATCGGCGGCGACCATTCGACGACTGCTTGCGCGGTCAGAGGGGTGAAAAAAGCATTTTCCCGTGAACGCATCGGCATTCTGCAACTCGATACACATCTGGATGTGCGGGACCCAAAGGCATTAGGGCCGGCGAACGGTACGCCGATCCGCCAATTGATTGACGGGGAAACGGTCAAGGGAGAAGATGTCGTAAACATCGGTCTCCATGGTTATTTCAATACAAAAGAGCTGGTTGAGTACGCAGATGAAAAAGGCATTCAGATGGTGACAATGCGTGAAGCGAGAAGAGCCGGCTTGACTGAAACAATCCGAAAAGCGGTAAAAGCGCTTGAACACGTGGACCGCATCTACGCCACAATCGACATGGATGTACTCGACATCAGCGTGGCTCCGGGTGTCCCTGCTTCTACGCCAGGCGGAATGAAATCAGAAGAATTGTTTGAAGCGTTATTGGAAATAGGCAAATCGGAGAAAGTGAGACATATCGATTTTGTCTGTCTGGATCCGCAAAAAGATAATCATGTGTCAGCCACAGTCAAAACAGGGGTGTATGCGTGGCTGCAATTTATGACCGGCGTTGCGATGAGAACATAATCCATTATAAGGGGATGGGGAAAATGGTCACAAAAGGGGTTAAAGGAAACGATCTTCCAGAAGTGAAAAGTAATACAGGAATGTGGAAATTTTTCGTTTACAGTTTTATCGGTGCGTTCATGTTTTTTGTGCCGGTGACAATCGGAGAAAAAAGCACCATTATGCTCGATCATATCGTTTCTTTTCTGCGCGCTAACGTCAGCGGCGTCTTACCTTATTACGCACTGGCAATAATTGCCGCAGGAGCGGTTTATCCGTTTGTATCGGGAACCTGGAAAAAGAGTACGGTAGATAAAGTGTTTTCTGTTTTCAAGGTGGTCGGTTTAGTTGTAGGATTGATGATTGTATTCAACATGGGACCTGCTTGGCTGTTTGATCCTGATATGGGGCCGTTTCTTTTCAATGCATTGGTAATTCCGGTCGGCCTGCTGGTTCCGATCGGCGCAGTTTTCCTGGCGTTATTAGTCGGTTACGGCCTGCTTGAATTCATAGGGGTTTTGCTGCAGCCGATCATGCGTCCGCTCTTCAAGACGCCAGGGCGGTCTGCAATAGATGCTGCTGCATCATTTGTCGGCAGTTACTCGCTGGGTTTATTGATTACAAATCGTGTTTATAAAGAAGGAAAATATTCAGCGAAAGAAGCGGCAATCATCGCGACCGGCTTCTCCACTGTTTCTGCAACTTTCATGGTTGTTGTCGCATCAACGCTTGATATTATGGATATGTGGCTGACGTATTTCTGGGTTACTTTAGTGGTGACGTTCCTGGTAACAATGGTAACAGTCAGAATCTGGCCATTATCGAAAATAAAGGACGATTACCATCCGGATGCAACTCCGCAGCCTGAGCAAAAAGTAAAAGGCAATAGATTTACCGCAGCTTGGAGCGAGGCTAAAGAAACGGTTGGGCGTTCACCAAGACTGGTTGATAATGTGCTTCAAAACTTGAAGGACGGAATTTTGATGGCAATGGCAATTTTGCCGACAATCCTTTCCATTGGTTTGTTGGGACTGGTACTGGCTGAGTTTACACCAATCTTTGACTGGGTAGCCTATCTATTCTATCCATTCACATGGGCGCTTCAATTGCCGGAACCGATGCTTGTTGCTAAAGCCAGCGCACTTGGCATAGCTGAAATGTTCCTGCCGGCGCTGTTTGTAACAGAATCAGACCTGCTTGTGAAATTCGTTATTGCGGTCGTTTCTGTATCTTCCATCATCTTCTTCTCGGCATTGGTGCCATGTGTTGTTTCGACAGAAATCCCGTTGTCGATTCCAAAAATGGTGGTTATCTGGGTACAGCGTGTAATTTTAACGCTGATTTTTGTAACACCAATCGCTTACCTGATCCTTTAACGCGGTGATACGTTACCACTGTATCTTGTTAAAATATGGTAATTAATACTTGAGCTTTGGTTAGCTGAAATTTATACTGAGGGTAACTCAAGATGCGATGGCGGCTGCTATCGCATCTTTTTTCGAAGGGATGGGAATTGAATGATTACATTAACAGGGAACGATTTAACAATCGAACAATTGCGAAGGATTCTGTTTGAGAACGAGACGATCGAATTGGACGACGGCGCAATGGAACGTGTATGCAAGAGCAGGGCAGCTGTCGATCGGATTGTAGCGGAGAAAAAGACCGTTTACGGCATTAATACCGGATTTGGCAAATTCAGTGACGTTAGCATCTCAGAAGAAGACGTTAATCCGCTGCAGCTCCATTTGATCCGGTCACATGCATGTGGCATCGGCAAACCATTTTCGGAAGCGGTTTCACGGGCGATGGTTGTGCTGCGCTTGAACGCGTTATTAAAAGGATTCTCTGGAATCCGTCCGATTGTCGCTGAACGGCTGGCGATGATGGTCAATGAAAAGATTCATCCGGTCATACCGCAACAGGGTTCGTTGGGAGCTTCAGGTGATCTGGCTCCGCTTTCGCATCTGGCATTGGTGCTGATCGGAGAAGGAGAATACTGGAAAGACGGGGAGCCGGCAGACGCTTCTTCTGTCTGGCAGCAAAAAGGCCTGTCTCCTGTAGAATTGCAGGCAAAAGAAGGGCTGGCGCTGATCAATGGTACGCAGACAATGACGGCCCAAGGAGTGGTCACATATATCGAAGCGGAAACACTGGCTCTTCAAAGCGAATGGATTGCGGCAATAACTTTTGAATCCCTATTCGGTGTTATGGATGCTTTTCATCCGGCAGTCCACGCGGCACGGGGCTATAAGGAACAAATGGCAGTTGCAGAGCGCATGCGCTGGTGGCTCGACGGCAGCCGTCTTTCAACGGTACAAGGAGAAAAACGGGTTCAGGATGCTTATTCACTGCGCTGCATCCCGCAAGTCCACGGCGCGAGCTGGCAGACGCTGGCATATGTAAAAGAAAAACTGGAAATCGAAATGAATGCGGCTACCGATAACCCGCTGATTTTTGAAGACGGTGAAGTAGTAATTTCAGGAGGAAACTTCCACGGACAGCCGATCGCTTTTGCTATGGATTTCCTGAAAGTGGCGGTCGCTGAACTCGCAAATATCTCGGAACGGCGGATCGAACGCCTCGTCAATCCGGCATTGAACGAAGGGCTACCCGCTTTCCTTAGTCCGGAACCGGGCCTTCAATCGGGTGCAATGATCCTGCAATACGCAGCGGCAAGCCTTGTATCGGAAAATAAAACCTTGGCACACCCAGCATCTGTCGATTCGATTCCATCGTCCGCTAATCAGGAAGACCATGTCAGCATGGGTACTATCGGCTCCCGCCATGCCCGCGACATTACAGAAAATGCCCGGCGCGTGCTGGCTATAGAAGCCTTCTGTGCGGCGCAGGCAGTCGAATACCGCGGAGCGGACAGAATGTCACCAAGAACGGCCGAGCGCCTCGGAGCCATTCGAAAAGTAGCCGGACCGATCGACGAAGACCGGGTGTTCAATCCGGATATCGAACGCATTGCGGCTTTTCTGCTTGGAGAGGCTTATCATGGAATTAAACAACGTGTTTTATCCTGAATCGAAAATCGTATATATATAAAAATGAGGGCGTGCCGAACAATCGGCACGCCCTCTTATATCGCTTAAAACAAATTCAGTTTTTCAATCCGGCGGATGGCTTCCGCAAGACGTTCTTCATCGACCAGCAGTCCGACTCGCACAAACCCTTCGCCGCTTTCACCGAATCCGCTGCCCGCTGCAACGGAAATATCCGCATACTTCAGCAGGTAATTGACGAATTCGATGCTTGTAAATCCTTTTGGCACCGGCAGCCAGGCAAAGAAAGAACCTTTAGGCGCTTCGATTTCCCAGCCGATGCGGGCACATTCTTCAATCAGCACCTGACGGCGTTTTTCATAGGTTTCAACGAGTTCTGTGACACAGGACTGATCACCCGTCAAAGCTTCAGCCGCGGCCAGCTGCAGAGCAGGAGGCAGTCCGGCGAATAGATGATCCTGGATCAGGTTCAGCGCTTCAACCATTTTCGAGTTGCCGACAGCAAAACCGATGCGCCATCCGGCCATATTATAAGTTTTCGATAAAGTATACATCTCGATTCCAATATCCTTGGCACCTTCAGACTGCAGGAAGCTTGGCGGCTTTACGCCTTCGTACCCGATGGCGCCGTATGCGAAATCATGGACGACAGCAATGCCATTGGTTTTTGCAAATTGAACGGTATCATCGAAAAATTCTTTGGTGGCGACTGCGCCGGTCGGGTTATTGGGGTAATTCAGATACATCATTGAAGCACGGTCGAGCACCTTTTGCTCCAATTCGCTGTAATTCGGCAGATAGCCGTTTTCAGGTTTTAACGTCATCAGATCCATGTCGATTCCTGCCAAAGGGGCACCGGACATGTAGTCCGGGTAGCCCGGATCAGGCAGGAGCAAAGATTCGCCTGGATCGAGGAATGCAAGCGGCAGCTCCACAAGTCCGATTTTCGTACCGGCAAGCAAGGCAACTTCAAGATCAGGATCGATATCGACATCATACTCACGTTTATAGAAATCAGCAGCGGCCTGCCGCATTTCCTTAATCCCCCGGAACGGTGAATATTTATGGTTTTTCGGATCGGCGACGGCTTCCTGCATGGCTTTGACGATATGTGCAGGCGTTGGCTGATCAGGATTTCCCTGACCCAGATTTATGACGTCGCGTCCTTCAGCCAAAGCTTTTGCTGTCTGTGCGGCAAGAGACGAAAAGAATTGTTCCGGCAATTGCTGCAAGCGTTTTGAAAATTCCATTATGCATTCCCTCATTTTCTGAAATATTACGAATCTTAACCAAATCTTATACAGTTGGAGAGGATATGTCTACATTGCGGAGAATACTTATTTCCCTGAAGCAGTTAGAGCCAAGCCGGGTTATTCGAAAAGTTGTTTATTGAGTTGAAACGGAGAAAAATTAATTAAATACAAATCAGGTTTGACTTTCGAAAAAAATGGACGTAATATAATAAACAATTCAAATTTCATACACTGCTTATCAAGAGAGACCGAGGGTAAGGCCCTATGACGTCCGGCAACCCCCAGAAATGGGTAGGTGCCAAATCCTGCAGAATGCTTGCATTCTGGAAGATAAGTCGGGAATATTTTATTTTTCGATGCCTCTTTCTTGATGAAGAGGCATTTTTTATTTTGCGAGGGAGGACAACTATGATTCAAATCCAGAATCTGACGAAAACATATATGACTAAAAGAGGAGCAGTCACTGGAGTCGACAATGTAACCATGGATATAAAGAAAGGGGAAATCTTTGGGATAGTTGGCTATTCAGGAGCTGGAAAAAGCTCATTGATCCGCTGCATTAACTTGTTGGAGAGACCAACATCAGGAAATATTATAGTGGATGGAAAAGATTTGACTTCCTTAAAAGGTGGGGAGCTTAGAAAAGCCCGGTTGAAAATCGGCATGATTTTTCAGCATTTTTCTCTGATCAGCCAAAAAACAGTTTATAATAATATCGCCTTCGCACTCAGAGCAGCCGGAATGAATGCAAGAGATATTGATGTCAGAGTCAGCGAGCTCTTGGAAATGGTTGGGCTGGCTGAGAAGCGAAATGTCTATCCTGCCCAGCTCAGTGGAGGTCAAAAACAGCGGGTTGGAATTGCCAGGGCTCTAGCCAATAACCCTGATGTATTGCTTTGTGACGAAGCAACTTCTGCACTTGACCCCAATACGACACTCTCCATTTTGCACCTGCTCAAAGATATTAACCGGAAATTGAATATCACAATTGTGCTCATTACCCATGAAATGAATGTGGTCAAGGAGATATGTGACCGTATGGCAATCATGCAAGGTGGAGTGGTTATTGAAGAAGGGCAGGTATACGATATTTTTGCCGATCCTCAACAGGAACTTACGAAAGAGTTCATCTCAAGCGTTGTATCTTTCAACGTGCCGGAACAAATTCTTTCAGAAACAGAAGGTTTGCTTGTGAAGCTTCTTTTTAAAGGAGCGATGGCCGGAGAAGGTGTAGTTTCGGATATGCTGCAAAAATATCAAATAAAAGGTAATTTTCTCCATGGCTCAATCGAATACATTCAGGAACGTCCCCTTGGCATATTCATCATGGAGTTAAAAGGTGAAAAGGCTACTATAGCTGAAGCATTGAAATATCTGGAGAGTCGGGCAACGCTAGTGGAGGTGGTCGGGAATGGGAATTGAAGTTGGACGCATTATTGAGTTATGGCCAGAAATACAAACGGCATTTTTCCAAACTTTAGTCATGATCGGCATTTCCCTGTCAGCGGCTTTAATCCTCGGACTGCCTCTCGGAATTCTTCTATTTGTTACAGACAAAGGATTATTTTGGGAAAATAAAGCTTTCAATTCTGTTATCGGATTCATCATCAATATTGTCAGGTCCATTCCGTACATTATTCTGTTGGTAGCGCTTATTCCATTGACCTTGGCAATTACTAACACTACCATTGGCCCGATAGCAGCCAGTGTTTCACTATCAGTGGCAGCAATTCCATTTTTTGCCCGACTGGTGGAAACTTCATTACGCGAAACAGATAAAGGTGTCATTGAAGCTGCAATCGCTGTCGGGGCGACACCATGGATGATAATAATAGATGTTTTGCTGCCGGAAGCGAAAGCAAGCATTATTCAAGGCATTACATTGACTATTATCAGTCTGATCGCTTACTCAGCTATGGCAGGAGTTGTGGGGGGCGGAGGCATCGGCGACTTGGCCATCCGTTTTGGCTATTATCGCTACGACAACACGATTATGGTTGTCACAGTCGTTATTTTAATAATCCTTGTTCAATTGATTCAACAATTGGGCGATTATACAGCAAAAGCAATCGATAAAAGATAAGGGGAGATAAGGATGAAAAAGTTAGGTTTAGTATTGACGTTGGCCGCATTGACATTGGCAGGCTGTGGAGAAGAAAATACAACGAGTGGAACGGGAGGAACAGCTGAAGCATCGAAGGAAGTTACATTGGGATCCACTGCAGGACCTTACAGCGATATGCTGAGTAAGGCCATTGTTCCTGCACTTGAAGAAAAAGGCTATACAGTGAAAACAGTGGAATTCAGTGATTATATCCAACCTAACGTGGCACTGAATAGTGGAGATCTTGATGCAAATCTTTTTCAGCACACCATTTATCTAGAGAACTTTGAAACAGAAAATAATATGGATTTAGAAGGATTGATAAGTGTACCAACAGCTCCAATGGGGATATATTCAAATAAATATGATTCTCTTGAGTCAATTGAAGAAGGGGCTACTATTGCTATTCCCAACGATCCAGTAAATGCTGCACGTGCCTTTTTAATTTTGGAAGATGAGGGCTTGATCACTTTGAATCCGGATGCGGAGGTACTTAAAGTATCTGAAAAAGACATTGAAGATAACATTAAAAATCTGGAATTCCAGCCGATTGAAGCAGGACAATTGCCGCGTGCGGTTGAAGGGTCAGATCTAGCAGCTGTTCCTGGGAATTTTGCACTCGCTTCAAGCATGAATTTACTGGATGCATTGGTTCTTGAAAATATGCCGGATGAATACCGTAACGTTGTAGCAGTGAAGGCGGAAAATAAAGATGGTCAACTGGCGGAGGATTTGATTGAAATTGTAGAGTCGGAAGAATTTGAGCAAACGATTGATGAAGAATTTGAAGGTTTCGGAAAACCGGGTTGGATGACAGAATAATAAAGAGTAAGGGTGAAAAAAATGACGGAATTTATTGTACGGGGAGCTCCAGGCACTTATATTTGCGAAGATGGGATCCTTGGACGTCTGGAAGAACATCTGCTGTCACTTGGGTACGGACGAATCCTGATTGTGCATGGTAGGGATTCCTGGAAAGCCGCAGCTTCCTACTTTCCTGAATTTCAGACCCTGAAGGCCGATTTTATTGAATATAGCGGTGAATGTTCACTTGCAGAAATTCAGCGTGTTGCTGAGTCTTCTATACAAGCGGATGCCATATTGGGCGTTGGGGGAGGCAAAATCCTGGATTTGGTAAAAGCTGCAGGTCAGGTCCGGAATATTGAAACAGTACTCCTGCCTACTGCTCCTTCCAATTGTTCAGCATGGACACCAATCAGTGTCATTTATACAGAAGAAGGAAACTTCCATCGCTTTGATATCCATTCCAGAAATGCTTCGTTGTTGATTATTGAACCGCAAATCATGCTGGAAGCGCCGACTGCTATGCTGGTTGCCGGCATAGGGGACACTGTTGCCAAATGGTATGAAGCAGATGTACAGATCCGTCAGCTTCCGGAAAAAACGGCAGCACTCGCAATTTCCCACTATACAGCTAAGCTTTGCCTGGACGAATTGATTGAACATGGGGGAGCTGCTGTAGCGGCTGCAGAGCGGGGAGAATTGACAGCTAGATTTGTAAAAGTAGTAGAAACCATCATTATGACAGGGGGAATGGTCGGCGGCTTTGGAGACAGCTACGGCAGAGTTGCAGCAGCCCACTCTATCCATAACGGACTGACCGTACTGCCGGAAACCCATAGTATTCAGCATGGTGAAAAAGTGGCTTATGGGACGTTGATTCAACTTATTCTTGAAGACCGTTGGGAAGAAGCGGAGAAATTGGCCGTTTACTTTCAGCAATTAGGGTTGCCGATTTCTTTGAGAGATATGGGACTTTCCGATATTTCTGATGAAGGTATCCTCGCGGTAGCTGAAAAAACGACTAAACCAGGTGAAACCATTCACTTGCTTAAAACAGGTGGTGTGACGGCAGAAGAAGTAGCACAGGCTATACGGGTATATGAAAAACATCAGACAATAGTTCAATAATCGAAAGCCGCTCCGGATTGTTGTCCGGCAGCGGCTTTTGTGCCAAACTGAGTGTTGAGAGTGAAAATTTTTTATTGTAGTAAAGCTGAAAAGGAGAGAGAATATGGCATTGCACAGTTTTCATTTAAAAGCGGATTGGCCGGGTCTGCGCAATGATGTAGGAACGATTGAAACCGGCAACTTGAAGACGGAAATATCGATTCCGCCTGAAATGGACGGTCCGGGGATCGGGACAAATCCGGATGAAATGTTGCTCGGTGCAGCAGCTACCTGCTATATCATCACGCTTGCTGCTATGCTCGAGCGCAGCAAAATCGAAAAAGAATCACTGACGATGGAATCAGAAGGGCTTGTGGATGTCACAAATGGGATTATCACCTATAAAAAAATTATTCACCGGCCAAAGCTGGTTCTGAAAAAGGATGCTTCTGAAAAAGATTTCTCGATGGCTGGGAAGCTTGCCGAGAAAGCGGAAAGCTCCTGCATGATCACACGCGCTATCAAAGGCAATGTGGAAGTCGAATTGGAAGCGGATATTTCCAAAGCTAAATAGGGATTGTAAGCCATTAGTGAACAAGAGCTGGTGGCTTATTTTATTTCGGAAATCACTCATTTTTCATAGAGTTGTTTCTGCATAAATGAAAAAAGGATTAAGAGCGAATAGGTACATAAGCATGAAAATATATTTCATTGTGGAACGATTTACCTCTTTTTAAAAATTAAAAAGGAATTCCCAAAAGACTTAATGAATCTATTTAGAGTACCGAAACGCTTAAGGGAGAAAGGAGGAAGCTCCAGTAAAGAAGGGGAACATGTTGCTTGGAATTTGGATAATATCAAACACAAAAGGAGCCGATCATTTTATGAAGAAGATGGGATTAAAGAAAAGCATGTTAAGTCTTTCTGTTGCAGGCGCTTTGGTTTTCAGCGCATCGCCACTGGCTTTGCCGACAGCACTTGCAGTAGGTGAAGGACCGGGATACGGCGGCAACGAAACAATCAACACTTCGATTTTGACCACCTATGATGAAATGGCAGATTACCTTAAAAAGCAAGATGCAAAGCAGGCAAATATGGAATTGGAAATCATTGGCCAAAGTGTGAAAGGCCGCGATCTCTATCTAGTTAAATATATGACGAATCCTGATAATCCGACGATTCTGTTTCTCACGCAGCAGCACGGCAATGAGCAATTGACAACAGAAGGCGCCCTGGAATTCATTAAACACATGGGATCCGGCAAGATGAAAGGTGTAACGGATGGAGTCAACGTCCTGATTGTGCCGATGCTGAACGCAGACGGGGCAATGGGAGATGTGAATTTCTCACTTGAAGATTATGTGGCAAAAGGCGATCGTAACCTAACCCGTTATAACGCAAATGAAGTGGATTTGAACCGCGACCACGTCAATAAAATCCAGCCGGAAACTCAGGCGCTTCACTATAACGTTATGCAGAAGTATGACATCGACTATATGATCGATTTGCATCACCAAGGCACTCAAAGTGAACGCGATGGCGAATTGGTTTCCGGATCGATCCTGTATCCGACTACCCCGAACGTCGATGAAGATGTGCTGTTAAAATCCAAACAGCTTGGAGCAGTCGTTTTTGATGCAGTGGATTCAACAGGATGGGGCCATCTAGGAAAATACAATGGAGGCAACGCGGAAACAATCAGCCGAAACGGTATTGCAGTTGAGTACGGCATTTCCACCCTGTTATTTGAAATGCGCGGAATGTCCGACCATGAATATGAGCCGTATGTCCTCGGCCAAAAGAGCAATGGCTATTTGATCAAGCAAACAATCACGACGCTTGATGCGGCAGTCCGTGCAATTTCTGACGGTTCCATCGAAAACGCCGATATTTCCTTCTGGGATACGCTGGCGACTTAAACTACACGCCGTACAGAATAAAATTAACTTGGTATTCAGGTAAATAGTTGAATTTATAAAACTGCTGTCCTTTGAGTTATAGGGACAGCAGTTTTTTGCATTGTTATGTATAGAAAAACATAAGATTTTCTAGCTGTTCAATTGTGGTAGACTACAAACATCTGAATTTTACTGGGAGACAACAAGATGAGAAATTTTTCATTGGAAACTAAAATTATAATTTTAAGCACTTCTCTTATATTATTAATTACCGCTATATTCGTTGCTATCCTCAGTTATGAAGAAGTTAAGGATACAAAAGAGGCTGTTGGAAAAAGGGCATTAGAGACGGCAATTGCCGTTTCGGTTACACCCAGTATAGTGAGAGCACTGGAGATGGGAGACCCACAAGGGGTTATTCAGCCATTTGCAGAATACTTGCGTAAACAAGTAGGGGCGGAATTCATAGTAGTAGGAGACAGGAACAGCATACGGTATTCGCATCCAAATCCCCAAAAAATTGGCGGAATGATGGTGGGCGGAGATAATACCCGTGCTTTGACTGATGGGAAATACTACATCTCAGAAGCTACTGGATCTCTTGGTCCCAGTCTAAGGGGAAAAGCCCCGATCTATACAGGAGATGGAAAGATTATAGGACTTGTATCAGTGGGATATCTGATAGAGGATATCAATGATATTATCTTCGGTAATGTTTTTGAAGTGTTGCGCTATACCTTGGTTGTTTTAGCATTCGGTATTTTTGGCAGTATTCTGTTGGCAAAAAACATCAGGAAGGAAACAATGGGACTGGAACCGCGTGAAATTGCGACCTTATACAGAGACCGTGAAGCATTACTCTCTTCTATTTTAGAAGGAGTGATAGCCATCGACAATCAAGGAAGAATAACTGCTATTAACCAATCAGCGCAGAATTTAATGGGAATAGGTGAATCAGCGCTGAATGCATATATAGAAGATGTAATGCCAAATTTCAAAATGAAAGAAGTTTTAAGAAACGGATATTCTGTTAAGAATGAGGAAATATTGATCAAAGATAAAGTTCTGATTTTTAACCGCACGCAAATCATTGATAATGGTGAAGTGGTAGGAGCTGTAGCCACTTTTCGTGATAAGACAGAGGTTCAGTCAATGTTGAAAACGTTATCTGAAATCCAGCAATATTCAGAAGGACTGCGTGCCCAGACCCATGAATATATGAATAAGTTATACGCAATTTCAGGATTGCTTCAATTAAACCAAATCAGGGAAGCGACCGAATTGATACAATCTGAAACAGATTACCAGGAGAATCATTCAAAACAAATGCTAAACCTTATAGAAGACACAAAAGTTCAAGCAATTCTTTTAGGGAAGATGGGAAAAGCATCCGAACAGAAAGTGAAATTGAGCATTGATGAAAACAGTTCCTTACGATCTTTGCCAGAACATATAGATATCACAAAAGTGATTCATATTGTCGGGAATCTAATCGATAATGCAATAGAAGAAGTGGTAAAAAAATCTGTTAAAGAAGTGTCTTTCTTTATAACAGATTTGGGGAACGACGTTATTATTGAAGTTGAAGACAGTGGAGATGGAATTGCAGAGGAAGATATCCAACGCATCTTTGAAGTCGGTTTTTCAACAAAAGGACGTACAGACCGAGGTTACGGACTTGTTATTGTCAAGCAGGCGATTGAAGAATTAAAAGGTACTATAGAAGTCCATTCAAACGTAGAATCAGGAACAGTTTTTACAGTGTATATCCCAAAACAACCTGGGGAGGTGGCATAATGCTGAGTGTATTGATAGCTGAAGACGATTTTAGAGTCGCCAATATTCACGAACAATTTTTAAAAAAAGTCAGAGGCACTAAACTTGTCGGGAAAACTTCAAATTGTAAGGAAACCTTGGCAGCGGTGAAGAAATACAAGCCGGATTTAATCATACTCGATAACTATATGCCAGATGGTTTAGGCATCGATTTAATAGAAGAAATTAGGGAAATAAATAACCCCACTGATGTTATCCTGGTTTCTGCTGCCAATGAAAAAGAATATATTGAAACAGCTATCAGAAAAGGGGTAAAAGGTATTATTATAAAGCCTGCCAGCCTTGAGCGTTTCATTTTTACCATTCAGAAGTATATTGATGACAAAATTAGTTTGGAAAGAAAAGACAAGGTGGAACAGAGTTTCTTGGACGATCTTTTCGGCGTAAAAATTGCAGAGGAATCTACTACTGCCGTAAAGGGAATAGACCCTTTGACTTTGGAAAAAGTCATTAGTATCTTAAAGCAGAACAAAACTGGAATAACCGCAGAAAAAACAGGGGAAAAGATGGGAGCTTCAAGGACGACTGCCCGCAGGTACTTAGAATACCTGGTTTCCATTGATGAGTGTTATGCAGAACTTGTATACGGAATTGTTGGCAGACCTGAGAGGAATTATTATTTGAAATGAAAGCTGATCAATCTGATCAGCTTTTTTGTGTGAACTTTATGAACAAAATGATTTTTAAAACCATTATAAACCTTATTTTGAAAACGGTTACATTCTGAAAATTCCAAGTTATACTTCGTTTAATAACAAAACAGCTATAAGGGGGAGAAATTATGAAGAAGACATGGTTAACTGCAATACTAGCGGCTGGCGCTTTAACACTGGCAGGATGTAACTCTGACAATTCAACTGAAGGAGCATCGAGCGGTGAAGGGGGTTCATTCGAACCTTCAAAAACAATTGAAGTAGTTGCTCCAGCAGGTGCAGGTGGCGGCTGGGATACAACAGCCCGTGAAGTGGCAAGGATTTTCGGGGAGACAGGAATCATCGAAGAAAATCTGACTGTGATAAATAAAGAAGGCGGCGGCGGTGCTATCGGTTGGGCTTATATACATGGCCAAGATGGAAGTGCCCATAATATGTTCGTTGCTTCTCCACCTCTTATGTTTGTTCCATTGAATGGGCAGTCGGAGCATGGGCATGAAGATTTTACGCCTTTAGCCAACGTGATTGCTGATTACGGTGCCTTTGCAGTAAGTGCAGACAGCGAATGGGATGATCTGAATGATTTGTTCGACCAAATGAAAGAAGATCCGGAAAGTGTCACAGTTGTAGGAACGTCTTCTCCAGGAAGCATGGACCATATGCAATTTGTCCGTATTGCAAAAGCAGCTGGCGTAGATCCGACAAAGATTAAATACGTTTCAGCACAAGACGGTGGAGCGTTGACATCTGTGTTAAACGGATCAGTTGATGTATTTTCTACAGGCGTAGGTGAAACTGTTGAGCAAGTTCGTGCAGGAAATATTAAAGTCCTTGGAATCACAGCGGAGGAACGTATGGAAGGGGAAGTGCTTTCAGAATTCCCAACTGCCATTGAACAGGGAATTGACGAAAGTTTCATTAACTGGCGCGGTTTCTTTGGTCCGCCAAACATGGACCAGGCAGCAATTGATTACTACGAAGAGAAATTCAAAGAGCTGAGTGAGTCTGAAGAATTTGCTGAAGTACGGAAGAAATATGGCTGGAGCGAAATGTACATGAGCGGAGAAGAATACAAAGAGTTTTTGGATACTGAAAAACAGGAAATCCAAACATTGCTTGAGGAAATCGGATTAGGTAATTAATTATAGGGAAATTGGGAACCGAATATTCGGTTTCCCTCTTTTCATTTTGAAAGAGGTGTCTTTAATGTTATCAACAATGAACCGGAGAATCGGTCTGCTGCTTTTCATCATTGCATCGGTGTATTTATATTTAAGTTTCCAGTTGCCTAATTATCCATACGCGCCTGTTGATGCAGATGTTATACCAAAAGGTTTGGGGATTCTGATGCTCATTCTATCGATTGCTCTTTTTTTCTCGCGAGCAATTGAAACAGAGGCGGAGAAAGCCAAGAGAGCTATTCCTAAAAAAGAATTGCTGGTCTTGCTGGCAGTCTTTGCCATGATTTTTGTCTATATTCTTTTATTTGAAACGATTGGATTTATCCTTATGACCGCTCTATTCATCTTTTTCTGCTCGTGGTTTTTGGGGTATCGTAATTGGAAAACAGGAATTATTGTTTCAATTCTTTTCCCGTTAGGAATGTATGTCATTTTTGTATTTGCACTGGGCATTGCCTTGCCTAGCGGCATTTTACCAATATAAGGAGGCTGGAATAATATGGATGCTTTTCAAGGTCTTTTGGCCGGCTTTCAAGTCGCTTTAAGCTGGGAAGGAATTTTATTTGTTTTAATTGGTGTTGTAGTAGGTACTTTAATCGGTATGATGCCAGGACTCGGACCTATCAGTGCAATCGCTATTATGATTCCAATTACATATGGTATGGATCCTGCACCTGCACTTGTTATGATGGCGGGTGTATACTACGGAGCAGTTTTTGGAGGGTCTACTTCTTCCATTCTTCTGAATGCTCCAGGTATTTCGGGGACGGTGGCTACGTCTTTTGACGGTTATCCGATGGCGCAGCAAGGAAAAGCAGGGAAAGCGTTAGCAATTGCGGCCATCGCTTCTTTCTTTGGCGGAACCGTTTCAGTTATTATGCTGATGCTCCTTGCACCGGCATTGGCGAGTGTGGCCATTTCATTTGGACCGCCGGCATATTTCGCGCTCATGTTAATGGGGTTAACAGCGATTTCCAGTTTGTCTGAAGGATCAACAATTAAAGCGATGATTTCTGCTGTTGCAGGAATCATGGTGGTCACCATCGGAATCGATCCGCAAACCGGAACACAGCGTTTTACATTTGGCAATGTGAACTTGCTTGACGGATTTGATTTCCTCGTTATCGCTTTGGGTCTGTTTGCTATTGCTGAGGTCTGCATGCTGATCATGAACCGTAAAAATCGTAATTTGAGCGATGATCAGAAGCTTGGCAGTTTAAAGGTAACACGAGCAGACTTGAAGGAAATGAGCGGGCCGATGACACGGCAATCTTTTGTTGGTTTCATGCTCGGCGTCTTGCCGGGAGCTGGTGCTACAATTGCTTCTTTTATCAGCTATATTTTCGAGAAGAAAATCTCTAAAAACCCGGAAGAGTTCGGGAAAGGTTCCATTAAAGGTCTTGCAGCCCCAGAAAGTTCAAACAATGCGGCGACAAGCGGTGCATTTGTTCCATTACTGAGTCTTGGTATTCCAGGTTCTGGTACAACTGCTGTTATGCTTGGAGCTTTCCTTGTCCTCGGTGTCCAGCCAGGACCGCTATTAATGTCGGATCGTCCAGAAATATTTTGGGGAATAATCGCCAGTATGTATTTAGGGAATATTTTCCTGTTAGTTCTGAACTTACCACTTATCCCTTATTTAGCGAAAATTTTAAGCATTCCACGACCATTGCTGATCTCTTTGGTTATCATGTTCAGCTTAATCGGAGTCTACTCAATCAGTTTCAATACTTTTGATTTGTATATGTTATTGCTATTCGGAGCTCTTGGTTTTGCTATGCGGGTCTTCTCATTTCCAGCTCCACCGTTTATCTTGGCATTCATCCTTGGTGGCATGATGGAGCAGGCTTTCAGACAGTCTATGACTATCTCGAACGGCAGTTTAAGCATATTTGTCAACAGTCCGCTTCCACTGGCTTTGATTATAGTTTCATTATTGTCTCTGACAATACCGGCACTTATAAAATGGAGAAGCCGACGCTTGTTGCTTAAGCAGTAAGGAGTGATGAATTGAGGCATCCAAAAGTACGATCTGTATTGTTTACGACCATATTGATATTGCTGGTTTTTGTCGGCTGGTATGCCGGGCTGTTGGATATCTACTCAACAAAACAAAAGTTGACCTTGCTTCTTCTGGTCATTGCCATCTACTTTTGGACAATCAGTAAAATGCCTTTTGCTGCATCGAGTTTGCTGGTAGTGGGGCTGATTATAATCTTTGGATTAGTGGATAGACCGGAAGAAGCCTTTACTGGTTTCTTAACGAATGCTTTGTATTTTATATTAGTGCTTTCCTTGATTTCAAAAGCTTTGGTGGCTGCAGGAGCAGACCGTGTATTTGTTACTATACTTCTGAAATTAAGCAGAGGCGGGATTCGGACTATATTGTTCGGCTTGCCTCTTCTTATTGCTTTAATGCCGATTTTGCTTCCTTCAGCGGTAGCAAGATTTCGAATTTTAGAACCTATCATTGAACAGTTAAACGTAACATTTAATATGGAGCAAGATAGCATGTTTAGAAAATACAGTATGTACGTAATTGGAATGATGAATCAGAATTCAACAATGATCGTATTTACAGGCGGGGGATTCCCAGTATTAGCGGCACAGCTCCTCAAGGACTTTGGAGGAGTTCAAATTTCATGGATTGGCTGGTTCATTCTTATTGCGCCGCCATTATGGCTTTCAATGTTTCTTGTCAGTTTCGGAGTTTTTAAGTATTTTCAACACACCACAGAAGAAGTAAGTATGGAAGCGCTTCAGCAATTAGATGAGGATACCCAACTGCCAAAGCGTTTTTGGTGGGTTGTCCTTCCTTTTGGATTGATGATTCTTAGCTGGGTGGTACTGGATCAGGAAACTGTTCCTTTAATTATTGCACCCATAATTCTGGCATCCTATTATGCATTGCCCATAAATAATCTGGTTACCGACAGCTTGGTAAGAAGCTATGACTGGGAAAATTTTTTACTGTTGGGCGCTTCTTTTTCGCTCGGTTATGTAATTGAAGAAACCGGAACTGCACTTATCCTGGCAGGACAAATGCTGGAATTGCTTCCAGATGGTATAGGAGATTTTGGGAATATTTTATTTGTAGCTATTTTTATCTTCATTTTGCGGTTTCTTTTCGTAGTTCCTTCTACTTCGATGATTGTTATATTTCCTATAATAATGAGCTATGCGGAAATACTGGGTTTATCAGTTATTACCCTCGCTTTTCTGGTTATCATGATTATTGGTGGAGTGACAATAATGCCGATACATTCCCCGACAACGTTTCTTGCTTTTCAAAAAGGAGCTTTTTCTAAGAAAGAGCAATATGCCATCGGAGGTTATTCGAGCTTCATCATAAGCACTGTAGCAATAATTTGGGCGCTTTTCATCTGGTGAGCAATTCTTTTTTTAGGCAGATTTTCTTAATTAAAGCATAAACCGGCGCAATGATAAGTCTCTTTGTGGCTGCGCCGGCAAAACAATTGGCAATTTACAGAACAAAGCAGTTCTCAAACTGAAAAAGCGGATTAAAAAAGCGAAGCCTGAGTGGCTTCGCTTTTTTTTATGCAGATTTGACAAACAAATTTCATAATGAGCCCATTTCAGCAATTCTGTCAGAAGGATAGACCTGTATACCGCCACTTTCAGTTTGTGCTGCAGTACACATAGCCTTAGCAACTTGCTCCGCCTGTATCGGCTTGTATTTTTTCATGCCGCCTCGCAGAAGCGGACTGAAAACAGGGGAGATCAGGCTGGCGACTTTTTCGCCGAGCCGGAATTCCTTGCGGTCGCCGAGCAGCAGAGATGGACGGAAAATATGTAATGCGGGAAGCTCCATTTTTTTGAGGCTGTCCTCCATTTGGCCTTTGACCCGGTTATAGAAAATATTGGAGCGGGAGTCGGCGCCCATTGCAGAGACGACGAGGAAATTTTTTGCGCCTGCTGATTTCGCCAACTGTGCCAAAGCGACAGGATAATCGTAATCCACTCTTCTGAAAGCTTTTTGTGAACCCGCCTTTTTAATAGTGGTACCCAGACAGCAAAACACATCATCCACCTGGAAATGTTTTTTATAGTCATCGAGTCTGTAATAATCGACGTGAATTTGTTCCAGTTTCGGATGCTCCAGCGTCAATGGACGGCGGACGAAAACGGTTATTTTATCATATTCAGGACGATCCAGCAGGACCTCCACCAGTTTGCTGCCGGTCAGGCCTGTTGCGCCTGCAATCAATGCGGATTTTCCAGACATGGCGATGCCTCCTCTTTTTTAGTTATTATACCGTTTCCAGTCAGAATATAAACTTTCTACCGATGTCTATTTGTTATGAAATATTGACCGGCGGGGTACAATAAAGGTAAAGAAAGCTTGTGAAAGGAAGAAATAGATGAAACCAGTGATAGTGGCTGAAAAGCCAAGCCAGGCAAAAGCTTATGCAGAAGCTTTCAAGACTGCTAAAAGAGAAGGGTTTTTGGAAATCATGCCCGATGCTATATTTCCGGATGGTGCTTATATCACGTGGGGAATCGGTCATCTGGTCGAGTTGAAGGAACCGAAAGCTTATGATCCGAAATGGGGGAAATGGTCGCTTGCGGCATTGCCAATCCTGCCGGTGAATTATCAATTCCAGATAGCGCGAGGAAAATACCAGCAGTTCAATATCATCAAGAAGTTGATCCAACAGACAGATACAGTCATTAATGCATGTGACGTGGACAGAGAAGGTTCAAATATTTTTTACAGTATTTATTATCATACAGGTGCAAAAGGAAAAATCATTAAACGCCTCTGGATCAATTCACTCGAAGCGGACGAAGTGAGAAAAGGATTTCAGGAGCTCCGCGATAATAAACATGATTTGCTGCTTTACCAGGAAGCCAGGGCAAGGCAAATCAGCGACTGGCTGGTCGGCATGAATGGCTCACGTTTATATTCACTGCTGCTTCAGGAAAAAGGGATACGGGAAGTATTCGCTATCGGGAGGGTGCAGACGCCGACGGTTTATTTGATATATCAGCGCGAAAAAGAAATCGAAGCTTTCGTACCGGAACCTTTTTATGAAGTGGAAGGCGAATTCCAGGCTGAAAAAGGAAAATATAAAGGCAAAGCGAAAATCAAGGCAAAAGTACGGAAAGAAGCGGAGGACCTGCTTGCAAAACATGCCATTAATCCAAAAGAAGAAGGTACAGTACTGCAGGTCAAGACGGCTGAAAAACGCCAGCCGGCTCCACAGCTCCATTCATTGTCGAGCCTTCAGGCTGCTGCAAACAGGAAGTGGAAATACAGTCCGGCGAAAGTGCTGTCAGTGATGCAGAAGCTGTACGAAAAAAAACTTGTAAGTTATCCGCGGACAGATGCGCAGCATATTACGAACGCGGAATTCAGTTATTTGGCGAAGCAAGTGGAAGCCTACCAGAAATTGATCGGTGCAGAATTTCCGATTGCATCCAGGGCACCAAAAAAACGTTTTGTGGATAATGCAAAAGTGCAGGAGCATTATGCCATTATCCCAACGAAAAGTATACCGACTGCGAGAAAGCTGGAAGGGCTTGCCCGGGATGAACGGAATTTATATGAAGAAGTGATGCGGACAACACTTGCAATGTTCCATAGGGATTACCGCTATGCGGAGACGAAGGTGACGACCGACGTAAAAGGCCTGCATTTTTTCACTACAGGAAAAACGGAAATTGATAAAGGCTGGAAGGAGTTATTTCCGGTTGCAAAAGAAAGTAAATCCGAACCGGCGTTGCCTGAGCTTCAGGAACAGGAGGCCGTGGCAGCTAAAGTAGCTGTAAAAGAAGGCATGACGACACCGCCGAAACCTTACACTGAGGGGCAATTGATTGCGATGATGAAAACCTGCGGCAAATTTGCAGAAGAAGCCGAAGACATCGAAATCCTGAAAGAAGTGGAAGGCCTTGGCACGGAAGCAACACGGAGTGGTATCATTGAAACCATTAAAAGGCATGAGTATATCCAGATAAGTAAAAATATCGTTTCTATCACAGAAAAAGGACGGATCCTGTGCCAGGCAATCGAAGGAAATTTATTGTCCAGTCCATCCATGACGGCGAAATGGGAAAGTTACCTGAAAAAGATTGGGCGCGGTGAAGGATCGCCGGAAGTGTTTTTGACGACAATCGGAAAATTCATTGAGAAACTCCTGGCAGATGTTCCGGCCCAGCTTCAGTCGAATGGTTTGCCGGAACGGTTGGAAATGGATAACAGTAAAAATGCTATTGCCCTTTGTCCGCGCTGCAAAAAAGGGAGCATCGTCTCCAGCAGGGGATCCTTCAGTTGCACTGAATATGCCAATGGCTGCAAGCAATCATTCCCAGGGACTTTCCTGAAAAAAAGGCTTACCGCGAAAACGATCGAGTATTTATGCACGAAAGGCAAAACGCCAGTGATAAAAGGGTTTGTATCGAAAAATGGTAAAAAATTCAGTGCCAAGCTTATTCTTGAAGACGGCAAGCTGAAAATGGAGTTTTAGTTTTATTGGAAATGAGGAGATAGCATGAAAAAGAAACAAATAGTAGTTGTCGGATTAGGGAGGTTTGGCAGCAGTGTGTGCAGGGAATTATATAAACTCGGCCATGAAGTGATGGCTTTGGATATGGATCCGGATAAAGTGGAAAGCATTGCTGAATATGCTTCCCAGGCATCTGTCGCGGATGCAACGGATAAGTCCCAGCTCAAGGCATTGGGAGTCAGAAATTTCGATCAGGCCATTGTTGCTATTGGTGATGATTTGCAGGCCAGTGTGTTGTGTACGCTTATGCTGAAGGAAATCGGACTGGAAAAAGTATGGGTTAAAGCACGGGATCTTCAGCACAAGAAAATCCTTGAAAAGGTCGGGGCTGACCGTGTAATCCAGCCCGAATTCGAAATGGGCGTCCGCGTTGCCCATCATGTAGATTCTGAAAAAATAGTCGATTATATCGATTTATCAGATGATTATAGTATCGTCGAGATGGCAGCATCAAAGAAAATCGCAGGCAAATCTCTGCTCCAACTGGATATCCGGACAAAATTCAATTGTATTACACTGGCAATTAAAAGAGGCCAGGATGTAAACATCGCCCCACATCCTGATGATGTAATTGCTATGGGGGATATACTTGTAGTCATGGGCCATCGTAATGACTTGAAGAAACTAGAAGATAAAAGATTGTAAAAAATCCATAACGAAAGGATGATTTGATGGAAACGATGACAATCCATATAAAAGAGGCAACTGCGGAAAAGCCGATTCAATCATTGGAGGATATTTTAGCCGATGTCCCAGAAATTGAAAGAGCTTTGGTGGATGTGGAAGATGGAGAAGTGAAAATCAGCTTTGATGAGAACCAAATTTCAGAAGAGCAAATCATCAAACGGATACAACTTGAAGGATTTCACATTGGGTAAAAATCCGTCTTTCTTTACGGGTGTATGTAAATTTAGTAAGATGAATGTACCTGGAAAACAAATAGTATTTCCATTATATGATTGAGTATGAACATTAACAGGGGACCAAGTCCTGATTTAACGTAAAAGACAATTTATATTTGGTCAAATGTTTCAGACAACAGTGCTGAAAACAGAGCCGAAAAGAGCCCGTAAATCGGGTTCTTTTCGGCTTTTTCTATTTCAGGAAAAGAAGGGAGTCCTACATATTACATACTTTATAGACCATAAAAATAAAAAAATACATGATCAACGGTTTGCCGGAGATAAATGCGGCTTTTTGGATACTCCAGTAGAAGAGCGTGAGTTTACAGCAGTTGAAGAATATATAAAAGAGCTGGAATTGAAAGAGGGCTTTGCTATATGCTCACACTGTCAAACTCCTCAGTTGATCATGTGAATGATAACAAATATTGATTATTGGTATTTTCTTGTTTAACTGTGTGGAATAAGGGTATTTTATCCTAATAGGTTCCAAAAAATATAAGCCATTTGAATTTGAAATTTTATATGGCATTCTGATGGGAAATTATTCATTAGTCCATAAATAGTGAGTTTTTCACATTGCTCCAATAACAGCAAAACAAATTTATTTTCTAAGTAAAAGTGATAGTTTTCGGAGGAGGATGGGATGGTAACCAATTCGGATAAGACGACTGCTTATGGGAATATAAGAAATCGGGCAGTCTTTGCTGCCCGCAATTTTTGGTCAGGCCTTCTTTTTGGAATTGGGATTATGGCATTCGGGACAGGGACTGTTTTTCATCAAATACTCCAATGGAATCATTTTTACGATCTTTCCAATAAAGAAACCGGAATTTTTTCAGATGGTTTGCAGAACTTATTTTCCTGGATTGTCACTGTTGCCGGATTGTTTCTTCTCTCCGGGCTCCGCAGACGAAAAGCTTTATGGCCGAAAAGATGGGTAGGATCCGCTTTAATGGGTTCAGGCATATACTTGCTTTTTGACGGATTTATTGTCCATAAAGTATTTGGATTCCATCAAATTAGGTACGATATGGATATTCTGCCATACGATATTGCCTGGTATGTTAGTGGAGGACTTTTTCTGCTGACGGGCTTGTTGATGGTACTTCAGACTAAAAAAGAAAATCACCGAAAATAACCGTTTTGTGCAATACAGTCGATAGCTGAAGATACTTAAAAGCTGCGCTCCAGTTCCTGTGAAAGAAGGGGGGAGCGCAGCTTTTTAATTTTTTTCGATGTTTTACGTTTGTCGGGGATTAACGGGCGTTTCCGCTTTTCTTGGTGTTCAGACTCCAGTGGCCCAGATCTTCGGGTCATAAGCCAACTACCGTGCTCCTGCATCGCTTCGCTGCTTCGTCGCAAAGAAATGCCCCAAATGGAATTTGGGTCATCTCTTCACTGTCGCTTTTCGTTTCTACTCATACTTCCCCTTTAAAGGCACAAAGCGGACGTGGTTCAGCAAAGTGGAATGGATTTTGCCGTTCTCATCTTTTTCTACCAGCCGAAGTTCCTGGCTGAAGGAAGAACCGACCGGGATGATCATTTTCCCGCCGGCAGCCAATTGGTCCAGCAATTCGTTTGGAATTACTGAAGCCGCAGCGGTCACCATGATCCGGTTGTAAGGCGCGTTTTCTTCCCACCCCATACTGCCGTCATCGAGCTTAAAGGAAATATTGCCGAAGCCCAATTCACCAAGGCGGTCTTTTGCACGGTGATGCAGTTCTTCGATGCGTTCGACGGTATAGACCTGTGCAGCGAACTCAGCCAATAAAGCGGTTTGGAATCCGGATCCTGTACCTATTTCCAATACTTTTGAATCGGTTTCAAGGTCAAGGGCCAAAGTCATTTCGAGAACCAGTGAAGGCTGAGATATAGTTTGTTCGTGTCCAATCGGGACTGCTTCATCGAAGGAAGCCATTTCCTTGAAGCTGTCCATGAAAAAACTTCTGTCCAGCTTGTGGAAATATGTTCTGATTTCCTGTTCTTTATTTTTCATGTTCAACACCCGCTTTCTTTTTAGAAGTAGCAGTCTGTTATGAAAAAATATTTATTATATAAGTTGAACAAAAGAATTACCTTTTATATAACGCTTCGGCGCTTTGGACAGTGCAAAGATTATGCTCCTGCGCACAGCTCGTCGCAAAGGAGGCGCTAAAGCGCTCCTTGCCTCCCACAATAAGCCGAGAAGACCACTCGTCTTATTGCTCCGCCCAGTCCTGAGCCGCGCCGGCGCTAGAGAAATCTCTAGAGATATGGAGCAAAACAGCGAAGACGCCTTGGGGAGCCCCCGGTAAAAACATTGTGCTCCTGCATCGCTTCGCTGCTTCGTCGCAAAGACTTGACCTGGCAAGCTTCGTTCAAGTCTTCGCAGCTGTTTTGCGGAATATCGATTATTACAACACATTCATTCAACTTATATATGTCCATTTTATAAAAAGCCTTGGGTCTTGTCCTGTAATGTCTCTTTTCATTGATTGTATGTGCCTTTTCTTAAATTCGGCCGCTTAAGTCATTATATTTGGGGAATAAAATATACAAGGAGTGGTGAATATGTTCCAAGGTTATCAGACTGTTGAAGACATGATCAAAAAGTTTAATCCTCAAGCTTCTGTAGTAGAAACTGCTACTTTCGGCATGGGTTGTTTCTGGGGGCCGGAAGCAATGTTCGGAAGTATGGCCGGCGTTTTAAGAACAAGGGTAGGCTTTGCGGGAGGCACATCTCCGAAACCGACTTACCGGCATATGGGAGACCACACTGAAACAGTCGAGATTGATTTTGACCCAGCCATTATCAGCTACGAAGATATCCTCAGGAAGTTTTGGCAGAATCATTATCCGAACCGCGGAAATTATAAAGGACGCCAGTATATATCGATGCTCCGTTATCACGGGGAACAGCAAAAGGAAGCAATTAAGAAAGTTCGGAAGGATATGGAAAAAAACCTGGGAGAAGCGATTGAAACTGAAGTTGCTGGATATGAAAATTTTACGCTGGCGGATGAACGGCATCAGAAATACTATTTGAAGCGGTATCCTAATACGCTGGAGCAATTGCAGGAACTCTTTCCAAAACCTGAACTGCTTATCGACTCGACCTTTGCAGCGAGATTGAACGGGTTTGTCAAAGGGTACGGGAAATTACATTTATTGAAAAGCGAAATTGCATCATGGGATATTGAAGAAGAGGATAAAGAAGTCCTGCTCAATAAACTCGAGACAATTAAATGGTGATCTCCTTAAAACAGTCCGCAGATTACAAGTGTGGACTGTTTTTATCGTTATCCAGCAAGTATTGGAATGTGAGCGATTAATTTGGATGATATAGCTATAAGGAGTACGTTGTTCTATATTAGTACTAAGAAGCAATTTGAAAACACAGCAAAAGGGGATACTAAAATGGAAGAGTCGAAGCTATTATTACTGTTGCTGCCAGTGCTCATCATCCAATTGGGGTTAATGATTTTTGCATTAATCGATTTGATAAAGATTCCAGTTACAAATGGCCCGAAATGGATGTGGGGAGTAATCATTGTCGTAGTGAACATCATCGGTCCAATTTTATACTTTGTCATTGGGAGGCGGAACTATTGAGCTTGCTGGAAGTGAAAGAGCTGACAAAATCCTATAATGGCACATTGGCAGTAGACCATGTTTCCTTTACGTTGGAAGAAAGGACGGCTACTGCCTTGATCGGACCGAATGGTTCCGGAAAAACGACGACATTGTCGATGATTGCAGGACTATTGAAGGAATCAGAAGGTTCGATTCACAGGGATTTCAAATCGGGCATCGGTTTTTTGCCGCAGTATCCACAATTTTTTCCATGGCTGAGTGCCTTGGAATTCACGGAAATGGCAGCGCAAATCAGCGGGGTGGATGGAAAAAAGGTTCGGCAGCAATCGATAAGGACTCTGGAATTCGTAGGGCTTGGTTCGGCGGTCAATAAAAAGACGGGAACTTTTTCAGGCGGAATGAGGCAGAGACTTGGATTGGCGCAGGCCATTGTACATCAGCCCAAATTATTACTGCTGGATGAACCGGTCTCTGCACTGGATCCAACCGGGCGCCGTGAAATAATGGACCTGTTGAAATCGCTGCAGCAGGATGCGACCATTCTTTACTCGACGCATATTTTGAATGATGCGGAAGAAATGACAGATCAATTGCTATTCCTGAAAGAAGGTAAACTTGTTGAGCAAGGTTCGCTTTCAGAGGTGAAGAGCCGTTATGCGGAACCTCAGATCCGCTTGCTTTTTGAAACGGAACAGGCAGCGGTGCTGTTCGAAAGCCGCAAGCTCTGGCCGATGCAAAGGGACAGGAATGTCATTGCCCTCCCCATATCTTATGAGGGCCCTTCGATGCAGCAGGTAATGGCAGTTTTGGCAAAAGAAGAAAGCGGAATTGCCGGAATCGATAAACAGAGTGCTTCGCTGGAAGAAATATTCCTGAAGGTGGCGGGTAAAAAATGAATCAATTTGGTGTAATGCTGAAAAAAGAATGGCGTGAAAACCTCAGGAATTATAAATTATTCTGGATTCCGGCAGTGTTCATACTTTTAGGGATTATGGAGCCTGTCAGCAATTATTTTTTGCCCCAAATCCTGGATTCAGTAGGGAATTTGCCGGAAGGCACCGTTTTGGAATTTCCGGTTCCGGAACCTGAGCTGGTGATGGCTGCTATAATGGGGCAGTATCAGCTCCTTGGCCTCCTGATTTTTACACTGGCTTATATGGGGACCATTGCAGGAGAGCGGAAAAGCGGAACTGCGACGTTACTGTATGCCCGTCCATTGTCCTTTCGAGCATATTTTATGAGTAAATGGGTGATGGCCCAGGTAATTGCCCTGCTGAGTGTATGGCTTGGATTTTTGGCAGGCTATTATTATACATACCTCCTGTTCGGCAGTATAGACTTTATGAATCTTATGCGATTTGGCCTCACTTATAGCCTTTGAATTCTGCTTGTGATTTCAATCGTACTTGTTGCCAGTGCATTAATGCCGAATGCGGGACTTGCTGCCGCGGTGTCACTTGCGATTATTTTCATCAGCCAGCTGGTGGATGGCCTGCTTGGCACTTATTGGCCAATTTCTCCGTTGAAACTTCCTGTCTATGCTGCAGCCTGGTTTGAAAATGGGCCGGATATGAGCGATTTCTGGTGGTCAGTGAGCCTGACTTTCATATTGATTATGCTGCTGCTCGTTATAGGGATTTTTATTTCCGCCAAAAAAGCTGCATCAACAAAAGTGTAACGTACGATGCCGCGGCTTTGGATTCAGAGATGCGGCATTTTTTGCATCTTTATATTTAAGAATTAAAGTTGGGAGTGGGAGTATGATTCATCACATTGAATTGAATGTATCAGATCTGGAGATGTCGAGGAAGTTCTATGACACGCTATTTTCCTTACTCGGCTATTCTTTATTCCAGGAATGGCCGGAAGGCTTCAGTTATAAACAAGGCACCAGTTATATTGTTTTCGTCCAGACACCGGCAGATTTTCTGGAAGCGGGTTACCATAGAAAATCGGCAGGGCTGAACCACATCGCTTTTCATGCATCATCGCCTCTGGAAGTGGACGCAATCACAGAAAAAATGCGACAATCAGGTGTAAGCATCCTGTATCAGGATCGGCATCCGTACGCAGGGGGCAATGATACATATGCCGTTTTCATGGAAGATCCTGATCGCCTGAAAATCGAAATTGCAGTATCGGAAAGCGGGGGCTAATATGGATAGGCAGAATTCCGAACGGTTTCTAATAGCATTCAATAAAATTGAGAAGTTAATGAAAGGGATGGTTGACCGCAAGGACCATTTCAGTTTTTTCAAGGCTATTGAACTCTCCAAAAAAGAGCATGCAGCGATCAGGAAGTATGAAGATGAGCTGCGTGAATTCGGAGATTTGCGGAATGCAATCGTCCATCATCGGACGGATACGGAATATGCCATTGCAGAGCCCCATACTGAAATTGTTGAATTGATTGAACATATCGAAAAACTTCTGTCTGAGCCGGTGACGGTGGGGACAAGCTTCGCAAGGAAAGTGCACACGTTCCAAGCGGAAGATACTTTAAGTGAAGTATTACGCAAGGTCAGGGATAAAAATTTCAAGCACATCCCGGTTTATCACAATGACGAGTTTATGGGGTTACTTACAGCCAGTGGCATAATGAGGTGGCTGGCGGCAACAGTGGAAGAAGAAATCATTTCCCGGGAAATAACCACAATGGATGATATTTTGAAATATGAGAAAAACGGGAACACATACCGTTTTATTGCGTCAAATACACCAGTATACGAAGCAGAAGAAGTATTCAAGAATTCAGTGTTATCCGGCCACAAACTTGAAGCATTGCTGATAACGCGAAATGGTAAAGAAGATGAGACTTTGACAGGAATCATAACACCGATAGATCTGATCCAAATAGAATAGTAGGTTGATAATAATGAAGAAATTGATTGTGTTTTTAGTCACGGCAGCATTAATCTGGCTGTTTGTATGGGGAAGCAATAACTGGATTCAAACTACTGAATATACGATTTCCTCGGACGATTTGCCCGCTGCTTTTGATGGGAAGAAAATTGTGCAGGTTTCAGATTTGCACAACGCCATGTTCGGGAGAAACCAAAAGTCATTGATCAAGAAAGTCGAAAAGGCTGAGCCTGATGCTATTTTCATCACAGGGGACCTTATTGACAGTGAAAGGTACGACCTGGATGCTGCTCTGGTACTTGTTGATGCATTAGTGGAAATGAGTGACGTCTATTTTGTCACAGGCAACCATGAAGTGGCGGTTAATAAACTGGAAGATATAAAAGCGGCTCTGATTGAACGGGGAGTCATCTTTCTTGAAAACGAGGCCGTGGAATGGGAAGTGGACGGAGAAACCTTGCAGATTGCCGGTATTCACGATCCTTTGATGGATATGTATTATCGGGATGAAGAATACACGAGAGACGCAATAGATACGGCTTCGCTGACCGATGATTTTACTTTGCTTCTTGCACACCGTCCCGAACAGCTTCCTGTGTATGCGGATAATGGAATTGATATCGTCTTTTCCGGCCATGCGCATGGCGGTCAAGTCCGGATTCCAGGGATGGGCGGTTTGTTCGCTCCAGGCCAGGGCTGGTTTCCTCGAATGACCGAAGGGGTTTTTGAGAACAGGGATACACAGCTTGTTCTAAGCCGGGGCCTGGGTAACAGCGGTTTTCCTTTGCGGATTTTGAATCTGCCTGAAATTGTTTCCGTTACATTAGAGAAGAGTTAATGAGTGAATGTCTTCATTCACTGTGTTAAATGGAAGGGGCGAGAACATGATCAAGAAAAAGGAAGTTTCCCTCAGCTTGTACAATCCGAAAATATCTGTGGAATATGAGTTGCCTTCAGAGCAACTGGAGTTTTCCGGAATGCCGCAGGATATTATTAACCGTGATAAAGAGAACCCTTTGAAGCATCTTGTAATTATTCATGCAAGAAATGAAGCCGCAGGTTTTCTTGAACTCGATGAATCAGAGGATAAGAAAAAATACTCAAGCAATCCCAACGCCCTACTGTTGAGAGGTTTTTCTGTAAACCCGAAATTCCAGGGACGCGGGATTGCGACAGGTTCGATATATGCTCTGCAGGATTTTATTCGAAGTGAATTTCCAGATTTTGATGAAGTCGTTCTTGGTGTGAATGCGAGGAATAAACCGGCGAAGAGACTTTTTGAAAAAGCTGGGTTCGAAGATACAGGCAGGCGTTTCATGCGCACAAGCGGGGAACAGATTGTTATGAGTATGAGAATTGAAAAATAGCACAAGGCGGAAATTGCCTTGTGCTACTTTTTTGATGGATAAGAAATTATAAAATTTAAAACAGAAGGTTCTTAAGAACGAGTGTTGCGCTGTCCAGACTCCAGCGCCCAGCCCCTCGAGTCGCTTCAGCCTTGTGTCTGCATCGCTTCGCTAGCTTCGACACATGAAAAAGAGCTGCCGTCAATGGCAAAGAACGCCATTACCGTCAAGGCTTCCAGCGCTTGTCGGGACTTAACAGGCGCTTGCGCTTTTCTTTAGTCCAGACTCCAGCGCCCAGCTCTTAGGGATATAAGTCAAACCTGCTGCATGGCAAAAGCGCCACTTCGCATGTTCGCCTTACACCTGTCAGAGCTGGACAGGCACTTCCGCTTTTCTCTTCACTCAAAATAAAGATGTTTGTGAAGGCTGCAGCCGGGATTGAATGCCGCCGAACAATTGGGACATGAAGATTCACACTTCAAATATTCTGCTATAGAAAGTTCGTAACCGCAGGACCCGCAGAGCACAGCTTTTTGTGTGAACTCTTTTTTGGGCCACACCTGGTGATTACCGCAGCCAACAGCCTGGTGGCATTCGAAGCACGGATAATATTCCCCGCAGCAATAAAATTTAATCGCGATGCGGTCGATTTCAGAATGGTAATGAGAGCAGCGGGTTTCCTCGTCGACGCCAATGCCTTTCACTGTTAAAGCATGTGCCATTTAATAACCTCCTCTGTCTGGTGATGAAATGATGTTTTCTTCTTTTATCCTATGCTACTATGGAAAAGACAAATAATCGAATTGAATTCTTCGGGGCGGGGTGAAATTCCCCACCGACGGTGAGCAGCGCCCTGCTGCAAGTCCGTGACCCGTATCCAAAGTATGGCAACAGCGTTGCCATACTTTGGATACGGTGGAGCTGGTGAGAATCCGGCACCGACAGTTAAAGTCTGGATGGGAGAAGAATTCATGTTCTATTTGTTATGTGCCTCTTCTTTTCGATAACCGAATCGGAAGGAGAAATTTTTATGAAAAGAACTGTTTTACTGAAGCAAACCAGTTTTTATGATTCACTGACTAAAAGAGAACTGTCTTCCCCCCTCAGGAAAGAGGGTTATTTGGGCAAGCTTGAAATTTGTATGCCCATGCTTCGTGAAAAGAAGGCCGGCACATCGGTAACAGCAAAATCATCTCAAAACTACTCTGCAACCCTATCCCCACCACCCATTCGCCCCATGGTGGAAAAATACCCATTTAATAAATTGGAACGAACAGAAATTAAAGCCCAAAAAAGAATAGAGGAGTGTGCCTGATGTTCACAGGAATTGTGGAAGAAGTGGGACATGTCACTGCAATCCGCACAAAACCTCAAGCTATGGAATTGACGATTGCCTGTGCTCTTATTTTGGACGACATTAAAAGAGGGGACAGCATTTCAATCAATGGTGTTTGTTTGACGGTATCTGTCCATGACCAAAAATCTTTTACAGTTGATGTCATTCCCGAGACAGTCAAATCTTCGACCATGTCAGATCTGCGGACCGGTTCTCGTGTCAATCTTGAACGGGCAATGCCGGCCACTGGCCGATTCGGGGGTCATTTTGTCAGCGGCCACGTTGATGGCGTCGGAGTAATCCGATCGGTGAAAAAAGAATCGAATGCAGTGACTAAAACAATCGAGCTGGATTCTTCATTGATGAAATACATGATGGTCAAAGGGTCTATTTCCGTAGACGGCACGTCTCTCACTGTTTTTTCAGTTGGCAGCAGCTCAGTTACAATTTCATTGATTCCCACTACACAGGAAGATTCATTGCTTGGAGAAAAAGGAATTGGTGAACGCGTCAATATCGAATGCGATCTTTTGGCGAAATATACAGAACGAATCCATCAGTCCGATAAACCGGAAATGTCAAGAAGCTGGCTGGCAGAGCAAGGATTCTAAGGGAGGCATAATTTTGTTTTACAAGGTAGAAGAAGCATTGGAAGATTTGAAACAAGGCAAGGCAATTATTGTTATTGACGACGAAGATCGCGAGAACGAGGGTGATTTTATTGCGCTGGCTGAACATGCAACACCTGAAATCATTAATTTGATGGCGACAGAAGGCAGAGGGTTAATATGCGTGCCTGTCACGGAAGGCCTCGCCAAAAAACTTAAAGTCGGGTTGATGACTGATGATAATACGGATGAGTACGGGACAGCCTTTACCATCAGCATTGACCATAAAGATACCACTACAGGAATCAGCGCATTTGAACGCTCCCATACAATAATGAGCATGATTAAAGAAGATGCCACGCCTGCGGATTTTAAGCGTCCGGGTCATGTATTCCCGCTAATCGCCAAAGATGGCGGCGTACTTGAGCGCTCCGGGCATACGGAGGCAGCTGTGGATTTGGCAAAGCTTGCGGGTTCAGCTCCAGCAGGAGTCATTTGTGAAATCATGAATGTCGATGGAACGATGGCCAGAGTACCGGATCTGATCAAGGTGGCTGAAAGGCTGAAACTGGGAATTTTAACGATAAAAGATTTGATTGCTTACCAGCAAAAATTAGCAGCTGAGGTTTTAGACCGCAGCGAAGGAGGAGAATGAATATGACTGTACACTATGAAGGATATTTAAATGGAGAAGGATTAAAGATTGGAATCGTTGTCGGACGTTTCAATGAATTTATCACAAGCAAGTTGCTGAGTGGTGCGGAAGATGCATTGAAAAGACACGGTGTAAATGATGAAGATGTATCAATTGCATGGGTTCCTGGTGCATTTGAAATTCCGTTGGTTGCCAAAAAGATGGCTGTCAGCGGAAAGTATGATGCTGTTATTACACTGGGCACTGTTATTCGCGGAGCAACTCCGCATTTTGATTTTGTTTGCAGCGAAGTGGCGAAAGGCGTATCACGTGCCAGCGATCAGGCCAATATTCCGGTTATCTTCGGTGTATTGACAACAGACTCCATTGAACAGGCAATCGAACGTGCCGGAACGAAAGCGGGCAATAAAGGCTGGGAATCTGCTGCAGGCGCAATTGAAATGGCCAACCTGATGAAAAAAATCCAATAAAGCTTACTGATTCAAAAAATATTCAATGAGGTGTACCTATGCAGAAGACTTTCTATTTGATCAGGCATTGCAAGGCTACAGGTCAGGCTCCCGATGCAGAATTGACGGCAGAAGGCAGGGAACAAGCCGAGGCGTTGACTGCATTTTTCAAAGGCATTGAAATCAGCCATATCATCAGCAGTCCATTTACCCGTGCCATCCAGTCCATTGAGCCGCTTTCAGCCTCACGTGAATTGTCGATTCAAATCGATGACAGGCTGGCAGAACGGGTACTCAGTACAGAAGATTTGCCTGATTGGATGGAAAAACTTGAGCAGTCCTTCAACAATTTTGAATTGAAGTTCGAAGGCGGCGAGTCGGCCAGTGAAGCGGCGGAAAGAGGAGCTGAGGTCTTGACGGAAGCTCCTGATAACGCTGTGTTGGTGACCCATGGGAATATGATGGGATTGTTGCTGAAGAAATTCGAGGAAGCTTACGGATTCGAAGAGTGGAAAGCATTATCGAATCCCGATGTTTATGTTCTGACTATTGAAGGTGAAAAAGCTTCTGTAAAAAGAATGTGGAAATGAAAATGAGCCCGGAACCTGAGTTCCGGGCTTTTTTCTATTCCAATGTATTGCCTTCAGCAGGAATCGGATTGTTTTTCAGCAACCCTGCAAAGTGGTATGTGTTATAGGCCAGTCGTTCGATTGTAGATTTGGTGAAGTCATTGTCCCGGCCTGCGTCCATATAGGATTCACCCGGCCCGGCTTCGCCGACCCAATAAGCGTCGACATTCGGTGGAATGGTAAAGCCTATATGCGAAAGGCTGTAAAGAATTTCTGAGGCAGAATGCTTTGCGCCGTCTTCATTGCCGGTTACGACAGCTCCGCCAACTTTATTGTAGAAAACGGCCTGTCCACTGTCATTGGTGACGCTGCTGCTGCCATACAGCCGCTCGATTGCCTGTGTGCAAAGTGAACTTTTCTCGCCGAGCCAGATTGGCGTTCCGATGATCAGGATATCAGCCGCCATCACCTTCTCTAAAATCTGCGGCCATTCATCGCCATCACCCATATCCTCCTGGACACCATGGGCGATGTTGTAATCCGCCAGCCTGACGATTTCCGATTCCACTCCAAGTTGATTGTAATGGATTTTCACATCTTCCATAAACCCTTCCGTATGAGAAGGGTCTGAAGTGCTTTTTAACGAAGTATTAAGAAATAAAGCTTTTAAAATCTGCATGAGAACACTCCTTTTCTGCTAGTTTTTCTTGTTATTCCCTTTCCGCTGTTTATTATTCATAGCGTTATAATAGTTAGAAAAGGGAGAAACGCTTATAATAAGGATAGATATTCTTTAAGGAGGCGACTGGATTTGGTGAAGAAGTTTGAAGATGAAGTAATGCAGACGATGAATAAGATGTTTGAAAATGAAATGAAGAAAGTCAACGACATGCTGGAGCAGGATTTGCTGATCTCACTGATCGGCGAAGTCAATGCCGGGAAATCTTCAACCGTCAATAAAATCATCGGTGAAGACATTGCCAGCACGAATCCGATGCCGGGTGAGACTGTAAGCGTCGATCCGTATAATATGCGCGGGCTTGAAAACATCAAATTCATGGACACTCCGGGCCTGAATGACCCCAATGATGAAAATCCGAAAAAGACGCTCGAATTCGTCCAGAAATCAGATGTGGTATTATTTTTCCTCAATGCTGCGGGAACGGTTTTCTCCGACAGCGAAAAAGAGAAATTCACAGCTATCGAAAAGAACAATAAGGACATTCTTATTGTCTTGAATAAAATAGACGCTGCTGAAAATATCCCTTCCTTAATTCAATTTGTTAAAAACCATACCAAAAATAAATATAAAGTGATTCCGATTTCCTCGAAAACAGGTGAAAATTTGGAAGATCTGAAGCGTGAAATTCTTGTGATGCTCGAAAAAAAAGGTAAAGACCTGCTTTTCGCAAAAAGCATGAAAGAAAAATCGGCCGCAGCTACCAGATGGATCGTCGGAGCAGGCGTTTCAGCCGGGATTATCGGGGCATCACCAATTCCGGGATCGGATGTCGTGCCGCTGACTTCACTTCAAGTAGGTCTGATTATCAAGCTTTCGAAATTATATGATAAGCCCTTATCCAAAAAAGCTGCGAAAGATATGATTGTCATAACGGCCACACAAACTGTCGGCCATACAATTTACAGGCAGGCTCTGAAATTCATCCCTGGGGCGGGATCGATTATAGGGGGAACAGTAGCGACAGCGATGACCGTGGCTCTTGGTTATGGTGTGAAATATGCATATGAAAACAATATGGCCATCGATTACGATATGATCGGAGATCTGTTTGAAAAATATAAGCAAAAGGCAACGAAAGCCTGACAGTCCAAGCCACTCGGTTCTGAGTGGCTTTTATTCAATTGCGTTTAAAAAAGCATTGGTATAACTTTAATACATAAAGGCAGAGGAGGTTCGGGATGCATATTTTAGTTGTCGAAGATAATCCGAGCGTCAGTTCAATGCTCGAATTATTTTTTTCAAAAGAAGGAATTACCGGGGAGTTTGCTTCTGATGGCATCGAAGGATTCAATAAATATCAGCAAAATGACTATGATCTGCTGGTCCTGGATTGGATGCTGCCGGGAATGGACGGCATCGCATTGTGCAGAAAAATCCGCGAGCAGGGAGATCAGGTGCCGATCATCATGCTGACGGCAAAAGACAGCGAATCGGATCAGGTAATCGGCTTTGAGATGGGTGCAGACGATTACGTCACAAAACCTTTCAGCCCGCTTACTTTAATGGCGAGGATCAAAGCGGTCACCAGACGTTCCCAAAAAGGGGAGACCGTTGATGATCAAATACAGACGAAGCATTTCACGATCAATAAAACAACGAGAGAAGTACAAAAGGATGGCACTGTTATAGAGAATCTCACACCGAAGGAATACGATTTGCTCGTGTTCCTGTTGCAGCATCCGAAACAGGTGTTCAGCCGCGAACAGCTGCTGGAAAGAGTTTGGGGCTATCAATTCTACGGTGATGAACGGACGGTGGACGTCCATATTAAACGGATCCGCAAAAAAATATCCGGCGGTGACCAGTACTTCCACACCGTTTGGGGAGTTGGCTATAAATTTGAAGAACAGGCGGATTAATTATTTCTATCAATTGATGGGCAGCCATTTGAGTATCCTGCTGATATCCTTTTTGATTCTCAGCCTTTTGTTCATTCGCTTTGTCGAAGATTTCGCCTACCAGGACAAAGCGGAGGAACTTGAAAATTACGGCCAGGAGATTCTGGCCGTATTGGAAGGCCCGCGTCCCGCGGTAAATCTGGAACAGTATGTTTCTATTTTACAGGCACAAAATATTAATTTTATCGTCTTTGATCAGCAAAGCCGGATTCTATATCCCATATCGGAAGCGTTCCCGCCGGTGGAGCTTTCACCCGAGGAATGGAATACGATTGAACGGGGAGAAACCCTTGTCGTCAACCGGGATGTAGAGCGGTTTGAGGATACGGTAACATTTGTGGCCCTGCCGTATGTAGAAGGCAATCAACTGGCTGGAGGTGTGCTGCTGGCTGCGCCGGTCAGCGGTACAAGTGAAATGATTTATGAATTGAACCGAACGCTGCTGACGGCAATGCTGGCTGCTCTGGCGATTGCATTATTGCTCAGCTACTTGCTGTCAAAGCTGCACGTCAGCCGGCTGCAGCGAATGCGAAAAGCGACGGCCATGGTCAGCGAAGGAAACTACGATGTGAAATTGCCTGAATCTGGTTCCGATGAATTCGGGGATTTAGCAAAAGACTTTAACAACATGACAACCAAACTTCATGCATCAAATGAAGAAATCGAACGTCTTGAAAATCGGAGGCGCCAGTTTATGGCCGATGTCTCCCATGAAATGAGGACGCCTTTGACTACGATAGCGGGCGTCATCGAAGGGCTTCGCAGTAATATGATTGAAGAAGAGCAGCGCGAAAAAGGCATACGTCTTGTCAGCGAAGAAACCAGAAGGCTGATTCGGCTGGTCAATGAGAATCTGGATTATGAAAAGATCCGTTCGAATCAGGTGACCTTGCTGAAAGAACGTGTGGAAACAAAAGAATTGCTGGAGATTATTCAAGACCAGATGGAGTTTCTGGCTGCAGAAAAAGGCGATACAATAACAATTGAAGCACCGGAGGATCAGGAAGTTTATGTGGACATGGACCGCATCATACAGGTGCTGACCAATATTGTGAAAAACAGTATCCAGTTCACTGACAATGGAGAAATACGTTTATCTTCTTATTCTGAACCGGGCTTTACAATTATTGAAGTTGCAGACACAGGAAGCGGAATCAACGTGGAAGAAATTGATTTGATATGGCGACGGTTTTTCAAATCCGATGTTTCCAGAGGGAGCGGGCAATTCGGCTTGGGGTTATCGATCGTCAAACAATTAGTGGAACTTCATGGAGGAGACATCCGGGTAGAAAGTGAACAAGGAAAAGGGACGAGATTCATTATCCGGCTCCCTGATGAAAAATGACGCACAAGCGATTATCGCTTGTGCGTTTTTACGTTTTTAAAAAGGGATTAAAAGTTTCCATATTATTTAAAGCTTCGGTCATAGTTTATTCATATTTGCTTGTTAATCTTTATACAACGGCATAAGTAATAGGGGGAGCAGTGACTGCCGCAGCTGTTATCCATGTCGATAGCATAAAAGATCACTTAAACTCATAACTCAGGAGGAATACTAAATGGGATACTATAATTCAACAGAACCGAAGAAAAGAAATAAAGGGAATTTTGCTTCAGGATTTACCGGTATATTGGCCGGGGCTGTCCTGGCTGGTGTCGTACTTCCCGGATTTACAGATATAGAGCAAGGGATTGGCGAAGAAACACAGCAAGTAGAGAATGTCAGTGGAGTGGAAAATGTTTCTTCCATTGTCACGTCAGATGTTACTGAAGTAGTTGATGCCACTTCTGCATCAGTAGTTGGAGTGACGAATTTGCAGACTGCAAAACAAAATCCGTTCAGCCAGAGCGGCGGTAGCAGCGAGCCTCAGGAAGCAGGAGCCGGGTCTGGTGTCATCTATAAAAAAGAAGGTGACTCTGCTTACATCGTTACCAATAACCACGTAGTTGAAGGTGCAGAGCAAGTTAAAGTAACCTTGTCTGATGGAACAGAAATCGATGCTGAAGTCCTTGGCACGGATGTCTGGACAGATCTAGCGGTTTTAAAAACCTCTTCAGCTGAAATCAAAGACGTAGCTGAATTTGGGGATTCTTCTGTTTTGAAAGCGGGAGAACCGGTTATCGCTATCGGTAATCCGCTTGGACTTCAATTTTCAGGATCCGTAACGACTGGCGTGATTTCAGGGACTGAACGTTCAATCCCGATTGATATCAATAAAGATGGAACAGAAGACTGGCAGGCTGAAGTATTGCAGACTGACGCAGCGATCAACCCCGGCAACAGTGGTGGCGCATTGATCAACAGCCAAGGCCAATTGATCGGGATCAATTCGATGAAGATTGCCCAGGATGCAGTTGAAGGAATCGGTTTGGCGATTCCAATCAATTCAGCTATTCCAATCATTGAAGATTTGGAAGTGAAAGGTGAAGTTGAAAGACCTGCACTTGGCGTATCCATTTTGGATCTGCAAAATGTACCAGCACCAATTCGCCAAAACGAATTGAATTTACCGGCCGAGTTGGAAAAAGGTGTCGTGGTTGAGTCTGTTGCCAAAGATTCAGGTGCAGAAGCTGCCGGCCTCCAGCAAAGTGACGTCATTGTCGAAATGGGCGGAGATGAAATCAATTCGGTGCTTGAACTGCGCCAATACCTCTATACAAAAGCGGAAGTCGGCGATACATTGAAAGTTAAATTCTATCGCGGTGCTGAACTGATGGAAGCGGAAGTTCAATTGACAGAAGGCATGTAAAAAAATTCAAGGCAAAAAAGCTCTCCCATTTCTGTTGGGAGAGCTTTTTTATATTCTGTAGATGAAAGTTATTGTCTGAATATATATCAGTCCATCAGCCCGAACAGATCAAATCCGATTCCTAATGCGAGGATGATCAGTACAATGACTACAAAGATAGCTACACCGATTTTGATTTTAGGCATTTCTTTCACATTCGGTTCCTGGATCCCTTCCTTTTTCTCAGGAGGGTGATCCATATTCTCGGTGCTGTCTCTCATATAATCCTTGCGTTCCTGCGGTTCATTATTATTTTTATCGCTCACAAATACTACCTCCCCGTTCTGTATGTTTCTATTTCTATACCCTCATAAGAAGGGTATTAATCAAAGTACTTCTCTTCCTGTTCCAGCTCCCGGCGGGTTAAAGCTTTTGCCAGTTCTCTGCCGAAGAGCTCGGAGGAATGAGGATCGCGCCCAGTCAGGATACGTTCGTTCGCCCAGACCGCGTATTGATCCTGATCTTCGGCTTTAGAGTAATTTCCAATTCTGCTCAGTTCGTCTTCAAGGCTGAAGGGAAGCAGACCGCGTACTTCTTCCGGCTCCTTGTCGTTTGGATAGCCAGTCACATCCAATCCTTCCAATAACGGCCGTCCGTCTTTCGTTTTTGTATAAATTAATGGAGCGGGACCGTGGCAGACGGCAGAAACAATTCCACCAAGTTCATATACAATATTGATCATATTATGAAGTTCTTCACTGTGTGCAAGATCAAACATTGCACCGTGGCCGCCTACAATCAAAATAGCGTCATAGTCGCTCGCTTTAACGTCTACAAGAGGTGTGGTTTTATCAGCGAGTCCGGATTCATATAATTTTTTGTACTTCCCTTCAGGATCGTAATCTTCTGACAGGCTTAATGGATCTACAACCGGTTTGCCGCCAAGCAAAGTTGCGATTCCAACGGTATGGCCTTCCTTTTCCAGTTCCATAGCTGGCGCAAATAGTTCTTCCGCCCACCATCCTGTAACGTAATTGTTTTTTTCATCTGTATATCCGCCTGAAAGAACAGCCAAAACTTTTGCCATGCTTTTTCCTCCTCAACATTTATGTTCTCTACTTCTTCATTTACCCTTCACTGCAATACTGAAACACTGCTTCAAGGAGAACCACTTATGCAAATGGGATCAGGAACAGAGAAAGGAAAGCTTATATACCACGCTTTTGTATTTTAATATCAAATAACTATGTTTTATCCGGACTTATGGGGGTATTCAAACTATGTATGTAAAATTTTTGAAGGAGGAGGCCGTGATGACTGACAAGCAGAATGAGCGTAATCTCGATCCTGAAAGGATGGAACAGCAAGAAGAAAACGGAACATCAGACAGTAAGGATTTTAATGCGGGAGGAAATTCTTCGGATTACGATGGCGGACACCCGAAAGACAGTCAGCCGGACAGCGATGGCCGCATAAAGAATGGTGAAGAATATGCAAGACGCCAGCATGGCAAGGATGAAATTGAAGACAAATCTTTCAATGCCGGCGGAAACGCCTCGGATTACGATGGCGGACATCCGAAAGATAGCTCCAGTGAAAGTGAAGGAAAGATTGATTCCGACCAAAACTAAAAACTGACAGGAGAGTGTGTTTATGTTTTTCCACAGAAAAGAGCTTCAATATCATGCAAAACCGGATGCTCCGGATCCGGTGTTCGCGAAACAGGTACAGGAACTGATTGGCGGTCAGTTCGGTGAAATGTCCGTAGCATTGCAATACTTATTCCAGAGCTGGAATACAAGAGGCAATGAAAAATACAGAGATTTATTGATGGATACAGGAACACAGGAAATCGGGCATATTGAAATGCTGGCAACGTTGGTCGCCAGATTATTGGAAGGCGCTCCTGTCTATGAACAGGAAAAAGCAGCGGCTGATCCGGTTGTTGGTGCAATTATGGGTGGCATGAATCCACAGCATGCAATTGTGCATGGTTTGGGAGCATCACCAAAAGACAGCAACGGTGTGCCTTGGAATGCTGGATATATTGTAGCAAGCGGCAATCTCCTGGCTGATTTCCGTGCCAACGTCAATGCGGAGTCACAAGGGCGTCTGCAAGTGGCGCGGCTATACAGCATGACGGATGACAGAGGCGTAAAAGACCTATTCTCCTTCTTGATTGCCCGTGATACAATGCACCAAAATCAGTGGCTGGCAGCGATTAAAGAAATGGAAGCTAAAGAAGGCGTCATCGTACCTTCTACAGTGCCGCCTGAATGGGAAGCGACAGAATTCTCACATACCTTGTATACAAATTCGGATAGCACTGCTTCACAGCTTGATTTCCTAAAACACCCTGCGCCGGATGGTCAAGCATTTAAAGTTGAAGAAAGCAAAGCGATGGGTGGAATTCCAGAATTAAAACCGGCACCACCTGAAGCACACAACACTTTACCAGGTGAAAATGACTAATATTTGACAGAGCCTCTTTTACGGAAGAGGCTTCTTTTAATGGAGGGTAAAAAAGGAGGCAAGAAAAATGTGGATGATGACTCAAAACTGGCATGATCTTTTGTTTCTCCATTGGCCGGTTGATCCTGCAGATATTCGAAAACATATTCCGGTGGAATTAGAACTGGATCTTTACGATAACCGGGCATGGATTGGTATTGTCCTTTTTAAAGCGAGAGGCACCAGACCCAGGTTTATGCCGCCGGTACCCGGTGCTGCAAACTTCCTTGAAGCGAATGTCAGGACCTATGTCAGATATAAAAACCGAAGCGGCGTCTACTTTTTCAGTTTGGATGCGAACAGCAAATTGGCAGTGGAAATTGCTTCAGTTGGAGGTTTTCTGCCGTATCGAAGGGCGAGGATGTCATTTGATAAGAATGAGGGGAAAATCCTTTTTAGAAGTGAAACTATGAAAAAAGAAGGACCTCAAGAAAAGATCGCTTTGGAGTATCGTATTTTGCCGCAGCCAGCTGTGTCGACTGAACTCGAAAAATGGCTGACTGAACGTTATTGTCTATGGACAAAACCGGCACACCAATTACTTCGGCTCGATATAGCTCACAAGCCATGGAAGCTTAAATATGTTCAAGGGGAAATCTCAGAAAACACGATGGCACCTTATCTCGGCAAAAAATTTAAAAATGAAAAGCCGATGGCACATTATGCTGAAGTGAAAAAAGTACGGTTTTTTCCTCCAGTAATTGAAACTTAAAAACCCCTGAAACTATAAAGTTTCAGGGGTTTAACGGGTGCCGCCGCTTTTCGTTGTCCAGACTCCGGCGGCCAAGTCTTGACCGACGCCTGCGAGGTCAAGGCTTTGCGACGAAGCTAGCGCAGCGATGCAGGAGCACAGAGCTAAACGGGTACCGTCGCTTTTCTGTGTCATGATTGCCTTGGTTCATCATGTTCGGTAGTATGGGAAGTTTCCTTATGTCCCCAAACACGTTTTGTCAGGTAGATATGGAAGAACCATTCTCCAGCTGCAACAACGATAGCAGAATAGAGGGCGGCCATAACCAGTGAAAAGTCGGGATTTTGAATCAGCCACATACCCAATAACCATACTGCCAGGAAGACTATAACAAAATCCCCGCCAGTCGCAACCTTATTGGATGTTTTCGGATAAATGGTGAGATCTCCGACAAATCCAACTACTGTAATAATAAGGCTCAAGATAAAAATCTCAAAGAGTTCAACTCCATATGCAAGTCCAAGAATGACGAAGAGGACTGAAAAAATCATAGCAAACTTAATGAGCAAAGCCTCGATGTATTTCAACTCAATCACCTCCTGGAATACTTTTATCATTACTCGCTGTATACCCGGATTTTCCTTTAAAAATCGTAAATAACAGAAAAATAGCGAAAAACCCTCAAATGAGGGTCTTGGCTATTACGAACTGATAAAGTCTCCGCCGTTTACATGGATGGTCTCTCCTGTAACGTAGCTTGAATCTTTAGCTGCCAGATAAACATAAGCCGGTGCCAGCTCAGCAGGCTGCCCACGGCGTTCCATCGGTGTATCCCCGCCATGCTCGCCGACTTTTTCAGCATCGAAAGTTGCAGGGATAAGCGGTGTCCAAATTGGTCCCGGCGCTACTGAATTAACGCGGATGCCAGAGTCGATAAGATTTGAAGCCAACGATCGTGTGAATGCTGTTATTGCGCCTTTTGTAGCTGAATAGTCAATAAGCGAAGGTGAACCTCTGTATGCTGTGACAGAAGAGGTGTTTATGATTGAATCACCTTTTTGCAAATGTGGTATTGCAGCTTGTGTCAAATAGAACATCGAAAAGATATTCGTTTCAAAAGTTTCACGTAATTGATCCTGTGAAATGTTCAGGAAATCATCCTGTGGAAATTGCTTGCCGGCATTATTTACAAGAATATTAAGCTCGCCGAACTCTCCAATGACATCAACGATCAGCTGATTGCAGTTTTCGACTTGGCTGATGTCAGTAGCTAATTTTATGCATTTGCCGCCATACGACTCGACAGCTTTTACTGTTTCTTCAGCGTCATCATGTTCATCAAGATATGCAATCGCGACATTTGCGCCTTCTTTAGCGAAAGCGACAGCTACTGCCCGTCCGATGCCGCTGTCACCGCCCGTAATCAAGGCTGTCTTGCCTTTCAATTTATCGGCGCCTTTATAGTCTTTGTCGTCGTAAATCGGTTCGGGATCCATTTTTTCTTCCAATCCCGGTTGCCGTCCTTGTTCCTGCGGGTCGATTGCTTCGTCAATTTTTTCATACTTATCCTTAGCCATTTTATCTCCTCCTAAAAAGTTGATTCCATGACTTTCCTATTCCCGATAGTCCTTCAGCTAAACGCTTTCGAGCTATTCCACGTCAGGCTGCTCTTTTTCTGAATATCCAAAAGGCTGCGAAGAAAAGAGATAGGATACTTACTATCAATGAAGGGGCGAAAAACGGAGGGCGGTAAGTAAATACAATGCGATTTTCGCCTGCTTCAATCGGTACGCCGACAAAAGCGTAATTGGCTTTCAACACTTCTGTGTCGATACCATTCACTTCTGCGCTCCATCCAATTTCATAAGGGATAACGGCGGATAAATAATCATCATTTGCACTGTTATCGTATAAAATTTCAACCCGGCTTCCATCTATATTCAGTTCTTTCAAGCCGGTTGGTTCAGCCGCTTCTCTTTCCAATGCTTCATAATCCTCTTCGAACAATTGGATTTCAGTTAAGAAATATCGACCTTTGGGTACACGGATACGGACACGTTCCTGAGAAGGCACACGGATGGTCAAGTCATCCACATAGGTTTTATAGACGGATTGATTTGATTTGCGGGAAGTGACATAGTCATTGACTGTGAGATTAAAACCTTTATCCTCGGCAGTGTTTACCAGGTTGAAAGAAACATAGAGGTCTCCTGGACCTTCAGTAGGATCTTCCCAGACCAGATCAATGCCGCCTGTTTTACCGGTCACTTCCAGAATGCCATCGTCATAACTGGCCACTTTTTCTTCAAGGGTGAAGTCCGAAGTGATATCACCAGTTACCTGGATTGGACTGCCTTCTTCTTCGTTATTCAGGACAATACCATTGAGCATCGCATGCTCACGAACCAGGGGCGGATGCATCGTCAGCTTTTCTTCGGAATAAACTTCTGTTGCGCCTCTTGCAAAGGGCAGCACGTTTTCATTTTCGTATACCTTATAATTTTCTGAAGCGAAAATTTCATTGAAACCATAAGGGATATTGGCGTCTTCAGTTGGACGGATGATGTATTTGCCGCGGACCAGGCTAAAGAGATTCGCGCGATTGCCGAGCGTTGCATAACGGCTGACACTTTCACGACCCATATCGATTTCCATATCATAGAGATAAAAATACAAGAGGTTTTTATTCAAGATGCTCGAGTATGCACTCAACCCCTGGAAATCCTGCACAATCGGCGTGTTATTGCGAACGCCTTGCATCCACTCAATTCGATACATTTCATCGTCTTCACGGTCATGGATCTGTTCGAGCAGGCCGCGGATTTCAAGATCGTCATAATCCTCGCCCGTAATCAGTTCTTTGTTTACCTGCGCGACATTTCCCATCTCCAGAATTTTTTCTGACTGGTAGAAATTAGCGAAGACAATCAGCCATACCAATAAAACCGTCCCAACCATACTTATTGCACTGGACTTCCTGAACTGGGTTGCTGTCCAAACAGTGGCAATAGTCAATAGCAGACCGCCGAGGACGAGGCCGGTTTCCATCCAATCGAATTCCAGAGCAGGGTCCAATAACGCATAAATTAAATAGATGAGGCCAGTAAACCCGGCCGCCAGTAATAAACTGCGGCGTGAAACTTTAGAAAGCATGCTTAGTCCGCTGGCGATTGCACCGCCTGCTGCGAAAGATATGAAATATTCCCACCGGTATTGCGGGGCGGAAAATCCATTGAAGACACTGCTGACTAGTGGGCTTAGATGCATCAGTATCCCCGCGATTCCGAGCAATGCAAAAAGGCGGAAGGTTTTATTGCGGTAAAAACGGAACATAAATAAAAACACTATAAATAATGCCGGTAAAATAATGTACCGGCTGGTATAAAGAATATTGTCAAAAGGATCGAAGATCGGGATTTCCTGTTGAAACGGTGGACGGTGATTATTTAAATACGCATAAACCGCAGGGATAAAAGCTACAGCACTAATGCCGAAACCGATAATGCCGGTCCCCGTGAATGTCAGCAATTTTTTCTTGCGGTTTTTTTCGTCATCCGTCAACGGGATCAACAGGCGGAACAGGATGTAGATGGCGGCCAAGAGGAAATTGATATAGGCAAAATAGAAGTTATCGAAAAATGAAATGGAAACCGCTAAAAGAAACCAGCCGGGTTTTTGTTCTCTGAATATTTTTTCGACGCCTAATATAAGTAAAGGAAGCCATAGAAATGCATCAGCAAAAAACTCCCAATACACGGTGTGCCGGAAAAACATTCCTGAAACACCGTAGACGGATGCACCAACCAACGACGGCCAATAAGGAATTTTTATATACATAAAAACGCGGGACGTAATGAACAGCACAAAACTCATGCGGATGACACTGATGAAAACCGCAGCATTTGCCCAGAAAAGCACGTCGGGCTCCTGGATAATGCCAGTTATGTCCAGCAGCCAGACAAATGGGATGGTCAATAGAAATACAATAGATGTAGAAAAATAATAAGCCAGCTCACTGAATGTGCCGGCACCTAATCCGAAATCGAAGGAATAGAATAATTCACCATTAGTATATTGTTCATATAGAAGATGTTTGAAAGGCATCATCTGTGACAAGCCATCATTGACGCCAGCCATATAATGTCCTTGTGTCCATTGATAAAGAAAGACGCCGTGGGACAGGATGGCAAGCGCAAAGCTGATAGCCAGCAACGACCAGTAAGGATGTTTTTTTAACATGAATTCACCGACTTTTATCTTATTTCTGTCGTACAGGATCTTTCATGATTTTGCTGGAAACGATGAAAGTGATAGGCACTGTGAAAATAACTGCCGCAAAAGGTGCTATGTTGCTGTTTAAATTCAGATATTCAACAAATATGAAGATTAGAATTGTTGAAACGGTCATATTGACCACTTGTGTCAAAGGGAAAAACAGGTATTTCTTTAAAGTGGGTTTTACTCTATACGTTACGTAAGTGTTCAGGAAAAAAGAAACGTTCAAGCTGATAAGGAAACCGGTTATATGGGCAAGCATATAAGGGAATGAAAAAAGGTTATGAAGAATCAGGTAGATGGAATAATAACTTAAGGTATTAATGACACCGACGAACAGGAAGCGGGTAAATTCAGTGTTCAACGATTTAAGACTCATGATACTCATCCACATTACTGATATCCACAAGGAAATTCGGTCGCCGCTTCGTTTCATTATAAATCCGTCCGATATACTCCCCGATTACACCAAGGCTGATCAACTGGATGCCGCCCAGCACCAGAATGGCAGTGATGGTTGTGAAGTAGCCGGGTGCCGTAATCCCTCTTTGGGCAATGCCGTAAAAAGTGTAGGCGATATAAATGAGGGAAAGGAACAGGACGATAAAGCCTGTGTAAAAACAAATACGCAGGGGTTTTGTATTAAAGGAAATGATGCCGTCAATGCCATAATTGATCAGGCTGCCGAATGACCATTTTGAACTGCCGCCTTCACGGAGAACGTTCTCGTAGCAGATTGTTTTTTTGCTGAGGCCGATCCATGAAAAGAGGCCCTTGGAGAAACGGTTGTTCTCGCTTAAGAGCAACAGGGAATCGATTGCCTTTCTGCTCATCAGCCTGAAATCTCCTTCGCCATCCGCGAGGTCGACATCAGTAATAGAATTGATCAATTTATAATACAAGCTGGATAAAAGTGTCCGGACTTTCGGGTCGCCTGTCCGTGTCCGTTTCGCGACTACCTGATGGAATCCTTCTTCCAATCCTTTAATCATTTCTGAAATAAGCGTCGGCGGATGCTGCATATCGCTGTCCATGAGAATTGCTGCATCTCCTTTGACTCGTTTGAGTCCTGCAAGAATGGCGGCCTCCTTGCCAAAGTTTCTGGTGAAAGAAATATACTTCACACTGTTCTGTTGTTCAGCGAGTTTGAGTATTTCTTTTAAAGTTCCGTCCCTGCTGCCATCATTGACGAACAATATTTCATATCTATAAGGAAGAACATTAAGTTCGTGAACTAGTTTTTCATAGATTGGAGAGATGTTTTCTTCTTCGTTGTAGGCTGGAACTATAATTGAAATCAGCTTCATGTTTGAACTCTCCTCCTCAAGATCTTTAAATTTGTATCTCCTTGCGGTATATACCCGGATTGAATGAAAAGTATGTACAATGACGCTTTAAATTTTGCGATTGCCCATCTTTAGAACTATGAAATGTGAAACCTTTTTAAAAGTCATACGTATAACTTAAATACAGCGGAAAGAATGAAGTTAATTCTTTATTTATCTGAAAATTCCGCTTAAACCGATTGACACATAATTTGGAAGATGCTAGGTTTAAGCTTGGAGAGAGTATGTGCTGAATAAGCCGCTCGACCCTTAGAATTGAAATTTTCCGCAACTATCAATAGTATTAACAATAGAATACATAAAGATGAATGGAGAGTGTTAACAGTGGCTATCAATTTAGTAAAAGGTCAAAAGATCGATTTAACAAAAGGACGTTCATCTCTTTCAAGCATTATGGTCGGACTTGGATGGGATCCTGTAGAAACGAAAAAGAGCGGTGGATTCCTGAGTTCACTTCTTGGCGGAGGCGGAGGCGGTTCAGATATCGACTGTGACGCTTCAGTCATCATGCTTGATGAAAACGGCAAATTGAAAGGTAAAGAAAACCTGATCTATTTCGGAAACAAGCAAAGCCGTGACGGCAGTGTTGTCCATTCAGGCGATAATCTCACGGGTGAAGGCGAAGGCGATGATGAAACGATCAACATCGATCTTAAACGCATCTCCCCATCAATCCATCGTTTGATCTTCGTGGTGAATATTTATAATGCGAAACAGAAAAAACAGGATTTCGGCATGATTGAAAACGCCTTTATCCGTCTGGTCGACAACCAGACTAGAGAAGAACTGATCCATTATAACCTGACAGAGAACTACTCTGGGAAAACTTCCTTGATTCCAGGCGAATTATACCGCCAGGGCAGCGAATGGAAATTCTCCGCAGTGGGTGAAGGAACTACAGATTCAGATATTGGCTCAATCGCCAATAAATATGCTTAAGGAGTGATTTGGAATGGCTATTAATTTATCAAAAGGACAGAAAGTCGATTTGACTAAAAGTAATCCAGGCTTATCAAAAGTAGTTGTAGGACTTGGCTGGGATACAAATAAATATGACGGCGGAAAAGATTTTGACCTCGATTCTTCAGTTTTCCTGTTGAATGCAGAAAGCAAGGCTTCATCAGAAGCAGATTTTGTTTTTTATAATAATACTAAAGGTGCCGGCGGTGCTGTAGAGCATACCGGAGATAACCGTACAGGAGAAGGGGAAGGCGATGATGAGCAAGTGAAAGTCGATCTTTCAGCTGTTCCTTCTTCTATTGAAAAAGTTACCTTTGCTATTACTATTCATGATGGGGAAGCAAGAGGCCAGAATTTTGGGCAGGTCAGCAACTCATATGTGCGTATTCTCAACGAAGAAACAAATGAAGAATTGATCCGCTATGATTTGGGAGAAGATTTCTCTATCGAAACTGCTATCGTTGTAGGTGAATTATATCGCCACGGCGGAGAGTGGAAGTTCAATGCAATCGGAAGCGGCTATCAAGGCGGTCTTGGTTCGCTGGTTAAGGACTTTGGCCTCGACAGCTGATCTGGCAAGTTGAAAAAGCAAGGGGCTGGGCTCCTTGCTTTTTTCTCAATTTAAGTGGAAATGGGCAATTGACTATAAATAAGAACTTGTTTTCTAAGAGGTCTTGATAAGCAGAGATGCGGTGTCTAGACTCCAGCGCCCAGATTCTCGGGATCATAAGCCACTCTGTGTCCAGTCTCCAGTGCCTAGCTCTTCGGGACATAAGCCGAACCAGCTATGCGGCAAAGAACGCCGCTCCGCTGATCCGTCTTATGCCTGTCAGAGCTGAACAGGCACTTCCGCTTTTCGAGACTGTGCGGCTGAAAACACGCCGCTTCGCCAGAGCGTCTTATGCCTTTCGAATCTAAACGGGCGCTTACGCTTTTCTTTATAATTGTGCCGGGAGGATTTCATAATGAGACATTTCAATGCATTGGATGATTCTGAGTTACAAACGTTTTTTAAATACCCCCCGGCAGAATTTAATCGAGATACGGATCGGGAAAAACTTGGACTCGCGTTGGGGGCAGCGCTCTATACACCGGGCTCAAGACCTGATTTCGCAGCTAAGATTATAGCCGGAAGTTATCGGCGGGACACATTTTCAGGATTGGCCACACTGATGATCTGCCTGGAAGACGCAGTGGCTGATACCGAATTGGAATCAGCTGAAGCGAATGTTGTCTCACAACTGAAAGTGCTTGAGCAAGCATCCCAATCACATATTACAGAAAGCCCATTGCTGTTTTTGCGTATCCGCAATTCTGATCAGTTGGATAAATTAACAAAACTGGCGGGCAGTTCACTCAGCATGCTGACTGGAATAGTGCTTCCTAAAGTCCAGGCAGATGATCTGGAACCTTTTTTCCTGGCTCTTGACCGTGCAAGCGAAAGTGCTGGCAGAAAATTATATGCATTGCCGCTGCTCGAAACAGAAGAAGTGTTATTCGCTGAAACACGGGAACAGGCGCTAATGGAAATTTACAGCAAACTTCGGCAGGAAAAGGACCGGATCTTGACAATACGAGTGGGTGCTACTGATTTTTCCAGCCTTTATGGTCTTCGGCGTCCAGTGGAACGGACAATTTACGATGTTCACCTGATCCGTGATTGTCTGATTTCGATACTCAATAAATTCACAAAAGCCGGAGATGGTTTTATTGTATCCGGACCGGTCTATGAATATTTCACAGCAGAGACAGATGCATGGCTGTCCTCGAAACCGGAGAAAACGCTATGGGAAGAAGTGCAACTGGACGTCCTGAACGGTTTTAAAGGGAAAACGTGCATCCATCCTTCACAAATTGCAATCGTAAACGCAGGACATATTATTACGCATGAAACGTATGAAGATGCAATGCTCATTTTGGCGAAAAGCGATACGTTCAATGGAATTCTGCAAAGTCCACAGCGCAATAAAATGAATGAAGTAAAACCGCACCTGAGCTGGGCTAAGAAAATTGCTGCTCAAGCGGAAATATATGGGGTGCTGAATGAATACTACAAACCAATCGACGTCCTCAATCACATACGGGCAAAACAACTTGCGAACCAGGTATAAATACTGGGGAAAAATGGATATAGAGGTTACGGTAACAGACAGTTATGGGGATTTGCCAATGGAATCCTTGTTTTCCATGGCGCTAAGGGTCAATAAAAAGCGGCAATTTCTATTTGTCAGCAAATTGATTGCCAAGCATTTAGCCGTTCATCCAGCCATAGCGCTGGGAACCGGAAGTTTGCTTGCTTCATTATTAATGGAAAAGTCAGGCTTGCAGCCAATTCCACAGGCTAAACAAATCGTTGAAATGATTGAGTCAGGAAAAGCCTGTCTCAAAACAAGCCATGAATCGCTTGCTTACAGAACGGTATTGCCTGAAAAAACGGTTTTTATCGGAATGGCTGAAACAGCCACCGGTCTCGGCCATGCAGTTTTTCATCATTTCGATGAGGCAGCCTATATCCACACTACCCGGGAAGAGATAATTGGGATTTCACCCGCGTTCGTATTTGAAGAAGAGCATTCACACGCTACGTCGCATAAAGTATACGCGCCAGCAGGAATGCTGGAAGATGCAGAAACGATTGTCCTGATTGATGACGAAATTTCAACAGGAAATACCTTATTGAATTTGATCACTGCCTTGGATTCCCAATTTCCAGGTAAAAATTACATATCCCTCTCCATCCTGGATTGGCGCAGCGATGGCCAAAAGCAAAAACTTGAGAAAATGGCTTCAGCAAGTAATTTGACTATCGATGTTTTGGCATTGCTTACAGGCGAATTCGATTTAAACCACAGTGAATCACCTGAAGAAGCTGAAGTGCCCGAGCTGGGGGGCTCAGGCAATCAAAGGCCAAACAGGTCAATGCAATTTCAGGCAATTGAGCTGCACTCGGCTACGGGGCAATATTATCTGCCATTTACTGGCCGATTTGGATTATCAAGCAGCAGCCATTTGGAAATCGGGAAATGGGCTGAAAAAATGGCAGAGGCAGTGCCTTCCAGCGAGAAACCGCTGGTGATCGGGATAGGGGAAAATATGTATTTGCCCCTCCGTTTCGCTTTAGCACTTGGTGGGGACGCTTTGGTGCAGACCACCACAAGAAGCCCCATTTTTGCTGCGGAAGAAAAAGGTTATCCGATCAAAGAGAAAGTCCGCTTTAAGTTGCCGGATGCTGAGGATGTCGATCAATTCCTATATAATATAAGTAGAGCTGATATTGACAGAATCTATCTTTTAGCGGAGTCGGTTGTAGACGAAGCGAGCTGGCAGCCCCTGATTTCATATCTTGAAAAAAAAGCTCCTGTTGAGTGGCTTGCGCTTACAGATAAAAAATAAAAGAGGTGGCCTGATGATTACTGCTGGTTTAGTGAAAACAAGCTATCCCGAAAATGATATTACATTTCTATTAAAAGATGTGACAGATGAATTTGAGGAAAGTTCTTTGGAAGAACGTGAAAAAGCGGTGCAGACAGGGGGCCATTACGCTGAGCGGCTGCCGGTCGAGTACCGGCCATCCGAGGAATACACGGAACTATATCATCAATCGGTCGAGCAGACGAAGAAACAATTGAGCCATCTTGTCGGCGTTGTAGCGAGAAGGATTCAATTGAATGCCGGAACAGAAGATATAGTACTGGTTTCTCTTGCGCGTGCCGGCAGTCCCATCGGCATATTGATCAAACGCTATGCGGAACAAATGATGGGTATGAGCTGGCCGCATTACAGCGTCTCGATTCTGCGCGATAAGGGGATAGACGAAAAAGCGATTGGTACGATTCTGAAAGCGCATCCCGGCAGTCGGGTTCAGTTTGTTGACGGCTGGACAGGAAAAGGCGCAATCCAGAAGGAATTGACGAAATCGCTCCAGTCGTTCAACCGCGAATATGGCACTGACCTGAAAGATGATATGGCTGTTCTCGCCGATCCTGGAGCTTGTGCCGTACTATTTGGCACAAGAGAAGATTTTTTGATTCCGAGCGCATGCCTGAATTCCACAGTTTCGGGTCTTGTAAGCCGAACAATCCTGAACGACCGCTATATCGGACCCGAGGATTATCATGGTGCGAAATTTTATGGCGAATTAATGGAAGAAGATTTATCGAATGACTTTGTGGATCAGGTGACAAGCTGTTTTGCCGAAACCAGCAAAATTTCCGAAGAGGAAGCATACAGCACACCAATTACTGCCGACCGCACATGGGAAGGCATGAAAGAAGTTGAAGAAATCGGCCGCAGCATGTACAGCGAAACAGATTATCATTTGGTAAAGCCAGGTGTTGGTGAAACTACGCGTGTGCTGCTACGGAGAAACCCATGGAAAGTTCTGGTCAGAGATCTGGAGCATCCGGATGTAAAACACATCCTTATTCTTGCAGAAGAAAAAGATGTTCCGGTTGAAGAGGTACCGGATTTATTCTATCGGTCAATCGGACTGATCAAATCGGGGAAAGAAATATGACGGTATTATTTGCAAGCGATCTCGACCAGACACTGATTTATTCGCGGAGATCCATGGGCAATGAAGTAAAACCGGAAGAATTGATCGAAGTCGAACGCTTTGAAGGAAAGCCGCAATCATTTATGACAGAACAAAGTCAGGCCGCTTTATGGGAATTGGAAGCAAATACTATTTTTGTTCCTGTAACCACCAGGACACGAGAGCAATACGAACGTGTGACTGGCATCTATGAAGGCAGCGAACCTCCGCAATTCGCCATCATTTCAAATGGCGCTGTCATTCTTGAAAACGGTGAACCCATTAAGGAATGGTCGACTGACATCAGGCGGCAATGCGTCCGCAGGAAGACGGTCATCGAAGAGATATTGCCGGTAATCCAACAGCATTTCAATGAAGAATGGGTGTTGCGGGTGAGACAGGCAGAAGATTGGTTTGTTTATCTGATTGTCGACAGAGCCCGTTTTCCTGAAGATAAACTTGCCTATTATACAGAGATTTTCCATAAAATCGGATGGGGAATGTCGCTGCAGGGAAGAAAGCTTTATTTGATGCCTGAAAGCATAACAAAAGCGGCTGCGATGGAGTATGTAAGAGATCGCATAAATGCAGATTACGTGATAGCCGCCGGAGATTCGCTGCTGGATTTGGATCTTTTGGAGAGCGCGGATACCGGCCTGTTAGCGGCCCACGGCGAGGCGGTCAAATCGGACGCCGATGTTTCGGAGCATATTATCGTAACAGAAGAACAAGGAATAAAAGCAGGCGAGGAAATATTGGCAAAAGTCGCGGATATTTCCCTGCAGAGCAAATAGCAAGGGGGGGAACCCATGGTTCAATTGCATCCGGTCCGTGTAAGAACATGGGATCCGGAGAAGGTTGGCGAATGGCTGAATAAGCCGGTCGTCAATCACACAGAAACGAAAGTGGAAGAGGAAGACATCACGTATCCGCAGCTTCTCGGCGAGTTTACCGGAATGCCGCTGGATGAAGATGATTATTTCGCTTCAATTTATGAAACGATGGAAGAAGCTGACGGACGGCTGATTCGCCTGTCCGGCAAGATGAACAAGCATATTGAGCAGGATCGATTGAAAGCGCTTCAGGACCTTTTTGAAATGAACCGGAAAGAAAATGGTTTATCTGCGAGCCGGATCGTCGCATTTCTTGATGGCAAAGGGTTATTGCCACGCTTGAAAGATGCCGGCTTGAACCGTCGCATCCGTTTGGTCATGATTGATGTACTCAAAGCATTTCAGGAACAATCGGGCGGCAGCACGGTGCAGTCTTCTTTCAGAAGAGTGGCGACCGATCTGGTGAAATGGACATTCAATCATATTGAGCCGGAGCTTATAAAATTGAATCTTGAAAAAGGGCTTCCCGGTTTCCTGTGGTATGGCGATGCCACGGAAAGTGAAAAATGGTTTTTGAAGCTGGCTGCAGCGTATGGTTTCCATATTGTTGTCTATGATCCGACAGGCGAGAAATGGTTCGGGAAAATGGCTGGTGAAGAAAATCTCCATAGCCACAGCTTCCAGGTGAACGCCGAAGCCCCTCCGCCTTTTCCGGAAGAAAAGCCTAAGCGCGTGGGAACGGTGGCATACCGTGCGACACAGGAAGTGGATCGGCTATTGCATCACGACGATTCAGGACTCTACAAACCGTTCCAGTTTAAATCCTATGTCACACATTCGATCCGCCTAAAAACAACGATTGATGAAGCTTTTATGCTGGCGAAAGAACGCGCCATGGTTCGTCCGTCTTTTTCGGTGGAACGCGGTGTCGTCCACATTCCAGTCGTCTTCGCCAAAGTCATGGGCATTGAGAAGGACCGGAAACGTTTCTGGGACAATATCCATAAATTGACGGAACGTGAAGACACGAAATTAGTTCGGAGCTTCCCATTTATCGAAGAACGTAAAGGCAATCAGCAATTTCATTACCGCGCAGCGCTGGACAAAAACGGCAAATTGGATGCCGAAAAAATGAAGAAAGCTAATTGGTGGCGTTACAGTAAGCTGCCGGATGGAGTTCAAACAGCGATTGGCGCCGCTATTGCGCGGCATGTCGAGAAGCCGATTTTATTGCCGCAGAACGGCGAGTCGTTTGAAGATCTTCAACTGTACGCTTTCTCCCAGTCCATGACACTTCCTGATTCTGTCATCCAATTGATCCAATTATTTGATTATCCGCAGTTTGTCCCGACTTTATTGTTCTATAATGAAGAGAAGGATGGTGAACTGAGCCGGGCTGACGCAAATGCCATAGCGCTGGTCCATAGCTTCGGACTTGATAATATCATCATCAATCCGCAAGGGCATCAGGATATCGAGCGTTGGGTGGACACAGAATCATTTGACGTGCATTGGCTAGATGAACGCAGTTTCAACGAACCGTTCCAGGAACCGTCGGTTGTACGGAAATTTCTTGGGAAATGGTTATAATTTAAAATAAGGAGGGGTTAATGATGAATACAATGCCAGACCAGATTGAACAACAGGAACTCGTCATGAAAGACGAAAATCAATTGAAAGTGCAATTGAAAAAAGATCCGGAAGTACTGCAGTTGGCTTCAAAAATCGATCCGAAAAACCAGATTGCATTATTGGAATTCGGACGCGAACCTGCAAATGAAATATCAGCCTTTACCGGGAAAGTCCTGAATTCTGTTCAAGCCAACAGCATGGAGGAATCCAGTGAGCTGTTGAAACAACTGGGCAGAATCATGGATAAATTCGATAAAAAGGACTTTGTTGAGAAGAAAGGTTTCTTGAACAAAATCTTCAATAAAGGCAATAAAATGATTGAACAGCTTTTCAATAAGTACCAAACGATGGGCACTGAAATTGATAAAGTATACGTGGAAATCACTAAATACGAATCTGAGATGAAAAAATCGACGACGACATTGGAGAACCTCTACGATCAGAATTTCCAGTATTTCATGGAACTGGAGAAATACATCGCAGCGGGTGACATTAAAGTCGAAGAACTGAAAGCAAAAGAACCGGAAGTCCGCAAGAAGGCGGAAAGCGGTGACCAAATGGCTTTGATGGAATTGAATTCATTGCAGAATGCCATCGAACTTTTGGAACAGCGCGTCTACGATTTGGAAATGGCTAAACAGGTTTCCTATCAGGCGGCTCCGCAAATCCGTATGCTGCAGCGCGGCAACACGAAGTTGATCGGGAAAATCAATTCAGCTTTCGTGACGACAATTCCGATTTTCAAAACGGGACTGATCAACGCAATCGCAGCAAAACGCCAGAATTTGGTTGCTGAATCGATGAGCGAACTGGACCGCCGCACAAATGAAATGCTGTTGAACAATGCAAATGATATTTCACGGCAATCGGTTGATATTGCGCGGATGTCCGGCCAGCCAAGCATCAAGATTGAAACGATCGAGCAGACATGGGAGACTATTATGCAAGGCATGAATGATACGCGTGCCATTGAAGATGAAAACCGCAAGATGCGTGAAGAAGGACGCCTGCGCATCGAAGAATTGCAGAAGAAATATGAAGATACTCAAAGAAAATAACTTTATCGGAGGAGATTATTAATGTCATCAATCAACCTGTCAAAAGGCCAAAAAATCGACTTAACAAAAACAAATCCGGGACTTACAAAAGTAACAGTCGGTCTCGGCTGGGACACGAATAAATACAGCGGCGGCGGAGATTTCGACCTCGACGCTTCCATCTTTCTTGTAGGTGAAAACGGTAAATCCCGCGGACCGGAAGATTTCGTTTTCTATAACAACCTGGTTGGAGGAAACGGTTCTGTTACGCATACGGGAGATAATCTGACAGGTGAAGGCGAAGGGGACGATGAGCAAGTGATCGTCGATTTGCCGAATGTGCCTGCTGAAATCCATAAAGTTGTTTTCACAGTTACAATCCATGAAGCGGACAGCCGCGGCCAGAACTTTGGCCAGGTATCCAATGCTTTCATCCGTGTCATGAACGAAAGCAATAACGAAGAAATTCTGCGTTATGACCTTGGCGAAGATTTTTCAATCGAAACAGCGCTTGTGGTTGGTGAATTATATCGCCACGGCGGCGAATGGAAATTCAATGCAATCGGCAGCGGCTACCAGGGCGGCCTTGCTGCACTGGTCAATGATTTCGGTTTAGCGTAAACAGAATCAGGATCGCTCCTCTTTTGGGGAGCGGTCTTTTTTATGCTAAAAAAATATAAAAATTTTCAAAGCAATAAGGGCACGGCTTCGAGAGGAATGAAAACGCTTCCTTATATGTCTGAATAATAAGACTTTATTGACAATAGTTTTCTATCTGTATATGATGGATTAAATTCCAATACAGACAATTATTTAGACGGAGATAAGTTTTGGGCATAGAAATCTGAAGAGAGCTGATGGATGGTGAAAATCAGCGTTTTCTTCCCGAATCAGCACTCCTGAATAGATGGGCCGAATCACAGTAGGTCTTTCCGTATCGTGCGCGTTAAGCATTGGACCAATGAGGCTGTATAACTGCAGCGAAATAGGGTGGCACCGCGAATAAAGGCTTTTCGCCCCTTGCATCTTTATGTGAGGAGTGAAGGGCCTTTTTTTCGTTCATTCCAAAGATTGCAGAGCAAAATGCAAAAGGAAGAGGGAGATTTTATGTTAACCGATCAGCAGATTTTAAGGATACCGGGGCCGAGCCCAATTCCACCAAGTGTAAGCCGGGCTATGACGCAGCCGATGATTGGCCATAGAGGACAGAGTACGTCGGAGATGCTGGCTGATATCCGGCCGAAACTGAAACGCGTTTTTGGCACGGCACAGGAAGTCCTGATTTTAACGGCAAGTGGCACTGCGGGACTGGAGGCGGCCGTGGTCAATGCGGTAGCACCAGATGATGAAGTGCTGGTCATTGTAAGTGGTGCGTTTGGGGAACGGTTCGCAGATATCTGCCGGACCTATAACATTCAAACACATATTATCGAAACAGAATGGGGAAAAGCGGCAACTGTTTCTGGTATCACTGGGGCGCTTGAAGCTCATCCAAATATTAAAGCGGTCTTCATGACTTATTGTGAAACTTCCACGGGTGTGCTGAACCCGGTAGAAAAATTGGCTGCTGAAATTAGGGGCAAATCGGAAGCAATGATTATTGTGGACGGTGTTTCCTGTGTAGGCGGTGTGGAAACAAAGATGGATGAGTGGGGACTTGATATTGTGGTGAGCGGCTCCCAAAAAGCTTTCATGCTTCCGGCAGGTCTTGCGTTTATTGGAGTAAGCGAACGTGCCTGGAATAAGATCGAAGCAAATCTACAGCCCAGGTTCTACCTGGATTTGAAAAAGCATCGGGATAATCTCATAAAAGATACAACCCCCTTTACGCCGGCGCTATCCCTCTTGTTCGGTTTGCAGAAAACACTTGAGCTGATGGAAGAAGAAGGGCTTGGAACTGTTTATGCAAGACATGAACTGTTGATGAAGATGACGAGGGCGGCTTTCAAAGCACTCGGAGTTCCGCTCCTGACAGTGGATGAAGATGCTTCTCCCACTGTAACGGCCGTTAAACCGGCAGACTTTGAAGCTGAAGTTTTACGGAATGTACTGAAAGAAGAGTTTGCCATGGAAGTGGCTGGCGGGCAGAAAGTTCTGGCGAATAAAATATTCCGAATCGGGCATATGGGCTATTGTTCACCGGCAGATTTGCTGCAGGCGATAGCCGCTATTGAAATCGCCATTGTTAAAGCAGGGAGAGAAATTGAACTGGGCAGCGGTGTCAGGGCAGCTCAACAGGAATATCTGAAAGGGGCGAATAGATGATGAAGGACTATAAAATTTTGGTGAGTGATCCCTTGAGTGAAGAAGGTATATTTCCTCTTCGCGATGCAGAAGGGTTAACAGTGGTTTTTGATACTGAACTGACTCCACAGCAACTGACAGAAAAAATTGGCGGTTTTGATGCATTGCTCGTACGCAGTAAAACCCAGGTGACGCGTGAGTTGATTGAAAAAGCGGACCGGCTGAAAATTATCGGACGCGCAGGAGTCGGAGTGGACAATATCGATTTGGAGGCGGCCACTGAAAAAGGGATTATTGTTGTAAACGCGCCAGATGGCAATACGAATTCTGCCGCGGAACATACCATTGCGATGCTGATGTCGATGGCCCGCAAGATTCCACAGGCTTTTACAGCACTTCGCAACCGGGAATGGGATCGGAAATCGTTTGTGGGTGTTGAGTTGAAAGGAAAGACTTTAGGTGTCGTTGGATTGGGTCGCATCGGAGCGGAAGTAGCTGCCAGGGCAAAAGGCCAGCGGATGAAAATCATCGCTTATGATCCTTTTTTGACGCAAGAGCGGGCTGATGAACTCGGCATCGATTTCGGAACAGTGGAAGAAGTTCTGAAAGCTTCGGATTTCATAACGGTGCATACCCCATTATTGAAGGAAACACGGCATCTGATAAATGCAGATGCTTTTAAAATAATGAAGCCCGGGGTGCAGATCATCAATTGTGCCAGAGGCGGTATCATAGATGAAAATGCCTTATACGACGCCATTAAATCCGGCAAGGTAGCAGGAGCGGCGCTGGATGTATTCGAACAGGAACCGATGGTGGATTTCCGGCTGCTCGACTTGCCTGAAGTCGTTGCGACCCCGCATCTTGGTGCCAGTACTTTTGAAGCTCAGGAAAATGTAGCAATTGATGTAAGCCTTGATGTGGTTAGTTATTTCAGCACCGGAACAGTGAGAAACTCAGTAAACCTGCCATCTGTGCCGAGTGAGATTATGAAGAAAATCGAACCTTATTTTGATCTTTCGGAGCGGTTGGGCGCTTTTTTGACAGACCTTTCGGACAGCACTGCTACCGAAGTGAACATCAGTTATTCAGGTGAACTGGCTGATTTCGAAGTTGGTCCGCTTACACGCAATGTCCTTAAAGGACTGCTAAAACGCCATTTGGGAAATCGGGTAAATGACGTCAATGCCATGTTTCTTGCACACCAGAAAGGCATTACGGTAAATGAAAGCAAATCTGCCTCTTCCAAAGGTTTCACCAATCTTATTTCTGTCGAAATCCTGACAAATGCAGGCAAGCGGAAAACGGCAGGTACTTTATTGAACGGGCAAGGCCCACGTATCGTAAAAGTTGATGATTATATCGTAGATGTAGTTCCTGAAGGGCACCTGTTGTTTATCCGCCATCACGATCGCCCTGGAGTCATCGGGCGCGTGGGGACGCTTCTTGGACAAGAAGGAGTCAATATTGCGACGATGCAGGTAGGGCGTTCAGCGGAAGGCGGAGACGCCATCATGATGCTGTCGATTGATAAGCCGGCTGAAGCTAAAAGTCTCCGCCAATTGGAGGAATTGGCGGAGATCGATAAGGTGAAAGCAGTGGATTTATAGAAGCTGCTGGTTCCTTGATTTAAAGTCCTTCCAATAACGGTATCAATTCCTGCAGATGCCGAATTTCAAAATCGGGAGAAATGGAATCATGCGCATTTTTTTGCTCCCTGTTCACCCAAACTGACTTTATGCCGGCTCTATTGGCGCCGAGAATATCGGTCAGCAGGTTGTCGCCTATCATCAGAGCCTCTGACTTTTGAGAGGTGGTTTTGGATAGTGCATATTCAAAAATGGAAGCATCCGGCTTGCCCACGCCAAAGGCACCGGAAACGATAATCGCATCGAAATAAGGAGCGATTTCTGGTGACATTGTCAGTTTGGTCTGCTGCAGGCTTGGTGAGCCGTTTGTCAGCAGCACCAATTGATAGCGGTCTTTCAATTGATCAAGTACCTGGAAAGTTTCTTCGAATATAAAGGGGTTTTTCTGGCGCATTGCCGGGAAGTAATCACTGAGTTTCTCACCAAGCTCAGCATTATCGATACCCGATTTTTTCAGGGCATTTGTCCAGGCTGAACGCCGGTAAGCCGGCATAAGCGTTTTCATGACTTGGAACTGTTCACTTTCATCATCGAATTCGCCCCATAATCCTTCGAAGGGGTTGATACCGATGGATTTGGTGAACTCATGAACTTCCGTTTCAGCGTAGGCAGCTACAGCTTCAGAGCGGATTGATTGTTCCAGCTGGCTGGCGTCCACACCGCATTGGGCTTCAGCGTATAAACAAGTTAAATGCAATGATACCTCAACGCTCTTTTTGTCCCATAATAAAGTGTCGTCCAAATCGAACATAATCGTTTTAATCATATAACTCAACTCCCCAAAGGCTTTTTTCAAGTGTACTGCACCTTCACCGGAAATCATAGAGTGGACACAATTGATTAGGCTGAAGTATTTGGAAGATGCTATTATGTTGGGAGAAGGAGTGAAGTTCATGAAAATTGCCATGGCCAATCGACCTTTAATCGAAGAAGCGGGTTATTTTATTCAAACTTGCTACGAAGAATTGGGAAAAAATGAATCAGAAATACACAGTCGAATGGACAGGATTATAGAGGAAGTTGAAGAAACAGGCACCTACACACATACATTCGAGGAGTTGGAACACGGGGCCCGGATGGCGTGGCGGAATAATAACCGCTGCATCGGCCGGCTGTTTTGGAATACATTGACTGTTTTTGACGCCAGGCATCTTGAGACTGCGGAAGACGCATTTGATGTGCTGGTGGACCATATTGAATTCGCTGCGAACGGCGGAAAAATTCGTCCGGTATTGACCGTATTCCCCGCACAACAGGGTGGTGCAGAAAAACTGCGCATCTGGAATCACCAGCTATTGCGTTACGCTGGCTATGAAAAAGATGGCGCGATAGTCGGTGACTCTTCTTCTGTCCAGTTTACAAAGCAATGCATGGACCTGGGCTGGGAGGGTCAAGGGACTGCCTTTGATATTCTTCCCATCGTAATTGAAGAAGCTGGGAAAGGTGTGAAATGTTTCGAACTTCCGGAGCAGGCAGTCATGGAAGTGGAAATTAAACACCCGGACTTTGAAGGTTTTGCCGAACTCGGGGCCAGGTGGTACGGAGTGCCGATCATATCGGATATGAAGATGGAAATTGGTGGCATCCATTATACGATGGCCCCTTTCAATGGCTGGTATATGGGCACTGAAATCGGAGCGCGCAACCTTGCAGATGAAGAGCGTTATGATTTGCTGCCGGCAGTCGCTGAGAAGATGGGCTTGGATACGAAATCGAGTCGCTCTCTTTGGAAGGATAAAGCACTTGTCGAATTGAATATAGCAGTACTGGAATCTTTTGCGGAAGCCGGCGTTACAATCGTCGACCACCATACGGCAGCCAAACAGTTCAAAAATTTTGAGAAGAAGGAAGAGATGGCCGGACGCAAGGTCACCGGAAATTGGGCATGGCTTATCCCACCAATGTCCCCGGCTACAACGCATATCTTCCATAAGCCTTATAAAAATGACATCGTCAAGCCGAACTTCTTTTATCAACAAGCACCTTATCATTCCTGAAAGAGGCATAACTTATGAAAGAATTCAAAATCACTTATTTTTTCGATGAAGAACATTATATTCGCCGGTTTATTTTTGTGGAGTCACAAGAAAAGGCGGAAGCGCTTGTCCAAAGTGAGCGGGACCAGTATATTTCGTTCACCGACAGCAGAGGGATTTATCATGAATTGGATACGGGTAAAGTAAGGGTTACCCAGATTTCAGAATATCACCGTATCGATAAAACAAAATCTTGAAAAGTGCCGGTTTGATTTCCGGCGCTTTTTCTTTTTGCAGCTTTCCTGCTGTATAGCTCGAATATACGACGGGTTTTATTATATAATAGAAGGAGTGAACGTTCTTCACATTCAAAGTTGAAAGAAAGTGGGAAACAGTATGGGACGCAAGTGGAATAATATTAAAGAGAAAAAAGCATCAAAAGATGCCAATACAAGCCGCATCTATGCGAAATTCGGACGGGAAATCTATGTCGCCGCCAAACAGGGTGAGCCGGATCCGGAATCGAACCAAGCATTGAAAGTCGTATTGGAGCGGGCGAAAACATATAGTGTACCAAAAGCGATCATTGACCGGGCGATTGAGAAAGCCAAAGGCGGATCAGAAGAAAGTTATGACGAACTTCGCTATGAAGGATTCGGGCCGAATGGTTCAATGGTGATTGTTGATACATTGACGAATAATGTTAACCGTACAGCATCCGATGTACGTGCAGCTTTCGGCAAAAACGGCGGCAATATGGGTGTCAGCGGTTCTGTCGCTTACATGTTCGATCCAACGGCGGTTATCGGCATCGAAGGCCAGAAGACGGCTGATGAAGTGCTCGAAATGATGATGGAAGCGGATATCGACGTTCGCGATGTCATTGAAGAAGAAGAAGCGGTCATCGTTTATGCCGAGCCGGATCAGTTCCATTTGGTGCAGGAAGCTTTCAAAGAAGCGGGGATTACTGATTTCAATGTAGCTGAGCTGACGATGATGGCACAGAATGATGTGGAATTGCCGGAAGACGCACAGGCACAATTTGAAAAAATGATCGATGCCATCGAGGACTTGGAAGATGTCCAACAAGTTTACCACAATGTCGATTTAGGCTAATGAGTATAGGAAAAGCGCAAGCTCCCGTTAAGCTCTGACAGGCAAGAGATGGCACAAATTATATTTGGGCCATCTCTTTGCGACGAAGCTAGCGAAGCGATGCAACGCCCTTTCATCTCTCGAAGCTAGCGCAGCGATGCAGAGACAGGAGCAATACGGGCTTAGAGCGATCAGCGAAGCGGCGTCTTTCAGCCGCATAGCGAGTGGCTTATGACCCGAAGAGCTGGGCAGCTGAAGTCTGGACAAGAGAAACAGCCCTTTTAACTTGAGGGCTGTTTTTGGTTTTTATGAAAATAATTCCAGCTGTAAGGAGTCGGTTTATCAGGTCCAATGAAGAAACGATTCCGATTATTTGCTATACTGTCCCTATCAGATGAAACGGAGGCGTTACGATGAAAGATATCTGGGAAATAAAACATTCTTCACATCGTATTCGGATAGAAAGTACTTGGGACCAAAAGAAGTTGTGGGTGGACGGAGTTCTGCAGGATGATCAGCCCGGGTTTACGTTAAGTTCACGCTTATTTGGCAAACTGCGGGATGAAAACGGAGAATTTCAGGAAATAAAAGTTTCTTTGGGATTGAGCTGCTTTTACACAAAATGTCGAATTTTTGTAGGTGACAGCCTCATCTATTCAACGGAAATCGCCTGGGAAGGATGAGAGTTTTGAATTTAAGAACTGAAAGGAGCGGTAAAGGTGAAAATCATTGATATGCATTGCGATGCTTTGTTCAAAATGCAAGTGGCAAAAAGAGATTCCCTTTACCACAAGCCGCTATTGAATTTTACAGACGCAAAAGAGCTGGATACAAACTTTCAGCGATTGCAGGCAGGCGGCGTTAAAGTACAGTTTTTTGCAATTTTCCTTCATCCGGAACTGCCTTCCGATGAAAAATGGCAGCATGCCCTTGAGCAGGTTGACCTTTTTCATACAGAAATAATCGGCAAGAATCCGCAAATGCGCCATATTGCCAGCTGGCAGGATATCAACGAGCTTAAAGATGATGAAATCGGTGCAGTGCTGACGCTTGAAGGCGCAGAGCCTGTCGGCAATGACCTGGCCAAGCTGCGGCATCTCTTTCGGTTGGGCGTTTTGTCTGTGGGGCTGACGTGGAATTATGCCAATCTCTGTGCAGACGGAGCTGGTGAGCCAAGAGGCGCAGGACTGACACTGTTTGGTAAAGATGTTGTACGGGCAAATAATGAAAACAGGATTTTTACAGATGTGTCCCATCTGTCGGAGAAGTCTTTTTGGGATGTTCTCGAACTGGCGGATTTTCCTTTTGCCAGCCATTCGAATGCACGGGCATTATGCAATCATGCGCGGAACCTGACCGATGAACAGGCCCGTGCCATGTTCCGGAGGAAGGCAATGATCAATATAGTCTTTTTTCCTTCCTTCATCAATGAAGAAAGCCACACAGCGACAATTTCTGATCTGATCCGGCATATCGACCATTTCTGTTCACTGGGCGGAGTGGAGCACATCGGTTTTGGTTCGGATTTCGACGGCATCAAATTTTATACGGATAATATGAAAAACGCAGGTGATTACCAGAAACTGATCAATGAACTGCAGAAGCATTATACTGAAACAGAAGTGGAAGGGTTTGCTTATCGGAACTTTTTAGCTCATTTACCGATTTGACTGGAAGAAGTGGACATTAAAAAGCGCTCTGCTGTAAGCAAATGCTTACAGCAGAGCGCTTTTCGTAATATCATTGGACTTTAGCAGGACCAGTCTTTTGGTGTTTATGTTTGTGGATGATAGCATTGATTTCAGCACCGATCACCAGGATCAGCCCTGTCAGGAAGAACCACAATATCAATATGATTAAACCTCCGAGACTGCCATATGTGGCACTGTAACTGCCGAAATTAGACACATAGAATGAGAATGCAAGAGATACAAGCTGCCATAACACTGTCGCTATCAATGCACCAACAATTACTTCTTTGAATGGGAAGTGCTTATTTGGTGCAATTTTGTACATGAACGCCAGAACGATACTCATTACCGCAATGGAAATGACCCAACGGAGTACTTGGAATAAAATTTCCGTCTGTGACGGCAGGTTCATGAATGAACTAATCATATCAATGATTGTTCCGCCAAAAATCGGCAATACAAGAGCTACAATAACAGCAACCAGCATGAACAATGTCAAAAGAATTGCAATACCTTTCTGTTTGATGAACGATCTTGTCTCTTCCACATCATAGGCTTCATTGGTCGCTTTGATAAATGCGCTTACCGCGTTTGATGCAGACCATAATGTACCCAGGATACCGACAGTCAATAGACCACCAGCTGGCGTTGTGACAACACTGACAATTTGTTCTTCAAATGTCGATGCAACTTCGCCGGGAAGGATCGTACCCATAAAGTCCATAACACGCTGCGGTTCGATTTGCAGATACGGCAGGATAGCCAGCAGCAGGATCAATAATGGCACGATAGCTAGTAAATAATAATAAGCCTGTGCTGCTGCAAGAATCGTGGCATTGTCTTCTTTAAACTTTGCCCCGAACTCTTTGCCGTAGGATTTTGCTTTTCCCATATTTTCAACCTCCATTTTTTAGTTTCTTTATCTTGTGTATGCCCGCTGGAACAACAGCTTAATCATAAAGCAGCATAAATAAGGTAAATGAGGAAGAAAAGCCACGGTTGGTTTTACGAATATGAATGTTGAAACACAGTATAGATATAGAAGGAAGACAATGCCCATGCAAAAAAGCAGCGAAAGGAATCTGGTTGATTCCTATCACTGCTTTATCTGTTTTCATTTTAATCCCCCAAAATATCAAGCGAGATTTTAAGGATATGATGGTTTTCCATTTTCAGTATGGACCAGCGGCAACCATTGTTTTCAAATGTGCTGCCGGTTTCAGCTTCTATCAGCTGATGCTGAACCCATCCGGCAATCGTATCAATATCCTCACTGTCGTCAAATTCAAGGCCAAAGCGCTCTTCAAGATCTTTTAACAGCACCCTGCCATTCAATAAATAGCGGTGTTCGTTTTCTTTAATAATATCCGCTTCCTCATCTTCATCAAACTCGTCCCGTATTTCTCCGACGATTTCCTCCAGAATATCTTCCATTGTGATCAAACCGGAAGTCCCTCCATATTCGTCTATTACTAATGCGATATGGGTACGGTCCTTCTGCATTTTCACTAAAGCTGTCTGAAGAGGGGTCGTTTCATGAAAATACGGCAAGCTGTGAATAAGCTCGGTCATTTGGACTGATCCATTGACTGCGAAATGAGTCAGAACTTCCTTGGCATTGATGAAACCGATCAGATCGTCTTTATCACCGTCACGAGCGATCGGGTAACGTGTAAAGCGATGTTCCCGGATTTCTTCCAGTAATTCTTCGGAGCTCAGTGAATCTGGAAATGCGATCATTTGTGTGCGCGGTACCATGACATCTTTTGCGCTGCGCTCATCAAATGCAAAGATATTCTGCATATACGATAATTCTGTCTGGTTAATCTCGCCGCTTTGAAAGCTCTGGGCCATGATAATCTTCAGCTCTTCTTCAGAATGCCCTTGCTCAGCCTGGGCCGGCTGTATACCGAATATGCGCAGCAAGAGTCGTGAAGCGCCAGTCATAATGTAAATGAACGGAGACATGACTTTTCCGAACGCATACAGAATTGGCGCAAGTGCCAGCGTCATGCGCTCAGCTGAATGCAGGGCGAGTGACTTTGGCGTCATTTCACCAATGACAACATGAAGAAAAGTTACCAATGAGAAAGCCAGGATGAAAGAGATGAATAAAGCGGACGAAGAGGGCAGACCAAAATCTCTAAAAAAAGGAAGAATCAGCTGTTCGACAGCCGGTTTACCCAGCCAGCCAAGTCCAAGCGCAGTCATCGTAATGCCAAGCTGGCAGGCGGACAGGTAGTAATCGAGATCATCCAGGATCTTTTTCGCGAGCCCGGCCCGCTTATTGCCTTCTTCGATCAACTGATCAATGCGCGACATGCGGACTTTGACTACTGCAAACTCTGCTCCGACAAATACGGCAGTAAATAAAATTAATAAAACGAATAACGCTGAATTCACTAAAAGTATGGGGTCCAATAAATTCCCTTAACTAAGGGATTCACCTCCGGGTTAATTTGTACTATATACAATTTACCACAAGGTGATTATGAAATATATGGTGAATGCTTGTGGCGCTCAAGTACCTGCAGCGTAATCGATTTAACATCCATAACGCTGTCTTCATTGATCACATCTTCAAGAAGGATGTTTTTGAAATAGCTGACGCTTGCTTCAAGCGGGATATTGAGTAATTTCGTCAGAGCGATGCGGTACATTTTAGCGAATTCAGGGTCGGCATTTCCGCGCTTCATTTCGTTGAAGGATTCATAGAATTGATCCAGTTTGTCAGCAAGCTCGAGCAGACGGCCTTCAATTGTTTCATCCTTGCCTTCTTTCATGCGGTCAGAAAACACCTGTTGAAATTCTTCAGGAATTTCCCGGGAGATGAATTTCGCCATCATCCCTTCTTCGACCTGGGCGATCATTTCTTTCAGCTCGGGTGAAGAATGTTTGACAGGTGTTTTAATGTCGCCGATAAAGACTTCGGCGAAATCGTGATTGATGGTTTTTTCGTAAAGTGATTTCCAATCGATTGCACGTCCGGCGCGTTCTTCGATCGTGGCAAAGAACATGGCGTACTGGCTGACCTTCCAGGAATGGGCAGCCACATTATGTTCTTCAAATTTAAATCTGCCTGGCGCACGGATGATACGCTCCAGATCATTCAATGAGTTAAAAAATGCATGGATTCCCATAGTTAAAACTCCTTTTTCTTTATTTCTATATCTCCACCATACCCGATTTTCCGTATAATAAAAGAGATTACAGCAGAAGGAGAATCAGCATGACTGGGAAAACACACATCATCGGCGGCATCGCAGCAAGTCTTGCATTCGCACAAATTACAAATTACGAACCGGTGCTCCTGCTTGGCGCGGGAGCAGTAGGAGCCGTGATACCGGATATCTGCCACGGAGGCAGCAAAATCGGCCGGACTTTTCCGGTTGTTTCGAAAATCATCAATACACTATTCGGCCACCGGACATTCACCCACAGTCTTATCTTTCTATTGATGGCAGCTTTATTGTTTAACGCCTTCTTGCCGAATGAGGCCATTGCAGCCGGTTTGCTGGTGGGAATGGCCAGCCATTTAGTATTGGATATGGCAACTAAAAATGGCATAAAATTATTGTTCCCATTTAAAGTCACAGTCCGTTTTCCTATTACTGCAAAAACTGGCGGAACAGCAGAATATGTTGTTTTTGCAATGTTGTCCCTGCTTTCCGTCTATTTCGGACTGTCAGCTTTTGATTTTAATCTTTGACTATGTAAGTTGAATATAAAAAAAGAAATATACCGCTTCGGCGCTTTGGACAGTGCGAAGATTATGCTCCTGCGCACTGCTCGTCGCAAAGGTTGCGCCATCTTCGTATGGCGAACCTTGCCTCCCGCAATAAGCCGAGAAGAACACTCGTCTTCTGCTCCGTCGGCATTCGCCTGCTCCGGCGACGCGCCTTTGCTGAGAGATATCTCTAAAGATATGGAGCAAAACAGCGAAGACGCCTTGGGGAACAGCGCCCTTTCATGTCTCGAAGCTAGCGAAGCGATGCAGAGACAGAAACGGAGTTGGCTTTCCAACTCCGTTTCGACGAAGGGCGAGATCCACTCGGGTTGCTCGCATAATAAGCTAGGCGTAAAAACCGTGCTCCTGCATCGCTGCGCTGCTTCGTCGCAAAGACTTAGCCTCGCAAGCGTCGGCTAATGTCTTCGTAGCTGTTTTGCGGAATATCGACTACTAAAGATTTTTAGTTCAACTTATAATGGAAGCTAGGGGTAGCTTTGTTGGCCCTGATGATTGCTCAACAACAATTGCCTCTTGTGTTTTCTTTGAATAGATTGGGGAAAGGGATAGATAAGACAATTTTCTTGGGAGGGGATCAACATGAGCAAGCAGGAATTTTCTGATCGGGAACAAGAGAACAAAAGTACCAGAAGAGGCGACCAAAAACACGGAAGTTTTGGCGGCAAGAATGCAGAACAGCGTGATGGAGAAGAGCTTCGAAAAGAAGGAGCCCACAGTAATACAGGCATAGGGGATGAAAAGATTCCCATCCGTGAAAATGAAGAAGAATAATAAAAAGACAGCTCCCTTAAAAAGTCGGGAGCTGTCTTTTTACATTTTATTGAAGAAAGAAAGAATTTGCTTTTTGGATGGTTCCTGTAAACGATAGCGCAATTCCTTATTCTGTGTATTGACAATATGGTAAGCCGGGTTTTCAGCTACAGTAAATTTCCAATGTGGCTTTGTATTTTTTTTGGTGATTTTCAGCTCAGGAGGCATCATTTTATCAATGAAGCTTTCAAGCTTGGCCATGAGAAAGGTATCCATATATCGGACAATAAGATATCCCTGTTGTTTTTCTGGATCATATTTCGCCAAAGTAAAATCGCTGACGTCAAATCCTTTTTCATATCGCTGGACAGACGGTGATAACACAAATGTATCCTCATTTGTAAATACAGCCGAATTGCCCTGTTGCTTCAGCCCGAGTTCTTCTACCAAAAAATCTTTATTGACCAGACTCATTTCTCGTGCAGTAGCCATGTTATTCCTCCTTACAAAAATCTTTGTATACCTATTATAACACTCTTTCCTTAGGAAAGGGTTTTGAACCCTCTCGATTGGTTGTATTCAAGAAAAAATCAGCAGAACATTAACAATTTATGTAAAATAATCGGAATTTTCATAATGTATAAGTGATTCTGTAATAATATTATGCGGAAATCGTCATGAAAAACCAGCAAAAAAGTATAGCTTTTTTGCTGGCGGGCAGATTTTTTTTAGATGATGGATTTTTATCAAACAGGAAAGAAAACATGTAAAGCGATAGAACCTAAAGATACAAGTATTCCTGAGATTATACAAAAAACAATAGTAGGTTTGAAAACTTCAGAATTCTGTCCTTTGATTCCAGCTGTACTTGTACCTAAAATTACATTGGAGGGTGAAATGGAATTCCCTATTGCACCTCCGGCAGATTGTGCAGCAATGACATGGGCGACACTCAACCCCTCCATATTATTCGCTACATTCTCGTGTAACGGTGAAAAAAGAATATTTGAAGATGCGTTGGAAGAAGTCATAAACGAACCGGTGATGCCAATAAGGTTTGCCAGTGCCATGTAAATAATAGGAGTGGATACCTCTCCAATGCCGAGTGCCAGTACGGTAGTCTGTCCTGAGTGTTCAAGAACTTGTGACATGGCAAGAAAAGCTAAAATTGAAAGAGAGGCTGCCTGTCCATCACTCCATATATCTTTACGTATCTTTGAAAGGGTATTTTCCTCATAAACATTTTTCGACTTGAACCAAAAGTAGCCGAAAATGGAAGCTATTAATAAATAGGTCCCTGGATGGGTGAGTGGTGCAATAGGGGAATACGAATTTTCCCCTTCAACCTCATACCCATATCCTGTTTCCGCACCAGGAAAGGGGATGCCAACATCCAGGTTATCCAGTGTGCTCTGTATAAATGGAATTCCTAGCATGATGACTGATAGGACCATCAACACATAGTAAGGCATAAATGCCTGGTTCATTGTCAAAGGCACATCTTCTTCTTCTGAATCCTTGTCCTGCAAAATTTCGGTCTTATCCTCGAGGTCAGTCTTTTCACTGTATCTCTCCCATTTTGAAAGAAAGTAAAGAGCCCCAAGCGCGATGATAGTCGGAATAAAGTTGCTGAGGGAAGGGTTGACCTGAGAGAGAGCTACTTGGCCGCCGCCGTGAATAAGGGAAATAACCAAGACAGCCCATATTCCTTCTTTTACTCCCTTCCACTTGGCGAAAAGCCAGCAAATCATAATTCCGGCGATTAGATTGGGTATCCAAAGCAGCAGTGCTGTATAGAAAGCCGCCAAGGCCTGAGACTGGAGATCAACGATATTTACAGTGGCAATCCAGGCGACAGCCAATGTCCCGAACGTGTTTCCCCAAGCGTGGCCGATCAAAGGGATAACAACCGCAGTCACGGGTTTTACGCCAATTCCGATTAACAGCGGAGCAACAACGGCTATGGGTGCCCCGAAGCCGGTGATGCCCTGCAGAAAAGAAGCGAACACCCATCCAAAAGCCAGAACAAGAAACAAGTAATTTTTGCTGTACTCTAATATTCCTTTACGAATCGCTTTGAAAGCACCCGCTTTATCTGTAACCTGGTAAAGCAGAAGGGCGGGCCAGACAACCAGCAGGATGAAAAATGCATCCCATGCTCCCTTTCCTATCCCTATCAAAGCCATATCAAATGGTGTTTGATAGAGAAGAAGGGATGTTGCCAGAGCAATTGCTAAAGCAATTGCTCCAGAAACCGGTGCAGAAAGCTCTATCCATATAAGCATAATTAGCAGAGCCGCAAGGGGGAGTAAGGCAATAAGCCAATAAGTGATAGTGATAGGTAAATTATGATCCATCATGTACGCTCCTTATTTATCAGCCTGGGAAAAAGAGATGCAGAACAATGGAAGCGGCAGAGACGAGCAAGCCTGTAATAAGACAGAACACTATTGTCGGTTTGAACACTTCAGCATCCTTGCCTTTTATTCCGGCAGTACTCGTGCCTAAAACTACGTTAGCAGGAGCGATGGCATTTCCTATTGCACCGCCAGCTGATTGGGCAGCCAAAACATGTGCAAGGCTGAGTCCTTCCATGCTGTTCACTACACTTTCATGCAGAGGAGAAAACAGGATATTAGAAGACGTATTGGAAGACGTCATGAATGCCCCTGTAATTCCTATCAGATTTGCCAATGCGACATAAACTACAGGCGGTGAAACTTCTCCGATACCTAACGCAAGAACGGTCGTTTGTCCCGAATGTTCAAGCACCTGTGTCATTGTCAGGAAAGCGATTATGGCGATTGAAGCACTAACGCCGTTATCAGTAACACCCTTTCGAATTTCTGACAGTGCTCCTTTATCATAAGCTCCCTTGGACTTAAACCAGAAATACGCGATTACTGAAGAAATCAGCAAATAGGTACCTGGATGCGTCAATGGCTCAATTGGTGAATACGAATCAACACCTGCTATTGTAAAGTCATAGCCGGTTTCAATCCCTGGGAAAGGAATGCCAAAGTTTAATTGGCTGAGGAAATCCTGGATGAAAGGAATTCCCAAGGCTAAAACAGACAAAATGGTCAGTGCATAATAAGGTAAGAATGCCTGATTAAGAGACATATCTGATTCTTCTTCGCTCTCAGAATCTGTGTCTTCCAAAATATCTGTTTCTTCCTCCAGTTCAGTCTGTTCACTGTAGCGGTTCCATTTTGCCAAAAGGAACAAAGCCCCGAGTGCCACAATGGTAGGAATAAAATTACTCAGTGTGGGGTTGACTTGGGTCAAAGCCACTTGGCCTCCGCCATGAATCAGTGAAATAATAAGTACGGCCCATAAGCCTTCTTTGATGCCTTTCCATTTGGCGAAAAGCCAGCAAATCATCAGTCCGCCAACGAGATTGGGAATCCATAAAAGAATTGCCATATATAGAGCAGCGAGAGCAGGATTTTCGAAATCCACAATATTATTGGTGGCAAGCCAACTCACGGCCAAAGTTCCGAACATATTTGCCCAGGCATGGCCAATCAAAGGTATGACCACCGCTGTGACAGGTTTTACACCGATACCAATCAATAAAGGTGCTACAACAGCAATTGGTGCACCAAAACCGGCAATTCCCTGGAGAAAAGATGCGAAAACCCAGCCAAAAGCGAGAACCAGGAATAGATAATTCTTGCTGTATTCCTGGATTCCCTGTCGGATTGCTTTGAATGCTCCTGCTTTATCCGTGACCTGGTAAAGCAATAGGGCTGGCCAGACAACCAGCAATATAAAGAACGCATCCCAAGCTCCTTTGCCTATTCCAACCAAAGCTGCATCAAAAGGAGTCTGATAAAACAGAAAAGCTGTAGCAAGGGCAATCGCCAATGCAATGCCTCCAGAAACCGATGCCGACCATCTTAGCAGCACAAGCATGACAAGCAGAGCTGCCAAAGGCAATAACGCGATTAGCCAATAGACAAGTGTGATGGGTAAATTATGTTCCATCTTCTCAACTCCTTTTTATAGATTTACCAGCTGAGTCCAATACCATCTCCCCGTGGATCTGCACCGGCACTCAGCACACCTCTTTCTCTGTCGATAATGATTCCTTGAGCGTGGCCCATCGTACCAGTCCAGTTTTCTACACGTTCCACGAGCTGCCCCCTCTTATCCAATTCATCTGTGATGTCCTTGGAAATGCGGCTTTCCAGTTTAAAAGTTTTACTTTCCTCTCCCCAGGTTTTTCCATGAAGCCATCTTGGTGCTTCAATTGCCTGCTGAATATTGTAGCCAAAGTCAACGACGCGAGTAGCGATGGCTGCCTGTGTTTGTGGCTGTCCTTCTCCTCCCATTGATCCATAAAGCATAAATGGCTTTCCGTCTTTCAGCATCATCGCAGGAATAATTGTATGGAAAGTTTTTTTGCCCGGGGCAAGAGCATTCGGGTGTTCAGGATCGAGTTCAAAAAAAGATCCGCGGTTTTGCAGGATAAATCCTGTGCCTTCCGGTACAAAACCTGAGCCGAATTCATGATAGATGCTCTGGATAAGCGAACAGGCATTTCCTTCTTCGTCCACAGCACACATATAAGTTGTGTCTTTATTCTCCTTGAATAATGGGAGCGATTTTTGGCGTTCAAGCGCCGGAGATACACGATCAAACTGAATCTGCTTAGCCAACTCCTTGCCGATTTCTTTGGCGATGAGTTCCTCAGGTTCACGCTCCATATAATTCTCGTCTGTCACCCATTCATCTCTGTAGAGAAAGGCGAGTTTAGTTGCTTCGGCCATAAGGTGATAGTAATCAGCCGTATTGTCGCCCAGCTCTTTCAAATTAAATTCATCAAGGATATTTAGTATTATGAGCGAAGCGAGACCTTGTGTATTTGGCCGGATCTGAAAAACATCGTATCCCCTGTAAGAAGATTGAAGCGGCTCCTGCCATTCGGATTTATGGTTATTCAAGTCATTTTTGGTTAATAAACCGCCGTGTTTCTCTAAACTGCTTATAATTTTTTCGGCAATTTCTCCAGAGTAAAATACAGAAGGGCCTTCACTGGCAATAAGTTTCAGTGAGCGGGCAAGATCAGATTGGACGAAGAGGTCGCCTTCTTTGAGGATATTGCCGTCCTTCATAAATATTTTCTTGGTTTCTTCATGAAGTTCAAGAACGTCTTTCTTTTCGGGAATGAAATCACTGAATTTCTGTGAAACAGGAAAACCTTGCTCCGCATAGTGGATAGCGTATTTGAAAAGGGATTCCCATTCCTTTTTCCCATATTTTTGGTGAATTTCCCACCAGGCATGAACCGTGCCGGGGACAGTATTGGCGGCGAGTGGGCCGCGCTCAGGAATTTCCTCGTGCCCATTATTCCGATAATAGTCAATCGTCACATTTTCTCCTGACTTGCCGCTTCCATTGATTGCATCAACTTTGCCGTTTTTATTTGTCCAGATTAAGGAGAATAAATCTCCGCCTAAACCTGCCATATGTGGGTAAACTACACACAGAACGGCATTCATGCCAATAGCGGCATCTACCGCGTGGCCTCCGTCTTTAAGGATTTCCTGTCCTGCTTGAGTAGCGAGGTAGTGAGGTGATGCGACCGCGCCGGTAGTTCCAAAAGCAGGGGGACGGTGAGTGGATAAAAATTCAGTAGCAGCACCAGTAACATTGTTATTATCCATGTGAATTCCTCCTTTACGTTTCTTCTATATAGGCTCCTTACCACAAAAAAATGTCATTAAACTATAAAAATGGTATTCCTGTTAATTTGTCAGAAAACAAAGTACAATATTTGCGAAAGGGTGGTTGATATGTGCGGAAGATTTGCGTTATATGCAGATTATAAGGTGATACTGGAACGCTTTGATATTGACCAGGCATCGTTTGACGAGACTGAGTATGAGCAAAGTTATAATATTGCACCTTCCCAGCAAGTGGCAGCAGTTGTCAGCGACGGGAATAAAAATCGCTTGGGCAAACTGAAGTGGGGACTTATTCCGCCGTGGGCAAAAGATGCGAAAATAGGGTATAAGATGATCAATGCCAGGTCGGAAACTGCGGCAGAAAAGCCGAGTTATCGCAATGCCTTCAAGAAGAAGCGCTGCCTGGTTGTAGCAGATTCCTTCTATGAATGGAGAAAGGAAGAAACAGGGAAAACACCGATGCTGATTAAGATGAAGTCAGGCGAACCTTTCGCATTTGCAGCTTTGTGGGAATCCTGGGAATCTCCTGAAGGAGACACAGTCCATAGCTGCTCTATTTTGACGACTAAACCGAATAAAATAATGGCATCGATCCATGACCGTATGCCGGTCATTTTGTCCAAGGAAGCGGAAAAGATCTGGCTGGATCCAAAAGTTCAGGATTTTGAATTGCTGGAGAGCTTTCTAAAACCGTACGATGACGGCGAATTGGAAGCTTACGAGGTGTCGGATGAAGTTAATTCACCCAAAAACAATAACCCGGCCCTGATTCGCAAAATAAGCTGATTCTTCTGGGTAGAAATGAATGAGAGAGGGCTGGAAAATGGCTCTCTCTTTTTTTGAATTATGCTACTATTATAAAGAGGTGACTTTAATTGATTCGTGAAATAGACCACCGCAATGAATCTGCAGCCAAGGCAATTCAGCGTATTCAGCGTCCGGCTTATTTGGTGGAAGCAGAATTGATGGGTTTCAAAGGCATCCCGCAATTAAAAGAGTCCATCCTTGAAATTCAGAATAGCGGCGAAAACTTTCTCGGGTATCTGGAACATGAGCGTCTGATGGGCTTCATTTCTTATAAAAAAGAAGGAAATGTGGTAGATATCCACCGCCTGGTAGTTGACCCGGAGCATTTCCGAAAAGGGATCGGAAGGGAACTGCTGACGTCTTTAACTAAAACTTTTGAAGGAATAGAATTTATCGTCAGCACTGGCAAAGCGAATAAACCGGCAAAAAATCTTTATACAAGTTTCGGATTTACCGAGTCAGAGGATTTTGAAGTGGCACCGGGCATTTTCTGTACTACTCTTGAAAAATGAAATTTATATAATAGATTGGAGGAATAGTTATGGATTATTTAAATCACCCGTTTGCATCCAAGAGGCATACAGTATTTTCGAAAAAAGGGATGGTGGCTACATCGCAACCGCTGGCAGCACAGGCAGGGCTGGAAATCATGCAAAAAGGCGGCAACGCCATTGATGCGGCTATTGCAACAGCAGCTGCATTGACGGTTGTGGAGCCGACTTCGAACGGCATCGGAGGAGACGCGTTTGCGCTTGTATGGGTAAAAGATAAGCTTCACGGCCTGAACAGTTCAGGCCCTGCGCCTAAAAGCATTTCTGCAGAGGCAGTAAAAGCATTAGGGCATGAAAAGATGCCGGTACATGGTGTAGTGCCCATCACTGTTCCGGGAGTCCCGGCCGCTTGGGCGGAATTATCACAGAAGTTCGGTAAACTGTCGCTGGTGGAAACATTGAAACCGGCAATCAGGTATGCCGAAGATGGTTATCCGCTGACACCGATTCTCGGAAAGTATTGGAAAGCTGCTTATACGAGTTTCAAGAAAAACTTCACTTCTGAAGAGTATCAAGCGTGGTTCGATACATTTGCACCTGGCGGCAAAGTTCCTGCCATCGGGGAGATGTGGTCGTCACCAGGGCATGCGGCTACCTTAAGAGAAATAGGGGAAACCGATGCACGCTCTTTTTATGAAGGTCCAATCGCTGAAAAAATTGATACATATATGAAAAAGCATGGCGGCTTTTTGGCTAAAGAGGATATGGCAGCTTATAAACCTGAATGGGTGGAGCCCATTTCTGCTCATTATAAGGGTTTCGATGTATGGGAAATTCCACCGAATGGACAAGGTATGGTGGCATTGATGGCGTTAAATATCTTTAAAAAAATGAAGAAGCCGCAGTGGCAATCGGCACAGACGCTGCATGAGCAAATCGAATCGATGAAACTGGCGTTTACTGACGGCAAAGCATTTATCACTGAACCTGAAGCCATGCCAGTCAGCGCAGAACATCTTTTATCTGAAGAATATGCGGAAACACGAAGTGCGTCCATTGGTGAAACGGCATCAGCTCCTGAACCATACGAATTGCCGAAAGGCGGCACCGTGTATTTGGCTGCAGCGGATGAAGAAGGAAATATGATTTCCTATATCCAGAGTAATTATATGGGCTTCGGTTCCGGCATCGTCATTCCGGGAACAGGCATCGGCATGCAAAACCGCGGAGCCGATTTTTCATTGGATGAAAGCCATCCGAATGTGTTGAGGGGCGGGAAAAAGACGTTCCATACGATAATTCCCGGTTTCCTGACGAAAGACGGTAAAGCAGTCGGACCTTTCGGCGTTATGGGCGGATACATGCAGCCACAGGGCCATTTTCAGGTTGTTACGAATACAATTGATTATCTGCTGAATCCACAGGCCGCACTTGATGCGCCGCGCTGGCAATGGATGGAAGGCAAAATCGTTTTGGTCGAACCGGAGTTCCCGAATTATTTGGCTCAGGCTTTAGCCAGAAAAGGGCATACAATCCAAGTGGCGACCGATGGCGGAAGTTTCGGGCGTGGCCAGATTATCTGGCGCAACCCGGAGACCGGCGTTTTAGCCGGAGGTACCGAATCGCGGACAGATGGCATGATTGCAGCTTGGTAGAAAGTTATGGGAAAGGGAAAGGAGGGGCTTTTTGTGAATAAGAATACCGATTTGTTCGCTGCTTTTTTTCGTATCGGCATGCTGGGGTTCGGCGGAGGCCCTTCAGCGATTCCGCTTTTTGAACAGGAAGCAGTTAAAAAATATAAGTGGATGACAAGCGATGAGTTCGGGGATACCCTTGCTTTGGCAAACACAATGCCGGGACCGCTGGCAACAAAGATGGCTGGATATATCGGTTACCGCGTAAACGGCATTATGGGTTGCCTGGTGGCTTTGCTTGCTTCTGTCGTGCCTACAGTCCTTCTGATGATCATACTTTTAGGGGTGCTGCAGCAATATAAGGATGTTGCCTGGGTAGATGGCATGTCTGAAGCTGTTGTTCCGGTTGTTGGTGTAATGCTTGCAATCCTGACGCTGGATTTTCTGAAGAAATCCAGAGATTCCCTCGGCTGGCTGAGAGCTGTAATCTATACAGTGATTTCCATAATATTGATGGAAGTGGCAGGAGTTCATCCAGCTGTCCTGATTGTGGCGATACTGGTAATTGTATTTCTTCCGTTCAGGAAGGAAGGTGAGCCGAAATGATTTATTGGCAAATCTTTATGGCCTTCTTTATTCCAGGAATTTTGGGATACGGCGGAGGCCCTGCTTCCATCCCGCTAGTGGAAAAGGAAGTGGTGGATCGCTATGGCTGGATGACTACCCAGGAATTCGGCGAAGTATTGGCACTCGGCAATGCACTTCCTGGACCGGTCGCCACTAAAATGGCCGGTTATATCGGTTACACGGAAGGGGGTATCCTTGGTTCGGCCGTTGCGCTTTTTGCTTCGGTTGCGCCTTCTTTGATCTTGATGATCGGATTGATGGTTACCCTTTTAAAATACAAAGACTCACCTAAAGTGAAGAATATCACCAAAATGATACGCCCTGTCATCGCTGTGTTGCTTGGTGCCATGGCTCTTCAGTTCTTTGTGACTTCTTATGAAACATCGGGCACCATTCAAACAATTTTGCTGATCGTTATCAGCTATTGGCTGCTTGAAATACGTAAAATGCATCCGGCATATGTAATTCTGATGGCGCTTGCTTACGGCGCGCTTACCGGTTTCTTTTAAACTCCGGCCATCCGCAATGCGCGGATGGCTTTTTGCGTGCTTTTCTATGTCCAGACTCCGGCGACCCAGCTCTTCGGGTCATAAGCCACTTTGTGTCTAGTCTCCAGTGCCTAGCTCTTCGGGATATAAGTCAAACCAGCTGCGTGGCATAGAGCGCCACTACGCTGATTCGTCTTATACCTGTCAGAGCTGAACAGGCACTTCCGCTTTTCGAGACTGCGCGGCTGAAAAGACGCCGCTTCGCCAAATCGTCTTATGCCTTTCAGAGCTTAACGGGTGCCGTCACTTTTCTAGCAAGCAGATTTATTTACTTTTATTTGCAGAGGTTTTAATCTATATGAAGCAAAACTTTACGCTTGTATTGTTAAATGAATCAACATAGTGTCCGGTGCAGTAAGCCAGCAGGATACTTTATATGAGAGGGAGAAAAAATGGGAGATTATCTTATTAAAGCTCTGGCCTTTGATGGCCAGGTTCGCGCATATGCAGCAAAAACGACAGACACGGTAAGTGAGGCACAGCGACGCCATTATACATGGCCAACCGCCTCTGCAGCGCTTGGACGCTCAATGACAGCAAGTGTCATGATGGGCGCCATGATGAAAGGCGAAGAAAAATTGACAATCAGCATCAACGGCGGCGGACCTATCGGAAACATTCTGGTCGACGCCAATGCCAAAGGCGAAGTACGGGGCTATGTGTCAAAACCGCAGACTCATTTCGAATTGAATGAAATCGGCAAACTCGACGTACGCCGGGCAGTCGGAACAGAGGGGACCTTATCTGTTTCCAAGGATATCGGTTTACTTCAGCCGTTTATCGGCCAGGTGCCGATCGTTTCAGGTGAAATCGGCGATGACTTTACACATTATATCGTCACGTCCGAACAGGTTCCTTCTTCTGTTGGCGTAGGTGTAATAGTCAATCCAGACAATACGATTTTGGCTTCAGGAGGGTTTATCATCCAATTGATGCCCGGAACTCCGGAAGAGATTATTACGAATATTGAACAGCGTTTGTCGACAATCCCAACGATTTCGAAAATGATCAGTGAAGGAATGACGCCGGAAGATATTCTTCATGAAGTTCTTGGAAAAGAGAATGTGAAGATACTGGACGAAATGCCGGTCACATTCACTTGCCAATGTTCACGTGAACGGATAACGAATGCCATTACAAGCCTTGGTTCAGAAGAAATTGAAGATATGATCGAAACAGACGGACAGGCAGAGGCGGAATGCCATTTCTGCAATGAAAAATACCATTTCTCCAAAGAAAATCTGGAGAACCTTTTGGAACAAGCGAAATATTGAAAATAGCCACTCGCTAAAAAGCGGGTGGTCTTTTCTTAAGGGAAATATCTTGAATTCGAGATAAGTTTCATTTACCCTTAAAATGGGAACTTATTAAAAGACGAAATCGTACGGGAGGTAATTTTATGAAACACATCTTTAAAGCCGGAAAGGATCCGGAAAAACCGGTTCTGCTGTTGCTGCACGGCACAGGGGGCACTGAAAACGATTTGCTGCCGCTTGCTGCACATATTGACCCAGAGGCATCTGTATTAAGTGTACGGGGAAATGTCTCGGAAAACGGCATGCCGAGATTTTTTAAACGGCTCTCTGAAGGCGTTTTTGACATGGAAGATTTGAAACTCCGCACAGAAGAGCTTTATCAATTTATCGTGGATTCCGCTGAACAATACGGTTTTGACCGCTCAAACGTCGTAGCGGTCGGCTACTCGAACGGAGCGAATATCGCTGCGAACCTGCTGTTCACTTATGATGATGCATTAAAAGCCGCCATTCTCCATCATCCGATGGTGCCAAATCGCGAGACGGAATTGCCTGCATTAGACGGAACGCCGGTCTTCATCGCGGCTGGAACAAATGATCCGATCTGTCCGGCGCAGGAATCGAAAGATCTTGAGAAGCTGCTGGCGGATGCCGGTGCCAGTGTTGAACTGCACTGGGAAAACCAGGGCCATCAGCTGACGATGCCCGAAGTCGAAGCGGCCAAAGTTTGGTACAGCAAAATTTAGGGAATCTATCCCCCTGCAGGGTGCAGGGGGATTTTTTTTGTCTAGACTTCAGCGGCCCAGCTCTTCGGGTCATAAGCCAGTCCAACTGCGCGGCCAAGGCCACTTCGTTGGTCTGTCTTATGTCTTTCAGAGCTTAACGGGCGCTTACGCTTTTCTTTAGCATTTCAGCCATTTTTCAGGCACAATGAAACCACAATGGAAAATAGAGGAGGGATCGTGTGCAAACCAATCCAAGAATACAACAGCAGCTTCAGAAATGGGTTGAAGAAAACAGGGGGCACGTGATACTCGGCACTACAGCCCAGTATATTCCTGAACTAGGCAAAGCCGATCCAAGTAAACTGGGCATTTGTATGCTGGACGAAGAAGGCAATTATTATTGTGCAGGAGACACTGATATCGAATTTACACTTCAAAGCATCTCGAAGGCTTTAACGTTTATCGCCTTGAGCTGCCATTACGGGTTGGAATTCGTCTTGGAACGAGTGGACGTTGAGCCGACAGGCGAAGCCTTCAACTCAATTATCCCTTTTGAGATCCATCGTCCGAACAAGCCGTTTAATCCATTTATCAATGCAGGAGCCATTACTATTTCCGCTTTGCTGCCAGGCCAGACGAGCCAGAAGAAATATGAATATCTGCTGCACTTCCTGGAAGAGCTGGTCGGCCATCCGCTTGAAATGGACCGTGAAGTTTACGATTCCGAATGGAAAGCATCGCACCGCAACCGGGCGCTTGCCTATTACTTGAAAGAAGCGAAATTCCTCGAAATCGAAGTGGAAGAAGCGCTGGATATATATATCCGCCAATGCTCCATCAAAGTGTCCACAAAAGACCTCGCATTAATCGGATTGATTATTGCCTATGACGGTTACAACCCGATTACCAAAGTTAAGCATTTCTCCGACGAGATTGCGCAAGTGGCCAAGGTTCTTATGGTTACGTGCGGCATGTATAATTCTTCAGGGAATTTTGCGGCGCATGTCGGTATACCGGCAAAAAGTGGAGTTTCCGGCGGAATCATGGCTGCAGTGCCGCCGAAATTGCATTCACAGACATACGAGTTCCGTGCAGGTGCCGGAATCGGCGTTTATGGTCCGGCAATTGATGTTCAGGGCAATAGTGCTGCAGGTACAATGATGCTCCGCCAAATCTCGAAAGAATGGGATTTGAGTATATTTTAAAGTAATCCACGGGTCTGATAAGGACTCGTGGATATTTTTATTAACAAATAACTGATATTTCTGTTAAATTCGTTTCTTCTATAGGAATTAGGGTATTTTAAAACTACTACTAAACCAAAAGGAGAGGGAAAATGAAGAGAAAACCTGCGTTTGACGAAAACTCGAAAAACAGGCAGTTGGAAGAGTTTAGAACGGATGATTCAGGAAAGGATTTAACGACGAACCAAGGGCTGAAAGTATCGGATGATGAGCACTCCTTAAAAGCAGGAGTCAGAGGCCCAACGTTAATGGAAGATTTTCATTTCCGCGAAAAGATGACGCATTTCGATCATGAGCGCATACCGGAACGGGTGGTCCACGCCAGAGGATATGCTGCACATGGGGAGTTTGAAGTTTACGAGTCCCAATCTCATTTGACCAAGGCGAAATTTTTGTCTGAAAAAGGGAAGAAAACTCCGGTATTTGTCAGATTTTCCACTGTCGTTGGATTCCGGGGTTCTGCTGAAACTGTTCGTGACGCAAGGGGATTTGCTACGAAATTCTACACCGAAGAAGGAAACTATGATCTAGTGGCAAACAACATTCCCGTTTTCTTTATTCAGGATGCCATCAAGTTTCCGGATTTGGTACATTCCATTAAACCTGAACCGCATAATGAAATGCCTCAGGCTTCAGGAGCACATGATACATTCTGGGATTTTGTAGCGAATAACCAAGAGTCTGCACATATGGTGATGTGGCTCATGTCGGACAGGGCAGTACCGCGAAGCTTCCGCATGATGGACGGTTTTGGTGTGCATGCGTTCCGTTTCATTAACGAGGAAGGAAAAGCCCATTTAGTCAAATTTAATTGGAAATCCACGCTGGGTGTGCATTCACTTGTATGGGATGAGGCGCAGAAAATCGCAGGGAAGGATCCCGATTTCAATCGCAAAGATTTGTATGAAGCGATTGAAAAAGGAGATTATCCGGAATTTGAACTTGGTGTGCAAATAATAGCGGAAGAGGATGAGCATAAGTTCGATTTCGATCTTTTGGATGCTACGAAGATTTGGCCGCAGGAAGAAGTTCCCATCCAAATGATTGGGAAGATGACGTTGAACCGTAATGTGGACAATGTATTTGCTGAAACCGAGCAGGTTGCATTTCATCCTGGCCATGTAGTTCCAGGCATCGACTTTTCCAATGACCCTTTATTGCAGGGACGGTTATTTTCCTATACAGATACCCAGCTAATACGGCTCGGGGGACCAAACTTCCATGAAATTCCGATAAATCGGCCGGTATGCCCTTTCCATAATAACCAGCGGGATGGCTATAACCGGATGACGATCAATAAAGGCCAAGTTTCCTATCATAATAATTCATTGGCGGGTAATACACCTTCTCCGACCAGTGAGGCCGACGGGGGATTCAGCCATTACCAGGAAAAAGTGGAAGGACGCAAAATCCGTGCGCGGAGCGAGAGCTTCGATGATCATTTTACCCAGGCGGCGATGTTCTGGAACAGCATGTCGGATCCTGAAAAAAAACATATTATTGAAGCTTTCAGTTTTGAACTTGGAAAATGCAAAGAAATATCCATCAGGAAACAAGTGGTTGATATGTTTGCCAACGCAGATTTGAAGATGAGCCAGCAAATCGCTAAAAATATCGGAGTGGAAGCTCCAATGAGCGGAGTATCAATACCGGAGAAAACTTCGCCGGCATTGAGCCAGGAAAACACCATTAAAACACCGATGACACGAAAAGTGGGAATTTTGCTGGCACCGGATTTTAATGGTGAAGATTTGAAGCAAGTGCTGGATTCGTTTAAGGAAAAAGGAGTCAAACACGAGATCATCAGTGAAATGCAAGGGATTTTGAAAGGGTCAGATGGAACTGAAATGAAAGTGGACGAAACTTTTTCGACGACTGATCCCGTATTGTATGATGCGATTTATGCAGTTGGAGGACCCATCATCAATAAGAAATTCGCAAAAGAAGGAGCTCGGTATATCGCCGAAGCATTCGACCATTATAAACCTGTTGGTGCCACCCATGAAGGGAAGAAATGGCTGCACAATTCGGAGATGAGAAAACAGCCGGGTGTAATTACAGGAGACGATATGGGAATGTTCACCGATGCATTTTTAGAAGCAATCAGAGAGCACAGGCACTGGAAGCGGAATGTTGGCTAAACAGCTTAAAATTAAGTCGAAAGTATTATTGAAGTATGGAGAGGTTTCAGGATGTGGCATACGGGTAAATCTAACAGTAGATACATCTTATCAGCAGAAACATAAAAATTGGAGGAATAGAAGATGGCCAACAATAAATTTATGGGTACTTTCGACACAGAATCAGAAGTTCTGCAAAAGATTGAAGAACTTAAAGCAACAGGTTCAAAAGAAGATGACATGTTTGTAATGGCACGCGATAAAGATCAGATTTCAATGGTTCGAGGTCGTACCGATGTCGATTATAAATCGTCGGAAGGCAATTGGATGGACAAATTCATGGGTTTCCTGTCAGGAGATGATTCCACCCGTGAAGCATTCTCGGGATTGGATATTGATAAAGATGAAGCAGACCGTTATTACAACGAAGTCCAAAATGGCAAAATCCTTTTATTCGTAGACCGTGAATTTGGTGCCAACTACGAAGGGAAAGCACCTTATGACAATCAGGCATACGGAGAACCGACAGATGCTGCGACGGGATCGACGGGCGCTGCCGGAGTAGCGGGCAGCAGTGGAACAGCATACAATACAAACCGCTCTGATGTAACGGACAGCACAAAACCGGGCTATGTTGAATCCGGCACAGTGGCCCGCGATGGACTGACGGTGGATACTAATGATGAAAATGATGTTTATTATAATAGCAGAAGAGACAATGCACTTGGTGATGGCGAGTCGATGGACCGTTCCATCAGAGATGATGAGACCGCCGGCGTCGGCCATGACAGTGGCACAGGATTCGGCCTCGGTTCTCCGACAACAGGAACCAATTATTCTGATGCCGACCGTGATCGGGACCGGGACTCTGGCCGCGACCGCACGGACAACGATACAACTTTAGGCCGCGGCCATACGGACGAAGAAAAGCTTCGTTTACATGAAGAGCGCCTGCATGTGGATAAAGAGCAAGTTAAAACCGGCGAAGTGAATGTAGATAAGCATGTAGTGGAGGAAGAACGTTCAGTCGATGTTCCGGTCGAACGGGAAGAAGTTTATGTGGAACGCCGCCCGGTTGACGAAAAATCAACGGATGCGCGTGACACAGGATTCAACGAAAACGACAACATCAACATTCCTGTCTCTGAAGAGCGGGTGAATGTTTCCAAAAACGACGTAGTCAGCGAAGAGATTGTCGTCGGCAAACGCAAAGTGGAAGACACGGAAACTGTACGCGATACGGTTCGCCGTGAGGAAGCTGATATTGACGAAGACGTTAATCTGACGGATGAAGAAAGAAGTCGTGACCGGGACAACCGTGACCGCTTCTAATAATTAACACCTGACAAGAAAAGACGGAGACCCTCCGTCTTTTTCTTTTAGTCATTGAATATGCTCGATTTGGTCAAATAATTGTGCAGGATTTTATTTCTGCCTGAAACAGGTTTGGAGGAGTAAAAGATGGCTGATAAAAAGAACAATAACAATGATGCACAGGAACGGGGATTTAATTCGGGCGCAGCCTACGGCGATCCAAAAGAGAATACCCAGGAGAAGCAGAAAAAGCCAGCTGAAAGAAACGAAAAGGACAGTCCATTCCGTATGGATCCCGATGGGAATCTGAGTACGGGAGATGGAGAAACAGGCAGCGGCATCTATACCGGGCAGCGAACAGATGATTTGGCCGCCCCGGGCGATAATTTGACGGACCAGGCAGAAACCGGACGGAATCGGGGAGACACCCCGATGATGGATAAACAGATTGATGACGTGCCTGCGAACGACCCGAATGCTGCAGATGCAGGACCGGTAAAAACGGATGAAGGAACAGAAAATGTACGTACAACAGATTCAGTCGTGGATGACCTTGCCGGTATTGATGTTTCTGATGAAGGCCTCCCGGCAAACGACCAGGCGGAATCCGATGTTCCGGCGGCAGACCCGGCAATCAACGATGTGCCGGATGCTGATAGAAGCATGTCCGATTCTACCGAGCATCTGTCCCAAAACGCTGCAGACCGCACGCGGCGGAATGAGGATAATGAACGGAAATGATGATTCAGGAGGCGGGAGATTCCCGCCTTTTTTCATTTTCAGGATAAAAGAGTATGATAGAGAAAAGAAAGGCGTGATTTTTATGGACGGAAAGAAAAGAAACGATATTAAACCGGGCATGGCAGTGAATGTAATTCTGAAGCAAGACCAGCGGAGCGGCAAAAAGACGAGTGGAGTTGTCAAAGACCTTTTAACCAACTCAGCGACACATCCGCACGGCATTAAAGTCCGTCTCGAAGACGGCCAGGTCGGCCGTGTCTGTGAAATTCTGGAGACGAAGTAGCAGCGCGTTTGCAGTTTTCAGCTCGGGGTAAACTAGAGCAGCCCTATAGAGTGGAGTGGAAAAGATGGATCGTCATTTCATCGAGAGCTACGAAGATGAGCGGGAAGTGCTCCGCAAAATCGAAGAGCTGAAAGCATTGGGATATGCTGAATCCGATATGTGCGTGCTTGCGCGGTCGAGTGAACAGTTAACGAAAATCCGTACACGTACCAATGTCGCGTACCATGCAGCGGAAGGAAGAGGCATGGGACGTTTTGGCATGTTCATCAGAAGCAGATATGTCTTTTCTTGTATTAATGAAGATGAAGTTAAGGCTAAGGAAATTGCTGATCTTTATCAACATCTTTCAGAAGGGGAAATATTATTTTTCTACAGTGAAAACAATAGAGTGCATGCGGAAGAGTTTGAAAACGACAGGAATCCTGCCCTGCCAAGTTATTGGAATGATGAAGAAGATAGGATAAGTATCGACAGCAGTCATTATGAAACATCGAATGAAATTCAGCTTCAAGGAGTGATGATAATGGATAAGCGCTTTATTGAAACTTATGAGACTGAAGATGAATTGATGCAGCAGGTTGAAAAGCTGAAGGACGAAGGCTATTCCGAAAGCGATATGTATATAATGGCTAAAAAAGACGGCCAGTTATCTATGGTAAAAGGACAAACGAATATAGATGCCCATGCTGAAGAAGGGGATTGGCTTGATCGTTTCACTTCTTTTCTGACTGATAATAACCAAATGGAGTTGGCTTTTGAAAACATGCAGCTTACTGAACACGAAGCAGAAACATATCACAAAGAAGTGGAAGACGGCAAGTTGCTGCTGTATGTAAATAAAGATTATGAAGCCCGTTTCAATGAGGTCGGAGGAGATTCCTTCAGATTGGGTGAAAAAGAGAAAACAGAACTTCAGAACAGGAAAAAGCAGTCGGAAAATGCAACTCCTGCTGCTGCAGAACGGGAAGAAAAAGTGGAATTGGATGATCATCATTATGCAGAGGAAAAAGATGGGGATTTGCACCGCAACAGAAAATCCGATATTTAATCGGAGGAAAGATATTAGATGAAGTGCTAGAGAGGATCCGTTCATCCGGGTCCTTTTTTTCTGGATATAAGTCAGGACTGAACAGGCACTTCCGCTTTTCCTTTGTGGTAGAATAGCAGTATTGAAAAAATTCGGAGGCACACAATATGACTGATTTTTTTGAACGGAAAAAGCAGCAGCTGGGCGTAGAATTGAATAAGATCCAGCGGAAAGCGGTGGAACGGACAGAAGGGCCGCTTCTTCTGCTTGCTTGTCCGGGATCAGGCAAGACCACTACTATGATCATGCGCACAGGCTATTTGATTGAAGAAAAAAACATTGCGCCCCACCGGATCAAGGCGATTACGTTCAGCAAAGCATCCGCGGACGATATGCGCGAGCGATTCAAGCGCTTTTTTCCGGAACTTGCACCAGTGGATTTTTCAACCATCCACAGTCTCGCATTCCGGATAACCAGGGAGTATCTGGCAGGTTCCAGCTATCTGATGATCGAAGGCAATGAAACAAACGGACTGCATAAAAAGCGCCTGCTGAAGGAAATGTACCAGACTGAAAACGACGAACCTGCAACAGAAGATCAATTGGAAGAGCTCATGTCTTTCATCAGTTTTGTCAAAAACAAGATGCTGCCAAGAGAACGGTGGTCGGCTTTAAAGGAGCCTTTTACCGGAGCAGTGGAAATTCTGAAAACCTACGAAGCTTTCAAGGAAAACCATGATACCCGCCTCGTCGATTTTGATGACATGCTGACTTTGGCTAACGAAGCGCTTGAGAAGGATGCGGCGATCTTGTCCAAATACCAGAAAAAATGGGATTACGTCATGACTGACGAAAGCCAGGATACTTCTCTGGTCCAGCATTCGATTGTGGAAAAACTGGTCGAACGGCACCAGAATCTTTGTGTGGTGGCGGATGACGACCAGTCGATTTACACCTGGCGTGCTGCGGAACCGACGTATCTGCTGAAATTCAAGGACGTTTACCCGAACGCTTACATTATGAAAATGGAACGGAATTACCGGTCTTCCGGAACCATCGTCAATGCGTCGAACCTCTTCATCAAAGCCAATAAAAAAAGGCATGACAAAAACATGTTCACCAAACAGGAGGAAGGACCGCCCATAATTCTGAAGCGCCTGTCTTCTGAAGAAGATCAGTTGAAGTATTTGATGAAGCAACTCACACAACTGGACCACTTCGGTGATGTGGCGATCCTTTACCGCAATAATTCATCTTCCACTCTCTTGATGAGTGAACTTGACCGCCTGGGCATCCCTTTTTATATGAAAGATGCGGATAACCGCTTTTTCTCCCACTGGATTGTGGAAGATATGCTCAACTTCATGCGTTTCAGCCTGAAACCGGAACGTGTCGACATCTATTCAAAAATCGCTTCGAAGACAAACGCCTACTGGTCCGGAAGCCAATTGCGCTTTCTGAGCCGCATGAAACCGGCAAGCACGCATGCATTGGATGAAATTCCCCGAAACGTAACGATGAAGGATTATCAGCTGAAAATAATCGCCGAACAGAAAAAGTGGTTTGAAGCCATGCGTACGATGAAACCCTTGAAAGTTATCCGTACTATCCGGGCAGAGCTTGGCTATGATCAGATGCTTGCAAGCCGGGCTGAAAAATTCGGCATGCGGCTGAAATACCTTTCTCAAATCCTTGTCACACTTGAGCAGATTGCCGAACCTCTTTCTTCAATGATGGAATTTGCGAAGCGCCTGAAGGAATTGGAGGCGGTGACACAGCAAGCGAAAGCGGAAAAAACTGATGAGATGCTGACCTTGTCGACGTTCCATAGCGCTAAAGGACTCGAGTTTGAACGGGTGTATATGCTTGATCTGGTGGAAGGAATCATTCCGACAGAAGAAGATGCTGAAAAACCGGATACGCTGGAAGAAGCGCGTCGCCTTTTTTATGTTGGAATGACGCGGGCAAAAAAACAGCTGGAATTGATCAGCTATGGCAGCGGCTCCCGTTTTATTGACGAAGTGAATGATATTGTTCTGCCGGAAAAAGCGCTGTCAGCTCCAAAGCGTAAAGCGGTTGCCACACCGGTGAAAGTGAAAGTTCCCGATAATCCGAATGCTGTAGGCGACCAGGAATCTCTGGTCGAGGGGGCAACAGTGCGCCATCGTGTTTTCGGCATCGGAGAAATAGTGGAGCGGGATCATGAACGTATTTCAATCCAATTTGCAAAAGAAAGAAAGGACCTGATGATCGATATTTGTCTCAGCTATAAGTTGTTGGAGTTGATAAACGGATAAGGAAGACGCATCGGGGCGTTCATGAGTAAAGAACGCGGGGAAATGAAGATGAAAATCAAAGATTGGAACAGAAGTTTAAAAGTGCGCCTGGTAGGCGAGTTTTTCATGAACACGAGTTACTGGATGGTTTTTCCGTTCCTGGCAATCTATTTTGCCGAGGAATTCGGAAAAGGGATGGCAGGCTTGTTGCTTGTCATTTCACAAGTCTTTTCAGTAGCAGCGAATCTGGTCGGGGGTTATCTGGCGGATCGCTACGGGAGAAGGCGAATGCTGATCATCGCGTCGATTGGGCAGGGCTTTGCCTTCCTGCTTTTCGCTCTCGCCAATTCACCATGGCTGGAATCACCGGAAATCGGTTTTATCGCTTTCACGATTGCCGGAATGGGCGGTTCCCTGTACTGGCCGGCGAGCCAAGCAATGATAGCTGACGTCATTCCGGAAAAATACCGGAGCGATGTCTTTGCGATATTCTATACAACGTTGAATATCGCTGTTGTCGTGGGACCGCTGATCGGGGCTGTACTGTTCTTTTCCTACCGGTTTGAGCTATTGCTGGTTGTTGCGGTTATTTCACTGCTGCTTGGATTGGTTCTCCGTTTATTTACAGACGAGACCCTATCGCAAAAAATGCTGGATAAATGGGCAACGGAAGAAGCGACCGGCTGGGTCGGCGCGGTATCCAAACAATTCAAGGAATACGGCATTATTTTCAAAGACCGGGTATTCCTGCTGTTTGTTATTGCCGGCGTACTGGGGGCTCAGACCTTCATGCAGCTGGATCTGCTGATTCCTGTTTACCTGAAGGAAACGATCGACAGCCAGACCATCGCTTCATTTTTCAGTATAGATTGGAAAGTTACGGGAGAAACATCCTTCGGTATCCTGCTGGCTGAAAACGGATTGCTGGTTGCTTTATTTACAGTGTTCATCACGCGTTGGATGACTCGATATCCGGAGAAATGGGTGTTTTTCACCTCCGCAATATTATATGGTGTGGCGATGTTATTATTCCCGGTTACTTCTATTTTCTGGGTCTTTGTTATTGCTATGGGAATCTTCACTCTCGCGGAATTGATGGTTGTCGGCATCCAGCAGAGCTTTATCTCGAAACTGGCGCCGGAAGAAATGCGTGGACAGTATTTTGCCGCGGCCAGTATGCGCTATACAATTGGACGGATGATTGCACCAGTGGCAATTCCCATGACTGCCTGGTTCGGATTCAATTGGACTTTCGGGATATTGGGTATTGTTGCAATGCTCAGCGGCGTTGTTTATCTGGTGATGTTCCGAGCATTTGAAAAGCGGATTGCTGCATAGTGGATCAGGAACGTACAATTAAATAGCTAAAAAGCAGATTTCATTATAAAAAGGGCACCGGATAAGTTTCCGATGCCCTTTTTGCGTTACTGTAAAGTTTTTTAGTCTTCTTTTTGCACCATGCGCAATAGCATATGAGCTAACATGTGCTGTTCTTCTTTATTGCCGACTTTCCATAGTTCCTGAAGAAGATGTTCCTCACGGTTTTTCGGCTCCTCATTCTTCGCGAGATAGCCTGCCACTTTTTCAGTGATTTGTGCAAGACGTTCTTCACTCAAGCCCATTTTTTCACCGATTTCAACTTTATCATTCAAATATTGTTTAAACTGATTGAAATTCGCGAGGATGTCTTCTTTCTTTTCATCATCAAAATTCTTCAGTTTTTCATCAACTTTTTTGTTTACGTTTTCCATTCTATAACACTCTCCTTTTAATTTTTGTTGCTAGTCTCTGTTTACCACGTAGCTTAAAAGATAAACTTTTGGATAATTTTAAATTTAAAAAAAGGTCAGTTTAAAACAGAAGTGTTCGGGTATTCAGGTAACAAGCAAGGAAATAGGGAGGATGATGAATGCATGACATTATACGATGAAATCCAGGAGTTAAAAAACTTCAAATGTGAAGACCGCTGTGTTTTAAGTGTCTACCTGAATACGAATCCTGCAGATTTAAATGCGCAAAATGGGGCATGGCGGATTCATCTGAAGAATGGCCTTAAGCGAATTGAAGAGTACCTGGAAGCTTCGCACGATGAAAATGAAATCAAAAACTATAAGTCTCTTAAGAAGAAAGTGGAAAGAGAAATAAATGACAATCAAGACGACCTCCAGAAGGGTGTCGTTATTTTTGCATCTCCGCATAAAGATCTTTGGTCTGTGCATTATGTTCAAGTCCCGGTTAAAACCAATTTCCATTGGGAGACGGAGCCTGTATTGGATCAATTGAGATATATGTATAAAGCCTATCCTTATGCAGGCGTTATATTGCCTAGCTTTAAAGGAATAAGAATTTTGGATACTTCGATGGGAATTGTCAATGAAGAGATTTATTATGATTTTGATGCCAACCTTGAAGTCTGGACGGAACAAAAAGGTGTCCGCAGTTCCGGCAGGGTCCAGGGAAGAGCTGGTGTCGGTGCAAATTCAGTTGGTGCCGGATCGCCGGGCGGCGGCGCTGCAGGCGGCAACAGTCCTGTGATTGGAGGCAGCGGCGGTGGAAGCCCTGTCGACGAATTGGATCACCGTTTGAAAGAGAATTTGGAACGCTTCTACAAAGATATGGGATCTAAAGTCGAAAAGCTGAAAAAAGAACGCAAATGGGAAGAAATTCATGTCGTGGGAGAAGCAGATCATGCCAAGTCTTTCTCGAAAGCCCTGCAGAAAAAACCGAATAGCTGCATTTACAAAAACTTCATCAACAGTTCGCCAGGAAATATCCTGCATGAAGTATTTGAGAAATAAACGAAAAGCCTCAGCGGATGCTGAGGCTTTTTTGTGGATTCAATGAGAATCGCTGATAAACAACGAAAAACCGCTGATAAACCATCGAAAATCGCTGATAAACAGAAAAAAATCGACGATAAACCGTCAAAAATCGCTGATAAATCCTCAAAACAAAAAATTCACATGCTAATTTGGCTGGGGACAGAACGTGCACGTATCAAATTGCGGAAGTTCCTTGTAAAGGCAGCACGTTTTCCTCAAAGGGCGGGACACGGCTTGCCCGAGTGAAGCGTCTCCCAGCAGCCGGGCCAAATGGGATTTTCGCATAGGCGACCAATTTGCAGCATCCATCAGCCATTCCAGATCCGCCGCCGCCCGCCGCGGGTCACGCTGTTCCAGATTGGCATAAAACCAGATGACCGAACCCAACACGTTGTCCCATAGAATAAGAGGGGATATTTTTACATGGCTGCGGAACTCGTCAATCAGCTTTGCTGTTTGTTCATGCAAAATGTAGTGGAAAGCGGAAAACCTTTCATTCGTCTCGACGTTTTTGAAATGTGCAGAAGGGACATGGGTCTCGAGTAAATTGAAACCATAATTATGTATACGGTTGAAAGTCAGATCTTCACCGGCACATTCGAAATAGCCATTCTGGTAAGTGAGCAAGTGAAATTGGGCAGACACGAATAAAGCATATTGCCGGAAAAAATAAGAAATTGCGACACCGCTGTTTTCCGAACCGCTCCAGCGTTTCAACTCTTCAATACGCGATTCCCTATCACGTGAAAGAGGATTTACCGGCTCACGGTCGACTGCAACCGACTGGGATGCCAGTGCCATTTTTAATTGATTGGAAAATTCCACACAGCCGTCCTCCTTTTTCTTTTATGCTACTGAAAGTAGCGTACAATTGCAAAGTGATAAGAGAAGATTATAAAGGTCGATAGAAAACTGCTCATTTCATTTCAATCGCCTGTTGGGTAATCTAAGAAAGAAAGAGGTGGGCGAAATGGAATTTTCTATTGGTAAAATCGATCATATTCAAGTAGCAGCACCAAAAGGCGGCGAATCGGAAGCAATCGCTTTTTACAGCGGGGTATTGGGCATGAAGGAAATCGAAAAACCGGAACCGTTAAAAGCGAGAGGCGGAGTATGGTTTGAATTCGATGAGTTTCAATTGCATGTGGGAATCGAAGAACCGTTTAATCCAGCTAAAAAAGCACATCCGGCTTTCAAGGTTTCAGAATACGGAATTTTGCAGAACCATCTGGAAGAAAACAGCATCACTGTTACTGTCGATGACAGCATACCGGGAGTGGAAAGGTTTTTCGTATTCGACCCTTTCGGCAACCGTCTGGAATTCCTGAAATAAATTCTATGAGCGGATTTTTCAGTTCTATGGGCAGTCAAAGCGATTCTATGATCACTCGCCAGCGAAATCACTCGATAAACACAAAAACGCTCCGCGGCAAGCACCGCAGAGCGTTTATTTTCGCAGGGGACAATAAGGGCATTTATCGGTTTCCGGCAACTCTTTATACAAGCAGCAGGTAATCCGTTTATAGTCGGCTTTCGCTTCTTCAAAACTGTGGCCGCCTAAAAACTGGCGGAAATAGGATTTCCGCATTTCCGGCTGCCAGATTTCATCTTCCATAAGAGTTTCAATGTCCCGTTCTGCCTGTTCGGAACTCTGCATGCCATACATCCAGATAGCATACCCCCAGATATTCTCCCATAATATAATCTTCGAAACATGTCCGGCTGTGCGGAAAGCTTCAACGACCGGAAAAGCATAATCTTTCAAAACCTTCTCCAAATCACCATCCACCCGTTCGCGTATAAAACGTTCATCGACTGCAAAACTGATGCTGCCCTGTGTATTTTCCAGATGCACTTCATCCAGCGGACCAACCCATATTTTATTGTGCGCCAATAAATAAAGCTGTGCAGTTATGAAAAAACCGAAGCGCCTCATGAAGATAGACGAGGCTACGGCTTCATTTGGTGCTCCGGATGCATGAACTATTTCTTTTATCAATTCAGGGTAACGGCTTTCCGTGGCTTCTTCCATATTCATGAAGCCGTTCGCTTCACGCCGGACTTTAACCTGGAAAAGTTCAAGTTCTTCCATAATTAAGACCCCAGCGCTTCACGGAGTTCCGGAACGATGCAGCGTCCTCTGCCGAAAGGCACGCAATGAGGTGTTCCAAAAAGCGGATCTTTTGAAACCTGGCATTCCATACCGAAAACAGAGCGGACCAAATCACAGCTGATAACACTTTCAGGAGTGCCCTGTCCGAACACTTCACCGTCTTTTATGGCGATGATATTATGGGCATAGCGAGATGCAAGGTTTAAATCATGCAGCACCATGATAATTGTGCGGCCATGCGTTTCATTTAATTCGAATAAAAGATCCAAAATCTCTATTTGATGGGTCATATCCAAAAATGTTGTTGGCTCGTCTAGAAGTATGACATCGGTATCCTGTGCAAGCGTCATTGCAATCCAGGCGCGCTGGCGCTGGCCGCCGGAAAGTTCATCGACCGGTTTGTCGCGGAATTCATCGACGCGGGTAGCTTTCATCGCAGCTTCCACTTTTTCTGTGTCATCTTCCATCCAGCGTTTAAGCCATGACTGATGAGGATAACGACCTTGCTTAACCAAATCGTGTACAGTCAAACCTTCCGGTGAAACAGGAGATTGTGGAAGGATGCCCATTTTCTTGGCAACTTCTCGTGAAGACATTTTATGCACTTCTTTGCCTTCGAGTAAAATCGAACCTTCCTGCGGTTTCAACAGGCGGGCGATTGAACGGAGCAATGTAGATTTACCGCAGCCGTTGCTTCCCACAAAAACAGAAATTTCACCGCGGGGTATAGAAAGGTTCAAATTTTCAAATAGAAGTTTATCGTTGTATCCGATTGATAGGTCATTGGTTTTGACAGCCATAGTCATCGTTCAATTCCTCCGCATCTTTAGCCATAAATCTAACTGATAGGTTTTCTCAATACCCATACTATATCATAAATTAATGATAAGTGAGAACGATTTTCACTATTTATTTAAACTTTCCCTTTACAAATGTGACAGGAAGTCCTAAAATAAAAACGTATTGAGAATCGTTATCAAATAACCTTGGAGGTTACATCATGAAAAAATGGACATTATTATTACTTGCAGCAATTATGCTGGTCTTGGCGGCTTGTTCGTCGGGAGAAGAAGATACAGCAACTGAAACTGAAAACGGAGGAGAATCCGTTACGATACAGGGGACAAATGGCGAAGTCACTTTAGACCAGCCGGCTAAGAAAGTAGTTGTTCTTGAGTGGACGTATGCTGAAGATTTATTGGCAGTAGGCGTTCAGCCTGCAGGTATGGCTGATATCGAGTCTTATGGTGACTATGTGAATATCGAACCGCAATTGGATGAAACGGTCATCGATGTCGGCGGCCGCCAGGAACCGAACCTTGAAGCCATTGCAGAGATTGATCCGGATCTGATTATCGGTGTTGACTTCCGTCATACGGCGATGCTTGAAGAATTGGAACGCATTGCTCCGACGGTCATCTTCAATCCGTATCCGGAAGATGACAGCATCAATTTATATGAAGAAATGGAAACGACGTTCCTTGAAATTGCCAAAGCTGTAGACAAAACAGAAGAGGCTGATCAGGTCCTTGCAGATCTTGAAGAAAAATACGAAGAAAGCGCGGCTGAAATCGAAGCTGCTGACCTTAAAACAAATGACGTCATCTTGACACTGGCTTATTCAGGCCCTCAGGCACCGGAAATCCGTGTGTTTACGCCACATTCGATGGCTTCGATCATTCTTGAGCGTATCGGGTTGAATAATGTCCATGAACCGGATCAGTTCGAAGTTTTCGGTTCAAGCACATTCAACGTGGAAGGATTGGTGCAGTACGAAGATGCCAATTACCTCTACACTGTCCCGGATGAAGACAATATCTACGAAAACCAGCTTGCCGGAAACCCGGTTTGGGAAAACCTGAATTTCGTCCAGGAAGGCCGCACGTATGATTTAGGGCCGGACACTTGGTTGTACGGTGGTCCTTTATCCGCTGAAACATTGATGGACCAAATTACAGATGTGATGGTGAATAATTAATGCAAGGCAAACTGAAAGCGAAGTCCTTTGTCTCTTTGACAGGGGGCTTTTTCCTGCTTTTTGCGTTATCTATTATTCATTTGACGCAAGGGCAGGCGGATTATTCCGTTTCGGATCTGCTTTCCGGTGTTTGGACGGAAGGGCGTATCCAGGATATTGTGGTCAGTCTCCGCTTGCCGCGGCTGGCAGTCGGTATTTTGGCCGGTGGGGCGCTGGCAGTGTCCGGAGCAGTTCTGCAGACGCTGACGAATAATCCGCTTGCTTCTCCCGGAACTCTCGGCATAAATGCCGGCGCATTCTTTTTTGTTGTGCTCAGCACGATCCTTTTTCCCGGTTTTGTCGGCGGCTTTCCGTTTGCAACGGCGTTATTGGGTGCAGTCATATCATCTTTGCTTGTCATAGGTCTTTCTGGGAAGCAGATGGATCCGGTCCGTGTAGCGTTGACAGGAATGATCATCTCGCTGCTCTTCGCGTCCATGACCGGGACGATGCAATTGCTTTTTGAAAATGAAACTAATGGGCTCTTCTTATGGGGATCCGGCACATTGGTGCAGTTGAACTGGGGGGGCGTGCAATTTGCGGCACCTGTGATTTTTGTTACATTTGCCGTTGTTCTGTTGCTCGCTAAGCCGATGGATATCTTGTCTCTTGGAGAAGATATCGCTTCTTCGCTTGGCCAAAATGTCCGCCTGGTAAAACTGGCGGCATGGGGAATGGCCATCGTTTTAGCGGCAACGACTGTAAGTGTTGTCGGGCCCATCGGATTTATCGGATTGATGGCACCGCACATTGTCCGCATGATGGGCATCCGTGGCCATCTTCAAATATTGATCCATTCATTCCTGTGGGGCAGTGTCATGCTCATTGGTGCAGATGTACTTGGTCGTCTGATCCAGCCAGGGCAGGAAGTGCCAGCTGGCGCGATGACCGCGCTGATCGGCGGACCTTGGTTATTATACTTGGCATGGAAAACAGCCAGGTCTATGAAGCGCGGCGAGCGGCAGATGGGCGGAACGACAAAACCTATCCGTTTGAAGATGCTCGTCCCTATTTTGATAGCAGCAATCATCGGTGTTACGACGCTTGCTTTAAGCTTTAACGGCAGCGCATGGAATTTCGACTGGTTATCGCCGGTCGTGTGGGAATTCCGGGTGCCGCGTGTATTGACTGCCTTCATCGTTGGCGTCATGCTGGCGATTACCGGTGTGATTCTGCAGGGAGTCTTAAGAAATCCTCTTGCAGATGCCAGTGTGCTCGGTGTCACGTCGATGGGAGGAGCAGGAGCGATGTTGTTACTGGTCGTATTTCCGGCGATTCCTCCCGCATTTCTGCCGCTCGGTGCCACACTGGGGGCATCTCTGGCGCTTGGCATCATATTGCTGACGGCCTGGAAAAATAACTTTCAGCCGATGCTAGTCGCATTGATGGGAATCGCCATTTCAGCGTTCGGTTCCGCAGCGACTCAAATTCTTGTTGTGAAAGCAAAACTTGCCGTTGCCAGCGCACTTGTCTGGTTGTCGGGCAGCACGTACGCGAAAGGATGGGATGATGTGCAATTTGCACTGATTCTGTTCGCTTTGTTTATCTGGCCGGCGGTCTACATCACACGCAGCCTGGATACATTGACTTTCGGAGATGATGTCGCTGCAGGACTTGGATTGAATATCCGCTCCACCCGCGTTTGGGCGCTTGTCGTTGGAGTGGCGATATCCACTGCCGCAGTTTCCATTGTCGGAACGATCGGCTTTATCGGATTGGTTGCGCCGCATATTGCAAGGCGTCTGGTTGGTTTCCGCCATTTGCCGCTGATGCTGTCTTCCGGTCTGATCGGCGGGCTGCTGCTCGTGACAGCGGATTTCATCGGCCGCACATTGATTGCGCCAAATGACATACCGAGTGGACTGATTGTCGCTTTAATCGGGACACCATATCTTTTATATTTATTGAAAAAAATGAAATAGCAAAAAGGCCTGCCGACTTGGCAGGCCTTTTATTAATGGATATGAAAGTATAACTTTTTAAACTAAAGGGTCTCGAAAAGAGTGTTGCACTGTCCTGACTCCAGCGCCGAGATTCTCGGGTCATAAGCCGATTTGGCTATGCGACTGAAAACACACCACTTCGCCAAATCGGCTTATGCCTTTCGAATCTAAACGGGCGCTTACGCTTTTCTTATTGGAGTTCGATATTTTGTGGCTCTTGCCCTTTTTTATTCATCAGGCGCATGCGGGTAGGTTTAATGGCGATGATTAATAAATTCGGATCATCGGGACCGCTGAACCAGCCGGATAGATGGTCATTCCATAAATCTTCCAAAATGCTCCGGTCGTCATGTTCTGACATTTCGCCTTCGATTTCCAGGAATGTATCTCCGACACCTTCGCCTTCGTAGCCAAGGAGGATGTGCGCATGAGGATTCTGTTCGAGTTCATCAACTTTTTGCGTTTTTTTGCTGGTTGCCGTGTAAAGCGTGAAATCTTTGTTGAAAAAAGTCATATACCGTGAGTGTGGCTTGTTTTCAGTAATTGTAGCAAGCACTCCCACATGGCTGTCGTTTAAAATTTTAAGGGCTGCACCTTTCAATTCTTGCTGATTCATCCAATCACTCCTTTTAATCTCCTTATTCCTTTTTAAACTTCGAGTAAACATAAGAAAGATCCGTTATCATAACGGATCTTCTGCTTTCAAATCTGAATTCGCCTTTTTCCTGAAAATAGGGGTTAGAATCCAGGGTACTTTTCTTCGCTGGAAGAATCGCTTTTAGTTTCACGCGGGTTTTTTTCTTCCTGTTGCTCCTGCTTAAGATCTTCCAACGGAATCGTATCGACATTCATCTCTTCTTCATGCATTTCGGTGAGTGTTTCTTTATCAGTTTTATATTGTTCGGGATTGTCCATTGGAGCCCCTTTGCTTTCTTCGCGGTCATCTTCAGTGAAATGTTTTTTATCTGACATATTGGAACACCTCTTTCAATTAGTCTTATCAGTGTATTCCTGTTATGAATACATTTAAAACATTGAGGGAGTCGTCCGGAAAGTTTATAATGGGGAGTCACGGTACTTGAGATAACCTGCTAAATCCTGTTTTAATATGTGGTAAAATAGAATCACTGAACGAGAGGAGTTTTTATATGAATACACAAGCTTCCATTAATGTTGGAGGACTGAGTTTTGAATGGGACCTTGAAAAAGGGAAATTTTTATTCGAAGGTCAGGATTCTGTCCTTTTTTGGACTTCCACAGCGATGAAAATGTTTTTTGATACGATAGAAGAAATAGCAGGAGAAGATGCGGCAGAGGTAGTGATGGAAACTACCGGGTATCGGCAGGGCATAGTAGTCGGCGATTATTTTTCAGAAATGGAAAATGTGGATGCAGCAGAAGCGGCGGCACTGATCACTAATACATATGCTTCAGCTGGTTGGGGATTAGCGGAAACACATAAGCTGGATATCGAAAAGAAAACCGTTGAAGTCCATTTAAAGGATAGCTGGGAGCATAGCATTAATATTGCACAACAGAAAAAAACTGGCGGCAGGTTTCTTCCTGCCCATTATGCCGGTATTTTCACCAAACTTTTTGGTGAAAATATATGGTACGAAGTAGACCATTTTCAATTGGAAGGATACAGCGAAAGTGTCATCCGTTATTTTCCTTCAGATGAAACCGTCGAAGAGAATATCCACAGGCTGGCGCGTTCCAATGAAGCCAAGCAAATCCGTCAGCTGCAGAACCTGGTGGAAGAAAAGACAGCGGAATTGACCTTGCTGGTCAAAGAATTATCGTCGCCGATCATTCCGGTGTTGGATGGCATTGTAGTAGTGCCGCTGCTGGGAACTTATGATGAGGAACGGGCAGAGGAGTTAATGATCAAGACCTTGCAAAACCTGCCGACTTATAAAGCGAAGTATTTGGTTCTCGACCTGACAGGACTGAATAATAATTTCACACAGCAAGCTGCCGCACTGATTGAAAAGCTGGGTGCTGCAGCCGGGCTCATCGGAACGGAAACAATCCTGGTGGGAATTTCTCCGGCAATGAGCATGGTGATTTCTGAAAGTGGAATTGATATTTCGAAATTCAATTGCTTCCAGACCCTGCAACACGGCATTCATTTTGCACTCGCACAGAATGGAAGAAGCATTATATAAGAAAAGCGCCCTTAGCTTGAGGGCGCTATTTCCTGTTTATTTTTGAGATTTTACGATTTCGACGATCAATTGTGCTGCCTTCTCCATGTTTTCTGCAGAGATGAATTCGTATTTGCCGTGGTAATTTTCGCCGCCTGTGAAGATGTTCGGCGTTGGCATTCCCATATAGGAAAGCTGAGAACCATCGGTGCCTCCGCGAACCGGTACGATATTTGGTTCGATGCCAAGTGTCTTCATTGCAGCTTCAGCAGCGTCCACAATGTGCATGACCGGCTCGATCTTTTCTTTCATATTGTAATATTGATCGTCCAATTCCAGTGTCAGTGCGTCAGCGCCATACTGTGCCTGCAATTTTTCGGCAGTTTGCTGCATATGCATTTTTTTCGCTTCGAATTTCTCTTTGTCGAAGTCGCGGATGATATAACTCAATACCGCTTGTTCCACGTCACCTTTAAAGCTGTTCAGATGAATGAACCCTTCATAGCCTTCTGTTTTTTCAGGAACTTCATTTTCAGGCATGGCATTCTGGAATTTGACGGCGATCGTTGAAGCATTGACCATCTTATCCTTGGCTGATCCGGGGTGGACGCTTTTCCCTTGGACTGTCAGCTTTCCAGCTGCCGCATTAAAGCTTTCGTATTGTAGTTCACCCAGCGGACCGCCGTCCATTGTGTAGGCGTATTCGGCACCAAAGCGTTCGACATCGAATTTATGGGGGCCGCGTCCGATTTCCTCATCCGGTGTAAAAGCGACACGGATTTTGCCGTGTTCAATCTCAGGATGCTGGATGAGGTACTCCATCGCTGTCATAATTTCAGCAACACCGGCTTTATTGTCTGCGCCGAGAAGAGTCGTGCCGTCTGTCGTAATCAGTGTGTGGCCGATATAATTCTGCAGATCCGGGAAATCTTTTACTGTCATCGCCACTGAATCGTTCAACGGAATATCTTTTCCGCCGTAATTGTCTATGCGCTGGGGATTGACGTTTTTGCCTGTAAAGTCAGTAGCCGTGTCGACATGGGCAAGAAATCCGACTACAGGAAGTTCTTTATCCGAAGTAGCCGGAAGTGTGCCGAAAAGATAGCCGTAATCGTCCATTTGGACTTCTTCCAGGCCGATTTCCTTCATTTCCTTTTCCAATTCACGCAACAGATCCCACTGTCCTGGAGTGGAAGGTGTTTCACGGTTTTCAAAATTGGATTGTGTATCGATTTTTGCATAGCGGATCAATCGTTCGATTAAAGTTTCAATCATGGATAAAGACCTCCTGAAGTATGTACTGGCTATATTTTACCACGAATGAAAAGAATACAGGAAATCTGAAAAAGCTGCCGGCCCTCAGTGGGGATTGGCAGCTTTCTTTGTCCAGACTCCAGCGGCCCACCCCTTCGGGTCATAAGCCATATCAGCTGCGTGGCAAAAACCGCCACTCCGCTGATCCGTCTTATGCCTTTCAGGGCTTAACGGGCGCTTGCGCTTTTCTTTCGCAAAACAGCTGACACTTTGTTTTCAGTGCCGTCTTTTACTCGGCGGATATTTTCAAGGTGTTTCAGAAAAGCCATCGCCATCAAAGAAAGAGCGATAACATAAGGCCATAGCCCATCCGCCGGCCAGAAAGCGATAAGGAGAAAAACGGCATATAATGCGAGTACACCGATGACCAGATAATCGGTGGCAAGTGCGATTACGATAAGAAGTGCGAGCCCAAGAAGTCCGAGTTGCCAGTCCAGCGCAATCATCACTCCGATAACGGCCGCGGTTCCTTTGCCGCCGTTGAACTTCATATAGAAGGGGAAGTTATGGCCAAGAACGACTCCGGCCGCAATAAAGAACAAAATTGCCCAAACCGTTTCGGAAGGAAGGCTGCTGCTGCCAAGTAACAGGCGCATCGCCATAACTGCGGCAAACCCTTTAAAGATATCGAGAAATGCGACCAGTGCGCCGTATTTCCATCCAAGGACGATTGCGGCATTGGAGGCTCCCGAATTTTTTACGCCTGTTGCTTTGATGTTGGTGCCGGATAAAATTTGGGCAACCAGCGAGCCATGAAGGCAACCGATTACATAACCTGAAATAAGTGCTGAAACAATCCAAAGAGTCATATTTTGCCCCTGCCTTTCTTAATAGTAAACGTATGAACAAAGATAAAGTTTCAAAATTATCCGACAATCTTCTTGACAAAATATCGTATCATTCTTTATACTTCTCAACAAGATGGAAAACTGAATCTGAATACTCTTATCAAGAGTGGCGGAGGGAATAGGCCCTGCGATGCCCGGCAACCACCAAGCAACCCAGCTTGGAAAGGTGCTAATTCCTACAGACTGGAACGACAGTCTGGAAGATGAGAGGAGGAAACTCCGTGTATAGCGGCCCTCTTCTAATTAGAAGGGGGCCTTTTTCTATTCCCTCATCTCCTTTAAGGTCCATCTATTAAAATTACTGGAGGAATGAAAAATGACAAATTTCAAAGCAGAGACAAATTTACTTCACGGAGGACAGCAGCCAGATCCTGTCACAGGATCGCGGGCAGTGCCCATCCATAAGACGACTTCATATGTATTCCGTGACACGGAGCATGCACAGAATCTTTTCGGGTTGAAAGAGGCAGGAAATATTTATTCGCGCATCATGAATCCGACAGTGGATGTATTTGAACAGCGAGTGGCCCTTCTTGAAGGTGGCACAGCCGCAGTCGCTTTGTCATCTGGAATGGCCGCAATCGCATTTTCAATTCTCAATATCGCTGAAGCGGGTGATGAAGTGGTTGCCGACAGCAATTTATACGGAGGCACATATAATCTGTTTGCCAATACGTTGCCGCGTTATGGCATTACAGTGAAATTCGTCGACGGTACAGACCCTGAAAATTTCCGTTCGGCTGTAACTGAGCGGACAAAAGTTTTCTTCGGAGAAACAATCGGCAACCCTAGTCTGAATGTATTCGATGTAGAGAAGGTTGCAGCGATTGCGCATGAATACAATATTCCATTATTAATCGACAATACATTCGCTTCTCCATATGGCAGCAACCCGATAGCTTTTGGAGCAGATGTCGTTATCCATTCAGCGACAAAATGGATTGGCGGCCACGGCACTACAATCGGCGGCATCGCGGTAGATGGCGGCAAGTTCAATTGGAACCATGAAAGATTTCCGAACTACACACAGCCTGACGACAGCTACCATGGTATCCGTTACGGAATAGATGCGGAAGGCGCATCTTTCGCAACGAAATTACGCGTTCAGTTATTGCGTGATTTTGGTCCGTCACTCAGTCCAGACAGTGCCCATGCATTTTTGCAGGGCTTGGAAACATTGCATTTGCGTTTGCCAAAACACAGCAGTAATGCGGGAATCATCGCGGACTACCTGAGAAACCATCCACAGGTCGAATGGGTTAATTATATCGGCTTCGAAGATCACCCGTCTCATGGGTTAGCAAAGAAATACCTGAAAGATACATTTGGTTCCATCGTCAACTTCGGTATCAAGGGCGGCAGGGAAGCAGGCAGAAAAGTAATTGACGGCGTCGGTTTATGGTCGCATGTGGCGAATGTCGGAGATGCCAAATCGTTGATTATCCACCCGGCTTCAACAACGCATCAGCAATTAAGCGCGGAGGGATTGAAGCAGTCCGGCGTCACGGAAGAACTGATCCGTTTATCAGTCGGACTGGAAAATCCGGAAGATCTGATTGCTGACTTGGAGCAGGCCATTAAAGCGGCGGCAGTCCAGGAAGTATAGGAGGAGAAAATATGGGGACAGTATCCATCGGGAACTTAGTGTTGGAATCGGGCCATGTGCTGGAAGAGGCGGAATTGGCGTATGAACGAAGCGGTGATCCTTCTGCTCCGGCCATCCTGATCTGCCATGCGCTTACCGGGGATCAATATGCTGTCGGCAGTGCAGAGCATCCGGGTTGGTGGAGCGGCTTGGCCGGTCCCGGAAGAGCCATTGATACAGAAAAATATCAAGTAATCTCCTTTAATGTACTCGGAGGCTGCAATGGCTCGACCGGCCCGCTATCCTTAAATCCACTTACTGGTAAGCCTTATCGGTCGGAATTTCCTTTGCTGACGATCAAAGATATGGTGAATGCCGAGTATCAGGCATTGAAGACGCTGGGAATAAATAAATTGAAGTCCGTAATCGGCGGTTCGCTGGGGGGCATGAAAGCACTCGAATGGGGAGCATTGTATCCGGATGTTACCGAATCTATTGTTCCGCTCGCCGTCACCCCGGCTTTCAGCAGCTATGCGCTTGCCTTTAACCATATTGGCATTCGGGCAATCGAGAATGACCCTGATTTCCATAATGGAAATTACGTTGGATCACCCGATTTCAACGGATTCCATCTGGCAAGGATTGTTGGCATGATCAGTTACCGGAGCGGCAAACTGTTCAATGATCGATTCGGACGCTCCGAAAGTGGAACGAATTTCCAAGTGGAAACGTATTTGGATTATCAGGGGCGGAAACTGGCGCAGCGGTTCGATGCCAATAGCTACCTGGTTTTATTGAAAGCCATGAACAGCCATGACGTGGGGGAACGAAAAATAGATGTTCCGATATTTTCCGTTTCGTACACACACGATTTGCTTTATCCCGCTGAACTTATGATTCCCTGGCTGGAAGAGCAGCCAGAAGCCCGATGGGAAATCGTCGAAACTGATTTTGGGCACGATGGATTTCTGGTGGAATTCGAAAAATGGAACGAATTAATCCGGGGATTTTTACAAACAAAAGAGCAGATTGAAGCGACTCGGCAATAATTAGAACAAGAAAAAGCATCCCGAAGGGGATGCTTTTTCTTCATTCTTAAGGTTTTGGGATTCCGGTTTTCTTTTTGTCCAGACTCCGGCGTCCCAGCTCTTCGGGTCATAAGCCAGCCCAACTGCGTGGCCAAGGCCACTTCGTTGGTCCGTTCAACCCCTTATTGCTCCTGCATCTCTTGCCTTACAGAGCTAAACGGGCGCCTCCGCTTTTCTTTGTGTCCAGACTTCGGCGGCCCAGCTCTTCGGGTCATAAGCCATATCAGCTGCGTGGCAAAGACCGCCACTACGCAGATTCGTCTTATGCCTTTCAGAGCTTAACGGGCGCCTACGCTTTTCTTTAGTCTTCGTCTTTAATATCCACGTCATCCGGTATAGGGGTGGCTTTCCATTCTTCGAGCTGCTGTTTGGCGAGTTCCAGCTGTTGGAAATGTGTTTCGAACTGAGAGGTGTTGACCATGTATTGTTCTCCATCATGGACTGCTTTGATACGTCCTTCGAGTATATATCGATTAACTTGCTCTTGCGGCATGGACAAATAAGCAGCAGTTTCCGGGACTGTCATATACATAAGATCGCCTCCTCTTTTTCTTTTATTATAATCGCTGAAGAGCAGTATCTCAAACGATTGAAATAATGGTATGGTAATTGATATAACTGGGAATTCGAGGTGCAGAATATGAATGCGACACCATATATAATGGTGCTGCTTGCTGCGATGCTTTGGGGCACGACCGGCACAGCACAAAATTTCATTTCAGGAGAAGCGCATCCGCTGACAATCGGTGCATTCCGTTTGATGATAGGCGGTTTTTCCCTGCTTCTTTTCACAATAATAACCAAAAGTTTAGTTATTCGTAATGTTTCCTGGCAGGCTGTACTCATTTCAGCGGCCAGTATGGCGCTGTTCCAGCCATTATTTTTTTCTTCTGTCCAGTTGACCGGCATCGCAATCGGTACAGTTGTGGCCATCGGCAGTGCTCCTGTCCTGGCAGGAATGATTGAATGGCTATTTTTGAAAAGACGTCCCGATCGCATTTGGTCGGCAGCTACAATGATGTCGATCATTGGCTGTATTTTACTGTTCGCAAATAAAGGCGCAGCAGACGTTAATGTACTGGGCATAGCAATGGCACTGGGGGCAGGACTTGCGTTTGCATTATATGCAATTGCCAGTAAAAGCGTTCTGGAATCGATGGAGGCAGTGCCAGCGGTCGCCTTGATCTTCTCTATAGCGGCTGTTTTCCTGATTCCATCTTTATTCTTTTTTGATATTTCCTATATCCTGATTCCCGCAGATGCCGGAATTATTCTTTATCTGGGATTTGCGACGACCAGCCTTGCTTACATACTATTTTCAAGAGGCTTAAAGAAAATCCCTTCATCATCAGCAGTCACCTTATCGTTGGCAGAACCGCTTACCGCTTCGATACTCGGTGTACTGGTGGTTGGCGAAGTGCTGAGCGGACTTTCATGGGCCGGTGTCGTTTTATTGCTGGGCGGAATATTGGTCCTGACGATGGGCAAAAAAAGAAAAGCTGAAGACAATTATGAGCTTTCTTAAGAATTTCTTCATTTTTATCCTAGTATCGGCTTAAGATTTTATCCTTATGATGAATATAGTGAGAAAAGAGGGAGATTGTATGAGTCAATTTACTGTATTAGTAACTGATGATGATCAGGATATTCGGGATGGCATTGAAATATACTTGAAAAACGAGGGATATCGGGTGCTGAAAGCCGAAAATGGGCAAAAGGCGATTGAGCTGCTGGAATCCAACGAAGTGCATGTTATTATTCTCGATATTATGATGCCGAAGCTGGATGGAATTTCAGCCACTTTCAAAATACGTGAACAGCGTAATATCCCCATCATTATGCTCAGCGCGAAAGCGGAGGATTCGGATAAGATACACGGATTATCGGTAGGGGCTGACGATTATGTTACAAAACCATTCCATCCCATGGAGCTGGTGGCGCGGGTTAAATCTCAACTAAGACGTTACGTGAGTCTTGGTACTTACCAGGATAAATCACAGCGTATTGAAATCGATGGTCTTGTGTTGGATTCGGATGCGAAAGAAGTACTGCTTCACGGAGACCCGGTGAAATTGACGCCAATTGAATTCAAAATCACTGAGCTGTTGATGGTGAATGCGGGACGAGTTTTCTCTATCCGAGACATTTACGAGAGAGTATGGAATGAACCGGCATATAATGCAGAAAATATCGTCGCTGTCCATATACGGAAAATCCGCGAAAAAATAGAGACTGATCCAAAGAATCCAAGATATCTGAAGGTGGTGTGGGGCATTGGCTACAAAATTGAAAAATGACCTATGGTCGATTATTGCCGTGACAATAGCATTGTTTACGCTTCTTTATTGTTTATCGTTCTTTGTGGAAACCGTTTTTAATAGTCCTGCGATAGAATTACTGGCATCACTTCGAACGGTGTCCAAAGGGGAAATTTAAAATGAAGAAATGGCTTTGGCTGACAACTTTATCAATCGTGTTGATCAGTATTTTCAGCGTAATGGAATTGGGCCCGAAATATTTCGGGAAATCTTATCTGGAGACTACTGAGTTTAAAGAAGAATACAATCACTTCGTCAACCGGCTGATTGTTACTGAGTTGGACCCTCCAAAAGCGGAAACCGAGTTCACAGTATCGATGGAAGAAATAGAGGAATACCGGACCAGATACGGCACATTGGCTGAGCAGATTCAAAGCATTCAAGACCAATATAACCCGGACATAGAGTCCGCGCGTGAAAGTGGAAATGACAGCCTGCTGGAAATACTGACAGAAGAACGTGATGGCAAAATACAGGCGATCCGCGACAATTTTGCAGATGATGAAACCGTCAGGGAAAAGATTCTTGAAGACAAACAAAGGGCTGCTAAAGTTGCAGTCAATGGAATATTAACCGAAGAAGGCAGCTTCAATTCACAGTTTCCCTATTATGTTTACGATTTAACCAACATTGAGACTGGTGAAAATTTCAATAAAGGAGAGATGAGCAGCCGCCCGTTTTATGAGAAGAAATATACAAACGCTGCGCCGCTTCATTTCAATGGTGAAGAACTGTATTATTCCAATTACAATAATACAGAAATGATGATTCCTGCCTCAGATGCCGAATTTAAAGGAATCGTCCAGATTGATCGTTCCCTTCTTGCTGCAAGCGACCGGGGCGCTGATATCGTAGGACATGAATATATCAAGAACACTTTGTATCTTTTGGGAGCTTTGGCGATTGCGGGTATAGTGTTGCTGTTTACAAAGTTGAAATTTGAACAAGACGCATTTTTAAAAACACCTTTATACAGGAAATGGTCGGCATGGCCGCTGGAAATAAAACTTGGACTTTTCGCAGTCACCTTATTTTTTGCCTTGCCTTTTGGAGTGGCGAACTCGTTAAGGATAATGGAATACACCATCTATGACGGCCTCGCTTCTTTTATCTGGAACACTATAAAGAACTTAGGGATTAATGCTGTGGTCCTAGGATTGCTCATTCTTCAGGGAATCTGGCTCTACGCCTACTACAATAAATCAGATAAGTTGGTGGATGATTTCAGAAACAGTTATTTACAGCGTTCGCTGCAGCTGTCACGATATGCTTTTTTGAAAAAATCGATTGGAGTTCAAATGCTGATTTTATTGATTGTAATATTCTTCTGGGGAGCAGGAACAATGCTGTTGTTCATGGTTCCCGAAGCGATACTTATATGGGTGCCGGCGACTCTTTTCATTGGACTGCCGGTATTGCTGTTCATGATGAAACGTTTTGGCTATTTAAATGTACTAATGAACAGCACGCAGGCAATTGCGGACGGCAGTTTGAATGAACAGATTCCTATCAAAGGGAAGTCGCCTCTTGCACACCATGCCATTCAGCTTAACCGGCTGAAGGAAGGGGTGCGCCACTCAGTGTCAGAGCAGGCAAAAAGTGAACGGCTGAAAACGGAATTGATCACGAACGTCAGCCATGATCTGCGGACTCCGTTGACATCCATCATTACCTATACGGACTTGATGAAAACACCAGACCTTTCCACAGAAGACCGGATGACGTATGCGGATATTCTGGATAGAAAATCACAGCGATTAAAAACATTGATCGAAGATCTTTTCGAAGTCTCCAAAATGGCGAGCGGAAATATGGAATTGCATCACCAGCGTGTCGACTTTACACAACTGATGACTCAAGCGTTCGCTGAGCATGCAGAAGATATTTCCTCGTCAGGACTCGACTTCCGCATTTCAACACCGGAGCAGCCAGTTTATATTATGGCAGACGGCCAAAAATGGTGGCGCGTTTTGGACAATTTGATAATGAACGCCATCAAATATGCATTGCCGGGCACCAGGGTTTTTGCAAATTTGAAAGAAACGGATGGCCAAGCGGAATTTATAATGAAAAATGTTACCCGCTTTGAATTGGGTGAGAACACAGATGAATTATTTGAACGCTTCAAACGGGGAGACGTGGCCAGGCAGACAGAGGGTTCAGGTCTGGGGCTTGCTATCGCCCAGTCAATTGTCGATCTGCATGGCGGCTCTATGAAAATTGAAGTGGACGGCGACTTATTTAAAGTCACTGTTTCATTGAGAAGTATATAAAAAGAAGCGGGGAAGGCTGTGTCCGAATGGACATGGCCTTTTTTCTGTTTCCTCTATATAAAAGGATATAAGGTTTTGAATAAGCAGAGCAAGGGGATAGGAGTTAAGAACACAATAAATTTGAATGGGGGACGACATATGGATACCAGCGGTTATTTCAATAACTTCATGAACGCGCTTCCCGAAATTCTCTTGGCAATTCTCGTACTTATTATCGGTTATATTGTAGCCAAGTTGGTGGAGAAAGCAGTTTATAAATTATTGGACAAAACTAAGCTCGATGAAAAAGCGGGCATGTCACAGCAGAAATACAGCCTGTCAAAGATCATCAGTAAAATTGTATTTGTCCTGATTTTACTTTTCGCAGTGGCATTATTCTTCAACATTCTGAACCTCGGGGCAATTGGGGCGCCTTTCCTGGGCATCTTCGATAACTTATCCGGAGCATTCCTGAGCATCCTGAAAGCTGGCCTGATTCTTTTACTGGCGTGGGTTCTTGCAACAGTTGTGAAACGCCTGATTTTAGTAGCGGGCAGAAAATTCGATTTTGGAAAAGTCACCAAAAAGACCGGTTCTTCTAAAAAGGACACGGTGAGATGGACAGAAACGGCAGCCAACATCGCATTTTATCTGATTCTGCTGCTATTCTTGCCAGCAGTCCTGAGTGCGTTGAATATCGACGGTCTTAGTGAGCCGTTCTCGAATATGCTCAACAGCGTCTTGAATTTCATACCGAAACTGATTGCAGCGGCAGTCATCTTTGCAATCGGCTGGATTGCAGCGACTATCGTTAAGAAAATCCTTTCAAAATTCCTGGAATCGATCGGAACGGATCGTTTGGCTGCAAAACTGAAGATTTCACAATTCTTTAGCGGCACAAGTGTTTCGAATGTCATTGGCATCGTTGCCTTTATCCTTATTATGCTGCCTGTGACGATTGCTGCACTTGAAGTTCTTGCTTTGCGCGGAATTTCCGGACCGGCAATTGCCATGCTTAATGACATCCTGACAATGATTCCGAATATTATTGTAGCGATTCTCCTGGTTTTAGCAGGAGTTATCATTGGTCGATGGGTGAAAGATTTCGTCATTCAACTTATGAAGAATTTGGGTGTCGACTCACTTACTGAAAAAATGGGGATGAATAAAACCGGAGATCCTGACACAGATCCTTCTGCTTATTCACTTGCCAGAATAATCGGCGTGGTAGCACAGGTATTGATTGTGCTGCTATTCACAGTTGAAGCACTTCAATTATTAAATCTTGAGTTTATGGTTTCCTTGGCGAGCGGAATTTTTGCTTACATTCCTGCTGTCATCGCGGCCCTGGTAATCCTGGCTGTCGGTTTCTGGCTGGCTAATCTTGCTGAAGATTTTATTGGCAGTGTATTCAAAAAGTCTTCAGGTGGCCCTCATGTACTTCGCCATGTTGCAAAATATGCAATTTTGGCATTCGCATTCTTCATGGCACTTGACCAATTGGGCATCGCGGCTTCAATCATCAATTCAGCCTTTATCCTGATTCTTGGTGGAGCAGCCCTGGCGTTCGGTCTTGCTTTCGGACTAGGAGGCAAAGAACATGCATCGAGATATTTGGACCGCATGGAAAATAGCCTGAAAGATACCAAAGTGGACCAGGAACAATGGGAGGAGAAAAAAAGGGAGCAGGAAGCCAAAAAAGTAGGCTTGGCCAAAGAAGCAAAAGCGGCGACTGACCCGATCGTAGAAAAACCTTCACCTGATGAAAGGCATCCCTATAAAGGGACTGCAGGCACGCAAAACAAAAAAGGCACGTCGACAGATTTGCCGAAGGATTTCAGCAAAGATGCACGTGATAAACGTTCAGGTCGAAACCGAAACACGGACGACCCGTTCAAGAATAAGTAAGCACAAAATGAAAAGGCGGCCGCGGCCGCCTTTTTTTGTGGATTTATTTTAATTTTAATATATTGTCGCTTTTCTAGTGTCTAGACTCCAACGGCCCAGCTCTTCGGGTCATAAGCCACTTTGGCTGTGCGGCTGAAAACATGCCGCTTCGCCAAATCGTCTTATGCCTGTCAGAGCTAAACGGGCGTTGTCGCTTTTCTCTATTCAGGTGGAGCCACCAGTTTATGCTGGAAGGCATAAATGACCGCCTGCGTCCGGTCATGCACCTCCAGCTTGGACAGCAGATTGCTGACATGAGATTTCACTGTCTTTAAAGCTATGTAGAGCTCGTCGGCAATTTCCTGGTTCGTATAGCCATGTGCGAGCAGCAGAAGAATCTCCATTTCCCGTTCGGTTAAATCTTCATGCAGCACCCGTTCATGGCGCATTTGTTTCATCATTTTACTCATCACTTCCGGTTCCAATACCGGTGTGCCATTCATCGTTTCACGGATCGAGTCGGCAATCCGCGAAGCTTTTGAGGTTTTCAGGATATAACTGACTGCGCCAGCTTTTAGCGCAGGATACACTTTATCGTCATCCAGAAAACTGGTGACGATCATAATTTTCGCTTCGGGCCATTCACGGATGATTGCTTCTGTAGCCTCTGCACCGTTCATGACCGGCATGACCATGTCCATCAGAACTACATCCGGCCGTAATTCGAGTGCCATTTTAACAGCTTCTTCGCCGTTTGCCGCTTCACCGGCAACTTCCATATCTTTCTGTGCCTGCAAATAAGCGGATACACCGATTCGGACCATTTCGTGGTCGTCAACTAACAGAATTCGTATCATCCGGAATCTTCCTTTCAATGGGTACTTTAACTTCAACAATGGTTCCCTCGGAAGGAACCGATACAATTTTGCTTGTGGCACCGATTTCGATGGCGCGCTCTTCGATATGCTTCAAACCATAGGAAGTGGATTTCGATTGCTCACTTTCAAAACCGATGCCGTTGTCCTGAATGCGTAAAATGGCAAAATTATCCCGCTCTATAAATAAGATGTGGACTTCGGTGGCTTTGGAATGTCGCAATGTATTCGACAATGTCTCCTGGGCGATGCGGAAAAGGTGGTCTTCCGCACCTTTTTGCAGAGATACCTCTTCAAGTTTATGGTCAATCGTAAAATAGACTTTTTCTTTCAATTCGGATACCAGTTCAAACAAGCCCTGGCGCAAACTTTTGTCATGCAGAGCAGCCGGTCGCAAATGAAGAAGTAACGCACGCATCTCCAATTGTGCCTGCTGCACCATTTTTTCTGTCTGCAGCAGCCCGGCCGATACTTGTTTGCCTTCAGTCATGGAAGACAATAGCATGGAAGCTGCGAATAATTGCTGGGAAACCGAGTCATGCAATTCCCGTGCCAGCCGCTGGCGTTCCATGACGAGCCGTTCCTGGATGATCTGGTCCTGAGTTTCAGCCCGCTCGTTGGCAATCCGCGCCAGGCTTTTGCGCTGGGACTCCAATAATTTTTGAAGTTTTAGAATGGATACGGAAAGTTGCGGCGGCAAAGTTTTCATTTGCGCAGCTTCGATGACAGTTTGGTCTTCATTGCGCAGAAGGGCCTGGAAGATTTCTTCGATATCCTGAACTTTCGAACGCGATAAAGACTCGGTCCACCAGGAAATTCCCGCAGACAGAGCCACCATCAAAACGAAGAGCCAGACACCAAATGGAAGTCCAGCCACAAAGTCTTCCCAAAGGACGGACCAGGTATTTACAGCAGGAAGCCCTAAAAGAGCAAGTAAAATACTGAAGATGATGGCTGCGAACAAAGACATGAAAAATAAACTGCGTGGCAGAATCTGTCTCATCGGCGAATCACCTCGACATCTCCCATCCACGTGGTGACAGAAACGAGCAATTCTGTTTTCACATCATCCATATGTTCATAGCCATCCTGAGTATGGACAGAGCCATACCAGATCCGCTGCTTGTCACCGTTGAAAAAACGGGCATCCCCAAAAACAGTCGAGTAATATACCCGCACCGGCACTTCATAGGGAACGATCAAACGGACCCTGCCAAAACCCTGGCGAATTGAAATCAGGGAAGTTTTCTTCGGTAAGACGGTTTGTGTTGCATCAATCAGCAGATCGCCGACGAAGCCCTGGATGTGGATATCTTTCCACTCGTAGGATTCAATGGGCGTAGCCTGGGCTGAAAAGAATTTATTTTGGATCAGGCCTTTATCAACCGGCCCTTTCATCGGTACATCCTGCTGCCATTCTTCACCTTTCCACAACCGGATTAAAAGGTATACTGCCGCAGCCAAAATCAACAGGCGCAGGCTCCACATGGAGAGAATTGAAATGCCGATCAGGATAAAACCGGTCCAGAAATAGGATTTGCGATATTTAGGGCTGTTCTTATTGCCGTAATAGATGAGTCCGATGCCAAGAAGAACCAAAAACACACTGCCATTTCCAAAAAAAGCAGCTTCCACGAATATGAGAAATAATGCGCTTAAGGCAAAAAATGCCTGTCTGTTGGTCGAGAAATAATTCATCGCTGTTTTTGCCTCCTTCTTTGCAGCAGAAAAGTAAGAGGGGAACGTGTCCCTCTTACTCTAGCTTACACAATATCTTTGGATTTAGCGCTGTTTTTTTCCAGCGCTTCAAGACGGCGTTCCATTATCGAACGTTCATGGCGTTCTTCAACTTTATTGCCAAGGGATTTAATATAGCTGGCCATATCATCGTAGGAACCGATCCGTTCAGCAACCAGTTCAGGGCTTAGGATTTTGTCCATCTGGTAATGTGCGCGAGTTGCGTTTTCTTTGCCCATCAATTGAAGCTGGCGTACTTTCATATCTTTTACTTTATGTTTCATTTCCTCATAACGCTGCTCGAGTGCAACACTTTCTGCTGTATTTTCGTCTAGAGTCTTGCGCAGTTCATCGACGCGGGAGCTATAGGCGTCAACTTCCTGTTCAGCGAATGCGGTTAAGTCACTTTCGCCTGCAGCCTTGGCAAGCTCAGCCTGTGCCTGGCGTTTTTCGAGGAGACTCTCAGCTTCCTGCAATTCTTTTTCCAGTTTGTTGCTCAAGCTTGTTTGGCGTTCCAGCCATTTGCCTGCAGTCTCTGTTTCTTTCTCCGATTCCTGAATATATTTATTCAATAAACTGATTGGATTTTTTTCCTCTTTCTTGTCGAGTATTGCATCCATGTCCGTTGCCACCGCGAATTTTAAACGCTGCCATAATGTTGTCATGTAATTTCCTCCTTATTTGTTTAGCTTTTGCCATTCTCTTTCAAAGTTGGTGAAAGGATCATTTTTAACTGAAGTTGAAACTTCTTTTTCGTTCCACTTTTTGTAGATATACCATAATACTGCAATGGCCAATACCCCTATAATCGCGGGCACATTGGAAACTGCTGATATCGCTCCCACTGCTGCAACAAAGCCCCACCAGATTTTAGCGCCTGTTGAACTGCTTCTCAGGTAATAATGCACACCGATATAGATGATGACTCCTGAAAAAGCGAGACTGATGATGGGGCCGAGATTCGATAGGGCGATAATTCCGGCAATAATGCCGATGACTGTCATCCAAAATTTGTTCAAGTTGTTTCCTCCTCTCAATTTGTAACTTAATCTTATCAACTCTCCGAAAATGGCAACACGGTCTGTCACTGCATCTTTTACTCAGACCTTAGGCTTAGTCGGCTTTGGGTAGTTAACGCAAGCGCAGGGAAGGGTATAATGGAAAGAAAACGGAAATGAGGTGGGATTTTTGAAACAGATAGCTGCAGGGGTTGTAATGCTGCTGATATATTGCTCTCTCGCAGGATACATAGGATGGACCGTTTTTATATGGCTGAACAGTTTTGCATTGCCCGTCAACGGCTGGGTTTTTGCGTTTTTATGGGCAGTTCTGGCATTCAGTTATTTTATCGGAATGCTGGGCCATAAATGGTTGGGATTTACGATTGCAGGTTCTTACTGGCTTGCCTTTTTTCAATACGCACTTTTGATAGTGCCGATTGCCAATCTGCTGGTTATCGTGATTGACCACCCCCGGGATGTTCAGATTGCCGGTTCGTTGGCGGCAGCACTCTTCATACTGATTTTTAGTATCGGAACTTTCCTTGCCTACAGTCCTGTAGTGCGTAAAAAGGAATTCATTGTAAAAGGCAACGGTGATGATTTGGATATCGTCATTGCTTCTGACTTTCATCTCGGCGTTCTATCGGGCAAACGCCATCTGAAGCGCTTTGTGAATTTAAGCAATAAACTCGAACCGGACTTGGTATTGCTGGCTGGAGATCTGGTGGATGACGATCCGATTTGGTATGCCAGATATGGCATGTCGGAAGTGATGCGCAAGCTTAAGTCGAAATACGGCGTATTTGGAGTATTGGGCAACCACGAATATTATGGGAAGAAAATCCCGTTGCTTGTCCGTGTGATGGAAGAATCCGGCGTTGTGATATTAAGGGATGAAACGGTTGAAGTTGCAGGGAAATTCAATCTGACCGGGCGGGAAGAACGAACCAACGGCAAAAGAGATCCACTCGAAAATTTAAAGCCTGCAGCAAACCTTCCATGGATTGTCATGGACCATACACCGTCTGATTTGAAAACACCGGTCGAGCTCGGTGTTGATTTTCATATTTCGGGCCATACCCATAAGGGGCAGATGTGGCCCAATCGTTTGATAACCAAAAGAATATTCGAACTCGATTATGGCTACCGCTTAAAAGAAGCCACACATTTTATCGTTTCTTCGGGCTTCGGTTTCTGGGGTCCGCCCATCCGCATAGGCAGCCGATCGGAATTATGGAACGTGCGGATAAAATTCGAAAATATTTAATTGAAAGAGTTGGTATAGATGGAAGCTTGGATCACTGCTGTAATGGAAGACTATGGATACGCGGGTATATTTTTTTTGATTCTGTTGGAAAATATTTTCCCGCCGGTCCCATCTGAGGTTGTGCTGACTGTCGGCGGATTTATGACGACTACAGCTGGGTTGAGTATTACCGGAGTCGTTGCAGCTTCGACTGCCGGTTCTGTTGCTGGAGCTGTCATTCTTTATTACATAGGCAGGTGGCTGAGCGTGGAGCGCTTGGAAGGACTGGTCGAGAAATACGGCAAGTGGCTGCGCCTTAAAAAGGCTGATCTTTACAAAGCGGATGCCTGGTTCGATCGCTACGGCGTCTGGGCCGTTTTTTTTGGAAGGCTGGTTCCTGTGGTCCGAAGCCTTATCTCGGTTCCCGCAGGCATGTCCGGCATGAATGTGAAAATGTTTCTGTTGTTCACGATTGCCGGTACGCTGATATGGAATACCATTCTTGTCATTGTCGGCGCCGCGGTCGGGGAAAACCGGGAAGAGATTATGCGGCAGCTGGACATCTATTCGAATGTTGTTTATGTTTTATTGGCCATTGGCGCAGTCGCTTTCGTTTGGTATTTAATCCGGAGAAGACATAAGAAATAGGCAAGGACAGCTTGAAATTGAAGCTGGTTACATAAATTGCTATAATAATTAGACAATTAGATTGGAGGATGTTTTTATGAAGCCGATTGTTTATATAACCCGAAAATTGCCGGAGGAGGCAATAAAGGGTCTTGAGAATTCCTATGAAGTGCGGATGTGGCAGGAGGAAGAAAAACCTGTTCCGCGTGAAGTTTTAATGGAAGAAGCCGGAAAAGCATCAGCCCTGTGGACGATGCTTTCCGACCAGATAGACAGGGAATTGATAGAAGCAGCGACGGATTTAAAAATCATTTCCAATCTGGCGGTGGGTTATAACAACATTGATTTGGATGCAGCGAGGGAACGTGGAATTGCTGTAACAAATACGCCGGAGGTCCTAACGGAAACGACGGCTGATTTGGCATTCGCTTTGCTTCTGGCAACTGCCAGACGACTGATTGAAGCGGAAAAAACGGTCCGTTCAGGTGAATGGAAATCCTGGACGCCGATGGGCATGACCGGACAGGATGTCTATGGCGCAACTCTCGGAATCATCGGGATGGGACGAATCGGAGAAGGCGTCTGCAGAAGAGCCAGCGGTTTTGACATGAAAGTGATGTATCACAACCGCACTCGCAGAAGCCTGGAAGATGTGGAATATGCGGAACTTGATGAACTATTGGCCAAATCCGATTTTGTTATGATCCTCACTCCTTTGACAGAAGAAACCAAAGGGATGATCGGCAAACGGGAATTGGAATTAATGAAGAACACGGCATGCCTGATAAATGTCGCCAGAGGCGGTATCGTGGACGAGGACGCCTTATACGAAGCGCTGAAATCACGGAAAATTTGGGGAGCTGGACTTGATGTCTTTGAACAGGAACCGCTTCCGCTCGACAATAAGTTGCTGGAGCTCGATAATTTGACTGTCCTCCCGCATATCGGCAGCGCTGGTATCCGGACAAGGCTGGAGATGATGGCATTGAACGCCGAAGCAATAACAGCGTGCCTAGAGGGGCAATCTATCAAAAACAGGGTTTGTTGATCGATAAGTAATTTAGTGAAAATCCCTTATGCTATAAAAACAGTCGTTTCTGCGGCTGTTTTATTTATTTTTTCTAAGAAAGTATAACTTTTATTAATCAGAAATTTCTTAGAAACGAGTGTTGCATTGGCCCAGCCCCTCGAGTCGCTTAAGCCTCGCCGTCAATGGCAAAGAACGCCATTACCGTCAAGGCTTCCAGCGCTTGTCGGGGCTTAACGGGCGCTTGCGCTTTTCTACTCGAAAGTTGAATAATAGCTTAATTTATTGTAAAATGGTTGAGGTTTTGAAGTCTCGATGACTGATGAAGCAAATAGAAGAATAGGGGGTATGATTCATGCAAAATCATACGCACAACGTTTTACTTTATTACTTATATACACCGATCGAAGATCCGGAAATTTTTGCAACTGAGCATTTGGCAGCCTGCAAGGAGCTCGAATTGAAAGGCCGTATCCTGGTGTCTGAAGAAGGCATCAACGGTACATGTTCAGGCACAATCGAGCAAACGGAAGCTTATATGGAGATGATGAAAAATGATGAACGTTTTTCGGATATCGTCTTTAAAATTGATGAAGCTGACGGACACGCATTCAAGAAAATGCACGTCCGCGCTAAAAAAGAAATTGTTCACTTAGGCCTGGAAGATGACATCAATCCAAACGAATTGACTGGCACTTACCTGGAGCCTGCTGAATTCTATAAACGCATGCAGGATCAGGACACAATCGTTCTTGATGCCCGCAATGACTACGAATACGATCTTGGCCATTTCCGTGGCGCTATCCGTCCGGATATTGAGAACTTCCGCGATTTGCCGGAATGGGTCAAAGAAAATAAAGAAATGTTTGAAGGCAAGAAAATTTTGACGTATTGCACAGGCGGAATCCGCTGTGAAAAATTCTCCGGCTGGCTGAAAAGAGAAGGCTTTGAAGATGTGGCACAGCTTCACGGCGGCATCGCTACTTACGGTAAAGACCCTGAAGTGAAAGGGCAGCTTTGGGACGGACAGATGTACGTCTTTGATGAGCGTATCGCAGTGCCTGTTAACCAGGTGGAACATACAGTAGTCGGTAAAGACCATTTCACAGGTGAGCCATGTGAGCGCTACGTAAACTGTGCAAACCCGGAATGCAACAAGAAAATCCTTAGCTCTGAAGAAAACGAGCATAAGTTTATGCGTTCATGCAGTGACGAATGCCGCGAACATCCGCGCAACCGTTATGCATTCGAACACGGTTTGACTGGTGCAGAAGTGCAAGAAAGACTTGACGCTTTAAAAGAAAAATCTGAAGTTTAATAGAAGAAAACCAAAAAAAAAGGAAAAGCACTCCCAACGTCGTATGCAGTAATAACGACGTTGGGGGTGTTTTTCTGTATGGGTTCATAAAATGATTCAGGTTTTAGCTTTTTGGATGTTCGGGTAAATAAATGTAAGACGATAAACAGGAGGCTGATTAGTATGAAATCAACAAACCGTGAATTTGAAGTGGTTTATACGGAACGGGAACTTGAAGAAAAAGTGGAAGAAATGAAGTCGTGGGGATATAACAGAAATGATATTCATGTTTTGACGGATAATGCGGATATACTTAACTCTGTTGAAACGCAAGAAGGAGTCCACACACACGAAACAGAAACGATTACAGATAAATTCAAATCAATCTTCACCGGGAAAGACGCAGTACGGGACGAGTTGACTAAACTGGATTTAAGCCAAACAGAAATTGATGAATTTCACGATATTCTCGAAAGTGACGGAATTGTGCTGTATACAGACCATCGAAACGATAATCGAATATAGCCTAAAAGAAACGACTGAAAACGCAACGCGGCTTTCACTCTTTTTGGACATGACATAGAACGTGGTGGAGAAAAATTCAATGAGGAAAAATAAGAGACGAGAATGTTTGATAAACAAAAAAGTACCGGGCATCTATTTGCCCGGTACTTCTTATGCTTCAGAATCTTTTTCTGTACAATTGAAACAGAAAAGTTCCCCTTCAATATACACTCCATCCAGGAAACCATCACGGCAATAAACTTCTTTTCCGCAATTCACACAAGTTCCAATCAGCTCAAGCATCTGCCAAACCGTCAGCAAATATGTACATTGCTTCACGCAGGTATTTCGATAAGCCAGCTCCGTGCCGATCAATATTCTTAGCGAAACGGCTGTCGTTGGCATATAGATCGGCAAGGCCACGGAACATTTTCGGTGAACAGTTGTAGAAACGGTCCAGCAGCGTGTAATAGGCCTGCATTTCGACTTGAACTTCAGGCGCTTCCGGAGGCAGATGCATCAAATTGGAAACGGCATTGTAAATTCGATCGCCTTCCCGGTTGATTTCTTCGAGATCCTCTTCTTCTTTTTCCGGTTTTTCAGTTGCAACTGCCGTTTCCGGTTCATTCGCAACTGTTTCCTGCTGTGCCACAGAGGGTTCCGGCTCAGTAAAGTTAACCTCTTCCAAGATTTCATCCTGGCTGTCAATTTCTTTATCTGCTGCCTCGATTTCTACAGCAGCCTCTGGAGCTGGTGAATCCAAATACAGTTTAATATTGTCATCTGTCTTTTTGATGCTGAATGCTGAAAAACGTTCTTCATTGCTTTGTTCCTGCACTCCGGCATATTCCAGCTGAGTACGCTCAGCATTTTCTATCAACTTTTCAATGCGCAGTTTCTTCTGGCGCAATAACTCTGCGTGTTGTGTCAAAGCATAAGTGGCGTCAAAACCTTCTGCAACTAATTCCTGAATTTTTTTCAGTGAAAATCCTAATTCTTTGAAAAATAAGATGTGCTGGAGCAGTTTCAAATCATCGTCATTATAATAACGGTACCGGTTGGATCCTATATTCGAAGGCTTCATCAATCCGATGCTGTCGTAATGATGGAGAGTGCGGACACTGACTCCTGCTATTGTAGCTACTTCCTGTACTTTGTACATAATTAATCACCTCTTCCATTAGATTAGACTATGACGTTCCGTAAGTGTCAATACCTTTTGGTGCTTGTTAAACAAAATGCTACTTTAAGCATGGAAATTAATCTTTGAAACAAGGCGTTTTAAGAATAGAACATTAAATTTAGAAGATTCATTAAAGTTAGAAAAATACCTGTAATTTCTTATTAGCTTGTGGAATAATGTACATGTAAGCGCTTTCTTTAATACTGAACCATTACAGAGGAGGAACGGATTAATGAAATTAACGAATTACGTAAATGGCAAATGGCAGGATGCAGGTAATAGAAAATATGCTGCTGTATTAAATCCGGCGACAGGTGAAGAGTTGGCGCAAGTTCAGATGTCATCTGCAGAAGATGTGGATGAAGCAGCAAAGGCTGCGAAAGCGGCACAAAAGTCATGGGCAAAAGTTCCGGCGCCGAAACGGGCGTCGTATTTATATGAAATCGGACGGATTATGAAAGAAAGAAAAGAGCATCTTGCACAGGTACTGACAAAAGAAATGGGCAAAGTGATTGAAGAAGGGCGTGGAGAAGTGCAGGAAGGGATCGACATGGCTTTTTATATGGCAGGAGAGGGGCGCCGGCTTTTTGGAGAAACGACTCCTTCGGAGCTGGCTGATAAATTTGCCATGAGCATCCGGGCACCCATCGGGGTTGTCGGATTGATCACTCCCTGGAATTTTCCTGTGGCGATCGCCACATGGAAGTCGTTTCCGGCAATCGTCGCAGGCAACACGTTCTTGTGGAAACCGGCAACAGAAACACCGATGATGGCCTATGAGATGAGCAAGATATTTGCCGAGGCTGGACTGCCGGATGGAGTGGCCAATATTGTTTTTGGGGCAGGGTCGGAAGTTGGAACCGCAATGCTGGAACATCCAGATATACGGGTCATTTCCTTTACCGGATCAACCGAAACAGGGAGAAAGATAGCAGAACTCGGAGGGCGCAATCTGAAAAAAGTTTCTTTGGAGATGGGCGGGAAAAATGCCGTCATTGTAATGGAGGATGCAGATTTGGATTTGGCGGTTGAAGGCATTCTATGGAGTGCTTTTGGAACAGCCGGGCAGCGGTGCACCGCCTGCAGCCGGGTTATTGTCCATGAACAAGTAAAAGAAGAGCTTCAAAAAAGGCTGCTTGCTAAAATGGAAAGCCTGACGATTGGCGATGGATTGGATGAAAGCATAAAAGTGGGCCCGGTTATCAACAAAGAGGCCCTTGAAAAAATACATTCCTATATTGAAATCGGCAAACAGGAAGGCGCAGTTCTTCTCGCGGGAGGAGAGATTTTGACCGGCGGCCATTTCGATAAAGGAAACTATTACGCACCGACATTGTTTACGGATGTATCAGCATCGATGAGAATTGCGCAGGAGGAAATTTTTGGTCCGGTTGTTTCTATTATTGAAGTTGATAGTTTTGAAGCGGCGGTTGAAGTTAATAATGGTGTGATTTATGGTCTTTCCAGTTCCATCTATACCCAGGATATTAACCGGGCATTTATAGCACAGCGGGATCTGGACACAGGAATTGTCTATATTAATGCGGGTACGAGTGGAGCTGAAATTCATTTGCCGTTTGGTGGAACAAAAGGTACCGGCAACGGCCATAGAGATTCTGGGGTTGCGGCGCTGGACGTCTTTACTGAGTGGAAATCCGTCTATGTGGATTTCAGCGGTAAGCTGCAGCGGGCGCAAATAGACAATGAAATTTGAAGAAGAGAGGGGCATTCTGAGATGAAAGTTGTGGTATTAGGCGCGGGACTGATGGGAAAGCAGGCTGCAGGAGATCTTATTCAAAACGATGAAGTGGAAAAAGTCTTTTTGGCAGATCTGGATACAGAAAAAGCAGTAGCTTTTAAACAAAAATTGGATAGCAATAAACTAGAAGTAATTCATTTGGACGCAAAAGACGAACAATCGTTAAGGGCGGTCATAGAAAAAGCGGATGTCGTGATTAACGCCTTGTTCTATACTTTTAATGTTAAAGTGGCTGAAATAGCACTCGAATGCGGTGTCCATGCTGTCGATCTTGGCGGGCATATCGGCGGAGCCACAGATGCCGTACTTGAACTCCATGAAAAGGCTCTGGAACAAGGAGTGACGCTCATACCGGATTTAGGCGTGGCACCGGGGATGATCAATATCATAACGGGTTATGGTGCCGGCAAATTGGATCGGGTCAATGACATCAAAATTCTGGTCGGAGGCATTCCTGTCCATCCGGAACCGCCTCTTCAATACAATCACGTCTTTTCATTGGATGGCGTTTTCGATCATTATACGGATCCTTCCCATGTTCTGAGGGACGGAAAATTGCTGGAGGTCCCATCGCTTTCTGAAATTGAACATGTCGAGTTTGAAGAATTTGGCGAGTTGGAGGCTTTCCATACGTCGGGCGGAACATCTACGATGACGGAAACGTTCAGCGATATCGATAACCTCGAATATAAGACGCTTCGTTATAAAGGGCACGCGGAAAAGTTCCAGCTGCTCGTTGATCTCGGTTTCACAGACCGTAATAAAACAGTGGAAGTGGAGGGTCAGAAAGTAAAAACCCGCGATGTCCTGCGCGAAGTGCTGACCCCGATTACGGTACTTGGCGACAAAGAAGATGCAGTGGTGCTTCGAATTACAGTATCTGGCACAAAAAACAATGAAGATATAACTTTCACTTATAATATGGTGACTAAAAAAGACCGGCAGTCAGGAGTGACGGCGATGGCGCGGGCAACAGCATTTACTATCTCGGTGGTAGCCCAAATGATTGGGGCAGGTTTGATCGATAAGCGCGGCTCTTATCCGCCCGAACTTATTGTGCCAGGGGATGCCTATATCAGGGAAATGGCGAAACGTGGAGTGGAGATTAAAGAAACGGTGCAGCGGACAGCATTTCAGCAGTAAGAAATCATGCGGCGGGAGGTATAAAACATGGACTTCAGCTTTTCGGAAGAACAATCACTGTTAAGAAAGACAGTCAGGCAATTCGTCGATAATGAAATTCTGCCCCACATCGCAGAATGGGACAGCAAAGGAGGGTTTGATCCAGCCATTTGGAAGCGGCTTGCTGATCTGGGATTAATGGGAGTCTGTATTCCGGAGAAATACGGCGGCAGCGGAATGGACTATAATTCGCTGGCCATCGTTTGTGAGGAATTGGAAAGAGGGGATACCGCATTTCGAACAGCTGTATCCGTCCACACCGGCTTGAATTCAATGACTATCCTGCAATGGGGAACGGAGGAGCAAAAGCAGAAATTTTTATTGCCGCAGGCGAAAGGTGATAAAATCGGAGCTTTTGGCCTGACTGAACCTGGAGCTGGATCTGACGTGGCGGCAATCTCAAGTACGGCAGTACAGGATGGGGACAATTATATCCTGAACGGCCAAAAAACCTGGATTTCCCTATGCGACTCGGCTGATCATTTCATCGTTTTTGCCTATACCGATAAATCCAAAAAACATCAGGGCATCAGCGCCTTTATCGTCGAACGCGACCGTAAAGGCTTTTCCTCCAAAGCGATCAAAGGGAAGTATGGGATTCGCGCCGGCAATACGGGGGAAATATTTTTTGAGGATGTCCGGATTCCAGCTGGAAACCGACTGGGTGAAGAAGGGGAAGGCTTTAAAATTGCGATGGCATCTTTAGACAACGGACGGTTCACAGTAGCAGCCGGTGCTTGTGGATTGATAAGCGCCTGTATCGAAGAAAGTGTGAATTATTGCCATACACGTTCTACATTCGGAAAATTGATCGGCGAACATCAACTGGTCCAGCAGATGATAGCCCGCATGGAGGCGGGCTATCAAATGAGCCGCTTGCTGGTATATCACGCCGGAGAGCTTAAAAACCAGGGAATCAGGAATACACGGGAAACATCGCTTGCAAAATGGCAGGCCTGTGATTTCGCCAATAAGGCTGCAGATGATGCAGTTCAAATTCACGGTGCTTATGGTTATTCTGATGAATATCCGGTAGCCCGCTTCCTGCGCAACTCGAAGGCTCCGGTGATCTACGAAGGCACCCGCGAAATCCATACAATTATGCAGGCGGAGTATGTATTGGGTATGAGAGAGGATAAAAATTTGAACAAGATGCTCCCGCAATGGCCATTCGAAGAATAAAGTGGATTTTAAATTTAATGATCCGTTAAAAAGACCTTAAAGAAGATGGTTTCTCTTCTTCAAGGTCTTTTTTTGTCCAATCAATCAAGCATTTCGACAGGTCTTGGAACAAACATCTTCAGTCTTTCTGGAAGAACCTCTATATTAGCTGGAGTTTTTAAATATATTTCCCCATCTGTATCGATATCCATTGGTTCATTTGTCGCGATACGGATGTTTCTGCCTTGATAATGGCGGACATGGGATAATTCTTCTATGGGAACATCGGGTTTAGAGAGTGAAAACCATTCGAGTATAGCTGCAATCGAAGATGTCTGGATGATAAAAACATCGAGGAGGCCATCTGCAGGGTCAATCGAATCCATTGGCAAGGCATGAGTTCCGATGGATTTTCCGTTCATGACGAGAGCAAGTACTCCGTTTTCTCCGTATTCAACACCATCAACAGTCAAATTGATGGCAAAGGGTTCAGTCTGGCGCATAGATTGCAGCCCGCTCATGAAATAACTTAATTTGCCGTAGCGTTCTTTCAATTGGGTATCTATATTCGTCGAAGCATCCGTAATAATACCGATTCCCGCAAAATTCAGGAAAGAATGGCCATTTATACTGGCAGCATCAATGCCTTTTACCAGGCCGTCAGAGAGGGCTTCGGCAGCCAGAGACAAGTCCATCGGTATATCAAGTGTCCGTGCGAAATCATTGCACGTACCGCTGGGAATTATGCCGAGCGGAGGAGGATCTTGTAAATCGGACAAAGCTTGTACGGCATCGTGGATCGTTCCATCTCCTCCTGCCACAAATAAGGCGTCGGCATCAGCAGACAATTTTCTGCAGGCAGCCGTCAATTCTTCGGGACTGTTGGTCTGAACGAGTTCAAGTTTATCTGAAACGGCCGCTAAAGCGGGAGCTGCCATGGAAATGACCGAGTCCGCCGTGGACGCCCCTGCTTGTCCGTTATACAATAAAACTGAACGCTTAAATTTCTTCACGGTGAATCCTCCTTATAACTGCTCTTATAAATATATTTCCACTGGAAGCTTACCAGTAAACTAGCTGGATTGATACTAATGAATAATATTGCAGGAGGTTAAAGTGATGACGGAAAAAATCTACTACCAGGATGCCGGAATAATGACGGCGACAGCAAAGGTGAAAGCGAGTGGAACAGACGGAAAAGGAAATTATGCAGTACTAGACCGCACCTGTTTTTATCCCGAAGGCGGCGGCCAGCCGTCAGACACAGGTGTCATTGGACAAACTGTAATCAGGGATGTTCAGCTCATTGATGGGGAAATCCGTCATTACATCGAGGGTAAAGTGGAAATGGGCGAATATGAAATCGCCATCGACTGGGAGCGCCGTTTCGACCATATGCAGCAGCATACCGGACAGCATTTGCTGAGTGCTGTGTTCGAAGATGAACTGGGAATGGCGACAAAAAGTTTTCATCTGGGTGTGGAGAGAGTTTCAATCGATCTGGATGTTCGGGAAATAAGCAACGGACAATTAAACGAAGTAGAGCAGCAAGTGAATTCATTGATCTACAGCCAAATACCGATTGAAACGGAATGGGTTACACAAAATCAGGCAGCTGAGATGAAATTGCGCAAAGAACCGGCGGTAGAAGGAGACATCCGTCTTGTGAAGGTAGCAGACATTGATATCAATGCCTGCGGAGGTACGCATGTACATAATACAGGCCAGTTAGGGTTGCTTAAGATTATCCGGACGGAAAAAGCTAAAACCGGCACACGTGTCTATTTTTTATGTGGCCATCGGGCGATGAAGCATTTCCGCTTGCTTCAATCTGTCACTGACCTGTTGACGAAAAGCTTGAATGCTCCTGCAGCAGAATTGGCGGGAGCTGCAGCAGCTGTTTTGGACGACAGGAAAGAAAAAGAGAAACAATTGAAGAAACTTGCTCTTGAGTTGGTGAAGCTGGAAGCGGAAAGTCTGAAACCTGATGGGAATATAATAGTCAGGAATTATAGTGGCCGTCCGATAAAGGAAGTGCAGCAATTGGCGAAGCTGGCTATTGAAAATCACCCATCTCTTTATTTGCTTTTCATTGTTCCGGAAGAAGAGAGTGTTCGCTTTGTTTGTGCAAAAGGGAAAAATGCAGCCGGAGATATGAAGGAAATACTAGGAGAGATTGTAGAAGCCAAGGGCGGCAAAGTTGGCGGCACTGAAAGTCTTGCGCAGGGAGGCGGCCCTCTGGATGATAATCTGGAGGTCTATTCAGAGGCATTTCAGAACAAAATCAAGGAAATTGCATAAATTCTGTAACTTTTCTGTAACATGGCTGTCTAATGAGTAAAGCAGGCAGAAAGGATGTGGATGATTCATGAAGAAAAGAAGTTTATGGCTCGTTGCGGCTGCACTTATCGCAGCAATAGGAATCGGTTTTGCTTTTATGATTGATAAGGTGTCGATCAGTGCCTCATCCATTGCATTGGCAGAACAAGGCTGGAGAGCTAACTTTTCTTCAGAGCTCCATCCTGACGCAATCGAAAAAGGGCATGTCTATTTAACAGATGCAGAAGAGAAACCTGTAGATGTGGAAATGAACTTGCTGGAAAATGGGAAGACGCTGGAAATACCTGAGATTTCAACTGGACAATACATTTTGCATGTCGAGAAATCAGCGATTAAAGGGAAATTCCTTAAAAGCCTGGCAAGCAAAAAAGTGGAATTTTCCGTCCAGGAAGAAATTACAGCACTTTCAAATGAAGAAGAGTTAAAAGCATATTTCAAACAATTGCTTGAGCTTCAAAAAAATAGTGAGCGCTACGGGGCATTTGGTGAAGGGAGTGGAATGGCAACTGAGGAATCCGGTGCCAGTGAATCTTCAGCGGCTGATTCTGCGGGGTCAGGAGAAAGCGGCAGCTATTCTTCAACCAATAACCAGGTTGAAGGCGTCGATGAAGCGGACCTGGTGAAAACGGATGGTTCCTATATTTATTCCATCAGCGATTCTAAAGTGCTGATAACGGATGCCAGGAATCCAGAAAATCTGTCAGCTGGAGCTGAATTGTTGGTAGAGCCCGAAATGTATCCAGAGCAGCTCTTCCTGTCGGATAATACTTTAATCGTGATGGGAAGCCAGTATGGTGTTGCACGGACAGAAGGAAAAGTCGATGCGGAAATGGCCCCGCATCTATCTATGACCACTGTATATTTGTATGATATCAGTGATCCGGCTTCCCCTCAGTTTCTGCGGAAAGTCGGTACCGAAGGGAATCTGAACGGAGCACGGCTGACTGATGGGATCCTCTATTATGTAACCAATGTTTATCCGGAAATATGGATGATGGAGGAAGGGGAAGATGTGGAACTTCGGCCGATGGTTTTCGATTCGAAAAATGGCAGGAAGTTTTCTGCTTTGCCTTATGACAGGATTTCCATACTTCCAGGAACCATGGAAGGCAGCTACAGCCTTGTCTCGGCAATCGACCTGGCTGATCCGGAAGAAAACGAATTATCAACAGAAGGTTTTCTTGGCGGCAGTGAACAACTTTACATGACAAAAGAAAACCTCTATCTGACTGCATCAGCTTATGTGCCGATGGATGAAGAGGAAACTGACGAGAATGTTTCCATGGATATATGGATTCCGCAATTAGCAAACACAGAAGTCTTTAAATTTGCATTGAATAAAACCGACATTACTTTTCTTGCTTCAAACGAAGTGAAAGGATCTTTGCTGAATCAATTCTCGATGGATGAATACAACGGCTTCTTTAGAATTGTAACTACTGAAGGAGTAGCGTGGGATGAAGCTTCACCTTCAAAAAACCATCTATTCATCCTGGACGGCGGGATGCAGCAGGTCGGTTCTGTCGAAGATTTGGCGAAAGGCGAGAGAATCTATTCAGCCCGTTTCATGGGGGATAAAGCTTACATGGTCACATTCAAGGAAACGGATCCTTTGTTTGTCATCGATGTAGCGGTGCCTTCTTCTCCAGAAGTACTGGGAGAGTTGAAGATACCGGGATTCTCGAATTATTTGCATCCATTAGGTGAAGATCACCTTATCGGCTTTGGCTCCGATACTAAAGTGGAATCCTCGAAAGAAGGAGAAGCCCGTGTGGTCACAGGTGGCGTGAAAATCTCTTTATTTGATGTCAGTGACTTCAATAATCCAATTGAAAAAGACACTGAAGTGATTGGAGGGCAAGGAACCAGTTCCGCCCTGCAATACGACCATAAAGCATTATTCACTCATCAGGAGAAAAGCCTTTTCGGATTCCCTGTAGCTCTCTATAAGGAAACAAACGGTGAATATATCGAGTTTGAAGGAGAAGGAGCGATGATTTACACCATCACTCCTGATGGGATTGAAGAGACAGCGAATCTCATCAAGGAAAGTTCAGCCCAATACGAGGACTGGAGCAGCAGCATCCAGCGCATCATTTATATAGATGATACATTATTTACAATCGCCCACAGCGAGATTAAGAGCTACGATTTAAGTACCTTTAAAATTTTGGACACTATCGAATATTAGTTTTGGAAGAAATGTGCCAGGAAATTTCACCTGGCACGTTTTTTTATTGGCAGAAAAGGGAAGTAGAAGAGTATTCTGAAAATTCACTGGAGGGATAGTAAATGAAGGCAGTTACTTTTCAAGGTGCAAAAGATATTCAGGTGAAAAATGTCAAAGATCCGGAAATCCAGAAAAAAGACGATATCATTATTAAAGTCACTTCCACAGCGATTTGCGGGTCCGACTTGCATATTTATCATGGGGCTTTGCCAACACATAAAGGTTACGTAATTGGCCACGAGCCGATGGGGATTGTAGAAGAAGTCGGTTCTGAAGTGACAAAAGTCAAAAAAGGCGACCGGGTAGTCATTCCATTTAACGTAAGCTGTGGACAATGCTTCTACTGCAGCCATGAAATGGAAAGCCAATGCGACAACTCTAACAGCAACCCGCATTTTGATACTGGCGGTTACTTAGGATTTACGGAACGCTATGGCAATTACCCTGGCGGGCAGGCAGAATACTTACGGGTGCCTTACGCCAATTTCATGCCATTTGTCATTCCAGAATCATCTGAACTCGAAGATGAATCGGTTCTGTTCCTATCTGATGTTCTTCCCACTGCCTATTGGAGCGTTGAACATTCAGGTGTAAAGCCAGGCGACACAGTTGTTGTTCTCGGTTGTGGTCCGGTAGGATTGATGGCGCAGAAATTCGCCTGGATGAAAGGCGCTGCGCGCGTTATTGCTGTCGATGAACTGCCTTACCGGATGGAACGGGCGAAACGGATAAACAATGTCGAAATTGTCGACTTCAGCCAACACGATAACACGGGCGCCTTTATTCATGACCTGACAAAGGGCGGGGCACGTGTCGTCATTGACTGTGTCGGAATGGACGGCAAGAAATCTCCAGCTGAAGCGGTCCAGCAGAAACTGAAATTGCAGGGTGGTACGCTGAGTGCCATCGATATTGCAAAAGACGCTGTCAGCAAGTTCGGGACAATTCAATTAACCGGTGTTTACGGACTGACATACAATATGTTCCCTCTCGGAAATATTTTCGAACGTAATGTAACGATGAAAATGGGGCAGGCTCCAGTAGTACACCTCATGCCGAAGATCTTTGACATGATCAACAGCGGAGAGCTCGATCCTCGGGAAATTATTTCCCACGTTATGCCGATGGAACAAGCCAGCGCTGCCTATCAGATTTTTAACGACCACACAGATGAGTGTACAAAAGTTGTTCTGAAACCTTAATCTAGTGAATAAAGCTGAAATTTGAACGCTCCGCTTAGGCGGAGCGTTTTAATTTTTGCCGATGTGCTGTATGATTAGGGGCGAGTGAAGAGTGAAAGGGGGGATCTTGTGAATCAGGCAGGTGAAACCAGAAGGGAATTGGCACTTGATTGCTTCCTTTTAGCGGGAAAAATCATGATGGAAAGTGGAGCTGAGACGTATCGTATAGAAGATACGATGATCCGCATGGCGGTTTCTCAGAAAATGATGGATTCACATTGTTTTATTACGCCGACAGGCATTATGTTTTCTCCGAGCAATGAGATGGCCACAAGGTTCGTCCGCATTAACAGCAGGCGTACCGATCTCGAAAGAGTGGCATTGGTTAACGCGGTCTCCAGAAGATTGGTCTCTGGTGAACTGACGCTTCAACAGGCGTATGATGAAATGTTAATTATTGATCAAACAGATTATATGTTTCCAATACAGATACAGGTCCTTGCAGCAGCAGTGGCCAGTGGCTGTTTCCTGATTTTGCTCGGTGGAGGCTGGCAGGACCTGCCTTTCGCGTTCATTATCGGGGGCACAGCCTTCTATACAGTTGAAACGATCCTGGTGCAGACCAGAGTCAAGTTTTTTGCGGAATTTGTTGGTGCATTGGTAATCGGATCGCTGGCTTCGCTAGTCATTTATGTTGGTTTGGGACAGGATCTGGATACCATCATTATTGGTTCTGTCATGCCGCTTGTGCCGGGTTTATTGATAACAAATGCTGTCAGGGATCTGATGGCAGGGCATTTTGTATCGGGGTTGTCCAAAGGGGCAGAAGCATTCCTTACCGCGTTTGCAATTGGTGCAGGAATTGCGCTTGTACTTTCATTTTAAAGGAGGAATTGGATGAATTGGCCACTTGAAGCCTTTCTGAGTTTTTTGGCTGCTGGAGCATTTGGCGTCGTTTTTAATACCCCGCGCCGGACACTTGTCAGTTGTGGATTGGTCGGGATGAGCGGCTGGCTCATTTACCGGATGTTTTTCCTCATGTTCGATGATTCGGTTCAGGCGACTTTTGCAGGCGCATTTGCAGTGGCATTAGTTGCTCACATCCTTGCCAAGAAGTTTAAAATGCCTATGATCGTTTTTAGTATTGCAGGCATCATTCCTTTGGTCCCGGGCAGTCGGGCTTATAATTCGATGCGAAGTATAGTGGAAAATAATTACTTGGAAGCTATTTCATTTGCTGCTGATGCCCTGATGATTTCAGGAGCAATAGCGATGGGATTGGTGTTTGCGGAGGTTCTAATGCAGATGGTTTTCAAACAGCAGGCGAAAAGAATACAAAAGAAAATCGGTATGACACGGAATTGAATTCCGCGGCATACCGATTTTTTATTTGCCTATGAATGCTTCAGCCAGGTTTCCAATTCGTTTGCTGTCATTGGATGCCCAGTAATATAACCCTGGATACTGTCACAATCCATGACTCTCAATAGTTCAAGCTGCTCTTTTGTTTCCACACCTTCAGCAACTACCTGCAGATCAAGCGATTTGCCGAACTGGATCATTCCATTGATCAGTTTTTGCATCTTTTCCTGCTGCGTAATCGATTGGATAATATCCTTATCGATTTTCAAACTGGAAATCGGCAAAAGCAGCATATAGCGGAATGATGCATAACCGGTTCCGAAATCATCCAAAGAGAATGAGATTCCTTTTTGATTCAACTGTTTCATCTGGCGTACTATCGAATGTTCTGCTTCCGCTTCCAAAGCGAATTTTTCGGTGATTTCGATTGTCAGCCGGTTGGCATCACAGCCGTTGATGGTCAGATGTTCCATAAATAATCGTGCCATATCTTTATCGCGGAATTCCCGGATGGACGAGTTGATGCTGACATTCATCGGGATGTTGCGTGATGTCCAGTCCTTGAGCTGGCGGCAGACAGTTTCGATAACGAATTTACCGATTTCATGAATCATGCCGTTTTCTTCTGCAATCGGAATGAGTTCATCTGGCGATACAATCCCTGCTTCTGTGTCCTGCCAGCGGACGAGCGCTTCAACGCCTTCGACGTCACCGGTTTTCAAATTGATCTGTGGCTGATAAAGAACCTCCAGATTTTTCTTATCAAGCGCATGGATCAGTCGGCGTTCGATCAGTGCTTTACGGTTCAAGCGTTCATGGTCGTCGGCAGTCAGCGCTGAAATGGCACTGCCGCCGCGTTCCTTGATTTTTTTGATGGTGGCATTTGAAGCTTTCATAAGATGTACAAAAGTTTGCTGGTCTTCCGGATAGCGGGTGACAGCACCGCTTACCGTCAATGGAATTGCAGTTCCCTGAATGTAAATGGGATGCTGTTGCAGGTAAGCAAGGAAGCCTTCGATGAACCATTGGCTCAAAGGAGTAACTAATGCAAATTCATGCAAGCCGGTTCTCGTAATCAAGGAATCCGAGAAATACATGCGCAGCCTTTTCGTGAACTCAATCAGCAATTCTTTTTCTGTATCAATATTGGAAACATCACGCAAAGTGTAAAAATGGTCGATATCGAAGAATACAAATGAAAAATGCTTTCGTTCTTCGATAAATTCATTGACCACCTGTTCAAGGCGATGGCGATTTTCCAATCCGGTAACGGAATCGATAAATGCAATTTGTTCCAGATGGTGCTGGGTTTCTTTAGCTTCAGTAATATCTTTCTCCAAAAATATGTAGTAAGTTTCAGAACCGGTAAGTATCATAGGAATGGCTGTTAAATCCACCCAGTAGAAGTCCCCGTCTTTCTTTACTTTTTTGGCTTCACCGTTCCATACTTCACCTTTTTTCAAGGTTTCCATTAATTCTTCGATTATCTGATGGTCTTCTTCCGTATCCCCGAACATTTGCCAAATAGGCTTTCCAAGAATCCGCTTCGGCGTCCATTTACTTAACTTCAGGAAATGCGGGTTAGCGTAGGTGATCAGGAATTCTTCATCAAAATAAAGCATCATAAAGGACTCATCCAAACCGCTTCGCAAGCTCTCAAGTTCCCTTGCAGGGGAGTCGGCTTGTTGGGTTTCATCCATTTCAAAAATAGTAAGTATAAACTTTTCTTTTCCGGATTTAAAAACCTTCGTCACAACGGTTGTATATGTCAGTGTCCCGTTGCCAAGTTCAATTTCAACTTCTTCAAGGCGTATCGGATCTTTGCTGTTTATTATCTTTTCCCATGAACACTTATATTGAGCAGCTTTATCAGGATTCATATAAGGGCTTATCTGTCCTTTGACAGAATCCGACTCTATTTGGAATACTCTTTCTGCATGGCGGCTGCACCAAACGGCTTGGCCATTCTCGTTCATAATGATAATGGGAAAAGGGATATGGTTGAAAACGAGATTATCAGCCAGTAGTTCTTGCAATTCACTCATTCCATAACGCTCCTTCTCCTAAGTCTACTCTCATTATAGGGGAGAAAATACATATAGTCATCCTTTTCAAAACATTCATGTTTTATTTTAGGGAAATAGTGAATTTATGACTATAAAATATTTGAATAGAGAATAAAAATCAGCAGCTGTACCGTAGTTATACGGCAAGCTGCTGATTTACTAATTAAACCGTTATTGATTTTTTTCTTTGTATTCCAAAGCCCGGTACATGAAGGCGGCGAACTCTGCTCTAGACACTTCACCATTTAAATCAAATATGGTTTTGCTCTTCCCTGCAGTAATCCCTGAGCTGTAAAGCGGACCGATATATTTTGCTGCCCAATGGTTGGCCGGGACGTCGGTGAAGGGATGTGTACCTGTTAATTCGATGTCAAACGCCACTACCAATACCTTCGCCATTTCAGCGCGTGTCATTTTTTCAATAGGATAGAATTTATTTTGGTTACCTACAAAAATCCCTGCCTCTTGAACTGCCATAATTTCATCATAAAATCTGGATGTTTTAGGAACATCGGCGAATGGAGTGGGAGGTACCACTTTATTTAAATCGATAGCCTTGGTGAACATCAAAGCAACGTGCTGTCTTTGGATGCTGTTGCCTGGTTTAAAAGTACCGTCTTCTTGACCAGTAATAATACCGCGTGCAACCATCGCTTCAATCTCATCGAGTGCCCATTCATATTTAGTTCCTATAATATCAGGGAAGGAAGATTCGATTGGCTCATCTGGGTCAGGTTCTCCCGGCTCCGGCAGCGCAGCGTCATTTGTCGTGAATCGATATATTTTCGATGTTTTTTTCTGGTCAGAAGCATTTGTAATATTTACGTACCAGAAGTATTGAGTTAAAGGCTCGAGTTCATTCCATTCAACTGAAGCTTTGTTTCCGGAAGCCAGGTTGCTGACCGAACCGATCACATCATCGGTAAAGACGTTTACAGCGATATAATCAGTTGCAATCTGACGAACTGCCGGAACTTCTACAGCTTCTGTCGGCTCCAGTTTATAACCTTCAGTAAAGTCGTCACTGCCGTCTTCAAAATAATTATAATCATCGTGGTAAGGAGAGTACGTGTCGAAATCCACTGTGTCCGTCGCAGGGTCAAAAGTTAGCAGTCGCATATAGCCTTCCGCTCCGTCTTTCCCTTGATAATTTGACAGGACTTCCAAAATTTCGCGTGTGGTGCCGTCCGGATCGGTGACAGTTCGGATTTCACGGTCAGCGCCGAAATAATGACCACCGAGTACCATTTTTACGTTTGGACTTTTTCTAACCACATTATCGAAGATATAAGTCCCGTCTTGTGATCTGTAACCACCTGGGGACAAGTAATTGTGCACGACCAATATTGCGTTTTTATCTGAGTGTTTCGCAAGCATTTGGTTGGTCCACTGAATCGTTTCGTCTTCCCGCACTTTTCCGTATCCAAGATAAAGGATGATGAAATCGTGTGCACCAAAGGAGAAGAGATCATAATGGTTCCGGTTATTGTCCATCTGCTCACCGTACCATGGTTTGCCCTCGTATCGGTCTTTGCCGGCATACGTCCAGAAATTCGTATAGTCGATTTCCATCGTATCCTGGTTAACGACATCCCGGTTTCCGGCCATGACGCCATATGGAATATTGGCTTCATCCATTCTTGTCAGGTTTTCATCGGCGACTGCCCATTGGTCAAGATCTGTAGAGATATTAACGAGGTCACCTGAATTGATAACATAGCCGAATCTTCCTTTGCTGTATTCTTCGATCATCCAGTTAGTCATCGAAGTCCAGACTTCGGGTTTTTCAGCTGCGTAGAATTGAGTGTCAGTAAACCACGCCATTGTGAACTTGCTATTGTCAACGACAGCATCCTTGGACGCAGCGGCATCATGCACCATCGCCTGCACTTTTCCGTTCTGGAAGAATTTGCTGTCAGCCAGTACTTTGGAAAATACGATATTGCCGCCCTGATTGGCTGTTTCATCTTCCAGCACGACCCATTTACCTGCGGTATAATCCCAGGCTGAAAGGATAAGTTTGCCTTCTGCCGAAGTTTTCCCTTGCCAACTCAACTCGATTTCGTTTCCGGCTTCAAGATGTTTGGAAACGTCGACTTCAAACCGGTGGTAAGGGTAGGCTCCTTGTGCATCTGTAACAGCATAATTACCATCAGCAACAGCTGCCTCGCCTTTATTTGAATCGGTAAATGCGGTACCGCCGAGGGGAGATGTTAATGGATCAGAGTCGGAGGTACCAAAGAAACCATTTACATTGTTGCTGCTGGCATAGTCATATGTAAAACCTTCCATAAAATCGACGGTTTTCAAAGACGAACCATTTGGATCTTTAATGACGGCCTCTAGGACTGCATTGCGGTCAACGTTTTTTGCGTGGTCCGCAGGGGCGATACTCGAGACTTCTCCTTGGCCAACATTAGTGGCGGCGAAAGACAGGGATGGCAAAGTGGATGCAACCAGAACTGTTGCCAGCGAAACAGAAAGAATCTTCTTCATACTCATCCTCCTAAAATGTTTGATAGAATTGCATTTAAGTGATTGTGGCATGCGACAAAAGTCATTGCTGGTTAAACCAGCTAAAGAAATACATTATTATGTAAATCTTTTTAACCATATTAACACAGAAAATTTCAAAATAAAGTATTTTATCTGAATAAATTGAATATTTAATTATATATTTTCAAGGTTAAATTTTTTAACCTAAATTTAACCTTTGGCTGTTTAAATGGTGGTTTTCTTTTAGTTGTCCCTTTATTTTTGAGTGGCTTATCAACAAATCCAAACGGATTTTCCAGCGGATCAATTTAAAAAACTACCCGTTATCAAAATATTATGTAATAATAGTCAACATAAAAGATTCGAGTTTCGAAATGTTCAGGAGGCAATTCCCTTGAAAACTGTATTTTCCTACGCTAAACCCTATACATTTTATATAGTGATCGCATTAATTCTCATGTTATTGGAATTGGCTGTGGAACTGATGCAGCCGTTGGTTATCGCGGGCATCATTGATGACGGCATTGTAGCCGGCGACAGGGATGTGATTATTCAGCTCGGCATTTTGCTGATGGTACTGTCATTGGTGGCCTTTGCTTCAGGGGTTGCCAATTCCTATTTCGCAGCCCATGTATCACAGAGTTTCTCTTTTGATCTGCGGAGGTCCGTATATGGGCGCATCCAATCGTTCTCACTTGCGATGTTCAATAAATTCCCGGCGTCCGGGCTGATTACGCGGCTTACCAGTGATGTCACACTGGTTCAGCAGATTCTTTTCATGAGTTTGCGCATCATGCTGCGCGCTCCGCTGCTGGTCATCGGCAGTATGATTATGGCTTTTGTGGTCAATCCAAAATTGGCGATTTATCTGGTAGTTGTTTTTCCGATTCTTTTGGCTTTCCTCTATATAATGGTAAAAAAAGGCGTTACTTATTTTAGTTTTGTGCAGCAAAGGCTGGATCGGGTCAATCGGATGGTACAGGAAAATCTGCAGGCTGTCCGTTTGATCAAAGCTTATTTGCGGGGCAAATATGAAGCCAATCGATTTTCGGAAGTGGCCGGCTCATTAAAAACCGATACGGTCAAAGCATTCCGGATCATGGAAATCATTCTGCCGATTTTGTTGTTTGGCATGAACTTATCGCTGTTGGCTGTCTTATGGTTTGGAGCTTTTGAAATCCGGAGTGGTGATGCACAAATCGGTGAATTGGTGGCAATCGTCAACTACGCGATGCGAATGACAGGAGCTTTCTCGATGTTCTCTTTTATCATCATGGCTTTTGCGCGGTCGAAAGCATCGTCTGAACGCATCGAGGAAATTCTTCTGGCTGAAGACGTGCGTGAAAAAGATACAAAAGGCGAAGAGAAATTGCTGCGCCGAGGCGATATTGTATTCGACAATGTTTCATTCACTTATCCGGGAACAACGATTCCAGTGTTGAAAAATCTGTCGTTCCATATCAAACCCAATGAAAAATTGGCTATTATGGGTGCTACGGGTTCCGGTAAGTCTTCCTTGCTTCAGCTGATTCCCCGTTTCTATGATGTCAGTGGCGGACGGGTATTGATTCATGGAAGAGATGTAAGAGAGTGGTCACTTAGTGCATTAAGAAAAACAATAGGTATTGTTCCTCAGCAATCCCTGTTATTTACGGGGACCATTTCGGATAATCTTTCCTGGGGCAAAGAACAGGCTCAGCAGGAAGAATTGTCGGATGCCGCTGTCAAAGCACAAATACATGACACGGTGGAACGTTTTCCGAAAGGTTATTACACACGTGTCGGGCAAAAAGGAGTCAATCTTTCCGGCGGGCAGAAACAGCGTCTGTCTATAGCGCGTGCACTGGTGCGCAAGCCATCTATTTTAATACTGGATGACAGCACAAGTGCATTGGATGTGAAGACAGAAGCCGCATTATGGCAGGAGTTGGAGCAGGAAAAAGCGACGATGCTCGTGGTCACGCAGAAAATTCGTACAGCAATGCGCGCGGACCATATTCTTCTATTGGAAGAAGGAGAGATTTCTGCTTATGGCACGCATGAAGAATTGCTCGAAGACTCGGAGCTATACAGAAAGATTGCTTTGTCGCAACAGGAAGAGGAGGTGGATGAATATGTTTGATGCCATTCGTCGCCCTTTCGGGTATGAACCGCTGATCAAAAAAGAAGACTTAAAAAAAGATGCTGATAAGAAAACAGAGCGGGCGGATAACTGGAAATCCACCTTGCTGCGGATTTGGAAATTGGTCGATGAACAGCGTTTCCTGTTGATAGTCGTCCTCGCCCTGGTTTTTGTCAGTTCGGCTTTAGCCCTTCTGGGGCCTTATCTTGTCGGACGGGTCTTAATCGACCAATACATCATCCCTGAACAATTTAGCGGAATGGGTGTTGTTATTGCGTGGCTTGTATTAATTTATATCGGACATTCCGTTTCACTGTATCTGCAGAATTATTGGATGGTCGGAATCGCCCAGCAGGTAATATATCGAATGCGCACAGGCTTGTTCAGTCACTTTCAGAAACTTCCTGTATCTTTCTTCGATAAGCGGCAGCATGGAGAATTGATGAGCCGCATGACGAACGATGTCGAGAACGTTTCAACCACATTGAATACATCATTTATTCAGGTATTCTCGAGTATTCTTACGCTGACGGGTACAGCTGTAGTCATGTTCCTGCTGAGCCCGCTGCTGACTGTATTGACATTTTTCATCATTCCGCTCATGTATGTTTCTGTGCAGTGGATTACAAAACGGACAGGGCGATTGTATAAAGAACAGCAAAGGGCAGTCGGCGATTTGAACGGAATGATTGAAGAAACCATTTCCGGCCAGAAAATCGTCAAAGCGTTTTCTCAGGAACCACGGGTGATGGATGAATTTCTCGTGAAAAGCGAACGGCTGCGGCGTGCCGGTTTCTGGGCATGGACCTATGCTGGGTTCATACCGAAAGTGATGAACTTTTTAAATAACGGAAGTTTTGCCATTGTAGCAGGGGTAGGCGGTCTTCTGGCATTGAACGGAGCCGTATCGATCGGGGTTATTGTGATATTCACGGAATACTCCCGCCAGTTCACCAGACCGCTGAACGATCTGGCCAACCAGTTTAATACCGTGCTATCGGCGATTGCCGGAGCGGAACGGGTTTTCGCCATCATGGATGAAACGGAAGAAAAAGATGGTTTGGTGAAAAATGTAGACAAAGAGTTTTCGGGCGAAGTCGAATTCGACAATGTCTCTTTCAAATACGAAGGCGCTGAAGAAGAGTGGACGATCCGTAATGTCAGCTTTTCAGTCGCTGTCGGGCAGACTGCAGCTTTAGTCGGTGCGACCGGTGCAGGAAAAACGACAATTATGCAATTGCTGGCAAGGTTTTATGATGCCAATGAAGGTGAAATCCGGATAGACGGTACGCCGATTTCATCAATGCCCCGTGAAACGCTTCGAAAGCAGATCGCTTTTGTGCTGCAGGATCCATTCCTATTCGAAACGTCTGTTTACGACAATATCCGCTATGGCAAACTGGATGCAACTGAAGAAGAGGTCATTGAAGCTGCGAAGAAAGCAAATGCCCATGACTTCATCCAAAAACTGCCGAACGGCTACGATACAATTCTCGAAGGAGACGGTTCCATGATTTCACAGGGACAGAAACAATTGCTGTCCATTGCGCGTGCTTTGATTGCAGACCCGGTCATTCTTCTTCTTGATGAGGCCACCAGCAGCATCGATACTGTGACCGAATTAAAAATTCAGGAAGCACTTGAGCGGCTGATGGCCGGCAGAACGAGTTTTGTAATAGCTCACCGGTTGAACACAGTAAGGCAGGCGGATTTGGTTTTCGTCATGGAACTGGGCAAGCTGGTGGAAGCTGGAACACAGGACGAGCTACTTGAAAAAGGCGGTCTGTATGCCACAATGCTGACTGATGCGAAACTGTAGAAAGAATCCCGGAGGAATTGATTTTTCCTTCGGGATTTTTTTCTCCTCAAACATCTCCTATGGCAGGTATGATACGATAAATAAAAAAAGGCAGGTGGGTCGGAGATGGAATTGTCTCTTTCAATCGCGTCATTTCCCTTGGATTCTGAAACGATCCAGGATATGCGGGAACTATTGAAAATGAGCGATAGAGATTACAGTAAACCTTTATTTGAATCCAGTTGGCATCTGGCTGATGTACCGGGATTCGCTGTTCTTGCCTATACCGAAAACAATGAATTGCTTGGCTTTGCTGCCGCTGCAGACCTTATCGGGCTGGATTCGTATGAATGGTCAGCACTTGTGCATCCTGACTATAGACGGTTAACCATCGGTTCAGCACTGGCTGGGGGAGTGGCATACGGATTGCAGCAGCGTCAGGCTGTAGAGGGGCTTGCTGTTTTTACAGAAGAAGAAGGGGCAAAAGATTTTATAGCGAGCCTGGGCTATCAGCCGGATTTCAAGGAAATCGAACTTGAAGCAGAACCGTTGGCAGAATTTAAATTGCCAGGAGGATTGACCATCATTCCTTATGATGGAAAAATAGAGAAACTCGAAAATCTGATGGTTGCCGCATTCGATGAAGATATTCTACCGGTTGTCCACTACAATATAGAAAAAAACGATAGAGAAGTTTTCGTTATGAAACGGGAGGGTGAGCTCGTGGCAAGCGCTTCACTTATAAAAGAAGAAGACGAAAGTGGACTCTGGATTACGGCTTTTGCTGTAGATCCGGTAGAGCAGGGAAAGGGATATGGCAAAGCTTTCTTGTTATGGTGCCGTCATTATGCCATGCAGCAAGGGAAGAAGCGTGCAGTTCTCGAAGTTGAAACTGAAAATGATGCGCTGACGGTCTACCGAAAATCCGGTTTTAATCCTGTTCATACAATCGAGTATTGGAAAAAGCTATAAAAAATAAACCACCCAGCTGAGGATGGTTTATTGCACGGTCAATTTCCTGATGCCTGGTATTCTTTATCGGTTCCTTCGGGGTAAGTTACTTCAACCTCAATGGATTCAAAATTAGAGTCTATATTGAATACTTCTGTAACTTTGCTGATGACATCTTCCTCTGACATATCTTCAGTCAACTCAAGTTCAGCCAATAAAGGTTCGAGTTTATCGAAGGCATCGTTGCCGGTCAGTGTTTCATTAGAAAGTTTGTCTTCATATTCAGCTTCCACTTGGTCTCTGATTTCTTCGTACGAGGCTGTCAATGCATCATCCTGGTCAGGATAATCGACATCAAGTTCAAAATCTGTAAAGCCGAAAACTTCACCGCCGACATTTTCTTCGGCAAGACCGCCTTCAGGATTGGCGTCTTCTACTCCGTCGTAATCAGAAGCTTCGTCTGTAACAGGTTCTGTCACTTGTTCTTCATTGCCGCAGGAGCCAAGCAAGAGGACCGAGGAAAAGAGGAATCCTGCTGCAAGCGGAAATTTTTTATTGATCATTACTCTCATCCTTTCATTTTGCATTTATAGATTCCATTCCCGAATTTCGAAAACATAAGCTTTTCATTTCATCTAAGAAGGATTTACAGCAGTAGAGTTAACGCAAAAGTCGAGAAGAGGAAAAGCAGAGCATAAAGGGGTTATCTTCATGGACAAATATACTAACGGCCAAAACATTGCAGCAGCTTCCGAAAAAAATATCAGAACAGATTTTAAGGAGAGCATGACTTACGGTGATTATTTGCACCTGGACCAATTGTTGACAGCACAGGATGGAGTCAGTGGCCATCATGACGAAACTTTGTTCATCGTTATCCACCAAGTGTCGGAACTGTGGATGAAATTGATACTGCATGAATTGCGCGCAGCAATCCGCAGTATTGATGCCGACGATCTTCAACCGGCATTTAAGCAAATGGCCCGTGTGTCAAAAATACAATCCCAGATCATTAATGGATGGGATGTGCTGGCAACGATGACACCAGCTGAGTATATGGAATTCCGCGATGATCTCGGCAATGCCAGTGGTTTCCAATCCTATCAATATCGGATGATTGAATTTGCGCTGGGTTATAAGACGAAGCATGTGCTGAAAATATATGAGAAGGATCCAGCTCTTCTGAAAGAACTGACTGCAGCTTTTGAAGCGCCAGGCCTTTATGACGCAGCAATAAAGAAACTGGCACGGAGCGGTTTTGCCATTGATAAAGAAGTTTTGGAACGCGACATCACAACAGTTTATGAACCACATGACAGTGTAAGGGAAGCCTGGAAAACAATTTATCGCGATGTGGATACGCACTGGGAACTGTACCAATTGGCAGAAAAGCTGGTTGATATAGAAGACTGGCTGCAGCAATGGCGTTTCCGCCACATGAAGACCGTTGAACGCATTATCGGTTTCAGACAAGGAACAGGCGGTTCTTCTGGTGTCCATTATTTGAAAAAGGTGCTTGACCAATATTTTTTCCCTGAACTTTGGGATATCAGAACAGAGATTTAGGAGGGGCTTTATGAGAATCTATGCACATAGGGGATGTTCAGGAACATATCCTGAAAATACATTAGCAGCTTTCAAAGCGGCAGCAGAATTGCCGATAACCGGAGTGGAAATTGATGTTCATCTCACAAAAGACAGGGAAATCGTAGTGATCCATGATGAAAAGGTCAACCGGACTACAGACGGGAAAGGGTACATCAAAGATATGACCCTGAGTGAAGTGCGGAAATTGGATGCTGGTTCCTGGTTTTCGGGGGAATTTGCCGGCGAAAAAATTCCCACTCTGGATGAAGTTTTCGATATCTTTCAGGAAACGGATCATCGCTTGAATATTGAACTGAAAACGGATGTTTTTCCATACGAAGGCCTTGTGGGCAAAGTTCTTGAAGCTGCGGAGAAACGGGGATTCCTGCATCGGATCCTGATTTCTTCGTTTAACCATGAAGATATTCAGACAGTCAGCCGCAAAAAAACAGTTGAATCCGCGATCCTTACTTTGGATATATACGTCGATGTCTATGATTATGCCCGGGTTGTCGGCACCGACCGCATCCATATGTCCTTGCCTGGCGCCTTTCGCCGAATGGCTACAGATGCACTGCGCAGAGGCGCAATTGTTTATGCATATACAGTCAATGAAATCGAGTATGCCCAGCAATTGCAGCAAATAGGCATTCACGGCATATTTACCGATTTTCCCGAACTGATGCTGGCGGAATTGGAAAGTCCCGTGAATCAGTAGAAACTGATAGAAGAATGTAAACCGATATTGCGCAAAACAGCTTCGAAGACATTAGCCGACGCTTGCGAGGTTAATGTCTTTGCGACGAAGTGCGCAGCACTGCAGGAGCACGTGATTTTTATATCAACATGCTGTCATGCACTAACTCAAACCCATGCTCCTGCATCGCTGCGCTGCAACGGTTTTTCATGTCTCGAAGCTAGCGCAGCGATGCAGAGACAGCAGCACAAGGTTTTCGAAGCGGATGAGGAGGCTTAGGCCGCTCCCCGCGGAAAGCGTCCATCTGAAACGTAATAATTATAGAATTTGTATGTTTCTAGAAAGCTCGAAAAGACGCCGGCGGGATGCCGGCGTCTCTTTTTTTGTCCAGACTCCGGCCACCCAACTCTTCGAGTCATAAGCCTGCTCAGCTGCGTGGCCAAGGCCACTACGCTGATCTGTCTTATGCTTTTCAGAGCTGAACGGGTGCCGTCGCTTTTCTATTACCACTTCGCATAATGCTCTTCAATAGAGCCGAGCAATTGGCTGATTTTTAACTTCCTGCCATCTTCATAGCGTACATACCCATTATAATAACCGAATAGCTGATGGACTTCGGATTTCACCAGTTTCATATCACTCTTGGAAACACGCTCGAAAAAGGGCGTGAACTCCAATTTGACATCATCAGAAAACTTTGTGGCAATCTGCCAGGGCGCTTTATAATCCGTATCGTCATAATGGAACAGAACGTCTTCGTGTATTTTATGCATTTTACCGTTTACGAAAAACGCATTTTCAGTCATTCCGGTGCCGTCAGTCCATTTGCCGCCGAAGTTCAATCCAATGGTTTTACCGAGTGAGCGCTGGGAAGCCATGGCCCAGTTCCATGAAGACTCCCGAGGCCATACGCCTCTGCCCGTATCCAGAACGGCAAAACTTTCAACCGGTTCGAAATTATACTGATGGGCACCGACTTTCACGGTACCGGTTGCCGGCAGGCACAGGTGCTTGCCGGTGAATTGGAAAGTCTGGCGGTTCCAAGGAATCACTACGTTCAGGGATTCATGATTTTTAGGATAACTGATGTCCAGGTTGGCACTCAGTTTTTCACCATCAAAGTCATCGATTTGAACAGTGATATGGGTTGAGTCCTGATTGTACAGAAATTCGATTTCCATGTCCGGATGCTGGAATTTACAGGTTTCCAATGCTTCATCTGCAATAATGCGCTTTCTGGAAAAGGGCATAACTACGGTTTTTTCATAAAAACGTTGAGTTTCGTAATTCAGGAAATAGACAAAACAGACCGTTGCGTAATCCAAATGGCTGATGGTAGCGGAAAACATGATCTCTTCTCCAAAAACACACCAGTAATTCCACTTTTTCTTGCGCATGAAATTCCCTTTAAGGTTGCTGATGATTAGAGGCTTGCGCGCAAATCCAATCGCTTCAGGATTTAACTGGCCTTTTGCATCGCATAGTTCTACGGTATTAAAAATCTCTCGTTCAACATGCTGCATAAACTCCACCTCACCGTCATTCTGCTTTTATTGTAGCAGAAGAAACAGTGGATATCTTCTATGACCTCTGTGAAAATTCTGATTATTGAGGGCTTTTTCTCCACATTAATGCCAAGGTGCCTTCGCCTGCATGGACTGCCAGGGATGAACTTAAATCTCCGACAATAATCTGGGCTTCGGGGATAACTTTTAAAACTTCACGCTTTAAATTCTCGGCTTCATCGTGTGAGTTGCCGTGCATGATCTGGAACGTGTCGACACCGAGTTCCTTGTTATCTTTGACCGCGTGGTCAATCAGGTATTTTACGGCTTTTTTATGGGAACGTACTTTATCAATCGGTTTTAATTCGCCTTCCTGGCTGATCTGAACGATTGGCTTAACTTGCAGAAGGCTTCCGATATAGTACTGGGCGCCGCTCATCCGGCCGCCTTTGTATAATTGCGTCAGATTGCCGATAAGAATATAATTGCGGAAATCAGCAGTTTCTTTCTCAAGCTTCTGTGCAATCTGTTCAGCGTCGAGTCCTTCTTTTTCAAGTTCCATGCCACGTTCCAGCAGGCCCGATAGACCATATGACAGGGCAAGGGAATCGACTGCATAGACTTTAAAGCCTGACATGTCAGCTCCTGCAGTAGAAGAAGCAATTGTTCCGCTCAATTTTGCAGAAGCGTGGACAGCGATGGCGCATTCATATTCTTCTTTCAGCTTGTCGTACAGCTCAGCGAATTTCCCGGCAGATGGCTGGGAAGTCTTCGGGAATTCCGGAGCCGCTTTAATGCGCTCATACAGTTGAGCTTGTGTAAGATCCACTCCGTCAATAAATTCTTCAGAGCCGAAATGTATATTAAGCGGCACAATATAGACGTCTGGATGAGCTTTCATTTCTTCGGTTACGTAGCCAGTAGTATCCATCACCCATGCAATTGGTTTTTTCATGATTCAACATCCCATCCTTTAATTTTTTGAATAATAAAACTATAACACGAATAATATTATGCGGATAGAGCAGGGGGTTATGAAATTCCGTTTGGCTGACAATCCTATGTTACGTGTTGCCAAACCGTCTGATATAGGACTGTTCAATATCGAAACGGTGTTTGTAGACAATAATAATAATTGCCAAAATCAGGGGCCATACAACCGGAATGACGTGAAGAACAGCAGCCAATACGATAAATGCCGTAAAGGCGCTCAGCATACATAAAGTGGCGCTTTTGAAAAATGGATAAAATGCGATGAACATCACGAACATCGCCAGAAAAAGTTCAGGCGTCAAAAAGAATGTCACACCGAGAAAAACAGAAATGCCCTTCCCGCCGCGGCCGCGGAGCCAAAAAGGGAACAGATGCCCGAGCACCGCCAAAAGTCCAGCGATGGCAACCGCCCATAACGGAAAGTTGAAATAGAAACCCGCAAAGACCACTAATGCCCCTTTGCCTGCATCACCCAGGAATGTCAGCAGGAAAGCGCTCTTGCCGATGACAGCACCGGCATTACGGGCGCCAAGATTGCCACTGCGCTCTTTGCTGAGGTCGACCCCTTTCCATTTGCCGATGAGCCAGGCGGTCATCAGGGTGCCGAACAGATAAGAAAATAAAAAATAAAATAGCATATAATGGCCTCCGTTGAAAAGATCTAATGTCTATAAGTAAAGCAGTTTTTCCGCAGGAAGGAAACTGCACGATAAAAAAACCTTCCTGCCGCTGGGGCAGGAAGGTTGAAAATCGCTTTACTTCAACGCGGAAGCTTCAAACAGGTAATCGCAGATGACACGAAGCCCTTTATCGAAGTTCTCAAGATGGAAGTGCTCGTTTGGTGCATGGAAGTTCTCGGAAGCAAGGCCGAATCCCATAAGAACGACAGGGCGCTCGAGGATTTCATCGAAGGCTGCCACAATTGGAATCGAGCCGCCCATGCGGGTGAATGCTGTCGGTACGCCGTAGATTTTCTCATATGAACGGCCAGCTGCCTGGATTGCCGGGTGATCGAATGGCGTCAGGAATGGTTTTCCTTTATCGAATTCTGTAATTTCAACAGAAACGCCAGCCGGTTTATGCGACTCGACATGAGCTTTCAGTTTGGCGACAATGTCGTCCGGATCCTGGTCAGGAACCAAGCGGCATGTTATTTTACTGCTTGCTTCTGCAGGAAGCACTGTTTTGATGCCTTCACCAGAGAAGCCACCTGTAATGCCGTTGACTTCAAGAGTCGGACGGATCCATGTACGTTCAACAAATGAATAACCTGTTTCACCGAAATCTTCTGTGATGCCAAGTTCTTTCTTTTCATTTTCCAAGTCAAACTCGAGTGATGCGAATTCAGCGCGTTCCTTATCGGAAACAGGCAGAACGTCATCATAGAATCCTTCCACTTGGATGACGCCTTCTTTGTCACGGAAGCTTTCAAGGATTTCAACAATGGCGTGCAGCGGATTTTGCACAGCTCCACCGTAAAGACCGGAATGCAGATCGCCTTTCGGACCTTTCACATCAATCTGGATGCCTGCAAGACCGCGAAGGCCGTAGCAAACTGCCGGACGCCCAGGCCCTTGCATGCCTGTATCGGAAATGACGATTAAATCTGCTTCAAGAGCATCTTTATTTTTTTCTACATAGGCCGGGAGGCTCGGACTGCCGATTTCCTCTTCGCCTTCAATGATGAATTTCATATTGACTGGAAGTTCGCCATTCAGCTGCAATAGCGCTTCGGCCGCTTTTATATGCATGAAAGTCTGGCCTTTATCATCGCTTGCACCGCGGGCGTATAATTTATTGTCGCGCACCTGCGGATCAAATGGAGACGATTCCCACAAGTGAAGAGGATCGACAGGCTGGACGTCATAATGGCCATAAACCAATACGGTTGGTTTGTCTTCGGCATGCAGCCAGTCGGCATAAACCAGGGGATGGCCACCGGTTTCATCGATTTTAACATTCTCCATTCCCGCTTTTTCGAAAGCGTTGACCAGCCATTCGGCCGCTGTCAGCATATCTTCTTTATGTTCTGACAACGAGCTGACCGAGGGAATACGGAGGAAAGACTTCAACTCTTCCAAATGATCTCCGCGGTGTTGCTGGAAATAACGTTCAATTTGCTTTGCATCCATTCTGAAAAACCTCTTTTCTTTGAGTTTTTACAATGAAAAAAGTATACCATAACGAAGTTGTACTTTTCGACAGAAGGAAAATCGCTGTGATATAATTGTACGTACGGAAATAGCACGTAAAAATTTTGTGTTTTAGACACTGGAGGAAACAATTTTGTTTATAGCGTTAGTATTATTTTTAATGATGTCGTTCTTCTTATCGGGAAGCGAAACGGCATTGACTGCGGTTAATAGGATGAAGGTCCATCTTCGCGCAGAGCAGGGGGATGTAAAAGCGCAGAACCTGCAAAGATTGATTGCGAAGCCGGACCGGATGATCACTACTATATTAATCGGAAATAATATTGCCAACATTATGCTGCCGACCCTCGTCACCATGATTGCAATTGACAGAGGGTGGGAAGTCGGGCTTGCCACGGCAATTTTGACTTTAATCTTAATCATATTCGGTGAAGTTCTGCCGAAAACAATTGCAGCGACTTTTGCAGATAAAGTTGCTTACGTTGTGGCTCCGGTAATCAGGGTGCTTGTGTTTTTGTTCAAGCCACTTACTTGGTTGCTTGCGCAGTTCACCAATATCTTTATTCGCATCATTTCAAAAGGCAGCGTCAAGGAAGCGACGATGACAAAGGAAGAATTGCGTACGATGGTCGATATTGCTTCGACTGAAGGAACTTTCGAAGAAGATGAATCTGAAAGGATCAAGGGAGTTCTCGATTTCCCGCATAAAGACGTTTCAGATGTAATGTCCACTCACCGTACGGATATCGTCGGTATTTCCATCGAATCAACTTATGAAGAAGTCCGCGATTTAATCCTGGATTCTTCTTATACACGTTATCCAATCTATGAAGAAAGCATGGATAACGTGGTTGGCCTGTTCTATTCGAAAAAATTGATCGAATGGTCCATGAACCCGAATCTGACCTTGCAGGAATTGATGGATGATAATCCGCTATTCGTAGTCCAGTCAGTCAGCGTTGAAAAAGTCTTTAAGATGATGATGGCCAAGAAAAAACACATGGCTGTTATTTTGGACGAATACGGCGGGACACTGGGAATCGTTACGCATGAAGATATTATCGAAGAAATGATCGGCCAGGACATCGAAGATGAAACGGACGAGGAAGATGATGAACTGGTATTTGTAATGACCGACACGACCTTGTCTTGCCATGGGCGTCTTGAAATTGAAGATGTGAATGAAATGTTTGAAGTGGAAGTTCCGAATGACCACGACACCATTGCCGGATTTGTCATGCAGCAGCTTGGCCACGTCCCGGATGAAGGTGAGCAGTTCACATATGAAAATCTTCATGTTGAAGTAAACGAAATGGACCGCAACCGCATTGTGCGCTTGACCATAACCAAAAAAGATGAAGAAGTTTTTGCTTAAAACCTGCCTTTGGGCGGGTTTTTTTGTTTTGCTTTAAATGTGAGCGGGGGTTTCCGCTTTTCTCTGTCCAGACTCCAGCCGCCCAGCTCTTAGGTTCATAAGTCAATCTAGCTATACGGCAAAGACCGCCGCTTCGCTAGCTCGCCTTAAGCCTTTCAGAGCTTAACGGGCGCTTCCGCTTTTCGTTGTCCAGACTCCAACGGCCAACTCCTCGAGTCGTAAGCCACTTTTTGTCTAGTCTCCAGTGCCTAGCTCTTCGGGATATAAGTCAAACCAGCTGCGTGGCAAAGAACGCCACTACGCTGATTCGTCTTATACCTGTCAGAGCTGAACAGGCACTTCCGCTTTTCGAGACTGTGTGGCTGGAAAGACGCCGCTTCGCCAAATCGTGAAAAACCTTACTGCTCCTGCATCGCTGCGCTAGCTTCGTCGCAAAGAGATGGACCAAATTACATTTGGTCCATCTCTTGCTTGTCGGAGCTGAGCGGCCGTTTCCGCTTTTCGTTTCATTACATAACTGTAAGCTAAATGAAAGCGGAAGCGATAGAGTGAAAGGTTCTTTTCCGGCACAATAAGGTCAATAAGAAAAACGGACGGAGGAACAATTCATGGAAAGTTTATATACAGAATACAATCGTTACATTTATCATTTATGCTTAAAACTGACACGCAATAAGGTGGAAGCGGAAGATCTTATGCAGGAGGTTTGGCTGAAAGTGGTGCGATATGAAGATTCGATCAAAGAAGTGGATCATGTCAAAGCCTGGTTGACGACAATCTGTATGAATACGTTCCGTGACCGTTACCGTAAAAATGTGCGCCGCAGCAAACATGTCCAGCAGCAGCCGGAAGGTCTCGACATTTCATTGCTTGACCTGATCCCATCGGATAATGCAGGAGCGCCTGAATTATTGGAGCAGCAGGATGTATCTGAATTGCTGCAGAATAAAATCTCGGAGTTGGATTCGATTTACCGGACGACGATTGTCTATTTCTATGTGCATCAATTATCATTGATCGAGATTGCGGAAGCGATGAAAGTTTCAATCGGCACAGTCAAATCCCGTCTGTTCCGGGGCAAGCAAAGATTAAAAGATTTATTGCTTGAAGATGTCCAAACACGTGAATATGTATTGCCGGCTTAACAAGTGATATGAACGTTTCTTCTATATAAAAGAATTGCAGGTGTACTGGAGATTCTCAGTGCACCTTTTTTATGTGCAATAAATCTCCTGATGCTTGCAAGTTGTAAGGAAACTAATATTTATTATGGAAAAAATTTAAAGAAATTTTGCTTTATCTACAGTAAGATTAGGAGAGATGAGGGGGATTTCAGGATGAGAAAAAGAGTGCGCGGCTGGAGTAGGCGCAAAAGGATAATTATGGGCAGTATCGGAGTGCTTGCTTTGCTCTATATTGCGGTAATTGTATGGCATACGATAAAGCCACTGCCTGATGGCCTGGAATATGCAGGCGATCTTCACCAGGTGGAAGAGGTGGAAATGATTTATGATCTGTCTTTTGCGCAGAATCAAAAGGGAACTAATTTAAAGCATGAGTTACATATATTTGATGAGATTTACGGAATGATTGATGAGGCGGAGGAATTCATTGTCATCGATCTGTTCCTGTTTGATAACTATACGGATCAGGAGATCGAGTTTCCGGCTGTTGCTGAAACATTGACTGACAAGCTGCTGGCAAAAAAAGAAGAGGATCCCGACTTTCCGATTTATTTTATAACCGATCCGCTGAATTTCGGCTACGGATCGTATGAAAGCCAGCTGCTTGGTACGATGGAAGATGAAGGGATTGAAGTCATAGTCACTGATTTGGATGAGCTCCGGGATTCGACTCCGTTGTATTCCGGCTTATACCGCGTTGCTTTTCAGTGGTTTGATGCGGGCGGAAAGGGGTGGCTGCCAAACGGCATGTCGAGCGAAGCTCCGGATTTAACAGTATCGTCATACTTGAAAATGATGAATATCAAAGCGAATCACCGCAAAGCGGTCATTACGGAAAAAGAAGCAATCATCAGTTCTGCCAATCCCCATAATGCCAGCGGACTGCACGGCAATATGGCTTTTAAAGTGAGTGGTCCGGTTTTAAACGATATCCTGGAATCGGAAGAAGCGGTATCGCAGTTTTCCGGTGGTCCTAAACTGCCGCGCATTGAAGCAGAAGAGCAAAAAGGGGAGTATCAGGTCCAGTATGTGACAGAAAAGAAAGTCCTTGATACGCTACTGGACGATATCGGAAAAACAAGAGAAGGCGACAGCATCCATCTGGCTATGTTTTATATAGCTGAAGGGGATGTCGTACGTGCGCTCACCGACGCTGCCAACCGGGGAGTAGATGTGCAAATGGTGCTCGATCCAAATGAAAATGCTTTCGGTACCGAGAAAACAGGGTTGCCGAACCGTCCGGCTGTCCATGAAATGACCGAAGAAAGTGACGGGAAAATCGATGTCCGCTGGTATAATGCCGTAGTCGGCCAGTTCCATACGAAATCGATTATGATTAAAACAGCGGAAGAAAGCTATATATCAGGAGGCTCCACCAACTACACGGAACGTGCATTCAAAAACTATAACCTTGAGAACAATATCCGTATCGTTGCGCCGAATGACAGTGACCTTGTAAAAGATATGGATGCTTATTTCGAACGCTTATGGAATAACGAAGATGCACTTTACACATTGGATGCGGATGCCTACCAGGATACATTTACATTTTGGCAACGGGGAATCTATGGATTCCAGAAAGTGTTTAAGTTAACTACTTATTGAGTAGAAAAGCTATCTCTTGCGACGAAGCAGCGCAGCGATGCAACGCACTTTCATGTCTCGAAGCTAGCGTCAGCGATGCGGAGACAGGAGCAGCCTTTTTCTCGAAGAGCTGGGTCGCCGGAGTCTGGGCACCGAAAAGCGGAAACGGCCGCTCAGCTAAGAGTTGGACGAAGGTAGTTCGGCCGACTCTTTGCGACGAAGCTAGCGCAGCGATGCAGGAGCAATAAAGGGTTTAGTCGAATCAGCGTAGTGGCGCCCTTTGCCACACAGCTGGTTTGTCTCATATCCCGAAGAGCTAGGCACTGGAGACTAGACACCGAGGGGCTAGGCGTTGAAGTCTAGACAAAGAAAAACAAAAATGTCTATAAAGATCTAAACATAAAAAAGGTCTCTTCCAAAAATGGAAGAGACCTTTTACTATTTACTTAATTTGCGGTTCCTGGCCGGCTGCAATCCATTCTTCGACATCCCAGACTTTTGTGGCAAGTCCTTCGTAGAATTCCGGTTCGTGGCTGACCAGTACAATCGTACCTTTATAGGCTTGCATCGCGCGCTTCAATTCAGCTTTGGCATCGATGTCCAAGTGGTTTGTCGGTTCATCGAACAGCAGCCAGTTGCTTTCTTCGAGCATCAGTTTGCACAAACGGACTTTCGCCTGTTCGCCGCCGCTCAATTGTTTCATGGAGCGGGAAATGTGCTCGTTCTTCAATCCTGTACGTGCCAATGCTCCACGCACCTGACCCTGATCCATGCTTGGGTAAGCCGACCAGATTTCATCCAGCGGTGTATGGTCCGGCGCTTTGACTTCCTGTTCAAAATAACTCGGAGTCAGATATTCGCCGCGGATTACATCGCCGTCGAGCGGTTTGATTTTACCGAGCATTGTTTTCAGCAGCGTCGATTTACCGACACCGTTCATGCCGACCAATGCGATTTTCTCACCGCGCTCAATCATGAACGACAGCGGCGGCAATAATGCCTTATCATAACCGATGGATAAAGACTCAGCTTCCACTACATAGCGGCTTGGGCTGCGCGTTTCCTTGAAGGCGAATTGCGGTTTTGCCGCAACTTCGGGTTTATCGATGCGGTCCATGCGATCAAGCTGTTTCTGACGGGATTTGGCGCGGCCTGTTGTAGAGGCACGGGCTTTGTTTTTTGCAATGAATGTCTCGGTCTTCTTGATCATTTCTTCTTGCTTCTCATAAGCATCCAGATGTTGTTTTTTGGCAAGCTCTGCAAGCTCGATGAATTTCTCGTAAGTGGCTGTATAGCGCGACAGACGTGAAAACTCCAAGTGGAAAATGACATCCGTCACTGAACTCATGAATTCTGTATCATGTGAGATCAATAAGAAAGCATGCGGGTAATTCTTCAGATAGTTGACGAGCCACTGGATATGTTCCTCATCCAGATAGTTGGTCGGCTCATCGAGAAGGAGGACTTTCGGTTTCTCCAACAGCAGCTTCGCTAAAAGCAATTTTGTACGCTGGCCGCCGGATAATGCTTCGACCGGGCGTTCAAGTCCGATGGCGTCAAGGCCGAGTCCCCGTGCAATTTCTTCGATTTTTACATCAAGTGTATAGAAGTCCCCAGCATCAAGCGCATCCTGCACTTCAGCCATTTCGTCCATCAATGCCTCGAGGTCGGCATCGTCCTCGCCCATCTTCATGGCGATTTCGTTCAATTCTTCTTCTTTTTTATAGAGCGGCAAAAAAGCATCCTGCATCGTTTGGCGAATTGTCCGCCCCGGCTCCAGCTGGGTATGCTGGTCCAAATAACCATAATGCGTTTTCGGCTGCCACTCCACACGGCCGTTGTCATGGATCAGTTTGCCTGTCAAAATGTTCATCATCGTCGATTTGCCGACGCCATTTGCGCCGACAAGGCCGACGTGTTCGCCTTCAACCAAGCGGAAAGACACGTCGTTAAACAATGTCCGGTCGCCGAATGTATGGCTTAAATTTTCTACTGTCAATAAACTCATGTATATTATTCCTCCATTTATAGCTGAAAAGCCCGGCCAGTTTTTCGACCGCCCATAGTATTCAATTCAGACATTAATTTAATCTATTCTTCCTGCGCTGCAAATATACAGGCATGAAAACACTCAAAAAAAAACCGCGGTTACAAATCCGCGAGTTTTTGGTTTAATTCCGCTAATTGCTGCTCCATCCGTTCAAGGCGCTGTTCGGCTTCCTCGACCATTTGGGCATGCCCAGTTGTTTCCAGTTTCTCGATATCACCTTGATGGCGCACGTAATCCGATTTCAATTCAGCAATCTGATATTCAATTTCCTGCCTGTTCACCTAATCACCTGCATTTTTCCTTCATTATAGCATAAATACATGGAATTAAAATCATTTCGGTTTGCTTCATGCTTTTAATTGTGGGAATAAAAAACGTATAATGTTGAAAAAAGAAGTAAAAGGAGGCGAAGGCGAATCGACACTTTATTATTTGATCTCATGTTAATCATCTTTCTCGGGGTGATTTCACAGTGGCTGGCTTGGGCCTTTCGCTTGCCTGCGATAGTTTTAATGTCAATTGCCGGCTTGATAGTCGGACCGATACTTGGCATCATCCACCCGGAAGAAAGTTTCGGAGAATTGTTCAATCCTGTCATTTCATTGGCTGTTGCAATTATCCTATTTGAAGGAAGCTTGAACCTGAATTTCAAGGAGATCCGGGGATTTAATAAACCGGTTTGGCGGATTGTGACATTCGGCGCGTTCATCGCCTGGATCTGCGGTTCGCTTGCAGCACATTACATAGCCGGATTATCTTGGGCAGTAGCATTTGTAATCGGCGGCTTGTTCATCGTCACCGGCCCGACTGTTATTCTGCCGTTGCTGCGTCAGGCAAAATTGAAAGCACGGCCGGCGGCAATTTTGAAGTGGGAAGGAATCATCGTTGATCCTTTTGGTGCCTTGCTGGCTTTATTCGCGTTCCAATTCGTGCTGTTTGCAATTGGCGATGAAACAGCTGCAGCCTTCGGTCTATTCTTCCTTGCGTCCTTATTTGCTGTGGCGCTGGGAGCAGGAGTCGGCTGGCTGCTTGGCTGGATGTTCGAAAAAGGTCAGGTGCCGGAATTCCTGAAGGCGCCGATCGTGTTCGGCGTCGTGTTGCTGACATTCGTACTGTCGGATATTGTCATGCATGAAACCGGACTTTTGGCGGTTACGGCAATGGGGATGGTGATGGCAAATATGCACATCGCATCCATTAACGATATGCGGCATTTCAAGGAGAATATTTCTGTGCTGCTGATTTCGAGTATTTTTGTCATGCTCACGGCTTCTTTGAGCATGGATGTACTGATTGAAATCTTTAACTGGCGCATCATCGCTTTTGTTCTGGCAACTTTGTTCGTCGTTCGGCCCTTGTCCATCTGGCTGTCGACAATTGGCACGGACCTTACTACAAAGGAAAAGACGCTTATCGGCTGGATTGCCCCACGTGGAATTGTGGCGCTCACCGTATCCGGTTACTTTGCCGGCGTCCTGCTGGATGCTGGATTTGAAGATGCGGAGCTCTTAACAGCACTGACTTTTGCTCTCGTATTTTCGACCGTTGTGGCGCATGGCTTTACAATTGGCTGGCTCGGCCGGAAATTGGGCTTAGCGACCGGTGATGATCCCGGCATCATTATTGTTGGGGTTGGCCGTTTTGTCCTGAAGCTTTCCGAAGCCCTTTCCGAATACAATAAAAACTTATTGATCATGGACCCTTCATGGGGCCGGCTGCAACCTGCCCGCCTCGCCGGATTGAAAACTTTCACCGGTGAAATTTTATCCGAGCACACCGAGTATGAACTGGATATGACCCCTTACGAAACAATGATTCTGGCAGGGGAAATCGATTCCTATAACGCGCTTGTCATGAACAATTACGTGCCGGAGTTCGGCAGAGAGAACCTTTACAAGACAGCGATTCACCAGGGAGATCCGGCGGATTATCATTCTTCATTGAAAGGCAGGACGCTTTTCGGCAATGAATGGAATATCCACGAATTGGACCGGAAAGTTGAAGAAGGCTACACCATCCGTAAAACTCAATTGACTGAGCAATACTCTTATGAAGACTATAAAAAGAAATGGAGTGCCGACACCATACTCCTATTCGTTTACCGGGAACAAGGGAAAATTGAGTTTTTCACAAGCGATAACTTCCCGGAACCGAAACTTGGAGACACAGTTGTGAGCTTTACATCACCGGCACGCCAATCCGACCGCATCCAGGAACGCCTGGAAAACAAGCGCGCCAAAAACAATCCTCCTCAGCCTAAAGAATGAAATCTCGATTTCATAAGGTTTTTCGATACGTATCTGCATAGGCTGTTTGTTATGATGGAATAAAGTCGGGTTCGATGAAGGTTTTTCATTGGAGTCGAATAAAAAATCATTGAGAGGCAGCCTTGCTGCCCAGTATATACGTACTCGAGGAGGAACAGTTTTATGAAGGTATTATTAGTGGACGGCACAATAGTGGGCAGAAAAACTGGGGCCGTATTGGAACAGATTAAAATGTATATCCAGGAATTCCAGCCTGATATGGAATTGGATATCCTGAGCCTGGCCGATTATGAACATCAATTCGTTGACGGACGCCCAATGGGTGAATACAACAGCAGCATGCAGGAACTGGCCCGCCGCTTTAACGAGGCAGACGGATACATCATCGCGTCACCAATTTTCCAGGGTTCCATTCCAGGCGTTCTCAAAAATACTTTCGATTTGCTGCATCCGCGTACGATGCGCTATAAACCGGTATCGATCGTGGCAAACGGCGGAACTTACCAGCACCATCTCGTAATCGAAAACCAGCTTAAGCCGATTCTCGATTACTTCCGCAGCCTTGTCACACCGAATTACGTTTACACACACACCAGCCATTTCGATGCTGACAACAACATCATCAGTGAAGACGTCCACGACCGCCTTCGCGAACTGGCCCGCGTATTTGTGCAATACGCCGAAATGAGCAAGCATCTATCGAAAGAAACATTGGATCAGCACTAGGATTCAGTTTAATAAACCTCCTGCGGGAGGTTTTTTTGTATCGCGTATATATTTGTGGGGACAGAAGCTGTTAAGTTCAAGAGAAAAATGGATGCTTTTCGCCCAAGCCCAGGCGAAAAGCGAAAAACCGTGAGTTCAAGGACAATAGTGGGTGTCTTTTGCGGGGGAAATGTTCTTTGAGTTTTATTATGTAGGCTATGATTTGTATTGCTCTCTAAAGTTGTGATGGATTGATGCAGAAACTGTCATGCAATGCTAAGTTCAAAAGAAAAATGGATGCTTTTCGCATAAGGCCGGGCGAAAAGCGGAAAACCATTAGTTCAAGACCCCAGCGGACGTTTTCGCACGGCGAAAACGTCCTGTTTTTGAGGGAATCTTCGCCTTGGCGAAGATTTTTTCAATTTAAGGGGTTGGTTTGGTTGTGAGTGTTGGAAATTGGTTGATTTGGGTGTGATTTAGTCGTGAAAGAGTCGCTCGGATGCCGGAATTTGAATGGCGAATGAGATTATGGGCTGAAATCCAGGTGAATATGGTGAAATAGGTCATGAAAAAGGGATGTCGCTGGATTTTATTAACAGTTTTAAAAAAGTGATTTCCATTAAAAGAGCTTACTTTCCGAAATGGCCAAAATACTTTTCAAATTAGCTTAAATACTTTCCAATATGACTTAAATACTTTCCAAATCAGTCGAAATACTTTCCAGTCTGATTATCTCTTCAGGGATAGTATAAATTCGATCTTTATAACTGCCTTTAGAGGGCATATTAGCTATTCTTAATAACTTTGATGCAGTAGCAACAGAATCAATTCCGGTAAATTTCCGGAATTCATTATTTGTAATTGTTTGGCTGATTAACACTCTATATTGCAACAATGTTTCGAAATGGGCATAGCGATCAATGCGAGAACATTTATCGCAAATCCACTTACGCCAGTTTAAATTCATTGTTCCTCCGCAATCTTTGCCACACAACACACCCCTCCGCAAACCCACCGGAACCGCTATCCGCCGCAACGGCCTGACACTGTGCAATTGCAGAAGACGTCCGGCGAGGTGGCGGGTTTTGCGCGTATTGAGCAACTCGTTCGGATATTTCGCCAACAGCTGATCCATTAAATAAGGCAAACCGGATGATTGAATGATGATGCGGTTTTTCGGCCGGCTGTTCACAATAGACGATGGATAAGTGAATACGATTACTCCAATGACTGGAAGTGATATTTTTTGCTCCGCTAAAAAATGCTGCATCCATTTTTCGTGGCGGCGGATTTGGTCGTCGGGGTTGTTCATGCCGTCGACGCTGCCGTCTTTATTGGTACGGGAAAATTGGCGCAGCTGTGGATCGAAATTCAACTCGCCTGTAATGGATTTAATTTCAAGCAGCAGGACGAAACGGCTGGTGACGAGCACGGTATCAACCTGGTGTGAGGACTTGGGCTTTTGGATGTAGAGATCTTGTATAAAGTAGTGGGAAGTTTCGATAGGAATCTCGTAGAAAAGGGAATCGACGCGCTGTTCACCGTTGAAGCCGGCAGAGATTCGGCGAAGCTGTTCCGTCCAGTGGGGAAATAGGGGATGGACGATGGGTACACGTTGCATCAGACTTTCCAGTTGAAAAATTTCGGGTGGCTGGCAGCGTTCTTTAAGTATCAATAATTATCATCTCCTTCATCTGAATATAGCTGAACTAAAATCGCATAGCAAGAAAATTCCGTCTACTCCAAAACCGAACTCCCCAATCACTCCGCACCACCCGCAAAAAAGAAAATGTTATAATAACCAAATGAGAAATGAGGGTGAATAGATATGAAATCAATCGTATTAGCGGAAAAGCCATCGGTGGCACGCGATATTGCACGGGTGCTCGGATGCAATCAGAAAGGCAACGGCTATCTGGAAGGCAAGCAGTATATTGTGACGTGGGCACTGGGCCATTTGGTGACGCAGGCGCAGCCCGAGCAATACGACAACGACTTCAAGGAATGGAAGATGGAGAATCTGCCGATCATTCCAAAGCCGTTCAAGCTGGTGCCAATTAAACAATCAATGAAACAATATAACGCAGTCAAATCGCTGCTCAGTCGCGGGGACGTCAAAGAAGTTATCATCGCGACGGATGCCGGGCGTGAAGGTGAACTGGTTGCGCGTTGGATTCTCGAGAAGACGAATACGAAAAAGCCGGTCAAACGTTTGTGGATTTCGTCGGTTACCGACAAGGCGATCAAAGACGGCTTCAATAATCTGAAAGACGGCAAAGCCTACGAAAACCTTTACCAGGCGGCTGTAGCTCGCGCCGAGGCTGACTGGGTAGTCGGTATCAACGCGACTCGTGCGTTAACGGTAAAATACAATGCGCAATTATCAACAGGCCGCGTGCAGACGCCGACGCTTGCGATGATCGCGGAACGCGAGCAGCAAATTCGCAATTTCCAGCCGAAGCCGTATTACGGCATGCAGGCGATTACGGACCAAGCCGCATTCACATGGACAGACGGCAATTCAACGCAATCGTTCGATAAAGAAAAAATCGACGCTTTATTCGCGAAGCTCGACAATACGCATGAAGGCACCGTGACAGATATTAAAATCACGCCGAAAAAGCAGCCGGCACCGCCTTTATTCGACTTGACCGAATTGCAGAAAGAAGCGTATAAACGCTACGGCTGGTCGGCGAAAGAGACGCTGGGCACGCTGCAGAATCTGTATGAGCGCTATAAAATCGTGACGTATCCGCGGACGGATTCGAAGCATCTGACGTCCGATATGAAAGATACGCTGAAAGACCGCATTAAAGCCGTACAGACGGGTCCATACCGATCGCTTGCCGCGACGATTCTGAAATCGCCGGTAACGGCACAAAAAGGGGTAATCGATGACGCGAAAGTATCCGATCACCACGCCATCATTCCGACCGAGGAAAATCCGCCGCTGCACGAGCTGTCGGCGAATGAGCATAAATTATACGATATGATCGTCAAGCGCTTCCTGGCGGTATTCTATCCGCAATATGAGTACGACCAGACGACAGTCAAACTGACTGCCGGCGGCGAAACGTTCCAGGCAAAAGGCAATACTGTGCGCAATGAAGGCTGGAAACGCATCTACTTGGATGATGATGAAGACAAAGACACTACTCTGCCGAAATTTGAAAAAGGGCAGACGCTGAAGATAAAAGGCATCTCCCTGACAGAAGGCAAAACCAAGCCGCCCGCTTTCTTCAATGAAGGAACATTGCTCGGGGCGATGGAAAATCCGGCGCAGTTCATGGCCGGCGAATCGAAGGAATTGATCCGGACACTTGGCGAAACAGGCGGGCTGGGTACAGTAGCGACCCGCGCCGATGTCATCGATAAATTGTTCAATACATTCCTGATCGAGAAAAAAGGCAAGGATTTAACGATCACGTCCAAAGGGCGCCAATTACTGGAACTGGTGCCGGAAGATCTGAAATCGCCGAAACTGACAGCTGACTGGGAACAGCAGCTGACGAAAATCGCCAAGGGACAGATGAAAAAGAATGAATTCATGCAGGAAATGATCCGGTTTGCCGAGAAATCGGTGTCCGATATTAAAAAGAGCGACAAGAAATTCAAGCACGACAATGTCACTGGCAAAATGTGCCCGGATTGCGGCAAGCCGCTTCTTGAAGTCAACGGCAAACGCGGCAAGATGAATGTCTGCCAGGACCGCGAATGCGGCTACAAGAAACAAGTGGCGATGCTGACGAACGCGCGCTGCCCGAACTGCCATAAGAAACTGGAGATGCAGGGTGAAGGCGACGGCAAGATTTTCATCTGCAAATGCGGACACCGCGAGAAACTGTCGGCATTTGAGAAACGCAAAAAATCCGGGCAGTCGAAGGCGACCAAAAAAGACGTCAATCAATATTTGAAGCAGCAAGATGAGCCGCCGCAAAACACGGCTATGGCCGAAGCGCTGAAAAAATTAATGAACCAGAACGATTAGAAATATTTTGAAAATGGTGGTAAGCTGATTTCATGATTACAGTTTCCAGATAAGGAGCGCCGCCATGGGAAAAAAGATTGCAAAAACCAATGCTGCAAGAATCCTGGATAAAGAAAATATCCCTTACGACATCATTCATTATGAAATTGAAGATGGCCTGGTGGACGGAGTATCGGTAGCTGCCAAAATCGGTCAACCGGAAGAAATGGTTTATAAGACGCTCGTAGCTGCAGGGTCTTCCAAACAGCATTACGTGTTTGTGATTCCGGTAGCCGATGAGCTGAATTTAAAGGCAGCCGCAAAAGCTGCGGGCGAAAAGAGGATTGAAATGGCGCCGGTAAAAGACATACAGGCACTGACCGGTTATGTGAAGGGCGGTTGTTCGCCGGTCGGCATGAAAAAGCCCTTTCCGACCTTTATTGCCCGGCAGGCGGAGGAGCAGAAAGAGATTATCGTATCAGCCGGGAAAATCGGTATGCAGATTAAATTGGATCCCGGCAACTTGCTGGCAGTCACTAAAGGACGATTTGCAGAGCTGACAGCGAAGGACGATTAATCCGGATTTCCACCCATTGCATTAAATGGGTGGATTTTTCTTAAGCCGGAAAAAGTGGTGAACACTCAGTGAAAGAAGGGGCTTAATGATGAGGACGTTGTTTTACCGCTGGCTGTTCTTTCTCAGCGGATTGATTATACTGGCACTGGGATTCACGATGATTATCAAGGCCAATAAACTCGGGATCGGCCCATGGGATGTGCTGCACGTCGGATTGTTCATGAATTTCGGACTGACAATCGGGACCTGGTCAATTCTAGTCGCTTTTATATTGATCATCATATCCACCATCTCGCAGCGAAGGCTGCCGCAGATCGGCACTTTCCTCAATATGATTCTGATCGGTGTATTCATCGACATATATTATTTCTTAATCCCTGATATCCCTTCCATCACAGGTCAGGTGTTGATCCTGATCGGCGGTATTATCGTTTCCGGCTTTGGCGTGGGAATCTACGTGGCGCCAAAAATCGGAGCGGGTCCCCGGGACAGCTTGATGCTGGTGCTAATGCAGAAAACCGGTTTGAGCGTCACTGTTGTGCGCGCTGGAATCGAAATCACTGCAGCATTAATCGGCTGGGCACTTGGTGGGCCAGTAGGGATTGGCACGATAGCCGTAGCTCTTCTGACAGGCAGAATCGTTCAATACACCTTGCCGCAAGCTGAAGCTTTATTGAAAAAAATCATTGAAAAAAAAGATGAAGTTCCGCCGGTTTTGAAAGTTTGAAACCGGCGCTTCTTTATGTTATAAATAAAGCCGAGTAAAACTATTGGTTTTATGTACAATAAAGCCGAAAAAGGGGAAAAAGTATGGGACGAGAGTTCGTAACAATATTTGATGAATGGGTTCACACCTATGATGACTCAGTTAGTGGAAATGATGCGGAATACAGAGATGTATTCTTTAAATATGAAGAAATACTGCAGGCTGTTGCCGATGCGGCAATAAGTCCAGTGATTGAATTTGGTGTTGGAACAGGCAACCTGACTGAAAAATTGCTTGCCAAGGGATATGAAGTTGCCGGCATCGAGCCGAATGCGGCAATGCGCGAAGTGACAAATGAGAAGTTGAAAGATGCGACGATTATAGATGGAGATTTCTTGGAATTCGATCTGTCTTTGCAGCCAAAATCTTTGGTCTGCTCATATGCGTTTCACCATTTAACGGATGCGGAAAAAGCCGAGGCGTTCAAATTGTATGCGGAACTGCTTCCGGCAGGCGGCCGTGTGGTATTTGCCGATACGTTATTCCTGTCAAAAGAAGCGCAGCAGGAAGTGATTGACTTTGAAAAGTCACGCGGTCATGATAACCTTGTAGAAGATTTAAACCGTGAATATTACACGACTTTGCCTGTGATGAAAGAGCTGATTGAACAGGCAGGATTCACGGCAGAGTTCACCCAGCTGAACAATTATGTTTGGCTGATAAATGCTACTAAAAATTAAAGGAGACGATCCCATTGAAAAAAATGAACGTTGAAAGTTTTAACCTCGACCATACAAAAGTTGCAGCACCATACGTGCGTCTTGCAGGAGAAAAAACAGGAGCGAACGGAGATACAATCCGCAAGTACGACATCCGTTTCAAACAGCCGAACAAAGAACATATGGAAATGCCAGGCCTTCATTCGTTGGAGCATATGATGGCAGAACACAGCCGCAACCACTCGGACCAGATTATCGACATCGGGCCAATGGGCTGCCAAACAGGCTATTATCTTTCATTGATCAACCATGATGATTACGACGATGTATTGCGCATCATCGAAAACACGTTGAAAGATGTAATTGAAGCAGATGAAGTTCCAGCTTGCAATGAAGTGCAGTGCGGCTGGGCAGCAAGCCACAGCTTAGAGGGCGCAAAAGAATTGGCCCGTGAAATGCTGGCGAAAAAAGACGAGTGGCACCAGGTGTTCGCTGAAGAGACTGTCTGAGGAGAATGGCTATGAAATATGCTACCGGCATCCAGCAATTGATCGGTGAGACACCGCTTTTGGAATTGACGAATATGGACATTCCGAACAATTGCAGGATTTTCGCTAAACTTGAGTATTTTAATCCAGGCGGAAGCGTCAAAGACCGCCTGGGTGTTTCTTTAATAGAAGATGCCGAACGCCGTGGTGTATTGAAGCCTGGCGGCACAATGATTGAGCCGACTGCCGGAAACACAGGCATCGGCCTTGCTATTGCCGCAATCGGCAAAGGCTATAAAGTGAAGTTCGTCGTTCCTGAGAAATTCAGCCAGGAAAAACAAGGGCTGATGCGTGCACTTGGCGCAGAAGTCATCAATACACCGACTGAAAAAGGAATGAAAGGCGCGATTGAAAAAGCGCAGCAACTCGCAAAAGACGAGCAAGCTTTTTCACCGTCACAATTCTCAAATCCCGCAAACCCGGAAACATATGTCCGGACTCTCGGACCAGAATTGTGGGAAGCACTCGATGGTAAAATTGATGTGTTTGTCGCAGGAGCAGGTTCCGGCGGCACATTTATGGGAACATCCCGTTATTTGAAGTCGCAAAAGGCGGATATAAAAACCGTGATTGTGGAACCGGAAGGATCCATTTTGAACGGCGGTGAATCCGGACCGCATTTGACGGAAGGCATCGGCATGGAGTTTTTACCGGATTATATGGACCCTGCGCTATTTGAAGCTATTCATACGATTACCGACCGGGAAGCTTTCGCCGCTTTCAAGGAATTGGCGAAACGGGAAGGTTTATTGGTCGGCAGTTCTTCAGGCGCCGCATTCGTTGCAGCGCTAAGGGAAGCTGAAACCGCTGTACCCGGCAGCCATATCGTCACTGTTTTTGCTGATTCCAGCGAACGTTATATGAGCCAGGACATTTATAACAAAACCTTCGAGGAGGAAAATTGATGAGATCCAAAACGAGATTAATCCACGGCGGTATTTTTGGAGACGAAGCTACAGGAGCCGTTTCCACGCCTATTTATCAGGTAAGTACGTATAAACAGGAAGCTGTTGGTAAATTCAAAGGCTATGAATATTCACGTACAGGCAACCCGACGCGCCATGCGCTTGAAGAGTTGATCGCGGACGTCGAATACGGACATGCCGGATTTGCATTCGGTTCAGGTATGGCGGCCATTTCATCTGTCATGATGCTGTTCTCAGCCGGCGACCATGTCATCCTTACTGATGATGTTTACGGTGGCACTTACCGTGTCATGAATAAAGTACTGAACCGCTTCGGATTGGAATTCACTTTTGTAGATACCGGCAATTTGGAAGAAGTGGAAGCGGCAGTCAAAGAAAATACGAAAGCGATTTTCATCGAGACACCGACAAATCCGTTACTGAAAGTGACGGATATTGAAGCGGTGGCGAATTTCGCCAAAACGAAGAATCTCCTGACGATCGTCGACAACACGTTCATGACGCCTTATCTGCAAAGTCCGATTAAACTCGGCGCTGATATCGTGCTGCACAGCGCAACAAAATACATTGGCGGACACAGCGATGTTGTAGCCGGCCTTGTCGTAGTGAACTCAGAAGAACTTGCTTCTGAACTGCATTTTGTCCAGAACTCGGTTGGCGCAATTTTAGGGCCGCAGGATTCGTGGCTGTTGATGCGCGGACTGAAAACACTCGGCATCCGCATGGAAGAAACGGGAAGCAACGCACAGAAAATCGCGGAATTCCTGAAAAGCCATGACGCTGTCGGAACTGTCATTTATCCAGGACTCCCTGAGCATACTGGCTATGAATTGATGAAAAAACAGGCGACCGGATTTGGCGGCATGATTTCATTTGACGTTGGCAGCAAAGAAAAAGCGGGCGAGCTCTTGGCGAAGTTGAAATACTTCACACTGGCGGAAAGCCTTGGAGCCGTCGAAAGCCTGATCTCGGTGCCTGCGCAGATGACGCATGCCTCGATTCCAGTCGAACGCCGCGGCGAATTGGGCATTGTTGAAGGCTTGGTGAGGATTTCTGTCGGCATTGAAGACGTAGAAGATTTAATCGAAGATCTTGAGCAAGCATTAAATTAACAAAAGAAATATCGAATAAAGGGAAAACCGCCTATATGGCGGTTTTTTTTATTTTTTTCACAAATGGTATGGTAGGTAATATTTAGGCATTGATGGAAAAAATACCTATACCATATACCTAATGATTCGGGTACCGAAATAATCTATATACCCTATTCTTCTGAATTATCAGACGTGATAAGATTTTAATAAGTAGTAAAATTCTGATAAGTTTGGAAGGGGAAAAAATAATGATTAAAAGCAAGTGGGTTTCAATATTATCAGCAAGTGCATTAACTTTATCATTGATGGCGCCGGCGGCCTTGGCGGCTCCAACAGAAACATTGCCATCACCGGCTGATTGGAACGAGGCACGGTATGGCGATAGAATTGATATCGACCAAAGCTTGAACGAACTTTCGCAGGATGCTGAGTTCCAAAAAGAAGCAGAAGCAAAAATTAAAGCACAGGCTGGTTCTTTGAATGACGAAAATGCTGACGGCGGCGAAGAAGCTGCAGCTGACAGCACATTCACTGAAGATCACGGAACAAAATTATTCCTTGATCGCAATTTATCATTTAAAGAATTCACGCTTCGCAGCATTGGTGACAATGTTGAAATCTGGGTAGCTAAAGATTTGGCTTACGGTCCGAATAACCCGAAACCCGCTGATGTCGTAACGCAGGCGCAAGTCGATAAATTGCGTGATGAGTTCGACAGCAATATCTATCCGGTAGCAACTGATTTCTTCGGAACACCAGATTCCTTGGACGGATCGAATTCTCCTCTTCCTGGAATGGTTGGACTTCCTGAAGGTTATTACGAAGGTTCTGATAAAGTGATCATGCTTGTTGATAACGTGCAGGATGAAGGCTGGAACAATCCTGATTATCCATTCTTCGTCGCCGGTTTCTTCTGGCAGACACTTGAAAATTATATGGATCGCAACATCATCACTATTGATACGAATTCATGGGAAACTCGTCTTGAATCCACTTTCTTCGGAACAACAATCCATGAGCTTCAGCATTTAATTCAGGCTGATAACGACGGCTCTGAAGAAACTTGGTTGAACGAAGGGATGTCAACGTTCTCTGAATATCTTGGAGGATATGGACATGGTGAAGGGTCGATCAACTTCTACCTGGATCACCCGGAAAACTCACTTGTAAACTGGGATGAACACGGGACAGCAGCAACTGGTCCGGAAACAATTGCAGATTACGGACAAGTTTACTTGTTCACACTTTATATGTATGACAAATTCGGCCAGGAGTTCATCCGTGAACTAGCAACTGATGGCGAAAGCCAAGGTATGGCAAGCGTCAACAAAACGCTTCAGGATTATGGCACCAATAAAACATTCACTGAAGTCTACCAGAACTTCATGACTGCATTGACATTGGATAACTCTGATGTAAGCAGTGACTATAATATCGACAGCATCGACCTGCGTGAACTGCCAGTTGGTGATGGCGTACGCGGGAAAACTGTCGACTTTGAAAAAGCATTAACATTTGAAAAAGAAGGCGTTCCGGCATGGGGCGGCGACTTTAAAGAATTCAATTTCGGAAAAGATGTTCGAGGCCTTGAATTTGACGGCGTAGACTTCCTTCCATTGCAATGGAGCACAGTAGCAAATCCGTTGGATGCGTCTGAGCAGGTCCTGCATGCGAACAACGGCGACGAAGCGGATCAGTCACTGATCTTTGGAGCAACTGTTCCAGCGGACAACCCGACACTTACTTTCGATCATTATTATGACATCGAAGAACAATGGGATTACGCAGTGGTGCAAGTTTCAACTGATAACGGCGAGACTTGGACTTCGCTTAAAAATGAAAATACTCGCACTGATGTAGTTGAAGAAGGCTATCCGACCATCAAAGAAAACGTGCCAGGATTCACTGGCCATAAATTGGACTGGTCAACTGAGACATTCGACCTTTCAGCTTATGCTGGACAAGATGTATTGGTTTCATTCCGCAACTTGACGGACTGGGGCTACAATGATGCAGGCTGGTTCATCAAAAATGTTCAGCTTGGAGATTTCTCTGCTGATGGATCTTCAACAGAAGCATTCCAGTCACTTGGCCAATTGAAAGGTCAATATGTCGATTTCACAACGACATTCATCCAAACGAAGAAAAACGGCAAACAGCATGTCTTCCATGTTGATCCATTCAACGTAACAGAAGAAGATGCTTTGGATCTTCGAAATGTACTTCGTGAAGGCAATGTGAAAATGATCACTTCTTATGCAGCTGAAGAAGGCCAAAAAGAAGCGCAGGAGTTCACTTATGAAGTTCAATACAAAGTGGATAACCCGAACAAAGGAAAAGGCAAGAACAACGGAAAAAGCAAAAACTGATTAAAAGCGGACTGCGGTCCGCTTTTTCTTTTGGGCAAAATTGCGTTATGATAAGAAGGTAGAAGAATTCAGGTATATGAAAGGAAGATTATATTGTCGAAAAAACTGGATGCTTTCCTTAACGAGAATCTTAACGAACTTAAAGAACAAGGCTTATATAATGAAATCGATCCGGTTGAAGGGCCGAACGGACCGATTATCCAGGTTCGCGGAAAAGACCTTATCAACCTGTCATCAAACAACTATCTTGGATTGGCAACAAACGAAGATTTGAAAAAAGTCGCGAAAGAAGCAATCGATAAATATGGCGTTGGTGCAGGGGCTGTCCGTACCATCAACGGTACACTGGACCTTCACGTGAAATTGGAGGAAAAACTGGCTGAATTCAAAGGAACAGAAGCTGCGATTTCCTATCAATCAGGCTTCAACTGCAACATGGCTGCCATATCAGGTGTCATGGATAAAAATGATGCGATTCTGTCTGACCAACTGAACCATGCATCGATCATTGACGGCTGCCGTTTGTCCAAAGCGAAAATTATTGCCTATAAACACTCGGATATGGAAGATCTTCGCGCTAAAGCAAAAGAAGCGACTGAATCCGGCCAATACAATAAAGTAATGGTTATTACAGACGGCGTGTTCTCCATGGACGGCGATATTGCGAAACTTCCGGAAATCGTTGAAATTGCAAAAGAATTCGACTTGATTACGTATGTAGATGATGCGCATGGTTCAGGTGTTACGGGTAAAGGTAAAGGAACTGTGAAGCATTTCGGACTTGAAAAAGAAGTCGACATGCAAATGGGTACTTTATCGAAAGCGGTTGGAGTTGTCGGCGGTTATGTAGCCGGGAAACAAAACTTGATCGACTGGCTGAAAGTCCGTTCACGTCCATTCTTGTTCTCCACAGCTGTTACTCCTGGTGATACTGCGGCAATCACGGCTGCACTTCAAATGATCATGGATTCAACCGAGTTGCATGACAAGCTTTGGGAAAATGGCGATTACCTGAAAAAAGGCTTGAAGGAACTTGGCTTTGATATCGGAGAATCTGAAACACCGATTACACCTTGTATTATAGGAGAAGAAAAAACGACACAGGAATTCTCGAAACGCCTGTTCGAAGAAGGCGTTTACGCGAAATCCATCGTCTTCCCGACAGTTCCAAAAGGCACAGGCCGCGTACGCAACATGCCGACTGCTGCCCACACAAAAGAAATGCTTGATGACGCAATTGCCATCTATGAAAAAGTTGGTAAAGAGCTTAACATCATTAAATAATGAAAAAATCGTCCCGCCGGAATTTCTGGTGGGGCGATTTTTTGATGGTTAAGAAAATAAAACTTTTATAATCTGAAGGCTCTTGTAAAATGTGTTGTGCTGTCCAGACTCCAGCGCCCAGCTCTTCGGGTCATAAGCCGCCCCAGCTATGTGGCAAAGAACGCCACTTCGCTGATTCGTCTTATGCCTTTCAGAGCTAAACGGGCGCTTGCGCTTTTCTTTAGTCCAGACTCCAGCGCCCAGCCCCTCGAGTCGCTTCAGCCTCGCCGTCAATGGCAAAGAACGCCATATAATTTATAAGTATTTAACGCTGCTCCTGCATCGCTGCGCGCTTCGTCGCAAATAGATGGCTCAAATTACCTTTGAACCATCTATTGCTTGTCCGGGCTAAACGGACACTTCCGCTTTTCTCGATTTAAGGTAAGGGTTTCTTCATCCGATTAAAGCTTTTTTCCAGCGTATATTTTTGGATGCCGCGCGCTGCCTTCACGCTGTTGTCCACATGCGAATGAAAATTGGCATCATTATTTTCAAAAGCAATGAGCGCATCAATTGAATGGTTCATCCAGGGTTCATGGATTTGGCTGCTAAGCTCCGATGCACGCTGGAATTCTCCTGAAGAAGCCGCGATATGAGCGAGGTAATAACTGCGCATCGGTTCGCGGTCAATTGCTGACGCATGCTGGGCAGCAATACCAGGCTGTCCCCGATATATTGCGAGCAAGGTGCGGTAAATCGATTGCATCACCGGCTGTTTATGAGTCATTAATATTCGTTCGATGGATCTTTCGACATCCTGGTCGTTCCCATGTCCAAGCGCGTAAGGAAATGCAAAAATGACTTTATGTCGATTGCGGTAAATATAACGTTCAATTTGCCGAAGTGAATTGGAGAAATAAGTGACATAGATCCCTGGCAGAACCATTGCTGTCAGATAAAAGGTGATGACGATGGCAAACACCAGCCATCTGGGCGTATCGATGGACATTAAAAATGCGGTGACGCCTATTCCTATAAGAAACAGGATTAACAATCGCAAGGATTTCATAGTCCACCTCCACTGAAAAAATATGACTTGATCTGCAACATACGCCATAAAGGCTTTCTATCAGTATATCAAAAACATTCGTTCCGGGGCATCTCCAAAGTCGTTGTGTTTTTTAAGCGAACAATTTATAATGACGGTATAGCAAAGACTGTTATATCAATGTTTATAATGAAGTATATGTGTTTTTACAAAGGACAAATGTTTTATTCGAAAGGAGCTTATAAAATGAAACGAATTATGATTACGGGTGCACTGGGGCAGATTGGATCGGAATTGACAGGGAAATTGCGTGGCATTTACGGCGCTGAAAATGTTTTGGCAACGGACATCCGTCCATCAAATGACACCAACGGCCCGTTTGAGATCCTGGATGTAACGGATGCACAAAAAATGCACGACCTGGCCAAGGATTTCGGCGCAGATACGATGATGCACATGGCGGCGTTATTGTCGGCTACGGCAGAAGAGAAACCGTTGCTTGCCTGGAATTTGAATATGGGCGGTCTCATCAATGCACTGGAAGCGTCGCGTGAACTCGGCATGCAATTCTTTACGCCAAGTTCTATCGGAGCATTTGGTCCATCCACTCCGAAAATGGATACACCGCAGGATACATTGCAGCGCCCGACGACCATGTACGGTGTCAATAAAGTCGCAGGCGAATTGCTGTGTGATTATTATTATCAAAAGTTTGGCGTCGATACACGCGGCGTCCGTTTCCCTGGCTTGATCTCTTACGTGGCTCAGCCAGGCGGTGGCACTACCGACTATGCGGTCGATATTTACTACAAAGCTTTGGAACAAGGCAGCTACACTTCCTATATCGATAAAGGCACCTACATGGATATGATGTATATGCCGGATGCGCTTCAGGCGATTGTTGATCTAATGGAAGCGGACCCGGCAAAACTTGAGCACCGTAACGCGTTCAACGTGACGGCTATGAGTTTCGAACCTGAACAGATTGCAGCTTCAATCCGCAAGCACATTCCTGATTTCCAAATGAAATATGATGTGGATCCAGCACGCCAGGCAATTGCAGCCAGCTGGCCGGACAGCATCGATGCATCAGCTGCGAAAAAAGAATGGGGCTTTAAGACAGCCTACGATCTTGATGCAATGACTGCAGATATGCTCGAAAAATTAAAGTCAAAACTTCAAAATGCGTAATCTCGAAAAGCGACAGCGCCCGTTAGGCTCTGAAAGGCATAAGACAGAACAGCGTAGTGGTCCTGACCACGTAGCTGGGCTGGCTTATGACCCGAAGAGCTGGGCGGCTGGAGTCTGGACACCGAAAAGCGACAAAATAAAAAATGCCATCCGCAATCGCGGATGGCATTTTCTCTTTTTATTAGAATAGTAGATGAGCAACTCCGGCAATGATCGGCAATGCGATAATTGTGCGAAGAAGGAAAATGACGATCAAATCAAGAATATTGACAGGGATTTTTGAACCAAGCAAGATTCCGCCTACTTCTGACAAGTAGATTAACTGAGTGACAGACAGTGTCGCTACGACAAAGCGTGTCAGTTCAGATTCGATACCTGAGCCTAGAATAGCCGGGAGGAACATATCTGCGAATCCAACAACCATCAATTGTGCCGCATCTGCTGCTTCAGGGATGCCGAGCAAGTTCAGATATGGAACAAATGGTGTGCCAAGTATGACGAACAGTTGTGTATATTCAGCAAGGATCAAAGCGATTGTTCCGAATGCCATAACAACCGGTGCAACACCGATCCACATATCGAGCACGTTTTTGAAGCCATCTTTGAAGAAATTGCTGACTGAGCGGTTGCGGTTGGCTTTATCAAGGGCTTTTTCTAAACCATGAGTAGCTACATTATAGCCTTTAGGAACATCTTCCGTTTGGGACTCTTGTTCAGAACCATCGATGAATGTCGTTGGTTTACGTGACAACGGATAGATGCGCGGCATGATCAGTGCGAGAATGATACCCGCAAGAATAACTGTAGCGTAATATGGAAGGAAGTAACTTGCCAGACCAATTTCACCGATAACAACAATTGCGAAAGTGATGGATACAACTGAGAAGGTTGTTCCGATAATAGCAGCTTCACGTTGCGTATACCGATTATCCTCGTATTGCTTACTTGTTAAAAGGACACCGATTGTACCATCTCCTACCCAAGAAGCAAGGGCATCGATAGATGAACGGCCAGGCAAGCGGAATAATGGGCGCATAATTTTAACCATCATGGAGCCGAAGAATTCAAGAAGCCCGAAATTCATTAACAGCGGCAATAGAAGACCGGCAAACAGGAAGATCGTGAACAGGAATGACAATAAACCGTCTCCGGAAAGAAGAAGTCCGCCTGTGTTTTCGCTCCAAACAGGTTCAGGTCCTAATTGGAACAAGACCATGAAAGCGAAGATAGCTGCTACGACGCGTGTAATTGTCCAAAACAAACTGACATTGAAGAGTTTGTCGAAGAACGGTACATTTTCATCTGTATTCGGTTTTTTGGCTATGTAAACCAATGACCCAATAGCGGCAATTGATAAAATAACGAGCATGATCCATGGCACGAACGATGCGATGTTATCGGCCAGCCAGTTAGCGAGTACAGCGATGGTAACCATCCATTCCGTATCGCCATCAGCATTTGTTGTAGGTATCGGAACTAGGAACAGCAGGATACCAAGTAATGATGGAATGAGAAATAAGAGCCATGTAGATGTTGAAAACTTTTTCATTGTCTTTCCCCTTTTCTTTGTGCATAAAAACACATTCTAACTACTGATTATACAGCATTCTTTCCCCGAGAACGCTTTCAGTAATATTGTTTATTTTATCTGAAAACGCCAGAAAAAACACCCTTATTTTCAATTAAGAAAATAAGGGTGCAAATTACTTAGAAAGTTGCTTCAAAATCATCTTCCCAGCGGTAATTATAGAAACGCTCTTTCGTGAGCCAGTTTTCCGTTTCGGTGTCCCCCTGCGCCAATTTATGTTCCATTTCCTCCAGCATCCAAGCTGTTTGGGAAATGTGCGCTTTCATGGACGCCATCTTATGGTCTCTGACTGGTGTGATGTCATAGACGATGTCCGGGTTGCCGAGAACTTCGAGTGTGTTATTGGCAAATGCCACACAATGCAATTTCGGGCGATCTTCCATCCGGCGGATAGCTCGGACAACCGCACGTGCTGTCGCTTCGTGGTCGGGATGGACGGCGAATTTCGGATAGAATGTGATGACCAAAGAAGGATTCAATTCTTCAATAAGATCCGTCATCATGCCGACCATTTTTTCGTCATCTTCGAATTCGATCGTTTTATCGCGCAGCCCCATCATGCGAAGGTCGGTCAAACCGATGGCTTCAGCGGAGGCTTTCAATTCTTTTTTGCGGATTTCCGGGAGCGATTCCCGTGTCGCAAACGGCGGGTTTCCTAAATTCCGGCCCATTTCACCAAGAGTCAGGCAGGCATATGTAACCGGCGTACCCTGTTTAATATGTGTAGTCATTGTTCCGGACACACCGAACGCTTCATCGTCCGGGTGAGGGAACACCACCAATACATGTCGTTCTTTTGGTATCGTCATTTCTATTCCCCCTTAATAACTGAATGGTGTTTCGCTGATCTGCAGCGCCACCGCCAATTTTCCTGTTCCGTCATGCCCCGCGAGAAGCAGGCGTCCCTCGTCGTCCATTTCGTAATGGGTGATGCCTTGTGCATACACCCAGCCATGCGGCAGTTTTAAACCGACGCGGTGAGGGCTGTCACCGACTACTTTGCCCAGCTCATAATTAATAACCACATTGCGAATAAAAGCTCCGGCATTAAAAAATGCTTCATTAAAATGGCTGGCGTATGATCCATTCGTGGTTTCCAGGTGAAGATATACATCTTTTCCTGCGAACGCATCCAATTGGACCTGCAATTTTTTCACTTCGACTAATTCCACGATAAAACCCTCCTCAAACAATCCGTATCTTTTAAGTATATGGAAAAAATAGCGAGATTGCGATTAGTTAGCTCTACGGGTTCCGAAATAATGGTAGAATAATGAAAGAGAGAATTTTCCAATAAAGAGGATGGGGAACATGAAATTATTGCTGAGATTTTTTATTGCCATCGCAGGGATTATCCTTGCCAGCAGTTTGCCGGTTCTGATAGCCGGCTGGTTAAAAGGGGAATGGAGATGGAATATCTATTTCGAGTCCATCCGGACAACCGTGCAGGAACTATGGCCGATCAATGAAATGGCTTTTTTCAATTACCGGGCGCAAAGGCCGATGCCATTATTTCCAAATGTCTTTGACTACATAATCTATTCGCTTGAAATTCTGTTTTTGGCTTTGCTGGTCGCAGTGGTGGTTTCGCTGGTCCTGACCGTTATTACGATGCTTCTTTCCGAAAAATCGCGTGAAAGAGTCAAAATGGCCCTCTATTTTCTGGAGTCGATTCCTGATCTCTTGATCATCATGCTGGCTCAGCTGGCAGTCGTTCTGTTCTTTAAGCAGACAGGAATTCTGGTTTCCAAAATAGCTGCAGTAGGAGATGACCGGATTTACTGGCTGCCGGTGCTGTGTCTCGCAATTCTGCCGACCATCCAGTTATACCGGTTGGCGATGCTGACTTTCCAGGAAGAAGAGCGGCAGATGTATGTGGATCTTGCACGGGCACTGGGCTTTTCAAGAGTCTATATCGTCTTGGTTCACATGTTCCGAAATGCTGTCGTCAGTGTCTTTTTCCAATCCAAAAAGACGATGTGGTTTATGCTGTCGAATCTGTTCATTCTGGAACTGATGTTCAATTTACCGGGCATCATGCTGTTTCTTCGCGATAATATGTATCCTGCTGGTTTCCTGGTTGCTGTATTCAGTTTCTTCTTGCCGATGTTCTTCTTGTATAGCTTCGGCGAATGGTATTTTGTGCGCCGGATGCGCGGAAAGGGGGCGGTGTGAATGTGGAAACAGCCTTATTTTGTCATCGGTTTCAGCATTATCGCCTTCTTCCTTATAGGCAGTTTCGTTTATGAATGGATATGGGGCAATGTTCCGCGCCAGATTTATTACATCATGGAAGGTGGACGTGCGGTGGAAGGTGCGCCGATTTCACCGAACTGGCAATTTCCGCTGGGTTCAGATGAATTCGGCTACGATCTTCTCGGCAAGCTCATGCTTGGTGCGAAGTACACAATTCTTGCCGCTTTGGCGGTAGGGGCTTTGCGTATGCTGATTGCTGTGCCGCTTGGCTATATTCTTGGAACCTATTTGGATAAACATCGCAAATGGATTTCAAGTCTTGCGGATTCGATGCACTATATTCCATTGACCTTGTTTGCTGCCTTTGTTTTGACACCTGTCTTATGGATGCCGCCGGAAGGTTTCACAAATACAATTTGGGAACGGATCGGCATACAGGTTGTCATCATGGCGTTGTTGACGGTTCCGATTGTCGCAATATTGATTGCCAATGAAGCGGCATTGCTGCGTGACAAGGAATATATTCTTGCGGCAAAAACACTTGGCGCAGGCCGCTTACGGATTATCCGGCAGCACCTTTATCCACAGATGCGTGAAAAAATTGCCGTGCTGTACGGCCAGCAGGTAATGGAGACATTCATCGTTTTCGCCCATCTTGGTCTTCTGAAACTGTTTCTTGGCGGCACCAAGGTCAGTTACGACCCAATGTTCGGCGATCCGCCGATGTCCATATCCTATGAGTGGGCTGGATTATTCGGCTCAACATTCCGGTATCTCCAAAGCGCCCCGTGGCTGCCGCTTGCGCCAGTCCTGTTTATCGGCCTGACTATTTTCGCGGTATCGCTGATGATGGAAGGCTATCTGCGTTCCAAAAATCCGAAAGTTAAAAAACTGCGGAAAGCGAAAGTCGAAGAACCTTTAGTCGAATGGAACCGCGAGCAGCTTCGGAATAATATGGTGCGGATTAAAGAGCAGGAAATGGTGAAGGCGGAAGAATAGGATGAAAATCGAGCAAAACAAAACCCTCACGAATAGCGAGGGTTTTATTTACTATTGGTGAAATATAAAGATGCATGAAGAATGACGAAATTTCTGCAGGAAAACATGAAGCTTAGAAAGAATTAATTAACTTGCAAACACTTGAAACAAAGGGGAAATGAAGATGGTTGAAATCAGAAGGCTGTCGGAATGTACGGTTGAACAAGGGGTGGAAGCTTGGAATAAAGGATTTGAGAGCTATCATTTTGACATGACGACAACACCGAAAGCCTTTAGAAAGAGAATGAATCAGGAAGGCCTTTCAAGAGAACTGTCTGTGGTGGCGTTTGACGGTGAGGAACCGGTGGGCCTTGTGTTGAACGGAATACGGGAATTCGCCGGCAGAAAAATCGGCTGGAACGGCGGCACAGGCGTGGCAATGTCCTGTCGCAAAAAAGGCGTCGGCATGCAATTGATGGAAAAGACGCTCGAAATATTGAAAGAACAGGATGTGGAAGTGGCGACTCTTGAAGCAATTTCAGGAAATGAAAAAGCAATCGCCTTATATAGAAAGCTAGGTTATGAAATTGTGGATGAACTTCATTTCATGAAATTGGACGGAGCGGTTGAAGAAAAAGTGACACATGCATCTAGAGATTACGGCATTCGAAAAGCTGATCCGGAAGAAATCGGCCAGCTGCCATTCTATCGAGGTGATTTTCCGTGGCAGATCCAATGGCAAAGTGTCCGGGACGGCGGCGAAGGGCTGATTGCCTTCAATGAAGAAAGGCAGCAAACCGGCTATGCGTTCTTCCGGAAACTTACCGATGAAGAAGGGAAACATTCCCGCACTATTCTGTATCAATGCGAAACTGCATCGGATGAAAAGGCGCGGGAAGAAATTACAAATGCACTTTTAAACAGAGTCTTTGGGAATTTCGCAGATGCAATCAGCCGGACAGCGGTCAATGTGCCTGTGTCTGCAAATGCTGTAACCTATAAGGTCTTGCAGGATAGAGGATTTGAAAAGAATATTTCACAGGTGTTTATGAAAAAAGAGCTGAAGGAATAAGAAAAGGAGGACGCATTTTCAGCGTCCTCCTTTTCTATTGAAGAATCCGGAAATTACAATTCCAATACTTCAACTTCTGTTTTCGGGAATTTATTGGCAGCGCCGTGCATAACCGGGCCGACGTATTCATTCAGTTTCCAGCCATGTTCAATAGCACCTGATACGAAAATTTTAGCGTTCAATACGGCATCTTTTACCGATTGGCCATTTGCGATGTTGGCTGTTATGGCGGCGGCGAATGTGCAGCCTGCGCCGTGGTTGTAGTTCGTATCTGTTTTCGGTGCTGTCAGCAAATAATGCTTCTCGCCGTCGAACAGCAAATCTGCCGCTTTTTCATGCTTCAACTGTTTGCCGCCTTTGACGACTACAAATTGCGCTCCGCTTGCATGGATCTTTTCAGCAGCTGCCTGCATTTCTTCAACCGTATTAATACGGCCAAGGCGTGATAATTCTCCAGCTTCGACAAGGTTTGGTGTAACGACTTTTGCGTGTGGCAATAAATACTTGATCATGGCATCGACATTTTCAGGGAACATCACTTCCGCTTCGCCTTTGCATGCCATAACGGGATCGATGACAACATCTTTGATGCCGGAAGCGGCAATCGCTTCGCCCGCGGTCTGAATGATTTCAGCTGTTGGCAGCATACCTGTCTTTAATGCATCAATGCCAGTGGAAAAGGCAGTTTCCATTTGTGATTTCAACGTATCAACCGGAATCGGGTGGACCCCGTGGCTCCAATTATTATTCGGGTCCATAGTGACAATGACCGTCAAAGCGTTCATACCGTAAGTTCCGTGTTCCTGGAAAGTTTTGAGGTCAGCTTGAATGCCGGCACCGCCGGATGTATCGGATCCTGCAATTGTTAAGGTCTTTTTGAGTGACATATATATTACCCCTTTAATAGATAGAATGTTTGCTATGTTTCATTTTAACAAAAAGCCCTGCATTTACAATCTATTGGGCTTTTGTGGCCATAACAGCAGCACTGAAGTAAGCGCGCCGATAACTGCGAACAATAAAGCAAAGGTGCCCATGATCCAGTTGCCGTTTCTGAAAAGACCAAATGCTATCAGGAATGTTAGAATGGTAGCAATGGCAATAACGGCAGCAAGACAGCCGACGCCCGCGCTTTTTGCGCTTTCGGGAGCAGTTGCCCCTTTAGTTGAAGAAACGGTTTTGATTTTATCAAGCCAGTCAGCCATGGGCATCGCTCCTTTTATAGAAATATCGTAACACGACAATCAGCTGAAAAAAATAGAAAGAGGGATGTCAATTGGCAAAGGATTCGAAAATTACGGAAATGGAGCGCTTGCTCGAAGAAATGAAAGGCAAAAAAGGAACCGAGGAATCGGGATTCTGGAAATCGATGAAATTGATGATGGGCGTTTTCCGCAATTCATTTCTTGTATTGATCGTCGTAGCGTTAATACTGTTGATTGCATTGCCGCTCGGTACCTGGTGGATGATACAACAGGGCAGCACAGCGACCGAAAGCAAAAGCGCTTTCCTTGAGAGGATGCAGGACCTGAACGAATTATCAACAGCAGAAGCTTATTCGAAAGTCATCATCAAACGGGAAGACAATCAAATATTCGGCCAGGATATCGGATTGGATATCCCGGGCACGAAGCGGGAGCTGCTTGTCGTGATCCCTGGCTCCGTTCGCGCCGGGATCGATTTCTCGGAAATCACAGAAGATGATATTGAAGTGGACGAAGAAGCGAAAACAGCGACACTTACGCTGCCGAACGCAGATTTCCTCGGCGGTCCGGAATTGTTCATGGACAAAGTAGAAATTTATTCGAATGAAGGCCTGTTAAGCGGGGGGAGAGATTTCCCTGAAGCCTACGAACTGGCTGAAGAAGCGAAAGAAATGATGCTTGAGGAAACCCGTGGACAAGGCGTATTGGAGCTGGCGGAAAAAAATGCGGCACGTTCGGTTGAAGAAATGTTCCAATTGGTGGACTATGATGTAACGGTAGAGTTTGAAAATTAAGGAGTGATGATTATGGCAAAGAAAATCTTATCCAACGACTGGCAGGACGTAGTTGGGGAGGAATTTGATAAACCTTATTACACAGAACTTCGTGAATTCTTAAAAGAGCAGTATGCCAATGAAACAGTTTATCCTCCACAAGATGAAATCTGGTCGGCATTTGAACATACGGCTTTCAAGGATGTCAAAGTTGTCATTCTTGGACAAGATCCTTACCACGGCCAGGGCCAGGCGCATGGCTTGAGCTTTTCTGTCAAACCTGGCGTCAGAATTCCACCTAGTCTTCGTAATATATTCAAGGAATTGAACGATGACATCGGCTGCGAACAACCTTCTGACGGCACTTTGACCAAGTGGGCAGACCAAGGCGTCATGATGCTTAACACCGTTTTGACGGTTCGGAAAGGGGATGCCAATTCTCACCGGGGCAAAGGCTGGGAAGAATTCACGGATGAAGTGATTCGCAAATTGTCAGCTCGCAAGGAACCCGTGATTTTCGTTTTATGGGGCAAACCGGCTCAGACGAAAAAAGGTCTGATCGATTTGGAACGCCATGATGTCATCGAAGCGCCGCATCCGAGCCCGTTCAGTGCCAAAAAAGGCTTTTTCGGCAGCAAGCCTTTTTCAAAAGTGAACAGCCTGTTACAAAAGCGCGGCGAAGAGCCGATTGATTTCTGTTTGGACTGACGTGTTCTCTATGGGCGTGTTAAAATAAGGGACGATATAAAAAAGGAAGGGGGATTTGAGATGGCGATTGGACAGGAACGTGTTCTCACTGAAATTGAAAAACATGCGCGACAGGCTCGCTCAGGCGATTCCGCAAAGATGCGTGAATCCGTTGCGGCAATCCGTGCGCTTTGCGACTTGCTGCTTGAAAGTGATGAACAGCAGCCCGCTGCACCGGCGCCGCGAGCGATTCCGTTGTCAGCCTCCCCCGCGCCGCAGCCTGTACTGTCAGAAAAGAAGCTTGTAGAAGACGGGGCGAACGGCGATTCACTTTTTGAATTTTAATGGGAATGAGGAATAAGGAATGAAATTTTTCTTGATTGCCGGAGCTGTTAATGCATTACTAAGCGTAGCTTTCGGTGCGTTCGGCGCGCATATGCTGGAAGGCCGCGTTGCTGATAAATACTTGGACACATGGCAAACTGCCGTACAGTATCAGATGTTTCATTCAATCGGACTGATGGTCGTAGCCGTTTTGATGAGCACCACTTTAATCGGTCCACTGGGATCGCTGAGCTGGGCAGGATATTTGATGCTTGCCGGCATCATCATCTTCTCGGGAAGCCTGTACGTTTTAAGTTTGACCGGCATCAGCATTTTGGGTGCCATCACGCCAATCGGCGGCGTAGCATTCATCGCTGGCTGGGTCATGCTCATCATTGCTGCAATGAAAGCATTATAAGAATTGGAAAAGCTGTCCGCGGGTTAGATGCGGACAGCTTTTTTTGATGGGCAGAATGCGTGCGGATAATAGTTAGTATTTCAGTAATTCCGGATAGTATATCCAAATAAGCGAGAAGGATCAAAAAATCAATAAAGGATAGATGGAAGTGAGCGGCGCAGCGCTCACGGACCGAGGCAGTTTGCGGGGGCAAACTGCAGGCAGTCAGGGCTTTGGGTAAGGGTAAATTGATGTGGATAGTATATCCAATAAAATGGAAATGAAGAGAGGGCGATATGGTGGTTGGTTGGAAATGGACTTGGAAAGTCTTTGATTCAGACGCTGAATTATCCAATAAAATCCAAATTTTTCGTCACACATATATGAGGTGCGGAAATATGCTTCTGAGGTGCGGTCTGAAGACAATTAGTTGCGGTTGAAACCAATTTAGTTGCGGTTAAAAGGCAATTAGTTGCGGTTAGAACCAATTTAGTTGCGCTTGAAGAAAAATCGGTGGTTATGATTATAATTATGTATTTTATTGCCAGTAGTTGCATGCTCAAACACTCCAACAACATCTCAATATAAAATTCCCACTAATAAAAGCCGCCCAAATAGGCGGCTTTCCATTCACTCTACTATTAAACTTCCAAGAACTTAACGATTTTTTCTTTGTCCAAACGAGTGCCGACGTAAAACGAACCGAATTCAGCGTAACGCGCGCTTACTTCGTCAAAACGCATTTCGTAAATCAGTTTCTTGAATTGGAGAACGTCATCTGCGAACAGAGTTACGCCCCATTCGTAGTCGTCAAAGCCGACAGAGCCGGAAATGATCTGTTTTACTTTGCCTGCGTAGCTGCGGCCGATTTTGCCGTGTGACAGCATCAAATCTTTGCGCTCGTCCATCGGCAGCATATACCAGTTGTCGTCGCCGTCGCGGCGCTTGTCCATCGGGTAGAAGCAGATGTACTGCGAACGCTGAAGTTCCGGATACAGACGTGCGCGGACATGCGGGTTCTGATATGGATCTTCTTCTGATTTACCGGCAAGATAGTTGGAAAGTTCGACTACAGACACGTAAGAGTAAGTCGGAACCGTGTAAGCGACCAATGTCAGCTTATTGTATTCCGTTTCAAGCTCACGCAATTCGTCCATCGTTTCGCGCAAAAGCATCAGCATCAAGTCAGCCTTTTGGCCAATAATTGAATACAATGCGTGTGCGCCGGTTTTATTTTCATCGGCCTGGTTTACTTTGTCCATAAATGCCTGATATTCGTCGATTGCGAATTGGCGCTCTTCGTCTTCAAGCATTTTCCAAGATACCCAGTCCATCGAACGGAAATCGTGGAGGACGTACCAGCCGTCTAAAGTGATTGCTGCTTCATTCATCTGTAAAACACTCCTTTTAATCAAAAAATCTCTCAAAACCAGTTTATCATACCCATCCCTCAAGTTCCTTCAAAAGGAGTGTCTGTCACTAATTTGACATGACCATCGTTCCTTTTCACAGAACACGCTGTAGGGTAAAATGAAAACAAGCGATAGCTTTGAAGAGGAGAAAATATATGCCGTCATTTATTGATCAAAAAGAATGGCGTTTCTGGGACCAGTCCCTGAGCGCAAAAAATAGATCCGCACTCGAATCATTCGCAGCGGACGATTTATTATGTGAATTGGTCGGCTCCGGTGCAAGCGTTCCGGCGATACGCACCTGGGTCCACGACGATACGGTCGTACTCGGTATCCAGGACCACCGGCTGCCGCATATCAATGAAGGAATCGGATTGTTGAAAGAGCGCGGATACACTCCGATTGTCCGGAATTCAGGCGGCCTCGCGGTAGTGCTCGACGAAGGCGTATTGAATATTTCGGTTGTATTATCAGAAAAGGAAAGTGCCATTGATATTCCGGAAGGCTACGAAATGATGCTCGATCTTGTCAGGCTACTGTTCCCTGAAGCAGAAATCGATGCGTATGAAATCGTCGGCTCCTACTGTCCGGGTTCATACGACCTCAGCATCGGCGGACGGAAATTCGCGGGAATCTCCCAGCGCCGCATCCGCAAAGGCATCGCCGTGCAAGTGTATCTTTGCGTCGAAGGCAGCGGCTCGGAGCGCGCGGAACTGATCCGCGATTTCTATGAAACGGGATTAAAAGGCGAAGAAACGAAATTCACTTATCCTGCCATCCAACCGGAAACGATGGCTTCACTCAGTGAACTGCTCGGCCGCAACATTACTGTGGCCGAAGTGGTGGTCGACTTATATAACCTGCTTGAAAAACCGGAGATGAAGCCGCTCCAGCCGGAAGAAACCGAGCGCTACGGCTATTACCTCGAGCGTGTTGTAGAACGCAATGCGAAAATGCTAAGCGCGACTTGAACGGCTGAAGCAGACTGATGTAAACTGAAGAATAAATAGAAAAATCTGGAGGTGCGTGTGTGGATTATGCAAATCAGAAATTAGCGGAAGAGAAAGTTTTTAAAGATCCGGTTCACCGGTATATCCACGTACGCGACCAAGTCATCTGGGATTTAATCAATGCCCGGGAATTTCAGCGCATGCGCCGCATCAAGCAGCTTGGCACATCCTATCTCGTGTTTCACGGAGCGGAGCACAGCCGTTTCAGCCATTCGCTTGGCGTCTACGAAATTGTGCGCCGCATACTGGACGATATATTCCACGGCCGTCCGGAATGGGATGAAAGTGAACGTCTCGTCGTTCTTTGTGCAGCCTTATTGCACGATCTGGGACACGGCCCGTTTTCGCATTCATTTGAGAAAGTATTCAATGTCGACCACGAGGATTTCACGCGTGAAATCTTGCAGGGTGATACGGAAGTCAACAGCATCCTGAAGAAAGTTGCGCCGGATTTTCCGAAGAAAGTGGCGGAAGTGATCGGCAAAACCTATGCCAATAAACAAGTGGTTTCCTTGATATCCAGCCAGATTGATGCGGACCGGATGGATTATTTGCAGCGCGATGCCTATTATACAGGGGTTTCCTACGGCCATTTTGATATGGAACGGATTCTCCGTGTCATGCGGCCGTTTGAAGACCAAGTCGTCATCAAATCGAGCGGCATGCATGCGGTTGAAGATTACATCATGAGTCGTTACCAGATGTATTGGCAGGTTTATTTCCATCCGGTAGCGCGCAGTGCGGAAGTGATTCTTCGGAAGATTCTTCAGCGCGCCAAATATTTGAGCGGCCATGGCTATAAATTCGAGCAGCCGCCGACACATTTTCTCGCCTTTTTCGATCAATCTTTTACTTTGAAAGATTATCTGGCGCTTGATGAAGGTGTGCTGATGACGTATTTCCAGCTATGGATTACAGAACGCGATCCGATTCTTTCAGATCTTTGCGACCGTTTCGTCAACCGCCGTCTATTCCAGTACGTCGATTTCGATCCAGGAAAAGATTATAAAAAACTGGGCGAACTGGCGCAGTTATTCCAAAAAGCCGGCATCGATCCGGAATATTATTTAATAGATGATTCGACATCGGATCTGCCTTATGATTTCTACCGGCCGGGCGAGGAAGAAGAACGCCTGCCGATACACCTGTTGATGCCGACTGGCGACATTAAGGAATTGTCGCGCCTGTCCCAGATTGTTGACGGGATTTCCGGCAAACGGCGCACTGACTATAAATTATATTTCCCTGCGGAATTATTGATTGATGGCAAAAAGAAGGAAATAAAACAGCAAATAATTGAGTTATTAAGAGAAGGAGGGGTTTGATTGCTCCAGGAACACGCAAAAATAGTGGATTTCATCTCCACGGCGGAAGGTGTAACCGGACGCAAGAAATTGCAGAAGATGATATACATATTGAAGAAAATCGGTGTGCCGTTTCAAGAAAAATACGAATTCCATATTTATGGACCGTATTCGGAAGAACTGACTGCGCGCATTGAAGAACTATGTGATATGGGTTTTATTCTCGAACAGAAAGAAGATAAAAGTTCCTACGTCCAATACCGCTACACGGTGACGGATGAAGGACTGGAATTCCGCAATGCACTCGGCAAGCCGGTGCTCGAAAACAGCGAGCATGCCATACAGCTGAACGGCAAAAGCGCCAGATTCCTGGAATTGACGGCGACATTGTTGTTCTTTGATGATTTGGAGCAGGTTGAGCAGATTGCGAAACTCCACAGCGTTAAAGGGAAACTCAATTTTACAGAGGAAGAAATTGGGGAAGCATTTGCTTTTATAGAAGAATTGAAGCAATAGGTTTTGCAAAAGAAAAAGCTTCCTTGAAGGAAGCTGAGGGTGGAGTCGCTTTTCTTAGTGTCAAGCCTTGGCGACGAAGCTAGCGCAGCGATACAGAGACAGGAGCACAGAGCTAAGCGGGTGCCGTCGCTCTTCTTTATTGATCAGAAAAAAGTTTCCCCTTCGTGCCGTAATCGGTTTTCTTCATGTCTTCGATGAAAACGACAACGTTCTCGACAGGTGCACCGGTTGTTTCGGAAACAGCTTCCGTGACTTTCTCGACAAGCGCACGTTTTTGGTCTTCCGTTCGTCCTTCGAGCATTTTAACAGTTACGTATGGCATAATGGACACAGCTCCTTTTCTTTGGGTTAGCCTTATCATAGCAGAATGGAGGGAATGTACACATGTCGAACAATGAAAAACCAAAACAAAAAGTAGGATTCACCATTATAAAAGACGATCCAACTGATGGCCATAAAGGCTACGGCATCGGATCTCTTTCGCTGGAAAACGTCTCGCCGCTGTTTATCGATGTTGCCGAACAGGAAGCATTTATCGATATCGGCGCCATGCACGCCCGCAGCCAAGTGGAGAAGGGCATCAAATTCACGACGAATCGAGAAGATTCGGCAGGCGGCAAGGATTACTGGCTGATCTGGATCACCATCGATTTCAACCCGGAAGGCCCTTATTACGCAGGCGTAACAGCCTGTGAGATGGTGGTAAACCGGGAAAAACGCCGCGGCTATAAAATTTTGGCCGACCACGTCAATCGCATGGACAAATCCATGAAACGCAGAATTTTGGTCGATAACATGGACGCGCCATCTAAACGCGTGCTTGCTGAATACTTGCGAAGCCACAATCCTGAAATGTGGCAGCGGAGTTCAGAACAGCTGCATAACGAACTGGATGTTTAAGTGGAATTAGAAAGAGTTTCAGCCGGTAATGGCTGGAGCTCTTTTTCATGTTGATTCTATCAAGGCAATCGGTTTAATAAAAACAGTGTTTCTTTCTACTATCATTTGCCTGATATAATTTCTTCCGGCTCAGACAGGTCACAGATTTCCTGAAATGAAAAGTCATTTATTTGCTGTCGACCGTATTTTTTTATTATTTTTGAACAAAATATGACTTTTGAAAATGGGTATAACAGGCAGTTGAAGTTGCAGGGAAAAGGAAGTACACTAGGGATACAGCTTTTAAAATAGAAAGCTAGGACACCTGTCGGCAAGCAAGTGCCGTGAGTGATTGTGAGTAAACCCAAGCCCAATGCCTCATGTCACTTTCTTCGCCAATCAGGATTAAAAAGGTTTTCTGTGCAGGGAAAAATTCTCTGTGCAGAAAGCCTTTTTAATTTAAAGAATAATGTTATGACAGGCGGGTAAAGGAGACTGTGGGAAAAATTCTATTGCACTTTCGTCCAAAACACTTATACTTTTTTAAGTGATTACTATAAGAGATAAAGGAGTTTGATTATAGATGGCAGGATTCTGGTACACAGAAAAGCAGACTGAGAATTTCGGTATTACAATGAAGATCAACAAAACGCTTCACACGGAGCAGACGGATTTTCAATATTTGGAGATGGCTGAAACAGCTGAATGGGGCAATATGCTGTTCCTTGACGGCATGGTCATGACTTCGGAAAAAGACGAATTTGTTTATCATGAAATGGTGGCGCACGTGCCATTGTTTACGCATCCTAACCCTGAAAATGTACTGGTGGTAGGCGGCGGTGACGGCGGTGTTATCCGTGAAATCCTAAAGCACCCTTCTGTTAAAAAAGCGACGCTGGTCGATATCGACGGCAAAGTGATCGAGTACTCGAAGAAATTCCTGCCATCAATTGCATCCGGCCTTGAAGATGCACGCGTGGAAGTGATTGTTGGAGACGGGTTTATGCACATCGCGGAATCGGATAACGAATATGACGTTATCATGGTTGATTCGACTGAACCGGTCGGCCCGGCTGTGAATTTATTCTCCAAAGGCTTTTATGCCGGCATTTCAAAAGCGTTGAAAGAAGACGGCATTTTTGTCGCTCAATCCGACAACCCTTGGTTCAAAGGCGACTTGATCAAGCAGGTGCAAAGTGACGTGCGTGAAATTTTCCCAATTACGAAATTGTATTTGGCGAACATCCCGACATATCCGAGCGGCCTGTGGGCATTCACGATCGGTTCGAAAAAATACGATCCGTTGACTGTGCCGGCTGAGCGTTTCCATGAGATCGAAACAAAATACTACACGAAGGAGCTGCACAACGCGGCATTTGCGCTCCCTAAATTCGTGAAAGATTTGGCAGGTGAATAAAATATGAGATTCGACGAAACTTATTCAGGCAAAGTATTTATCAAAAGCCATCCGAATTACGAAGAGTCAAAAGCAGTCTTATACGGCATGCCGATGGACTGGACGGTAAGCTACCGTCCCGGTTCCCGTTTCGGCCCGAATAAAATCCGTGAAGTGTCAATCGGCCTGGAAGAATACAGCCCGTACCTTGACCGCGAACTGGAAGACGTTAAGTTTTTTGATGCAGGCGATATTCCGTTGCCATTCGGCAATCCGGAAAAATCATTGCTGGAAATCGAAACTTACGTTCATACCTTATTGAAGGATGATAAAATCCCGATGGGCATGGGCGGCGAGCATTTGGTATCATTGCCGGTGATGAAAGCTGTCGCCAGCAAATACGACGACTTGGCAATCATCCATTTCGACGCGCACACGGACCTTCGTGAAAACTATGAAGGCGAAGAATATTCGCATTCGACGCCGATCCGCAAAATCGCGGACCATATCGGACCGAAGAATGTTTATTCATTCGGCATCCGTTCCGGAATGAAAGAAGAATTCGAGTGGGCAAAAGAACAGGGTATGCACATTTCGAAATTCGAAGTTCTCGAGCCGTTGAAGGAAGTATTGCCGACGCTTGAAGGACGCAGCGTCTACGTGACGATCGATATGGACGTATTGGACCCGGCGCACGCACCAGGCACAGGAACTGTCGACGCAGGCGGCATTACGTCGCGCGAGTTGTTGGCATCTATCCACGCCATCGCTGCATCCGGCGTCAATGTTGTCGGCTTCGACCTGGTCGAGTTGGCACCCGTATACGACCATTCCGACCAGACAGCGAATACAGCGAGCAAGCTGATTCGTGAAATGATACTTGGTTGGGTAAAATAGAGAAAAGCGACTGCGAAGAGATGAACCAAATGGAATTTGGGACATCTCTTTGCGACGAAGCAGCGCAGCGATGCAGGAGCACGTTTTTAAATTGGCGCAGCTGGGCTGACTTATGACCCGAAGAGCTGGGCCGCAGGAGTCTGGACAAGAGAAAAGCAACACTATAAAAAGGCGGTCCGGGAAAATTTCCCGGATCGGCTTTTTTGTATTTAATTTTGGGCTGCCGCGGATAAAAGCCGGCTAGGCGCGGATAAACAGTCATTTGCCGCGGATAAATCAACGCTAGGCGCGGATAAACAGCCTCCAGCCGCGGATAAACCACAAAATCCTCCCCATTCCTCCATAAAAGAAGGCATATTTATGTTTATTCCTGTCTGTTTAGAGAAATGGTTACCTAACGATCAAAAAGGGGGTAGCAATATGCATGAATTTAATGAAGTCTTTATTCAAATCCTCTTATTATTGGCGATTGCAATCGCGGTAGTCGGTGTTGCCAAAAAGATCAACCAGCCTGACACGATTGCGCTGGTGCTGGTCGGCTTATTGCTTGGCGTCATCAATCTGCCGTTCCCGCTTATTGACCATGCAGAAGAATTCATCACGCAATCGGAAGTATTTCAGGTCATCATCATTTCCTTGTTCCTGCCGATTCTTTTGGGGGATGCGACGCTCAAGCTTCCGTTCCATCATTTGTATCAGCAGAAAAACACAGTTATCGGAATGGCGCTCGGAGGAACTTTTCTATCCTTTATCATTATTGGCTTTTCAGCGCATTACCTGATTGGCATGCCGATTGCCGTAGCCTTTACGTTTGCCGCACTGATGAGTGCAACGGATCCAATCAGCGTTCTCTCTATATTTAAATCTGCAGGTGTTTCGCAAAAGCTGTCGACCATTATGGAAGGCGAATCTCTGTTCAATGATGGAATCGCCATTGTCCTATTCCAAATCTCATCTATTTATCTGCTGACTTACATAGAGATGGGATGGGCAGGCGTTGGCAGCGGTGTTTGGATGTTTATGCGATTTGCTGTAGGTGGCGTATTGGTCGGTGTGATTCTCGGCTTTATCTTTTCGCAAATCATCCGCTTCTATGACGATTATCCATTTGAAATCGCCATCTCGGCACTGCTGTTCTTCGGCAGTTATTTTATTGCAGAACATCTTCATGTTTCGGGTGTTATTGCAGTCGTTGCAGGTGGATTCGTATTCGGTGATTACGGCGGAAGAATCGGGATGTCTGCGACGACCGAAAGGAATATCAATTCTTTTTGGGATGTAATAACATTGATCGCCAACTCACTCATCTTCCTGATTGTCGGTCTGGAAATACGAAATATCGACTTCGCGGGGCAATGGAATATCATCTTATACGCAATCTTGATCGTTATCGGAGCGCGGATCATTGCCATTTTCCTCAGTACCATGCCGGCGAAAAGCTTGAGCAGAAAGGAAAGAATCCTTGTGAACTGGGGAGGGCTAAAGGGAAGTTTGTCGATTGCACTGGCACTTAGCCTTCCCGCAAGTTTCGAAGGCAGGGAAACGATCCTGCTGCTGACATTTTCCGTAGTGCTGTTCTCTTTGATTGTTCAGGGTCTGACAATAAAACCGTTGATCGCGAAACTTGGCCTCAATCAAAAAGAACAGGATAAAGAGGCGCATTAACTGAATGACTGTATCTTCCGGGCAGTTGTCTGAAACCTATTCCATGGGACAGACAACTGCCCCGCTTTTTTCCTGTAGTGTCGAAATAGAAACTTAATTGAAAAATCCTGTGGACTCGGGCTATAATATAAAGGTTATTATTGAACGGGGAGGCGGCAACTTTGGAAAAATCAGTGGACATCAAACTGACGACGACCATCCGCCAGCCGGATATGGAAGAGCAAGTGATGAAACTGCAATCCCTCGGGACATTGACGGAAAAAAACAACCGCCAATACCTTCAGTACCGGGAGCAGCAGGATGAGCTTGAGATTAGGACCATTGTGAAATTCAATGAAGAAGAAGCGGTAATTATGAGAAGCGGCGGCCTTCAGATGAGGCTACCGTTTTTATTGCATAAAGAGCAGACAGGAAACCTGACAAATGCGCAGGGTTCTTTTATGCTGACGACGACCGCCCACGAGTTATCTGTGAGCGGAACTCATTTTAAAGTCCGGTATGATTTAACGTTCGGCGCTGATTATGCCGGAGAGTATGAAATGGAAATTCAATTTATGGAGGCTACAAAATGAATGCAGTTGAAAAAGTCCAGCACGCCATTAAACTGGCGATAGCGGAAGCCGTAGAAAAAGCGGAATTGACGACAGAACCGGTGGATGTCCACTTAGAAGCGCCAAAAGATAAGGCTAATGGCGATTATGCTACGAATATCGCAATGCAATTGACGCGTATAGCAAGAAAAGCGCCGAAAATGATTGCGGAAGCGATTGTTTCCAATATTGATAAAGAATCTGCAAACATCGAGAAAATTGAAATTGCGGGCCCAGGTTTCATTAATATCACGATCAAAAAAGATTATCTTCTGGACGTTGTAAAAACGGTTCTGGATCAACAGGAGAATTACGGCCGCACCAATTCCGGCGCAGGCGAAAAAATCCAGGTCGAGTTCGTATCTGCGAATCCTACAGGAGATCTTCACCTCGGCCACGCACGCGGTTCGTCAGTCGGCGATTCACTTTGCAACGTGCTGGACTTTGCAGGCTATGATGTGTCCCGTGAATACTATATCAATGATGCCGGCAATCAAATCAATAACCTGGCATTGTCCATTGAAGGGCGTTATTTTGAAGAGCTCGGCAAAGGCGAGAGTATGCCTGAAGATGGCTACCGTGGCCAGGATATCATCGACATCGCCAAAGGACTTGTTGCTGAACACGGCGATAAATTCCTGAACATGACCCACGAAGAGCGCTATGCGGAGTTCCGCAAGCACGGACTTGAAGTGGAATTGGCGAAACTGCAGAAAGATTTGGCTGATTTCCGCGTCGAGTTCGACGTCTGGTTCTCGGAAACTTCACTATATGAAAATGGCAAAATTGACTTGGCTTTGCAAAAACTGCGCGACAATGGCCATATCTACGAAGAAGGCGGCGCAACCTGGTTCCGTTCGACGACTTTCGGCGACGATAAAGACCGCGTGCTGATCAAGAACGATGGATCGTATACTTACTTGATGCCGGATATCGCTTACCACGAAGACAAGATTTCCCGTGGCTTCGGCAAATTGATCAATATTTGGGGAGCTGACCACCACGGTTATATTCCGCGGATGAAAGCGGCAATCGAAGCGCTTGGCTACGACCGTGACACGCTTGAGGTGAGCATCATCCAAATGGTGCAATTGTATAAAGACGGCGAGAAGATGAAGATGAGCAAGCGTACCGGTAAAGCGGTAACGATGCGTGAATTGGTCGAACTTGTCGGACTGGATGCTGTGCGTTATTTCTTCGCGATGCGTTCAGGTGATTCGCATATGGACTTCGACTTGGATCTGGCAGTTTCACAGTCCAATGAAAACCCGGTTTACTATGCGCAATATGGCCATGCCCGCATCTCTTCGATTTTGCGCCAGGCAGAGGAGCAGGGTTATACGGCTTCAACTGACAATCTGGAGTTATTGGCAGATGAAAAGGAAATTGACGTACTCAAGAAAATCGGTGATTTCCCGCAAGTCATCGCGGATGCTGCAAAACAGCGCGCGCCGCACCGTGTGACGACATATATCCAGGAATTGGCTTCACAATTCCACAGTTTCTATAACGCCAATAAAGTGCTTGATACTTCGAATGAAGAAATGACCCGTGCGCGTCTTGCGTTGATCACAGCCGTTAAAACGACGCTTGCAAACGCATTGAAAACTGTCGGTGTATCTGCGCCGGAAAAAATGTAAGCGACATTTCACAAAATTTCTGTATAATGAACTAGAGAAGTAAATTTTATATCAATCATAAAGGTGCTTATGTCTAAGAACATGAGTTAAAAGGGAAGCCGGTTCGATTCCGGCGCGGTCCCGCCACTGTAAGTGAGAGCTATCTGTAAAATGCCACTGGAACAATGTTTCGGGAAGGTGCAGAATGCGATGATCATGAGCCAGGAGACCTGCCTTTATGAAACACCCATAAGCTTGCGAGGACAGGCTGGATGCGCATGTCTTTTTATGGCGTCCTTTCAGACCTCCCGCAGTTTTTTGTGGGAGGTCTTTTTATATGAAAAGCGGAAGCGCCCGTTTAGCTCTGAAAGGCATAAGACGATCTGGCGAAGTGGCGTCTTTTCAGCCGCACAGTCAGAGTGGCTTATGACCCGAAGAGCTGGGCCGTTGGAGACCGGACACTAGAAAAGCGGAAGCGCCCGCTTAGCTCGGAAAGCCGGTTCAGCCTCGAATCAGCGGTACCCCCTCCGCTGATTCGGTGCTGAACCGCAAACAACAAACACATTGGAGGAATACAACATGAAGAAATTTTGGAAATTCGGTATGAGTGCAGGACTCGCAGCAGTGCTGCTTGCAGGATGCGGCGGAGAAGACGCGGCGAATGAAGAACAGCAAATCGAAACACCGGCAGAACCGCCGACAGAAGTTGCGGAAGCGGAATTCCCGGTAACATTGGTGGATGCTACGGGTGAAGAAGTAGTGATTGAGGAAGAGCCGCAGGCGATTGTTTCCATGATCCCTTCCAATACAGAGATAGCCTATGAATTGGGATTAGGCGAAAAGATAGTAGGCGTTTCCGATTTTGATAATTACCCGGAAGAAACAGCTGATGTAGAGAAAATTGGTGGCATGGAATTCAACGTGGAAAAAATAATCAGTCTGGAACCGGATATTGTCTTTGCTCACGAGTCGGGACTTGGTGCTGGAACTGAAGGATTGGATCAGCTTACTGAAGCAGGACTCACTGTATTTGTTGTCGACAATGCAGAAAGTTTTGAAGAAGTCTATGACACAATCACTGTAATTGGCCAAGCTACGGGAGCTACGGAAGAAGCCGATGCAATTGTACAGCAAATGGAAGTACAGGTTAATGAGATTTCAGAGCAAGCAAGCAATGTAGAAGAAACGAAATCTGTTTTTGTGGAAGTGGGCAGTGATCCTGAGATTTATACAACTGGCTCTGGAACTTTCATGGATGAGATGCTCCAAATCATTAACGCTGAGAACGTAGCCGGTGATCAGGAAGGCTGGGTCAGCATGGATCCGGAAGCTATTGTAGCAGCCGACCCTGAGGTCATTGTTACTACAGAAGGCGGATATATTGAAAATGCTGAAGAAATGATCAAAACCAGAAGCGGTTTTGCGGAAGTTACCGCAGTCGAAGAAGATGCTGTCTACAGCGTTGATGCCGACCCGGTTAATCGCCCAGGCCCTCGTTTGACAGAAGGTCTCCTTGAGCTGGCTCGTGCAGTTTACCCGGAGGTCTTCAGTGAGTAAAAACATACTGGCATATATCGTTTCCCTGCTGTTATTATGCGGAGCGATCGTGCTGGGTGTAACGATCGGCACGGTGTCAATTTCACCTGTCGTTTTATGGAATCCTGCATCAGATGCAGCGGCAGCCAATATTCTTTGGAATATCCGTATGCCGCGTGTGGTTCTGGCAGGTCTTGTCGGTGCTGCTCTTGCGATTGCAGGGGCTGCATTCCAGGGCCTGTTGAAAAATCCGTTAGCCGATCCTTACACTTTAGGAGTGTCTTCCGGTGCCTCTGTTGGCGCCGTGATGACACTTTTTTTCGGCATATCGCTCCCTTTTCTTGGAACGTTCACATTACCGGTGATGAGCATGATCGGCGCATTGCTGACCATGTTCATGGTTATGGGATTTGCTAAATTGGTCGATCGTTCAATGAAAATGGAGACAGTCATCTTGACGGGAATCATTTTCAGTTCATTTCTTGGGTCTATAATTTCATTGATGATCGCTTTGACGGGCGAGGAGCTGAGGCAGATTATCGGCTGGCTCCTCGGAAGTGTATCGATGCGGGGATGGCCATATGTACAGATGGCTCTGCCTTTTATTGTGATTGGCTCATTTGTACTGTGGCTGAATCGCCGCGAATTGAATGCTATGCTATTCGGTGAAGAGCGTGCACAACACCTGGGTGTGGATGTGAAAAAAAGAAAGCTATTGATACTGATTGGTGGATCGGTGCTTACCGGTGCAGCAGTTGCAGTTTCTGGTACAATCGGGTTTATCGGATTAGTAGTGCCCCATATGACGCGTCTTGTTTGGGGATCTGATCATCGTCATTTGCTGCCTTTATCATTTATCAATGGAGCATCGTTATTAATCATCTGTGACCTGGTAGCGAGAACGATTATTTCTCCAACAGAGCTGCCGATTGGGGTTATCACCTCGTTTATAGGTGCACCTGTTTTTGCTTATATTTTTTTCCGCCAACGCAAGGGAGGTTCATTGAATGCTTAGCATTAAAAATTTATCGGGCGGCTATGGAGATAAAAAAATTATTGAAGATGTTTCTTTCGAAGTGGAAAAAGGGGAAATGCTCGGAATATTGGGCCCGAATGGCAGTGGGAAATCGACACTTATGAAACTCATAAGCGGAGTACTGCCAGTCAAAGAAGGAATGATTACGGTAGACGGAAAGCAGATTGCCGATTTTCCGCCTAAAGAACTCGCCAGAACAATGGCGGTTCTGCCTCAACTTCATGTCCATGCTTTTTCGCATTCTGTCCGTGAAACAGTTTCGCTTGGAAGATATCCGCATCAAAGCGGCTGGTTTTCCAGCTGGTCCAAAGAGGATGAACAATCGGTTATCGAAGCGATGCGTCTGATGGATATCAGCCATTACGAAACGAGTCAAATCGATCAATTATCGGGTGGTGAACAGCAACGGGTCTTTGTAGCTCAAGCTCTTGCACAAAATGCTTCGATTTTACTGCTCGACGAACCGACCAATCATTTGGATATCAATCATCAAAAAGAATTGCTTGATACTATAAAAAAACAGGCTATTGAAAAAGATTTGACCATTGTTTCGATTTTTCACGATATTAATCTGGCTGCAATGTATTGCGATAAATTATTGCTGTTGGATAAAGGGGAAATCTATCGCATCGGCGAACCGCACGAAGTAGTCAGGGAGCTAGACGTGGAAGCTGTTTACAGAACCAGAGTAAGCAATCATCCGCATCCGGAATTGCCTAAGCCTCAAATTACACTGTTGCCGAATGTAAAAAGAGATATTTCATTGACTCAAGTCAGAGCAGAAGATTTTTTGATTTCATCCCAAATGGTTCTTTACAGAAGCAAGGTGCCGTTGAAAACTGTTTCGTCTGCAGTCGTTAATCCAGGTTCTGGCTGGTTCCGGAATTTTATGAACCGCCATGTCGATGCTGCTTACAACATTGATAACAGCCCCGCGGAAATGAAAAGTTTTATTGAAAAGAATGAATTGAAATCGACGGACACGGTAGGCATGATGACAGCGGTGCAAACCGAGCATGCCGTAGTAAAAGAATATGAAGGCCCGTTCGGTACCGTTGTAATCACTGTTACAGCAGGTGTCGGCAACGGAGTCGATGTTTCTAAAGCAGTTGAACGGACAATGCATGTAGGAACGATCAATACGTGGATAATGGTCAATGGGACGTTATCGGAAGAAGCTTTTATCCAAGCTATGATTACAGCGACAGAAGCGAAAACCAAAGCGCTGCAACAGGAGCGGGTCTTAGATCCATTAACGGGTACAATCGCAACAGGTACTTCAACGGACAGTTGTTTAGTGGCAGCAACGCAGCAAGGGGAGTATCTGCCCTATGCCGGTCCAATCACCGAAATCGGTAAATTGATCGGCCGCGGCGTTTTTGAATGCACTGTAGAAGGGATCAAAGTGTATCGGGAGGCAAAGAAGGCATGATACACCATATACTCGCAATTGGTATAGGTTTGATGCTCGACCGTTTGATAGGAGATCCGCCGCACTGGCCACACCCGGTTCGTTGGATCGGGAAGTATATTTATAAAGCAGTCGAATTATTAAACAAAGAGCCACATGCTTTTCGGAACGGTTTTCTGTTAGTGGGATCATTGATTGCCATCGTTTTTGTGACTGTCTATAGTGCAGTATTCTTGGCTTATTCGGTCCATCCGTTTTTGGGGATTGCGGCAGAGGCACTTTTAATCGCTTCAGGCTTGGCGCAAAGGAGTCTGCAAGTTGCAGCCGAGGATGTTTATAAACCTCTGCTGAATAACAATCTGGATGCGGCACGCCAAAAGCTGTCATGGATTGTTGGACGAGATACATTACACTTGGATGAAAGCGAAATTACACGCGGAGTAGTCGAAACTGTATCGGAAAATACCAGTGACGGGGTTACGGCTCCCTTATTTTGGGCTTTTCTGTTGGGTGCCCCTGGTTTATGGATGTATAAAGCGGTCAATACGTGTGACTCAATAGTGGGATATAAAAATGAGCAGTTTCGGCAATTCGGATTTGCTTCGGCCCGTTTGGATGATTTACTGAATTATATACCGAGCCGCATTACGGGTTTTTTGATCCTGATGCTTACATGGAATAAAAGAAATCTCTCACTCGCGGATCGTTTGAAGGAGTGGATCCACTACGCTCCGAAACATCCGAGCCCGAACAGCGGCTGGCTGGAAGCGGCTACTGCGGTGCAGCTGGGAATCAGATTAGGCGGCGAAAATTCCTATGGAGGCGTCTCTTCGTTCCGCGCTTATATGGGTCACCCGGTTTACAGTCTCGAAGCAAGCCATATCAGAGAAACAGTGACCCATATGCAGATTGCAACATGGGCTTTTTTTATATTATTTGCGATGGGAGGAATAATCATTGAATTTGCCTAATCATGGTGCGAATCCGCTGCGTCTCTATAGTCAGTCAGGTATAGAGCCTCCTGAAAAGTTCCTGGACTTCAGTGATAATATTCACCCTTTCGGTCCGCCTTCATTTATAAAGGAAAACTGGTCCGGATTTTATCCGTTGCTGAATGCGTATCCTGATCCGCACGCGGAACCTTTTCGAACAGCAGCAGCTGCTTATCACCAACTAGAGACAGACCAGATAGCTGCAGCAAATGGCGCTGCCGAAATTTTCACATGGCTTGCCAGGCGCTACCGTGGTAAACGGGTAATCTTATTGGAACCTGCTTTTTCTGAATATCGACAAACTCTGGAAGCAGAAAGTGCAGTTATCAGCGAAATTCAATTATCCTCTGAAAACAATTGGCAAGTGAATGTCGATGCAGTCAAAGCGGAATTGGGTAACAGTGCAGCTGTATATATTTGCAACCCGCATAATCCTACCGGAATATTATTGACAGTGGAAAAACTGAAAGAAATCGCAGATTCTTGTTGTGCTGCAGGTTGTGAATTAGTTATAGATGAGGCTTTTATCGATTTTATTGGTGAGGAAGCATCGTTTGCTGAATACCTTTCTTCATATCCTCAAGTAATAATTGTGCGTTCGATGACAAAGATGTATGCAATTGCCGGTTTAAGGCTGGGATATGTATTGGCTGCGCCGAAAAAAATCAGTGAATTAACCGAAGGCGCGGCTCATTGGAATGTCAATGCATTGTCAGCAACGATCGGGTCCGGCTGTTTTCCGTTGGAAGACTACCGCCAAACTATTCGGCTCGCTGCCAATAAGGAACGGAACAAGATGATACAATTCTTTATAGAAGAAAACTGCCGCTTTTCCAATTCCCAGGCTAACTTTCTTTCATTCAGCCTGCCGGACGGCAAAGATCCAGATCTGTTTTTTCAGGATATGCTGAAAAAAGGCATCGTATTGCGTCATACATATTCATTTAAAGGAATGGACGGCCGTTGGTTCCGAATCGGCATGAAGTCGGATGCTGTGATGGACCGGCTTAGGGAGGAGATTTCCTTATGGCTCGCGCAAAAATGATTTTTATCAGCGGTGGTGTTCGAAGCGGAAAAAGTGCCTGCGCTGAATCCATGGTTCGGAAGTTTGATGCGCAAAGAAAAATTTATCTGGCAAGCGGCCGGGCAGATGATACCGAGATGAGGGAGCGCATAGAAAGGCATCGCAGTGATCGGAGAACGGACGGCTGGCATACGATTGAGCAGGCAAAACAGTTCGAACAGGTGTTGCCTTTACTGGAAAACGGGGATGCTGTGTTATGGGATTGTGTAACAACCTGGTTGGCCAATGAATTATATGAAGGCTGGGATAACGGACAAACTTGTGCTGAACAAAAAGGCTGCATGGAACTGAAGTGGAGAAATATGCAGAAGACGTTATTGCAGATTTTAAGCAAAATAGAATTCATGGTAATAGTTTCCAATGAGATACTGGACGATTTTATGCGTGACGAACAATATATGAAATGGCTGGGCAAAATTCATATGTGGCTGGTGCAGGAAGCGGATCAGGCATTTGAGATGGAAAATGGAATAGCATTTAAAAGAAAGTAGGGAGAACTCGCAATGGCCAAGTATATAGGAACAGGACTGCTGCTGGCGTTGCAGTTTTTCTCTGTTTTTCCAATCAGAAAAAATTTACCTATGGAGCGACAGCATGTGACCGCTATGTACATTCAACTGCCAGTGATTGGCATGTTGATGGGCGGCGTATTGGCAACTGCAGCTTTATTACTGCGGGATGCAACTGATGCCAGTTCTTTATTGGTCGGATTTTTAATGACACTGCTTAGCATTGCCATGACTGGCGGTCTTCACCTGGATGGATTGGCTGATTCAGCAGATGCCTATTTTTCCTATCAGGAAAAAGAAAGGCGTCTGGAGATAATGGGAGACCCGCGCATTGGGGCATTCGGCGCAATTGCATTAATTTTAACGATAACCGGAAAAATCGTCATTATTTCTGAAACGGTTCTTTCAGTGTCTGTTTGGATGATTTTATTAATACCAATCATTTCCCGAATCGGTCTTCTGCTTCTTTTCACTTTGACTTCAACTTCCAAAAATTCTGGTCTCGCTGCCTTTTTTCGAAAAAAGGCGAACTTATCCATGATTACAGCGTTTGCCTTGGCATGGATAGTTATTGTGGCTGCAGCAATTATTATTTTGGCAGGGTGGCAGAATGGGATTGCGCTACTCGTTGCATTTCTTATCGCCTCTTTTCTTTACCGCCTATGGTGCAATAAAAACTTTGGTGGAGTCACAGGCGATTTGTTCGGAGCCTACGTGGAAGGAATTGAGTTATTATTATGGATAATGATTTTATTCTTCATCTGATCCGCCATGCACCGACTGCCGGAAATATAAAAAAGCAATACATAGGCTGGACAGATGAACCCATACTGCCATTCAAAGCGAGATCCGATAAGATGAATAGAGTAGTATGGGGAAGTGATTTACTGCGTTGCAGACAAACCGCATCGATATTGTTTCCGAATGCGGAATATAAGGCAGACCCGAACTTTCGGGAATGCAATTTTGGACAGTGGGAAATGAAAACCTACAAAGAGTTAGAGCATATTCAAAGCTACCGGGACTGGATTGATGATCCGTTTTTGAATACTCCTCCTGATGGCGAAAGTTTCAACCATTTGATAACGCGGGTCGAAGCGGCTTTGCAAAATCTGCCGGCAGGCAATGAATTTACTATTCTCATGCACGGGGGGCCACTCCGGAATCTGCTGGCACGCGCGAAAAAGCAAACGTTTCGGGAACAAATTGCGTTGCACGGGGATTGCCACACACTTATATGGGAAAATCGAAAAGCATTCGGGGAGGGAGCCAGTTGCAAATCGTATTCGGTGGAGCCTTTAATGGTAAAAGGCAATTTGTGAAACAACAAGTGAAATTGGATGAATGGTCTTGGTATGAAGGAATATGTCCGGAGAGTATCAGCGAACCGGCTGTCATTGCAGGTTTTGAAAATTGGGTAAAGCTGCAATTGCAAAATGAAATATCGGAAGAAGAAATTCTACAGCAAGTAAAAAAAGTCAGCCAACAGGCTGGAAGTTCGGAACAGATCTGGATTTTAACCGACATGAACCGGGGCATTGTGCCGATTGATCCCGTTGAACGGGAATTGCGGGATGTAATCGGGAGGATCTATCAATATCTTTTCGCTGAAGCACAACAAATAACGCGGATTTGGTACGGCATTCCACAAATTATAAAAGGGGCGGATCATTGTGAAAATCTATACAAAAACAGGTGACAAAGGGCAGACGAGTCTGATCGGAGCACGCGCAGATAAAGATGCACCACGGATAGAAGCTTACGGGACGATTGATGAAGTGAACTCATTTATTGGAAAAGCAATGACTGAGCTGGATCCATCAAGATTTGCCGATCTGCTGGAAGATCTTGAAGCCATTCAAAATGAGTTGTTTGATTGTGGAGGCGATTTGGCAGATGTTCGTAAAGATCCCCAATACAAAATGACGGAAACACCAGTGGAAATTTTGGAAAAAAGAATAGATGAGTTAGTGGAAGAACCGCCATTGCTGGAACGCTTTATCCTTCCAGGAGGTTCACCTGCAGCAGCAACTCTCCATATCGCCCGTACAATTACACGCCGTGCTGAACGTCAGACGGTGACATTGACGAAGTCCGGAGAAGAATTCCCATCCGTCGTGCAGCGCTATTTAAACCGGCTATCCGATTATCTTTTTGCAGCAGCCCGTGTAGCCAACTCAAGAAATGGTATGCCAGACAATGAATATGTCAGAAGTGCTAAGGTTTTCAAAGGCGGCGGACTAGGCAAAAAATCGGAGGAATAAAATGGAGACAAAAAAATTGGTGCTGGCTGCTTTATTCATCAGCTTATCAGCAGTTGGCGGTATGATAAAAATTCCGCTCGGTATAGCTTCGATTGCGCTCGATACGATGCCAGCGTTGATAGCCGTCTTGTTTTTTTCGGCTCCACTGGCTGGCACTATCGCGATTTTCGGCCACTTACTGTCAACGCTCTTTGGCGGCATGCCTCTTGGACCTTTTCATTTCCTCATTGCTTTGGAAATGGGTGCAATCGTCTGGTTGTTTGCGAAATTGCATAACATAAATAAAAACTGGATCAAATGGGTGGCATTCATTCTCGGCAATGGGGTAATCGCAACTGTTCCTTTTTATTTTCTGCTGTCGCCGGCATTTTTTTACGCATCCGTGCCGGCACTGTTGTTTGCGTCATCTGTCAATGCAGCAGCAGCGGCGATTGTTATGCCATCTATCATTAAAATGACTGCGGGGAGATCGTTCCATGCGACATGAACTGATCATTGATGACCTCGTCGTGACAACTGATAATTCTGCAGCTATTGGCGAAAAAGAGTTTGACGAAATCAAAGCGCCGGACCGCATTGTGGCAAAATTCTCGGCAAGAGTGGCATTGCTGGAACAATGGGCGGCCGGCAGTGAAGCACAGGCAGTATTACTGCATAATTTCAGCGGAGCGGGACAATGGGCCGAGTATGTTTCTGGCATAGAAGAACTTTTTAAAGAAGCCGGATTGCAGCCAATTCCGATGAAAGGAAGTTCCGAAACAAACATGAGCACACTTCAATCTGGTATTTCGGTAACAATTCTCGGAAAGAAAAGCAGAGAAATCAGCTATACAAACTTAACGTGGTTTGTTTATGGATTGCCGTTGACAGGCAGAGATGTAATGGACAAGCCTGGTCATGTTGCAGATATGAAATTATTAAACCAGTTGATAAAAGAAGAAATCATCGAGACCCTTTGGCCGATTGGGTCCAAAGGAATTGAGGCTGAAATAGAAGCAATGTTGGGCAAGCCGGTTTCACCGATAAACGGCCTGGATCTTCAAGCTTCCGGCGGACCTTCAACAGCTGTTCTGATTGGCGTCAGTCATGAAAAGAATGAGTTGTTGAAAAAGTATAAGGTTGAACCTCTTTTTCCATTATCTTTTATTGATTGAAAGGCATCGCTATCGGCGATGTCTTTTTGTTTTATTGATGTCCACAAAGTATGAACTAGTGATATTTTTTCTGTCCCGGTGAATGAAAAGAAGTGGAATAATATTATTAATTAAGGTGAAATATGAAAACCCTTTCAAATGAACTATTGACTGAATGCTCATTCATATTTTAATATAGAACTAAGCATCGACAATCGATGGGAGTTCACGTAAGCTTTGAATAAGGATTTTTTGGAATATATTTTAAGGGGGAATATCAATGGAGCCATTGCTCATTGCTAACTGGATCTTGTTCCTGGCTGTGACGATATATGCAGTTTATCTATTCGTTTATTTGCTGAAGTCACGCTACGATTACATCCAACTTGGGAAAAAAGTGGAGTTTGAGGACAATTTCAATGAACGTGTCCGCAAAGTCATGGTCAACGTTTTTGGTCAGAAAAAATTATTGAAGGATAAGAAAAGTGGAACAATCCACGTCATGTTCTTCTATGGATTCCTGTTGGTGCAGGCAAGCGCCATCGATTTTATTATCAAAGGCTTGTCACCAGGTTCTCATTTGCCGCTGGGACCACTGTATCCGGCGTTTACGTTTTTCCAGGAAATTGTAACGTTAACAATTCTGGTTGCCGTGGTGTGGGCATTCTACAGACGTTATATTGAAAAATTGGTTCGTTTGAAACGCGGTTGGAAATCCGGGCTTGTGCTCATTTTCATCGGCGGTTTGATGGTTACAGTCCTGGTCGGAAATGGCGCCGGAATGATTTGGCAGAACCATCCGACAGCTTGGACAGAGCCGGTTGCTTCTTTATTCGCGATGCTATTCTCTGGCCTTCCGGAAGTAGCGGCAGCGTCAATTTTCTATGTTATGTGGTGGGCACATTTATTGTTCCTGTTAACATTCCTTGTTTATGTTCCACAATCGAAACATGCTCACTTGATCTTCGGGCCGGTCAACACATGGTTCCACCGTGTTGATCACGTCGGCCGCTTGAAGCCGATCAATTTTGAAGAGATGGAAGAAGCGGATGAAAATGATCCAGACGCTATGCCTACATTTGGTGTCGGCAAAATCACAGATTTCAACCAGGCACAGATGATCGACTTCTACGCTTGCGTTGAATGTGGACGATGCACGAATATGTGTCCAGCAACCGGTACAGGGAAAATGCTGTCGCCGATGGACCTTATTACAAAACTCCGTGATAATTTAACAAACACGGGTGCAGTAATGACCCAGAAAAAACCTTGGGTGCCTGCAATGGCATTCGGCAATACGCAAGGAAACCAGTTGGCTATGGCTGCTGGCGCTGAAGGCGTAAGCATCGATGATCTTTACAGCCCAAGCCTTATCGGAGACGTTATCACAGAAGAAGAAATCTGGGCATGTACGACTTGCCGTAACTGTGAAGACCAATGTCCGGTAATGAACGAGCACGTCGATAAAATCATCGACCTTCGCCGTTACCTTGTTATGACTGAAGGGAGAATGGATAAAGATGCTCAGCGCGCGATGACAAACATCGAGAAGCAGGGGAATCCATGGGGCCTTAACCGCAAAGATAAAGAAAACTGGAGAGATGCGCGTGAAGACGTTCATATCCCGACTGTCAAAGAGATGAACAAAGCTGGAGAAGAATTCGAATTCCTGTTCTGGGTTGGTTCAATGGGTTCATTCGATAGCCGCTCTCAAAAAATCGCTCTGTCATTTGCCCGTCTGATGAATGAAGCGGGAGTGAAATTCGCAATTCTTGGCAATAAAGAAAAGAACTCCGGAGATACACCGCGCCGCCTAGGGAACGAATTCCTGTTCCAGGAACTTGCGACTGCGAATATCAAAGAGTTTGAAAAAGCGGATATCAAGAAAATCGTTACAATCGATCCACACGCATACAATATCTTCAAAAATGAGTATCCTGATTTCGGTTTCCAGGCTGAAGTCTACCACCATACCGAAATGCTGTTCGAGCTATTGCAGGAAGGCAAGCTGAAACCGCAATATCCGGTACATGAAAAAATTACGTTCCATGATTCCTGCTACCTTGGACGCTACAACGATGTCTATGACGCACCGCGTGAGATCTTGAAATCAATCGAAGGCGTCGAACTTGTTGAAATGGTCCGTAACCGCCAGGACGGAATGTGCTGTGGCGCCGGTGGCGGATTGATGTGGATGGAAGAAGATGCCGGACACCGCGTGAACGTTGCGCGTACCGAGCAGGCACTCGAAGTTAACCCTACAATGATTTCTTCCGGTTGTCCGTACTGCCTGACAATGCTGTCAGATGGAACGAAAGCGAAAGAAGTTGAAGAAACAGTAGGCACTTATGACGTGTCCGAACTGCTTGAAATGGCGATCTTCGGCAAAGAAACTCCGATGCCGGAAGAGACTATTGTCCAATAAAGAGAAACTTCATTCAGCGGAGTCTATTTTTCCGCTGAATGTTAGTTGATCCATTCGGGTTTTTAGGGTCAGTTGAGCTACCGCTTGGCAAAGTGGGAGCCTTACTGACCATTAAAACGGGATAAACATTGCTAAAAGTGGGATAATTCTATAATATGAAAGATAAGAGGAGGGAGTGTAAAAGCTCCCTTTTTTCACGAGAAATTGTCGAGCGAGCGTTCAGTCAATTTTATTCGCCGAAAGGAATTCGGCGAATAAAATTTGCGACGAAGCAACGGAGCGAAGCGTAGTGGTGCAGGAGCAAGTATGACCTGTCTCCAATTCTAGAAATGGTAACCCTCTGAAGCTAGTGAGGCATTGAATATTTATCAGCGGTTTTCAGAGGTTTATCAGCGATTTTTCTTGATTTATCAGCGATTCCGGTATTTATCGTCGATTTTTAAAGGTTTATCGTCGATTTTCATGAGTTTATCGTCGATTTTTCACCATTTATCGTCGATTCCGAGAAAAAAGCACATCCAAAATTTTTTTATTTCATGTGAAAACGTTTACAAAATGGGAGGAGAATTTATCATGGCAAAAACAGTTATCATTGATGGCGCAAGAACAGCATTTGGGAAATACGGAGGCGGTCTGAGTTCATTGACAGCCAGTGACCTAGGCGCTGCAGCAATCAAAGAAGCAATGAACCGTGCAAATATCCAGCCGGAAGATGTTCAGGAAGTGATCATGGGCAATGTTCTGCAGGCTGGTCAGGGCCAGATTCCATCAAGACAGGCCGCTTATAAAGCCGGCATTCCATATAACGTTAAATCGGAAACAATCAATAAAGTTTGTGCATCAGGTCTTCGTTCAGTAACGATGGCAGACCAGATCATCCGCCTTGGTGACGAAGAAGTAATCGTAGCCGGCGGAATGGAATCCATGTCGAACGCGCCTTACTATTTGCCGAAAGCACGCTGGGGCTTACGCATGGGTGATTCCCAAGTTATTGACGGAATGGTTCATGACGGATTGTCGTGTTCATTCCATCCGGACAAAGTCCACATGGGCACATACGGAAACTCGACAGCAGAAGAGCACGGCTTGACGCGTGAAAAACAAGATGAATGGTCTGTCCGTTCACATGAACGCGCCATCAAATCGAAAGACATTTTTGCTGAAGAAATCACAGCGATCGAAGTGAAGCAGCGCAAAGGTGATCCGATTAGAGTGGAAGTAGATGAAGCGCCGCGCGAAGGCACGACTGCCGATGCGCTTGCAAAACTGAAACCGGCATTCGGCAAAGACGGCACAATCACTGCCGGAAATGCACCAGGGATCAATGACGGAGCGGCTGCACTTATCCTGATGAGTGAAGAACGCGCACAAAGGGATGGTAAAACGCCATTAGCGTACGTACTTTCTCACACAGAAGTGGCTGTAGAACCGCACCGTTTCCCGGAAACACCGGGTCTCGTCATCAACGAGCTATTGAAGAAAACAGGCAAATCTTTGGATGACATCGATTTATTCGAAATCAATGAAGCATTCGCAGCTGTAGCACTGGCGAGTTCGAAAATTGCCGGGTTGGATGCAGAAAAAGTGAACGTCAACGGTGGATCTGTAGCACTTGGACACCCGATTGGTGCAAGCGGAACACGCATCATCCTGACTCTTGCATATGAACTGAAACGCCGTGGCGGCGGAATCGGCATTGCGGCAATCTGCTCAGGCGGCGGACAAGGCGATGCAATCATGATCGAAGTTCCTAAGGAGGCAAAATAAGAATGGCAATTCAAAATGTAATGGTGATCGGATCCGGACAAATGGGCTCCGGCATCGCGCAAGTCTGCGCTCAAGCTGGATTTAATGTGAAGTTGAATGATATGAAACAGGAAGCGTATGAGCGCGGAATTACGAATATCACGAAAAACCTTTCCCGCAATGTGGAAAAGGGTCGTATGACGGAAGACGAAAAGTCAGAAACTCTTGGACGCATTACGTCTTCATTTGATTTAAAAGACGCCCATGACGTCGATATCGTCATCGAAGCGGCAGTTGAAAACATGGAAATCAAGCACAGCATTTTCAAAACGCTTGATGAAGTGGCGCCGAAGCACGCTATTCTGGCGACTAACACGTCTTCATTGCCAATCACGGAAATTGCTGCTGCAACGAACCGTCCGGAGCAGGTTATCGGCATGCACTTTATGAACCCCGTGCCGGTCATGAAATTGGTTGAAATCATCCGCGGCCTTGCGACAACGGATGAAGTTTATAAAACAATTGAAGAAATGACATTGAAATTGTCGAAAACACCAGTGGAATGCAACGACTTTCCTGGTTTCGTTTCAAACCGTATCCTGATGCCGATGATCAATGAAGCAGTTTTCACGCTACAGGAAGGCGTCGCGACGAAAGAAGCGATCGACAGCATTATGAAAATGGGCATGAACCATCCGATGGGCCCGCTCGAGCTGGCTGATTTTATCGGACTCGACACATGCCTTTACATCATGGAAGTTCTTCATGAAGGCTTTGGCGACAGCAAATACCGCCCAAGCCCATTATTGCGCCAGTACGTGAAAGCCGGTTGGCTTGGCAAAAAAACAGGACGCGGATTCTACGAATATAATTAATCGAGGGGGAACCCGCAGTGGATTTACATTTTACAGATGAACAAATAATGATGCGCAATATGGTGCGCGATTTTGCTAAAGAAGAAATTACGCCTTTTATCGAAAAGATGGAAGAAGGCGAATTTCCACGGGGAATTTTGAACAAAATGGCTGGTCTTGGCTTGATGGGCATTACAGCTCCGGAAAAATACGGCGGCTCGGAAATGGATTTCACTTCATATATCACAGCTATCCATGAATTATCGAAAGCAAGCGGCGTCATCGGCGTTATTCTTTCCGTCCACACTTCAGTCGGAACGAATCCGATTTTGCATTTTGGGACAGAAGAGCAGATTGCTAAATATGTGCCGAAACTTGCAAGCGGCGAATATCTCGGCGCGTTTTGCCTGACAGAACCAGCAGCCGGTTCTGATGCAGGAAGTTTGAAGACAAGAGCTGTGCTGGACGGCGACGAGTATGTATTGAACGGTTCAAAAGTGTTTATCACGAATGGCGGCGAAGCGGATACTTATATCGTCTTCGCTTCCACGAAACCGGAAGCCGGCTCGCGCGGCATCTCCGCTTTTATTGTCGAAAAAGATTTTCCAGGCCTGATCATCGGCAAAGATGAGAAAAAAATGGGAATGCACGGTTCAAGAACTGTGCAGCTTACGTTCGACAATATGAGAGTTCCCGCTGAAAATCTTCTGGGCAAGGAAAACAAAGGCTTCAGCATTGCCATGGCTAACTTGAATGTCGGCCGTATCGGCATCGCCGCTCAGGCGCTGGGTATTGCCGAAGCTGCCTACGAGTATTCAGTTGCCTATGCTAAAGAACGTGAGCAATTCGGTAAACCGATTGCCCAGCAGCAAGGCATTGCGTTTAAACTTGCAGACATGGCTACTCAGGTTGAGGCGGCAAAACTTCTCGTCTATAACGCTGCCAGTCTCTATTCTGAAGGCAAGAATTGCAATAAAGAAGCGTCGATGGCGAAGTTATTCGCCTCAAAAGCTGCTATGGATATTGCTATTGAAGCAATTCAGGTATACGGCGGCTACGGCTATACAAAAGATTATCCGGTGGAGCGCTTGTTCCGCGACGCGAAAGTGACAGAAATCTACGAAGGCACGAGTGAAATTCAACGAATCGTTATCAGCAAGCAATTATTAAAATAGCAGGGGGAAAATGAAAATGAATTTTAAATTAAGCGAAGAACATGAAATGATCCGTAAAATGGTGCGCGATTTTGCAAACAAAGAAGTGGCACCGACAGCAGAAGAGCGTGACGAAGAAGAACGCTTTGACCGCGAAATTTTCGACAAGATGGCTGAACTTGGCCTGACTGGGATTCCTTGGCCGGAAGAATACGGCGGAATCGGTTCCGATTACTTGGCGTATTGCATCGCAGTTGAAGAATTGTCACGCGTTTGTGCATCAACAGGTGTAACCCTTTCAGCGCATACATCACTTGCGGGATGGCCGGTATACACATTCGGAACAGAAGAGCAGAAACAGAAATATCTTCGTCCGATGGCAGAAGGTTCGAAAATTGGCGCTTATGGTCTGACTGAACCGGCTTCTGGTTCGGATGCGGGCGGCATGAAAACAAATGCCAAAGAAGACGGCGACCACTGGATCCTTAACGGTTCGAAGATCTTCATCACAAACGGCGGCATTGCCGACATTTATATCGTCTTTGCTGTGACTGACCCGACTTCAAAACATAAAGGGACAACTGCGTTCATCGTAGAAAAAGATTTCGAAGGCTTCTCTGTCGGCAAAAAAGAGAAGAAACTCGGAATCCGTTCAAGCCCAACAACTGAAATCATTTTCGACAACTGCCGTGTACCGAAAGAAAATATGCTCGGCGAACTTGGCCAGGGCTTTAAAATCGCAATGCAGACACTTGACGGCGGACGCAACGGAATCGCTGCACAGGCAGTCGGCATCGCACAAGGTGCAATGGACGCTGCAATCGATTATGCGAAAGAGCGCGAGCAATTCGGCAAACCGATTGCTGCGAACCAGGGGATTTCATTCAAACTGGCGGATATGGCGACTTCAATCGAAGCTTCACGCCTGTTGACTTACCAGGCTGCTTGGCTTGAGTCGAATAAATACTCTTACAGCAAAGAATCGGCTATGGCTAAATTGATGGCTGGCGATACAGCGATGAAAGTTACAGTTGAAGCTGTGCAGGTATTCGGCGGTTACGGCTACACGAAAGATTATCCGGTCGAACGCTTCATGCGCGACGCGAAAATCACCCAAATCTATGAAGGCACACAGGAAATCCAGCGTTTGGTCATTTCCCGTATGGTCACAAAATAATCGGAGGCAGGCCTATGAATGAAAAGCGTGCAATACAGTCTTCCGTAAAAGATGAAAGCCTGATCGAAAAGCGCCGAGCGCAAATGATCCGCGGCGCTGTCACGCTTTTTAAAGAAAAAGGCTTTCACCGCACGACTACTAGAGAAATCGCCAAAGCAGCAGGCTTCAGCATCGGCACTTTATATGAATACATCCGTACAAAAGAAGATGTGCTTTATCTGGTCTGTGACTCGATTTATGACGAAGTGCATTCACGCCTTGCAACGATCGATATGGAAAATGGCTCATGGGAAGTGCTGATTACTGCACTCGAGCATTATTACGGATTGATCGATGATATGCAGGATGAATTTGTCGTCATGTACCAGGAATCGAAATCATTGCCGAAAGACGCCTTGCAATACGTGCTGAAAAAGGAAACGGAAATGGTCTCCCTTTTCGAGCGCCTATTGACTGAATGCGCCGAACGCGGGCAGGTGGATCTGACGCCGAAGGAAATCGTTTTGGCGTCCCATCATTTATTCGTTCAGGGCCAGATGTGGGCATTCCGCCGCTGGGCCCTGCGCGACTTCACCATTCAAGAATTTATCGCAATGCAAACGAAGTTCCTTCTGCAGGGGATGGCAGGAGAAAAAATCTCGATAACAGGGGGCTACTAATAAATGGCTACAATCCAGGAATCAAAAACGTACCAGCCGAAAAACCATATCCGTTTTGTGACGGCTTCCGCGTTGTTTGACGGACACGACGCTTCGATTAATATCATGCGCCGTATCCTTCAGTCGACAGGAGTGGAAGTGATCCATCTTGGACATAACCGTTCTGTTGAAGAAGTTGTTAATGCTGCAATCCAGGAAGATGTACAGGGCATCGCCATCTCTTCTTATCAGGGCGGCCACGTTGAATACTTTAAATACATGCACGATCTTTTGGCGGAAAAAGGTGCAGGACATATCCGCATTTATGGCGGAGGCGGAGGGGTCATTCTGCCGCGTGAAATTATGGAACTTCATGATTACGGCATTGCCCGCATCTTCTCTCCTGAAGACGGCCGTAAAAAAGGCCTGCAGGGAATGATCACGGAAATCGTGGAAGAATGTGATTTCTCGACTGTCAAAGAGGGTCTTACTTTGGACAACCTGTCTCCAGAAAATCCGGTAACAGTTGCTAACTTGATCACAGCCGCAGAAGAAACGCATACCCGCGGCGGTGATACAGCCGATTTGATGGAAACAGTTAAAAAAGCATCAAAGAATACACCGGTCCTAGGTATCACCGGAACAGGCGGAGCGGGGAAAAGCTCGTTAACGGATGAATTGATCCGCCGTTTCCTCACTGAATTGCCAGGCAAAAACATCGCAATCCTGTCAATCGACCCGACAAAACAGAAAACGGGTGGGGCCCTCTTGGGTGACCGGATCCGCATGAATGCCATTTTCAACAAACGCGTCTTTATGAGAAGTCTTGCAACCCGTGGTTCACGCACGGAATTGTCCGCAGCTCTTGGTGACGTACTCGACGTGATCAAAGCTGCCGGCTTCGACCTGATCGTCGTGGAAACGAGCGGAATCGGCCAGGGCGATGCTGAAATCGCCAACTTCTCGGATGTCTCCATGTACGTGATGACAAGTGAGTTCGGAGCTCCTTCCCAACTTGAAAAAATCGACATGATCGATTATGCAGATTTGATCGTCATCAATAAATTCGAGCGTAAAGGTTCAGAAGATGCACTTCGCCAAGTTCAAAAGCAATTCCAGCGCAGCCATATGCGTTTTGATGAAGCCTTGGATAAAATGCCGGTTTATGGCACAATTGCCAGCCAGTTCAATGATAAAGGAACAAATTCCCTATTTGCGGCATTGGTGGCAATAGTCAATGAAAAATGTGGAACTGACTGGGAAACGGATTATGAACAATTCGCAAAAACCCAAAAAGAGAATCTGATCATCCCGAATGACCGCCGTTATTATTTGCGTGAATTGACGGATACAGTACGCGGCTACCATGCCAAGTCAAAAGAACAGGCAGCATTTGCCCGCCGTTTGTTCCAATTGGAAGGTGCCATCGAAGAAGTGAAGAAAAATTCACCGGACGATGCATTGGTTAATTCGCTTGAATCTCTTGCTAATGGCATTCGCGATCAATTGACGAATGAATCGAAACGCATTCTTGAAAACTGGTCGGCTTTGAAAGAAGCCTATACAGGCGATGAATTCGTGACCACTGTCCGCGACAAGGAAATCCGCACGATTTTACGTACGGAAAGCTTGTCCGGCCTGAAGATTCCGAGAGTCGTATTGCCGAAATTCGTTGATTACGGAGAAATCCTCAGCTGGGTTTACGCTGAAAACGTACCGGGTTCATTCCCTTACACGGCTGGCGTATTCCCGTTCAAACGGGCTGGAGAAGATCCGAAACGCCAATTCGCGGGCGAAGGAACGCCGGAACGCACAAACCGCCGCTTCCATTACCTGTCGAAAGACGATGATGCGAAACGTTTGTCGACGGCATTCGATTCTGTAACGCTTTACGGCGAAGATCCGGATCACCGTCCCGACATTTACGGAAAAGTCGGCGAGTCGGGTGTATCCATCTGTACTCTTGAAGATATGAAGAAACTATATGACGGCTTTGATTTGTGCGCACCGTCCACTTCTGTTTCAATGACAATCAATGGACCGGCGCCGATCATCCTTGCGATGTTCATGAACACGGCGATCGACCAGCAAGTCAAAAAACGTGAAGAAGAACTCGGCCGCACATTGACCGTCGAAGAATTCACGGAAGTCCGTGAAGGAACGCTGCAAGTGGTCCGCGGAACTGTCCAGGCGGATATCCTGAAAGAAGACCAAGGGCAGAATACCTGTATCTTCTCAACTGAATTCGCGTTGCGTATGATGGGTGATATCCAGCAATACTTTATCGACCATAAAGTGCGCAATTACTATTCTGTATCGATTTCGGGCTATCACATTGCGGAAGCGGGCGCGAATCCAATTTCTCAACTCGCCTTCACGCTGTCGAACGGCTTCACTTACGTGGAATATTATTTAAGCCGCGGCATGAACATCGATGACTTTGCGCCGAACTTGTCGTTCTTCTTCTCGAACGGCCTGGATCCGGAATACACGGTTATCGGCCGCGTGGCAAGACGCATCTGGGCAATCGTGATGCGCGATAAATACGGTGCCAATGAACGCAGCCAGAAACTGAAATACCATGTTCAGACTTCAGGCCGCAGCCTTCACGCACAGGAAATCGACTTCAACGATATCCGCACGACGCTGCAGGCATTGATGGCGCTGCAGGATAACTGCAACTCGCTTCATACAAATGCTTATGACGAAGCCATCACGACTCCGACTGAGGAATCTGTGCGCCGCGCTATGGCGATCCAGATGATCATCACGAAAGAGCATGGCTTGTCGAAAAACGAAAACCCGCTGCAGGGGGCATTCATTATAGAAGAAATGACGCAGCTTGTTGAAGAAGCGGTATTGCAGGAATTCGACCGCATCAACGACCGCGGCGGCGTACTTGGCGCAATGGAAACACAATACCAGCGCGGCAAAATCCAGGAAGAATCCATGCATTACGAAATGAAGAAACACACAGGTGAATTGCCGATTATCGGAGTCAATACGTATCTGAACCCGAATCCGCAATCGGACGATGACATCAACGCGATGGAAATCGCCCGCGCCACCAAAGAGGAAAAAGAAGCACAAATCGAGAAGCTGCGTGCCTTCCAGGATCGCAATAACTCGGACGAAGCGCTTGAACGCTTGAAACAGGCCGCGAAAACTGGCGGCAACATCTTTGAAGAATTGATGGAAACTGTAAAAGTGGCAAGCCTTGGCCAAATCACGACAGCTTTATACGAAGTCGGCGGCCAATATCGCCGGAATATGTAAGATTTTTAGTGAAAACCCGTTTGCATCCTTTGCAGACGGGTTTTTCATGCTTGGATTTGATTGATTTTGGAAGTTGTGGGCGATTAAATCGAGTTATGGGCGATTAGAAAAGTTTATGGGCGATTAGAAAAAAATATGGGCGAATAAAATGATTTGTGGGCGATTAAACAGATTTACGCGCGATTAACGCCCGCTTGCGTACGTTCAGCACAAATCTGCATGTGACTGACATGTGGGGCAACATACAGCCGGCTCTCCGGATTGATCCGAAATGCTATTCGATATATTCAGGAAACTCAGTTATAATAGAAGAAATTGCACGTGGGCCATAAAGGATGATTAACTATGCCGAAGTATGTAAATTACCTGATCGTAATTGTGTGTATCATATTGATCGTTTTCCTGTACAATAGAGCACTGGGTTCCATTCCGTTAATCATCCTGTCGCTGTACCTGTTTTATTATGGGTGGAAGGAATTGGGGAAAAGAAAAAACAAGTCACGGTAGCGGACTGAAGAGACTTTGTATATAATGAATTAAGTTAAGAGAGAAGAAGGGACGTGCGGTAATTGAAATTACGTGAATTATCCAGAGAAGAACTAATCGAAGAGTCGTTTGTAGACTTAACATACGCATTATTGGCTGAAACCCATGAAACAAAAACATATCCTGAAATCGTCGAGGAAATTGAAAACTTGTTGGGCCTTTCAAGAGAAGATATGAAAGCCCGCCTTGTGCAATTCTACACAGACATGAATATTGATGGACGCTTCCTGATCCTGGGCGAAAACCGTTGGGGCCTTCGCGAGTGGTATCCGGTTGAACAGATCGAAGAAGAATCTGCACCGACTGTAAAAGCCCGCAAGAAGAAAGCGAAAGTTGCGGACGATGAAGAATTCGAAGACATGGACCTTGAAATGGAAGATGAACTCGACTTCGATGATTTTGACGAAGATGAAGAAGATGACGAGGATGTAACTCCTAAACTCGGCGAAGAAGTGGAAGTAATCGATTTCGATGCGGAAACTGACGAAGACGAGGATGAAGAGGATGTTGACGTACTGGTCGAAGACATCGATGGCAACATCATTGATGAAGAAGACGAAGAAGATGAAGAAGAAGACGAAGAGTTGAAGTAATCAGAACATTTTTTTACCTTGACTTTAATCGCAGGACTGGATAAGATTTTACTGGGCTCCTTAAAACAGGAGAAATGATTCGTACAGTTTATGCGCTCCCTCTGCACGCAGCAGGAGGGGCGCTTTTTATTTTTTCCCGGACAATAGTTTTATAAAGAAAATTCTTTAAAGAGTCGCTTCGGCGCTTTGGACAAGACTAAGATTATGCTCCTGCGCAAGCTCGTCGCAAAGGAGGCGCCATCTTCGTTTGGCGCACCTTGCCTCCTGCTATAAGCTAAGAAGTACACTCGTCTTATAGCTCCGGTCGGCATTTGCCTGCTTCATAGGCGCGCCGGCGCTAGAGAAATTTCTCGCTTATTAAAGCATTTTCCCACAAAGCACGTCTTCTAAAATCGAGGAGGAAACAAGCATGACAAAGTATATATTCGTAACCGGCGGCGTAGTATCGTCACTCGGAAAAGGCATCACCGCTGCTTCACTTGGGCGTTTATTGAAAAACAGAGGATTGAACGTCACAATCCAGAAATTCGATCCATACATCAACATTGACCCGGGCACGATGAGCCCTTACCAGCACGGAGAAGTTTTCGTAACGGATGACGGCGCGGAAACGGATTTGGATCTTGGCCACTACGAGCGTTTCATCGACATCAACTTGAACAAATATTCGAATGTGACGACGGGGAAAGTCTATTCGACAGTTATCCAAAAAGAGCGCCGCGGCGATTATCTTGGCGGAACAGTCCAAGTAATTCCGCACATCACCAATGAAATCAAAGATCGTTTGCTGCGTGCAGCGAAAACGGCAAAAGCGGACGTAGTCATCACGGAAATCGGGGGAACAGTTGGGGATATCGAGTCTCTGCCATTCCTGGAAGCGATTCGCCAGATGAAATCAGACCTTGGACGCGAGGAAGTTATGTACATCCACTGTACATTGATCCCTTACCTTGGTGCAGCAAAAGAAATGAAAACAAAACCGACCCAGCACAGTGTCAAGGAATTGCGCAGTTTGGGTATTCAGCCTAACCTGATCGTCGTCCGTACGGAACATCCGGTGCCGCAGGATATGAAAGATAAGATTGCCTTATTCTGTGACATTAAAGCGGAAGAAGTTATCGAATCGCGTGACGTTGATGTGATATATGAAATGCCGCTTCGTTTGCAGGAGCAGAACATGGACCAGATCGTGCTTGACCATTTCGGCATCGAAGCGCCTGAAGCGGACATGACGGAATGGACTGGGCTTGTGGAAAAAGTGAAATCACTGAAGAAAACAGTCCGCATCGGCCTTGTCGGTAAATACGTCGAGTTGCAGGATGCTTACATTTCAGTTGTGGAATCATTGAAACACGCAGGTTTTGCTTTTGATTCGGAAATTGAAGTTGATTGGATTAATGCAGAACACGTTAATGCCGAAAACGTTGAAGAGAAATTGAACAATTGTGACGGCATCCTGGTTCCAGGTGGTTTCGGGGACCGCGGAGTGGAAGGCAAGATCGTCGCAACGAAATATGCACGTGAAAACAAAGTGCCATTCTTCGGTATTTGCTTAGGGATGCAGCTGGCATCCGTTGAATTCGCACGCAGCCTGATGGGAATGGAAGATGCCCATTCTTCAGAATTAAACCCGAAAACTTCGTATCCGGTCATCGATTTACTGCCGGAGCAAAAAGATATCGAAGATCTTGGCGGCACTTTGCGCCTCGGACTTCAACCTGCGAAATTGCAGGAAGGTACAAAAGCGTATGAAGCTTACGGCGAATCGTTGGTGTACGAACGCCACCGCCACCGCTACGAGTTCAACAACGAATTCCGCGAGCAATTCGAAGCAGCCGGTTTCGTCTTCTCGGGTACAAGCCCGGATGGCCGCCTGGTTGAAATCATCGAAATTGCTGATCACCCATGGTTCGTGGCTTGCCAATTCCACCCGGAATTCATCTCGCGCCCGAACCGTCCGCAGCCATTGTTCCGTGAATTTGTCAGAGCATCGATTGAAAATAAATAATTAAACAAAAAACAAAAGCCTTTCCGGTAAATTAAATCCGGGAAGGCTTTTCGGTTTAATAGGATTCTTCAGCCAGCATCTCGTCCATCATCAACTTGATGATGTGGTAAGCATAGAGTGCTGCCATCGCATGGGGCATGACGTTTCGGCTGCCAGTTTCAGCCACAGGGATGCCATTATCGATGCCAAGCGACAGGAAGACTTCCGGAAGATCTGTCTCTTTTGACTCCGCGCAGAGCATGGCGAATGGGATGGCGGCATCGGACAATCTGCCTGCAAGTTCATCCCCTTCATCTTTTTTTGCTAGAATGAAGACACGGTCTGCGCTGGTTAGAATGCTTTCCGGTTTCCATTCGCTGGCAGAAGGCAGCGGCTCATCGCCGTCGAGTGCGGCAGCGGCCACGGCTTTCATTTCACCGAAGGCAGCAAGACAGATGGTGCCTTCACTGATAACAGCCTGGGCAAGAAGGCGCGCGACGTCTTCGAGGGTATCTTTATGACCGTCGATTTGCTGAAACAGCTTAGTTAATTGTGCAGAGAATATTTTCAATTCTTTCACCTCAAGCAAAAGTATAGCAGATGCATCAACAGATAAAATGCGGGGAGAAGAGTTAGGAGGAAACTATTTGAAAACGATTTTGATTGTAGACGACCAACCGGGAATCCGGATGTTGTTGGAAGAGGTTTTTTCGAAAGAAGGCTTTGAGACCCTTTCCGCCAGCAATGGTCGTGAAGCATTGGATATTTTTGAACAGCTGCGGCCGGAATTAGTCCTGCTTGATATGAAAATTCCAGGAATGGATGGCATTGAAATTCTAAAACGAATGAAACAGGAATGCGAAGGTGTACAAGTGGTGATGATGACTGCCTATGGTGAATTGAATTTAATCGAAGAAGCGAAGACATGGGGAGCGGTGCGCCACTTCACAAAACCGTTCGACGTATTCGAGTTACGCGAGACTGTAAAGAAATTGTTAGAAGACTGATACACTGGGAAGTGGCGGATAGATACAGTTTTTGTTATGATAGGGAAGGTATTTGCTTTATTTAGTCCCTGAGGAGGAAGTTTGTCATGGCATTGGTTTCAATGAAAGAAATGATGATAAAAGGTAAAGAAGAAGGATACGCAATTGGTCAGTTCAACTTGAACAATTTGGAATTCACACAGGCGATTCTTCAGGCTGCACAAGAGGAGAATTCTCCGGTTATTTGTGGAGTATCAGAAGGAGCTGCCCGTTATATGGGTGGATTCACAACGGTAGTAAACATGGTGAAGGGCCTTATGCACGACTATAAAATAACAGTGCCTGTGGCAATTCATTTGGACCATGGCTCAAGCTTCGAAAAATGCAAGGAAGCAATCGATGCTGGATTTACCTCAGTAATGATTGATGCATCTCACCATCCTTTTGAAGAGAATATTGAGATAACGAGACAAGTTGTCGAGTATGCACATAAACATAACGTATCTGTGGAAGCTGAATTAGGCACGGTTGGCGGCCAGGAAGATGATATTATCGCTGATGGCGTTATTTACGCCGATCCACAGGAATGCAAACAATTGGTCGAGCAGACTGGAATTGATTGCCTGGCTCCTGCACTTGGTTCAGTTCACGGACCTTATAAAGGCGAGCCGAACCTTGGGTTTAAGGAAATGGAAGAAATTTCGCAGTTTTGTGATCTGCCGCTTGTTCTGCACGGCGGTACAGGAATTCCAGTTAAGGATATTCAACGTTCTGTATCACTTGGAACAGCGAAGATCAATGTTAATACAGAAAGCCAAATCGCTTCCGCAAAAGCAGTACGTGAAGTATTGGATAACGATAAAGTTGTCTACGATCCGCGCAAATACATGGGTCCTGCACGCGAAGCAATCAAAAACACAGTTATCGGCAAAATGCGTGAATTCGGAAGTTCAGGCAAAGCGCAATAAGACAGAATGCAAATAGATGGAAGAGAGAAGCAGCGACAAAAAGCGCCTTCTCTTTTTTCCGTACTACAGGAGGAAAAAATATTATGAAATTTTTCATTGATACAGCAAATTTTGACGAAATTAAAGAAGCACATTCATGGGGCATCCTATCCGGTGTTACAACAAACCCATCACTGGTGGCAAAAGAGAAAAACGTATCTTTCCACGACCGTTTGAAAGAAATTGCTGCATTGGTTGATGGTTCTATCAGCGGCGAAGTTATTGCTCTTGATGCAGAAAGCATGATCAAAGAAGGGCGCGAGCTTGCTGAGCTTGCACCAAATATCACAGTGAAGCTGCCTATGACTCCAGACGGCTTGAAAGCATGTGCCGTTCTTGCTGGCGAAGGCAAAAAAGTTAACGTTACATTGATTTTCAGCGCAAACCAGGCTTTGCTTGCAGCACGTGCCGGCGCAGCTTATGTATCACCTTTCCTTGGCCGTCTTGATGATATTGGCCACAACGGGATGGATCTTATTGCGACAATTGCAGAAATCTTTGCAATCCATGATATCGATTCAGAAATCATCGCAGCTTCAATCCGCCACCCTCAACACGTGACGGAAGCAGCTTTGAATGGTGCCCATATCGGCACGATGCCAATTAAAGTAATGGAGCAAATGTTTAAACACCCGTTGACGGATAAAGGAATCGAAGCATTTTTGGCTGACTGGGAAAAACGGACTGAAAAATAATATAATTAGGAAACCGAGTCCGGAATGTTTAAGGCAAACTGGGCCAATCGGACTTTTATGGTTTTCCGGAAAAGCGGCAACCGACGCATCGGATAGCCATAAAAGTAGGATAAAGGAGAATACTGATGGACGTTTATAAAATTACAGGCGGAAATCGCCTGTCTGGGACGATAAAAGTCAATGGAGCAAAAAATAGCGCGGTAGCATTGATCCCCGCATCGATTTTGGCGAATTCACCTGTTCAGATTGAAGGTTTGCCTGGCATTTCTGACGTATGGACGTTGAAGAATATCCTGGAAGAAATCGGTGGAGAAGTGAGTTTCGAAGACGGCACAATGAGCATCGATCCAACAAATATGATCGACATGCCGCTGCCAAACGGCAATGTGAAGAAATTGCGCGCTTCCTACTATATGATGGGTGCAATGCTTGGCCGTTTCAAACATGCAGCTATCGGACTGCCAGGCGGCTGTTTCCTGGGACCACGTCCAATCGATCAGCACATCAAAGGTTTTGAAGCACTGGGTGCCAAAGTAACAAATGAACACGGCGCCATCTACCTTCGCGCAGATGAACTTCGCGGAGCGAAAATCTATCTGGATGTTGTTTCAGTCGGCGCTACCATCAATATTATGCTGGCAGCAGTCTTGGCAAAAGGCCAGACGACTATTGAAAATGCAGCAAAAGAACCTGAAATTATCGATGTAGCGACTTTATTGACCAATATGGGCGCGAAAATCAAAGGAGCGGGAACAAATGTTATCCGTATCGACGGTGTTGAAGAATTGCATGGCACAAACCATACAATCATTCCGGACCGGATCGAAGCAGGTACATTTATGATTCTTGCAGCTGCAGCCGGTGACGGCATAACTATTGATAACGTCATTCCTTTCCATATGGAAGCTTTAACAGCCAAATTGCGTGAAATGGGTGTGGAAGTGCAGGAAGGCGAAGAATCGATTCATATTCCGAAACCCGAGAAATTGAAGGCAATTGACGTGAAAACCCTTGTTTATCCAGGATTCGCTACGGATCTTCAGCAGCCCTTTTCTGTGCTGATGACGCAGGCGGAAGGGTCATCGATGATCACCGACACGATTTATTCCGCACGATTTAAGCATATTGACGAATTGCGCCGCATGAACGCCAGCGGCAGAGTCGAGGGCAGAGCCGCTATCATTACGGGACCGACGCCATTGACTTCTGCAACAGTCGTTGCTTCAGATCTGCGTGCCGGTGCAGCGCTGGTGATCGCCGGATTGCTTGCTGATGGTGAAACAGAAATCCGTGAAATTTATCACATCGAACGTGGCTATGCAGAAATCATTGAAAAGTTACGCGGTTTAGGCGCAGATATCCGGAGAGAAACAATCGATCCGGTAACAAGTTCGAAGTCAGACCTTAGCTCAGACGCCAATTAACCCGGCTTAGGCCTAACAATATATGTTATAATTGCAGGGACATATATTTATATAGCCGAACGGGAGGAACGAATAATATGGAACGTAGTTTATCAATGGAATTAGTGCGTGTCACAGAAGCGGCAGCAATCGCTTCCGCAAAATGGATGGGCCGCGGCCTGAAAAATGAAGCGGACGACGCAGCAACAACTGCCATGCGAATAGTATTCGATACTATTCCTATGCAAGGCGTTGTTGTAATCGGCGAAGGCGAAATGGACGAAGCTCCGATGCTTTATATTGGCGAAGAGCTTGGGACAGGCAACGGACCGGAAGTGGATGTCGCAGTAGATCCGCTTGAAGGAACGAATATTGTAGCGGCAGGCGGTTGGAATGCGCTGGCAGTATTGGCGATTGCCGATCGCGGCAATCTGTTGAATGCACCCGATATGTATATGGATAAAATTGCTGTCGGTCCTGAATCAGTAGGGAAAATTGATATTAACGCACCTATCATCGACAATCTCCGTGCCGTGGCGAAAGCCAAGAACAAGGATATTGAAGATGTAGTGGCTACGGTCCTGAACCGTGAACGCCATGCTGAAATCATCCAACAGATCCGTGACGCCGGTGCCCGCATCAAACTCATCAATGATGGGGATGTGGCTGGTGCCATCAACACGGCTTTTGATGAAACAGGCGTAGACATTCTGTTCGGTTCAGGCGGAGCACCTGAAGGAGTCATTGCAGCTGTTGGGTTGAAATGCCTGGGAGGCGAACTTCAAGGAAAGCTCCTTCCGCAGAATGATGAAGAAAGACAACGCTGCATCGATATGGGCATCGACGTTGATAAAGTTCTTTTAATGGACGATCTTGTAAAAGGTGATGACGCAATTTTTGCAGCTACCGGTGTTACTGATGGTGAATTATTGCGCGGTATCCAGCTGAAAGGCGGCTTTGCAGAAAGCCACACTTTGGTCATGCGTGCAAAATCAGGCACGGTACGCTTTGTGGAAGGGCGCCATAGTCTGAAGAAAAAACCGAATCTCGTGATGAATGATTAATGAATGAACTTCAAATTGGGTCCGGCTTAAAAGCCGGGCTCCTTCTTTAAAATCTTCCAATTGATAACCCCAATAACGATTCCAAAAAATTTAAATAAGAGTGGTGTCCTCATACATGTCAACGATTACAATTTCCGCATTGGAAAACATGACCTTAAAAGAACTTTATAATTTAGCGAAGGAATACAAGCTTGTAAATTACAGCAAGCTGACTAAGAAAGAATTGATCTTTGCGATATTGAAAACCCGCGCTGAACAGGAAGGCTTCTTCTTTATGGAAGGTGTTCTTGAAATTATCCAGTCTGAAGGTTTCGGTTTCCTGCGTCCGATCAATTATTCACCGAGTTCTCAGGATATCTACATTTCGGCATCACAAATCCGCCGTTTTGATCTGCGGAATGGAGACAAAGTATCCGGGAAAGTGCGCCCGCCAAAAGAAAACGAACGATATTTCGGCTTGCTTCAAGTAGAAGCGGTAAATGGCGAAGATCCTGAAGTTGCAAAAGAACGAGTCCATTTCCCTGGCTTGACACCACTGTACCCAGACCGCCACATCCGTCTTGAAACCAGCCACGACCATTTATCGACGCGCATCATGGATTTGGTTTCACCCGTCGGATTTGGCCAGCGCGGTTTGATCGTTGCACCGCCAAAAGCCGGTAAAACAATGTTGTTGAAGGAAATCGCAAATTCCATCACAACGAATCATCCGGAAGCGGAATTGATTGTCCTGCTGATCGATGAACGTCCGGAAGAAGTAACAGACATCGAACGTTCAGTTGATGCGGATGTTGTTTCTTCAACATTTGATGAAATTCCGGAAAACCATGTAAAAGTTGCAGAATTGGTTCTGGAACGCGCTATGCGCCTTGTTGAACATAAACGTGATGTCGTCATTTTGATGGATTCGATAACCCGTCTCGCACGTGCATACAATCTGGTTATCCCGCCAAGCGGCCGTACACTTTCCGGAGGGATCGACCCCGCGGCGTTCCACCGCCCGAAAAGATTTTTCGGTGCGGCCCGCAATATTGAAGAAGGCGGAAGCCTGACGATTTTAGCGACAGCTTTAGTCGAAACGGGCTCCCGTATGGATGAAGTAATCTATGAGGAATTTAAAGGGACTGGCAATATGGAGCTCCATCTGGACAGAAGCCTGGCTGAGCGCCGCATATTCCCGGCACTCGACATTCGCCGTTCGGGAACACGCAAGGAAGAATTATTGATTGGCAAAGAAGAACTTGATAAACTATGGAAGATTCGTAAAACGTTCTCGGACACACACGATTTTGCGGAACGTTTCCTGAAAAAATTAAACCAAACACAAACGAATGAAGACTTTTTCGCGCAATTGACTGCCGAAATGAAAGCTCATCGCTCATCAAAAAAGACGATTTAATTTCTTGCAATAGACATCAAATCTTGTTAAGATAGTATCAATGAGTCAAAAGCAAAGCTATTGCATATACGGCCTAAAGAGCCGTGTAAGGCAATAGTAAAATAGATTAAACTCTGTTCCGGATGGTTCAGGGCGAGAGGAGAAAAACACATGAAAACAGGAATTCACCCAGAATACAAACAAGCTACAGTAACTTGCTCTTGCGGTAACTCTTTCACTACAGGATCTGTAAAAGAAGATATTAACGTAGAGCTTTGCTCGGAATGTCATCCATTTTACACTGGACGTCAAAAATTCGCAGCAGCTGATGGCCGCGTTGACCGTTTCAACAAAAAATACGGTCTTAAAGAAGAAAACCCAAACTCTGAAGAGTAAGAGTGTAAAAAAATACCTGCCTTGCGCGAAATCGCCGGGCAGGATTTTTTTTTGCCATTTTATCGGTAAATCCATTTACATAATTACAACAAAAATGCGGTAATGCATGCCGAAATTAGGTATTATTAATACTATATAAATCATCAAAAGTAATTACACTGCTTCGTCGTTTTGTCTAAAATGACACTGATAACAGAGTGCAATCTGATTTAAAGCTTTCGTTAGTTCCTATCTTACCGGTGCTGAGAAAGATAATTAGATATGGAGCAAAACAGCGAAGACTCCCAGGTGAGCAAGCGAAGTGCTGAGATCCACTCGGGCGAAGTGAAACGAGACCGAGTTAGCTCAGCGCAAGCCACCAGGAAAGCGAAGCTGTTTTGCGTAATATCGGTTTTATAAAAATATAAAGATAACTAACAAAGTGTTTGAAAGGGGTCCCTAAAATGTATGTAATGAAACAGACAGGCTGGGTGGAATTGATTTGCGGAAGCATGTTTTCCGGCAAATCGGAAGAACTGATCCGCCGCGTAAAACGCTCACAATTTGCCAAACAGAAAATCGCAGTATTCAAACCGAAAATTGACAATCGCTACAGTGAAGAAGCGGTCGTATCCCATAACGGCACGACAGTAATTGCGTTGCCAATCTCGCATTCCGAAGAAATGTGGGAATACATTACAGATGAATTCGATGTAATTGCCATCGACGAAGCACAATTTTTTGACGACGGCATCATCGAAAACGTCCAAAAACTTGCTAACCACGGCTTCCGCGTGATTGTTGCAGGATTGGATCAGGATTTCAGAGGGCTGCCTTTTGGTCCGATGCCGTCTTTGCTTGCAATTGCTGAGCAAGTTACCAAACTGCAGGCAGTATGCACAGTTTGCGGTTCACCTGCGAGCCGTACACAGCGCCTGATTGACGGCAAACCGGCGGGGTCGGACGATCCGACAATCCTGGTTGGGGCATCGGAAGCATACGAACCAAGATGCCGCCACCACCATGAAGTGCCGACAGGCGTTACGGTTTCTGAATGAAAGTGATACTGTATATAACATGAATAAGTAGAACATAGAATCTATAGTAACCGATATTCCGCAAAACAGCTTCGAAGACTTGAACGAAGCTTGCGAGTTCAAGTCTTTGCGACGAAGTGCAAAGCACTGCAACGTTTTTTGTGTCTCGAAGCTAGCGTAGCGGTGCAGAGACAGGAGCACGTGATTTTTGTTTCAACATGCTGGTTCTACACTAACTTAAACCCATGCTCCTGCATCGCTGCGCTAGCTTCGTCGCAAAGAGTCGTCCTTGCAGGCTTCGGCCGACTCTTCGCTGTTTTGCTCCATATCTCTAGAGATTTCTCTAGCGCAGGCGCGCCTATGGACTGGCCGGAGCAATAAGACGAGTGCTCTTCTCGGCTTATTGCGGGAGGCTTGTCCTAAGCGTCGAAGCGGTATTTAAGTATTTTAATATTTTAACTTATATAATAGAAGAAAACCAAAATAGTAAGAAGAAATTGAGGTGACGGCGATGTTTGATCGATTGCAAGCTGTTGAAGATCGATACGACCGTTTGAATGAGTTATTAAGTGACCCGGAAATTGTCAGTGACACCAATAAACTGCGCGAGTATTCCAAAGAGCAATCAGATTTGCAGGAAACGGTAGAAGCTTACCGCGAATATAAAGACCTGAAAGCGCAATTGGCTGATGCCAAAGCGATGTTCGATGATAAAATGGATGCTGACATGCGGGAAATGGTCAAAGAAGAAGTGAACGAATTGGAAGAGAAAGTGGAAGCGATAGAAGATCGTCTCCATATTTTATTGATACCGAAAGATCCGAATGACGATAAAAACGTCATTATGGAAGTCCGCGGAGCAGCCGGTGGAGACGAGGCAGCTTTGTTTGCTGGTGATCTTTACCGGATGTACAGCCGGTACGCCGAGTCAAAAGGCTGGAAAGTCACGATTATGGATTCATCTGCAACAGGGCTTGGCGGTTTCAAGGAAGTTGTGTTCATGATTTCCGGGAAAGGCGCATATTCCAAGATGAAATTCGAAAACGGTGCTCACCGCGTGCAGCGTGTTCCGGAAACGGAATCAGGCGGCCGCATCCATACTTCAACAGCGACGGTAGCCTGTCTGCCGGAAGTTGAAGAAGTGGAAGTCGAGATACATGACAATGATATTCGAGTGGATACCTATGCATCTTCGGGTGCCGGTGGACAGTCGGTCAACACGACGATGTCAGCGGTGCGCCTGACGCATATTCCGACGAATACCGTTGTAACATGCCAGGACGAAAAATCACAGATTAAAAACAAAGCGAGTGCCATGAAAGTGCTTCGCGCACGTGTTTATGATAAATTCCAGCAGGAAGCACAAGCTGAATATGATGCTGTCCGTAAATCTGCAGTGGGAACCGGCGACCGTTCTGAACGGATCCGTACGTATAATTACCCGCAGAACCGCGTGACAGATCACCGCATTGGTTTGACAATCCAGAAATTAGATCAGATTCTTCAAGGGAAAATGGACGAATTGATCGATGCATTGATCGTTGAAGAGCAGTCTGCACGAATGGAAAGCCTGAACAATGCATAAACAGCATAAAATCTTTGAGGCCCTTAACCGGGCTTCTTCTTATTTATTGGATAATGGACGTGAAGAAGCAGCCGCCAGGATTTTACTCCAGCATACACTTGGGATTAGCCAGGCTGGTCTTCTGGCTTCAATGCGCGATGACATGGATGAAATCAGCTTTAAAGAATTCTGGAGAGGGATTGAACAGCATGCCAAAGGGACGCCTGTGCAGCATCTGACCGGACATGAAATATTCTATGGCCGGAAATTTCTCGTGAATCCCGATGTGCTGATTCCGCGGCCGGAAACAGAAGAACTCGTCGAAGAAGCTTTGGAATTGATTGCTAAGCATATTCCAAATCCATCCCCTTCAATTGCTGATATCGGTACAGGCAGTGGAATCATTGCCATTACGATGAAACAGGAAATGCCTTCTTCAAAAGTTACGGGGACTGATATTTCACAAAAGGCTCTTGATACTGCTCGGATAAATGCAAGTGAGCTTGGTGCTGAAGTCGATTTTAAGCTGGGGGATTTATTGGAACCGTTAAAAGGGCAGAAATGGGATGTCATCCTGTCAAATCCGCCATATATCGCTTATTCGGAAGCGGAATCCATGTCAGATAGTGTAAAGGATTTCGAACCGCATTCGGCTTTATTCGCGGAACAGGAAGGTCTGGCTCTCTATTATAAGATGATGGAAGACTTGCCGGATCTGTTGAATAAACCTGGGATAATCGGTCTCGAAATCGGCCATTTACAAGGAGAGGCTGTGGAAAAGATGATGAGAACCGCTTTTCCACAGGCGAAAATCTATTGCAAAAAAGATATCAACAAAAATGACCGGATGGTTTTCTGTATAAATACCTGACTTGTGCACAAATTGGGTATAATAAGTATACAGTTATACACAATTTGTGGACAATGTCATAGAAACCTAAGGAAATGGGAGTTGCAGAGATGAGTACAGAAGTAATTCTTGTGGACAAAAATGTGAATAAAGAAGAAACTTATGCACAAGCTGTGGGTATCATTCGCAGCGGGGGCATCGTCGCTTTTCCGACCGAAACAGTCTACGGGCTTGGGGCAGACGCCACAAATGCAGAAGCAGTCGGAAAAATATTCGAGGCGAAAGGCCGGCCCGCTGATAATCCATTGATTGTTCATGTGGATTCAAAAGAGGCAGCCATCAACTATGTGGATGACGTTTCAGATAAGGCGCTAAAACTGATGGATGCGTTTTGGCCAGGGGCTTTGACGCTGATCATGAAATCCAAACCGCGGATTTTTGCGCAGAATGTGACCGCTGATCTTGAAACAGTCGGAATCCGGGTGCCGAACCATCCGGTAGCGTTGAATCTATTGAAACGTGTTCAGCTGCCGATAGCAGCTCCGAGCGCCAATACCAGCGGCAAGCCGAGTCCGACACTTGCTGAACATGTCTACCACGACATGGAACAAAAAATACCGCTGATTCTTGACGGTGGCCCGACAAAAATCGGTATTGAATCGACAGTACTGGACATGACCAGCGAACCGCCGGTTATTCTTCGTCCGGGCAATGTCACAAAAGAACAGATTGAGAATGTTATCGGCACTATCAGGTTTTCTGCTGATCTTCATGGCAATGTACCGAAATCGCCGGGCATGAAGTATACGCATTATGCTCCGGAAGCACCGGTCTACTTGATTGAAGACGACAGCAAATTGATCAGGAAAGCAATAGAGCATGTGCAAGGCAAAGGAAAGAAAGTTGCGGTCCTGAGCAGCACCGAATATCCGGAAGCCGATTTTCACTTTCCGTTGAGCCCGGAGACTTTATACAGCAGTTTAAGGAAATGCGATATGACTGATGCAGATTTGATTTTGACTGGCGTGCCGAGCGAACGGGATGATAATGATTTCATGATGAACCGCCTGGAAAAAGCGGCAGACCATAAATGGTTCAGTTAAGAATTCTTGTAAAGCAGGTGAAAGGATGAAAATTGTTTTTGTATGCACAGGCAATACTTGCAGAAGCCCGATGGCGGAAGCTATTTTGGCATCCAAGGAAATAGAGGGTATCGAAGTGCGGTCTGCGGGCGTTTTTGCGGGCAGTTCGCCGATATCCAAAAATGCCGGCGCGGTTCTTGAAGAACAGGGAATTGAATTCGACCATACCTCACGGCCGCTTTCGCCGGAAGAATTGGAATGGGCGGATATCGTTTTGACCATGACCCTTTCGCATAAACAGCTCATTCGCCAGCAGCATCCGCATGTTTCGGATAAATTATTTACATTGAAGGAATACGTGACGGGATCTGTGGAAGATGTCAGCGATCCTTATGGCGGTTCCTACTCGGTCTATCAGCAGACTTTTGATGAATTGCATGAATTGATCGGCAGGCTCGAAGAGAAACTATTGCAGGAAAAATAAAAACTTTGCCACCCTAATCCTGCGGGTGGTTTTTCTTATGTGCAGATTTCCCCAGACTCTCGACGCCATAAAGCTCAGCGTTTATATGTTTTTTCGCATAAAGATGTTAAAATGAAATCAAAGTGTAAAAGCATAAGGCAGCTTAATGCACTAACAGAAAAGAAAAGAGGGTTATACATGAAAATCGCTATTTCTTCTGATCACGGCGGCAACAATCTTCGCAAGGAAATGGTCAATCTTTTAAACGAGATGGGCATTGAATATCAGGACTTTGGACCACATACAGATGACTCTGTCGACTATCCGGATTATGCGACTCCGGTTGCGGAAGCAGTAGTAAAAGGGGAAGCGGACCGCGGCATCCTTATATGCGGTACCGGTATCGGAATGTCGATTGCAGCCAATAAAGTAAAAGGAATTCGCTGTGCTCTAGTGCATGATGTTTTCAGTGCAAAAGCGACAAGAGGGCATAACGATTCGAATGTCCTCGCAATGGGTGAACGGGTTGTCGGAGGAGGCCTTGCACGCGAGATTGCAAGAACCTGGCTGACAGGAGAGTTTGAAGGCGGGCGCCACGAGAAACGGGTTCAGAAAATCACAAACTTAGAAAAATAAGGAGTGGTCGGCATGCAAACTTTATGGCAATTGCAGCTAGAAGAAACGTTGGGTGAACTGGAACAGACAATTGATTTCAGGAAAGGCCAGGTTTTTGTTGTCGGCTGTTCAACTTCAGAAGTGCTTGGACAGCATATCGGCACCGGAGGCGGATTGGATATTGCAGAAAGCTTGTATGAACCATTGCAGAAATTCGCGGAACGCCACAAGATTTTTCTGGCATTCCAAGGTTGTGAACATATTAACCGCGCACTGACGATCGAACGGCATGCAGCGGAAAAATACGGCTGGGACCCGGTTTCGGTCATTCCTGTGCCTAAAGCCGGGGGATCGATGAGTGCTTATGCCTACAGCAGCATGAATGATCCAGTGGTGGTTGAAGAAATTAAAGCACATGCAGGAATCGATATCGGCCAGACAATGATCGGAATGCATTTAAAAAGAGTAGCCGTTCCGGTGCGTACATCTGTTAAACTAATAGGAGATGCGATTGTTTCTGCAGCAACCACCCGACCGAAACTGATCGGCGGTGAACGCGCCAGCTACAATCGTGAGTTTGTTCAATTACAGGAGGGAAATCAGGATGGATTTGATTAAAGCGCAAGACCAGGCAGTATATGAAGCAATGAATGCGGAAAAAGAACGCCAGGAAGCGAATATCGAACTGATTGCATCAGAAAACTTTGTGTCGCAGGCCGTTATGGATGCGCAAGGCTCTGTATTGACGAATAAATACGCGGAAGGCTACCCGGGCAAACGCTATTATGGGGGCTGTGAATTCGTTGATGTTGTGGAAAATATTGCCAGAGATCGCCTGAAAGAAATTTTCGGTGCTGATCATGCCAATGTCCAGCCGCATTCCGGTTCGCAGGCAAATATGGCCGTTTATACTGCAGTTCTTGAAAAAGGCGATACGGTTCTTGGGATGAACTTGAACCACGGCGGTCATTTAACTCATGGCAGCAAAGTGAATTTCAGTGGTATGCAGTATGATTTCCAGGAATATGGTGTAGATGAAGAAACTCAATTGATCGATTACGATAAAGTCCGTGAAGCTGCGCTTGAACATAAACCGAAAATGCTCGTAGCGGGAGCCAGCGCTTATTCGCGCAAGCTTGATTTTGAGAAATTCCGCGAAATCGCTGATGAAGTTGGCGCTTACCTGATGGTCGACATGGCTCATATTGCTGGTCTTGTCGCAACAGGAGTTCATCCGAATCCAGTGCCGCATGCGCATTTTGTCACTTCAACAACGCATAAAACCCTGCGCGGCCCGCGCGGCGGATTGATTCTCTGCAAAGAGGAATTCGCGAAGAAAATCGACAAAACGATATTCCCGGGAATCCAGGGCGGCCCGCTTATGCACGTTATCGCATCAAAAGCGGTAGCGTTCGGCGAAGCACAGCAGCCTGAATATAAGGAATATATCGACCAGGTTGTTAAAAACGCGGATGCACTTGCAGAAGGCCTGATGGCAGAGGGCGTTGATATCGTGTCGAATGGCACGGACAACCACCTGATGCTGATTGACTTGCGTTCATTGAATCTTACGGGCAAAGTAGCCGAAAAAGTTTTGGATGAAGTGGGCATTACAACGAATAAAAACACAATTCCATTTGACCCCGAAAGTCCTTTTGTGACTTCAGGGATCCGTCTTGGAACGCCTGCGGTAACATCCCGCGGCTTTAAAGAAGCAGAAATGAAGGAAGTCGCATCAATTATTGCGATGCTCCTCAAAAACCCAGAAGACGAAACAGCGAAGAAAGAAGCGGCTGACCGCACTGCAAAATTGACAGCCAGCTTCCCGCTATATAAATAAGGGAATGCAGCTGCTGTCAGGCAAAGGCAGTCAGCTGCATTTTTCTCCCCATAGATAACGAAAGAAGGGGTACCGGATGCAAAACAGTAAAATAGAAAAAGAAAAATACATAATCGTTGATTGGCTCAGCCGACTGGGTGTCGAATTCCAGACCGGTTTTGTCGTCATCAATTCGCAGCTTGATGAGCAGCCGATCCTCTATGCCAACCAGGCATTCTACGACATGACGGGGTACTCCGAAACGGATGTTTTGGGGAAGAACGGCAGCTTTTTGCACGGGGAAAAAACGGATAAAGTTATTAGCGAAAAAATCCGGAAATGCACTTTATCCGATAAGGCAGACACATTTGAAATCGTGAATTACCAAAAGAATAAGAATCCCTTCTGGAATGAAATCACCATTCAGCCAATCAGCGTGGACGGTGGAAAACACAGATACACGCTGATGCTGATGAAGAATATCAACGACCGTAAAAGGGAAGAAGCATTGATCCAGCTGCAGCAGGAAGCATATACCGGCATTGAAAAAGGCTATATGCTCGGCTCGCTGCTCGAAAATGTTTGCCGAATCATCGAATCATTCTTTAAAGACGGCACGACCTGCACGATTCTTTTTATCGATGAAAACAATAAATTCCGTGATGTTGCAGGAAACTCTATGCCTAAGGGCTTCCGGGAGTTTATCGATGGACGTGAAGCGACTCCGGAATCAGGCTCCTGCGGTGCGGCTTATCACCGGGGTGAGTCTGTCATCGTGGAAAATATGCTTGAAGACAAGTTGTGGGAGGAATATCGCGACATAGCTGTAGAATATGGTTTCAAATCCAGCTGGTCAGTGCCATTCCTCGACAAAGACGGAAATGCCATCGGCACACTCGGCATTTATTTCCCTTCGACGACTAAACCGGATGAGAAAGATTATACTTTCATGGAGAGAATTGCTCCGACAATTTCGCTGACAGTCAAATATTCACGCCAGCAGGAAGAAATGTTGAAACTTGCCTATACGGACAGGACGACGGGACTTCGCAACCGAAACTATTTCATGATTGAATTGGCGTCTTTGCTTGAAGAAAACAAAGAGGGGCTCGTCGCATTTTTATCCGTAGACGAGTACGTCAAAGTCGTGGATCAATATGGACATCGTGCAGGAGATCAATTGATCCAGGAGATCGGGAAGCGTTTCGGCTTGGCCACTTCTTCCAAAGAGGCATTGATCGCCCGGTTTTCCGATTCGACTTTAGCGCTCGTCAGCCTGATGCCGCTGGATCAGATACCGGAATACCTGGAAGAGCTTGCTAAATTATTGGCAGAACCGATTACAGTAAGGGACATGGAGTTGTTCCTGTCCCTGAAAACCGGTGTGTCGATCATCACAGCGATGCAGCAGGATGTGGAAGAGCTTATCCGTTATGCAGACAGCGCTTTATCAAAAGCGAAACTGCGTGCAGGCGAGTCCATCTGCTATTATGAAAACGAACATGATGAGTACATGATGCGAAATCTCCGTATAGCCAATGAGCTGACTGCAGCGCTTCGCCGTGAAGAAATAAAAGTTCACCTTCAGCCGAAAGTGGATATGCGTACAGGCAAAATTTTAAGCTTTGAAGCATTGGCCCGCTGGAATTCACCGGAACTTGGCAATATTGCACCGGATGTTTTCATACCGGCAGCCGAAAAAAATGGCAAGATCCGCGTTCTGGAACAGAATGTATTGAAGCAGGTAATGGAATGGCTGAAAAATCGCCAGGAGCATAACCTGAATCTCCAGCAGGTCGCGGTTAATGTTTCAGCTGATCATTTCTTCCATCATTCGTTCGTTCCGAACCTGGTGGACATGACGGCGGAATACAATATCGACCGGCGTTTGATCCAACTTGAAATTACAGAACGCATCGGCTTTGTCGATATCGAAGCCGCAAGAAAAATCTTTAAGCAATTAACGAAATATGGCTTCACCAGTTCGGTGGATGATTTCGGCACCGGGTATTCTTCTTTGAGTTACCTGCAGAAGCTTCCGGTCAGCGAAATTAAAATCGATCGGTCGTTCATTTCCAAAATGCACGAAACAGATACGCTTGCCATTGTCCGGACCATCATTCAATTGGCGGAAAACCTGGACATGACCGCAGTGGCGGAAGGCGTGGAAACGGAAGAACAGAAACAGCTGCTGCTGGATCTGGGATGCCATGTCGGCCAGGGATATTATTTTTACCGGCCGATGCCGCTTGAAGATGCCAACCTTTTGTAGGCCGGAGCAGATGCTCCGGTTTTTTTATTTGGAATAAATCCGTGGGGAAATTATAAAATTTGCCAGCCTATTAAAATTTCAGAAAAATTACAATGCTTTCATGAGAGCTCAGCGCCCCTCAATTTCTGTTATACTATTGAAGATAATGTGGAAAAAGGAGAGATACGCCGTGGGAAAAGTATATGTATTTGATCACCCTTTGATTCAGCATAAACTGACGTACATCCGCGATAAATCGACTGGAACGAAAGAGTTCCGCGAATTGGTGGATGAAATAGCAACATTGATGGCCTTTGAAATAACCCGTGATCTTCCGCTTCAGGAAATTGAAGTGGAAACGCCAGTGCAGATTGCCAAAGCAAATGTGTTGGCAGGGAAGAAAATGGCGATTGTGCCAATTCTGCGCGCAGGCATCGGAATGGTTGATGGGATTTTAAAACTGATTCCAGCGGCGAAAGTCGGACACATCGGCTTATACCGAGACCCTGAAACGCTGCAGCCGGTCGAGTATTATTTCAAAATGCCTTCGGATATCCAGGAACGTGAGATCATTGTAGTCGATCCGATGCTGGCAACTGGCGGCTCGGCTATAGAAGCTGTTAATTCACTGAAAAAACGCGGAGCGGTGAAAATCCGTTTCATGTGCATCATTGCAGCACCGGAAGGCGTGGAAGCATTACAGACTGCACATCCGGACGTGGACATCTACATCGCGGCACTTGATGAAAAATTGGACGACCACGGCTATATCGTCCCAGGTCTTGGAGACGCTGGAGATCGCCTGTTTGGCACTAAGTAAAGAAAAGCGAAGGCGCCCGTTAAGCTCTGAAAGGCATAAGACGATTTGGCGAAGCGGCATGTTTTCAGCCGCACAGCCGAAGTGGCTTATGACCCGAAGAGCTGGGCCGCTGGAGACTGGACAATAGAAAAGCGCAAGCGCCCGTTAAGCTCTGAAAGGCATAAGACAGGATAGCGGAGCGGCGGTTTTTGCCGCAAAGCTATACTGGCTTATGACCCGAAGAGCTGGGCCGTTGGAGACTAGACAATAATAAAGCGAGGCTGATCCTTATGAAAAAGAAATGGAAAGTGATGACTATATTCGGTACTCGCCCGGAAGCCATAAAAATGGCTCCGCTTGTACTCGAGCTTCAAAAACATCCTGAAACCATCGAGCCGCTGGTAACTGTTACAGCCCAGCACCGTGAAATGCTCGACCAAGTTCTTGAAACGTTTAAAATCACACCGGATTTCGATTTGAATATCATGAAGGACCGCCAAACGCTCGGGGAAGTTACAACCCGGGCGCTGGAAGGCCTCGATAAAGTGATGAAAGAAGCGAAACCCGATATTGTGCTGGTCCATGGCGATACGACAACTACTTTTGTTGCGAGCCTGGCCGCATTCTATAATCAGATTGCTGTCGGCCATGTAGAAGCAGGACTGCGGACGCACAATAAATTTTCTCCTTATCCGGAAGAGATGAACCGCCAATTGACCGGTGTCATCGCCGATCTGCACTTTGCACCGACAGAAAAGTCGGCTCAGAATCTTTTGGCTGAGAACAAAAAAGAAGAAGCTGTCTACATTACAGGCAACACAGCAATCGATGCGCTCAAGACAACGGTTACAGAAACTTATTCGCATCCGATTCTTGAGAAAATCGGGAAGGACCGAATGATCCTTTTGACGGCGCACCGCCGTGAAAACCTGGGCCAGCCGATGCGTAATATGTTCCGTGCCATCAAACGCCTGATCGAGGAACATGATGACATTCAAGTTGTTTATCCGGTACATATGAATCCGGCAGTCCGGGAAGTGGCGGATGAAGTGCTTGGCCGCGATTCCCGCATCCATTTGATTGAACCGCTTGAAGTGTTGGATTTCCATAACTTCGCTGCGCGTTCCTTCATTATATTGACGGATTCAGGGGGCATTCAAGAAGAGGCGCCTTCACTTGGCAAACCGGTTCTGGTGCTTCGCGATACAACTGAACGTCCGGAAGGCATCGACGCGGGCACATTGAAGCTCGCAGGAACAGATGAAGAGACGATTTACGGGCTGGCGAAAGAACTATTGACAGACGAAGCGGCTTATAAAGCGATGTCACATGCATCAAATCCTTACGGTGATGGCAAGGCATCGGTTCGAATTGTTGAAGCGCTTCACCAGTATTTCGACGCCAAATAAAAAATTTGTGAATTTTTGTCCACAATATGTCGGGGCAAATTTGCTTGTGAAGTTTTTCACTTCTATCAATTGACATGATTTTACCCCTATTGTATGCTTACAAAGGGTATGCATGAGAAGGTTTTTTTACATAATTTTTTATGGTAAAAGCCTGATGCGACTGCTCTTTTTTAGGGGTAAAATGTCAAATCAACGAATTTCGAGGGGTTTATCATGCACCCGAAAAAAAGTCCCTTACAAGCGATGGCACTTTACAGCGCCATCCTCTCACAACTTGTCGGGTCCGTACTCATCGGTGCGTTCACAGGTATGTGGCTCGATGATCAGTTCGGAACCGCCCCGCTTTTTCTGGTCATCTGCCTTCTCGCAGGCATCTCAGCAGGCGTCTGGGCAATGTTTCAGACCGTCCGAAAATTCGAATCAGGAGACAAGTAAAAAATGGATGGACTCAGGGAGATTTTCACAAGACTTAAAAGGATAATCATCTTTATCCTGGCAATATTCGTGCTCGGTTGGGGATTCACCTCATACCAGGACATCTTTGCCGGTCTGATCATCGGAACTTTGTTCGGCATTTATAATATGTGGATTCTGGTTCGCCGGATGGACAAATTTGACCGGGCGGTGGCTGAAGGCTCGAAAGTTCGTTCCCTTGGAACGGCATTACGGTTTGCATCAGGTGTTGCAGCTGTTGCGATTGCGATATTGTTCGCAGAGCACATTCACTTGGTCAGTACGGTAATTGGATTGATGATCCCTTATATCCTGCTTTTGGCGGAACGGATCATCTATCACGTGAAACACCATTAAGAATGTGGAAAGAGAGGTGAAACTATCGTGGATCATGGAGCTCCAATGTGGCAAGATCCGCTGTTCGGTATTTGGTTTAACTTATCCAACGTTATGATGCTTCTCGTAGCCGCTCTTATCGTGTTCCTCATCGCATTCTTTGCAACGCGGAACTTAAAGCTGAAACCGACTGGGATGCAAAACTTCATGGAATGGATCATGGATTTCGTGAAGGGTATCATAAAGAGCAATATGGACTGGAGAGACGGTGGACGATTCCATGTACTTGGAATTACGCTGCTCATGTTCATTTTTGTGTCGAACATGCTGGGTCTGCCATTTTCAATTGTGGTCAACGGAGATCTCTGGTGGAAATCACCTACAGCTGATCCGACTGTCACAATGACACTCGCAGCAACAATCATTATCTTGAGCCATTATTACGGCATCAAGCAAAAAGGTTTGAAAAATTACGGAGCGGACTATCTGAAGCCGATGCCATTCCTGTTCCCGTTGAAAATCATCGAGGAATTTGCGAATACGCTGACACTTGGTCTGCGTCTTTACGGGAACATCTTTGCCGGAGAAATCCTTTTGGGATTGCTTGCAGGTTTAGGTGGAGCAGGTATTTTCGGATTTGCCGCCGCCGCGCTTCCAATGATGGCATGGCAAGGATTCTCGATCTTTATCGGGGCTATCCAGGCATTCATTTTCGTTATGTTAACAATGGTTTATATATCGCATAAAGTTGCCGACGACCATTGACATAAAAACGCCTTAACAGGCAAAAAACAAAAAAACAATTATCCTGAGGAGGACATTTTAAAATGGGTTTATTAGCAGCAGCAATTGCAGTAGGTTTAGCAGCACTAGGTGCAGGTATTGGTAACGGTCTTATCGTTTCAAAAACAGTTGAAGGTATCGCTCGCCAGCCAGAAGCTCGTGGCGTTCTTCAAACAACAATGTTCATCGGTGTTGCTTTGGTAGAGGCACTTCCTATTATCGCAGTAGTTATCGCGTTCATCGTAATGAACCGTTAATCATTAACGTATCTTATTAAAGCTAAATGGCGAGAATGCTTCGGCATGTTTTTCGCCATTTACGCTTGTTATGAATCATTTTACAACTGAAAAATCATCTTGCAGCAATTAAAGATCTTACTATAGAAGAAACGTACTTTTAGGCTCTTGAAGGGAGTGAAACAATCGTGTTTTTTGATCACCTCGTACTCGGTGCTACCGGGGAGTTTTTGAATATTGGAGATATCGCAGCAACTTTAATCGTGTTTATCGCATTGATGTTGCTACTGAAAAAATTCGCATGGGGACCTTTGATGGGCGTTATGCAGGAACGTGAAGACTTGATCGCAAGTGAAATCGAAACTGCTGAAAACAGCCGTCTGGAATCCAAAAAAATGCTTGAAGAACAGCGCAACCTTCTGAAAGATGCGCGCACACAGGCACAGGAAATCGTAGAGAATGCCAAAAAGCAAGGCGAAGTTTCGCGTGAGGAAATCATCACGACGGCACGCGCTGAAGCTGGACGCATGAAAGATGCGGCAGTTCTTGAGATTGCCAACGAAAGAGACAAAGCGATTTCGGCAGTTCGTGAAGAAGTTGTGGCATTGTCATTGCTTGCAGCTACGAAAGTGCTTGAAAAAGAAATCTCTGAGGAAGACAACCGCCAGTTGATTAACGAAACGATTGCGAAGGCAGGCGAAGTGCAATGAGTCAGGCTGCAGAACGCTATGCATTAGCATTGTTCCAAACGGCACAGAAACATCAGGTTACTGCTGAAGTGGAACAGGATTTGCGCGAAGTGAAAAAAATATTTGCTACGACTCCTGAACTTTATCAACTGATGGTTTCACCGAAATTATCATCTGAAAAAAGAATCAACTTGATCAACGAATTGTTCAAGCAAGGCAATCAATACGTGGTTAACACGATCCAATTGATTGCCGAGCGCGGACGTTTAAACGAAGTAGGGGAATTGGTCGATGCTTTCATCAACCTTTCCAACGATGCACAGGGAATCCAGGATGCAAAAGTTTACTCGACACGTCTGTTGACTGAAGAGGAACGTGCATCGATTTCCACTGTATTTGCACAAAAAGTAGGCAAACAGTCTTTACGAATTGAAAACATTATAGATCCATCGTTAATCGGTGGACTGCGTCTTCAAATCGGAAACCGGATCTATGACAGCAGCATCAGCACAAAGCTGGCTCGCCTGCAGCGTCAATTGATCGGTTAATTAATGAAATTATGAGAGGGTGACATACATGAGCATCAAAGCTGAAGAAATCAGCGGTCTGATTAAAGCGCAGATTGAAAATTACCAATCAGAGATGAAAGTTGACGACGTCGGTACAGTAATCACAGTTGGTGATGGTATCGCTCGCGCTCATGGCCTCGACAACGTCATGGCTGGAGAACTTGTTGAGTTCTCTACTGGTGTATTGGGAATGGCACAAAACTTGGAAGCCAATAATGTTGGTATCATCATCCTTGGGCCGTTCGCTGACATCAAAGAAGGCGATGAAGTGCGTCGTACAGGCCGCATTATGGAAGTACCGGTAGGACACGAACTTATCGGACGAGTAGTAAATCCAATTGGACAACCAGTTGACGGCTTAGGCCCGATCAACACAACGAAAACCCGTCCAATCGAAAGCCCTGCACAAGGGGTTATGGCACGTAAATCAGTTCATGAACCTCTTCAAACAGGTATCAAAGCAATTGACGCATTAGTGCCGATCGGCCGCGGACAGCGCGAATTGATCATCGGTGACCGCCAGACGGGTAAAACTGCTGTAGCAATCGATACTATTTTGAACCAGGCTGACCAGGATATGATCTGTATCTATGTGGCAATCGGACAAAAAGAATCGACTGTACGTAACGTAGTTGAAACTTTCCGTAAAAATGGCGCTTTGGACTACACAATCGTCGTGACGGCATCCGCTTCACAGCCGGCACCATTATTGTTCCTTGCTCCTTACGCTGGTATCACAATGGCTGAAGAATTTATGTTCGAAGGCAAACACGTTCTTATCGTTTATGATGATTTGACAAAACAAGCATCTGCTTATCGTGAACTTTCGCTATTGCTTCGTCGTCCTCCAGGCCGTGAAGCTTACCCGGGTGACGTTTTCTACTTGCACTCACGCCTTCTTGAGCGTGCAGCGAAGTTGAACGAATCTCTTGGTGCAGGATCTATCACAGCATTGCCGTTCGTTGAAACGCAAGCTGGCGATATTGCTGCATATATTCCAACAAACGTAATTTCGATTACTGACGGACAAATCTTCCTTCAATCCGATCTATTCTTCTCGGGTGTGCGCCCAGCGATCAACGCCGGACTTTCCGTATCACGCGTAGGTGGTTCAGCTCAAATCAAAGCGATGAAGAAAGTAGCGGGAACATTGCGTCTGGATTTGGCAGCATTCCGTGAATTGGAATCATTCTCGCAATTCGGTTCTGACCTTGACGCTGCTACAGCTGCTAAGCTTGAGCGCGGTAAACGGACAGTTGAAGTTCTTAAACAGGACTTGAACAACCCGATTAAAGTAGAGAAGCAAGTTGTTATCTTCTATGCATTGACTAAAGGTTTCCTTGATGACATTGCTATCAATGATATCTCTCGTTTCGAAGCTGAATTGACTAGCTGGTTGGATACGAACCACACAGAAGTTTTGGAAACTATCCGCACTACGAAAGGTTTGCCTTCTGACGAAGCATTTGGCGCGGCAATCAACGATTTCAAACGCACATTCGCAAAATCAGAGTAAGCAGTTCAGCTGGATCAGAAGAAAAAATAATAAGGTGGTGAAATACCAGTGGCATCTTTACGCGACATAAAAAACCGAATTACGTCAACGAAGAAAACAAGCCAGATTACAAGAGCGATGCAAATGGTTTCCGCTTCAAAATTGAACCGTGCCGAAACGAATGCTAAAGCATTTGTTCCTTACATGGCGAAAATTCAGGACGTTGTAGCTTCCATAGCTGCCAGCTCGAATGACGCAAGCCATCCGATGATGACAACGCGCCCTGTGAACAAAACCGCATATCTTGTAATCACATCTGACCGTGGGTTGGTGGGCGGATACAACGCTAATATCCTGCGTACTGTAAGCAATAAAATCCGTGAACGCCATACATCAAATGATGAATTTGTTATCCTTAGCATTGGCCGTAAAGGTCGGGATTTCTTTGCGAAACAGGGAATGACGATCCTGGAAAGCACTATCGCGCTTCCGGATCATCCATCATTCGCTGATATCAAAGAAATTACGCGCAAAGCTGTTGGTATGTTCTCAGAAGGTGCATATGATGAAGTTTATATGTACTACAATCACTTTGTCTCAGCTATTCAGCAGGAAGTCACTGAAACGAAGGTTCTGCCATTGACGGATATCAAGCCGACCGGAGCGACTTCTTCTTATGAATTCGATCCCTCAGCTGAAGCCATCCTGGAAGTTCTTCTTCCACAATACGCAGAAAGCCTGATTTTTGGTGCCGTTCTTGACGGCAAAGCAAGTGAACATGCGGCTTCAATGACAGCAATGAAGAGCGCGACCGACAATGCGTCTGAATTGATCGACGGATTGACACTTTCATACAACCGTGCCCGCCAGGCAGCGATCACTCAGGAAATCACTGAAATCGTCGGTGGGGCAGCGGCTTTAGAATAGTTATTAAGTAAACATTGAAGTGGAGACGGTCGATTAGGCCGTCGAAGCTTGCAATAATGATTCAATAAAAGTAAGACAGGAGGGAATAGCATGAACACAGGACACGTTCTTCAAGTTATGGGTCCAGTTGTAGACGTAAAGTTTGCCGATGGCAATCTTCCAGCAATCTACAATGCCCTAACTGTAAAAATTGATCGTCCCGGTCAGGCAGTAGTTACTTTGACATTAGAAGTAGCTTTGCACCTGGGCGATGATACTGTTCGTACAATCGCGATGGAATCCACTGACGGATTGCAGCGTGGATCTGTTGTAACCGATTTGGGCAGCGCTATTACTGTTCCGGTTGGAGATGTAACATTAGGCCGTGTATTTAACGTACTCGGCGAAGTAATCGACTTGGCTGATGAAATTCCTAGTACGGAACGCCGCGACCCAATTCACCGTGATGCTCCTACATTTGAACAGCTTTCTACAGAAGTTCAAATTCTTGAAACAGGTATCAAAGTTGTTGACTTGCTTGCCCCTTATATCAAAGGTGGTAAAATCGGTCTCTTCGGTGGTGCCGGTGTAGGTAAAACAGTTCTTATCCAGGAATTGATCAATAACATCGCTCAAGAACACGGCGGTCTTTCTGTATTCGCCGGTGTTGGTGAGCGTACGCGCGAAGGGAACGACTTATTCCACGAGATGAGCGATTCCGGCGTTATCAAAAAAACAGCAATGGTCTTCGGCCAGATGAATGAACCACCTGGCGCACGTATGCGTGTCGCTTTGTCCGGTTTGACAATGGCTGAATATTTCCGTGACGAACAAGGCGCGGATGTATTGCTATTCATTGATAATATCTACCGTTACACACAAGCAGGTTCTGAGGTTTCGGCACTACTTGGCCGTATGCCTTCAGCCGTTGGTTACCAGCCGACACTTGCTACTGAAATGGGACAATTGCAGGAACGTATTACTTCTACAAGTAAAGGTTCTATTACATCTATCCAGGCGATCTATGTACCTGCCGATGACTATACGGATCCGGCTCCAGCTACAACTTTCGCCCACTTGGATGCAACAACAAACCTTGAACGTAAACTTTCTGAAATGGGTATCTACCCTGCGGTGGATCCGCTTGCTTCAACTTCACGCGCATTGTCGCCTGAAATCGTTGGAGAAGAGCATTACGGAGTTTCCCGTCAGGTTCAGGAAACGCTTCAGCGTTACCGTGAACTTCAGGATATCATTGCAATCCTTGGTATGGACGAATTGAGCGATGAAGACAAGTTAACGGTTAACCGTGCTCGTCGCGTTCAAAACTTCCTGTCTCAAAACTTCCACGTGGCTGAGCAATTTACAGGCCAAAAAGGTTCTTATGTGCCGGTTCAAGAAACAATCAAAGGATTCCAGGGAATCCTTGCCGGTAAATACGATCACTTGCCTGAAGATGCTTTCCGTTTGGTAGGACGCATTGAAGATGTAATTGCCAAAGCGAAAAGCATGGGCGTAGAAGTCTAAAATCAGGGACCAGGAGGGAAAAAAATGAAGACCATTACAGTCAATATTGTCACTCCCGACGGCCCGGTATACGATTCAGAAGTCTCCATGGTAATAGCGGTTACAGCTTCCGGTGAAATGGGCGTCCTGCCCGGTCACATCCCGACAGTAGCACCTCTTGGAATCGGCGCAGTCCGATTGAAGAAAGAAAACTCGACGGAATTGGTTGCTGTAAGCGGCGGATTCCTTGAAATTCGTCCTGAAAAAGTAACGATTCTTGCCCAGTCAGCAGAACGTGCGACTGATATTGATATTGCTCGCGCTCAAGAATCAGCTAAACGTGCAGAAGCGTTGCTACAGGCGAAAAAAGATGAAGTCGACTTCAAGCGGGCTGAGCTTGCTTTGAAGCGTGCGATGAATCGTATCAACGTTTATGAGGGTAACGTATAAAAGCGACAGCACCCGTTAAGCTCTGACAGGCATAAGACGGTTTGGCGAAGCGGCATCTTTTCAGCCGCACAGCCAAAGTGGCTTATGACCCGAAGAGCTGGGTCGCTGGAGTCTGGACATAGATTAGCGACAGATAATGTGGGAAAGCGGGCAAAAGTTATCCAAACTTTTGTCCGCTTTTTCTATATACTGTTATTTATTAAGAAATAAATACTTGAAAGGAGGATTTATATGGAACAAATGATTGGGCAGCAGGCAATCATCTCTATCTTTAGCCATATCTTTTTTACGGGTGTAGCTTTTTATGCGCTGCGCGCGATGACTTTTGAAAATTGGATCCGCAAACATCATGTGCTGCAGGCGCAAATTCTTTATATTTTCCTCAGCATTGCCTTAGGTACAATGGTTTCAACCTTTTTCCTGAATATATCCGCCTGGTCAAGGCAGTTGCCATATCTCTTTTAAAAATTGGCAAATTGCCGTGTTTCCACTTGGTGGGAACAGGCCAATTTACCAAACCTTAGGTATTTCCCGGGAAATAAATTTAAAAACCATGTTTATTTTCCTATATTCGGGGAAAATATTCACTGTAATCAAATTGTAATATAAACTGTACGTCGACGGACACAAATCAAAGGGTTATTACGAATCATATAAACAAGCAGATAATATTTAAGAAAAATAATCTGCTGGATACTTGTTATTTTAATAAAATACGGGTATCATAGTAAAGGTTTTGTTTCTAAATTATGACATTGGACTTTTAAACGGTTTATATACATTTTACAGATTTTTTTACAGATTATTTTACACATGGAGGGCGTTTCAGTGGAACAGATCATTGTTAGAGGCGGTAACAAATTAAACGGTAAAGTAAGAGTGGAAGGGGCTAAGAATGCAGTTCTTCCGGTCCTGGCCGGCGCATTGCTCGCAGGTTCAGGCAAAAGCATCATAAAGGAAGTTCCGCATTTGGCGGATGTCTACACAATTCAAGAGGTTCTAAGAAGCTTGAATGTCGGCATTGAGTACTTCCCGGAAAAGAATGAAATGCATATCGATTCATCTTCAACTTTATCAAGTGAAGCTCAATTCGAATACGTAAGAAAAATGAGAGCTTCAATTTTGGTTATGGGACCGCTTCTTGCACGCAATGGTTTTGCTCGCGTGGCGCTTCCAGGTGGTTGTGCAATCGGATCGCGGCCGATCGAACTTCATTTAAAAGGATTTGAAGCGATGGGCGCAAAAATCACATTCGGAAATGGTTTTGTAGAAGCAGACGTGAATGGAAGATTACGCGGAGCAAAAATATACTTAGATTTCCCAAGTGTAGGAGCTACTGAAAACATTATGACGGCAGCCGCGTTGGCTGAAGGCGTTACAATCATCGAAAACGCAGCAAAAGAGCCTGAAATTGTTGATTTGGCTACTTACATCAATGAAATGGGAGGAAAAGTGATTGGTGCTGGTACAGATACAATCCGTATCGAAGGCGTTGAAGAACTTAAAGGCGCTGAGCATTACATCATCCCGGACCGTGTGGAAGCTGGTACATTCATGGTAGCAGCAGCCATCACTGAAGGTGACATAACGATTGAAAATGCAGTACCTGAGCATATGGCGGCGTTAATTTCGAAACTTGGTGAAATGGGTGTCAGAATCGAAGAGACAGTTGAAGGCCTTCGTGTCCAGGCGACTCGTCCTCTTCGCTCCATTGATATCAAGACAATGCCGCACCCAGGATTCCCTACAGATATGCAGTCTCAGATGATGTCATTGATGCTGACTGCTAAAGGAAACGGAATTTTGACTGAAACAGTCTTTGAAAATCGTTTCATGCATGTCGAAGAGTTTCGCCGCATGAATGCTTCAGTTAAAATTGAAGGGCGTTCTGTAATCATGGAAGGGCCTTCTAAATTGCAGGGAGCTGAAGTATCAGCTACTGATCTGCGTGCAGCAGCTGCATTAATATTAGCTGGACTAGCCGCAGAAGGAATTACACGAGTAAATGAATTACAGCATTTGGATCGGGGTTACGTTGACTTTCATAAGAAACTTGCATCGCTTGGCGCAGATATCGAACGCGTCATTACAGAAGAAGCACCAGTCATGGAAGAACAAACGGTCTAATTCCATATTTAATATTCAAACCCGGAAGCAAACTTGCTTCCGGGTTTTTAATTGTCATAAAGATATTTCCCGGGGAATGAATAAGAAAGGCTAAAAATACTTCTATTAAGAAATATTATTAAATAAAAATGAAGTTTTCTTAAAATAACATATATTCTTCCAAATTGTTATGCAGCACCCTGAATCTTTGTGTTAAAATATTCAGTTAGGAGCGTCTTTATAGAGAGATACATAATAGAAGTACCATTACCGGAAGGGGTAGCAGGAATGTTGTTTTCAAGAGATATAGGAATTGACTTAGGAACAGCAAATGTTCTGATTTACGTTAAAGGCAAAGGGGTTATATTGAATGAACCTTCGGTCGTCGCGATGGACCGGAAAACTAATCAGGTAATCGCTGTAGGAGAAGAAGCGAGAAAAATGATTGGCCGTACACCGGCACATATAATAGCTGTAAGACCGTTAAAAGATGGCGTTATCGCTGATTTTGATGTCACTGAAATCATGCTGAAGTATTTCATAGACCGTTTAAAAGTCAGAGGCTTCATGAACAAGCCGCGCATCCTTATTTGCTGTCCGACCAATGTGACGAGTGTCGAACAAAAAGCAATCAGGGAAGCTGCTGAAAAGTCCGGCGGGAAGAAAGTTTATCTTGAAGAAGAACCTAAAGTAGCTGCTATTGGAGCCGGGATGGATATTTACCAGCCGACAGGCAATATGGTGGTTGATATTGGTGGAGGAACTACTGACGTTGCCGTGCTGTCTATGGGTGACATTGTTACCAGTGAATCCATCAAAATAGCAGGAGACGTATTTGATAACGATATTCTTCAGTACGTTAAAAAGCATTATAAATTACTGATTGGTGAACGCACAGCAGAAAATATTAAAATGGAAATAGGAACTGTCTTCAAAGGCAGCCGTAAAGATGAGATGGAAATCCGTGGACGAGATATGGTGTCCGGCCTTCCGCGTGTCATAACTATCCATTCAGAAGAAATCGAATTGGCGCTTCGCGAATCAGTAAATCTGATAGTAGCCTCAGCCAAGAATGTTTTGGAGAAGACGCCTCCTGAACTTTCAGCTGATATAATTGATCGGGGTGTTATACTGACTGGCGGCGGGGCCTTGCTGCATGGCATCGAACAATTGCTTGCGGAAGAATTGAAAGTTCCAGTTTTCATTTCTGAAGATCCGATGAACTGTGTTGCAATCGGCACAGGCAAGATGTTGGACAGCCTATCACGTAAATCCAAATAAAATTCTCTCCATTTTTTTAAGTATGTACAGCAACCGCATTTTTTTAGTATAATAGCAACATAGTGAAATCGTGCTTGCGCGGAATCGCAATAGAACTGTGGATGTGAATTGCTCTTACATAATAGAATGGGAGTGTGCATCAGTGGAAAGGTTGACGACTGAAATGGCTGAGCCAACTAAAAAAGTTTCCAAAAGAAAAGAACATAAAAATGAAGAAGCAGCTGGTGGCCAACAGGGGAAAAAAACCTGGTGGGTCCAAATTCGGTTATTTCCCATCTGGCTTCGCATCATCCTCGTACTTGTATTAATCGTCATTGCAGCTGCACTTGGAGCGATGGTCGGTTATGGAGTGCTTGGTGACGGACAGCCGAAAGATGCGCTTAAATGGGAGACCTGGCAGCACATTATCGATATAATGAGCGGCAAGAAATAACTGGCGCTGCCTTTTTCATTCATTTTACAAAAGGGGTTGGACTCATGTTGACGACTGAACAGATTAAAGCGATCTTACCGCACCGCTATCCATTTTTGATGGTGGATCGGATGCTGGAGCTCGAAGCCGGCAAAAGAGCGGTAGGCCTGAAAAATGTTTCCGCCAATGAAGAATTTTTCAACGGCCATTTTCCAGGATACCCGGTTATGCCAGGCGTCTTGATAGTAGAAGCACTGGCTCAGGTCGGAGCAACTGCCGTATTGAAGATGGAAGGCAACGAAGGGCGGCTCGCTTTTTTCACAGGCATAGACAATTGCCGCTTTAAGCGGCAGGTTGTTCCAGGCGACCAATTGCGCCTCGAAGTGGAATTGACGAAACTAAGAGGACCGATGGGCAAAGGACATGGAATCGCTACTGTAGACGGTGAAATCGCCTGCGAATGCGATATCCTTTTTGCACTTGGGCCGGTTGCTGAAAAGTAAAGAAAAGCGACGGCACCCGTTTAGCTCTGAAAAGCATAAGACGGATCAGCGTAGTGGCGGTCTTTGCCACGCAGCTGATATGGCTTATGACTCGAAGAGCTGGGTCGCCGGAGTCTGGACACATAAACAAATTTCCCCAAGAATTTTTACATTAAATTGTTTACTTTTTAACCATTGAAAAAGCAGTGCAGACATTAATCGTCTGCACTGCTTTTTTACTGTTCAAAAATATTACTGTTTGGCTTCATCTTTTCGCAGCACTGGACGCGAACGCATATCGCTTTCAAACCGTGTCAGCAATTGATCGCCTTCCAGGCCGTCCTCAAGCAGTTCCGATAGCAGAGTTTCTGCATATTTTCGGCGTGCCCGTTTCAGTGTCCCCTTCATCAGGACAGAAATATGATCTCCGATTTTCTTAACTCCATAAATTCCTACTTCGAAAGTTGCCGGTTCATTCTCCGGATAAGAGATAACTACTTTTACATCATAGATTTTACCTGAATCCATCATTTGTTTGAAACGTTCCTCATGAGACAAATCCATCAGCATTTCAAGCACCCAGGACCGATAGCTGTTCTCCTGGTTGATAATGATGCCATCTTCCAGAGGGAAGTTAATGATGCTTTCTTCTTCAACAAGGCCTATTGACAGCATTTTAAAGGTCTTCATCCGTCTACCCCCTAAATCGATCTTTTTTCCAGTATAGCATAGCCGTGAAATTTCACGCTAATGAAGAAAACATCCCTGAATCTTCGAAAATTCTTTTTTGTCACGGCCTATCCATGAATGTAAAAGCCAATCCGTGCAAGGATTAGAGAAAAAATTTATTTTTATTGGTATTTGAAAAATGAAATATGGCCTGCCAAAAACTTGGCAAATTCTATTTTTCGCCTTTTGCATAAAATTCAGTTTATTTAGTATGCTGGCTTTACGGAAAGGAGGTGAAAAAATATGAATCAAGTCGGACTGGTAGGAAGGCTGACAAAAGATCCATCGTCTCGGACATTAAGCGAAGGACGTGTACATACAACGTTCATCGTAGCCGTTTCCAGAAACTATAAAAACCAAAAAGGGGAAATCGAAAGCGATTTTGTACTCTGTTCCACGTGGGGAAGACCGGCAGTTAACGTTGCGAAATTCTGTGTTAAGGGTTCTCTTGTAGCGATATCCGGGCGTCTTCAGTCGCGTCATTATGACAGGGAAGATGGAACCCGCGTTTATGTGACGGAAGTTCTTGGCGACCAGGTACGATTCCTCGACAGAAGAAAAGCGCAAGAAGAAACCGCCCCAGTACAGAAGGAACCAGAATCTGAAGCAGATTTTGATTTCCCGGTACCAGAAGCGGAACCAATTAACGCATAAAGAGAATCTTCAATCAGTGGGAGTTTTCTTTTCCCCACTGACCATCAATACGGGATAAAATTTGAAAATAGGAGGCACTTAGTCATGCCGAAAGACATACAACAGCAATTGGAAGTGCATATGGAGCAGCTGATCCGCCTGACAGCCTTGCTTCATAGACGATTGGCAGAGGCGGAACGGGAGCTAAGTGAACTGAAGGAGCATTTCCGTTCCGCTACGAAAGTTTGAGGCGGTTGGTTTCATTCACTCATCAGAAAAGGGGAGCATGGCCGGGTGGGGACCCGGCCATGCTCATTTAACGCCTATGAGAGCTTAGCGGGCGCCCTCGCTTTTCTTACAACGAATAAGTGAACAGCTCTTTCAGCTCATTATCGGATAGCTCTGTCATCCACTGGCTTGACTGGATAAATTGTTCTGACATGGTCTGTTTCTGAGTCAGCAGGGAATCAATTTTTTCTTCGATGGTGCCGATGGTCACAAATTTATGGACGTGGACAAATTGCGTCTGCCCAATACGATAGGCACGGTCCGTCGCTTGGTTTTCAACAGCTGGATTCCACCATCTGTCTGCGTGCAGCACATGTGTGGCAGCAGTGAGGTTTAACCCTGTTCCGCCGGCTTTCAGCGAAAGGATAAAGATCGGGAATTTACCTTGCTGGAAAGCATTCACCAACGAATCCCGCTGGTTTTTCGGCATGCTGCCGGTAAGGAATGGCACTTCATGTCCATACAATTCGTTGATCGCTTGCTGCAGCAAGTGGCCCATGCCGATATATTGCGTGAAAATCAGGCATTGTTCGCCGCGTTCCGCGATTTCGCCGGCAAGTGTCACAATCCGCTCGAGTTTCTGGGAGCGGGGAAGAATTTCTTCTGCCGATGTATAAGGCTCCTTCAGATACAAAGCAGGATGGTTGCACAATTGCTTCAGCTTGCTGAGCATTTTCAATACCAGCCCTTTTTTCTCGAAGCCGGTCAAGGTTTCCATTTTTTCAACGGTGTCCTGTACCAGTCCCTCATAGAGAGCGGCCTGCTCCGGAGTCAATGGGCAATATTCAAGCTGCTCCTGTTTTTCAGGCAGGTTCAACTGAAGTTCAGGATCTTTTTTCGTACGGCGCAACAGGAATGGCTGGATGCGCTGACGCAATTTTTCCTTCGCTTCTTCTGAATCGTCGCGTTCGATCGGAATCATGAAAGTTTCCTGGAATTGCTTGATGCGGTATAAATAGCCTTTATTGATGAAATCGAATATCGACCAAAGCTCAGAAAGGCGGTTTTCAATCGGTGTGCCGGTCAGCGCAATATGATGCTGGCCTTTAAAGCGGCGTATTGTACGCGACTGCTTGGTATACATATTTTTGATATTCTGTGCTTCATCCAGTGTAATGCTGGTCCACGGAATGTCCTGCATCTCTTCAGCGTCGGACGAAGCGATGCCGTAAGTGGACAATACAACGTCTGGCCGTTCTGCTTCGAGGAATTGAGTGAATTCCTCAGCTTTCGGACGGACCGGACCGTAATGCATATAAACTTTCAAATCCGGCGCAAAGCGCTCAAGTTCTTTTTGCCAGTTGCCAAGCACTGAAGTCGGGCAGACGATCAGCGAAGGCTGCGCCTGTTTTTCCGGATGCACATGAAGCAGGTAGGCAATCAGCTGGACGGTTTTGCCAAGCCCCATATCATCCGCCAGGCAAAGCCCGAAACCTTCTTCGCGCATAAACACAAGGTAGTCAAAGCCTGTTTTCTGGTATGGACGGAGCTCCGTGTTCAGATTTTCTGGAATCGCAGTCGGCGGCAGATCCCGTTTATCGAGCAATTTATCCAATAGGACCTTCAAAGATTTATTGAGATTATATTCGACGAGCGGATCGTCTTCTTCAGCGGCTTCTTCGAGCATGATCTCCGGCACGTTCTGGAACAGCATATCTTTTATCGTCCAATCGGCATCCTCAGCTTCTTCAATCATCTTACGAAGCTGCATCAGAAGGTTTGAATCTACCCGAACCCATTCATTTCCTATGCGAATAAATTCCTTGTTCTCGGTAACGAGCCTTTCGAAATCCTGCATGCTGAGTTCATGGCCATTCAGCGAGAACTGCCAGTCAAAGCGGATGATCTGATCGAGCCCGACCACTGATGCTTTTTTGGCAGGGGAATGGACATTGGCTTTTACGCGCACCTTCGATTCCTGTACAGCCTGAAGCCAGGAAGGTATCGAAACTTCGATGCCGAAAGCCTGCAGGATTTCAGTATCGCTGCGCAGGAATTGAAGGACTTCCGCGTCCGTCCATTCCGCATGATAGAGCTTCGTTTCATCAAAACCGTCAACCGAAGGGCAAAGGCTTAATATCAGAGCCTGCTTTTCTGCTATTTCAGCATGGCGGCTGCGCCATTTTTCCGGCAGCACCTTTTCAAGCGGCTCATCCATCCGGCGTTTGGAAGGCGTCCAGTAAACACTGCCGCGTTTTGAACGGAGCACCACTTTAAATGACCATTCCGGCGTTTCGTCCGGTTCGCTCAATTGCACAGCGATCACATAATCATCCGCAGCTTCGAGTCCGTCCCAGCCTGCTTGCTGGATAAAATGCTGGATATAAGGCAATTGGGCAGTCGTTAAGCCTTTTTGGCGTAATTGCTGGCTGAGGGTATCGCTTAAGAATGCCTGGATATCCGAGTCACCATACTTGCTGTCGATGATGATATCTTCGCCGTCAACGGAAACGTGCTCCCACAAATCGGGATCGTTTAAGGAATCCGAGACTTTTTCGGCAAGTTGCAGCCATGCAGTATCGGCGTCGGTCTGGCCTTTGAAGGTGACATAATGATGTCCGTCCCCCTTAAAAAGCCTGACAAAATCTGCTGGCGACAGCACGAGGTCGAGCCCGTCCATTTCCGACTTCATGCCGAAAAAGCTGTCCTTGTCCATGAAATACAAAAAAGGAGTCCAAATCTCAGGAGGAATGCGATTTCCGGTTTCATTGATCGCCTGAATTCGGAAGCTGTCTCCTTTGGTGACTTTTAAATAATAGATGCGGCTTCCTTCTGTTTGGAATTGAGTCATACCAGGTTTCCTTTCTCAATCTCTTCCTGCAATGCACGGAGACGTTTATTCTGTGTCCGGATTTCTTTCATATAGGATTTCCAAAATTCCATTTGATCGCTCTTTTTGCAAGCGGACTTCATCTTTTTCCAGATGCGCACAGCCTGTTTATAGCTGGCGCGGCTGCGTTCGTCCAAATGGGCCATCGCATAACGGTGGTATAGCGGCAGTGCATAATCGGGCGCCGCTTCCTGCACTTCCTTCAATCCGCATTCTTCGGCGAAATACAAAGGGGAATTATGCATATGGTGAAGTTCCGCCCACTGCTTATAGAAACCTTTTTCAATCAGATAAGTGGAGTAGGCGGGTAAACCGTAATGGCCGAACTGGCGGAACAGGTCCTCCCAGTCCCTTTCACTTAAGTTGATTAAAGAGAAAAGGCGGCTGAGTGTACGCACATACTGATGGCGGTATTGCGTATACAATCCTTCGAACAGGAATGTTTTGACATGCGGTTTGACTGCCATCAAAATAACTTCGAGCGCCTGTTGGTTCTGTTCTTCTTCAGCGAGGATTGCAAGCTGGATCCAGTCATGTGCTTCGTTTGGTGTGATCTTTTTAAGCTCCACCGGTTCTTTCAATAAAATCGAGAAAAATCCCGTAATCCGTTCATCAGGCCGAGGGAAAGCGGCAAGTTCCTGTCTGCGTAAACGGTCGTTGGTGAAAAGGTTCGTCCAGAATAATTGGTAGACCGTCAAACGCTGGGAAGATGAACCATCTCGTATTGCAGCGAAGTCACGGACCATGTCCCGGAGGTAGTCAAAAAAAGCATCCGATTCGAATGTTCGGTGCTGGCCGTGCAATTGATCAAGCAAGTCGCGAAGATCATGGAGTTCATCTTCAAACCAGGTTTTAAAGAAAGAGTGATGGACATCGTTGGTACCCGATATATAGGTGCCCCACACTTCGGATAATGAAATGAAATGGGCATAAGCACGGAACAGGGTTTTCCATTCACGTTCGAGCGGGACGAAAGATAAGGCGTTTTTCAGCCGCCCTTCATACATCTGCTCATAGTAAAAATAATTTCTTGTCGTGTAATCCGGAATCGGATCCCGCCAGACACTCTGAATCACTTTTTTCCATTGCTGCGGCGAGCGTTTATTGCCGATCGCGGAAAGCTGATCCTGTTCCTGTGCGCGCCAATCCGCTACCCACTGGGACAGCGAACCCACTTTTTGATACAAAGCGAAAATCACTGCAAGCCGGTGCCGGCACATTTCATCCTGCGGACATGCACAGACAGCCGTCAGCTTTTCAAAATTCAGTACAACTTTCACAGAGTGGGCATCTTTTACAATTGCTTCCAGAAGAAGCCTTTCTTCATTGAATGACTGGATTTGCACCCCGTCATGGCGCACTAAAAAGACTGCTTTTCGAACCATTTCCTCATCCGCAGCACGAGCGGGATAAAGGGATCTCTCGATAGCAGCCATATAATTGTGTATTGTGTCTTCGTATTGTTGTGCCAGGGATTGAACCGTAGCCATTTGCATCGCCCCAAAATAAAACTTTCCTTCTATTATACTAGTTTACGGCTAACCCGTAAACGAAGAAGGAAAGATCCGTGCAGAACAGGATTGTAAATATATTTTCTTGGACAGTTCTTTTTTGATGACAGATAGATTATACTGGGATAAGTATAATTCAAATTACCTATAAAATTTAGACAGGAGCATGACCTTGGACAATGTATATGTATTGGGAATCCCTGATTTGCAGCGAGTATTAAATCAGGAAGATATTGCGGTATGGGAACTTTTTTTATTGACTGCTGAAAAACGCTACGAGAAGGTCCGTTTTCAGGTTTCCAGTGATGGAGGCTGCTATACATTCACCAATGTCGAGGCATGCAATGGCATATTGGCGACGGTCCAACTTGATTTCGATGAGAACAAAATCGTCTTCAATCAAGGCGGAGCGGGCCATAAAGAGTTTGAAGACTTCCTGTTCGATTTGCTTTCCCAGCTATTTGTAAGAGTGGAGAAAGACAGAATACAGTTTTGTGCAACCGCCAAAAAAGCGGAAGTAAAAAGATTGGGCACAAGAAGATAATTCTTGTGTTTTTTTAGTTACGTAACGGGGAATATATGTTATGATTAACTAAACAGAATATTCTAAAATCAGAGAGGGGGGAACCGTCATGTTGCATGTCAAAATGATGAAGCCGTTCTATACAAAGAAAGAAGATCATCTTGTGAAATTCGTCTTTGCCTACCAGTACCTCTCAATTATGAAAGATGATGAATTATTTCATTTCATTCCAGTTGAAGGGAAAGAAATTGTAGTAAATACAAATACATTCCAGGTCGAGAACTTGTCTGAAGTATTCGTTTTTCAAAAAGGAAACCGCTTTATCCGTCTGCCGCTGTATCAACTGCTGCTGGTCTCTGATATTCATATGCATCTCCAGTCTATCCTGCAGGGCGAAAGCGCAGGCATCGCAGAGATTCCGGATCAAGCCAAATCAGAAGCGATGGAAGCAATCGAATTTTTGGAACAGGAAAATTTTGAACGTATGATAGATTACGCGCTCGAGTCGCGGGATGAAGCAATGTTCCATGAACTTATGGCGCAACAGCAGCTAAATGGAGGTCTGCCAAGTGAAGCCTGAAACCAGTCTTGTGAAATTCTTATTCAAATGACAACGTCTGCCCGGCAAGAATGGGGAGGCGTTTTCGTTTGCAAAAAAAAGCGTCGGCGAAACAGCAAAAACCCCTCTTCCTGATAATACGGAAGAGGGGTTTTATGGTTTGTAAGTATACATGAGTCACCTCTACATCATTGTGAAAAAGTTGACAAACAGCATGACGATTGCTGAGCCACCAATTCCCAGTGCAAGATCTTCCCATCCCATTTCAAGTGCTTTGTCAAAATTCATACCAATCCGCTCCTTTTGTTTTTCTGAGTTTGTTTAGAAGATCTTGCTTATAAGCTATAAATTCTTGCTGGATTTATAACTTGTTTTTATTTTATTAGAAAATCAAATTCTTGTCATGATACTTTATTACTAAATATTCTAAATAATTCGAATATAATAAGTATTAATCGGTGTGGGTATTTATGCGCGAAGCGGGTTTGGTTGAAGAAAGCCCGGTCCATTGCTATATTGAAGAGAAGCAAATCCGGGAGAGTTCCGGAGTTGATCGATATTATACATAGAAGGAGTAGATAACTATGCGGACATTGCCAAAACGCTTGAAAAAAGGGGATACGGTCGGAGTTATAGCCCCATCAAGCCCTCCGGATCTTGAAAATTTAAAAAAAGCGCTGCCTTTTCTGGAAGAGTTGGGGCTGAAAGTGAAGATGGGCAACTCAGTTGAAGCCAAAAACGGTTATTTGGCCGGTACAGATGAAGAGCGGCTGGCAGATCTCCATGCCATGTTCGAAGATCCGGAAGTGGCAGGCATTATCTGTGCAGGAGGCGGATATGGCGCCGCGCGTATTACGGACCGTGTGGATTTTGGAATGATTAAAGAGAATCCGAAAGTTTTCTGGGGATACTCGGACATCACATTTTTGCATACAGCCATTGGCCATTATGCGGAGCTTGTAACTTTCCACGGACCGATGCTTGCATCCGACGTTGGAAAAGAAGAGTTCCATGAACGGAGCGCCCGCATGTTCGGTCAATTATTTGCACCATTTGAGCTTCATTATGATGAAGGAATTTCAACATTAATTCCTGTGAGCAGAGGCGTGGCTCAAGGCGAATTGGTCGGGGGCAATCTGTCTTTATTGCGCAGCGGCATCGGAACGAAATTCGAAATCGATACGAAAGATAAGATTTTATTGATTGAAGCGGTAAACAGGGAGCCTGACGACGTCGATGAAATGTTGAATCAGCTGCGGCTGGCACGGAAATTTGAAGAAGTTGCAGGCGTGGTGATTGGCGACTTCAAAAATTCCGACCCGAAAAGGCCGGATGAATCGCTGAGCCTGGATCATGTGTTCGACCATTATTTCAAAGATCTTGGCGTGCCGGTTGTAAAAGGTTTTAAAATCGGCCACTGCGAACCGCATTTTTCAGTGCCGCTCGGGGTGATGGCAAAGCTCGATGCCACTGAAATGACACTGACGATTTTGCCGGGAGTCGAGTAAGGCGGTAAATTGTTCAGCGCTGGGAAGATAACAGTGGATTATGGGCGGTATGGATTTTACCGAGGCCAAAAGGTGATTTTTCCATATTTTTATGATATAATAGATAGATATTGTTTCTAAAAGAGAGGCGTGGATAACAATGGCATTCCAACCACATGAAAAAGAAGTATCAGAATTCGTAGCGGCCCGCCGCATCGGAGAATGGATTTCCTTTACCCGTAATGGCGTCGAAGTCAATGGAACCATTTTTAAAATTATGGACAACTCGGTGATTGTTGAAATTTCACCAGAAGATGCAAAAGAAATTGGTGCAGCGTCCAACATGACCGTGATTTCACATAAAAAATATACACCAGTAGAATAATTTAGCCGAAACTCCTGCCGCGTGTGGGAGTTTTTTCTTTGGGCATTTTTGGGGTAGAGAAGCCAGAACAATTCTGACAATATATTTTTTGAAAATTGTACCAGTATTGGCATTCCAAAGTCCATCGCTTTTTGGTAAAGTAAGGTAAGATTAACATACGCGGAATATCAATCGCCATGAAGGGAATAAAGCCTTATGATATTTGATTTTAAGTTCTGGCATTATTTCGCCAGACAGGGACAACTTATACATAATCTTGAGAATTCGGAAATGCGTCATTTCAATAAGAGGCTGGGATGGATATTTGCCCTTGGCATCCTCCTTTTTGCGCTGCGGGAAATTTGGGGCATGAACAGCTCTTCCCTGACGCCGTACCTAGTAGCGGGCGACATGGATACATATAGTCTTGGCCGTTGGACTTCTCTTGCCGGCACATTGATCTGGGCCGGAATATATTTGGCTTTCCATACATACGGAGCGGCATTCCTGTTCAGCCGCATTTTAAAAATTCCATGGCGCGCGGCACTGGTCATGCAGACTTATGTAACGGCAATTCTTGTTATTGAAAAAGCCTTGCTGTTTTTCCTGTTTGCGGTGCTCGGCTATACCACTTATTTATCGCTGTTTTCATTCGGCCCGCTGGCGGCCTTGCTCTTTAATCATTCATTTGTAATCTTGTTCTTCAATCAATTAACGATCTTTACTTCGCTCATCATTGCCATCCAATACCGTTTCCTGCGCAATTACGTGACATTTTCACCGAAATGGCTGCTGTTTGGCCTGATCTTGCTGCATGTGCTGGTTGCGCTGGCAATCGGGGCATTGAGCTTGGTTCCGCTTGCAGACATGATCGAAGGCTTCACGGAAGGAGTGGTTCCGGGTGAATAAATACTTTATGATCGGTTTATCCGTTGCCATCACGGCTTTTTTGGCAATCAACGCGATTTTATTGTTCAGCGAAAAAAGCCAGGTGCCGAAAAAACTTTACATCAATGAATACGAACGTGCCTATACCAGCAGCTATACAGAAAAATTGCCGAAAGAAGCCATCACGGCGCCGCTTGCTGCGACGGAAATCTTCATCCAGGATTCAGACGCTGTGGAGCAATGGATCATCAATGAAGGCGATTCTGTAGAAGCTGGCACAGAATTAGCTTTGCTAAATGAAGCGGAAAGCGAAGAACAGCGCGCAATCTGGGAAGCGGAAGAAGATGCCTTGAATGATGAATTGCGCGAAGTCCGCAGTGTTCTTAGAGAACTCGAGACCGCGAGTTCCCGGAATTCGCGTCCGACCACCGGCTCTTCAACGAACCGCGATACGGCAACCAATGCGAATGGCGATACTGTCGAACTGGACGTCAATGTGCAAGTGGAAGTTGAAGTGCCACAAGATGGTTCCTATGCAGCAGGTGTTGCAGAAACGGAACAGCGCATCGCAGCACTCGAAACCCAGCTTGCTGTCGTCGAAGCGCAATTGGACCAAAACACTGCAAAACCGGCTTTAATCAGTCCGATTGAAGGCATTGTCGGCAAAATCGATGCAGGCAACATGCCGATGAGCATTGAAATTTATTCGAGCGAAAAACTGTTTATGACCTATGTTGTCGAAAAAGAATGGCTCGAAGTCAACGTCGACGACCGAGTATTCCTTCATGTCGATGGAGTTGCTCAGGCAATGCCCGGCAAGGTTCTGCGGAAATCGCAGCTGCCGGCGGACAGCTCGAAATGGCTCGATGCGTACCGCGCACTCGATCCGATAGACCAGAATAACCCCATTGCGATTTATGAAGTTCTCATCATGACAGAAGAACCGATTACCGACGCCGTCCCTTACGGCAAAACAGCCAATGCTTCCATTATCATCAATGAAGCAGCAGATGCTGTTGCCTTAAAAGACGCCTGGATCTTTGACCGTTACAACGGCACAGGCAAGGTGTCAGTCCTGAATGCACAAGGACGGGCAGAATCGTTGCCAGTCACCATCGCGTTCGACCTCGAAGGCAAAGCCGTATTAAGTGAGGGTGTGCTGCCGGGATCTACAGTGGTCGACAGTGATATCCTTCAAAGATTCGCATTTGCCCCACAGGCATTCCTGCCGTTCCCGAGTGTCCAACCGGATATGGAACATGCGAAGAATACCGAGTGGCGCAGATATGTTGAATATTTATTGGCGAGATGAATATGGTGAACCCGGAAGCGGCTGCTCTCGGGTTTTTTGTTTGGGGTGGTTTTGTTTGGTCTGGTCTGGGGGCGTTGTCGGATGGAGTGGTTTTAGTGTCGTATAGCTGGCGGTTAGTGTCGTATAGATTGTTTATGCTGACGTATAGCGATGGTTTGTTGACGTATAGCGCATTTTACGTAACGTGTCGTGTTTACATGCGGGTTGCATCAAAAGAAAAGTGCATTCAAATGGAAAGCAGTCCGCTGTCGGCGGACTGCCCAGTGGGCGGGGCTTCGGCCGCCGCCCGATTTTGGGTAATAGTGAGTTGCCTCGCTTGGGTGAAGCTTATGCTGTCGTATAGCTGGCGGATAGTGTCGTATAACTGGCGGTTAGTGTCGTATAGGTTGTTTTTGCTGACGTATAGCGTTGGTTTGTTGACGTATAGCGCATTTTACGTAACGTGCCGGATTTTTTTGCGGGTTGCATCGGGAGAAAAGTGCATTCAAACGGAAAGCAGTCCGCTGCCCGCGGACTGCCCAGTGGGCGGGGCTTCGCCCGTCGCCCGATTTTTGCCGATAGTGGGTTGACTTGCTTGGGTGGAGGTTATGCTGTCGGATAGCGGAGATTTAGTGTCGTATAGATTGTTTTTGTTAACGTATAGCGGAGTTAAAGTGTCGTATAGAATCTGTTTGCTGTCGTATAACGGCGCAAGCAATTTTCAGCGGCATCTCGCCTGTAAAAGAAGAGGGCTTAAAGTACAAAAAATCACCGCACCCCATTATTCATTCTAGAAAATAATGGTACGATAAGAAAATGATAGGTAGAGAAATGGAGTGGGAAAGATGAACGAGACGGATTGGCGGTTTAAGATAGCCCACCGGGAAGCGCTGATTGGCGTGGGGCTGGCGCTGTTCAATTTTGTTTGGTGGTTTGGCTTTGCTTATGGCATGGGCTCGGCGCCAGTGGAAGAGTATACGTATGTCTTTGGGCTGCCGGCATGGTTTTTCTACAGCTGTGTAGTGGGATTCCTGGTCATTGCGGTACTGGTGATTATCATTGTGAAATTCTTTTTTGTGGAAGTGCCGTTTGAAGAGGAAGAGGAGGAGAAACGATGAATTATGCTGTTTTGATTCCGATGATCATGTTTTTGATCCTCATCTTCTTTATCGGCTATTGGTCAAGCCGCAAGCTGGCGTCGTCATCAAATTTCATCAGCGATTATTTCCTCGGGGGACGTGAACTTGGTGGCTTTGTGCTGGCGATGACGATGGTTGCGACTTACGGCAGTGCGTCGAGTTTCCTGGGCGGTCCCGGAACGGCATATACGATGGGCTTTGGCTGGGTGCTGCTTGCGATGACGCAGGTGGTCACCGGTTATTTTGTGCTGATGATTCTCGGCAAGAAATTCGCCATCATGGCGCGCCGCTATAAAGCGGTGACGATGATTGATTTCCTGAAAGCGCGCTACGACAGCAAAGCCGTGGTTTTATTGTCTGCGTTAAGCATCATCATTTTCCTGTTCTCCGCCATGGCAGCGCAGTGGATTGGCGGTGCGCGGCTGATCGAATCGCTGACCGGGCTGTCGTATAACTCGGCGTTATTCCTGTTCGCGGTGTCCGTGTTGGTTTACGTCACCATCGGCGGATTTCGCGCGGTTGCGCTGACGGATGCTGTGCAGGGAGCTGTCATGCTTGTCGGAACCCTGATTCTGCTGATCGCGGTTATTTTCGCGGGCGGCGGGATTCCGAATATCGTCCAGGATTTAATCAATGAAAACCCGAATCTCGTAACACCATACGGTGCAGAAGGCAATTTGTCAGCGGCTTATGTGTCGTCCTTCTGGATACTGGTCGGCGTGGGTGTTGTCGGTTTACCGCAGATTGCGGTACGTGCAATGTCCTATAAGAACTCGCGCTCGATGCACCGCGCGCTGATCATCGGGACGCTTGTCACCGGCATCATTATGCTCAATATGCATCTAATCGGCGTTTTTGCGCGTCCGATTCTGCCGGGCATCGATGTCGGTGATAAAGTCATTCCGCTGATTGCGCTGGAAACCCTGCCGGCATGGCTCGCAGGAATTGTGCTCGCGGCTCCGATGGCGGCAATCATGTCGACCGTCGATTCGCTTCTCTTAATCGTCAGTTCCTCGATTGTCCGTGACGTCTATTTGAATTACATAAAACCGGAAGCAGAATTGAAAACCATCAAACGCATTTCGTTCGGCGTAACGGCGATGCTCGGAATCGGTGTATTCCTATTGGCACTAGATCCGCCGGACTTGTTGATATTCCTGAATTTATTTGCGTTCGGTGGCTTGGAAGCAGCCTTTATCTGGCCGGTCGTGCTCGGGCTTTACTGGAAATGGGGCAATAAATACGGTGCCATCGCGTCGATGATAACGGGGATTGGCACATATGTTGCGCTGCATTTTTATAACCAGGAATATGGCAATCTGCTCGGCGTCCATACCGTGACGTTTCCGGTGCTGCTGTCGCTCGTGGCATTCATCGCATTCAGCCTGCTGATTGGGCGAAAAGCTTATGATTATGCGGCATAGTTATTTACAATCCATTCAACAGGGCGTAAAATGAATATTTATTCGAAACCCGAAAGAAGGCATGACTGGATTGAAGCAATGGAAAGTATATATGATCCTGACGGGTGTCATGATCGTTTGGGGATTTAATCTCGCAACAGTTAAATATATGGTCGAATTTGTCGGCCCTGTTACGTTGACGGCATTCCGGATTCTCCTCGCAGGAGTATCAGTCTTTGTCATTCTGGCCTATTTCCGGATGCTGCGCTGGCCATCGCGCATCGATTGGAAATATATCCTGCTCGGCGGATTATTGAATGTCGTTTCGCATCATTATTTCCTGTCCAATGCGCTCACTATGACCACTGGCACGAACGCCGGACTGATTCTCGGCACGGGTCCGATGCTGACGGCGGTGCTCGTCTCGCTCATTATGCGCAGTTATCCTTCGCGCCTTCAATGGCTCGGCGTCATAATTGGCTTGGCGGGTGTCATCATTACCGTGCGTGTTGGCAGCGATCCTGCGAGCGGCATGAACATCGGCGACCTGCTAGTCTTCATTTCGATTTTGACGCAGGTACTCAGCTATATCGTCATTGCCAACGCGGCGAAAAACCTCGATCCGCGGCTGATGACCGGCTATATGTTCATCACCGGTTCCATCGTGCTGTTCCTCATCTCGCTCGTGCAGGAACCGGGCGGCATGGCGGCATTCGCTGAAGTTCCGCCGATATTCTGGCTGGCGTTCTTCTTCTCAGCCGTCATCGGCACATCCGTTGGCCACATGCTCTATAACTACTCAATCGGCCAGGCCGGCCCAACAAAAGCGGCGATTTTCATGAACCTCAACACGCTGTTCTCACTGGTCGCAGCGTCCATCATTTTAAATGAAACCATTCTGCCCGGCCACCTGGGCGGCTTTGTCCTAATCGTAATCGGCGTCCTGTTCGGATCAGGCGCGGCAGAAGATTTGTTAAATAAAAGAAGGAAACGGTTCGGCTGATGCTGGATCGTTTTTTTATTTGTGTTGAATAGGTTGAGTCGTTTGGGTGGAGACATGGTGACGTATAGCGGTGATTTAGTGTCGTATAGATTCTGTTTGGTGTCGTATAGCTGTGATTTGGTGACGTATAGCGGGATTGACTTAACGTGCCGACTTTTCCTCTGGCTCTCACCAAAAGAAAAGTACATCTGAATGGAAAGCAGTCCGCCGCGAGCAGCGGACTGCCCAGTGGGCGGCGCTTCGGCCGCCGCCCGATCTTGGCTGATAGTGGGTTGACTCGCTTGGGTGGAGGTTATGTTGTCGTATAGCGGAGATTTAGTGTCGTATAGAATGATTTTGTTTACGTATAGAGACGGTTTGCTGATGTATAGCACATTCTACTTAACGTGCCGACTTTTCCTCCGGCTCTCACCAAAAGAAAAGTACATTTGAATGGAAAGCAGTCCGCCGCGAGCTGCGGACTGCCCATTGGGCGGCGCTTCGGCCGCCGCCCGATCTTGGCTAATAGTGGGTTGACTCGTTTGGGTGGAGATATGGTGACGTATAGCGGAGATTTAGTGTCGTATAGATTCTGTTTGGTGTCGTATAGCTGTGATTTGGTGACGTATAGCACATTTTACTTAACGTGCCGACTTTTCAATCGGCTTTCATCAAAAGAAGAGACACGCAAATAGAAAACAGTCTTCATTCAGGCAGAACCCAACCGTTTTCTCTTGTCCTAATCGGCATTATTACTTATGATGAGGACAACAGGACAATGCGAGCGGCTGCAGGTGGTTTTATTGCTTGAATGAGCTTGCCGAGACAATCTTTAGGAATATCCGCCTGTTATTATTTAGCCCAAAAAGAATATAATAGAAGAAAACATGAATGGAACGGAGATTATTATGACATTATCCCTTAATCCACGGGCGGAAGCGCTCGCTATTTCAGGCATCCGCCAATTTTTCAACCAGCTGGTCGATTACCCGGATGCCATCAATTTGACAATCGGGCAGCCGGATTTTCCGACGCCGGAAGCGGTGAAGAAAGCCGGCATGGAGGCGATTGCGGCCAATAAAACCAGCTATTCGCATAACGCGGGACTTATCGAGCTGCGCCAGGAAGTTGCGGCTTTTTTCGGTGACACCTACGGGCTGTCCTATAATCCGCAGACGGAAATCATTATTACGAACGGTGCCAGTGAAGGGCTTGATTCGCTGCTGCGCACCATGATCGAAGAAGGCGACGAAGTCATTATTCCGGCGCCTTGCTATACGGGATATGTGCCGCTCGTTGAGTTGAACGGCGGGAAAGCGATTCTGCTCGATACGTCGGATACGGGACTTGTGCCGGATCCGGAGCGTTTGGAAGCGGCCATCACGAATAAAACAAAAGCTGTGCTATTCAATTTTCCTTCAAATCCGACGGGTGTCAGCTTGAACAAGGAAGAAACTGATGCTTTGGTCAAAGTGTTGAAAAATCATGAAGTGTTCATCATATCGGATGAAATCTATTCGGAGAATGTCTTCGAGGGACAGCATTTTTCATTCGCGTGCTATGAAGAGATTAAAGACCGGACTTTCCTGGTGCACGGCCTGTCTAAATCGCATTCGATGACAGGATGGCGGATGGGCTTTTTGCTCGGGCCGGAAGAATATATGCAGCATGTGTTGAAGGTGCATCAGTATAATACGGTGTGCGCGTCGTTGCCGAGCCAGCATGCGGCGATCGAAGCGTTGCAGAACAACCGTTTCGTGCCAAATGAAATGAACGATGCGTATAAAACACGTCGTGATTATGTTTACGGCAAATTAGTGGAAATGGGATTTGATGTCGTCAAGCCGACTGGAGCTTTCTACATATTCCCGTCCATCGAGAAATTCGGTCTTTCCTCGTTTGACTTCGCTACGCGCCTGTTGAAAGAAGGGGGCGTGGCGGCTGTGCCAGGCTCAGCTTTCACAAAATACGGGGAGGGCTTCCTGCGCATTTCATATGCTTATGCAATGCCGACTTTGGAGCAGGCGATGGAGCGGATGGCCGAATGGCTAAAAACTGTGCAAGTGACGGAGAGGGGATAATTTATGGGTTTGTTATGGGGAACACCGGAGAAATTGAAGGACTTGCTTTGTGAAATGGTCAGTTGGAACAGCATCACGCTGTCGGAGGGGGAAGTGGCATTCGCCTATAATCTGAAGGAAAAGCTGAAGCAGATTCCTTACTTCCAGGAAAATCCTGAAAAGATTTATCTCGGCGAAGTCAATTGGGACCGCCAATACGTCACCGCATTATATAAACATCCGGACGCCACGGACACGATCGTTCTGATGAGCCATTTCGATACGGTCGAAACGGAGGAATATGGTGATCTGGAACCGCTTGCCTGCAAGCCGCTTGAGCTGACGGAAGCGCTGAAGGATTTCCGCGAAGAACTCGACGAGTATGCAAGGGCAGATCTCGATTCAGGTGAATATCTTTTCGGCCGCGGCACGATGGATATGAAAGCGGGCATTGCAATGCATATGGCAATGCTTGAGAAAGCTGCCGCGGATGGATGGCCGGTCAACTTATTATTATTGTCCGTTCCGGATGAGGAAGTCAATTCTGCCGGCATGCGCTACAGCGTCAGCAAATTGCTGGACCTCGAACGCGAATACGGACTTGAATATATTTTATTCCTTAACGGCGAGCCTTCATTCGCGCAAAAGCCAGGGGACCAGGACCATTATATTTATACGGGGTCGATCGGCAAAATCATGCCGTCCGCCATGTTCTACGGTAAAGAGACGCATGTCGGCGAACCGTTGTCTGGCATCACATCGAGCTATATTTCGACTTACCTGACGCACCGGATGGAATGGAATCCGTCGTTCAAGGAAACGGTATACGGCGAAACGACGCCGCTGCCGGTAACTCTGACGCAACGTGACATCAAGCATTCCTATTCGGCGCAAACGCCGTACCGGACGTATGCCATGTACAATGTTTTCACCATGGAACACAGCGCCAAAGAGGTTTTCGACTTGTTCGAAGGAGTGGCAAAAGATGCCGCCGCCCACTGCATGGCCGACTACCGTTCAATGTGCCGCAATGAAAACATCGAACCTGTGGGTGACATCCAGGTTATGCGCTACGAGGACTTGGTCAGATATGCGCTCGAGAAATTCGGCGTTGAGTATTTCAACGACCTGATCCATGATACGCTGATGCATCCCGAATGGGACGTTCGCGAAAAATCCATGCACATCACCGACATCCTGCTGCTCAATTGCCAGGAACTGACGCCGGCAATCGTCATCATGTTCGCGCCGCCATACTACCCGGCGGTCAACTCATCTGAAGACGAACTGGTCAAACGCTTGGTTGAACAGGTCACGGAAAACGCCAAGGCGAAATTCGGCTATCAGCTCAATCAAATCCATTACTTCAATGGCATTTCCGATTTGAGCTATGTCAATTACGGCGACCAGGAAGACGGCTGGGTCACTTATGAAAACAATACCCCAGTCTACGGCGATTCCTACAGCATCCCGTTCCAAGCCATGAAGCAATTAAGAGCGCCGGTTCTCAATATCGGCCAATTCGGCAAGGATGCCCATAAACGAACCGAACGCCTCCATATCAAAAACGCATTCGAACAGATGCCAGCGCTGCTGGAGGAAATGATTCTATCGATACCAGTGAAGAGCCGCCTGTGAGGGGGGCTTTTTTTGGTGTGGTTTCTGTTGGTGAGTGACGGAGGAAAAGTCGGCACGTTAAGTAGAATGTGCTATACGTGAGTAACTCTTCGCTATACGATAGCAAATAGAATCTATACGGCACTAAATCACCGCTATACGACAACATCCCCTCCACCCAAGCGAGTCAACCCACTAACTGAATTGATCGGGCGGCATCCGCCGCCCACTGGGCAGTCCGCGCTGGCGCGGACTGCTATCCATTCAGATGTACTTTTCTTTTGATGAGAGCCGACTGAAAAGTCCGCACGTTAAGTAAAATGTGCTATATGTGAGTAAATCTTCGCTATACGATAGCAAACAGAATCTATACGACACCAAATCAGCGCTATACGTCAACATCACCTCCACCCAAGCGAGTCAACCCACTACCTGAATTGATCGGGCGGCAGTCGCCGCCCACTGGGCAGTCCGCGCTGGCGCGGACTGCTTTCCATACGAATGCACGTTTCTTTTGATGAGAGCCGATTGAAAAGTCGGCACGTTAAGTAAAATGTGCTATATGTGAGTAAATCTTCGCTATACGACACTAAACTGAATCTATACGACACCAAATCAGCGCTATACGACAACATCACCTCCACCCAAACGAGTCAACCCACTAACTGAATTGATCGGGCGGCATCCGCCGCCCACTGGGCAGTCCGCGCACGAGCGCGGACTGCTTTCCATACGAATGCACGTTTCTTTTGATGAAAGCCGTTTGAAAAGTCGGCACGTTAAGTAAAATGTGCTATATGTGAGTAAATCTTCGCTATACGATACTAAACAGAATCTATACGACACCAAATCAGCGCTATACGACAACATCACCTCCACTAAAGAGAATCACCTCAAACCTATTTTCAACTCCTAGCCATAAAACTATCAAATATCACATAATATCAGGCCCAAATCTGATTTTTGAGGCTGTATCAGCTTTCAAAACTCATATTTGGATAATTATGGAATAATATAACCAGCTATGCTACTATTGATGGAGGGGTGGCCGCAATAATTATCAAATACCGAAAAAAGCCAGCTAAAATTGCTGGATATGAAGCCTTGTTAAAAAGATTACCTGCATATCATCCAAAAAAAGAGCAGGTTGAAGATCTGCTTAAATCCACCAACGCCGGCTTTGGGGGAGAGGAACGGCTCGACCAGCTGATGAAATATTTTAACCCTGATTATCCGTATTTAATTATCCAAGATTATTCGATTTCCGCGAATATTGAGCTGCAGGCCGATACGATTTTATTGACCCAGTCCTGCGTGATTTTATTGGAAGTAAAAAATATATCGGGGCGCCTCCGCTTCACTATAAACCCAAGCACGCTGCACCAAACGACGGCGTCCGGCGTGGAACGCGGCCTTAAAAGTCCGCAGGTGCAGATGGAAATGGCAAAGTGGAAATTTGAAAAGCTGCTGAAAAGCCTCAATATTTCTCTTCCAGTTCATGTATTTCTGGTGATTGCATATCCTAACCAGATCGTCGAAGATTCGCCGCCTGGTTCGGTCATTTGGAGCGCGGATGAAGTGATGATCAGGTTGCAAAATTTCAAACTGCCGCCGAAAATTCTCTCCATCGATGAATTGCACAGGTTTGGACAGCAATTGCTGAGTCTCTATTCCGAATTTGATCCGTTTCCACTTGCACCGAAAAACAATATCCATCCAAGCGAAATTAATATTGGCGTATTTTGTCCAGAATGCAAATCTTCGAAAATGAATAAAGTCAAGCGTACCTGGATGTGCGAGAAATGTGGACTTACGAATCCGGAGGCGCATCACCAGGCAATCCATGAATGGTTCATGCTAATAAAACCGAGCATTACAGTTGCGGAGTGCAAAAACTTTTTGGCGTTGGAATATGTCTCTACAGCTAGAAGAATATTAAATAATCCGTTATATAAAAAGGTCGCCGACAATAAAACGAAGAAATATTATCTGGATATGCAAGTGGACATTCATGAAAAATGAGTGTCTTTTTTTTTGAGGTTCTGCTTTCCATTCGAATGCACTTTTCTTTTGATGAAAGCCGCAGAAAAAGTCGGCACGTTAAGTAAAAACCGCTATACGTCAACATATCTTCGCTATACGACACTAAACAGAATCTATACGACACCAACTCACCGCTATACATCAACATCACCTCCACCCAAGGGAGTCAACCCACTATTACCCAAGATCGGGCGGCGCATCCGCCGCCCACTGGGCAGTCCGCCACCAGCGGGCTGCTTTCCATTCGAATGCACTTTTCTTTTGATGAAAGCCGTAGAAAAAGTCGGCACGTTATTTAAATTACGCTATACGTTAGCAAATCCTCGCTATACGACACCAAAAACAATCTATACGACACCAAAAACAATCTATACGACACCAAATCACCGCTATACATCAACATCACCTCCATCCAAGCGAGTCAACACACTATTAGCCAAGATCGGGCGGCATCCGCCGCCCACTGGGCAGTCCGCCAGCAGCGGACTGCTTTCCATTGGAATGTACTTTTCTTTTGATGAGAGCCGCAGGAAAAATCAGCACGTTAAGTAAAATGTGCTATACGTCAGCATGTCTGCGCTATACGATAGCAAACAGAATCTATACGACACTAAATAACCCTTATACGTCAGCAACTCCCCGCTATACGCCACCAGCCCACCCACCACATCACCCACCACCCTAGCAACACCCCACAAATAAAGATACAATCATATATAAACACCACCCAAAGGAGCGAACCCCACATGAAAATCATCAAAGCAGATATTTATTCGGTGAACTTTCCGTTGAAAGAGCCGTTCATCATTTCGTATGCCAGCTACCCGAGCATGGCGGCGATTATTGTCAGGTGTGAGACGGACGATGGAATCGTGGGTTACGGCGAAGCGGTGCCGGATGAGCATGTTACCGGAGAACAGGTGGATGCGGCGTTTGAAATTTTGAAGAATGTGCTGGTGCCGCAAATTATCGGCCAGAGTCCGTTCGATATAGAGCATATCCATTACAAAATGGATGCCGCAATTTCCGGCAATCCGGCAGCGAAAGCAGCTATTGATATTGCATGTTACGATTTGATGGGCAAAGCGACTGGGCAGCCTGTCTATAATTTGATTGGCGGACGGGCGCATGACAATCTGCAGTATCCGAAAGTGCTGAGCATTGAAGCACCAAAAATTATGGCGGAGAAAGCGAAGAAGGCAGTGGCGCAGGGGTTCTCCAGTTTAAAACTGAAAGTCGGCTTGGATGATGCCGCGCTTGACATCGCCCGGACTTATGCCGTGCGCGAAGCGGTTGGTGAAGAGATGCCGATCCGGATTGATGTGAATCAGGGATGGAAGACGGTGGGGCTGGCTGTGCAAACGATCAATTACCTCGAAGGCGCGAATCTCACCTGGATTGAACAGCCGATCCGGATGGGGGACATCCGCGGTCTTGCGGAAGTGAGGCGTAAAGTGTCGACGCCGATTATGGCGGACGAAAGTGTGCAGACGATGGAAGATGTGCTGGAGATTGTCCGTTTGGATGCAGCTGATTACATAAACATTAAATTGATGAAAGCGGGTGGGATTTTCCCGGCCGTGCAGATGGCGAAAGCGGCTGAGGCGGCGGGAATCATTGCGCAGATCGGCTCGATGGTGGAATCCTCTATTGGTTCCGCGGCGGGCTATCACGCTGTCATGTCACGTAAGAATATCCAAACGGCTGAGCTGACGGGACCGCTTTTATTCTCGGAAGAAATCGGCAATCTCCATTTCGAGCTTCCTTATGTGAAGCTGAGCGGCAAGCCCGGTCTTGGAATAGACGTCGATATGGGTCAATTAGAAAAACTCGCTACAAAATCGGCAAAAGTGAAAGGATGAAAGAGATGGAAATTAAACAGCAGATCCAGGAATACTTTAATCATTTTCATGCGAATCCGGAAGTCAGCTGGAAAGAGTTCCGAACGACTGAGAAATTAAAGGACATTATGAATGAGTTAGATGTCCGCTATAATATTTTTGACGACCTCACCGGTTTGATTGCGGAAATTGGAGAAGGCGAAGAGACCGTCGCGGTGCGAGCAGACATCGACGCACTTTGGCAGGAAGTCGACGGAACGATGCAGGCGAATCATTCCTGCGGCCACGACGCCAATATGGCGATGGTGCTCGGCGCTTTGCTGTATCTGCGGAATGAAACACTGACGAAACGTGTGCGTTTTATCTTCCAGCCTGCGGAAGAACAAGGCAACGGTTCGCTGTCGATGATCGAGCGGGGAGCGGCGGAAGGCGTCAGCCATCTGTTCGGCGTCCATCTTCGTCCGGCTGAAGAGTTGCCGCTCGGTAAAGTTTCGCCGGCTCTGCATCACGGCGCTGGAATTTTTCTGCGAGGGAAAATCACTGGGGACGATGCACATGGGGCCCGTCCGCACCAAGGCAGAAATGCGATGGACGTTATTGCGGCAATCCACCAGTTTGTGAAATCGGTTTATTTCTCGCCGTTCGAATCCTATTCGGCGAAGCTGACGAATGTCCAGATGGGTGGGGAAAGTTTAAACATCATTCCGGGCAGCGCGACATTTGCTCTGGATGTCCGTTCACAGTCGAACGACTTGATGGATGAACTGCGGAAACGCATCGATGAAGGTTTTGCATCTATAGCTAAACTTTATAATGTCGGCATCGATTGGGAATGGACTGATTATACGCCGGCTGCGGAAGTTTCGGACGAAGCGATGGAAATTGCGCGGACCGCTATCCAAAATGTGGTTGGTGACGATAACACAGCCGAACCGCTGCATACGCCAGGCGCAGATGATTTTCATTTCTACACAATCCGCAAGCCGGAACTGAAAGCGGCCATGATTGGCGTCGGCGCAGATTTGACGCCGGGGCTTCATCATCCGGATATGACGTTTAACCCCGATGCACTCGACATTGGCGCGCGTGTATTGGCGGAAACGCTGAAAAATGCCTAAAAACATTTCCCGGGAAATAGTTGCTGCAATTAATGCTTATGACACTAACGCAGTTAATTTCAATATGATAAAGTGGACAGTGCAGAAGGAAAGCCCTCTTGAAAAAGAGGGTTTTATTAATTTAACCGAAAAAAAGTTTGAATTTTTCATGATTTCCTTTTGCGGCAATGAACACGCGGTCCAGGTTTTCTGAATTGCGGTTAAGGGTATAGAAAATAAGTTTGTTTCAACTTAGAGGAGGATTTTTAGAATGGATGCAATTTTAGACGCGTTGACGTGGATTGTTGACGAGGGTAATAATTTATTATGGACATACATATTGATCGCTTTATTGATGGGATTAGGTATCTATTTCACAATACGCACCAAATTCGTACAGGTTCGTCTTTTCGGCGAAATGTTCCGTGTTATCAGTGAAAAGAAAGACGGCGAAAAAGGGGTTTCGGCTTTCCAGGCCTTCACCATTTCAACGGCTTCACGTGTAGGCACAGGAAACATTACCGGTGTAGCCCTGGCAGTTGCCATCGGTGGACCCGGAGCGGTGTTCTGGATGTGGATGGTCGCGCTAATCGGTATGGCGACAGCATTTATTGAAAGTACATTGGCACAGGTTTATAAAGTGCGGGACGGCGAGCAATTCCGCGGCGGACCGGCTTATTATATGGAGAAAGCGCTGGGCAACCGGAAACTCGGAATTGTATTTGCGGTCCTGTTGACGCTGGCTTTCGGCTTTATCTTCAACTCGGTACAGTCGAATACCATCGCGCAATCATTCGGTGATGTCTTCAATATCCCGGATTGGACGGTTGGTCTTGGTTTGGTAATATTGGCGGCTATCGTTATTTTCGGCGGCGTCAAACGGATCGCACAAGTTACACAGGTAGTCGTGCCGTTTATGGCGATCCTTTACCTGATTGTTGCAATCTATATTGTCATCACGAATATCACGGAAATTCCTGCAGTCTTCATGCTGATCATCGAGAATGCATTTGGTCTTGAAGAAGCAGTCGGCGGCGGTATTGGTGCTGCCATCATGCAAGGTGTGCGCCGCGGGCTGTTCTCGAACGAAGCTGGTATGGGTTCTGTTCCAAACGCAGCTGCATCAGCGAACGTGTCGCATCCTGCAAAACAAGGGCTTGTTCAGAGCCTCGGAGTATTCTTTGATACAATTATCATCTGTTCGGCAACAGCTTTCATCATCATTCTTGCCGGCCTTTACAGCACAGGCGAACAAGAAGGAATTCTGCTGACGCAGGCATCTCTTGGTGTTCATGTCGGTGATTGGGCTCCTTACTTCCTGGCGATTGCGATTCTGTTCTTTGCATTCAGCTCGATTATCGGTAATTACTATTACGGAGAAACGAATATCGAATTCATCAATGCTCACAAAGGCTGGTTGACAGCTTACCGTGTCGGCGTATTGGCAATGGTAATGTTCGGTGCGTTGGCGCAGGTCAGCCTGGTTTGGAATATGGCCGATCTGTTCATGGGCCTCATGGCTGTACTTAACCTCGTTGTTATAGCACTATTAGGCAGCACAGCATTTAAAGTGCTGGATGACTACACTAAACAGCGAAAAGCAGGAAAAAATCCCGAATTTTACGCAAAAGATATTCCAGGATTGAAAAACACGGAATGTTGGGGAGAAGACCGGGATTGAATTATAATAATATATAGTAAAAGCCCTTCAGACCAGTCTCTGAAGGGCTTTTTTACTGCAATAAAATCCGGATTAAATTAAGCTGATTTAGCTGCTAAACGTTAATAAATACCCTTCTTTTCCAATAATAAACATAGAAATAGCACTTGTTACATAACTGTAATACAACTGTAACCTACTTATGATGTTTATTCTGTTAGTATCTAATTATGCCACAAAGGTATTTCAAAAAAAGAAATTTGATTCGGTGTCTGATCAGCATCCAGAATCCACTAACTTATAGAGGTGACGATTTGAAGAAACGTATAATGCTTATGATGATTGCTGTACTATTAATTTCAGCAGCACCAATGATGACTAGTGAAGCCGACGCAGCCAGTGGAGCAACACCAGACCAAATTGCAGAATATGCTCTTAAATTTAAAGGCGTTCCATACCAATGGGGCGGGACAACACCTTCAGGATTCGATTGCTCAGGATATATCAGATACGTATACGGTAACTTCGGCATTAGCTTGCCAAGAACATCAGCAGAACAATTTGGCGTAGGAACAGCAGTTTCCAAGAGCAACCTTAAAAAAGGCGACTTAGTATTTTTCGCAAATACATATAAGCCGGGAATCTCACATACAGGAATCTACATCGGAAATGGCAATGTCATTTCAGCTGAAAGCCAAGGAATCTCGATCTCAAACATTAACACTAACCCATATTGGGCTCCTAAATATGCAGGCGCTAAGCGTTTGTCAAGCGTCAAAGAAGCAGTAGCAACAGTATCAGCACCAAAACCGGCGCCAGCTCCGGCACCAGCGCCAGCACCAAAACCTGATCTTCCAAAAGGCCAGTACTATGATGTTTCTAAAACATTCTGGGCTTATGCACCAATCACAGAATTGAGCACGAAAAACATCATCACTGGTTATGCACACAGCGAATTCAAACCGAACAACTCTGTAACAAGAGCAGAAGCGGCAATAATGATCGCTAAATCACTTGGAATCGCACCAGTCGCTGGAACATCATTTAAGGATGTTTCTACTGGACACTGGGCAGCAAGTTACATTAACGCGGTACACAAACAAGGCATCATCGGTGGACGCGGAGACGGCTACTATGCACCTGACGCTAAAATCACACGGGCTGAAATCAGTGCGTTACTTACAAGAGCTTATGCAATGAAAGCTTCTAACTCTTCAGTGTCATTCACTGACATCAATGGCCACTGGGCTGAATCTTCAATCCTCAAAGTTGCATCAAGCAACTTGGCAAAAGGCTACGATGATGGATCATTCAAACCAAACGCTAATGCTACAAGAGCTGAATTTGCTCAATTCATCTATAACTCAATCAACCAATAAAATAGCGAACCGCCTGTCCCTAATGGGGCAGGCGGTTTTTTTGTTGTGTGAGGTGAGTGTGATGAGTGTGTTGACGTATAACTGTGATTTAGTGTCGTATAGACTGTGTTTGTTGTCGTATGGCGAAGATTTGGTGACGTATAGATTCTACTTGTTATCGTATAACGGGTTTTACTTAACGTGCCGACTTTTCCACCGGCTCTCATCAAAAGAAAAGTGCATGTGAATGGAAAGCAGTCCGCCGCAAGCAGCGGACTGCCCAGTGGGCGGCGGTTGCCGCCCGATCTTGGGTATAAGTGAAGTGGGTTGACTCGCTTGGGTGGGAGCTATGTTGTCGTATAACTGTGATTTAGTGTCGTATAGACTGTGTTTGTTGTCGTATATCGAAGATATGGTGACGTATAGCGGGTTTTACTTAACAAGCCGGATTTTCCTCCGGCTCTCATCAAAAGAAAAGTGCATGTGAATGGAAAGCAGTCCGCCGCTGGCGGACTGCCCAGTGGGCGGCGGTTGCCGCCCGATCTTGGGTATAAGTGGGTTGACTCGCTTGGGTGGGAGCTATGTTGTCGTATAACTGTGATTTAGTGTCGTATAGACTCTGTTTGGTGTCGTATAACGAAGATATGGTGACGTATAGCGGATTTTACTTAACAAGCCGGATTTTCCACCGGCTCTCATCAAAAGAAAAGTGCATGTGAATGGAAAGCAGTCCGCCGCAAGCAGCGGACTGCCCAGTGGGCGGCGGTTGCCGCCCGATCTTGGGTAATAGTGGGTTTGACTCGCTTGGGCGGTGGTTATGTTGTCGTATAGCAGTGATTTAGTGACGTATAGACTCTGTATGGTGACGTATAGCGGATTTTACTTAACAAGCCGGCTTTTCCTCCGGCTCTCATCAAAAGAAAAGTGCATGTGAATGGAAAGCAGTCCGCTGCTGGCGGACTGCCCAGTGGGCGGCGGTTGCCGCCCAATCTTGGGTAATAGTGGGTTTGACTCGCTTGGGCGGTGGTTATGCTGTCGTATAGCTGGGATTTGGTGACGTATAGATTCTATTTGTTGTCGTATAAACTAGATTTGCTATCGTATAACGCCATCTACTTAACGCGCCCACACTCATCACATTCCTTATCCACATCCCTCTCCGCAAAAAAGAGAGCCGCGCAACCGCGCGGCTCTCTATCTAAGTTTCATATTTTATTGCAATTTCAATGACTTACTCAGCATCACAGCGTTTTCAGCTCTTGTAATGGAAGCTTCGGGTCGGAATATGTCACTGCTGTACCCTAGGACAATGCCGTTTTCATAAGCTGCCTGAATTGCTTCTGCATAGTATTTTGTTTGATTAACATCTGAAAATGAGTGAGCTCCTGATGAAGTGAGGCCAAATATTTTCTTTAATATTACAGCCATATCACCTCGTTTAATAGGGGCAGAAGGCTGAAAGCTGCCATCTGGCATGCCGGAAATGTAACCGAGTTCATAGGCTTTATTTATATAGCCAGCTGCATAAGAACTGGTACTGACGTCATGAAAATAATGGCGGGCGGCATTATTTTCCCACCCTTGAGCGCGTCCGATCATTGTTATGGCGTCGGCTCGCGTAATGGTTGCGCTAGGACGATATGTGCCATCGGGAAAACCGGCGACAATTCCTTGGTCGAAGATGAATTGTATTGATTCGCTATACCAAAAATTTGCAATCAAATCAGGGTAAAGAGCCGCTTGTTTTTGAAGGGATTGCACAAGTCCGTTGCCGTATAGCTGATCTTTTCCTGTTGCTCCAAGGTCAATCGTTGAACGTTTGACAGTTTCCCGCAGTTGACCGTTTGTTAAATGTGGGTAAGCTTCTTTATATTGTGCAAAGACTGCGGCGACGAATGGCGTAGAAACTGAAGTACCTTCGCTGTTTTGATATTCAGCAGGATTTATTAAAGCATCTTTGGAGAACGTACTGTAAATCCATTCTCCCGGAGCTACAAGCTCTACAGAGGGACCTGTATAGGAAAAACCGGATAGCCTATTATTTGTATTTGTTGAGCCAACCGCGATGACCGATTTATAGCGTGCAGGATATAAGACATCATCTTCAGTTTGAACATAATTCCCCTGTGTATCTACTATTTCATTATTACCGGCCGCTGCCACTACAATAATGCCTAAATCATTCGCTTTTTTTAGCATTGCCTGTAATTCAGATTTATGGGCATCGGTCGTTAGACTAAGATTGATAATGTCCATTTTATGGTCTATGGCCCACTGAATGCCATCCAACACATCTTCCAATGTTCCGGCGCCGTTGCTGGATAAAACTTTAACTGAATAGATTTCGGCATCAGGGGCAGCGCCAACAACGCCAATTGAATTATTTAAAGCTGCTATAACGCCTGCGACATGAGTTCCATGCCCATTTCTATCTATAAAGGCTGAAGAGTTGTCGATCATGGAGGCGCCGCCAACGACACTTAAGTCTGGATGCTTTGAATTGATGCCCGAATCAATGACAGCAATTTTAACGCCTTTGCCTGTATAGCCAGCTTTCAATGCGCTGGGCGCTTTGATTTGCTGATAGCCCCAAGAAGGCTGCTGAGCAGCAGCCTTAAATATCTGCTCATCTGAAATAGCTTTTACAGATATATCCGTGTCGGCTTTTGTGATTGTGGTTGAAGGAATAGTTGCAATGACAGATGATATGGCGTCCAGTTCGCTATGTATTTCTGCGCCCATGTCCTCAAGTACCTGATAATCAATGCCGTCTTCAAATGAGATGATCACTTTTTCAAGATCATTGTCGGAAGTTGCTGCGAGTGATGGTGTAAAGCATATGGATGTTAGCAATACCAATAAAATAAAAGTGACCATTACTTTCTTCAATTAATTTCCTCCTAAACTTTGTTTGTACGTACAGTATATAGTAATTCCCAAAAAAACGGACTTTAAAAGTCCGTTTTTTGAAAAAATAATATTTATTTATCAAACATTAAACTGATTGAAGTTTCTTTTTATCGTTCTTTCCACTCGTAATAGTCTTCGATACCTTCAGCGATCGCTGAAGCTGCACGTTCTTTATATGTCCAAGTCGCCAATTTTGCTGCATCTCCGGAGTTGGTAAGGAAACCTAATTCAACAAGAGCGGCTGGAAGCGGGTTGGCTGCAATAACGCGGTAATCGTATTCTTTTACGCCTCTGTTCGTATGTTCCATCGCTTTGTACAAACGGTTTTGGATGAAAGTTGCAAGTTGCTTGCTGTCGTTTGCAACGGAAGCGGAATAGAATGTTTCAGAACCGCTTACCCCTGCTGAAGCAGCGTTGGCGTGAATGCTGACGAATGCATCAGCGCCATTTTTAACGCCATAAGCAGCGCGGTAATCCAGGCTGTAGAATACGTCGGTTCTGCGAACCATCAAGACATTGATGCCTTTTGCTTTCAACATTCTTTCGACGCGAAGTGATACATCAAGGTTTACATCTTTTTCACGTAGGCCGTTTGCTACTGCACCCGGGTCGCTGCCGCCGTGGCCGGCATCAATCACCATTACTCTGGAAGGCTGTGCTGTAGCTTTTGCCAAGTAAGAAAGGCTGAAGTAGCCTGTAAGGCTTCCGGATTTACCGTAAACCCAGTTGCCGCTGTAGCCGTAAACTTGAACTTCATTGTTCGTATGAATCTTTCCCAAAATATTATAGCTGGTAGAAGGACCTGAGCGCACATTTAAATTATCAGTAGTTGAATATAATTTATCGATTGTTGCATTCTGGAATAAAACTCGGAACTTAGGTTCCAAAGCTCGTGCAAGAAACATTGCAAATTCTTGTCGGATCAAAGTTTTATCCGGTGTGTAGTATCCTCCACCTGTTCCCGCAGTAATTCCTGCAGTTGCAAGTTTATTTGTCGCACTATAAAGGCTGGTTGGATCGTTATCTACCTTAATATCTTTAAAGAAGACTGCACTTGTTTGCGTAAAATTAAATGCACGGCTTATCATGTGAGCCATTTCTCCGCGTGTCATTGGTTGTTTTGGCCTGAAGCTGCCGTCCGGATAACCGGAAATGAATCCTTTTTCTACAGCTGATTGAATATATCCTGAACTGTAACTTGAGGGACTGACATCTGGGAATTTGGTTGTTCTCTTAGTTCCGTTTAATTTTAATGAACGGCCAATCATGGTGGCTGCCTGTTCACGGGTTACGGAATAATCAGGTCCAAATTGAGTGGTGGAAATGCCGCTAATCAGATTTCTTTCATAAAGATATGTTATTTGCGCATCGTTTGCAGGTACATCCTTAAATGGTGTTGCGGCTGATGCGGGGCTTACCCCTATACTGGAAATCACTAAAACGGCAGCGACTAGAAATAACGTGACCTTGCTAAAAAAACTATTCATTTGTTTTTCATTTTCCCCTTCCGGTTCTTATATTTTTTCTCTCTATGATGACAATAGCATGTTTTTATGCTATTTTATGTATTTTTTCGTAAAATAAGCAATAAGACTAGTTTAAAAGTCAAATTTAAAAAACGAAGTCTGGTACGCAAGACTATTTAATCTGAAAATGTTCTGTTTCACTAGATTCTCTAAGATCAGTTTAAATTCCTTCTATATTAGAGGAAAAAAATTTCGTTTCTAACAAAGAAATTGATATTTTATCATCTTTTAGTGACTTTTAGATGTTATACTCTTTTTTAGGCATTGGTCATATCTATATGAATAATTGGTTATATTTAGATATAAAGAAGTATAGTTTGCCGCAGTAAAATGATATAAAGTGTAAACAGGCTATTAAGGGAACACTTGATATGCCGATTACTAGTTTCATACAAAAAAAGGGGGATTCATCAGAGAATGAAGAAAACAGTAATTTTTTTAATGGCAATGCTTCTGGTACTTTCGTCGCTGACGCCGCTGCAAACTAGTGCGGCAGATGATTTAACGGGTCACACATATGAAAAAGAGATAAGAGAATTGATGCAATTAGGGATTATTACCGGTTATGACGACGGTACCGTAAAACCGGAACGTGAAGTGACACGCGCCGAGTTTGCGAGAATGGTAGTAAAATCGTTCGAACTTGAAACGCAATTGGAAGCTGCGGAATTCACAAGCGCAGCAGCAGAAACGATCGATTTCAAAGATGTACAGGCAGGAGCATGGTTTACGCCGTCCATAATGGATGCTGTAAAAGCCGGCATTACAGTAGGTTACCCGGACAACACTTTCCGGCCGAATGAATTGATCAGCCGTGAACAAATGGCGAGTATGGTATCCCGGGCATTGACGGCAAAAGGTGTCTTAACGGATACAGAAACGATTCCGGCATTATCATTTGGAGATAGTGAATCCATTTCGGACTATTCCAAAAAAGATGTAAGAATCCTGACGCACCTTGGCATCATGCGAGGGAATACGGATAATACTTTCGCACCGAAACAAGAGTCGAAGAGATGGATGGTGGCGCTCGTAATGATCAAAGCCAGAGAAGTCGTTTTCCCGCCAAAGCCTTTGGAGTTCCAGGCTTCTTCCATTGATGCAGACAGCACAACTGTATTGAAGCATTTCGACACATTCGCTGAAGCGAAAGCATATGTGCAGAATAACGCGGATGCCGACGTTGTTGAGCGCTCGAAGCAGATTGTCTGGATGCAGAACGGACTGGCGGTTACAAACGCATATACCGAAGTTTATCCGACAGCTGATTTGAAATGGGGAACCGGAACTCGTGCTTCCCAGTTCAAACCTTATACGACCACAAATACGGAAATGAAATTCCTGGATTCCACAGCTGCATCCATTAAAGTGGAATTGGCCGGCAAAGTCGGTTATGTAAAACCGAGTGTAGTAAGATTGATTCCAACGCAAATGCTTGGAGGCCAATCTTATTATGAAAAGAATCAGTACGGCAGCCTGGTCCATAAAATCTATAACCATTCAACTGGTAATTACGCTTCATCGGGAGCAATCGGCAAAGCACCGGCTGCATTCCAGACTGGAGTGAGATATTACAGTTTTGACGGTGCAGTATTCACAGATAAAGCCGGCAAAGTGGTGACAGAAGCACATCAATATTTCAGCAAACTTCCGTTATCTACAAAAACAAGTTACACAGCGGAAGAACTGGATAAATTCCTGACTGACAACTTCCCTTATTACGGCAAAACAGTTGCCGGCAAACTATGGAATGTCAGCCCGCTTGCGGGAAGTGGCGCTTACTTCAAGCAAATCGAAGAAACATATAAAGTGAATGCTCTTTATCTGTTGGCGCATGCAATACACGAAAGCGGCTGGGGAACCAGCAAAATTGCCCAGGATAAAAACAACCTGTTCGGTTACGGCGCAGTGGATGGCAATGCATACGACGCTGCATATTCATATGCCACATTTAAAGAGTCGATTCAGGATGCTGCTGTCAGAATCAATAAAAACTATCATCAGGTAGGGGGAGCCTATTACAACGGCTCAATCCTTGGGAACAAAGCACTTGGCATGAACGTCCGTTACGCTTCCGACCCATTATGGGGCGAGAAAATCGGCGGACATATGTATCGCATCGATGTATATCTTGGCAAAAGAGATATGTACAATGAAAATCTTGGATTCGCCAGCTTCAATGATTCAGAATCCGGATTGAACTTCCGCTCTGGCGCAGGCGTAGAAAATACCGCTTTATACGCATTGCCGGAAGCAGGCATTCCGGTTGTCATCACTGGAGAAGCAAAAGATTCCAAAGGGGTAATCTGGTATAAAGTTCTGCCGGAACAAAAGCAATACACAGATGCATACGTGCACAGCGCATACATCAAACCATTGCCGTTGGCAGAATAATCAATCGAATAGGTCAGGCTGGGTGCTGTTTTAGGGTCTTTTCTCCTTAACACAGCACCCTTTTTTTATGTTATATTAAATGAGATATTTTGCCTCAAAACAAGGAGAATACATATGACCCCACAATTTGTAAAAATATTGGACGTGCCTTTCATCAACACGACCAGAGCAGCATTCATTCAGACCTTACAGAACAGAATAGAAAAGAAGGAAAAAACTTTTGTCGTAACGGCCAATCCTGAAATTGTCATGGCTACGCTTGATGATGAAGATTATAAAAGAACACTTGAAAAAGCGGACTTTATTACAGCCGACGGCATCGGCATCGTCAAAGCGGCACAGCTCGTCGGAGAGCCACTGCCGGAGCGTGTCAGTGGCTTCGATATGATGATGGATTTGCTGGAAGCCGCCAATCAGAAACAGTATCGCGTTTTTTTCCTGGGAGCGGCGGACCATGTGCTGCAGCAAACACTGGAGAAAGTGAAATCCGATTATCCGGGCATCCAAATTGCCGGAGCGCAGAACGGCTTTTTTGACTGGAATGATTCTGTGCTACCGCAAATGATCAAGGATTCCAAACCGGATCTTGTGTTTGTGGCGCTCGGTTTCCCGAGACAGGAAAACTGGATCGGCGGCCATATCGGCCAATTCAATCAAGGCGTCTTCATCGGCATCGGCGGCAGCTTTGACGTGTTCTCCGGAAACGTCAAACGGGCGCCGGAAGCGTGGCAGAAACTCAATTTGGAATGGTTCTACCGGCTTGTCAAACAGCCATCGCGCTGGAAACGCATGCTTGTGTTGCCGAAATTCGCTCTGACAGTCATTCAGAAGAAAGCTTTGAACAAACGATGAAAAGCACTTTACTGAAAAGCACCATCATTTTATCGGCAGCCGCATTGCTGTCGAAGATTCTGGGCAGCCTCTTCCGCATCCCGCTGCAGAACATAGCGGGGGACGAGGTGCTCGGAATTTTTACTTTAGTCTACCCGGTCTATATGGTCGCTTTGATCCTGTCAGTCGCGGGCATTCCGATTGCAATTTCGAAATTGATCGCCGAATCGAGAACGCGCGGCGATGAGCAGGAAGTCAAAGATATTTTCATGACTTCCGGGATTCTCGCGGCTGCGTTCGGCCTCGGCAGTTTCTTGCTGCTGTATCTGTTTTCTTACCAGATTGCTGAAATCCTGGGTGGGAGCTCTACGCGTCCCGCGCTGATCATCGTTTCCGCAACTCTCTTGATCGCTCCATATATGGCGGTTTACCGCGGTTATTTCCAGGGCCATGAAAATATGACTCCGACTGCTGTATCGCAGGTAATCGAACAATTCATACGGGTCGGCCTGATTCTTCTGATCGCTGCCTATCTGGTCCAGAATTTTTATTCGGACAGTGAAGTAGCGGGCGGAATCATGATCGGCTCCATCTTCGGAGCACTGGCTTCATTGATCTATCTCCGTATTCTGTACACGCGTTCGGAAGTGCGCGTGAAAAAATCTCTTCCATATAACTTCAGCCATTTTAAAAAGACCGCGGGTCGGATTCTTACTATATCCATACCGATTGCTTTTGGTGCCATAACCATGGCATTATTGAATCTCGTGGATTCCATTACGATCCCAAGTGCTTTAAAGGCTTATGAAAATACATCGGATAATGTCAATTATCTCTATGGAATCTATGGGCGCGGCTTGGCAATCGTGCAAATCGTTACGGTTTTCGCAAGCTCCGTCATTCTGCCGCTGATTCCGAATATCTCGGCGAAACTGGCGCAGAACGACAGTCTCGGAACGCAGAAAGTCATCGAAAAGACATTTTTCCTGACCTATCTTCTGACTGTTCCTGCGGCGATAGGACTCTTTGCACTGACTTACCCGATCAACCTCGGCCTGTTCACGGACCTGGCCGGCAGCAGTGTGCTTGCAATCATTTCACTAAGCTCGCTGTTCACATCGCTGACGATCCTCAGCACCGGAGTTTTGCAGGGGATCAATAAAGCGCGGCTTGCCGCTTGGATCATCGTTGCGGGAGTAGGAGTGAAACTGGTCCTCAATATCGTATTGGTGAAAGGGTTCGGTCTGGACGGAGCGGCGATTTCGACAGCTCTTGTGTATTTACTGCTGTTTGTGACCAATCTTTACTTTATCCAGAAACATGCGAAATTCGTTTCATTCAATAAAAGAACGGTCGTTATCATATGTGCTTCATTGATGATGGGAGCAGTAATAGGAATTCCGACGCTGTTTATTGATTTTGAATTGGCGTCACGCGGATTTGCGCTGCTTTACCTGACTGCCGCAATTGCAATTGGCGCTGCAGTGTATGCCGTATTGTTGTTTGCCGGAAAAGCGGTCGACAAAGAATTATTGAGCGGATTGCCTTTAGTAAATAAAATTTTTAAATAATACAGTTATGTTAATTTTTCGCAAATCAAAGATTTACATAGGCTTTTGTCTATATAATAGAAGGAAGTTAATTGAGATTTTGATTTATACCCAACTAGATATCCCAATAGCGTCGCCACTGGAAGAAAGAATTCAAAGTAATTGTAAGGGTGTGTAGGCAAGTGCAGAAAGTGTTAATCGGAATAATCCTGGCCGCGATGATTTTAACGATTCCTTCTATATATAACCGTGTGCAGGTAGAGGAATCGAACAAGACAGTCGAAACAATCGTGCCTTATAAATATATAATGGACTGGACAATACAGGATCCGGAATTGGACGAGGAACGTATTCTCAGTCAGTTGCAGGAATCTGGCATAGATACCATCAGTTTGACACCTGATACACTCAGAACTCTTCAACAAAAAGGCAATGTAACAATACTCGACGTTGCTACGATGAATGAATTGCTGATTTTCAATAAAATGGAACCTTTAATGCATCCTTTCGATAAAGAAGGTGTATTCATCTATTCCAACCAAAATTCCTCTTTTAATGATTTAACAAGAAATGTTTTTGAAGATACCCGGCAAATTACGGTCGGAGAAGTTGACTATACGTATGTTCCGGGAAAAACAGGAGATATTTTCGGTACTCCTTTTGGTTATGACCAGGATGTTATCGACGCTGTGTTGGGCACTGGTATGGAAATAGTGCTCAGAATTGGGGATTCACCTAATACCGAAGACACAGAAAGACTGGCAAATGAATTAATCGAATTAAAGCAGCCCGGGATTGAAAAAGTTTTATTCAGTGGCCAGCAATTGCCATTTTATACGGAACCAGGAAAACTGAAGGAGTTCAGCACACGCCTTGCTGAAGCCGGTTATTCGATATTCAGCATAGAATTCACAGATATGAAAGGCTTCCAGACTGCAGCTTATACAATGGATATGGATGTTATCCGACTGCACAGCCAAATATTGTCGAAAGACAATGTCTTTGACATTGCTGATAAATTTACTCGGGGAGCAAAAGAGCGTAATATTCGGGCATTCTTTGTCAATGCTCCGATATCAGAATATGAAGAAGCCCATGCCGCATTTAGGGATTTGAATAATGAAATCAATACACAGTTGCCGGCATCATTTGAGCGTGGACCTTCCAAATTATTTGCAGCATTTACAATTCCGCTTTGGCAGATTGCAGTCGGCCTGATTGGATCGATAGCATTTCTTGCCTGGGCCGCGCAAACAATTTTTGGGAACCGAAAATTAACGATTGCTGCAATCATCGGTTTGTCATTAGTAGCAATAGCTTATCTCGTCACTGAAATGACGCTGATTTTAAAATTCATGGCTCTGGGACTTGCGGTAACAACACCTGTGTTTGCTGTATTGCTCAAAAAGAATACGGAATCGAAATATTATTTGTTCGCAGCTTATTTCAAGGCGGTCGGCATTACGCTCATCGGCATCTGGCTGATTGTGGTTCTGCTCAACGGCAGCCCGTTTATCTTGGGCCTCGATATGTTCAGAGGCGTAACACTGGTTTACGTTCTGCCAATCACGTTCATGGTGCTGTATGCGTTGTGGGGCAACCTAAAACATCTATTGAAATCGCATGTCATTTACTGGCAGGTAGTATTAATCGTAGCCATTACTGGAGTAGGTATGTTTTATCTGGGCCGCACCGGCAATGACGGCATCCCGATCCCTTACGAACTCGAATTCCGCGTGTTCCTGGAAGACCTTCTGTATGTCCGTCCGCGTACAAAAGAATTTTTGATTGGCTTGCCGCTGTTTGTGCTCGCGCTTCATATTGCGAAAACGCATAAAGCGATCAGCTATTTCTTATTGATTCCGGCAGTCATCGGTTTCCTTTCGATGGTCAATACATTTACACATTTCCATATTCCATTGTCCATTTCCCTATTGCGGACAGGATACAGTGTCGTCTTCGGTTTATTAATCGGACTGGTTCTGGTATTCTTGTACAAGTGGATAGGCAAGAAAATAATTGAAAAGCTTAATCGGAGGTGGCAGGGATGAGAATCGTTTTATCCGGCTATTATGGTTTTGATAACGTAGGAGACGAGGCAATCCTGTTTGCCATCATTCAGTCATTAAAAGAATATCAACCAGGAGTGGAACTCACGGTTCTGTCTAACGATCCTGAAAAGACGGCATCAACCTATCAAGTAGATGCAGTCAACCGCTGGAATATCAATGAGGTCAGAAAAGCATTGCAAAAATCAGACGGTCTGATCAGCGGCGGCGGCAGCCTGCTGCAGGATGAAACGGGCATGAAAAGCATCTCCTATTATTCAGGTGTCATGAAAATTGCTCAATTCCTGAAAAAGCCCGTATTCATATACGCGCAGGGAATGGGCCCCGTCAGCAGCGGATTCAATCGAAGCATAATGAAACACATAGTGCAGCGGGCCGAGATAATAACGGTGCGCGACAAGCAGTCCAAAAAATTGCTGGAATCAATCGGAGTTTCGAAACCAATTCAATTGGTGCCGGATCCGGTCATGGGAATCGATGCAAGCAGTTTTAGCAGCGGCTTGTCTAAAGCGGCTGATTCCGGAAAGCGCGTTATTTCCGTTTCCATCAGAGACTGGAAAGAAGATTTGTCTTATATGGAAAAGGCAGCAAAAGGTCTTGACCAATTAGCTGCCAATGGCCATGACATTCTAATGGTGCCAATGCACGGCAAGTCCGATTATGAAACATCTGAAAAAGTTGCATCAATGATGGAACATAAAGTGGACATCTTTCCTTACGACTCTTCAATAGAACAAAAAATGGCTGCAGTGGCAGAATCCGATGTCCTGCTGGGCATGCGTCTTCATGCATTGATATTTGCAAGTGTCGGCTATACGCCGTTCGTGGCTTTATCGTATGATCCGAAAATCGATTCTTTTGCGGAAATCGTCAATCAGCAAGTGATCGGCAATGTCGGTTCGGACGACTGGAGCGCAGAGGATATTGCAGTTTCAATCGAATCAATTCTTGCAGACTACCCGAATGAAATCAAAAAACTTGAAGCGAATGTCATCCCGCTGCAGAAAAAAGCGAATGACACTGCAAAACAGGTAATTGATTTCATCCTCACGGATGCGGCGTTTGAAAAGAATCACGAATACGTAACTCCATCTCAAAAAAAATAAAAATAAACAAAAACCGGCAGACGATTTTCCGTCTGCCGGTTTTTTTGAGCTTGAATTGAAGAACAAATATTGCGCGACGGTTTCCTGCAATGGATATTCATTGCGTTTCAAAAAATTATTGAGCTTGTGTTTTTCCATAGCCGAATATTTTATTGCCTTTGCCGAATACAATCCAGCTGTGCGGGACGAATTCGAAGAACAGGCGGACAATTATCCAGCTGGCGAAGAATGTAATAATCATTGTCGCGAGCTGCCACATATGGAAGATCAATGGGTCTCCGCCTGGCAGCAATTGTCTAAGTATGAGCAGGAACAATGGATGAATAAGATAGAACCCGAAAGAAACGGTGCCGATTTCTGTCAGGAATTTTTTGGTTTCGGGCAATTTCCACAGACGCATCAGATGTACGAAAATGAACAGCGACGCCGCGGCTGTGAATGCGTGGGTGCTCCAGGCGAATTCATACAGCATGCTGGAAAAACTGGCTTGTCCGGTCAAGGTTAAATAATTGATGCGCACATAGAAGAATATCATGGACAGGTAGGCCAGGAAAATCACAGTGAGACCTGGCCAGCTTTTGCGCCAATTCAGAATCCATCCGGCAATTTTGTCATAGTAGACACCCAGAAACGCACCAAAGAAATAGAACATGAAATAAGACAGTGAAATGGATCCTTTATTGATGATCTGGAAAATTTCAGAATTGGCTGTCACCCATGTCCATTGAATCACGATACCGATCGGAATGGCAAATCTCCGTATAAACGCGAATCGCTTGAACAGATACAGGATCAACGGAAACATAAGATACAACTGCACACTGACAAATACGAAATAAAGATGTGGATAAGCATTGCCGGTTAATAAATCTTTCAGGAAATTCACCAATGCTTCAGATGGAACGAAAGGTACGCCGACCGCTGTGTTTAGATAACTGCGGATGCCAAAGTAGAATACAGAAAAGACAAAATAAGGCACAAGAATAAACAGCAGACGCTTTTTATAGAATTTCCTGAATAAATCGATTGTTAATTCGCGGTGGTAGTAAGTATAAAAAAGAATGAAACTGCTCAGAAAAATGAAAGTCGGAGTGCCCAATTTTCCAGCGTAATTGAAAAACGTGTAAATGAGGAATGCTGGAGATGAATGATCGGTAAAGCCGACTCCGGTTGATGTGGAATGGACGGCAAGCACGGCAAAAATTGCAATGGCGCGTGCAAACTGAATTTCTTCTAAATGTCTATTATTGACTTGCAATGAACTTCACCTGGCTTTCTACTATATTTATTCACAAATACCCGGTTCGTTAAACTCTAACATAGTAAAAATTACAAAACACGTAAAATGGGCAATCGGATTTTAGCAGAGCAAGGCCTTGCGGTCAGGCCGGCATGGATAAAAGGGCTCACAAAGTACTTTAGTTTGTAAAAACTTTGTTAATTTGTTAATTTTCCGAACAATATATTGTTCAAATATTCCATACATGCTAAACTAAAAACGTATGATTGCGCTTTCACAAATGGGAATTGAGAACCACTACACAATATAAGATTACATAATTTATTCCCAGAAACTGAAAAGGCAATCTAACCAAAAAACAAAGGATGGTGCCGAATGAAGGGTAATAAGATGTTTAAAGCCTCAATTGCCGCTGCAATGACAGTGAGCATGGTAGGTTTACAAGCGCCGCTGGCTGCAGAAGCAGCTGAAGGGGACTTCGATTTAACGATCATGCACACGAATGACACGCATGCGAACTTGGAAAATGCTCCAAAACGTGCGACTCTCGTGAAACAGATCCGCGCTGAAAAACCGAATAGCCTATTGCTGGATGCTGGTGACGTTTTCTCAGGAAGTCTTTACTTCAACTTATTTGAAGGTATGGCTGACTTGGAACTTATGAATTATATGGGTTACGACGCTATGACTTTCGGAAACCATGAGTTTGACCTTGGAAGCAGTGAGTTTGGACATCAGGCACTGGCTGATTTCGTTCAAACTGCTGCATTCCCATTCGTATCTTCAAACGTTGACTTTTCTGGTGATCCATTGTTTGATGGTTTGCAGAACAACGTCTACACAGCTGACTTCGGAGACGGCGAAATCTATGACGGCATCATTAAAGATGTTAACGGCGAAAAAGTTGGTATTTTCGGTTTGACGACTGAAGAAACAGCATCGATTTCAAGCCCGGATGCAATTGAATTCTCTAACTACATTACTGCTGCAAAAGAAGCGGTTGCTGCTTTTGAAGCTGAAGGCGTAAACAAAATCGTTGCGTTGACACATATCGGCTACAACGATTCTGCACAATTCGATAACGATCTTTTGTTGGCTGAAAATGTTGCCGGCATTGACGTAATTGTTGGTGGACATACGCATACAGCATTAACTGAAGGCCAAGTTATCGATAACGAAGGCGAGCCGGTTGTTATCGTACAAACAGGCCAATACAACAGCAACCTGGGTCAAATCGATGTAACTTTTAACTCTGAAGGTATCATCACTTCAACTGAAGGCGAAACGCATCCTGTAACATTGCATAAAGTTTCTGACGCAGCAGTTGACGCTGACGCAGCAGCTTTGCTTGCACCTTATAAAGCGGAAGTGGATCAGTTCAAAAACGTATCCACTGGCGCATACACAGAAGTATTCCTTAATGGTGGACGCAACGAAGGCGGAGTCCGCTCTTCAGAAACAAACCTTGGAAACATCATCACTGACGGTATGCTGCACACTGCAAAACAAATCGATCCTGAAACTGTAATCGCGCTTCAAAACGGCGGTGGTATCCGTGCGTCAATCGACGTAGGTGACATCACTTTCGGTGAAGTATTGACGGTTATGCCTTTCGGCAACTCATTGGCAATCATGGACTTGACAGGTGCCGAGCTGAAAAGAGCTTTGGAACACAGTGTCAAAGAATTCCCTGCAGAAAGCGGCGGTTTCCTGCACGTGGCTGGCATGGAATTCTCGTTTGATCCATCACAGCCAGTCGGCAGCCGTGTCACTTCAGCAAATGTAATTTCTGAAGACGGTGTCCGCACGAAGATCGAAAACACTGAAAGCTATAAAGTTGCTACAAACACATTCACTGCAGCTGGCGGCGACGGCTATGAGGTATTCGCAGAAGCGTATGCTGATGGACGTGTAAGTGAGCCAGGATTCATCGACTACGAAATGTTCGTTGACTATATCTCTGAATTGGAAGTCATTTCACCGATGCTTGAAAACCGCATCAATCCGACAGTTCCATTCAAAGATATCAGCATGAAAGATTGGGAATTTCCTTATGTGAAAGATTTGTATTACCGCGGAATCATGAGCGGAACACAGTTGGATACATTCTCACCTGATCAGAACCTGACTCGCTGGCAGGCGGTTACAATTCTGACGCGTATTCTGGGATTGAATGAAGTGGATGCACCACAATCACCGTTCACTGACATTTCCGACTTGCCGCAAAAACGCCAAAATGAAATTAATGCAGCTTATGCAGCTGGGTTGATCCAGGGTACAGATGCTGCGGGAACCAAATTCAACCCGAAAGCCAATATCTCACGCGCACATTTTGCATTGTTGTTGAACCGGGTATTCGAAAACATCAATGGCGATTTCGAATATGATGAAAATGCTCCATACACAGATACAGCTAAATTGACTGCTGCAGAGCAGGAAGCTGTTACAATGCTTTACTACCACAGCATTGCAGTTGGCTACAATGGAAAATTCATGCCTAGCCAAAACGCTACACGCGCTGAAGCGGCTAAAATGTTCTCGATGTTCATGCCTTACACAGCTCAATAAGGTGACAGTCACACAAACAATTCAGACACAATTTAAAGCGAGGCGCCGTGGAACACGGGGCCTCGCTTTTTTTTGTGTGCTGGAATAGTGTGTGGGTGACTGTCACCCAAAAAATTATTTTGAAGCCAATTTTGGCTCTATATACTCCAAATCACGTTGAAAAATCATTTTTGGCCTCTATAGAGTACATAAATATCCGTTATCGAATTGTGTGTGCAATTGACTCTATTTCCCGAAAAATATAAGGTCAGAAAAAAGGGCAGGAGTTGGTTAAAGTGGCAAGAAAAAGGCGAGTTTGGAACCCAAGCTTATTTGAACATGCGACAACCAGAGGCAATAACCGGAAGACAATCTTTCACGAACCTTCTGATTATCGCGCATTCTTTCGCGTTCTGGACTATACCTATGAACAGTATCCTTTTACGATCATCAGTTATTGCATAATGACCAACCACTATCATTTGTTGATCCGGTCTCCTGAAGTTCCACTCGGAAAAGTGATGGGACTGATCAATAAAAGGTACGGCGATTACTACCGGGCAAAATACGGGGTTACCGGCTATTTATATGAAGGAAGGTATTATGCAGAAAAAGTGGATGGACCAGCCGGTATTCTTGCCGTCAGCCGCTATATACACCGAAATCCCATTGCGGCTTCAAAGCCATTGGCAGATAAAATGGCAACTTATCCTTACAGTTCTTACTATTATTATGTGAGTGGCGTTAAGCCTGCATATCGCTATTTGGAATTGAATCATATCCTTCCATTATTGACGCACCCCTATGACCCAACGCCGGAATCTTACAGTAAATACTGCGAAGAAACACTTTCAGAGTGAATTGTGAGGGAGTTGTGTGGGTGACTGTCACCCAGAATATTCACCCAGAATATTCACACTTGAAAAGCGCCGAATATTCAATAAAATATTAAGAATACGTTTGCAATATTGATAATTTATGGTAAATTTAATAGTGTTGTGCAATTAGGAATAATTGCACAATTAACAACCAATAAAAGGGGGAAAAACATTGAAGAAGTTTAAAACGGCGTTAGTTACGATGTTAGTCGTAATGATGACGCTCAGCTCTGCTGTCTTCGGTTTAACCGGCGTATCTGCGGCGACGACCAAGTCCTTATCGGACCTTCCGACTTTAAATGCTGAAAAACCAGCTGTAAAAGTTCCGGAAAAGTTCGTGAATCCGGAAGACCCATCTAAAACAGTCCGTGTGATTGTGGAACTTGAAAAAGCGCCAACAATTGAAACGGCGACTCAACAAGGAGTTCTTTACAAAGATCTTCCTGAGTCACAAAAAGCAAGTCTGGAAGCGGCTGTAGAAACTGATCAGGCGACTGTCCAGTCGGCTGTGAAAATGGCTGCACCAAGTGTTACATATCTTGAAAACTTCACGACTGTTTTCAACGGTTTCTCTGCTAATGTAGCAGCTGGACAAGTTGAAGAAATCGCGAATACTGCAGGCGTTAAGAAAGTATACGAAGCGACTGAATACACGCGTCCTTCTGTACAGCCTGAAATGAAATACTCTAAAGCATTGGTTCAAGCTCAACAGGCTTGGGGCGATTATGGATACAAAGGTGAAGGAATGGTTGTCGGTGTTATCGACACAGGAATCGATCCTTCGCATAAAGACATGGTTTTGACTGATGACTCTACTGGAGACATCACGAAAGATGAATTGCAGGCTTTGCTTGCTGATGGTTCTATCGAAAACGGTGAATATTTCACTGCAAAAGTTCCTTTCGGCTGGAACTATATGGACGATAACAACCAAATTCTTGACCTTGGACCAGATGCTTCTATGCACGGTATGCACGTTGCCGGCACAGTAGGCGCAAATGGTGACGAAGAAGCTGAAAACCCAGGCCTTAAAGGTGTAGCTCCTGAAACACAATTACTGGCTTTGAAAGTATTCGGCAACGATCCACAATTCGCTTCAACTTACGGCGATATCTACGTTAAAGCAATTGATGATTCCATCAAACTTGGCGCAGATGTCATCAACATGTCTCTGGGATCCACTGCTGGTTATGTTGATTCAACTAACCCTGAGCAAATGGCAGTTGCACGCTCAACTGAAAACGGAATCCTTGTAGCAATCTCTGCCGGTAACTCAGATATGTTCGGATCTGGTACTTGGTATCCGTACGCTGAGAACCAGGATTACGGTTTGACTGGTTCACCAAGTGTTTCTAAAGAATCATTCGGTGTAGCATCATTCGAAAACTCTGTTGTTACTGGCTTCGGCTTTGATTACCATGTAAATGGTGTAGAAGCTGGACAAGCAATGTACCTTCTTGCAAATGACGCTGATCCAATCGAATTGCCAAACGCTTCATATGAAGTTGAATTTGCAGGCTTCGGTCACGCAGCTGATTTTGAAGGAAAAGATTTCACTGGTAAATTCGCGCTTATTTCACGCGGCGAAATTGCTTTTGTTACCAAAGGTCTGAACGCACAAGCGGCTGGCGCTGCTGGTGTTATTGTTTACAACAACACAACAGGCACGATCAATATGGCTTCTGATGCTGCCATCAAAATTCCATACATGTCTACATTGCAGGCTGATGGATTGGCGATGAAAGCTGAAATCGATGCAGGCAACACAGTTACTGTATCTTTCGAAGGCGATAACGTTGAAACACCAAGCCCGACAGCTGGTGAAATGAGTAATTTCACTTCATGGGGTCCAACTCCGAACCTTGATTTCAAACCAGAAATCACGGCTCCGGGCGGAAACATCTTCTCCACTTTGAACAATGATGAGTACGGCCTAATGAGCGGAACGTCTATGGCGGCTCCACACGTATCGGGTGGTACGACACTAGTTTACCAACGAGTTGACGCAGAATTCGGATTGACGGGCGCTGACCGCGTTCAGTTTGCGAAAAACTTGATGATGAACACAGCTAACCCTGTTGAACTTGCTGATGGAGAATTCGTATCTCCACGCCGCCAAGGTGCTGGTTTGATGCAATTGCACGATGCCCTTTCAACTGACGTTGTAGTAACAAATGAAGCGACTGGCGAAGCGAAAGTTGCTTTGAAAGAAATCAAAAACGATCAATACACATTCACTTTGACAGCAGAGAACTTCTCTGATGAAGCGGCTGAATATGCTGTTGACGTAAATGTACAAGTTGATACTCCAGTTAACGCTGGCAATTACTTTGTAACAATCCCGAATAATCCTGCTTACGGTTCAACTGTAATCACGGAAGATGCTTCAATTGCAGCTCCAGAAACTGTAACAGTTCCTGCTAACGGTTCTGTTGAAATCCCGGTTACTGTTGATATCTCTGCTGTCAGCGCTGAACTTGATGCATTCTACAAAAACGGATTCTTTGTTGACGGTTTTGTCACTTTGACTGACGTAAATGAAGAAGTCACTGGCAACACTTCTCTAGTAGTTCCTTACTTCGGCTTTAACGGCGAGTGGGACGATGCAAGAATCTTTGATTACTTTGCATGGGACGAAGTTATGACTTATTACGGCATGACACTTCTTGCTGATGGCGATGGCAACATCCTTAACGGCGGAACGCACCTAGGCGAAGACGTATATGACCCAGAGAAATTCGCATTCTCACCAAATGGTGACGGATCGGTTGACTCTGTAATCCCTGTTTATTCATTGATCCGTAACGCGAAGGAATTCGAAGTGAATATCCTGAACGAAGCGGGCACAGTAATCCGCACGATCCGTACAGCTGAAAACTTGACGAAGCATTACTCAGGTACATCTTCTTACACGTACAACCCTGATTTTGCTTGGGATGGTAAAGCCCGCGGTAAAGTGGTTGCAGATGGCGACTATCAAATCCAGCTTCGCGCTGTAATTGATTACCCGGATGCTGAATGGCAATCAATCGAATTCCCTATCACAGTGGATACGGTTGCTCCTGAAGCAGAAGCGACTTACAACGCTGCTACGAAAACTGTAGAAGTTTCATCGTTCACTGACAACACTGGCGCTGACCGCTGGGAAGTTTACTTGAACGGCGAAGAAATCACTGAAGATGCAACAACAGAAGACGAAGACGAGTCACTTGCTCCTTCGACTACTCAATTTGCAGTAACTGCAGATGTTAAGAAAACTGATAAATTGGTTGCTAAGTTCTACGACGTAGCAGGCAACGCAACAGAAGTTGAATTACAAGTTACAGCTGAAGAATCAACACATCCAGTAATCTTCATCGAAACTCCTGAAGTTATGGAATACCTTGATTCGAATGAAGTAACGGTTGCTGGTACAGTTGAAGACGATTCAAACGTCGTTTCTGTAACAGTTAACGGTGTAGAAGTTGACACATTTGATGGCGTGAACTTCGAACACACAGTAACATTGGAAGACGGCGTCCACAATCTTAAAGTTAAAGCCGTAGACGAGTTTAACAATGAAATGGAAATCCGCCGTCAGGTTCTGGTTGACACAACTGCTCCAACAGTAGAAGTTGTAGACGCTCCTGAAAGGGTAGATTTGGCAACAGAAGAAGCGGAAGTAACAGTAAACGTACAAGATAACTTCGACGAAATCGCAGTTTATGTTGACGGTTCTGAAGTATTCCGCAAAGCAATCACTGAGCCATACGGTATGTATGCGTTCAACAAAGACATCACATTCAATGTACCTGTTCTTGATGAAGGCCAAAATGACTATGTAGTATCAGTAGTTGATGTAGCTGGAAACGAAGCAGAAGTTGGATTCTCGATCTTCAAAGGCGATGTAGAAGTTGTAACATTTGCTGATATCCAAGAACACTGGGCTCAAGAACAAATTGAAGCTCTTGCAACACTTGGAATCATCCAAGGTAAAACAGCTGACTTGTTCGCACCTGAAGCTGACATTACTCGCGCTGAGTATGCAACGCTTCTGGTTCGTACACTTGACCTTCCGGTTGAGGACTTCGAAGGAACATTCAATGATGTATCAGCTAAACATTGGGCTGCGAAATACATCGAAGCGGCTGCCCGTGCTGGTATTGTAATAGGCAATCCGGATGGCACGTTCAGCCCGAACGCTGACATCTCACGCCAGGATACTGCAGTTATGATGATCCGAACTGTGAAATATGAAGATCCTTCACTTCTTGAAGGCCTTGATCTTTCGCACGAATATGCAGATCAAAGCAAAGTTTCAAATTACGCTAAAGAAGCAGTTTCACAAGCTTATGCACTTGGCTTGATGACAGGACGCAATAACAATGTCTTTGCTCCGAAAGATGACATCAAGCGTGGAGAGACTGCGTCAGTCCTTTACCGTGCTCTTGTATTGATGTACGGGCAACTGGAATAGAATAAAATGAAGAAAGCCGGGAGCGGATGCTCTCGGCTTTTTTCTTTATGTAATAATTAATAATCGACGTCTTCTGAAATCATTTCGCTCTAGCCGGAAGCTTTCCGCGGGGAGCGGCCTAAGCCTCCTCATCCGCTTCGCTCCTTGTGGGGTCTCAGGACACGCTTTAGATCCCGCAGGAAAGACATTGGCCGTAGCATGCGAGGTCATGTCTTTGCGACGAAGCAGCGCAGCGATGCAGGAGCACATCTTTGCACTTCACCGGCTGTCGCTACATTTTAGCTTGCTATAGATAGAAGGCATGCTGTTCTTGATTAGTACTTAAGGCTTCTTAAATTACAGAAAACATTCTAAGATATGGAGCAAAACAGCGAAGACTCCCAGGCGACCAAGTGAAGTGCTGAGATCCACTCGGGCGAAGTGTAACGAGCACGAGTTAGCTCAGCGCAAGCAGCCAGGAAAGCGAAGCTGTTTTGCGGAATATCGGTTTTAGCATATCTAAAATATCTGTCAAAGGTAAGACGCGTAATATTTCTGCAATCTTAATGAAACTATACATAGGGTTCATCCGTCTATATAATGAGTGATGCAATGAATCAAAAAAAGTGAGCTGATTTTATTGAACAGACGAGTAGATATGAGAAATAGCAATACACCCAAGAAAAAGAATTGGCTGATTACGCTTGTCACCATTCTGTTTTTGGCAGCAGTCGGAGCGGGCGTCTATTTGATGATCGCCAGTCCGGAAGAACAATCGACCACCGAATCACTGGAAAAAACCTCTTTCTCAGAGCGTGAGTACCAAGGTGGAGGCGGCGTCAACGTCGTCATAGAAGACGAACCGGAGACGATTGAGCCGGGCACTGTCAACGACCAGACCCAGCAGCCGGGAGAAGATGGTTCTGCAGAAGAAGCCACGGATACAGAAGAAAGCAGCGATGCGATCCAGAACGAAACGGTGGAAGAAGTGGACCAGCCGGATGACAGTTTGGTAGTTGTCCCGGAACCGGATCTATCATCAATGATCGCGAACGCGAAAACATACGTTTACACAATCTATACCGACCTTGACCAGGGATCCGGTTTTCTATTCAACAATAAAGGCGATATCCTCACCAACGCACATGTCGTCAAAGACTCACAATACGTAACAGTTAAAAACAGCAACGGCCAGGAATTCAATGGCCAGGTCGTCGGCTTTTCCAGAACAACGGACATCGCTTTGATTCGCGTGCCGGAGATTGCAGGCAAAGCGGCGATGGACGTGGAAATGCAGGAGGTGTCAGCGGGCACGAAAGTGTTTGCGCTCGGCAGTCCTGAAAACATCAATAATACATCGACAGAAGGCGAAATCACCGCTACAGGGATGGACTTCTTCGATGGTTATAAATACGAAGACCTTTACGAAATGACTGCGAAGATCAAACAGGGATCGAGCGGTGGACCATTAATCTCAGCAGAATCCGGCAGAATCCTCGGCATCAACTCAATCGTTCTGACAGATAATCCGGACATCGGCTACTCGATTCCGATTTACACAGTCAACGACCAGTTGCAGGAATGGGCGGAAAATCCGCTTCCAGCCGAGAGCGATGCATGGCAGCCTGAAGTTCCGGATGCCAGCTTCGAAGAAGAAGCGCTACGCGGATTCATCTCGGATTTCTATGAGCTGGTTCCATATTCACTCAATGACGACGAAGTCACCTTTTATCAATTCTTCCTGCTGTCAGGCAGCCAGGGAGAAATGGCCGGCAACGAAATGGTTGAAGGGCTGAAAGGCGAGCAGCGCGTATTCCAGGCGGTAGAGCCCGTCATCACGGACATCGAAATCGGTGACAACGAAGCCTACATCACTGCGAATGCGACATTCACATTCCATGACCAGGAAGACGATAAACTCGTCTCCATCAGCCACGCGGTCATCTACACCATCGTCATTGACCGCTTCGGCGATTACCAGATCTCAGCGATAACGAATCAGGATCAATAAAACAAGCGCCGGGGCATTATGCCAGCCGGCGCTTCTTTTTATGTGGAGTTTCAGGTATTATTGCTGAGGGAATATTGCAATAAACTCGAATGAAAATATTAATCCCTCAGAAGGAGTCACTTATGGCAAAACGATACGATTATATGGACTGGCTGCGGGTACTGGCGATTTTTACAGTAGTCGGCGTCCATGTTGTTTCAAAAATCATCAATACCGGCCACGCCGGCGAGTGGGAGTGGCAATTCGCCAATTGGATCGATTCCGGCTTGCGCTGGTGTGTGCCTGTCTTCTTCATGCTCAGCGGCGCCTTGCTGCTTAATCTGAAGAGGGAAGACCCCATCGGCGAATTCCTCAAGCGGCGGCTGACTAAAGTCATCATTCCGCTGATTTTCTGGAGCGGCGTCTACATAGCTTATAAAGTGTTCGAGCAGGGCGAGTCTTATACTTTGTGGGAAATTATCGTCCTGTTTCTCACTGACGACGTCTATTATCACCTATGGTTTATGTACGTCATCATCGGCCTCTACATAATGGCACCGTTTCTAAAAATTCTCGTCAAGAATATGGACCAGAAAACATTTCTCTATTTTCTGGGTATCTGGTTCTTTTTCTCAGGGTTATTGCCGTTTGTGCAAAAAATGTACGGCTTCGAACCAGCACTCGTCGCAGGCCTGTTCCATCCCTATATCGGCTACTTCCTGTTAGGAGCCTATCTCGTGCGTTATCCGCTGCCGAAGAAAGCGATATGGCCTCTTTTTGGCCTATCGTTCATCGCTTATCTGGCGACCATCTACGGCACACATAACCTGACAGTCAAAAACGGCGCACTCGACGAATTCTACTATGAGCATTACCGCCCGACACAAATAGTCATCAGCATTTTTGTTTTCTCTTTATTCCAGCAGCTCGGGCCACACATCAAACCAAACCCGATCATCACGCAAATCAGCCTGGCCACACTCGGCATCTACGTGATCCACCCATTGGTGCAATTCTATCTCAATAAATTCTTTGATATCAATGAAACCATGGTCAACGCAGCGGTAGGCGTCCCGTTTGTGTGGATTCTCATATTTACGCTCTCATTTTTGATCGTCTGGGTGCTGAAGAAAGTACCAGGTGCAAAGCATATCATTCCGTAGGGGGTGATATGCTTTTTTTTGTGGGTTAGGGGAGAGGAAGTGGGTGTTCGTGAGATAAGAGTCGGAAATCGTAAGATAAAACTTGGAAAACGTAAGATACAACACGAAAAACGTAAGATAGAAATGCGAAATCGTAAGATAGAAGGCCAAAATCATAAGATAGAACTTCATCCATAAGAATCAACCCACTATTAGAATGGATCGGGCGGCAACTGCCGCCCCTGGGCAGTCCGCTGGCGGACTGCTTTCCATTCGAATGCACTTTTCTTATGGTGAGAGCCGGAGGAGAGGTGCGTTCGTAAGATAAGAAGCGAAAACCGTAAGATACAACACGAAAAACGTAAGATAGAAATGCTAAATCATAAGATAGAAAGCCAAAACCATAAGATAGAACTTCACCCATAAGAGCCAACCCACTATTAGAATGGATCGGGCGGCAACCGCCGTCCCCTGGGCAGTCCGCTGGCGGACTGCTTTCCATTACACATGCACTTTTCTTTCGGTGAGAGCTGGAGGAAAAGTCTATTCGTAAGATAAGAGTCGCAAACCATAAGATACAACTCGAAAACCGTAAGATAGAAATGCGTAATCATAAGGTAGCCGGCCAAAATCATCAGATAGAATTTCACCCATGAGAGCCAACCCACTCTTAGAATGGATCGGGCGGCAACCGCCGCCCCCTGGGCAGTCCGCTGGCGGACTGCTTTCCATTACACATGCACTTTTCTTTCGATGAGAGCTGGAGGAAAAGTCTATTCGTAAGATAAGAGTCGCAAACCGTAAGATACAACTCGAAAAACGTAAGATAGAAATGCTAAATCATAAGATAGCCGTCCAAAATCAACAGATAGAACTTCACCCATGAGAGTCAACCTACTATTAGAATGGATCGGGCGGCAACCGCCGCCCCCTGGGCAGTCCGCGGGCGGACTGCTTTCCATTCACATGTGCTTTTTTTACGGGGAAACCCCCATCAAAAATCGACCCGTTAAGTAAAACGCGCTATACGACAACAAAAACACTTTATACGTCACCAACTCATATCTATACGACACTATCTCAAATCTATACGTCAACTAAACCTGCATCCAAGCGAGTTAATTATCACTTGCCATATTCAAATGACGGCTACTTAAAAGCAAACATAAAAAAGGCACCCAATTATATGGATGCCTCACCGTACAGATAAACTTTATGAACTTAGCGTCTGAAGCTGTGGAATTTAGGGCCCCAGTAAGAATCGCTCAAGCTTCTGACTTCAGCTTTCGCTCCGCCGGAGTGTACGAACTGGTTGTTGCCGATGTAGATTCCAACGTGTGAGATGCCTGGACGGTATGTGTTTGCGAAGAAGACAAGGTCGCCGACTTTAGGAGTCGTAACTTTATCCGTCTCAGCAAATTGCGTCAACGTCGTGCGTGTAAGGTTCTTGCCGTTTTTCTTGAATACGTATTGTGTGAATCCGCTGCAGTCAAAGCCGGCTGTTGTCGTGCCGCCGAATTTGTAAGGAATGCCGCGTAACGCCATTGCAGTTGAAACGATGCTTGAACTTGAAACTGATGTTGAAGCAGCTGATACCTTAGAAGTTGAAGGTGACAGCAATGTGCTCAAGATCCAGCCTGTTTTGCCGTTTACATTCACTTTGTACCAAACTTGGCTGCCGTATTTCTTTTGGTGAGTGGCAGTCACTTTCGTGCCTTTTTTAGCTGTAAGGATTCGTTTATTATGAATACCCGCATCTACGCGGACATTTGAGTTGTATTTAGTGACAAATGTTCCGGATTTAGCAGTCGCTTTTGCGGCCGATACCTGTTGGACCAACTCGCTTGATGGTGCAGTAACTGGTGTAGTAGTTTGTGCGCCTGCTGCTGAAATAGTTCCTGAAAAGATCATCGTGCTCGCGAATAAAGTAAAAATAAGTTTTCTCATTATTATTCCCCAATCATATGTTTGATAGCCGTGTCTGGTTGCTGATAAAGGTTTAATATCAATTTCTACTTGCTGTTATATTTTTGATCTGCTCTTACTATAAGGAGTATAGCTTTGTAATACAAGGTCAATTCTATTGCAATAACATTACAGTTATATATCAAAATAATATGAAAGGTTTAAAACAAATGGACTATTCAAAACATATCCTAGTCATATAGGCGACTCTTGCAGCTACTTTAGACTCGAAATATTATACAATCGATAATTTCAATATATAGATATAAAAACTTGCTATAACGGCAAAACACAAGGGCCACCAGTACACTAGACAACCCCCACACAATCCAACCCAACAAAAAAGGAGAACCCTCTCAGGTTCTCCTTCAGCGAAACTATTTAACAAAACCAACTATACTTTAAACCCGGTCCAGCTCACCTTCAACCACATCCACAACCCGTTCACCATCAAGCAAGCCGCGCACACTCTCATAAATACGTCGGCAATTATCCTGGTCCTGATACTTGATAATACCCGAGATGTCGATATTGAAATTCGCAAAGTCATGCAGGATCCGGTCCTCGATGATGCTCACCAGTTCTTCTTCGTGGCTCGCGATCCCGCCGACGAATGTCTCATCGATCGGCCGCAGGATGCCGCGGCGGAAAAAACGCTCCGCATCGAAATGATAGAACACGACCGGCTTATCGAGCAGCGTAAAGTCGAAACTCACCGTACTGTAATCCGTTATGAGCAATGCGTGCCGGATCAGCAGCCGCTGAACGGTCACAGATCCGAGGGGGATAAACTTGATCCTTTCATGCATATCGTGGATGCCGTTCTGGAAATAGTTCTGCGCCCGGTAATGCGGATAGAAATTCAAATTGATATTATGCTCATCCAGCAGCCGCAGCAACTTCTCGTTCTGAATCAAATTCGTATATGTTAAATAATACTCACTGGCCAAAAATGCTTCATCCGTATTGATCCAATCGCGCCACGTTGGCATCAGCAAAATATCACGCGGCTTTTTATTCTGCACGAGGCGGTCAAAACGCGCCAGTCCCGTAACAGCCACTTCCTCGTCGGAATAACCCATCTCTTCCATTACAACGGCTTCTTTTTCGGGTTCCGAGCTGACGATGAACAAATCGAACGGCAGCTCATAATTGCGCTTGTGGTACTCGACATTCTTGCGGCCGAGGACGCCGTGCTGCAGGAAGATCTTCTTGGTATTCTCGTAGCCGAAGAAGCCAAGCGCCGGTTTATACGGCAGGATATTTTCAATATCATGCGTACACAGCAGAACACCCGCACGGAACGCCACTTCGAAATGCTCCGGCGAACCGAAAACCAGTACATTCTTCATGTGCTGGATCGGCTCGTAATCGAGGCTGTCGCCTTCGATGACGTAATAAGCCTCGATGTCTGTGTTTTCACGAAGCCAGTGGAACAGCACTATGCCATTGTCCTGTGCGGTATTGCTGCGCTCGCCGACCAGCCAAACATTCGGATCCTTGACGGACACATCTGCCGGAATCCGGATATCTGCCGGCACCGTGAACGTCTCGATCTTCAAATTATTGAAAGGCGTCGTCGTGAACATGAAATGATGTTCGTTATATTCTTCGTCCCGCAACACCCTGTAACTATAGAAGGCATCTTTCTTATAATCGGCTTTCCGATATTTAATTTTCTCTTTTCGGATTACTTCACCGGAATCCGTTTCAACAACAACAAAAAAGTCGAAAATCGTCTTGTCCTTGCTCTTCAGGCCGATTAAATTCCAGTCTTCCACATCGATCCTGAAATTATCGTGGATCGGCACTTGCCGCGATTCGAGCGAAAAGCGGTCTTCGAGCAGGAGGTAGGCCGTCGCATTGATGAATTCGTCCGTCGACCCGATGGAACCATCCACACGGAAGCCGTCAATATCGTTGATCGCTTTCCGCAGCTTCGGACGCGTAATCTTCAGGCCAAGCGATTTATCCTTCCGTTTATAGAAACGCAATTTTACGTGTTGTGAATCTGCAATCACTCCAAACCGCAAAGTACTTTGGCTGAGCTGTTCCGTATCCAGCAGGAACTGTGACACTTTCGGCTCCTCGCTTTGCCGCAGCAGGAAGAAGCGCTTCGCGAATAAAGTCCCGATCAAGCCCTCCAAAGGAACTTCCGTCCGCAAGGCACCGGCCTGCTTAACAAATGGGTATGTCTCGTGGCGTCCACTTTTCTGGTCATCCAGCAGCAACGCGTATTCAGCGCCTGCTGCCTCGTCTTCAGGCAACAGGCCAACCGAAATTCGGAAACGTCCATTCTCCAGATTCTCGATCTGCATCCTTTCCGGCCGCACGGCATTCGGCCGTACTTCCAAATAGAAGGAATGGCCTCGGCGAATCGGCCGGATTCTATGCCGGAGGGAAGTGAACGCCTCCATATCATGTCCGTCTATACGGAGCGGATGCAGCGTGTCATTCATATGGACGAACAACCGCCAGATGCCCATACTGAGCTCCGAGAAATCCTGGAGGCGGATATGCCCCGATACTCTATCCCGCACACCGTGAAGAATGATAAACTGCCGGTTCTTAAATGCATAAATTTCAACAGGTTTGCCGGATTCAACGGCAGATACATCCAGACCAAATTCCAGTCTGTCATAGCCAGCCCCTTCAATTTCGGCAAACACTTCGTCGTTTGAAAACCGGAACTCTGAAAACCGGTTGCTGATTTGCAGGTTCTTTTTCACCCGCGTCGTCAAATAACGCTCGTTGATCAGCAGACTCTCATTAAAATCGCCTTCCTTATAAGAAGGATGTGCCGTCAGCCAAGCCGCTTTATTATTGATGAACACCTTCACCGTGGCGCCGGTTTCAATCGTTTCCAGCAGCATCAGTGGAATATAGACCTTCAATTTATCTTTTTCCGTCAATTCACTGTCAATCGGATGACGCTCTTCGTTATTCCAGAACTCTGCATGGATCTCGTTGAAAAACAGGAAATTCGTCAAGCTGAACTCGAACACCAGATGTTCATCTGTAAGATAATGGCGTTCAGCTTCCGCTTTCTTGATCAGATAATTCCGTACCCTTTTCAATGTCCTTGAACCGATCATTGCCTCATCTCCCCGCAAATTGAGTTTTTTATCCAAAACACCACTATCTTAGTCAGTGAACTTTCCAAGAGCGGTCAAATAATTTCCAATTATGAATAAAACAATTTCCAATTGATAAAATACTTGTTAAAACCAGTATAAAGTAGCGTTACATCAATATCCAATTAATACATCAAAAATTTACGTAATATTTATGATAAAAAGACTAGTCGTTTAGTCTATAAGGCGTTATACTTAATTCAAGATATCGAAAAAGGACCTAATGCCTATACTATAAAATAACTAGAAAGCGGGATGAGGACTATGCACCCTTACCAAGAATACATAGAAAAACTGGAAAATGAGTACAGTAAACAGATTGAAGAAATAATCCATGACTATTACATCGTCCAGGATGAAGGGCCGTCTGTCACAGCCAGAGAGCTGGACATCCCACGCCGAGCCGTGCTGCATTTTATCTACGAATACAACCTTCGCCCGCTCAAGCACCAGAATATCAAAAAAAAAGTAGCGATCACTTATAACAACCTGCGCGCGGCGCAATAGAATCCTAGAACTGTCCAAAGTCACGAAAGATGACTGGGGCAGTTTTTTTCTTACACAATGAAATAGGTCTACAGGCTGCCTTAAAAATGGTAGGGTTAAACTAGTCGGAATTATAAGTGAATAATACCAAGGAGAGTTTGAAGGGAAAAACTATAAAGAGTGGAGAGGGTTACAGAAAAATGGATTACGCAGGAATACTTATCCCATTAGCCATCGTACTCATTTTTATAGCAGTCATGAGTTTCATCTATAAAGACAAAGAAAAAGTCGACAAGGGCTTTAAGGTGAACTTTTTTCGTTTGAGTTACCGAAGAAGAATGATTCAGAGCCTGTTCAGCATACTCTTTGTAATAGCGGCATTTATACTGGCTTACATCATGGAACTTTTTACACTGCAGATTTTAATGGCTTTAGTAGTGATTTCAGTAGTAGGAGGAGCTATCGAGTTAGCTTATAACTATCGGATGTGGAAGAAGCATGGGGGAAGCGGCAGTATTTTCTCGGAGAATGGAAATTAGATAAATTTACCTGCTAAAGAGTGACTCTTAAAGAGGCTGCTTTTGTTACGACTAGTCATTCTGCTAAAATATACTAAAAAGGCGATGCAGATAAAATTCTGTATCGCTTTTTTGTTTTGACTAACTAAGAAGTAATCATGGAAGACGGCGACTCCTGCGGGAATAGCGCGAGCTGAAGACCCCGCAGGAGCACTAGCGACGAGGAGGTTGAAGCCGTGCTGCGGAAAGCGTCCGTAAGGAATGATTTCTTCGTTATCAACATACAAAAAACCACAGGAGCTCTAGCGAGCTTCCTGCAGTTCTATAAAAATCACATATTCAAATGATCCTTCAAAGTCGTCTTAATCTCAGCCAGCTCACTCTCATCCATCATATAATACCAAATACCATCGATCGTTTCCCCGTAACCTTCATCTACAATGATCTGGTCAACCTGTCCGACAGCATCGCGGTAATTCTTCTGGACTTCAACCATTTCGCTGAACTTCATATTTGTACGCACATTATCGCCAAGTGCCGTAAAAATATCTTTATAGTTCATCAGGCTGTTAATAGATGCGCCTTCACGCATAATCCCTTGAATAACTTGCTTCTGGCGATCCTGGCGGCCGAAATCTCCGCGCGGATCCTGTTTGCGCATACGCACGTAACCCAAAGCTTCGTCACCGTTCATATGGATCTCGCCAGCCGAATAACTGTCAAAAGCCATTGGGCTGTTTACTGTAACACCGTCAACGGCATCAACGATATCTTTAAAGCCTTCCATATTGACCTGGACAACATAGTCAATCGGAATATCCAGTAAGTTTTCAACCGTTGCCATCGACATTTCAATTCCGCCAAATGCATAAGCGTGATTAATCTTATCCATTATGCCGCGTCCGACAATCTCCGTATACGTATCACGCGGGATAGACACCATCTTCGTCGTCTTGTCATCAGGATTCACCGTCAGCACGACCATTGTATCCGAACGTCCACGGTCACCTTCGCGTTCATCCACTCCAAGGAGCAGGACAGAGAAAGGATCTTTCTCATTCAATTTCACTTCATCAACACGCATATCCGAAACCGGTCGGTCGATTGGTTCATGGATTTCGTCCATCGTACTTGTAAAGCTGTTATAAACACTAAATAGGTAAATTCCAACTCCGATAACGATCAGTCCCAAAATCCCGACGATCCACGGCCATTTTTTCTTCTTAGCCTTTTGTCGGCTTCTTTTCATGTTGTCTGTCCTCCGTTAGCTGCCGGTGAAATAAGCGATTAATGCATCTGCCCATACTGCGGCACCTGTGTTATTAGGATTGCTGTCTTCCGTCAAATATTCCTTGAGTGCCAAATCTTCTGTAGAAGGCCACTGTTCCCAATGGTTAATATACGCATAATCACGCATTTCTGCAAATTGTTCCAAAGCACTTACCTGTGTTTGGTAGAACTGCGCTCCGTAAATCGGCTGCGGCGGATGCAGGACCAGCTCTGCATCACTTTCAGCACTTAATATCTCTCCGAACACGTTTTGGATATGTACATGTTCCGTCTCGATTTCCACACGTCCATTATTCTTTAACGTAAAAGGTTCCATCAATACGACGTCATATCCTGTCGAGAGTTCCGGCCCGCTCATTAAAAATTCTTCTGAAGTCCCTTCGAACGACATGACTTCCGTCTCTACGAACCCCTCGTAAGAACTTTCCAAAGCATCAGTTAATAATTCAGCGTATCCCGGTTCACCATCATTCATCGCTTCAGACCCGATGATCAGAAATTGAACCTTTTCGCCTTGTCCTTTCCTATTAAAGAAGACCTCCTGAACTTGCGAATCCATCGAAGCAGTCAACTCGTTCAAGTCGATATCAGCCGTTTCTTCGGACACCGCTTCCATTTCTTCTTCGGTTTCTTCCGCTGGAGCGGCTGCGGTTGCCTGTTCGGCAGGTTTCCCGGCAGAAGCGAGTTTCTCTTTCCAGGAAGCATAACTAAAAATCAAAATTATTCCACATAACAGTATAGATAGTAATATACTAAGTTTTTTCAAAACAATAAATGCTCCTTTCCCAATACACTATATATAAAACTAAAGATAGCATAAATCCGTCTATTAGCCTAGAAATCTTTTATAAATTTGAAGTTAATATAGTAACAGATTATGCTATACTAGCATAAGTTGTTCAAAAAAGACCTTAAAGGAGCTACCACTTAAATGGAAGAAACTATCAGTTTACAGGATCTCTTCAAGACGATCCGCAAGCGTCTTGGCCTTATTGCATTACTTACGATTCTGGCTATTACAATCGCCGGTGTCATCTCATTCCTTGTTCTGACACCTGTCTACCAGACATCGACAGAAATCCTGGTCAACCAGAGCCCCACTGAAACAGGCCAATTGACGAACCAGAACATCCAAACCGATTTACAATTGATCAATACATATTCCGGCATCATCAAGAGCCCGGTAATTTTGGGGCCTGTTGTGGAAGAATTAAATTTGGATTTATCAACAGAGCAGTTAAATAGTAAAATTACTGTCAGCAATGCAGATCAATCACAGATTGTTAATATTAGCGTGCAGGACGAAGATCCGGCAGTCGCAGTGGAAATAGCCAATACGACGGCAACCATTTTCGAAAGCAATATACAGGAATTGATGAATGTTGACAACGTCACTATTCTATCTCCAGCTGTATTAAAAGAAGATCCTTCACCAGTCGCGCCGAACCCGATGCTGAATATGGCAATCGCGGCAGTAGTCGGATTGATGCTTGGAGTCGGAATTGCATTCCTTCTCGAATATTTGGATACATCAATGAAAGACCAGCAGGATATTGAAGATGTTCTTGGACTTCCGTTACTCGGCATCGTTTCACCGATTGTCGAAAAAGCGGAACTCGGACCGGAAAGCAAAACGACATCAAGAAGAAGGGCGGGGTAAGGAATGGCTAGGAAGAAAAAAGTTCTCCAACAGACAGCACGCAAACTTATCGCACATACAACGCCCCGTTCGTATGTAGCAGAACAGTTCCGTACACTTCGTACGAATATAACTTTCTCATCACCGGATGCAGACATCCGCACCATGGTTGTAACTTCAGCAGCGCCATCAGAAGGAAAGTCGACAACTTCGGCAAACCTGGCAGTGGTATTTGCACAGGAAGGCAAGCGAGTTCTTCTTGTTGACGGCGATATGCGAAAACCGACAACCCATTACACATTCCACACAGGAAATACAACCGGCTTATCCAGTGTACTAACTAGACAGACGACAGCAGAAGAAGCAATCCGCCAGACAGCGGTGGAACGCTTAGATCTTCTGACATGTGGACCGATTCCACCAAACCCGGCAGAATTATTATCTTCTAAATCGATGGATGCGCTAATACGTCAATTGACAGGTATGTATGATTTAGTCATCTTCGATGCTCCACCAGTTCTATCTGTAACAGATGGACAAATTCTTTCCAATAAATGCGAAGGCACGATCCTCGTCATTAACTCCGGGCATACCGAGAAGGAAATGGCGTTAAAAGCAAAAGAAGCGATTGAATCTTCGAACAGCCGGATAATCGGCGCTGTTTTGAACAATTTTGAACTTCCAAAAGACAGCAGCTATTATCAATATTACGGCGCTACGGAGTAAAAAGAGGCGACTCTTTTTACTTTTTCTTTTGAAATGATTAGGAAAAAGTTGGTAAATTTATTTTGTGATAAAAATTCGAAAAAATAAAATAACAGTATATATAGAAGAAACTCAAATATACTTCTCTATTTACGGCCGAATAAGGAGGAACACCGAGTGATCGATACACACGCACACATACTTTCTGGTCTTGATGATGGCGCGCAGAACATGGACGAAACAAAAGCTTTGCTGCAAAAAGCAGTAGACGAACAGCTTACTGGTATTATAGCAACTCCTCATGCTTACCATCCTAATTTCAAAACAGATTTGGATAAGCTGAAAACACAAATCGAAACAACACGCAATTACATTGCCGAACAAAACCTTCCGCTAAAAATTTACAGCGGCCAGGAATGCCGTCTCACAGAAAAGCTGCCTGACCTTTTAGATGAAGGAAAAGCGTTAACTATGGCGGAATCCCGCTATGTATTGCTGGAATTACCTTCTTCTGGGGTACCGGGATATACCGTACCGATTATCCAGCAATTGATTACCCGCAATTACATCCCTGTCATTGCACATGTCGAACGCAACCAAGGCATTATTGAAAAACCAGAGCGCCTGAATCGTCTATTGCTTCACGGGGCAATGGCGCAGGTGACGGCCGGCTCAGTATCGGGGCATTTCGGTAAAGCTATCCAAAAAACGGCATTCGATCTGATTGAAGCAAACTTAATCCATGTATATGGATCAGATGTGCACAGTATCGATAAACGTCCATTCCATTTTAACGCTGGATTGGATCTGTTGGAGAAAAAGAATTTGCATGAATTTGTCGATATTTTCCTGGAGAACAATGACCGCATCCTGCTCAATGAAAACCTTCACGTGCTGGAGCCACAAACTGTACAAAAGGGAAAATGGTGGAAAATATTCTCTTAATATAACTTGGAATAAAATAATAGTCTTTATGACTATATTCTGTGGATTTTTTATTGTGGGCTGAAAATGTCTGGCTTTTTCAGCTCATTTTAGGATTTTCCAACACAATCGACCTAATTCGACAGTGACTTAGGAGAAAAGTCGTGTTACGATAAACTAAGTTTTTGTAAGATATAAACTGTTTATGCAAAAAAATATTATTTCATAACAGAAAAGAGCGATTGTATGACATTGAAAAATCGAACTTCATTACTCGCTGTGGTGGACTCATTAATTGTCTTTTTTTCTATATTTATTGGCTATTTCCTCCTCCACCCGTGGGTGAACCCCTTCGAAAGCAACTACCTGATTGCCAGTGCCATTACTATCTTCACAGCCCATCATGCATTTGCCACTTATTTTGGCCTTTACCGTAAAGTTTGGGAATACGCTTCAATCGGTGAATTAAAGCTGATTTTTAAAGCAGTAGGCTTTTCAATTCTAGCAGTGGGCGTAGTCCAGTTTATTTATAGAGGAGATGTGCTTTGGCGGGCACTTGCGATTACATGGATGCTGCATCTTTTATTGATTGGTGGATCACGATTGTCCTGGCGGATTTTCAGGGACTCTAAGTTCCGGGTGAAAACAGGCGATTTAAAACCGACCATGATAATCGGAGCCGGTCAGGCTGGCCAGATGGTAGCAAGGCAACTTTTGACAAATCCTGAAAATGGTCTTGTTCCTGTCCTTTACCTGGATGATGATGTGAAAAAGCATGGTTACGAGATCCATGGTATCCGAGTAGCGAACTCAGGAACCGATTCAATCGAAGAAATTATTAAAGACAATGAAATCGAACGGATCATCGTAGCGATTCCATCTATGAGCAGACAGGAAAGTGCAGAACTCATGAAACGCTGCGTCGATACAGGCATCCACACACAGACAATTCCAATGATTGAAGACATTATGACTGGCAAAGTCTCTGTAACGGATATGCACGATGTAAAAATTGAAGATCTTCTCGGGCGAGATGAAGTCCAGCTTGATATGAATAAAATTGCCAATCAATTGACTGGTAAAACGATTCTCGTAACTGGAGCTGGCGGTTCGATTGGTTCTGAAATTTCCAGACAGATTATGCGTTTTGGTCCAAAGAAGCTTCTTCTTCTGGGACATGGCGAAAACTCGATTTACTTGATTGATATGGAGTTGAGGAAAAGTCTAACACCTGACACTGAGATTATTCCGATTATCGCGGATGTACAGGATAGAGACCGAATATTTAACGTTATGGAGCAATATAAGCCGGATGTAGTGTATCATGCGGCTGCACATAAACATGTTCCTTTAATGGAAGGAAACCCGATGGAAGCGGTCAAGAACAATATCTTCGGAACGAAGAATGTTGCAGATGCTGCACATATCAGTGGAGTGAAAAACTTCGTAATGGTTTCAACTGACAAAGCCGTTAACCCACCGAATGTCATGGGAGCAACAAAACGTTTTGCTGAAATGCTTGTACAGAATCTGGCGAAGCGCAGCGATACGAAGTTCGCGGCAGTTCGATTTGGTAATGTACTTGGATCCCGGGGGAGTGTTATTCCTTTGTTCAAGAAACAGATTGCAGCTGGCGGTCCTGTTACAATCACCGACAGCAAAATGACACGTTATTTCATGACGATTCCAGAAGCTTCTCGCTTAGTGATTCAAGCGGGCACCTTAGCAGAAGGCGGAGAAGTTTTCGTTCTGGATATGGGTGAACCTGTTAAGATTGTTGATCTTGCTCGCAACTTAATTCGATTATCCGGATATACGGAGTTGGATATACCAATCAAAGAAACGGGGATTCGTCCTGGTGAAAAACTATTTGAAGAGCTTTTGAATGAAGACGAGATTCAGAGCGAGATGGTGTTTCCGAAGATTTATGTCGGTAGGGCAAATCCGGCTGCGGAGCTTGAGTTGACGTTGTTGATGGAGAAGTTGCATGAGATGAGTAATGAGGAAGTTAAGGAAGTGCTAATTGGGTTGGCTAATAGGAAGAATGTTTCTGCCGAATTAGTACCAATGGCAAAGTAAATTTTATGCGAATGGAATGAAGTAATGTGTACAAAAATTACATCAAAAGGATATCTGATTTTTTTATTTCTCTAATCTTCATGCCATTTTTATTATTAGTAATTTTGTGTGTAGGAATAATTATAAAGTTGGAAGATAAGGGACCTATCTTTTATAATGCCGAACGGTTAGGTAAAAACGGAGCCACTTATCGAATGTTTAAATTTAGGACTATGAAAGTAAATGCTCCTGATCTAAGGAATGAAGATGGGTCAACATTTAGTGCAGAAAACGATTCCCGCCTCTTAAAATCAGGAAGTTTTTTTAGGAAAACAAGTATTGATGAGTTACCACAAATAATCAATGTTTTTTTAGGGAGTATGAGTATAGTTGGTCCAAGACCCGACCTTCCTGAGCATATTAATCAATATACAGAAGAAGAAAAAGAAAAACTTTCGGTTTTACCAGGAGTAACAGGTTATAACCAAGCATATTTTAGGAATTCTATTGATTGGTCGGAAAGAAAAAAGAACGATGTATTTTACTCACGTAACGTATCAATTTTGTTCGATGTAAAAATCATTTTAAAAACTATACAGACTGTAATTTTCAGGAAAAATGTTTTCACTACTAAAGAGGATGTTAAAAATGAATTTTGAATTTGAGGAATTAGCGTGGGATACAAATTACTTTGGAGTTAAAACAGCGAAAATTACTATATATAATCCATTAAACAAAATAGAGTTTGAAGAATTGGTTGCGTCCACTCAAGATTATGAATTCGTTGTGATAAATAACACAAATAATCATCCGGCAAATAACGTCTTAATAGGTTCTCATAGTGATGCTTTTTTAGTAGATATAAATATTCAGTTCGAAATGGAAGTTAGCTTAAACAATGCTGAACTTTATTATTGTGCAAAAAACAATTTTCAAGTTAATAAAGCAATTTCAGAAATAAGTAATAAATCTTTTAATTACTCGAGATTTTTTAACGATCCAAATCTTGACCCAAGTTTTAGTGGGAAAATCTATTTTAATTGGGTTAATAACTCATTCAATAATCCTGATAAATTTTTTGTAGTTGCTAAAGAAGATGAAGAAACACTTGGTTTTTTATTGTTCTCCATCAAAGAGAATAAAAATGTGGTTATTGAATTAATTTCACTTAATGAGAAAGCTCAGGGTAAAGGTATTGGAACAAAATTATTAAAATCTCTCCATTATTATTGCCTTGAGGAAAAACTTGAAAAAATTTATGTAGGTACTCAAATAGATAATCTGCAAGCAATTAATTTTTATCAAAAAAAGGGTTTTAACTTAATTTCTAAAACGTCAATATATCATTATTGGCCAAGAAGGGGATAACTTTATGACTGAAAAATTTATACCTTACTACTTACCGGATATTACAGAGGCTGAAATAAAAGAAGTGGTAGATACATTAGAGTCAGGTTGGTTGGCAAAAGGACCGAAAACAATTGAGTTTGAAGAGAAGTTTGCAGAATACGTCGGGGCAAAATATGCTGTAGCGATGAATTCGTGTACAGCCGCACTTCATATAGCTCTTATTGCAGCCGGTGTAGGACCTGGTGATGAAGTTATTACAACTTCTATGACATTTGCTGCTTCAGTCAATACAATTTTGCATGTTGGAGCAACTCCGGTTTTTGTTGATATTGATCCTGAAACAGGCTTAATCGACGCAAATAAAATTGAAGAAAAGGTTAATGCCAATACAAAAGCTATTGTACCCGTCCATTACGCTGGTCAAGCATGTGACTTAGATAAAATTTATGAAATAGCAAATAAGCACGGCTTATTTGTCTCAGAGGATGCAGCGCACGCAATCTATACAGAATATAAAGGGAATCGCATAGGTCATAAACCTCAGGGAGCGGTTTCTTATAGTTTTTATGCTACTAAAAACCTTGCTACCGGTGAAGGTGGCATGCTCGTTACAGATAGTAAAGAGATTGCAGATCGCGCAAGAGTACTCATAACCCATGGTATGAGTAAAAATGCTTGGAATCGTTATGGCAAAGGCGGTTCGTGGATGTATGATATTGAAGAGCCGGGTTATAAATATAATATGTTTGATTTGCAAGCAGCACTTGGGTTAGTTCAATTAGATCGATTAAATATTATGCAAAATAAGCGGGAAAAACTTGTAAAAACTTATATCGAAGAACTGTCTCAAATTAAAGGTTTAGAGCTTCAACGAGTGAATTCCCATACTACCAAACATGCATGGCACCTACTTATTGTAAGGGTTACAAATGAATTCAGTTTAACTAGAGATCAGTTAATTGAATATTTAGCAGAACATAAAATTGGAACCAGTGTGCACTTTATACCTGTTCATATGATGACAGCCTATAGCTCGTACAAAAATAATGTTGAGCTAAATAACACCGAATCATGGTTTAATGAAATTCTTTCTTTGCCACTTTATTCAACTTTAAATTCGGTCGATGTAAAAAGAGTTGTGGATACAATTAAAGTGGCAGCCGATATAAAGATGAGGGTTTAAAAATGAAAATACTTTATATTTCTACGTCTTTTCCAAAAGCTCAGGAAAGTTCTACAATCTATACAGATTTAGCAGAAGAACTCACTAATCAAAATCATCAGGTAACCGTTGTAGTCTCAGAAGAGAAGAAGAAAACTAATGAAACTTCTATATCAATTGAAAGAGGTATGAAAGTTCTCCGAGTAGTTACAGGAAACCTCTATGACGTTGGTATTTTGGAAAAGGGGATAACCATTTTTCTAATGCAATACCAGATGAAAAAAGCTATAAAAGACCATTTGAATCATAAAGAATATGATTTGATATTATTTGAGTCTCCCCCAGTAACCATCGCTTCAATTGTGAAGTGGGCAATGAAATATTATGATTGCCCCTCGTATTTAATGCTAAAAGATATTTTTCCGCAGAATGCATTGGACATAGGAATTCTTTCAAAGAAACATCCTGCTTATTATTATTTCAAATCTAAGGAAAGAGATTTGTACAGTACTGCTTCTGTGATAGGAGTCATGTCAGAGGCAAACAAAGCATATCTACTAAAACAAAATAAAGATATTAGTTCAGATAAAATAAGGATTTTCCCTAATACAAAAAAAATTAATGAACATTTTGAAACACCGGCTTTGAATTTTAGAGATAAGTACCACATCCCTTTATCAGCAAAACTGGCTGTATACGGGGGGAACATGGGGAAGCCTCAAGGTATTGATTTTCTTTGTGAGATACTTGGCTCACATAAAAGTTCGACAGATATCTTCTTTTTGTTGGTTGGTCGGGGAACAGAAAAAGAAAAAATTAATGACTATATTTCAAAAAAAGATTTAAAAAATGTATTACTCTTAGATTCACTTCCTCGTGATGAATATGAAAGTATGTTGTTGGAAGCTGACATTGGTTTAGTTTTTCTTGATAAACGATTCACTATACCCAACTTCCCTTCTAGAGTATTGTCATATTTCGAGAAGCAACTTCCTGTATTAGCAGCTATTGATCAGAACACTGATTTTGGTGATATGATTATTAATTCAAAAAGCGGTAAAACAGCTTTAGCAGGAGACTTAAATGATTTTAATAACAAATTATCTTATATGATTAATAATCCTAAAGATTTAAAAAAAATGGGGTTAAATGGATCAAGGTATATGAAAGAAAATTATAATGTAAAAAAATCAGTCGATTTAATTGAAGATCATATTTCTTCAATTACATAAGACCTGGGGGTTAATTTCATTGTTTAAAGATAAGACCTTATTAATAACTGGCGGGACAGGATCATTCGGAAATGCTGTATTAACCAGATTTTTAGATACAGATATAAAAGAAATTCGCTTATTTTCGAGAGATGAAAAAAAGCAAGAAGATATTAGAAAGAGACTAAATAATCCTAAAGTCAAATATTATATTGGTGATGTAAGAGATATCAACAGTATTAATGTAGCAATGAACAATGTAGATTATGTTTTCCACGCCGCTGCCCTAAAACAGGTTCCCTCATGTGAATTCTTCCCTATGGAAGCAGTTAAAACGAACGTACTGGGAACTGAAAATGTACTAAATGCTGCAATACAAAATAATGTAAAAAAAGTTATATGTCTTTCAACCGATAAAGCTGTTTATCCAATAAATGCTATGGGGATTTCAAAAGCGATGATGGAGAAAGTTACTGTCGCAAAATCGAGAACTGTAAGTGTTGACGATACCAATATTAGTGGTACACGTTATGGTAATGTTATGGCTTCACGAGGATCAGTTATTCCTCTTTTCATTGATCAGATTAAAGCCGACAAACCATTAACAATTACAGATCCAGAAATGACAAGGTATCTAATGTCGTTGGAGGATGCAGTTGAACTAGTCCTCTTTGCTTTCTTAAACTCGAATCAAGGTGACATCTTTGTTCAAAAAGCTCCAGCTTCCACGATTGGAGAACTCGCTCAGGCACTAAAAGAACTATTTAAAGTCGATAACCCGATTGAAGTTATCGGTACTCGCCATGGTGAAAAACTATATGAAACTCTTCTCACGCGAGAAGAAATGGCTGTAGCTACGGATATGGGCGGCTATTATCGCATACCGGCTGATAACCGTGACTTGAACTACAATAAGTACTTCACTGAAGGCGAAGAAGAGATTTCAGAAGGATGGGAGTACAACTCTCACAACACGCATCGTTTATCAATGCAGGAAATTAAAGAATTACTACTCACACTAGATGTTGTTAAGGAAGAACTGGCAAAAATGGGTGTTACTCAATGACGAAAATTTTAGTGACAGGTGCGAACGGATTTGTCGGTAAGAATTTGGTGGCAGAATTAAGAAATCATGGGCATGAGGAGTTATATCTATATAATAGAGATAACTCTTTAGAAGACCTTGAAAAATTCACTACAAATTGTGATTTTGTATTTCATCTAGCAGGCGTTAACCGTCCTCAAAATGAAAGTGAATTTATGGAAGGGAATCAAGGCTTAACTTCTCAGCTTCTCCAGTTTCTAATGAAAAATAAAAATAAAGCTCCCGTATTAATCACTTCTTCAATTCAAGCGGAAAAAGATAATCCGTATGGCTTGAGCAAAAAAGCTGGGGAAGATGAATTATTTGCCTATTCAAAAGAAACAGGTGCAAAGGTATTTGTATACAGGCTGCCAAATTTGTTTGGTAAATGGAGCAAACCAAATTACAATACAGTAGTTGCTACGTTCTGTCATAATGTCTCGAGAGATATAGATATCCAAGTAAACAATCCTGCAGCTGTTCTGGAGTTGGCTTACATTGATGATGTCATGGTAGAGTTTCTGAGAGCTTTGGAAGGAAATCCAACCATCAATCGAACATTTGGCGTTGTACCAGTTACTCATAAGATTAAGTTAGGCGATTTAGCTGACCGCATTCGAAGCTTTAAAGAAAGCAGAACCTCTCTGGCTGTTCCAAAAATGAGCGATGACTTAACGAAGAAGTTGTACAGTACATATTTAAGTTTCTTGCCTGAAGATAAATTCTCTTATGATTTAAAGATGAATGTTGATAATCGCGGTTCCTTTACTGAGTTCCTCCGCACACCAGACCGTGGCCAGGTATCGGTTAATATATCTAAGCCCGGTATTACTAAAGGGAATCATTGGCATCATACTAAAAATGAAAAGTTCCTAGTGGTAAGTGGCAACGGTTTAATAAGATTCAGAAATATTGAATCAGAAGAGATTATCGAATACTACGTAAATGGCGACAAACTCCAGGTCTTAGATATTCCGACAGGCTATACACATTCAATCGTAAATGTAGGAGAAACAGATTTGGTCACAGTTATGTGGGTAAATGAAAGCTTTGATCTCAAAAAGCCAGACACTCATTATTTGGAGGTATAAGGATGAAAAAGTTAAAGGTAATGACTGTTGTAGGTACTAGGCCAGAAATCATCAGGCTTTCAGCAGTTATTAATAAATTGGAAGAGTCAAATGCAATTGAACATATTCTTGTACATACGGGACAAAATTATGATTATGAATTGAATGAAGTTTTCTTCGAGGATTTTAACTTAAGAAAACCGGATTATTTCTTAAATGCAGCGAACGGAACGGCTGTTGAAACAATCGGTAACATTCTTGTGAAAATTGATCCGATTTTAGAAGAAGTCAAACCTGAAGCGTTGTTAGTACTTGGTGACACAAACAGCTGTCTGTGTGCAATTGCCGCAAAGAGAAGACAGATTCCAATCTTCCATATGGAAGCTGGAAACAGATGCTTCGATCAACGTGTTCCTGAAGAAACGAATCGTAAAATTGTGGATCACACAGCTGATATTAACTTAACGTACAGTGATATTGCCAGAGAATATCTCTTAAGAGAAGGTTTGCCGGCAGACCGAATTATTAAAACAGGGAGTCCTATGTTTGAAGTTCTTTATACAAGAAAAAAAGATATTGAGAAATCGAATATAATCGAGAAATTGAATCTTAAAGAAGATAATTATTTTATAGTATCTGCTCATCGAGAAGAAAATATCAGTTCCAAAAAGAACTTTATGGATTTGTGTGAGAGTCTAAATGCGATTGCAGATCAATATGGTATGCCTATAATTATTAGTACTCATCCTAGAACTCAGAAAATGATTAATTCTACAGGAATTAAATTTAATTCATTGATCAAAACGATGAAACCCCTTGGGTTCAATGATTATGTAAAACTTCAAATGAAGGCGAAAGCTGTTCTTAGTGACAGTGGAACAATAAGTGAAGAATCTTCTATTCTTGGATTTAAGGCCCTTAACATTAGGGAGGCACATGAACGTCCAGAAGCGATGGAAGAAGCTGCAGTTATGATGGTTGGATTAGAGAAATTGAGAATACTGCAGGGTCTAGAAGTTTTACAAACACAAAGTGAGAATACTTTAAGAAAAGTACAAGATTATAGTATGCCGAATGTTTCAGAAAAAGTTTTGAGAATTATACTCTCATATACTGAATATATAAATAAAAAAGTGTGGAATAAATAATAAAAGAGGTAAATAATGAATGAAAAAAAAATACTCAATCTTACTACTCTTTCATCTATAGACTTATTATTTAAAACTATTTTTGAAATGTTGGTTTTGGTAGTAGTTACAAATCTTTTTGGTACAGAAGTTGTTGGCAAAATAGGGATAGCTACAGGAGTATTTGTTTTTATAGCGTACTTAGCTTTTTCACCTGAAACATATTTGTTAAAAGAAATAAATAAAATCCAAAAAAATCTTGCGATGTACTACCAAGTTTTTTCCTTATTTTGGATTTTTCGCTTCATTGTTTTGTTACTTTTAATTATCATAATCAGCACTTATTTTTTTATGGAGAAAGGAAATGAACTAGCATTAATTTTTTTGGTGATTTCTTTAATCCAACTTATAAAAATATATCAACAAAGTATATACGAATTTTATTATGTTACATACCAACAAAAAATTGTAGTTATACAGGGAATAGCATTTAAAATATTTTTTACTTTGCTTTTAGGGGTAATTTATTTAAAACCCTCACTCAATATATTTTTGTTAATATATTTCTTAAGTTATTTTGTTCCTTTAATTTATTGGCTCTACGATAGTAAAAAGAGATTTGCAAAAAAAGATATCTCAATAACTTTAGTTGATGTTAAAGGGATGTTCTTAGAATTAAAAGATTTTTCAATATGGGATCATTTAATAAAATCCTCGTTAAATGCCATGTATCGTATCGATACTTTCATTCTATTCTTGTTTTTATCACCATTGCAAATAGGATATTATACCCTTGCTTTAAGTATTTCTAATTACTTTCAAATAATACCTCAATTTTTCCAAAAAGCTTTAGTTTTATTCTTCGATAAAGAGGTTAGCAATGGAGCATTACTTAAAAAGTCATTAAAAGCAAACTTAATAGTTAATGTCATTCAAGTATTAGCGTTCCTTATACTAGGAAAAATTGCCATCGAAATGATTTTTAACACTAATACTGATGAAGTGTATAGAATATCTTTGATTCTAATAGTTGCCGTTTCAATATTTAATATAGTAAGACCTTATCAGTCTTTACTAATAAATCTAACTACAATGAAAAACCTCTTTATAAAAATATATCTTCCTATCTTAGGATGGTCTGTTGTATCATTGCTAACTTTTGTTTATATGTGGGGGATTGATGGAGCATTAATTTCGAAATTACTTACCTTCGTGTTTCTTTCTTTATTATTAATAAAAATGTCGAATAATATTAAAGTGGGTATAAAATGATTATTTTACTTTACTTTTTATCAGTAATTACCGTTTCATATTTCCTTTTTTATGTTTTAAAAAAATCAAAATTAAACTGGGTTAATCCATTAAGTTTATTCACTATAAATTTTCTGCTTTATTTTCTAGTAATGCCTTTTCTAATTTTGTTTACAGAATCTTTCACTGTATATATGGTAGATAATCCCGACTCTTTGTTTTTTAGATTACATTTAACTATTTTTATATTTTTTATTTCAGTTATTGTAGGGTACAAGCTATTAGAAGGCACAGTAATAAATAAAAAGTTGATAAATCGGGAAAAACAAATATTTGAAGGTGAAAATAATTATTTGTTAATCGATATATTAATTTTTAACTTTTTTCTTATAATTTTTATAATCAGTTTTTACAACTTTTTTAGTAGCGGTTACTTATTTTATATCGAAAACATGTCAAATAGAATTTTCCTTACTCAAGGTAAGGGATACTACCAATGGGGATTAACGCTTTTTGCGCCATTAAGTGTTTATTATTTAGATAAATATCTTGTGAATAAGAATAAATTAATCTTGATTCTTTTTTTATTGAGTTTTGTAATATCCAATCTCATGTACATTTCCCTTGGATTTAGAGGCCGGAGCTTAATTTTAATTGTGACTCTTATACTCTTATATTCAATTAGAAATAAAAGCTCAATAAAAAATGTAGTGATAGCTACAGGTCTGCTTGTTCCACTGTACCTGCTTTTAGGTGTATTAAGGGAATATATTGCGGGAAGTGGATTAGAGAGATTTAGTTATAAATTTGATCTGATAGATTTTGTAGAAAAAGCAAAAATGACATTAGGTGTTTCAGAATATCTAGCGATTTTACTGGAAAGATATTCAGAAATAAATACCTTCGTACTTGGAAAAACATTCTTCTCTTTATTAACATTTCCGATTCCCAGTAGTATATTCCCTTCTAAGCCATACGGATCTGGACCTATAGTTTCAAATGTAATATCTCCAGGAGTATATACAATAGGTGGAGAATATAACACAAGCTTTACAATATCCTTAATAGGTGAAGGATATATTAATTTCGGTTATTTTGGTGTATTAATAGTAGGTTTTATTTTTGGGTGTGCTTTGAAGTTTTTAGATGTTCTAATAAAAAAAGAAAACGATTATCTTCCGATTTATTTAGTACTGTTAGTAGGTTTAGTTAATAAAGTACTGGTCGGTGAGTTTTTAGGTGCTATGAGCGGAATTCTTTTTGAAATTATTCCATTGATTTTCGTGATAAAAATTAGTAGAAAGATAAGGAGAAAAAATGCAAAAAAAAGTAAACAATTTATATAACTATTTGAAGAGTTGGGAAAGTAATGGTTCTTATAAAAGTATGATTGTACATCGAGGTAACTTAAAAAGAGTGTCAAACTTACATGACACTCCTTGGTTACAAGGTCCAATGATAGAATCACTTTTAGAAATTTATATGGGCATGAAAACTGAAGAAAATTTAAAAGATTTAATTAAAGCAGTTGAAGTGCAACTGGGAAATTTAACAGAAATAGGTAGTTATAAGAATGCTGGTCATGAAGATGATAGATTTTCTTCTTTGATTCATAATGGCTTAGCTTCAATCGCATTAGCAAAAGTTTTAATTAATATAGATAGTGAAGTTACAGAAGAGTTCCAAGGGTCTATTAAAGCAACTATTAATAGAAATATGGAATATCTAACAGAAAAACTTTTCTCAGAAGAAGAAAAATCATTTAAATTTGATTTGTTAGATTTTTACACTCACGATAACAATCATTTCGTGTTAAATATGAATGCCATTATTCTAGAGTTTATAGTTCTTTATGAATTAATATTTGATAAAAATATGGATTACTATGCTTTTTCTATAATTGACTTTTTAGATAAACATATTGTTTCTGAATTCATACCATATTCCAATTTGCGTAAAGATATTCAGATTACAATATATTCTGCAATTATTGGAAGAGGATTAGTAGAATATATAATACATAAAGAAGGAAAAATTCCGGAAAGCAAAAAAGTAATTGTAATAAACCTTTTAAATAAAGTTAACGCATCTATTGAAGACTCTTTATATAAAAATATGTATTTTATCCATGGTAAAAAAGTATCTAATACTGAAGTATATGATGAACAGTTTCCTGTTTTTATCTCAGGTAGTGGAATAATCCTTGATTACTTATGGAGGTTTCAATCCTATCAACCTGGGAAAGGCCTTAATATAAAAGAGTTAGCTGAAAATGTATTGAAACATCAAAATAAGAACGGAGGAGTAAAGAATTATAAAGGATATTATACTAAAGATAATTATAGGAAAATTAATGTAAAATCAGTATGGGAAGACAACGTGCCAACACCAGGATGGAATGGTTTTTTATTGTTATCATTACTAAAAATATTTAAAAATGATCTCGATTTTGCTGAAATAAAAAAAGAGTCTTTAAAGAAAACCGTGATTTTAAATTACAAATTTTTATGTTTTGAGGGAGAAAAAATTTTCATATTACTATCTTGGTTTCCGTTATTAAGTATGGCATTCTACATTTTTGAGAAGAAAAAAGATAAACCTATTTTTTGTTGGGATTTTAGATATGTCATAAAGCTATTTAAAAAAGGATACTATATTAACTAAAGGAGTGTAAAAGTGACTAAGTTCCTTGTATTTAACACAACGTTTTTACCTCATCAAGGCGGAATTGATAATTATATTAATAACTTAATAAAATATACAGATCACAATGTTAAGGTTATATGTTTCATCAAAGAAAATAATGATGAGGATGGAATTATCTCTATCTTTGAGTATTTTAAAATACCAACAAAGTTAGGGGGAATTTTACTAAGATTCGATTTAATCACATCAATTATAGTATTAGTATATTTTTACTTAAATAAAAATAAATTAAATTCAGATATATTATTAGTAAGGCACCCTGTCTTTTATCCCTTGGTTTACTTTAATAAAAAAATTGCTTTCGTTATTGCTACCATTTTACCGGACTATATGGCAACAGCATTAAAAGATGCGAGTTTTATTCGAAAAATATATTTATCGTTAAGAATACTGTTTTTTAAATATGCGGAGAAAAAGCTCGTGAAGCATTCGAATGTTTTTACCTTAAGTAACAACATGAAAAATGAAGTATTAAAAAATTATAAAGAAGTTCTAAAGAATGAAGTAATAGTGAGTTATCCCGGCATCAATAGAGATAGATTTACCTATAGTTTAAAAGAAATAAACAGAAAGCAAATAGATCTTGTAACAGTATGTAGACTTTCGAAAGAAAAAAATATCGAATTAATTTTAAAAGCTATATCGGAAAATCCAAACCTATTTCTTACTATCGTAGGCGATGGCCCTAACAAAAAAAAATTAGTTAATATGGTAGATGAGTTAAAGATACAAAAAAAAGTGAAATTTGAAGGCTTTAGTAATAAAGTGGAAGTTTTTTTGAAAAATGCTGATATTTTTGTTTTGCCATCTACTTATGAAGGATTCGGACATGTTTATTTAGAAGCAATGGCTACAGGTAAACCATGCATAGCATTAGATGCCTCTTTCGGTTATAAAGTTGCCTCAAATGAAATAATTAAACCCCTTTATAATGGGGAGTTAATTAACAATAATTCAAACTCTCTCTCTAACGCTATCAACAAGATTACTTGTAGTGATGAAATTTATGCTGAATATTCTTTAAATGCTTTAAATTTTTCTGAAAAGTTTAATTGGAACAATCATCTAGAGAAAATAGAGAAAAGCATATCTAAAGAAAGGGAGTAAAATGAAAAAAATACTAATGGTAGTACCTGCTATTGATATAAGAATTGTAAAATTTGCAGAAGTATTTTCTAGTAAAAATTATGCAATCACAATAGTTACTGATAAAAAATATACTAGTACGTATCAAGAAAGATTAAATAAAATTAATAACTTGAAAGTTATAGTTATTTATAAAAAGGACTATATACCAACTCAAATTATATTTGATCCATATCGTTTCTTAATATATAAAAAAATCTTTAGGGAAGAATATGAATTTATATATTCAAGAGATGCATATATTTCTTACGTGGTCTTAAAGCTGTCGAAAAAGAAAGATAATGTTTATGTGGATATAGCAGATGATTTGCTTTCTGTGGCCAATCAAACTAATAGTATCTCGAAGAAATTATATAATTTTATAATTAACACCAAAAAAGTAGAAAAGTTTGTGATAACAAATGCAGGAAAAGTCATGTTTGTTTGTCATGCTGCTAAAACACATTTTCTTAAGAGACACAATCTAGATAGAGAAAATACATATATAGTTTCTAATGCACCTTTTTTTCATAAACAAATAATAAAAGAAAGTGTGTATATTGGGAGTGAAATCAAAATACTGTATACTGGCACAATAGATAAAGGGATTAGAGACTTTGAAACCATATTAAGTACAGATTCATATTTAACAAATAAAATCATTGTAGACTGCTACGTTTTTAATCATGACAAAAGTCAATACGTTAAAGAGATTAAAGAAAAAGCCAGTTTTTTAAAAAATATCGAAATTAATTTTAACGCGCCTGTAAAAAACTTAAATTATAAAAATTTACTTGCAGAATATCAAATAGGGATTATCCCACATGCAAGAAATGAAGTTACAGACTTTACGATTCCAAATAAAATATATGACTATTGGGAAAATAACATGTTAATAATTTCTAGTGATAACCCATCTATAGTAGGAGAGTTAAATGAATTGAAACAAATCCTTTTTTATGAAGGGGAAAATCCCGTTAGTTTAGCGGGAATTTTGAATGATTTAAACAATAAGAATTTTAGTATCACTACCTTTACAAGCGAAAATTCTTTCTTGCAAGAGGCAAAAAATATTTTTTAGGGGTTTTTTTATGCGAGGTTTACTTTTATATTCTGAAGAAGCAAAAAATGCGAAAGAATTAAGTTTCATTAAAGAACTACAAAATGCGGGAATCGATACTGTTGTGTTAATAATTAAAGATTATAATGGTTCATGGATGACTTTAGAAGAGGTAAAAGAGATTAAATTATTTTTAAAAAAACAAGATATTAAGTTATTTGGATGGATATGTACACTAACAGAAGGCTATGAGGGAGAATTAACTAAAAAAAACAGATCACCATTTTTTGAAGAAAGAAAATGGTCTGTTATAGATATGGATGGGAACAATACAATAGATAAACCAATCTACTGTGATTTAGGATATGAACAATACGCATGTCCGAATAATAATGATCATACCGATTTTGTCATTAGTACTCTGCTTGAATATAAAGAATGTTTAGAGGGAGTTCTTTTTGATTTTGTTAGGTTTCCATTAGAAGAGGAATATTGCTTTTGTGAGGAATGCAATAAACTATCAAGAAAAATTTATAATAAAGATATTAAAAAACTCTCTACTTTTGAAAGATTTTTATTTAAAAAAGAGTCCATTACAAGGTTTGTAAACAAATTAAATTCTTCTACCGATTTAGAAAGTACATTTCTTGTATGGCCTGAATTTTACACCAAAGACTTGATGAGAAGTCAAGATTATAAGAACTGGAAAGTAGATAATATATCACCAATGATGTATAAAACATTATGGCCAAGTGAAAAGTTTTTAAAAAATATTGCGTTAAATAAAACTATTGCTAAATCCCTACCTCTATATATTTTAGACGAATCTTTAAAGACGAAAGTAAAATCACTAAAAACCTTTAATGATGACTTTATAATTACCCATTATAAATTAAAGAGTCCGAGTAACTTAAATGGATTCAAAATAAAAAGGATATTCTATATGGTGTATAGACATATAGAATATTACGATAGAAAACTAAATTGGAGATGGTTTTAAATTGGATATAAAAATAGCTGTTGTTGGATTAGGATATGTAGGATTACCATTAGCGGTAGAATTTGCAAAAAAATACAAAGTAATTGGTTTTGATATAAGTGAAAATAGAATAAATGAACTAAAAAAAGGAAAAGATAGAACTAATGAAATAAACCCTTCAGAGTTAAAAAATGAAAATATTTTATTTACAGAAAATGCCAAGTATTTAAAAGAGTGTAATTTCATCATTGTAACTGTTCCGACCCCTATAACAAGTGATAAGTTACCAGATTTAAATCCTTTATTAAAAGCCTCAGCAATAATTGGTGAAAACTTAAGTATAGGAACAACTATAGTTTATGAATCTACTGTTTATCCTGGGGTTACTGAAGAAGAATGCGTTCCGGTACTTTTAGAATCTTCTTCTTTAATATATGGTAAGGACTTCTTTGTAGGTTACTCTCCTGAACGAATAAATCCAGGTGATAAAAAAAATAAAATAAGTAATATAGTAAAAGTAGTATCAGGACAGAATAATGAAACGCTAGAAAAGATTGCTACTTTATATGGAAGCATTATAACAGCTGGTGTCTATAAAGCTACTTCAATTAAAGTTGCGGAGGCAGCCAAAGTAATTGAGAATACTCAAAGAGATTTGAATATTTCTCTAATGAATGAGCTAGCTACTATTTTTGATATACTTGACATAGATACTAATGATGTAATAGAAGCAGCTTCAACGAAGTGGAATTTTTTGAAGTTTAAACCTGGTTTAGTAGGTGGTCACTGTATAGCAGTAGATCCATATTATTTAACTTATAAAGCAGAAAAAGCAGGATATATTCCTCAAGTTATTTTAGCTGGTAGAAGAGTAAATGACAATGTAAGCAAACTAATATCTACCTCTATAGTAAAAAAAATGATTGAAGAAGACATGAAAATAAAAGAAAGTGTTATAACAGTACTTGGCTTAACTTTTAAAGAGAATGTTTCTGACATTAGAAATACAAAAGTAATTGACCTAATAAAAGAATTAAAAGAATATGGGTTCAGAGTTAACGTAGCAGATCCTCATGCAAATATTGAAGAAGTGAAAAGAGAATTCAATATAGACTTACAGAATGTAAATGATATAAAAGATTCTAATTGCGTAATTTTAGCAGTTTCACATCAAGAGTTTATTGATGAAGGATGGAAACTTGTTGAGTCGCTGTTGCAGGTCGATAAAGGAATTGTTTATGATATAAAAGGTTCATTGAACAGGGAAGATAAACCTGAAAAAGTTATTCTATGTAGACTATAAAATCATTTTTAAAATTATAAATAAAAGGCAAGGTGACTTAAGTGAGTCGCCTTGCCTTTCGAAATCGCGCCACTGTGTCAGACACAACTCAGTTTATTCATGACAATTGCATCCCCAACAAGCTGCCTCCAGAAACCATAAAGGTTTTCAGTGGCAGCTTATTTATATTTAGCCAGAAAATTAACTAGTCATTATTGTACCGGAGTCAGGTGTTATTGACGCCTGATTTTGTTCAGAAATTGACGGTTCTTTTTGTCACAAATCTGACGGATTTGTTGTCCGATAAATGGAGAAAAACGAGGGAGAACTTGGCCAGTTGTAAACGCTAAACTAGAGAGAGCAATTTATCACAAACGAGATAAAGCGAGTTTAGAAAGGTTTTAAAAAACCTATTTTTTACAGTTGCGGTTAGTAGTTACTTTCGTTTATCATCCGCAAAGACACCAATTATTTTTTGTAACGTCTCCCAAAATACTGAATTCAATCCCCCTTGCTCTTTTACATAGATACTCAATCTATAGGCTATATATATGCCCGCCATATCGATCAATACATCTGAGAATCTTCCACTTCGTTCAAAGAATAATTGGAGTAATTCCGTAAAAAAGGCAAAGAGACTGCATAGAATTATAGCTTTTCGATTAGCGGAGATGCTTTTAGCAAGTAATATGAAAAGGATACCAAACGAAATCACATGTCCAATTTTTTGGAATACATAGGATTTACTGTCTAAATGAATGTCATTGATTATAAATAGTTCGGAAAGGTTTGGAAATAGACGAATGTTTAATCCAATTTCTCTGGAGAATAATAATGACTGGAAACTGTGAGTGTTAGTGGCCAAAAGAATGCATAAGGCCCAGAAAATAACTGGTAGGTATTTAACTTTCAAACGAAACTTCCCTTCAGACTTATTATTGAGAATATCGTTTCTTCATCTTTTAGATTTAAATTAAGCTTTGAAAACTGGCTTGGAATGAGAAGAAAATGAAATTCAGATGTCCTATTGATCTTCTTTTTTTATTATAAGTTCATTGATTAGGAATGACTAGTAAACATAATTATTTTTAGAAAGTTGAGCCCCTTGTCAACGCCGGTTTAATTTTCCCCATTATAGCCGGAATAAAATTCCCCACTTGAGCTAGTTTGCAGGTGGGGCAGC